>CBDBED010000003.1:0-409135 GCA_965204245.1 Dehalococcoidia bacterium
GGCCCGTCTTGGAGACCGGTATGGTCATGCCAGGGTCTTCTTTTTGGGGATCCTGGCCTCCACCATCGGTTCGGGCCTGATAGCGCTCTCACAGGATTTGTGGCAAGTGGTGTTGTGGCGCGGTGTGGCGGGCTTGGGCTCGGCAATGATACTCGGCAATTCCAATGCTATTCTAGCGGCCACCTTCCCGCCGGAAGAGCGTGGGCGCGCTTTCGCCGTGCCCATCATGGGGGCCCGGTTCGGCACCCTGGCCGGGCTTGCGATGTTTGGCCTGTTCCTGCAACTGCTGGACTGGCGGTTTATTTTCATCAGCTTCATTCCGTTGGGTGTGCTGGCAATGGCAGCATGCCTGCCCATGCTGCGTCATGCTCCTCCGCCTCCTGCCGCTGGCTCCACGGGCAGGATCGACTGGCTGGGCGGGTTGCTGCTGGTGGCCACAGCCATGGTGCTGATTGCGTCGGGTAATCACCTGCACGGCGGGGAGGACACTTTCCTTTCAGAGGACGCACTAACCTACCACCTGCCTATGCACGGTGCTTTCGTGGTGCTTCTAATCGTGTTCGTATTGGTGGAGTTGCGTGTGACCAATCCGGTCATCGACATGAAGCACTTCCGGCAGAGCCAGTTCTCCACGGCCCTCATCTCCAACGTGACCTACCACTTCTCCATGCTGGCTACGATGACGCTGATACCCATCGTGGTGGAGGAGGGATTCGGCATGTCGCCCCTCTGGGTGACGGTGGTGCTGGTGCCCAGCCAGTCTCTGGGCATCTTCATGCCTATGGTGGCAGGTTGGGTGTTTGATCGTTACCAGCCGAGGTTGCTGCGTCCTGGCACTATGGCACTGATTGCTGGCGGATTCCTGGCGGTAGGGCTACTGGTACCCCACATGCCCTTCTGGACCCTGCCGCTGTTGATGCTGCCCATTGCTGTGGGAACCAACATGTTCAATCCCATCAACAACGCAACTATCATGAACTCGCTGGCGTTGGAACACCGGGGCGTAGCTTCGGGAATGCTGGAGACCACTCGTGAGTTGGGGCACGCATTGGGGGCGACGGCTGCTGCGGGGGCTTTGGCGTTGGCCCTGCCTGCATCCATTGAAGCCTTGTCCGAGATTTCCGCCCAGTCTTACTTCCTAGCAGGTTTCCGGGTGTCCAGCCTCATGGTGGTGATGGTGTTGCTGATAGGGGGCCAGTTTGGCCCTGTTGCAGCCTGCAACTTCCAGTCGAAGCCTGTTCCGACGCAGCCCGCAGCCGTCACAAGCTGGGGCGGGCGACGATTAGTTTTGCCCGTCCAAAGCTGGATCAATATCATTGGCTGACTGATAAGCAGAAAGAGGTAGATACATGCCACGACGCGTACCAGCACCCACGAGAGAAGACGTTCCTGCGGAGCATCGAGCAGCGTATGACGAAGTAGCCGCACCGTTCGGCGGGGCCTTTGGGTCCGGCCCCACTTCCGTGTTGGCCAACAGCCCGGAGATGGCGCTGCGCGCCAATAATCTGGCCGAGTATCTGCGGAAGGAGTCGGAACTTCCCCAGAAGATACGCGAGCTGGCCATGCTCATCGCAGCGCGAACCATGGACTGCCAGTTCGTCTGGAATGCACATGCTGCCTTGGGACGTCAGGCTGGGTTGAGCGATGCCACTGTTGACTCGCTACGGGACAGGCAATCCTTGCCCGAATCGGTGCCTGCCGACGAGGCAGTCGCGGTGCGCTATGGCTTGGAAGTTTGCGTGGAACACAAGGTGAGCGATGCCACTTTTAGTGCTGCCTTGGAGCAATTCGGGGCACGAGCGCTCACCGAGTTCACCACGTTTATGGGCTACTACCGGATACTGGCCCTGAACGCGAATGCCTTCGATATTGACCTGCCGGCCAATATCACGGAGCCGTTGCTGCCGGTTTAGTCCTAGACTTTCGCTAGGGCCTCTAGGTCGAAGTCGTAGAGGCGGGCCGCGTTCAGGCCCACGATCTTGGCGCGTTCGTCGTCGTTCACGCCCTCGAGGATTTCGTCCAATATCTCCATGGAGCGGGGGAAGGTGGCCTCGGCGTGGGGGTAGTCGGAGCCCCACATCAGGCTGTCGACTCCTATGACGTCCCGCAGGCGGATGCCGATTTGGTCTTCCTGGAAGCTGAGGTAGACGTTCTGGCGGAAGAAGTCGCTGGGCATCATGTCGTTTCTGAAGCGGTAGGAGGCTTCCTTCTGGCGCTCAATGTAGGTGTAGTCCATGGTGCCGAGCAGGTGGGCCGCCCACGCCAGTTCAAACTCGACGATGGCGACTTTGAGGTTGGGGTAGCGGTCGAACACACCTGCGAAAATCATGTCGCACAGGGATGTGGAGGGGAGGAAGACCTTGTTGGCGCGATTGCTGGCGACTCGCACTGAGTCGGGGCCTGCGCCCCGGTTGTTTCCCACCCTGCTGGTGGCAGTGTGCAGGCTCAGGGGCATGTTCAGGTCTTGGGCCAAGGCCCAGAAGGGTTCGTATTCGGGGAGGTCGTAGCGGCGCTCCTCGGGCGGGTACTCGCTGATCATGGCCCCGGGCATGCCCATCTTGGCCGCGCGGGATAGCTCGCGCATCCCGTCTTCCACGTCGTCTAGGTTGATCATGGCGATGCCCTTGAGCTGCTTGGGGTGGGTGCTGCAGAAGTCCACAAGCCAGTCGTTGTAGGCGCGGAAGATGGCGGACAGCAACTCGGAGTCCTGCACCCTGAAATAGAAGAGGCCTTGGGAGGGGTAGAGGATTTCGGCTGAGACGCCATCGGTCTTCATGTCACGGATGTGCTCGCTCGGCTCATAGCCTCCTATGTGCACGTCCTCAAAGCGCCCTTCGTGTTGAATGTCTTCGGGGTTCTCGAAGCGCATCCCTGCACCGGAAATGAGGCCGATGCCCGCAAGGAACTGGTCACCCTCGACGAAGAGGCGGTCCAAGCCGTCGACATTTCGCATGTGGGGGGCCCGCTCCTTGAACTCGGAGTCGATGCGGGTCGTCCACAAGTCGGGAGGCTCGAATACGTGGGAGTCGGAGGATATTACTATTGGCCGGGTCATACTCACCTCCTGGCTAAATCCCCAGTAGCTCTTCGAGGTTCTTGTACAGAATCTTTTCCTTCTCTTCCGGAGTCAGGCTCTCCAAGCTCTCAATCCACCCGCCGGGAGAGGGATCCCATGGCACGTAGGGCCAGTCGCTGCCCAGGACCACCCGGTCTATCCCCACTTGATCGATGAGGAAGCGGACGGCTGCCTCGCTGGGGGACACCGTGTCGTAGTAGATGCGTGGGATGTAGTGGCTGGGTGGCTTGCTGATATGCGCACGCGCCTCGCTGCGTACCTGCCAGCCACGGTCCAAGCGCCCCATGCCGTAGCACGCGGGGCCTGCACCGTGAGCGATGCAGACCTTCAGGTTGGGGCATTTCTCCATAACCCCGCCGAATACCAAGGCGCAATAGGTAAGCACGTCTTCTACGAGCACGCCGAACAGGTTCCCCAACGTGTAGGGGTTGGAAGCGGAGGAGACGATGTTGTCCTGAGGATGGGGGTGGAAGAACATGATGGCGCCCATCTCCTCAGCGGCCTTGAACAGGGGCAGGAATTGGGGCTCGTCCCAAGAGTGGCCGTTGACGACCGTGTCGACCTCGGCGCCTTTCAAGCCCAGCACGTTGACCGCCCGCTCCAGTTCATTGATAGAAGCGGGGACGTCCTGGGTGGGGAGAGTGGCCAGTCCGGCGTAGCGAGTGGGGTGCTGCTTGGACATGGAGGCGATTTCGTCGTTGACCTCGCGGGCCTGTTTCAGGCCCTCCTCGGAGTTAAGGTGATGTCCGAACCAAGCGGTGGCCATGGAGACCACGTGGACATCCACGCCGAGGGAATCCATGTCCTGGATGCGTTCTTCCGGGGTGAATTTCAGCTTGGCAGTTGGGATGACGTCCCGCCTGACAGGACTGACGGTGGAGCCCAATCCCTGCCCTGCCTCGTATTTGAAGCCGTACCACTCCTGACCGGCGTCGAAAGCCCGCCACGCACATTGGGGCAGCAGATGGGCGTGGATGTCGATATGTCGCATTCGGCGACCCTCCGTAAACTCTTTCGTTGGTTACTAGAGGCCCAGCAGGTCTTCCAGATTCTTATGAAGGATTAGTTCCTTCTCGTCGTCGCTGAGGTTTTCCAGACCAAGCAGCCATGACACGGGCCAGTCGATGCACATGTCGGCGGGCCAGTCGGTGCCCAGCACAACCCGGTCCGCGCCCACCTTGTCTATGAGGAAGCGAAGGGTGGCGTCGCTCTGGGTGATGGTGTCGTAATAAAAGCGGCGCAGATAGGCACTGGGTGGCTGGCTGGAGTTGGCCCGTACGAAGGGACGGTTTTGCCAGCCGTCGTCAATGCGCTCAATGGTGTAGGGGATATACCCTCCACCATGGCATAACAGCACCTTCAAATCTGGGCACTTGTCCATCACGCCGCCCAAGACCAAGTGAGCGAACGTGAGGCTGCGTTCGGCGAGGTTGCCCACGGTGTTGGGCAGGTGGTAGCGGGGGATGCGGTCGGTGACGATGGTGCGGCCGCCTTGGTGGAACATGACGAGGGCGCCTGCCTGTTCGGCAGCTTGAAAGAAGGGGAGGAATTCGGGGTCGTCGAACCGGCGTCCGTTAACGGTGTCGTCAATCATCACGCCCTTCAGTCCGAGGGTGCCCACTGCCCGCTCCATCTCGGCAATGGCGGCCCCCACATCCTGCATGGGGAGGTTTGCCAAGCCGGAGAACCTGTCGGGCCTGCCGGAAATCATGGAGGCAATCTCGTCGTTGGTCTCGCGGGAAATGGCAACGGCGTCGCTCGCGTCGGCATCATAGCTGTAGAGCAGGGGATATATCGATACGACCTGCATATCCACGCCCAAGGAGTCCATGTCGCAGATGCGCTCTTCGGGGCCCCACTGCAGACGGCCGTCGAGGCGCCAGCGCTCCGAGCGGTTGTGGATTACATCGATTCCCTTGTCGTCCTTGCCAAGGATAACTCCATGCCAGTCACTGCCTGCTTGAAACGCATCAAGGCAGCGCTTGGGCACCAGATGGGCATGGACGTCAATACTGCGCATGTGTATGTCTCCCCCCTTGTTCCGTCGCTATTGAGCAGGCGAGAGGCTGCCGCATGGTCTCGCCTGCCATCACCCCAGCAGGCGGTCAACAGCAATTACGATGCCTGCGAAGACGCCGACCAAGCCAATCATCCACCTGATGGTGGCCGCCTGTGACTTCGCGATTTCGGTCTTTACATCGGCGATCTCGGTTTTCACGTCGGCGATCTCGGTCTTCACATCGGAGATATCCGCCTTGGTTGCCAAGTGTTCGTACCCACCCTCCAACCGACTGACGCGTTCTTCGATGCTGGCCATGATCGTCCCCACAAACTGCCAAAGGTATCCCTTGATTGGATAATTCTAATATACTTCCAAGTCTCGCAGGGCGGGCATCACTTGGGTCCCGAAGAGGCGGATGGAGCGCATCAAGTCCTCCTCGGGGATGGAGCCGATGTTGAACTCGCACATCATGGTGTTGAACATGCCCTCGTGAGCGGCATCGCGGATTCGCTGGGTCACGGTTTCCGGTGAACCCACGAATATCAGGTTGTTGTTCAGCAGATACTCCATGTTGCCCAAGTTCTTGGCAATTTCAATGACCCGTGTCTCTCCCCTAGAGGCGGCAGTGGCGTGGAGGGCCTCCTGGTTCATGCCCGGATTGTCCCAGCCATGCCGGAAGGTCACCCGCATGGAGTGGAGGATGTGCTCGGTGGCCTTGGCGATGGCTGCCTCCTCGTCCTCGTCGACATAGACCATCGTCCAGTAGCCGATATTGGGTTTGCCGGGATTGCCAGCCTCTTCCCACTGCTTGAGGAAGACGCGGTATCGGGGGGCCACGATGTCGCGAGGGTAGAGGAAGATGAACCCGGTATGGCTGCCTTCCTTGGCAAGCTGGGTCAGGGTGTAGGGATCGCGGGTCTGCCTCCAGATGGGCGGGTGGGGTTGCTGCAGGGGCTTCACCGACAGGGTCACGTCGTTGTATTCGCGGAACTGGCTCTTGAAGCTGAAAGCACCTTCGCTGCCGTAGGCTGTTTTGAAGAGAGGAATAATCTCCTGGGTGAGGGCACCACGGTTCTCGAAGTCGGCCCCGGCTAGGTGTTGGAAGAACTCAGGCAGGACGCCGGATACCAAGCCAATCTCCAAGCGGCCGTTGGTGAGGTTGTCGAGGACGGCGACTTCTTCGACTAGCCGGATGGGGTCGTAGAGGGGCGGGATGAAGCCCTGCGGACCGAGACGGAGGTTCTTGGTGTGGGCTGCGGCCCCAGCGCAATAGAGGGTGGGTGAGGGCATCAAGCTTTCAGCGGGGTTGAAGTGGTGCTCCACGGTAAAGCCGTAATCGAAGCCCAAGTCGTCGGCAAGGGCCAACTCGCGCCAGAGTTGCTCGTACCGGTCATGGGCCGTCATACCCTGACGGCTCCACACATGGGAAAAATGGGCGAATTTCACCCGTCAGTCCTCCTGATTTCCTGTTGGGGGTTGATTGGGGCCGCGGGAATCAGAACAGGTTGTCCGGAAGCTCGGCCATGTAGTCTTCAACGTCTTCGAGGGTGACGACATCGGCGGCCCAAGCGTGCATGTTGAACAGGGTAATCTTGTGGGACATCTCGCCACGGTCGAAGACGCATTCTTCGACAACCGACACCTTGAAGTTGTGGGAGAAGCCGTCCAGCACCGTGGCTAGGACGCAGCCGCTGGTGACGGTGCCTGCGACGATGAGGGAGTCGACTTGGAGTTCGGTGAGGTAGCTAATGAGGGGGGTGCCGAAAAAGGCACTGGGCTTGTCCTTGAAGATGAGGATGTCCTGTTCCTGGGGCGCGATCTCCTCGACGATGGCGTTGGCTTCGTGAGTGGCCTCGGCGAAAATCTCGGAAGCGCGGTAGTTCTTGCCCGCCCAGCGACCGGCAACGACTGATTTACGACGTGGCGGCGCGGTGGTGTAGATGATGGGCAGGTTCTTCTCTCTAGCGGAGTCCAGCAGCTTCTTGATGTGCTGGACGGACTCCCAGCCCTGCTCACCACAGCTATTGCGGAACTTCTTGATGGAGTCGAGGATGGGCTCGGGGGTGTCGCCCACGAAGTTGTAGCTGACATCGACCACAATCACTGCGGGCCGACTGCCATATCCTTGGCGCTTTCCGTAGCCTGCTGCGTCGAAGACCTGCTTGTCATGCTCGGGTAGTACGTCGTCCCAAACAGCCATGGCGACCTCCCGGTAGTTGTGGGTGGTTGTAGAGGGCGAGTATATCACGGGAGTGGTATCTGGGGCAGGGGCGGAATGGCTCGCCGCTTCGATGGTCGATGGGGTGTGGTTCCTTTGCATTGTCCGGAGCCGGTGGCTTTGATTTGGATGACGGTAATCGCCGGGAAGAGTTCGTATTTCGTAGATTATGGCATGGCGGATGGGGCTGGAATCGGGGTGGCAGACTGCGACGCGCCAGATAGGAGCATGAGACGCTCATCGTAGCTGGAACGATTTTGTTTGTATCTGAAAAGAGTCTTATTCGTCTCATCGTCGTATCTGGGCCGTAGCTGACAAATGCGTCTTATGGAGTGGATTGCGGGGCATGAGAAATACTTGACGGGTTTCGTTGTGATGATGGGTTGTGAAGTCGTCATTAGGCGCAGTAGATATGGCAACTGACGGGAAGGCATTGATAGCTGAGGCGTGCTCTTTGCCCCAGCGTTGCGCGTCGGTTGGTGTGTCGCGTTCTGCCACATCTCGCTTGATGGTCTCTTTCTTGGTGGCCTCTAGGGGGAGGCTGGTCTGAAATAAGAAAGCAGGGGCGACCCTGAGGGGCCAGTCCCCTGCGTGCTTTCTGTGTTGAAGGTAGCAAGGGGATGGGGTTGGCGTCAATGGATGTTTGTCATGGGTGGGGAGTGTAACCGGGGCGGGCGTGTTGCGTGGGAAGGGTTGCTGCGCTTATTTGTGCGGTGACGCGGCGGGTTATATCATCCAGTTCCATGGGGCGTCCGAACTGGTACAGCGACCATCCGCCAGCGTGTACGTGTGCCACATGCGTAGCCAGAAGGGGCACCCACGGACGGCCATCGGCGAACAGACCTTCGCAGGCCCGCTCCACGCTGTGTACAGCTTGCGGTGGCACTGGTCGAGTCGATTCGACCCGGATTGAATGCCCCGTCTGTCTAGGGACTGGCACGACGAGTCAAAGTTCGACGCCTCCACAAACTGAGCCACAGACGCAAGGCGGCCCTCCGCCACCTCCCGCACCACCTAGATTGAACGATCCCCCTCGAAGACCGCCTGACGGAGATGGCATAGGGTTAGGATGGCGGGTGTTCGCTGTCGGTGTGCTCGTTATACTCATTGGCGTCACAGTCGCCTTCTGTGCCCCAGACTCATCTGATGATTCACCACGCCCCAGTACTACACGGCTTGTCAGCACGCCTCGTCCCGCGGCCGGCCCGACCCCCACGGTCCGCGCCTACGCCAATCCCACGCCTGCGCCGACGCCAATCCCCACGGCAGTCCCCACGCCCGTGCCCACGGCAGTCCCCACGCCCGTGCCTACGCCACTGCCAACACCGACGCCCAAGCCAGAGATTGAAGTCTTGCGCGAGTATGCTCTGGAGCTCATCAACGTAGACCGTGCAAGGCACGGCGTTACGCCAGTGGTCATGGGCACTAACGCTGCGGCCCAGCTCCACGCCGAAGATATGCTCGCACATGATTACCAAGGCCATTGGTGGGCAGATGGACGCAAGCCCTACATGGTCTATAGTCAGACTGGCGGGACTAGCTACGTGGCGGAAAATTCCGGGTCAGGCGGCTGGACCAATCAAAGATGGGAGCAGCAGAACTGCGATTCTTTCCGGGTGAGGTGCAATACGCCAAGCCCCAAAGAGGCCATCGAAGAATTGCAATGGGGCATGATGTACGATGACGCCCACGCCAATTGGGGGCATCGGGACAACATTCTGGACCCGAACCACAGGGCAGTAAACATAGGCATCGCTTGGAACAAGAGACGGGTCACTTTCATCCAGCACTTTGAGGGAGGAGACGTTCAAGCCAACTCGGCACCGATGCTCTCTCCAGAGGGATTGCTGACTGTTTCCATAAATAAGAACGCGCCTGGCATCAAGATCGGCGGGTTGGTCAGCGTGTATTTCGATCCTGTTCCCATTGCGATGACGGCCCGCCAAATCGATGCGCTGGACAGTTATTGCGTTGGAGGGGGACAGACTACGCGATGCGGGGACCCCGTGATACGCATCCTGGATCCGCCATCGCCGGGATCGTTCTATTCCAACTTGGATGCCAATGAGGTGGTGGCCGATACTTGGGTTGAGACAGACGACTCCTTCAGTTTCACGGCATCCGTGGGCCATCTGATCACCCAGTCTGGCGTCTATACCGTCACGCTCTGGCGTGACAGCGGAACGAACTGGTTCGATGAGACCGTGCTACAACTTTTGGTGGTGCAGCAGCCATGAAGCCACCCATGCGTAGGCCGAAAGAGTGAGGTACCCTCATGACAAACCAACCCAACGACTCCCCTAACCTTGAAGCCCTCTGGGCCGAGCACCTCCGCCACGAGTTCGACACCAAGAGCACGCCGGATACGCTGCTGACGATGGTGCAGAACGCCTATGTGAACCATGTGCCGGTGATGACGGGCGGGTATGGGAAGGAGGCGCTTGATGGGTTTTATTCGACGCACTTCATTCCGAAGATGCCTGCGGATGTGGAGCTGACGCCTATCTCCCGGACGGTGGGGGAGGACCGGCTGGTGGACGAGTTCATCTTCAAGTTCACGCATGACATGGAGATGGACTGGATGCTGCCGGGGGTCGCGCCCACGGGGAAGCGGGTGGAGGTGCCCTTCGTGGTGATCGTGCAGTTCGAGGGGGACAAGCTGGCGCACGAGCACATTTACTGGGACCAAGCGACGGTTCTGGTGCAGTTGGGGCTACTAGACGCGGGCAGCCTGCCTGTTGCGGGGGTCAGGCAGGCCGCCAAGGTGGTCGACCCGCAACTGCCGTCCAATGAATTGATTAGCGGGCAGTAGCGCTTGTGCGCTAACCGGCCTCCGAATGCGCCTTAGCCGCTGAAAGCCTCTCTAAGGGCCGCCGATGCCTCGGCTATGGCCTGGGCGCCCTTATCCACCAGTTCGGGCATGCCGAAGAAGCCGTGGACGACGCCGTCGTAGCGGGTGCAGGCGGTGGGTACGTTGGCTTGGGTGAGGCGTCGCGCGTACTCCTCGCCCTCGTCGCGCAGGGGGTCGAACTCGGCGGTGATGACCAGAGCAGGGGGCAGGTTGGAGAGGTCGCTGGCCCGCATGGGGGAGGCGTAGGGCTCTGCTCCGTCCCCCTCGTTGCCGAGGTAGTGGCCCCAGAACCAAATCATGCCGTCGCGGGTGAGCAGGTAGCCGTCGGCGTTCTCCATGTAGGAAGGGGTGTCCAGCTTGAACTCGGTGACGGGGTAGACCATAAGCTGGTGTACGATGGCTGGCCCGCCCTTATCGCGGGCCATCAGGGAGACCACTGCGGAGAGGTTGCCCCCGGCACTGTCGCCAGCCACGGCCAGCTTGCTGGCATCGCCGTTCAGTGCAGAGGCGTTGGCGGCGGCCCATGCTGTAGCGGCATAGCAGTCGTCGGCAGCAGCGGGGTACTTGTGCTCCGGGGCTAGGCGGTAGTCGACGGAGACGACCACGCAGTTTGCCTGCTGGCAGAGATGGCGGCAGATGCCGTCGTGGGTACGCACGTTGCCGATGACCCAGCCACCGCCGTGGTACCACATGAGGATAGGGAAGGGGCCTGAGCCTGCAGGGGTGTAGATACGCACTGGTATTTCGCCCGCTGGGCCGGGAACGGTGCGGTCCTCGACCTTGCCGACCTCGGGGCCCGCAGCGCGGGGGCGATTATCGAAGTTGACGCGGGCTTCCTCAGGGGAACACTCGCTCACTGGAGGGAGTCCCAAGGACTCCACTGCTTCCAAGACTGCTGCGGTCTGGGCGTCCACTGGCATGTCGCACCTCGCTATTTCCGTTGTGGCTTGGGTTTCCCAGTTATTCTCTCCGAGGCAAGTTGGCAGGTTCTACCACTCCATGCCCCTTGCGCTACGTGTTGTGGCTTTGCTGTTGGCGCAGGCGCTCCAACTCCTCTTCAAGCTCGCGGGTGCGCGCCTCTGCTGCCAGCCGCGCCTCTCGCTCGGCCAATAGCGCCTCCTGCTCGGCCAATCGCGCCTCCCGCTCTTCAGGGAGATTGTTCAGCCATTCACCCGTCTCGCTGTCGCGCAGCAAGAACCTGCCGAGACCATCCTCCCAGCGGTGATAGAAGTCCACTCCCAGCACCTCGCTGCGAGACCATGTATCGCCATTGGCGTCGGTGTGCAGCTCAATCCTCTCGTATACGCCGTCTACGAGACGCTCGCCAATCAAGGGTTCCCCGTAATCATCGCCTTCCCTGTCCAACCTCCAATACTCGGGCACTCCTATCCTGGCGTATATGTCGCGCTTGACTCCGAGGTCGCGCTGTGCCGTGCTGGGCGACGCCACTTCCATCACAAAGGCGGGCACGGGTCCCCATTCCTGAATACGATAGCTGCGACGCTGCCGCGATATGGTCTGCACATCCACTCCGAATACGACGTAGCAGTCAGGGGCGATTACCGAGCCGGGGCGGTCAGAGTCGTAGATTACGTTGGTGGGGCCTGCTACCAGTACAGTGGGGTCGTGCTCATAACGAGCCTCGATTATTGACGTCACGTACCTTATAGGAAAATCCTGCTGCATTCCGTCCTCTGGGCGCTCGGGGACGTCGTCTATGAGTTCCCACCAAGGGGGCTGGTCACCGCCGGGGACCGACGGGGCCTTGATGCGTTGAGGTGTGCTCATGCGTGAGCCCTCCATGGAATGGGTACATTCGTCATTCTAGCATCCATGGGAATCGAGGCTGCCAAGGTAGCAAAAGGGGATAAACCACCCTGCTAGCTCTTCCGCAGGCCTGCTTGCACCATCAATGGCAACACCTTCTCGTTGAAGGTTGCCGCACCTGCTTCGTAGTCGACCCAGTGGAGGGCGATGCCTGATAGGCCGACGCGGTGCAGCTTGAGGAGTTCGTCCACGATCATTTCGGGGGTGCCGACGAGAGCGTAGCCGCCCCATCCGGCGATCAGCTCACGGCGCATGTGGATGATGCGTTCGGGGGGCATGCTGCGCTCGCCGCTGCCGGTGATGGCGGCGATGAGCCCGTCGACAGCCTCCCAGTCGCCCATCTCGTCGACGTAGTAGCGCAGGTAGTCCTGGGCTTCTTTTTCGGTGTCACGGCAGACGACGTAGCCGTGATTCAGGATGCCCAGGTCCCTGCCGTATTCCTCTCGGGCAAGCCGCTTGGTGTCCTTCACCAAGTCCTTCATGGTCTCAAGCTCGGGCATGGACTGGAAGCTGAAATCGGCGTGCTTTGCGCCGAAGCGGCGGCCTGTCTCGGACTGGCCTGCGTTGACGATGGTGGGATAGGGCTTTTGCAAGGGCTTGGGTTGGAGGTGGGCCTTCTTGCTCTGGAAATACTTGCCGGGGAAATCGAAGTCTTCGTCCTCGGTCCAGAGGCGCTTTACGAGGGTGAGCCACTCATCGGTGGCCTCGTACAACTCCTCGTGGCCGATGGGGTCGATGCCGAACATGCAAATTTCGTCGGGCTTCTGGCCTGCTACGACGTTGAGGGCGGACCTGCCTCCGGCGATGTGGTCGACGGTGCAGCCCTGCTTGGCTGCAACGACGGGGTGGAAATAGCGGATGTGAGAGGTGTACATCACCTGTATCTGCTTGGTGACGGCGGCGATGCCGGCAGCCCAAGTGAACACCTCGAAGGACTTGTCGTTGAACTCGACCTGGCCGCCGAAGCCACGCCAGCGGCCCAAGGGCAAGAGGAACTCCCAGCCCGCCTCGTCGACGGCTTGGGCCACCCGCACGTTTTCCTCCCAAGTGGGGGTAAGGGTGCCCTCGGCATGGGTGATGGCCGTGCCCCCGCTCACGTTGAGGCAGAAGATGCCGAGCTTGAAGGCGTTGTCGTTGTATAGGGGTAGGTCGCCGCGTTCCATTTCTTGCCTCTTGTGTTCGAGGGCTCTTATGCCCGTATCACTGCTTGGGGTAACTCGATGAGGTGGTCGCCTTGCAACTGGAGCAGCTTGCCGGTGTCCTCCATGCCCAGCCGGGAGGCTAGGACAAAGCCGTTGCCAACGTGGTCGGGGCCGGGAAGTCGCTGGCGGACGTCTTCGGGAGCTTCCTCGGTGGCGATGGCCCCGCCCGGTGAGATGGCGACCACACAGATGTTTTGCTCCCTCTCTTCAACAGCCACGAAGCCGGTGAACTTGCGTATGGCCTCCTTGGACACGCCGTAGGGGCTGGCCCCGACGCCCATCTGCTCGGGGTCGGTGCCTCCATAGAGGCTGATGATGTGGCCGGAGCCCTGGCGTTCCATGTGGGGGAGGACGTGCTTGGTGCAGAGGAAGGTGCCGGTGAGGTTGGTCTCCATCACGTTGTTCCAGAAGAAGAGGTCGAGGTCCGCTACACGGGCCCAACGAGGGGCCCAAGAAAAGTGGGTGACGATGCCTGCGTTGTTCACCAGCGTGTCGATGCGACCATAGCGGGTGATGGCGGCGTTCACCATATCCTTGACGCTGGACTCCTGTCGCACGTCCACATGGACGGCCTCGACGTCAACGCCTAGTTCCCCCATCTCGCTGGCGACGAGGTCGAGGGAATTGATGTCGGCCAGGGCTAGGCTGTCTCCCTGCAGGGCGAAGGTGCGGGCGATATGGCGTCCGATGCCTTGGGCCGCCCCGGTAATCAATACGACCTGCTGTTCGGGCATTGATGTGCTCCTCCGTGTTGTCGTGATAATTGGGGCGTGACAACTGGGTGGCGGGTTGTTGGTGGAAGGCTAGCACTGCGTATGGGGGTGGTCAACTGACGGGGAGGTCTGAAGCCGTGGTTGGTCTTGACACCCCGATGGGGCAAAAGAATAATCCCCACCGGAGGTGCCCATGGACTTCAGCCTTGACCTGTTCCCCTTGGCATACCCTGACCGGCAGAGCGGGGCCGACTATTTTCGCCAGTCCTTGGACTTGTGCGAGATGGCGGACCAAGCCGGATTCAAGCGCGTGAAGGTGATTGAGCACTATTTTCATCCGTATGGGGGCTATACGCCATCCCCATCCACCTTCCTTGCGGCCATCTCCCAGCGTACGCAACAGGTGAGGCTGGTTACCGGCGCGGTCATCCCCGCTTTCAATCACCCGCTGAAGCTGGCTGGAGAACTGGCCATGGTGGATTGCATGAGCAACGGCCGGCTGGATGTGGGGTTTGCCCGCGCCTTCCTGCCTCATGAGTTTGAGGCTTTCGGCGTTGCCATGGATGAGAGCCGTGCCCGCTTTGAAGAGGGCATCGAGGCGGTGCTCCGGCTGTGGACTGAAGAGGAAGTGGACTTCCAAGGGCGGTTCCACCAGTTCAGCGGCGTCACGTCGCTGCCCAAGGTGGTGCAGCAGCCCCATCCGCCGGTGTGGGTTGCCACCGTCGCCACGCCCGAGTCCTTCATCTGGACCGGCGAGCGCGGCTACAACCTCATGGTGGTGCCCTATCTGGGCGATTTCGGCGAACTGGCAGAGAACATCAACCTCTACCGCGAGGCCTACAAGAACGCGGGGCATGGCGAGCAGGGCGGCATCATGATGGCCCTGCACGTCTATATCGCGGAAGACCGGCGGACAGCCGTGGATGAGGCAAAGGGGCCCATGGACGACTATATCCGCTGTTTCCGTGAGCCTGCCACTTGGTGGCTGAGCCGCCAGTCTTCCAACTATGCCCGTTACGGACGCATCGTGGAGCTAATCGATGCCCTGAACTATGACCGCATCCTCAACGAGACCCGGGCGCTCATAGGCGACCCCGACGACATCACAAAGCAACTCAGGTATCTCTTCGAGGTCTTTGGCGACGTGGAGCCCAGCTTCCAGATCAACTTCAGCATGGTCTCCGATGCCCAAGCCACGAGGACCCTCGACCTCTTCACCCGTGAGGTGATGCCCCGGTTCGCGGAGTAGCGGTCAAGTTCATTGGGCAAGCTAGCAGTGCCTGCGCCAGTTTTCCGGCCAGAACGGGGCGCTCTTGACGGGCGCGCGCCCCTCTTGGGCTGGCTTGGACTCCGGCTCTTCGTCTTCTTCCAGGACTTCGTCATCCGTGGGCTGCGAACCGTCCGTGAAATAGGCCACCGTCTGTGCGCTGGCCCGGGCATAGTTGCTGGCCCGTGCCGCATACACCGCTGGCTGGGTGGTCATGCCCACGGCTGAACCCTGGGCTGCCAAGTCCTCAGCGACAACGCGGTCGAGACCTTGGGACATCAACATGAACGCCCAACCCGCCTCTTTCCGCTGTTCCACCAAGGCCTTGATGGACTGCTGGGTGTGTTCTTTGCTGGCGTTCTCGTAGCCGTCGGTGTCCACCATCATCATCACCCGGTCCCCATCGGACGCCAGCCCGTCAGCGTGCTTGATTGCCCTGCCAACGGCATCGAACAGGGGAGTCATAGCCCCCGGCGCATAGTCCTTGCTCTCCATCTTTGTCCACGAGGAGGCGGTGTCCTCGAAGAAGGTGAGCCACCGCTCGCTGTCGAACATGAATACCGTCAGGTGCGTATCCTCGGGCAACGTCTTCACATACTCATTCGCTGACGTCACCACCCGGTCTTCCTGACCCGTCATTGAACCTGTGGCGTCCAGCACCACTACCGAATAGTTTGACAAGGCACCCTCCTGAAACAGAATATCGCTATTGTAACATAATATATGTTATAAGTCAATCTAGCTTTCTAGAATCCATCATTAGACTTGACAAGATACACTAAAGGCTGTAATGTATGCGTTGAAGGGCTAGAGCACGGCAAACCGAGGAAGCAGAGCCCGAAAACGAAGAAACAATGAGAAACAATGAGGAGGATGCAATGACGACTATCAGGCGATGGGACCCGCGTGCAGGCTTGGGCCGGATTCCCCGGCACAGGGACTTTTGGGGACCGAGGTTCGACGCGCTCCATAACTGGCCCAACCGGCGTTCCACTTTTGGTCTGCCGGTGGACATCCATGAGACCAGTGAGCGCTTGGTGGTGCAGGCCGCCATGCCAGGGCTCAAACCCGAGGACTTCGACCTGACGGTTCAGGACAACGTCCTGACCATCAGCTGCGAGACCAAGTCCGACGTCTCTGGTGAAGAGGGGGCCTACCTCCACAGGGAGCGGGTCTTCGGTGCCTTCCAGCGCTCCATTCAGCTTCCCAAGACCGTCGACATCGACCAAGGGGAGAGCGTCTACGAGGACGGCGTCCTCACCATCAACTTTCCTCACCGGGAAGAGGCCAAGCCCAAGCAGATCAAGATACAGGTCGGCCGCAACGAGGGCGAGGTAGAAGCTGCGTAAGTGGCCCAAACGTCCTAGCGGTCTCCGCTGAATAATCGGAATTCGGAGGGTCCCCGGAACTGCGGGGACCCTCTTCCTACATTCCTCCTCCTCACTCACTGCCATACTTTCCCTCTCTTCGCCATGACATTTCCCTATCGACGGCCTCCCTGCTCATCGTTATCATATGGACATGCGTTCCTACATCATCGCAGGAACTCAGTTTTGCAATAACGCGTCATGTGCGATTCAATCATCACGAATCATGATAGTCCTGTCCCCCGTGGGTCAGGACGCGAATGTCTCGCATTGCTATGTCAAATCGTATCTGAACAAGAGCCGGATGAGACAAATGAGACACTTTCCACATACGAAAGTGCTTTTTCCAGCTACGAATGGTGTCTCACCCACCCGCGATTCAAAGCTATACGACCCCATTTTCAGAGACAGCTTTGAAACAACTCCGGACGCCATGTCACATCATGAAATGTGATGCTTCGACACCAACACCGCTCCTACCCGAATATCACATCTACCGAGGAGAAATGCCATGACTGACTCACTCGACCCACGCGCAGCCGGAGCCAAGAGGCTGCGCGACAAGGTATGCATCGTCACCGGCGCGGGCCAGGGCATCGGGCGCGCCACTGCCCGTAGGCTGGGTGAGGAGGGCGGCAAGATAGTCGTCGCCGAGCGCGTCGATGAGAGCGCCACCCGCACCACTGTCGAACTACGCGAGGCTGGCGTGGACGCTACCAAGGTGCTGGCTGATGTGGGCACCTTTGACGGCGCTGAGGCCATGGTGCGGGAGGCCATGGCTGCTTATGGCCGGGTCGATGTGCTGGTGAACAACGTGGGTGGCACCATCTGGATGCAGCCCTATCACAAGTACACTCCCGAGCAGGTCAACCTCGAACTGGAGCGCACCCTCTACCCCACCATGTGGTGCTGCCTTGCCGTGCTGCCGGTGATGATGGAGCAGGGATCAGGTTCCATCGTGAACCTTGGCTCCCAGTCACCCCGAGGCCTTCACCGCCTGCCTTACGCTGTGGGCAAGGGAGGCATCTTCGCACTCACCAAGGTGCTTTCCATGGAATACGGCCAGTACGGCATACGGGTGAACACAGTTTCGCCCGGCGGTACAGCAGTACCCGACCGCATCACCCCGCGCACTGCCTTGGGTGGCGGCTTGTTCGCCGATGAGCCGGACAACGAGGAGTACGCCGAATACCGTTCCCAGATGCTGGAGGACATCCGCAACCAGCAGTCCATCCGGCGACCCGGCAACCCCGAAGAGCAGGCGTCGACGATCGCGTTCCTTGCCTCGGACGACGCCTCGTTCATCACCGGGCAGGTAATCAATTGCAGTGGTGGTCAGAGTTAGGTGTGCAACCGCTCCGCCCGGTGTGCCTTGCTACACGATTCTTGGGATTCGCCCATGTGCATGGCAGAATAATGGAACGCTACGCACAGGAGGAACCCAGGAGATGACCAAGAACGGCTATCAACCCATGCCGTGCGAAGGAGTGTTGGCTCGGAACCTCAATCTGTCGCGCGAAGTCTTATTGGAAAGGATTGCACCGTTCTTGGAAGAAAAAACATTCTCCTACATTGTTGCGTCGGTCGAATGGCATGATGGTGTCCTTTGCCAAACGGCCACAGCACCCAATTTTCAGGGGGACGTGATTTCGCTCTGCACATGCAAGCACCAAGATAGAACGCGTTCGGCCATGAAGTCGGGAGAGATTCAGTGGATTGCTGGGTATACCAGTAGCACACTACCTTGTGGCTCCAAGTTATTCTACCTGATAAGAGTTGCGTATAGGTTTGAGTCCCAGCAGGAAATGTGGTTCTCCGATTCGATTCCCGATGAGACGAAGAAGGCAAAAGCCGCTGATGAGCAGAATTTTGGGGACTTCTATCGACCGAAAGGGTGGTCAGGCGATCCCTACGACCCTGAAAACTACTTTCAGCCGTGCGCGAGTCACGACCATTGTGGTGATTGGCATGCTGATGTCGATTACCTCCGCTATGGCCGAAGACCTGCAATTCTCGTTGGTGACCCCGACTATAGTTTCCTATGGGACGAGCCCGTCATACCATCTCCTTTCAAACCTCAACGCGCGCTGAAGGGAACAACTTTAAGAGGGTTGTTCTCTTCAGCGAGTCGTCCCTGCCCTTCCCTCATGACAGTAGAAGCAGGCAACTGATAACATAGTCTCGTCGGCCATAAACAATGCCGTTGAAAGGCCCACCAAATGGCAGCCACGAAAGTCATCACCAACGCTTGGAAAGAGCGAACCCTGCCGGACATCTTCTATGAAGAACCGGAACGCGCCGAGGACGGCATGCAGCAAGACCTGCCCATACAGCGCATCACCCATCTCCTGCGGGAACGTTATGAAGACCAGCCCGATGTGTTCATATCCGGCGTAGTCTTCGTCTCCTACGACATCACCGATGGCAACCGGCGGGTGGGCCCCGACCTCTTCATCGCCTTCGATGTGGATAGTCTTGGGATACGGGAGAACCTGCCCAACTTCTGGATATGGGAGACGGGGAAGGCCCCGGACTTCGTGATGGAAGTGGCGAGCAAAAGCACCGCGCAGAACGACCTTGGCAGAAAGCGTGAGATATACGAGCGGCTGGAAATCGCGGAGTATTGGCGGTTTGACCCGACGGGGGGCGACCTCTACGGCAAGCCGGTCGCGGGTGAGCGGCTGGTTGGGGGCAGGTATGCGGAGTATCCCCTGGAGTTGGGCGACGACGGCTCGGTGCGTGGATACAGCGAATTGCTGGGCGTAGTGTTCTGCTGGGACGGTGAGGCCTTCGACGTGCTGGACCCGGCAACGGGCCTGACAATAGACAAGCGTGTCGCCGAGCAGGCCCGCGCCGATGCTGCCGAAGCCCGCGCCGACGGTGCAGAAGCCCGCGTCCGGCAACTGGAAGAAGAGCTCCGCCGCCAGCAGAGCTAGCCCTTAAGCTGTATACGCTACCCCTCGTAGGCGTAGCTGTAGCTGGGGCTCACCACACGGCCTCCATCGACGATGAGGTAGTCGCGGTCAATGGGGTTTCCGTCGAAGAAAGCGGTGAGGCACTCCCGGATTCCGTTGGCGTACCGCCGCTGTGCTTCCAGTGATGTCCCCGAGGTGTGAGGGGTCAGAGCGTGGTTCGGCATGTTGCGCCATGGATGGTCTGCGGGGGCAGGCTGGGGATACCAGACGTCTCCTGCATAGCCAGCGAGATGCCCGCTCTCCATCACTTCCACGAGAGCATCGGTGTCCACGATGCGCCCTCGCGCGGTGTTCACCAAGTAGGAGCCCTGCTTCATGCTCCCCAGCAGACGCCGGTCGAAGAGCCTGTCGGTGGTCGGAGTCAATGGGATGTTGATGCTGACCACGTCACAGGCTGACACCAAGGGTTCCAGGGCCATATAACGCGCCCCCAGCACCTGTTCCTCGGAAGTGGAGAGACGGCGGTAGTCGAAATAATACTGGGTGACGTCGAAGGGCTTGAGGCGGGCGGCGACCCGCTGTCCGATGCGTCCCATGCCCACTATGCCCACCGTCTTGTCCTCCAAGTCGTGGGAACGGGAGGCAATGGCCCCGATGTCCCACCGGCCTTCGATTACGGAGAAATAGGCAGGGATGTAATTTCGGACCAAAGTGAGTATCTGCATCACCACGTGTTCGGCGACGCTGACCACGTTGCTGCCCGTAATCTCAGCCACCGTGATATTCCGCTCGGCAGCGGCCGCTAGGTCATAGTGGTCCGAGCCCACGCCCGCGGTCAGCAGCAGCTTGAGGTTGGGTGCCCGCTCGATGCGGTCCCGCCTTACGTAGGCAGGCCAGAAAGGAGTGGCGATGATCACGTCGGCATCGGGCAGGTGGCTGTCCAGTTCCGCTTGTGCGTCGGTCGTAGCTACCAAGGTATGTCCCCGCGACTCTACCATCTCCCTCAGGCCGAGGGCGTTTTCCGCGCATCCCAGCAGTTCGGGGGTGCTTTGGGCATTGGGGCCACCCGGATAGAGGACTGCTACAACTTTCATGGCCTATTCCCTCGATGCCTTTCAACGGATTACCCCAACGGCCAAAGGATTCGTAAAGAGTGGGGCACGCGTACGGTATATTCGCCGTAATTGCAGTGTCAATCCACAGAAAGGTCCAAAAGCGGAATGTTGTCGATTGACAGCCCCTTCCCCCAAAGTTATCTTGCGCCCGTGCTGATACCGGTCCAGGGGGCCTGTGCAGCCTTTGTCCGGGGAGGAAGTTCGCCATGATGATGAACGAGGAACGCTTCTTTGGGCCGGTCACCGTCCGGTCACGATTCATGCTGGAGGTAGCTAGCGAGCTTGCGGCCATGCCAGAATGGCCCCACAAGCAAGTAAAACTGAGTATGCGAGACCAGGTCGGGGGTGACTGGGCAATAACGTTGCTGGCCAGTGATAGCCCGGCGGGTCTGCCCAGTGTGATCAATGGGGAAGCGCAGGTTGCGATCCTCAACCCCAGCGTGGTGCTGGCTCTGGCGTCGCGGGGCACGGGGCCGTTCAAGGAGCCTGCTGATCTGCGGGCCATCACCGTGATCCACTCCTATGACCAACTGGCCTTTGTGGTGGCAGGCTCAACGGGTGTGAACTCGCTGGCGGACATCAGGGACCGGCGCCTGCCGTTGCGGGTGTCTCTCCGGGGGCAAGCCGACCACTCGGTGCATATGGTGGTGGACGAGGTGCTTGCAGCCTACGGTTGCTCGTTGGACGACATGGTCAGTTGGGGAGCGCAGATTGAGTACCACCCAGGTGTCAACGACATACTGGGCAAGGTGGACAAGGTGGAGCGGGGCGAACTGGATGCCATCTTCGATGAGGGCATCATGGCTTGGATCGACAAGGGCTTGGGCATTGGGATGCACTGCCTTCCCTTGGAGGAGGACATCCTGCAGAAGCTGGAGGCGATGGGCTTCCGGAGGGGGACTATCGAGAAGAGGTTGTACTCTGGGCTGACGGAGGATGTGCCTGCCCTCGATTTCAGCGGGTTCACTGTGTACACGCGTGCCGACGTACCCGACCAAGCGGTACGGAGCATCTGCCAAGCCTTGGAAGTGCGGAAGGACCGCATACCACGGGACTCGGGCCCGGGGCCCCTGCCCCTGCACGAGATGTGCATGGACATGCCGGGCGGACCGTTGACCATTCCGCTGCACCCGGCAGCGGAGCAGTTCTGGCGGGAGCGGGGATACATATAGAAAACCCGCTTTTCAGAGGGAATAGATAGTAGAGAGACAGGGAGGCGAGCCATGCAAGACAGGCCTCTTCAGGGCAAGGTGGCGATGGTCACAGGCGCGGGCAGCAACATCGGACTGGGTCAGTCCATGACTTTGGCGTTGGTACGTGCTGGAGCGCGCGTTGCGATGGTGGATATCGATGAGGACGCACTGATGACCACGGCCAACGATATGCGGGAAATCGGTGGAGACGACGCCGTGATGACCTTGGTGGGCGATGTCTCCAGTGCCGACAGCACGTCCAGCATGGTGGAGCAGGCCATCGACCAGATGGGTGGCGTCGACATCCTGATCAACAATGCTGGCACCAACCCATGGCGGTCCGGCTTGGGAGCAGGTATGGCGGCCAACTTCTGGGAGGTGTCTCCGGAAGCATGGAACAGGGTGATTTCGGTGAATTTCACCGGGCCCTTTCTGATGGCGCGGGCCGTGGTAGAGCACATGATTGGCCGTGGCTGGGGACGGATTATCGGCGTTACCACCAGCATGGACACCATGTACCGTGAGAAGGGTTCGCCCTATGGCCCATCCAAGGCAGGGCATGAGGCCTTCATCGCCACAATCGCCCAAGAGTTGGAAGGCACCGGGGTTACGGCCAACGTGCTCGTTCCGGGCGGGATGGCCAGCACCAATCTGATTGCTCCCGGCGGGCCGGAGCGCGATGCCATGATCCAGCCGGTGGTGATGCAGGCCCCCGTGGTATGGCTAGCTTCCGAGGCGTCCAACGGCATTAACGGCCGCCGCTTCATCGCCTTCGACTGGGATGAGTCGCTACCGTTGGAGGAGCGTATCGAGAAAGCAGGGGCGCCGGCGGCTTGGCCTCAACTGGGACAGCAGTCGAGGCGTCCGCCGGGAGGCTGAGGTAATTTCTTCTTGGGCTATCGGATGGGCGGCCGTCCAGGCCTATTCGATAGCCACGACCATCTCTATCTCGATGCAGGCGTTTCCGGCGGGGCAGTCTATGCCGACGGCAGACCGGGCATGGCGGCCCTGCTCGCCGTAGAGTTCGTAGAGGAGGTCAGACGCGCCGTCTGAGACTTCCGAGGTCTGGTAGAAACCTTCGGCGGTGTTGACCATGCACAGCAGCTTGATGACCTGGGTGACGCGGTCCAAGTCTCCTATGAAGTTCTTGAGTTCGTTGAGCAGGTTCACGCAAGCCTGTCGGGCACCTTCATAACCCTGCTCCAAGGTCAGGTCGCTGCCCACCTTGCCGTTGACTCTGCTGCCGTCGGCATAGACCGGGGTGCGGCCCGACAGGTACACCAAGTCTCCGTGTTGAAGGGCAGCAACCCGGTTGGTTCTTTGCACCAAGGCCCCGGGCTTCAGGCCCATCTCTTCCATTCGTTGCTCTACCTTCATCAGTACTCCTCCCTTGATTGACTTGGTCGGTGTTCTTGAAACCGATTATGCACGGGAACGTCTTGCAGGAGCGAAGACTACTAGGAGAGTCAGTCGCTCCAGGATGGAGTGGAAACGGTGCTGGATCCCGGTCTCGACGAACACGATGGAACCGGGACTGAGTGTGCGGTCTTCCTCTCCAACCCGGATTCGGCCCCTGCCGTCGAGGACGTAGTATATTTCGTCTTCCGTATGCGGCCTCTGCGGGTCCGGCGCTCCAGCTTCCAGTTCGTAGATCCCAGCACTCAAAGTCCCGACGTTGAGGAACTCCAGAAAAAGCTGGTCGGAACCGCGGCGCTGCTCCAAGAGGTGAGATAGCTCGAACAATTCCATGCTTTCAACCTCCTGGAGCGTAGGGGTGGTTATGGCCGTTCTCGAACCCGGACGGTAGCCTATGGGTTTAGTGGAAGTTATAGAGCTTCGCGGTGTTCTCGCCGACAATTTTCGCCTTTTCGTCTTCGGGGACGCCGTCTAGGATGCGGTCGAGTATTTCACGAGACTTTGGGAAGGTGCCCTCAGCGTGAGGGTAGTCCGAACCCCACAGCAGGCAGTCGACGCCGATGTGGTGGCGCAGCTCGATGCCCAAGTCGTCTTCCTGGAATCCGATGAAGATGTTGCTGCGGAAGATGTCGCTGGGCAGCAAGTCGCCTTGGAAACGCTTGCCGTGGACTCCAACGGCGCGCTGCTTGTAGAACTCGTCCATGCGTTGCATGAAGTAGGGGGCCCACGCGACCTCGAATTCGACCACGCCGACCTTCAGCTTGGGGTACCGCTCGAAGACCCCGGAGAAAATCATATTGTAGACGCATTGGCGGGGATCGTACTCGCGGTTGGGGAAGTCGGTGGCTGCTTGGAGGGCGAAGCCGGTCAAGTCATGGCCGGGCTTCCAGCGGATAGTGCCTACATGCAGGCTGAGGGGCATGTCCAAATCCTGGGCGGTGGCCCAGAAGCGCTCGTAACTGGGATGGTCATAGGGGACCATGGGACTGACGGATATCATGGCCCCTGCCATCCCCATGGATGAGGCCCTTTCCAGTTCCCTTGTGCCATCGGCGACATCATCGAGGTTGAGCATGGCGATGGCCTTGAGCCGGTTGGGGTAGGGGCTGCAGAACTCCGCGAGGTAGTCGTTGTAGGCCCGCAGGGAGGCTGAGAGCACGTCGCTGGCGGGTACACGGTACAGGGTGAGTGCCTGAGATGGGTAGAGAACGCCTGCTTCCACGCCGTCGAGGTCCATGTCCTTGACATGGGCATGGGGGTCGACGCCTCCGAGGGGAACCGTCTCCATGGAGCCGCCGGTGGTCAACTTCTCAGGGTCTTCGAATCGCACTCCGGCTTGCTGGTTGATGCCGATGGCCCCGAACCGGAGACCGTCGCAAATCCACTGGTCGTTCTCGCCCTCATGGAGGAGACGTGGCCCGCGCTCGCGGAACTCCTTGTCGATGTGCTTCTCCCACAGGTCTTCCGGCTCGATGATGTGGGAATCGGAGGAGATGATTCGATAATCGGACATGGCTCACCTGCAATCCGTCTGCCGCTGGAGCCATTTGGCAGACGTAGGTTGAGTTACGGGCTCATGATACCCAGCTACCAGCTTCAATGCCAGAGGAGCGGTGCTGGTTGCACGATACCTGTGGATTCAGGGGTGTGGGCGAAAGTTGCTAGGCCCTTGAGCAGTGGGGTATTGTGTCTGACACTCGGCTGTTGCAGGAACCGATTGAACTACCTCGACGATCCGGCGACATACCGGAAGCTTGATCCATCCAACTTCTTCCAGAGGCTCAGGGACCTGCCGTCCCAGTTTCCTCGAGTGGAAGAGGCTGTGGCGCAATTGGAGCTCCCCAAGCAGTTGTCGCGGGTCCAGAAGGTATTGGTAGTGGGCATGGGCGGCTCGGCCATTGGCGGGGAGTTGCTGGCAGACGTAGCGGCCCAGGAAGGGTCTGTGCCTGTGACAGTCTGGCGTGACTATGACCTGCCGGGATGGACTGATGAGAAAACGCTAGTGCTGGTGTGCAGCCATTCGGGGCGCACCCAGGAGTCTCTCTCAGGATTCCGGAGAGCCGTGGAGTTGAAGGCTCCGACAGTGGTGATGACCGGTGGAACAGGACTAGCGCAGGAAGCTGGCCAAATGGGCTGTTCCGTGGCTTTCTTTGATTACGAAGGGGAGCCACGAAGCGGGATCGGCTACAGTTTCATCGGGCCACTTCTTTTGTTGCAGCGGTTGCACCTGATGCCCTCGGGGCCCTCTAACTTGACGGAGATGAAGTACGAAGTCTGTGGCTTGATAGGTCGAGTGGGAGAAGAGGTAGTTGCAGGGGAGAACGAGGCCAAGGCTCTCGCCCACCAGATGCATGGCCGGCTGCCAGTGGTCTATGGAGGGGGTATCCTCACAGGAGCGGCACGTCGTTGGAAGACCCAACTGAACGAGAATGCCAAGTCCTGGGCCCTAGCAGAAGCTTTGCCCGAAGCTCACCACAACACCGTGGAGGGCCGTCTCCCTGAGCATCTCGAGAAACAGGCGCACGCCGTCCTGCTACAGCCCAACCATGCGCATCCCAGATTACGGGCCCGCTACGAAGCCACCGCTGAGTTGTTTGGGCAGCGCGGCATTACCTTGAGCCGGGCTTCCGGCAG
Organism: Dehalococcoidia bacterium; assembly: GCA_965204245.1. GTDB lineage: Bacteria > Chloroflexota > Dehalococcoidia > Lucifugimonadales > JAAXIE01 > JAAXIE01. The sequence continues at coordinate 25,797 of CBDBED010000003.1, forward strand.
TGGGTCCAGTGCGCTAAGCCAGATTATGACCGCGGTCTTGCTTGGCGACTATGCAAGCTGTTATTTGGCCATGCTTAACGGAGTGGACCCCTCCCCTGTACATGCCATAAATGCGCTGCGTCAGCGAATGTCTCAAGGCTGAATTAAGCAAGTCGTCGTAGCCCTCTCCAGTAATTGGGTACTTTCAGGTCGGCCATGCCACAACCGCCTTTCCGCTATCGCCTAGGTTTGCTATACTGCCCAAGTTTGAGTGCTGAACGTAGGAGGCTGCATGCCCGCGTACCCGGTAATAGGTGGCCAGTGGGGTGATGAAGGAAAGGGCAAGGTCGTCGATTTTCTTTCCAAAGACACCGATTGCATTGTTCGTTTCGCGGGCGGCAGCAACGCAGGCCATACCGTCATCAATGACAATGGCGAGTTCCGACTACACCTTGTCCCTTCAGGCATTTTCGCTTCTCAAGCATCCAGCATCATCGGCAACGGCATGGTGGTGGACCCCGACGTCCTGCTGCAGGAATTGGAGGAACTCACAAGCCGCGGTATCGACACGCAGCGTCTTTACGTGAGCGAGCGGGCCCACCTGATAATGCCCTACCACATTCTGCTCGATCAGTTGGAAGAAGAGCGTCGTTCGCAGGGGGCCGGGGCCATTGGTACGACCGGCCGTGGAGTGGGGCCAGCCTATACAGACAAGACGAGCCGAGTTGGAGTGCGCGTAGGAGACCTACTGGACAAGGACAACCTAAGGACGCGACTGGCGCAGGCCATGGAACTCAAGAACAAAATGATAACCCGAGTCTACGACGGGGAGGCCCTGTCCGTGGACGAGGTATACGACCGCTGCCTTGCATGGCGCGAGAAGCTACAAACCCATATCAGAGACACGGAAGGCATCATCCAGGATACCCTCGGCGAAGGGGGAAAGGTGCTACTGGAAGGGGCCCAAGGCACTCTTCTGGACTTGGATCACGGCACCTATCCGTATGTGACTTCTTCATGGCCTTCGGTGGGCGGTGCCTGCATCGGCATGGGAGTCAGCCCGAGCTATATCCGGGATATCACAGGCATCTTCAAAGCCTACTGCACACGAGTAGGCCGGGGCCCGATGCCCACAGAGATGCTGGACGCCACCGAGGAGCTGCTGAGGGAAAAAGCAGGCGAATATGGAGCAACCACAGGCAGGCCCCGCCGCTTGGGTTGGTTCGACGCGGTGGCAGGACGGTATAGCGTTGGGCTGAATGGGTTCAGTTCGTTGGTATTGACCCGGTTGGACATTCTAGACGGCCTGCCGGAGGTCAAGATATGTGTTGGTTATCGCACTGAAGAGCGCGAGTTGGACAGGTTCCCAGCGGATACGCTGCTTCTGGAGCGCTGCGAGCCTGTGTACGAAGAGATGTCGGGCTGGGATATACCTACGGCGGGCAGTACCCAGCTTTCTCAGCTACCCCAGGAGGCAGTCGCCTATCTAAGGCGTATCGAGGAGTTAGTAGGGTGCTCGTTCAGCATGGTTTCCACTGGGCCGAAGCGTGAGGAGACCATCGTCCTCGATTAGATAACCACTGCGGAATTTTGAATAGACGCAAAGGGAGGAAGAGACATGAAGCTGGTACTGTACGATGACTGGAAACTCGGAGTGGTCAATGCCAACGGACGGGTAGTGGATGCTGAAGCCGCTCTATCCGGGCATCATTTCCACAAGCCCCAGGACAAGATAGAAACTGTCATCAACGAGTGGGACAGCCTCAAGCCCAAAATCGAGGAGGCCACTAACGGGAAAGATGGCGTGGCCGCCGACAGCGTAAGGTTTCGGCCTCCAGTGCCCCGTCCCACCAAGCTCATCTGCGCCGCAGTCAATTATCTGGAGTTCGGCCAGCGTGAACCGGCAGTATTAGACGCGTTCCTGAAGTCGCCCTCAGCCATCATCGGCAGTGGAGACACCTGCGTATTGCCTGATGTGCCTGCGTCGATCTTCCACCATGAGGCCGAACTCGCCTTCGTGGTGGGTAAGACAGCCAGCAACGTCAGCCAGGAAGATGCCTACTCTCATATCTTTGGCTACACGAACTTCTTGGACATGTCGGCTCGCGGCCTTCCCGGTGCTGTGGGCAACAGCTTCTGGCTGGGGAAGTCGTGGGACACCTTCGCGCCCATGGGACCCGCGCTGGTGACCTCCGACGAGATTCCAGACCCCCAGAACATCCAAGTGCGTCTCTATAACAATGACGATCCACGCCACGATTTCCCAACTAGCGACATGGCTCACCCGATCCGCGAATTAGTATCGGAGATGTCCAAGCTGGCGACCCTTGAGGTGGGTGATGTGGTGGCGACCGGAGTCAACCACCAGCAGATCGGGGCCATGCAGGACGGCGACGTGATTCGCATGCAAATCGACGAGTTGGGCCCGCCGCTGATCATCCATATCAGCGACCCTTCCAAGAGAGAGTGGCCGCGTGGCATTGATCACGACATGGCCGCGCGTGTTATAGCGGGCGCACCGCGTCGCAGCTAGGCCCCAGCCAGGAATCCCAAGTGAAAGAAGGCCTCCCATAGCGGAGGTCTTCTTCTTTGGAGGCTAAACGGGGGAGTCCCAGTATTCGTAGCTTACTTCCCAAGCTGATTGGCATGTCCGCCGTCCTGACCACCGCCGGAGAAGGAAGTAGCTGACCGTTCGAACAGGTGACTGAGCCAGACACCCATCGGATGGGGCTGGGAAACATTTAACTGAGGTTAGGGCTCCCAGCACCGGCGTGCGAGAAAACTAAGGGTCTCCATTGCGAGAATGGAGACCCGTGTTTCGCTTGGTGCCGAGTTGCCCTACGCCGGTAGGGGCAGGTCGATGTCGTAGCGCTCTAGAAGCGCATCGATTTCGGCGGCGCCCTTCTCGTCGGGAGGCACCAAGGGGAGACGGGGCTCGCCGACACTAAAGCCCACCTTGTTCAGGGCGTATTTGACGGGGATGGGATTGGAGGCAATGCCAGTGAATCCCTTGCCCATGGGCAGCAGGTGGCGGTGCATGGCAGATGCCTCGTCCCGCTTGTCATCCAAGGTGAGGTTGATGAGCTTCTTCATCTGCTTACCCACCAAGTGGGAGATGACGCAAACGACTCCGTAGCCACCAATGGCGAGAATCGGGTAGGTATCGCCATCGTTGCCGCTCCAGTAACGGAAGTCGTGGGTAGCCCCATCCAACACACGGGCGACTTGCTCAAAGTCGCTGGTGGCTTCTTTGACGCCAACGATGTTGTCGATGTGGCTTAACTTGATGGTGGTGTCAACCGACATGTTGATGCCGGTGCGCCCGGGTATGTTGTACATGATGCAAGGCAAGTGGGTGCTGCCTGCGATAGCCTTCATGTGCTGGTAGATGCCCTCCTGAGGGGGCTTGTTGTAGTAGGGGACTGTGAGGAGCAAACCGTCGACTCCCACTTCTTCCGCCTGCTTGCTAAGTTCGATGCTCTCCCAAGTGCTGTAGTTGCCGGTGCCAGCGACTATGGCGGCGTCTTCGCCAACAGTCTGCTTGAGTTCGGCGTATAGGCGGAGCTTTTCCTCGTTGGAGAGAGTGGGGGCCTCTCCGGTGGTGCCGCCTACTAGGAAGCCGTCGCTGCCAGACTTGAGGAGAGCCCGCACCAACCGCTTGGCTTGTTCGTAGTCGACATTTCCCTGCTCATCGAATGGGGTTACCAGTGCGGTAATAAGCCTGCCCAGCTCTGCCATTGCGACTTTCCTCCCGGTAAGGTTAACTGCGGTCTGCTCGCGCCACGCGCGGTACTACTACTCTTTGATTACCTGACGGTAGGCTGGTTTCATAGCCAGTCCGGTGCCGTCGGTGAAGATCTGCTTGACTTCCATGAAGTCGTCCATGCCGTAGGGGCCCAACTCTCGCCCCATGCCGCTCTCTTTGAATCCGCCCCAGATGCCCTCGGCAGGCTGCTGGTAATTGTCGCGAATCCAGACCGTCCCCGCCTTTATCTGGCGGGCTACCCGCAGGGCACGCGCGTGGTCTCCGCTCCATACGCCCGCCACCAAGCCGAAGGGCACGTCATTAGACAGGTGGATTGCCTCCTCTTCGTCCTTGAAGGACATGACGGCGACCACGGGACCGAATATTTCTTCTTGTCCAAGCTTGGAGGAGTTGTCAACGTTGGCGAAGATCGTCGGCTCGACGAAATAGCCGTTATCGAAGTTACTGCCTTCTAGTTTGTTCCCGCCCAGCACCAAATCGAAGCCCGCATCCTGACCGAACTTGATATAGTCCATGACGGTCTGCTCTTGATTGCGGGAGATCATGGGACCCATGTCGGTAGCTTGATCGGCTGGGTCGCCCACTTGGAGAGTGCGGCCCAAGCGCACCACATGCTCCAAAAAGGCATCGTGTACGCTTTCCTGGATCAAGAGGCGGGTGGTGGCACCGCAGGCTTGTCCTGCGTTGCGGAACATGCCGAAGATGGCGGCGCGGGATGCTCCCTCAAAATCAGCGTCGTCGAAGACCACGTACGGGGCCTTGCCTCCCAGTTCGAGGCTGACGCGTTTGATTTCGTTAGCGGCTTGCGCCGCAATGTTCTTGCCGGTACCGGTTTCCCCTGTGAATGAGATCTTGTCAACGCTGGGACTGCGCACCAGTTCATCGCCCACAGTGGAGCCGGGACCGGATATGAAATTGATTACGCCCTTTGGCGCGCCTGCTTCATGCAGGATACGGACCAGTTCATAGCCAGCCATGGGAGTATAGCTGGCTGGCTTCAGGACAACGGTGCAACCTGAGGCCAAGGCCGGTGCGACCTTGCGGGCGGTCTGGGTCAGGGGGAAGTTCCAAGGAGTGATGAGGCCCACCACTCCGATAGGCTCTTTGACTAGGTTAACCTGGGAGCCTGTGGGCAGGAACATGGTCTCGCCGTACATCTTGCTGGCGAAACCCGCGTAAAACTCGAATACATCGGCGGCAGCGGAAACGTGAACTGCAGCTTGTCTCGCCGGCATGCCCACTTCAAGCCGGACCACATCGGCCAGCCGTTCGGCATTCTGGCGTATCAACTCTCCTGCTTTGAAGAGCACCCGCTCTCGCAGCTTGTAATTGGTCACCCACCCGTCGGTATTAGTGTCGAACGCGTGGCGGGATGCATGAATGGCGTCCCGCATGTTTTCGGCAGTGCCTTGCGCAGCCTCAGTGACGACCTGGTTGACGTTGGCGGGATTTTCGCGGGAGAAGCGACGGCCGCCATTGGCCTCCATCTCCCTCCCATTGATGACTAAGGGACACTGCATAGGCTGTTGGGTGGCCATCAATAGTCCTCTTTCTCGGGGTGGATACCGGAAGTCAGGCGGCTGAAGTCTGGGAACGGGTAGGAGCAGGAGTTAGACAGTCCCTCCGCATGACTTCTTCGGCTATCTGGATAGCGTTGAGGGCTGCGCCCTTTCGAAGGTTGTCGGCCACAACCCACATTGCCAGCCCGTTTGGATGGGACCAGTCCTGCCTCAGTCGTCCTACGTATACGTCATCGGTGCCTGAAAGGTCCCACGGCATCGGATATTGTGCATTACCGGGGTCGTCGATCAATGAGACGCCGGGAAACGAAGCAAGAAGACTGCGCACTTCTGGGAGAGACCAAGGGGTGTCTGACTCGATGTGGACAGCCTCACTGTGACACACCATCACTGGCACGCGCACACAGGTAGCCGATACGGCGATGTCGGGGGCGTGGAGAATCTTGCGGGTCTCCTCCGACATCTTCTCCTCTTCCTTGGTATACCCACTGGAGAGGAAATCTCCAATCTGAGGTCGAAGATTGAAAGCGATACGGGAGGAGAGATGGTTATCATCCCCTGCCAAGGTGGCGCTAGACTGTTGTCTCAGTTCCTCCATAGCACCAGCACCAGCACCTGACACCGACTGATAGGTATCCACCACTATGCGTCGCACCGGGTTGACTGCATGAAGGGGTGCCACGGCCATCACCATCTGCGTGGTGGAGCAGTTGGGGATGGATATGATACCGCAGTGCTCCTCCACATCCCTACCGTTGATTTCAGGCACCACGAGGGGCACATGGGGTCTCATGCGGAACGCGGAGCTGTCGTCGATGACCAGCGCCCCTGCCCGAACGGCTTGGGGCGCCAATTCCTCGCTAAGTTCGGAGCTAACAGAGATGAAGGCGAAGTCGACTCCGTCAAAGCAGCCGGGATAGGTCTGTTCCACTGTGATGGGTTTCCCGTTGACCCAAAGTTGCTTCCCTGTGGAACGAGGCGATGCGAACAGCCTAACCGAATTTACGGGGAAAGCGCGTTGTTCCAGCACCTTGAGAAACTCAAGGCCGACGGCACCCGTGGCACCGACAACAGCTATGCTGACATCCCGTGTCATATCTGAACAGCTACAGGCCGAGAAGGCGCTCCAAGCCTATCACAAGGCCCTTTTGCTTCACAACCTCGCGAATAGCCAACAGAACGCCCGGCATGTAGCAATCGCGTCCCAGGGTGTCGTGCCTAAGGGAGAAGGTCTGCCCGGTGGTGCCGAAAACCACCTCGTGATGGGCGCTGCGTCCAGCCATTCGTATGCTGTGGATACCTACTCCGTCCACCTCGCCGCCACGGGTCCCAGCGAGAGGCTCTTTTTCGCTCCGGTTGCGCAGGAAGTCGCCTGCTTCAGCTACACCTTGGGCCAAGGCTAGGGCGGTGCCTGACGGGCTGTCGATTTTGGCTTCGTGGTGCATCTCAATGATGTCCACGTATTGGAAGTAAGGGGCCGCCCTCTTTGCCAACTGCATCATTATGACCGCGCCGATGGCGAAATTGGGGACGATTAGTATGCCGACGGCGTGTTCTTCTGCCGCCCTGCTTAGTTTGTGGAAATCAGCTTCCACCAAGCCGCTGCTGCCGATGACCGTACAGATGCCCGCCTCGGCGGCCGTTAAAGCTGCCGGTAGAGCGGCGGCGGCGTTGGTGAAGTCGGCTACGACTTGGGGCTTGGCGGATGCCAAGGCATCGGAGAGGGAAGTGAACAGGGGGATAGAGTCCGCGCCATCAGGCGCAGATAGTGTGTCGCCACGGTCTTGGCGACAGATGGCGGCGACAGTGCGGATATTGGGTGCCCCTGAAATAGCTGTCAGCACCTCGCGCCCCATCTTGCCCGTCGCGCCGTGCACCACTACGTCAAGGGTCGACATGGGTCACCTCACGCCAGCATCGGAATAGAGCGCGGCGGTGCGCCTAACCCTTACCTGGAGAATCGGGGCGGACCGGGTGGACGACTGCCTGGCCGGGGAGGACGGTTACCACCATCCGACCTAGGGCCGTTGGAACGTGGTGCACCGGGTCCGGAACGCGGGAAGGGCGGGCGGGGACCTGACGGTGGCCTCTGCCCGGGGCGTGGCCCACTGGCACGGGGAGGCTGTCCATCGGGGCCTTCTGCACCTTCGAATAGAGCACGCCGGGACAGGTTGATCCGCCCCATCGCGTCGATCTCCAGCACCATCACGGTGAGTTCCTGGCCCATCTTGAGTTCGTCTTCCAAATCGCTTCCAGCCTCGCTGGAGCGTAAGAGGCCGTCCTTGCCGGGTAGAAGTTCTACGAAGGCTCCCAAGCTGGTTACGCGGACAACCTTGCCGGTAAAGATGTCGCCCACTGCCAACTCTCGGGTCAATCCGTCGATGCGGGCGCGTGCTGCGTCGATCTTGGACTGGTCACTGCTACCGATAGTCACTGAGCCCTTGTCGTCGACGTCGATAGATGCCCCGGTCTCCTCCTGAATGGCGCGGATGTTGCGTCCGCCCGGACCGATGAGGGCACCGATCTTGTCGATAGGTATAGTAGTTCTCACCATCTTGGGAGCGTATTCGCTGACGTGGTCCCGTGGCTCGGTTATGGCCTCAGCCAGCTTCCCCAAGATGAATAGACGGGCGTCGCGAGCTTGTTCAAGGGCTTGGGTCAGCACCTCGTGCGGTATCCCCTTGATCTTGATGTCCATCTGAAGGGCGTTGATGCCTTCGGTGGTGCCGGCGACCTTGAAGTCCATGTCGCCCAGCGCATCCTCCATACCCTCGATGTCAGTAAGCACGGAGAATTGACCGTTGTCGCCGCTTATCAGTCCCATGGCTACGCCTGCGACGGGTCTCTTGATGGGAACTCCGGCATCCATCAGGGCCAAGGTGCTGCCACATACGCTGGCCATTGAGGTGCTGCCGTTGGAACTCAGAACCTCGGAGACAAGACGTATGGCGTATGGGAAATCATCCAATGAGGGGATCATTGGCTCTATGGCTCGCTCCGCGAGCGCACCATGGCCAATTTCGCGGCGCCCGGGGGACCCAACGCGTTTCACCTCGCCCGTGGAATAACCGGGGAAGTTGTAATGGTGCATGAATCGCTTGGTGTCATCGGGACTCAGTGTGTCGAGAGTTTGTTCCATGGCAGGCGATGCGAGGGTGGCGATGCTAAGCACCTGAGTGAGGCCACGGGTGAAAAGTCCAGTGCCATGGGTACGATTGAGAACGCCAACCTCAGTGCTTATAGGCCGGATATCCTTGAGCCCGCGACCATCGGGACGCTTGCCCTGCTGGAGGATGCGTGTACGGACGGCCTCCTTGAGAAGACCCTGGAAGGTTGCCGCCACATCGTCCCTGTTGTCCTCTCCGGCCAAGGAATCTACGACCTCGTACTCGAGAGAAGCCAGTGCCTCTTCTCTTTCGGTCTTGTCGGCAGAGGAGTCGAGCAGTGCAGTCAATCTCCCGTTGAGGACACGCTGCACCTCGACTTCAAGGCCGTTGTGGTAAGCAGGTGCGGGAGCTTCCTCTTTGGGGGTCCCGGCAACGGCCATCAATTCTTCGATCATGTCGACGACTATGGCGTTCGTCTCTTGGGCGCGGCGCATGGCTTCCAGCACTACTTCTTCCGAAGCCTCGTTGGCTCCGGCTTCTACCATCATCACGGCATCGCGAGTCCCAGCAACGACCACGTCGAGGATGCTGCCCTTCATTTGGGTGTAGGTAGGGTTGACGATGTACTCGCCGTTGGAATAGCTCACACGAGTTCCGCCCACGGGCCCATCGAAGGGCACGCCCGAGAGGGACAGAACCGCCGACCCTGCAATGATGGCAAGAACTTCCAGGGGATTCTCTTGGTCCACCGACAGTGCGGTGATGACAATTTGTATCTCTTTTTTCAACCCCTTGGGAAACAGGGGTCGCAGGGGGCGGTCAGTAAGCCGGCCAGTGAGGATTCCGTCTTGGCCGGGGCGTCCTTCTCTGCGGAAAAAGCTGCCGGGTATCCTCCCGATGGCGTACAGACGCTCTTCATAGTCAACCGTAAAGGGAAGGAAATCGATGTCTCTGGTAAGGGGGGCGGAGCAGGCTGTGGCTAGGAGGACGGAATCGCCGTAGCTAACGGTGACCGCACTATCGGCTTGGAAAGCGAACCGCCCGGTCTCGATGGTAAGGGTGTTTTCGCCAATATGGCGTTGAACGGCATGGGGCATGGCTGGTTTGCGACCTCTCTACAATATGGATTGCGCCTAGAAGCAAGATAGCCCCGAAGGAATCGGGGCTATCGGCGCAAGCCCAGCCGGCTGATGAGGGAGCGGTATCGCGCTACGTCTTCACGGGTAAGGTAGTTCAGCAGCCTGCGGCGCTGGCCTACCAGCTTGAGTAGACCGAGCCGACCGCGGACGTCTTTGCGGTGGGTACGCAGGTGTTGGGTGATCTCTTTGATCCTCTCGGTGAGGATCGCTACCTGCACCTCGGCTGACCCTGTGTCCGTTGGATGGGTACGAAACTCTGTAATGAGTTCGGACTTGCGGGCCTCGCTTATCATTCCTGTGCTGGACCTTCTCTTTCTTCTACGGCTGGGATTATAGCACGCTTGGCCAATCCCTGCAATGTGAAAACCGGTAGTTGTGGGATAGTCTCATGCAGGAAGGCCAATGAATCGCTGGCCCCTTTATCTATCTGGCGGATTTCTGCCCCTCTGTTTGTGCCCCCACGAAATCCCGCTCCATATCCAGCAGCTTGGCCTTGACCTCCAAGCCTCCCATGCCGTAGCCGTGGAGCCCTCCGTGGCTGCCGATAACGCGGTGGCAGGGGATGACGAGGGCTAGGCGGTTGCGGGCCATGGCTTGGCCTGCGGCTCGGAAGGCGCGGGGACGTCCTGCCTCCTGCGCGAGCCAGCTATAGGTGCGTGTTTCCCCTGGGGGTATGCTGCGGGTGGCTTCCCAAGCTGCTTTGAAGAAGGGCGGGGCTTCCTCCAAGTCCAGGTCCAATCTATCCATAGCAGTGGGGTCGCCCTCGAAATAGCGTTGGATAGCCCAGCACTGATCTAACAATCCGGTGGGGTCGTGTGTGGCCCGACCGCCTTCGGGGCCCAACATCTCCAATGCTTCTTGGGGCGATTGCCTCATGGTAACCGCCCTCAGCCCTGCGTCGGATGCAAGGATGGCCACCCACCCCATTGCAGTGGCGAAGACGTTATACCTTAAGCTGGCCATGTATACCTCCAATGGGTGGCTGTCACTGTGCCTTATCCTCTCCGGAAAATTCGGAGAATCAATTGTCCTCGAAGCTGGACCCATGCCGCGGCCAGGGCACCCTTTTGTGCGTCCGTTAACTGCTTGCGCCCGTATAAGGTCCGTACGTAGGAGTTCACCAGCACATCCAGATGGCTTGCTTTATTGGGAAAGGCGTATTGAAGCTGGTCCCGATACTGGAAGGGCGTCTGTCCGGCGACTGGCGGAAGACCTCCCAGCCTTGCCAGCAGAGTTAGACGACCAAAGGCTACTGTTGGATCGGTGGAAGGCCTCATGAACCTGTACCATACTAGTTGCCATAAAACCCATGCCGCCACAGGGATGATCAGAAAATAGAGTAACCAATAGTACTGGGTCGACTCTTCTTCCTGTAAAAGAGGCCCACCCACTCCGAAAGCACCCTCAAGCAACAGGTCCTCTTCGAGAAAATCCTCGAACACGTCGGGTCGAAGCGCGGCTAGGTTCAGTTCCTCTCCCGCTTCCTCCGGCACTGCGAGCTGGGCCTTGACCTCGCCAGGTGTGGGTTCGAAGGTGATCCAGCCATATTCAGGGAAGAAAGCCTCAGTCCAAGCATGGCTGTCGTCGTCCTTGATGACGTAGGTGGTCTCGCTGTCCGTGCCATCGCCGTAGTTGTAGCCAGTCGCCAATCTTGCTGGTATACCTGCAGCCCGAAGCAGCACGGTCATGGCTGAACCGAAGTACTCGCTATAGCCTTGCTGAGTCTCGAAGAGGAAGTGGTCGACGCTGTCGGCTTCGAAGGGGGGTGCGTCGATCTCCCTGGTATATTCGAAGGTCTTGAGATGCCTCTCTATAGCTTTGGCTTTGTCGAAGGAGTTATTCCATGGCGACGTGAGTTCCTGCGACAGGTCGTAAACACGAGGCGGCAGAGTATCTGGCAGTTGCAGATAACGCGCTGTTACCCAAACAGGGTACTCCTCGGCTGCCTCTCGTAGTTGGTCATCGGTGGCAAAGGATACTGAGGTAGTGGCGGCGTAGGCCTCTCCCGGATCCACTTTGTTGTCGCCCGGGTGCAAGTACAAGACCTCCGGGGGGTCTGGAACCGCTATGCGCAGAGTGAACACCTCGGGTGAACCCAAAGGGCGTTCGACTGACTGTATGGTCCAGCCTTCAGGCAAGCGCTGCTCCAAAAAGGCCTCGGCGTCGCCGCGCCCCAGTTGCTCTGAAGCGAGGTACACTGTGTCGGCCACTCTCTCTGAACCCGGGGGCAGCCCCTCCCGCCAGTCCGGCTCACGCAGGTCCAGCACGTATGTCGGCGACTCGTAAGTCTCGAAGTATGTTGCCCTTGGGGCTGCTACGACCTGCCCGCCGGTGAAGATGTTTTTGTTGGAGAAGACGGCGGTGATCTCCTGCTGCACGGGCAAGCGTTCTTTGTACTCCACAGGCTCCATCCGGACCTCGGGTCTCCAGCCAGGGTATTGCAGGAGGGTGTCGCCCATGGTCCATCCTTTGGACGTATAGTTACTGTAGCTGCGTACCTTGAGATAGAGGGGGTACGGAGACTCCACTTTCAGCACTGGGTTCGCGGTGTTTTTGATGGCACCGCGCAGTGGGAGTACGTGGCTGAAATCACGATACGGCCGTGGCTTCTTGCCGGGTAGGCCCGCAAACAGCCGGTTGAAGTCCTCGCTGAGACCTCCTGAGGGTGAACTGAACCACTTGTAGACGGGGTTCAGCGGACGAAAGCTCTGATTGTAGGGAAATACCAAGGCGAGCAGAAGTATGGCAACGGCGAACCACAGGCCATCCGACAGGCTGAACCACGTGACTCCCCGATCATACTGCAGGCCGCGCCGCTCCCAGTCGTTTTGCCGATGCACGGTGTGGACCCGCACTAGCAGTATGATCGCGGTGAATACGTACAACATCCAGTCGGCTATGGGGGCTTTCTCGATATTAGTCAGGTTGATAGCCATGGCGACGCCACCCAAAATGACCACCCCCGAAAAGCGGTGGTGGCGGAACAGGGACCAAGCTGCAAAGAAACCGATGCACCAAGTGGCTACCATGAGTACAAAAGCAAAGGGAATGGAATCAATGCTGATGGAGCCCTCTTCGGCCGCATTGAGCCAGATGCCCAAACGGTCGAACAATTCTCCAACCGTGGCGACGTCAGAGTGCGTCGGCGTGTAGGCGACTAGCTGCCAGACGATGAGGCCAAACCCTAGGGCCAGTCCCACAGGGAGCAGGAGTATGCCGGGAATCCGCACGTTGCTCAGCAATACCCCAGCGACAACGGAGAGTATCAGTGTGACTGCCATATTGGGCGTCTGTACCCAATCCGTACGCTCCACGTTCCAGACCACTACCAATAGGTGGGCCATCAAGAGCAGGACCGCGAGGTACCCCTCCCTTGGTCGCAGCCAGAGGGCGAATGCCTGCAACCTACGCAACAGTGGTTCAAGGGGCGCAGTGGGTTGCGGCAGAGTCTGTTCGGTCATACCTGTACCTCCAAATCGGCACGCACAGGTATTTCGAAGCGCCGCACATTGAGAGGCGCGGCAAGAGCTTGGGCCAGATTTTGCCCGCGCTTGACCCTGTAGGTAGGTATGTCGTGAGCAAAGAGTTGTTCCATGACGGCCGTGGTATCGCCGGAGCCACCGAAATCTGCCGGGTCTACTAGAATCGAGACCATGCGTACGCCCCGCTCCCTCACTGCTTCCACTGAAGGGAGCCAGTTGGTAGTAGCGTTGGGCGTGATCAAGACCAGGGTATCCAGCCGGGTGAGATTGGCTTCGACGTTCAAGATCGCTTGACCCATAGGCATGGTGCCTTGCGCCTTTACCAAGGCCAGCAATTCCAGTAGCCGCTCGCCTTGGCCGACACTATGGTCGGGCCTCAGGAGATAAGGATGGTCGCCATAGGCTGCCATTCCTACGGGGATGCCGACCCTTAGCAGTTGTGTGGCGACGGAGGCGGCGACGGAGACTGTGATTTCCTCGGTATTGTCGGAGCCATCGCCAGCTTGGGCTCGTTGATGCATGTCCAGCAGCAACCATACGCTGGCCGATATTCCTTGGTCGAACTCCTTTACCATGAGGTTGCCGATACGGGCAGTCGAGGGCCAGTGGACCCGGTTCACTCCGTCGCCCTGTACGTAGGGGCGAATGGAGGCGGCTTGAGTGGTCGTGTGCTGGCTACGCTCACTGCGTCGTCCGTCACCGGGCAGACCTGCATAGGGGAGGTTGAGATTAGGCAGGGGTTCGGCACGAGGGTATACGATGATCCGTTGTTGACCGAGAAACTCACGCTTTGCCCGAAACAGTCCAAAGGGGTCGCCACTGGTGACACGCACTGGCCCGAGAGTGAAAACACCCCGGCGGTTGCATTCCACGATGTGCCTCCAAGAGCGCGTGTCCTGAGCCCCCATGTTTATGACGCGGCCGGCATGGGGGTCCGGAAGATCGGTAAGTTCTTCCACCTCAAGCCAGGGACGGGGCAACCGACTGCGATTGCGGATGCGCATTCGGCCTTCCAAGGGGACGCCTACCTGTCCTCGTGTAGCGCGACGCTCCAGCGTTACCTCGAGACGCCACAGGTTGAGCCACGACCACGCCATTCCCACTAAAACGGCTAGCAGCAAAACGTAAGCCAAGCGCCAGTAGATAGCGAACCCGCTGCCCCATCCTAGGAAGATGGCAATAACAAGACCGATGATTGCCAGTATGCCCGGCATGGGCCTAGTCATTGGTGGCGGCTCCTATGAGGCCGGAGGCAGGCATCTATCCCCAGCTATCAGGACGAACGGGGGGTGGTAGGGCGTGAGCGTACTCCCGGCACAGGCACGTTACCCATGATCTCGGTCACTATGCTCTTACCGTCGACCCCTCGTATACGGGCTTGTACCGAGACGATGATGCGGTGGGCGATGACCTCTTCTGCCAGTTCCTGGATGTCGTCGGGGATGACGTAGTCCCGACCGCGGACTAGGGCCAGGGCGCGAGATGCCCTGAACAGCCCTAGGGTGGCTCTTGGCGATGCGCCGAGGCCAACGTCGGACATAGTGCGAGTCTGCTCGGTTATGTGCACGATATAGCCACGGAGCAACGGGTCCACGTAAACGCCTTTGGCTTCTTCCTGCAGACCGGCGATTTCGCCCGGCGCGGCCACAGGCCCCAAACTCTCTATCGGGTGGGCCCGTTCCTGCTGGTCAATGATGGTAAGCTCTTCGTCCCGGCCGGGGTAGCCCAAGCTGAGGCGCAGAAGGAACCGGTCCAACTGGGCTTCGGGCAAGGGGAAGGTACCCTCATACTCAATGGGGTTCTGGGTTGCCATCACGAAAAAAGGAGTCTCCAATGGCCGGCTTACTCCATCGCTGGTGACCTGCCGCTCCTCCATCGCTTCCAGCAGGGCCGACTGCGTTTTGGGGGTGGCTCTATTGATTTCGTCGGCCAGCACAACCTGGGACATGACCGGACCGGGGCGGAACTGGAAGTCCTCTGTCTTCTGGTTGTAGATGGAGATGCCGGTGATGTCAGTGGGGAGCAGGTCGGGGGTGAACTGGATGCGCTTGAAGGAGCAGCCGGTGGTCACCGCGAGGCTCTTGGCTAGGGTGGTCTTGCCCACACCGGGCAGGTCCTCTACTAGGACGTGACCTTGCGCCAAGAGGGCTGCCAAGGCGTGCTCAATCACCGTCCTCTTGCCCAGGATCACCTTTTCGACGTTATCTACCAAACGTCTCAGGGTCTCTTGGGCTTGATCAACAGTATCGGTGGCCAAGTGGCACGTCCTTAGTGACGGTGTGGGCCTGACTTGTGAGCATCCAAGTCTAACACAGCACTGCTGCCAATTCACCTGCGTACGCTTCATCCTCCTTTGGCAGTACTCTAACAATGCATGTCATTGACGCTTAACTATATGGAAACTTACAATAGCACTATCAAGTTTATAGCTAATTAAAGGGAGGCACATCCCTGAGTCATGACTGACTACTACGATGTACTGGGCGTAAGTAGAAGCGCCTCCCAGAATGAAATAAAGCAGGCCTACCGCAAGCTGGCCCGTCAGTACCATCCCGATGTCAACCGGGATGAGTTAGGTGCTGCCGAGAAGTTTAAAGAGATCAACACTGCCTATGAGGTGCTCTCGGAACAGGAAAGCCGGGAGAAATACGACAAGTATGGCGAACGGTGGAAGTACGCCGACCAGATAGAGGAGGCCGAGGCTGCCGCCCGCTCCCGCGGCGGGGGCTTCACCACATTCAGGTTCGGAGATGACTTCAGTGGTCCCTTTGGGGGCAGTCCTTTTGGGGGGAGAGGGCCTTCGGCCGACCTCCTTGAGGAACTGTTCGGTGGTGTGCGCCAGAACAGTCGCCGCTCACCGCTCCGGGTGTCGGCTGATGTCACCCTGCTGGAGGCCATGGAGGGCGCGACTCGATACGTGGAAGTGCCCGACGATGGCGGAGGCACCAGAAGGCTTGAGGTCAAGATCCCGGCGGGAGTGGACACCGGGTCGCAGGTGCACATTCCGGGCAGAGATGGCAGGCGTGAACTCTATGTCGAGGTCAACGTCGTCTCTAATCCCCGGTTCCAACGCAAGGGCAATGACCTGTATTCGGAGGTGCAGGTCCCGCTGGTGGATGCAGTCTTGGGGGCGGAAGTGCCGGTGCCCTCGTTGCGGGGCACGAATCTTGCCCTCACCGTGCCTGCCGAGTCCCAGAACGGGCAGACGTTCCGTCTGAGGGGTCAGGGCATGCCGCCTCTCTCTGTCGGAGGCCCGGTGGCAGGCAGCGGCTCCCGCGGTGATTTGTACGTGACCATCAAGGTGGTGCTACCCACAGGTCTGGATGAGGCGGGACGGGCACTGTTCCAGCAACTCAGAGAAGTCCTGCCCGATTCGACACAGAAAGCAGGGCCCAGAGATACGAAGGAGAAAGAGGTTACTCCATGATGATGCGAGAAACCCTTGAAGACGAACCGGTCTATTTCATCAGCGTAGTTTCGCGCATGGTGGGGGTGCATGCCCAGACGTTGCGGTATTACGAGCGGGTGGGACTCGTATCGCCCTCCCGCTCGGGAGGCCGTCAGCGCCTCTATTCCCTGCGAGAGGTGCAGAAGCTCCAGCGCATCAAGACCCTCACCGAGGACTTGGGGGTCAACCTAGCAGGGGTCGAGGTCATCCTGAAGCTGCTGGACCAAGTCGCCAAGTTGGAGGGCGATGTGGCCCAACTCCAAGAGGAAGTTGCGCGACTCAGTCGGCCTTCCGCTCGTCGTTCCCGTTGATAGTAGGGGCCCTTGGCTAGCCAAGGGCCCAGGAGGTAACCAATGCTGCTTAGACCAGAGAAATTTACTGAACAAGCCCAACAGGCCATCGCAGGCTCCCAAGAATTGGTGAGGCAATACCGCCACAACCAGTGGGATGTGGAGCATGTGCTGCTGGCCCTGCTGCAAATCGAGGACGGACTGCCGTTACAGATTCTCCGGCAGATGGGAGTGCCCGCAGATCCTCTAAGGGACCAACTCAGGCGTGCCTTGGAAGGGTCACCCAAGATGGCTTCCGAGGGAAACCAGATGTATGCCACTCCCCGTGCAGGCAGCCTCATGGACAATGCGCGGCTGGAGGCCGAACGCCTCAACGATGAGTACATAGGCACTGAACACATCCTCATCGCCGCTACCTTGGAGGAGCAGGGCGAGGCAGCCGCCATATTCAAGGCGCATCGCATTGACCAGGAGAGGGTCTACCAAGCTCTTATGCAGGTGAGAGGTTCCCGCCGCGTCACAGACCAGCGGGCCGAGTCCCAGTACCGCTCACTTGAGCGTTACAGCGTCGACCTCACCTCTTTGGCCCGTGAAGGCAAGCTCGACCCTGTGGTTGGCCGGGAGGACGAGGTGAGGCGGCTCATGCAGACTCTCACCCGGCGCAGGAAGAACAATCCGGTGATGATCGGAGAGGCTGGTGTGGGCAAGACGGCTATTGCGGAGGCGCTGGCCCAACGCATCGTTGCCGACGACGTGCCCGACAGCCTGAAGGACCGGCGCGTGATGGCCCTCGACTTGGGTGCCATGCTGGCAGGGGCCAAGTTCCGTGGCGAGTTCGAGGAGCGCCTCAAGTCGGTTATGGAAGAGGTGAAGGAGGCCGCGGGCGAGGTCATCCTGTTCATTGATGAGATACACACCGTCGTTGGAGCTGGAGGGGCCGAGGGGGCCATCGACGCCAGCAACATGCTGAAGCCGGCCCTCGCGCGGGGCGAACTCCAGTGCATCGGGGCCACCACGATTGAGGAGTACCGGAAGTACATTGAGAAGGACGCCGCCTTGGAGCGCAGGTTCCAGCCCATCTATATCGAGGAGCCGTCGGTGGAGGAGACGGTGGAAATCCTGCGTGCTCTGCGTCCGCGCTATGAGGCGCACCACAAGGTGAAGATTGAGGAATCCGCATTGGCGGCGGCCGCGTCCCTGTCCCACCGCTACATCACCGACCGGCACTTGCCTGACAAAGCTGTGGACTTCATTGATGAAGCAGCCAGCAAGATACGAATCGATTCACAGAGCTTGCCACCGCACTTGAAGCAGATGGAGTCGCAGATACGGGATGTATCCGACCAAGAGGAGGCTGCGAACCAGATTCCCGACTACCAAACTGCTGCCGAGTTGAAGACCAAGCGGCTCGGCTTGGAAGTGGAGTACAACGATGGCAGGGAGGCATGGTTCAAGGACCGGCATATTGACGACACCATGGAGGAGGAGGACATCGCTGAGTTGGTGGCCAAGTGGACGGGGATCCCAACCGTCCGGTTACTGCAGGGCGAGGCCCAGCGGCTGCTGGACATGGAGGAACAGTTGCACCGCCGCGTGGTGGGGCAGGATGAGGCCGTGTCCGCTGTCTCGGAGGCGATACGCCGGTCGCGGTCGGGCCTCGGCGATCCACGTCGACCCATCGGCAGCTTCATGTTCCTTGGTCCCACCGGCGTGGGCAAGACGGAACTGGCCAAGGCATTGGCCGAGGTGCTTTTCGACGATGAGAGCAACATGGTGCGCATCGACATGTCGGAGTATGGCGAGCGCCACACCACGGCCCGCTTGATCGGGGCGCCTCCCGGATATGTCGGCTTCGAGGAGGGTGGCCAACTCACTGAGGCTGTGCGCCGGCGGCCGTACAGGGTGATCCTGTTCGATGAGATTGAGAAGGCCCATCCGGAGGTGTTCAACGTGCTGCTCCAAGTGCTGGACGATGGACGCCTTACCGACGGACATGGTCGCACGGTGGACTTCCGCAATACGGTAATCATCATGACCAGCAATTTGGGTACCGGGGAACTGGGACGCCAACGCTTGGGACTGGTGGGAGGACGCTCGGAAGCCACGGAGGACGGGCGTATCCGCGAGTCGGTGATGGAGGCCTTGAAGCGGAATCTGCGCCCCGAGTTCCTGAACCGGATCGATGAGATTGTGGTCTTCCAGCAACTGACGCAAGCACAGATTGTGTCCATCGTGCATCTGATGGCTGCTGAGGTGCAGGAGCGTTTGAAGGAACGCAAGATCAGCTTCTCGCTGACCACGGCTGCGGCGGAATGGCTGGCCAAGGAGGGCTATGACCCCACCTATGGGGCCCGTCCGCTGCGCCGGGCGGTGCAAAGGCTGGTGGAGAACCCGCTGTCCAAGGGCATCCTGGCGGGCGACTATGCCGAGGGCGACCACTTGGAGGTGGACTTGGATGCCGGATCTGACCAGTTGGCGTTCCGTAAGCAAGGGGTGGCTGTGGCGGTGTAGCCAAGCTTCTTCCCTAGTTCTCTGATAGAAACGGGGCGGCGTGCTGAAATGCGCCGTCCAGTTTTGATTTGGTCGCGGAATTGGATCAGGGGGGTACAATGGGGCCGCAAGAATGGCGGGTCTGACGGTCAACCAAGCAAGAGGAGGGGCAACATGCCGGACATCCTGATTCGTGGCGGGCGCATTGTGGATGGGACGGGGGAGACTTGGTACCGCGGGGATGTGGCGGTGGATGGGGATACGGTGACCATCCACCGGGGGCAGCAGCCGGGCGTGGAGGCGGGGCAGGTAATTGATGCCACGGGGATGGTGGTGTGTCCGGGATTTATTGACATGCACTCCCACTCGGAAATGGCGTTGCTGTCGGACCCGGACCATGAGGCGAAGCTGAGGCAGGGGGTCACCACCGAAATCATCGGGGTTGACGGGCTCTCGTATGCGCCAATCACGCCCACCAAGCTGGAGCCCATACTCACCTATCTGTCGGCGGTCAATGGGCGTCCTCCTGCCGGGGTGCAGTGGGGCAGCGTGGCGGACTTTTTGTCGCTGTTTGACGAGCGCTCCTCGGCTAACGTGGTGTATTTCGTGCCCCACATGGCGGTGCGGGTGGATGTCATGGGCTGGGAGGCGCGGTTGCCCAACGAGGGTGAGATGCGCCAGATGCAGAGACTGGTGCGGGAAGGGATGCGGGACGGGGCTTTCGGGTTTTCGACTGGGCTTACCTATACGCCGGGGGCCTATTCGGATACAGAGGAGCTGGTGGACCTGACGATGCCCATCAAGGAGTTCGGGGGCATCTACGTGACCCATGCCCGCTATACCCTTGGCGACCGGCTGCTGGACCCCTTCCGGGAGGCCGTGACCATCGGGCGACGGGCTGGCGTGCCGGTGCAGATATCGCACTACCACAGCCCGGTGAACGGCATGGGAGAGCAGATGGTGGCCTTGGTGGAAGAGGGGCGGAACAGCGATGTGGACGTGACCTACGACCAGTACCCCTATCCTGCTTCGTCCACGGTGCTCCATTCGCTGCTGCCGTACTGGGTTCATGCGGGCGGGCCCGATGCCATGCTGCAGCGCATTGGCACGCAGGAGGTGCGGGAGCAGATTGCCGATGCCATCGACCCGATGTGGGGCGGGAGCATGGACAACTACATCTTCGCCAAGGTTGGCTCGTCGAAGAACCGGGAGTGGGAGGGACGGTCGGTTACCGATATGAGCCGGGCGCAGGGCAAGAGCATGGTGGACACGGTGTGCGATTTGCTGATTGAGGAGCGGATGGAGGTGGCCTTCGTGGCCCGCACGGGCAACCCGGACAACATACGAACGATCCTGCAGCACCCGGCCCAGATGGTGGGGAGCGACGGGCTGCTCACCGGGGAGCACCCCAACCCCCGCAGTTATGGGACGTACCCATATGTGCTGGGGCAGATGGTGCGGGATGAGGGCATCCTGCGGTTGGAGGATGCGGTGCGGAAGATGACGGCGTTGCCGGCGCAGCGTCTCGGGCTGAAGGACCGGGGCATCCTGCGTGACGGTATGAAGGGAGACTTGGTGGTGTTCAACCCGGACACGGTGCGGGCGACGGCGACCTTCGAGGACCCCAAGCAGTTCCCGGTGGGAATTGAGCATGTGCTGGTCAACGGGCAGTTGGTAGTCCACAACGGGGCGCACACGGGGGCGCATCCGGGGAGGGCTCTGCGGCGGGTCTAGGCTGGCGATGCGGGGGGCCATTTGGGCGAGTGAGACGGTTGGGATGACGAGAAGCATTGGGGTGTGGTCGTGTTTCGTCGTGTTGGTTGGGGCGGATGAGGCGGGAATCTGGGTGGGGTACGGTGCCATCGCAGATAGGGCGTGGAACTCGGTTTGTAGCTGTGAACGGGTGATTTGTATCTGAGAGGCGTTCCATTCGTTCCACTGCCGTAGCTGGGCCGTATTGGACCAGACAGTTCCACGATGTGGAGTTTCGGGGGTATGTCGTAGTTGTCGGATTTCGTCGTGATGTGGGCCGAGAATTTTTGGCGGACGGGTGCGATGCTCAGATAGGGGCGTGCGACGGTATTTGTATCTGGAAAAGAGCGATTTGTATCTGAGAGGCGTCGCATTAGTAGCATGGTCGTAGCTGGGCCGTAGCTGACGAATGAGTTGCACGGAGCGGTTTGCCCGGGTGAGAGTAGGTTGGCGGATTTCGTCGTGCCATGGTCCGAGGATTTTGGACTGGTTGACGTCGACACGCAGATAGGGGGATTCGACACTCTGGTAGCTGAAGAAAAGCGATTTGTATCTGGGAGGTGTCGAATGTGTCGAGTGGTCGTATCTGGGTCGTAGCTGACACATGTGTCGAATGGGCGTCGGGTGGCGGGGAGTTGTGGGCGGCATTGGGTTTGGAGGATTTCGTCGTGGCGGCGGGGCATGGGGGCGTAAGGGAATGCAGGAAGGGCGGTGGGCGGCTTGAGGATATGGCTGCCTGCGCCGGGGTGAATCAGGCGTGGGGGCATGACAAAATCGGGTTGCGCTGTTCTGACGTATTTTTGCATCATGGAACTTGAGGGGGCGGTCCCCTTCCTGCTTCTGAATTGAGGGTAGCACTGGGGAGGGGGAACGAGAAAGTGGAAAATGTCATGGGGCAGACGGTGCATGGAGGCGAGTTCTTAAAGCGGCACCGAAAAACCTTGGCTGTTTGACGCTAGCCTTGGAGAAGGGTGGCGGAAGAAAGGTCGGAGATGGCGGCGTCGAGGCGGTGGAGGGTGTTGTGGAGGTAGGTAGTGGCGCGAGGGCTGGTGAAGTCGCAGCAGGGCGCGGTGATTACCCAGAGGGCGAGGACTTCCAGCATTGAGAGGCGGTAGTCGTGCAGGCACTCTTCGAAGGAGTAGTCGTGGATGCCGTGGTCCACGAGGGTGGAGTGGTAGGTGCGCAGGAGGGGGATTTCCTGGGCCCTGCGCTGGTGCGGGGGGAAGGACTCGCTGATGAAGGTGGCGATGTCGCAGGGACCGCGACCGCGGGCGCAGAACTCCCAGTCGAAGACAAAGGGGGGCTGGGAAGAGGGGTCTGGGGGAAAGAAGCAGTTGTCGAGGCGGAAGTCCCCGTGGATGATGGTATGGGGAGGCTTGGAGAGTTTGGCCTTGATGCTGGGTATGGCGGGCCCCAGTTGCTCGCCTAGGGAACGCAAGCCGGGGCTCAGGGCGCTGCCAGCCTTCTCCGTGAATGACGTCCATGCTTCATGCCATTGTTCCTGATATATCGTTGTCTCGGCGTCTTTAGGGGGCATCCAGTCCAGTTTGTTCAAGTCAGAGTGGCCCCACCACGAGGCTTGGAACTTGGCCAACTGGGTTATGCAGTGGCGGGCCTCATCTAGGGAGC
This sequence comes from Dehalococcoidia bacterium, assembly GCA_965204245.1. Taxonomy (GTDB): domain Bacteria; phylum Chloroflexota; class Dehalococcoidia; order Lucifugimonadales; family JAAXIE01; genus JAAXIE01. The sequence continues at coordinate 48,399 of CBDBED010000003.1, forward strand.
ATCCGAGGACGCTGTCTCCTTGGCGGTAGCTGGACAGGTCCTCCAGTAAGAGGGCGGTGTTTCCGGTGGCTGGGTCGAGGCCGCAATAATAGGCGTGTGGGAACCGAAGATGCGGGCAGGGTGGCACCTGTTGATAGAACCTGACTTCGCGGTGGTGTTGTCGCAGGCTGCGGGAGGGAGTGGGGAGTCCGGCGTTGGTGGATGGTAGCTTGAGTATGACTGCAGATGGCAGGTCGGTTTCGTTGTCATAGTGGAGGCTCAGGCGGAAGAGGCGGCTTAGGAAACCCAAGCCAGTGCCTATACGCTGGGCGGTGTATGAAGTGACGGTAGCGGGTTTGGATGCCCCATGGCTGGCCAGGGCTTGGGTAAGCCAGTGGGGTGTGATGTCCTCGGGGTCTCTGGGTACCGGAAGCCGGTTCATCCCGCCTTGCGAGCAAACAGGGCGCAGTGTTCCATGGGCTTGGGGTCGGTGAAGTGCATGACTCCGCCCAGCTTGTCGCCCTCGGCAGGGATGATGGTCAGGGCTTGGTCCTGTAACACGCCAATGACCTCGTCCACGTCATAGAGTTGGAAGGCGCGGTCGGCGGCGTAGTCCTTGTCGTAGACCGTGGCGATGCCGTTGCCGGACTTGAAGGTCAGTTGGAGGATTCCACCGGATTTGAGGACTCTGGCAAGCTCGGGGAGGGTGATTTGCAGGGCTAGGTCGGGGGGGATGTGCTGGATGACGGAGTTGCAGAGGACGAAATCGAAGGAGGAATCGGGGTAGGCGAGGGGTTGCCGGAGGTCGGCGACGGATACCCGCTGGGCGATCTCAGGGTGGCGAGTGCGGGCCTCCTGTATGTTCTCCTCGACGGCGTCGATGCCGTAGATGTCGTAGCCCCTGCGCGAATAGAGGAAGACATCGCGGGCACCTGCGCCGCAACCGGCATCGAGTCCGTGGGAGCCAGCGGGAAGGAGTTCCTGGAGGCGTTCCATGAGGGCGAGATCGCCGTTCAAGCGTGGATGTGAGGCCTTGATGTAGACGGACTGGACCAAGGCGTGAGCCACGTCCGAGTAGCGTTGGGCGTGGTCTTTGTAGAAGGTCTCGGAGAAATCGGGTGTTGTGGTCATGGTTTTGAGGACTCCCGTATGATGCGGCTTCAGGCCGGACCCTAGACGCGCAGTTCCAATCGAGGTTTCAGTAAACGATCGGGCACATTGGTCTCCTGCATGAACCGGACCAGGAGCTTGTGGAGTTCCTTGGCGTCGGTGGTGTTGGCGCCGATCAGGTCGGTCAACTGCTTGGGATCAGAGGAGAGGTTGTAAAGCTGGGATTGGGTGTGTTGGGGGCTGTAGAGGAGGCTCCAATCGGCGGCGGTGATGGTGGTGACGGGATGGCTTGAAAGGGGGCGCAGCAGGTTGTCGACGGAGTGAACGGGGTCTCCGGGGTTGGCGAAGGGGATGCTGCTGACGGCGTATTCCCGTCCTGGGAGAGAGGTGTCGTGCATGGCGGGGAGAAGGGACATGCCTTGAACGGAGGGCGGGATTTCCGCATCCATCAGGTCGAGAACGGTGGGCATGAGGTCTATGGCTGAGGTGAGGTTTCTGTAGGCGCCGGGGGACACGCCGGGGGCGCGGACCAGCAAGGGGAGATGGATGAGTTCCTCAAAGAGGGGGGAGTAGGTCCACTTGGAGCCTTGGTCTCCATAGGGCTGGAGGGTGCCGTCGGGGGAGTTCTCGGTGGTCATCTTGCCGAAGAGACCACCGTGTTCCCCGAAATAGAAGCCGTGGTCGGTGGTGAAGATGATGGCGGTCTTGTCTGTCAGGCCCATGTTTTCCACGGAGCGCAGGAGGAAGCCGAGCCATGTATCGACCATGGTGATTTCACCGCAATAGGTGGCATGGCCCTTCTGGAGTTGCTCCGCTGTATAGCCGGGTACATCGTGCCAGTTTCCATAAACCGGGAGCACGAGTTCGCCGTCGTACCCCGGCCAGTAGAGTTCAGTGTAATGGGCGGGAGCATCCCAAGGCTCGTGGGGGTCCCAAGTGTCGATGTAGAGGAAAAAGCGGTCCTTGTAGTGATGCTCCAGCCAGTGGATGGCCGTGGTGAAGGTGCGGGGGGCCATGCGGTCAGACTCGTAGCGCCACGCTGCCCGGATGTCCTGGGACTCGTGGTGATAGCCGGGCTGGGGTATCAGGGACCAGAGAGTGTCCTGGCCACGTTCCATGAAGAAGGACTGGAAGCCGCGGTCATAGTTCATACCGTCCCGGAGATAGTAGGGGGTGTCGACGACGCCGGCTGTGTGGATGCCTTGGCGTGTAAGGGCTTCGGCTAGAGTGTTGACGCCGGAAGGGAGGGGTTCCCAACCCATGAAGGACATGGTCCAGCGGCCCGTCTGATGGTCGGCCCTAGTGGGCATGGTGGGGAACCCGGCTGCGTAGTGGCGGTCGAACCTGACGGACTTGGCGGCCAAGGCGTCGAGGGAGGGGGTGTGAATCGTCGTATTTCCGTATGCGCCGAGATGATCTCTGCGAAAAGTGTCGGCGACTATCCAGATGACGTTCATTGCCGGAATCTCCAATGGGGTGAGGCGAAAATTGTAGCACGAGGAGATTTCAAGCGAACAGGTTTCCGTTCGCAGTAACTGCATTGGCCCGCCGTGCCTACGGGTTGTACAATCGGCCCACGTTGAAGGCCCAATTACTGCGATTTAGAGGAGGTTGCCATGCTTGATTTGTTGATCCGGGGTGGGACGGTTATTGATGGTAGTGGCAACCCTGGGTTTTATGGGGCTGTGGGTGTTGAGGGGGAGACGGTCAGTGTGCACCGGGGGGATTTGTCGGGGGTGGAGGCGGCGCGGGAGATTGATGCCACGGGGAAGGTGGTGAGCCCGGGGTTCATTGATATGCATGCCCATTCTGGGCTGGTGATTCTGGCTGAGCCTCGGCATGAACCGAAGGTGCGGCAGGGTGTGACCACGGAGTTGATCGGCATTGATGGGAACTCTTATGCGCCCTTTCACTCCCATGATGACTTCTTGAAGTTCGTGGAAATCAACTCGGGTCTGGACGGCAACCCGCCCTTGCCAGGGCGGTGGTCGACGGTGGCCGAATATCTGTCGATGTTCGACAACAAGGTGGCGGTGAACATCGCCTACATCATCGGAAACTCGCCGCTGCGGATCTGCGCCTTGGGCTGGGATGACCGGCCCTGCACGCCGGCGGAGTTGGAGAACCAGAAGGCATTGTTGCGTGAGGGCATGGAAGAGGGAGCCTTCGGGATATCCACCGGGCTGGACTACCCGCCGGGCAGCTATGCCAGCACCGAGGAACTGGTGGCCTTGAGCGAGGAGGGGGCGAAGCTGGGCGGCATCTACCATACGCATGTAAGGAATAGTCTTGGGGACCGTTTTTTGGACCCGCTGAAGGAGGCCATTGATATTGGGCGCCGGAGTGGCATACCTTCCCACATCACTCATTTGTACCAGCGGGTGGGCGCACCACGTGGAGCCGACGAGATACTGGGGCTGGTGGAGGCCGGACGGGATGAGGGGCTGGATGTCACCTTTGACAGCTACCCATATACCTATAGCAGCACACGGATACTGATTGTCTTCCCGCAGTGGTGTCATGACGGCGGGCCGGACAAGCTGAAAGAGGTGCTGCGGTCGCCGGAAGGCCGAGAGCGGCTGCGCAAGGAAGTGCAGCCCCGGGGGCAGTCGTGGCGGGATTTGTGGGTCACGTATTTCAAGCAGCCCCATAACAAGAAATACGAGGGGATGCCGATCGATATCGTTGCCGACATGATGGGCAAACACCCAGTGGATGCCATATGCGATTTGCTGCTGGACGAAGATTTACAGGTGTCGTATGTGATCCCGGGGCCGAATATGGCATCGCTGCCGAAATTCATTGCGCACCCGGTGTCGATGGTGGGGAGCGACGCGCTGCTGCTGGGGGACTACCCCAGCCCGCGTTCGTATGGGTGCTTCCCGAATATCCTGGGGGCGTTCGTGCGGGAGGAGGGGTTCCTGTCGCTGCCGCAGGCGATACGGAAGATGACGTCGTTCCCGGCGCAGCGGTTGGGGATACCGGACCGGGGTCTGCTGAAGGACGGGATGAAGGCGGACATTGTGGTGTTCGACGCAGGCACAGTGAAGTCTCCTGCCACGCGGACGCAGCCGAAGCAGTTCCCCATCGGGATCGACTACGTGATAGTGAACGGGAAGATAGTGGTGGAGGGGAATGAGCATACGGGGACGCTGGCGGGGCGTGCCGTGCGGAGGGGGCGGGCGTCGACGTAGGGGGAGGAGAAGAGGTTTCGCATGGGTCAACTGATCCAGACAATTGAAATAGGGAATTCAACTTGCACTCGATTCGAGGCTTTAGAGGCTATCGTCGACACGAGGGTGATGTTTGCTACGGTGCCGTCCAGCGTATTGCATGAGCTTGGCGTACAACCGAAAAGGCAGATGAACTTTCGCAAGACCAATGGCGAGACCGTGCAGCGGGGCATCGGGCAAACACCAATGCGGCTTCAAGGTAAGCAGATGGCAAGCATGGTGGTGTTTGGGCACGAGGAAGACCCAGTGGTGATCGGGGCCAACACCCTTCTGGGGCTCATGCTGGAGGTGAGCCCCGAGGGAGACCGTTTGGTCCCTGCTGTTGGACTGCTGCCGAGCCTGTGGCCAGTCGAATCTGAAGTGTATCGGGAGACACCACCCAAATCAGGAGGTGAATGATGCCGGAGCTTGAGAGGCGGGACTATGATGAACTGGCGGCCCCTGCGGGGGCGTTCCATCATTCGGTGAAGTGGGGGAACATGCTGTTCCTGTGCGGGAATACCGCGCGTGGAACGACTGCGGAGAAGGGGACGGCGGGGGAGCAGACGGATGCCATTCTGGACAAGATGGAAGTCATCCTGAAGGCGAATGGGGCGGACCTGAGCAATGTGGTGAAGGTGACGAGCTTTGTCACCGACCTGCGAGAGGGTGGCGAGATTGCTGAGGTAAGGCGGCGCCGGTTTGCCGGTGGTTTCCCTGCCAGCACGCAGGTGCAGGTGGCGGCGCTTGGCACTCCGGACATCAAGATCGAGATTGAGGCTATCGCCGTTCTGGATGGTTAGGGGCTGGGGCCGCTGTCGACACATGCGGGTAACATCTATGGCTGTTGACATAATCGGTGGAAGATGTTGGGTTCGTGAATAGTGGGCATACTACTGCTTGTGTAGGCTTTGCTCGTGGTGTTAGACTCTGCCGGTTGTAGTTCCGGCAGCAGTTTTGGGATGCCTTGGGATGGGATAGCTGCGCCGGAATGTGACGTTCTTGGCCGAGGTTGTAATCAGAATGCGTTTCGACGCTTAGATGTTCCAGAAAATCCGTCTTCGTTCACGCCCCTTCGAAGACTACCTGCCTCATTTGCCACTTGGGCTTGCCGATGAGTTGCAAGCCACTGCTTCCCAGCTTCGAGACCTGCGCTTTGTTCATGTGAACAGCACCAGCCTTGGCGGCGGTGTGGCCGAAATCCTGCGCTCGCTGATACCGATGATGCGGGGCTTGGGGCTGAAGGCTGACTGGTATGTGCTGCAGCCGCACCAGTCGTATTTCCCCGTTACCAAGCACATTCATAACCTGCTGCAAGGGCAGGACGGGGGTCTGGCGGCTGATGAGATGGATGTGTATCTGGGGGAGGCGGCAGCCCAAGCACAGTATCTGGAGCGGCACGAGGACATGGGGGATGTGTGGTTCATGCACGATCCCCAAGTGCTGCCGTTGTCGCAGCACGTTCAGTGGTCGGAGCATGAGAGGCGGCTGTGGATATGCCATCTTGACCTCTCGGCACCCAACCCCGGGACCTTGGAGGCGTTGCTGCCGTTGACGCATTATCACGACGGGCTGGTGTTTTCCCTAGACTCGTATGCGCCTCCGGGGACGAACGGGCTTCCGGTGCATATCATCCCGCCGGCCATCGACCCGCTGACAAGCAAGAACAGGGCTGTGAGCCGGGCTCAAGCGGGACGGATCGTGTCCAAGTTGGGCGTGGATGTGAAGCGTCCCATGGTGGCGCAGGTGTCACGTTTTGATATGTGGAAGGACCCTTGGGGGGTGATTGACGCGTTCCGCATGGCTAGGGAGTCGGTGCCGGGACTGCAACTCGTCTACATGGGCGTGGTGCAAGCCAAGGACGACCCGGAGGCGGCCGAGATGATACGGAGCGTGGAGGACTATGCCGGGAGCGACCCGGACATACATCTGGTGTATGACGGGGATGGGCTGCCAACTCCGGTGGACCAACTGGTGAACGCGGTGCAGGTAGCGTCGCAGGTGATGTTGCAAAAGTCCACACGCGAGGGTTTCGGGCTCTCAGCGACGGAAGCCATGTGGAAGGGCAGGCCGCTGATCGCGGGGAATGTTGGGGGGCTAAAGCACCAAGTGGTGCATGGCGAATCGGGTTATCTGGTCGAGAGCCCGGAGGAAGCGGGGCGGTGCTTGGTGGAGTTGCTGAAGGACTCCGAGTTGGCATCACAGATGGGGACTCAAGCGAAGGAACGGGTGCGAGAACACTTCCTGCTTCCGCGTTTGTTGCTGGACTACTTGAAAGCGGCGCAGGCGTCGCTTGAGTCCGCGCCTGTTCCGCGAGCGTGGGGTCGCTGGACCGAGCCTCAGGCGTCGAGCATTTTAGCCTCGCGGCCGACGGAGGCGGCTAGCCAGCCTGCGCGTTCAATTTGAGGTCTCCTCGGTCTGACCCGTGGAGCGCAATACGAGCCAGACGTGGTGCATGTCAACACCTGCAGACGCTATTGCGAGTGAGCCGTACCAGAGATTGCCATCGTAATCGTGGACGGTCCAAGTGAGCCATGCTCCCTCAATGCCCTTACCTTCGTCTCGTATATTCCAAGCGGGGTCTCCGAGGTTATTCTGGTATAAGACCAACAACTCTCCGGAAGTCAGTGGGGTCCCTACCAAACCCGAGAATGACAAGCGTTCCATGTAATTTGAACCGGTGTAATTCCACGAGCTGAAGTTACGGAGAGTACCCGGTTCGGACTCCCACGAAGGCGGGCCGTCCAGTTCATCCAAATCGAGCCCAGGAAGCCCGATATCGGGTGGTCCTTTTCTTCCTGCTGCCGGTTTCAAATAGTCAGGCACCTCAAATGCACACATTGGTTCTTCTCGATCTGGAACTGGAATAAGAGGACGACGGTCTACGCGCCAACTTCCCTCTTCCATGAGTACTGGTAGTAGACCGAACCAGTATTGGAGCGGAGTAACATGTTGGGAGTGTGACTCCGTAGTGTAGTCGATACTCAGGTCAAAATTGAGCGAAGCTATGGCCCGGTCTGGATTCTCCGCATCTGTGAAGACTGAGGTGACTTCAACCGCTAGGATTTCGGAGATAGACCAGTCAGGCCACTCAATCCACTCTTGCATTTTGTCCGTTTGGCAGATTTCCGCGTAGTCCTGACTCAGGGTGGAAAGCAGGAGGGCCGCGTCAGAAGTCTGGAACGCCTCGGTCCAAGTGTCGAACAGTTTCTCAATTTCGTCCCGCAGAGTCGTGCTTGGGGCGATTGGCGCCTCAGAGGCGGGTGGCGGTATAGGAGAAGGGGCGGCGATCCCACCAGTCGGCAGGGTCGGGGTGGAGGTTGCTGGTGTTGTGGTGGATAGGGGTTCTGAGACTAGCGATTTGGTATCACGTTCGTTAGGGGACTCTTGGGTTGCCACTGCCACGCTGGCCTCGCCGACCTCACCAGCACCGAGGGGAACTGTCGCATCTCCATCTTGGCTAGGTTCCCCGGTTGCGCAGGCCGCCAAGACTGTTAGCACCAGCAGTTGGGCAGCCAAGGTTGAGAGCGGAAGCGCTCTTAGCATAGCGAGGCTCCCCTGGGCTTGAGTATTGGCATGGGATGCTCGCCGGTGCGGTCAGGGGCGAGCATCCCTGCTTATGCCCAACCAATCAGTTTGCGCTCTTGAAGCGGGCGTAGACGCTGGCTCCGGCGTAGGTGGCCCGCGGCCCCAGTTCGTCGGCGATGCGGAGCAGGCGGTTGTACTTGGCTACGCGCTCGGAGCGGCAGGGTGCGCCAGCTTTGATCTGGCCCGTGGACCATGCCACTGAGAGGTCGGCGACTGTGGTGTCCTCGGTTTCGCCGGAGCGGTGGCTCATTACGGTGCCCCATCCGGCAGCCTTGACGGTGGTGACTGCCTGAAGGGTCTCGGTGAGGCTGCCGACTTGGTTGGGTTTGACCAGCAGGGCGTTGGCTGCGTTGGACTCGATGGCCCTCTGGATGCGTCCGACGTTGGTGACGAGGAGGTCGTCGCCCACCAGTTGCACACGGCTACCAAGACGCTGATTCAGGGTTTGCCAGCCCGCCCAGTCCTCCTCGTCCAGCCCGTCCTCGATGCTGACGATGGGGTACTGTGTGGCCCACTCATCGTAGAGGGCGATGAGGTCGTCGGATGAAGCGCGCCTGCCCTCGCGGGTCAGGTCGTATTCACCGTCGCTGATGAACTCGGAGGCTGCCACGTCCAAGGCTAGAACGCAGTCTTCGCCGGGGCGGTAGCCTGCGTCTGATATGGCTTGGACTACCACGTCCAACGCCTCCTTGTTGGAGGCTAGGGAGGGGGCGAACCCGCCTTCGTCGCCGACGGTGGTGGGCTGGTCCAGACGGACGAGGAGGCGGCCCAAGGCGTGGTAGATTTCGGCCCCGGCGCGGAGGGCTTCGGCGAAGGACTCGACACCTGCTGGGGCGACCATGAACTCCTGGATGTCGGTGGAGTTACGGGCGTGGCGGCCGCCGTTGAGGATGTTGAACATGGGGACCGGAAGGGTGGGGCGGTCGCTCTCAGCTAGGTACTGATACAAGGGAAGATTGCGGGATGCGCTGGCTGCCTTGGCCACGGCCATGGATACGGCGAGGATGGCGTTGGCCCCGAGGCGGGACTTGTTGGGTGTACCGTCCAAGGCGACCATGGTCTCATCGACGGCGGCTTGATCGAAGGGGGGCTTGCCTGCGAGGGCGGGGGCCAACTCGTCCTGAACGGCAGCCACGGCTTTCTGAACGCCACGGCCGTTGAAGCGGGCTTGGTCGGCGTCGCGCCGCTCGGCTGCCTCGTAGGTCCCGGTGCTGGCCCCTGACGGTACCATGGCACTGCCGGTTGAACCGTCGGAGAGGCGGACTTCAGCTTCCACCGTAGGGTGTCCACGGGAGTCGAGCACCTCACGGGCGTGAATGCCGGATATGGTGGTCATACTGCGGGCCTGCCTTGACCGGGGGTGGCGGTACGCTCGTGGGCGGCGGCCAGGGCTTTTTCCACGGCATCGATGGGGTCGGTAGCCACCACTATGCGGGGGTCGGCGATGCCGTGCTGGGAGACGGTCCAAGTGTCCAAGCCGATGACCGGTATGTCCTCGGCTAGGGCGTGGGCGATTTCGGAGAGGGTGCCGTATGCACCGTCCACGGCGATGACGGCGCGGCCGGTGTGCACCACCATGACGTTCCGCGCGTAGCCCATGGAGGTGCAGATAGGGATGTCGACATAAGGATTGGCTGCGGTGTGGTCCTTGCCGGGCAGGATGCCGATGGTGGTGCCGCCGACGGACTTCGCGCCACGGCAGGCAGCCTCCATCACACCGCCCAAGCCCCCGCAGGCCACGGCGGCTCCGCGGGTGGCAAGTTCACGACCGACGGCTTCAGCGAGGACTTCAGCCTCGGCTGGCGGGGCGTAGCCGCCTACAACGGAAATAATCAGGGGAGGACTGGATTCCATGGCTTGGCCACCTCGCTCTTGTGCAGGGTTATTTCGAGGGGATTATAGCAGCGGGGTTAGCTGAAGATGGCGGAAGAAGCTGCTCCGGCGGCGTCCACTATGGGGCCGGGGTAGATTCCGACGAAGAATACGCCAAGGATGCTGAGGACAACCAGTCCCATGAGTAAGGGGGAGGCAGGGTGTGGGGCGTCGGACTCGGCGGGGACCATGTACATCTGGCGGATGACCATGATGTAGTAGTAGAGGGAGATGAGGCTGCTGAAGATTGCCAGACCGGCCAGCCAGAGGAGGCCCTGATTGGCGGCTGCGGTGAAGAGGTAGAACTTGGTGGCAAATCCGGCAAAGAAGGGGAGGCCGGCTAGGGAGAAGAGGCCGATGGCAATGGCGGCTGCCATGAAGGGGTTGCGGTCGGCCAGACCCGCGAAGTCGGATATCTCCTCCTTGGAGGTGGCGTTGAAGAAGGCGATGACCGCGATGAACACGGCCATGCTGGTGGCGGCATAGCCCACCAAGTGCAGCATGATGCTGTTGGAGCCAAGGTGGGAGTCCCCGGACAGGGCAGCTATGCCGACGAGAAGGAACCCCACCTGCCCCACGCTGGAATAGGCAAGCAGCCGCTTGATGTTGCTCTGGGCGATGGCCACGAGGTTGCCGACCAGCATGGTAACGGCGGCGAGGACGGCAACGATGATTTTCCAGTCGTCGACGGCAGGCATCAGGCCCTCGGCAAAGAAGCGGAGTGCCAATGCGAAGGCGGCGGCCTTGGAGCCCACCGCCAGATAGGCCGTCACGGGCAGGGGAGCCCCCTCGTAGACGTCGGGGGCCCACATGTGGAAGGGGACGGCTGCCATCTTGAAGCCCAAGCCCACCAGTATGAGGGCTAGGCCCACCCAGAGGGCTGGGCTGACGCCTGTGGCCCCTTGCAGAAGCTCCAACTGGGCCGCGATGTCAGCGTAGCTGGTCACGCCGAGGACACCGTAGAGCATGCTGAGGCCGAAGAGAAGGATGGCCGAGGAAAACCCGCCGATGAGGATGTACTTGACGCCCGCCTCGTTGGACTTGGGGTTGTCGCGGGCGTAGGAGGCCATGATGTAGAAGCAGAAACTCATCAACTCGAGGGAGATGTAGGCAGTCAGCAGCTCCCTCGAGGCGGCCATGGCGGTCATGGCGAGGATGGACAGGATGACCAAGGCGTAATACTCGCCGGGATAGGCTAGGTGCTTGTTCAGGTATTCCATGGAGGCGAGGATGACGACGGCCCCCAGGATGAGGAAGAAGGTCTGGAAGAAGAGGGTGTAGCTATCGATTATGACCAAGCCCTTGTAGAGGGCGGTGTCCTCTCCCCATTGCACGAGGAAGCCGGCGATGATGATGCCTGCGATGGCGACGACGCTGAACCAAGCCAGCAGGTTCTTGCGGTTGGCTGGTAGGAAGAGGTCGATGGCGAACACCAGCAGTGCGAGACCCGCGAGCAGGAACTCCGGCAAGAGGAGGTGCAGGTTGGCGGTCAGGCTCATCAGGAGCAACTCACCAGCACGAGATTGCAGACGCCGATGTCAATGACGTCCAGCAGAGGGCCGGGCCACACGCCGACGAATATGAGAGAGATGACAAGCATCGACGCGGCGGCTATCTCCAAGCGGGATGCATCGGTGAGGTGCTCCCATTGAGGGTCCAAGGGGCCGAAGAAGGCCCTTGCCAACAAACGCAGGATGTACACCGCGGTGATGGCGGCGCCAATCACGGCCAAGATTGCCAACGGCAGGTAGGTCTTGAACGCGCCTAGGAATACGAGAAGCTCGGCGACGAAACCGCTCAGACCGGGGAGCCCCAATGAGGCAAGTCCGGCGACGGCGAAGAAACTCGCCGTCACCCCCATTCTGCGGCTGAGGCCGCCCAATACGTTGATGTCGCGCACGTGGGCCCGGTCGTAGATGGCGCCCACTAGGGCGAAGAAGAGGGCCGTCATGATGCCGTGGGAGAACATCTGCAGCACGGCCCCGGATAAGCCGAGAGGGTGCAGGGTGGCGATGCCCATGAGCACGTAGCCCATGTGGCTCACGCTGGAATAGCCCACGACGTATTTCAGGTCGCGTTGGGCAAGGGCGGACACGGCACCGTACAAGACGTTGACCGTGCCGAGGCCGATCAGTACGGGCATCCAGTTTTCGGCCCCGTCGGGGGTCACCTCCATGCCCACGCGGATGATGCCGTAGGCCCCGAGCTTCATCAGCACGCCTGCGTGGACCATGCTGACGGCGGTGGGGGCTGCCACGTGGCCGTCGGGCGACCAAGTGTGGAAGGGCCAGAGACCAGCCAGGATACCGAAGCCGACGGCGAAGAAGGGGAAGAAGAGGTTCTGGAAGGTCTCGGAGAAGGCACCCTGCTGCCACATGCAGTTCATTTCGGGGAGTGAGAAGGTGCCGCCGTCGATGCCACAGGCCTGGAGCATTTCGGGGCTGGCATTGGCCGTCTGCCAGTAGAGGGCCAGGATGCCCACCCAGATCAGCACACTGCCCGCAACCAAGTAGAGCACCAGCTTCAGAGCGCCGTATTCCTTGGGACGCTCGAAAGTGAACAGACGCCCGTTGTTGAAACTGCTGCTGCTGCCCCAGACGCCGATGAGCAGGTACATGGGCAGCACTGCCAGTTCGTAGAAGAAGAAGAGGAAGAAGAGGTCGGTGACGACGAAGACGCCGTAGACACCGGCTACGAGCATGAAATAGAGGACGAAGAAGTCCTTGGAGCGGGGAGCGATGGTCCAGGAGACCAGCACTCCAGCGAAGAACACGATGCCGGTGAGGAGGATCATGGGGGCGGAAATGCCGTCGATGCCCATGGTGAGGGTGATGTTCAGCGGAGAGGAGAGCCATACCCAACTGCGGTCGAACTGGGCGTTGGCGACCTCTTGCCCCTGGTTCAGCAGTACATCGGCATAGATGATGAAGACGGCGAGGCTGAGGGCTAAGGTCACGCCCGCGGCGACGGCGGCGAAAAGGCGGGTCTCGGTCACCCTGTCGCGGGGGAAGAAGGCGAGTACCACGCCGCCCACCATGGGCACGACGATGGTCAGGAAGAGGGCTATGCTCTTGAAGTCTTCCATCAGGGACTAGGTCAGCCCCCACCAGAGGAGCCCGAGGAATACGAGGCCGATGGTCATGGCGAGGGTGTAGTTGTATACCCGGCCGGTGACGTGCAGTCGCAGCTTGATGCCGAAAGCGCGCACCACGTTTGCGGGGCCGTTCACTCCGCCGTCGTTGACGACCACGCGGTCGAAGAAGGCGAGGATGCCGGAGAAGGCGAGAATCACACGGTCGATGGCCAACTGGTAGACCTCGTCCACGTAGTATTTGGCCTCGGCCAGCTTGAGGGGCCCGGCCAAGCGCGCCTTCCATGGGTCAAGGGACAGGTTTTTCCAGTAGTAGGCCATGAGTCCCAGGAGGAAGGCGGCCAAGGCAACGATGGCGCCTCCTATGGCAAGGCCCCAGTTGAACTCGAAATAGTGGTGAGAGTCGAAGAAGTGGGCCAGACCTCCATAGGAGGAGGTGTAATCGATGGCGATGAAACCGAAGCCCACGGCAAGAATCGCGAGGAGTATGAGGGGCGCGGCCATGGAGGGTCCGGCCTCGTGGGCGTGCTCGTTCTCTGGGGAGAGCCTGCCGTAGAAGACGACCAGCATGGCCCGTGCCATGTAGAGGGCGCTGAAGAAGGCGACGATGAGCGTCGGCCCCAGCAGGGCCGCGTTGTAATGGTCGAGAGTGGCGAGCAGAATCTCGTCCTTGCTCCAGAAGCCGGCAAAGACGGGAACGCCGCCCAAGGAGAGGGCACCAATGGTGAAGGTGAGGGCAGTGATGGGCATCACACGCCTCAGACCACCCATGTGACGGATGTCGGTCTGGTCCGCGCCGTGCATCACGCTGCCCGCGCCAAGGAACAGCAAGGCCTTGGAAAAGCCATGGGCCATGAGGTGGAACATCGCGGCAGCTACGCCGAAGGCACCCAGGGACAGCATCATCAGACCGAGGTGGCTGATGGTGGAGTAGGCGAGGATGCGTTTCAGGTCGGTGGAGACGAGGGCGATGGTGGAAGCCATCAGGGCGGTGAAGAGCCCGATGCCTGCGACGGTCTGCAGGGCAGCGGGATGAGCCGCCTCGAATATGGGGAAGGCCCGGGCCACGAGGAAGACTCCGGCCACCACCATGGTGGCGGCGTGAATCAAGGCACTGACCGGACTGGGACCCTCCATGGCATCGGGAAGCCATACGTGGAAGGGGAACTGGGCCGACTTGCCCATGGCCCCAAGGAAGAGGAGCAGGGCGATGCCGGTCAGTGCGCCTTCGCCGATGGCCCCGGCACTGGCGGCTTCCAAGGCGTTGTGGATGCCGAAGTCGAAGGTGGCGCCGTGGAGGTTGCCCACCTCACGGCCCAGCCACAGTATTCCTATGAGCAGTCCCACGTCGCCCAAGCGGGTGGTGACGAAAGCCTTCTTGGCAGCCTCAGCGGCGGAACGGCGCTCGAAATAGAAGCCGATGAGGAGGTAGGAGCAGAGGCCCACAAGCTCCCATGCCACGTAGAGGAGCAGGAAGTTGTCGGCCAGCACCAAGGTGAGCATGGAGGCGGCGAACAGGGAGTGGGAGGCGAAATACCAGCCGAAGCGGGCCTCGCCTTTCATATAACCGAGGGAGTAGACCTGCACCATGAGGGCGACGAAGGTGACCAGCCCCAGCATCACGATGGTGATGGGGTCGACGATCATCCCCCACGACACGCTGACGCCCGATAAGCTGAACCATTCGATGGAGCAGTCGACGGTGTCTTGGCCGAGACCGCAACCCGCGCCATAGTCCAAGAATGATGAGAGGACGAACCAGAAGGCGACGAATCCTGCGCCTATGGCTAGGATGGCCAGGTAGGCGCCCTTACCGGGCAGGAACTTGCCGAACAGGACGATGAGAGGGAAGGCGGCAAAACTGAAGACGGGTATAAGCCAAGCCCACTCCATTGCGCCCTACCCGGTATTCACCAACGCATCAGGTCGACTTCATCGACGTTGACCGTCGACTTGGACCTGAAGATGCGCAGGATGATGGCCAGTGCCAAGCCGACCTCGGCGGCGGCCACGGTAATGACGAAGATGGCGATGATCTGGCCGGAGAAGTCATTGAAGGCCGCATCAATGAGGCCATCGGTGCCGAACCTGTATGCGGCAGCGGCGATGAGATTGATGTTCACCGCATTCAACATCAACTCAATGGACATGAGGATGAGGACGGCACTGCGGCGGGCCAGCACCCCATAGAGGCCGATGCAGAAAAGGGCAGCGGCCAAGGCCTGAAACGCGTACAGGGGTACCATCAGTTGCGGTCTCCCTCTCGACCCAGCACGATAGCGCCCACTAGGGCTACGAGGAGCACCAGAGAGGCTATCTCGAAGGGGAGGGCCCACTGGGTGAAGAGCGGCTCCGCTAGGTGCTGGGTGAAGCCCATGTCACCCGGGTCGGGCTGCTTGGTCTCCACGGGGTTCACCAGAAAGGCTGCCAGCAGAACGGCGAACACGATGCCGCCGGCAATCAGGGCCAAGGGCCACTGGCGGTTGTCGGATATCAACGGGTAATCCCGGCTGCGGGTCAGCATGATGGCAAAGAGGAGCACGATGGTGACGGCCCCGCCATAGATGAGGACCTGCACCAGAGCGAGGAACTCTGCGAAAAGGATGAGGTAGACGCCAGCGGCGGCGGCCAGTGATACGAGTAGGAAGAGGGCGGCCCAGACGACGTTGCGGGTGGCCACCACCCCAATCGCTCCGCCCAAAACGAAGAAGGCGGTCAGGCCGAAAAGGAACCAGGACATCCTAGGCGGAGGCCTCCTCGGCAGCCTTTTCCGCTTCTACGGAAGCCGTTTCTCCACCGGAAGCAGCCTGTTGGGCGGCAGCGGCCTTTTCCTCGGCTGCCTTGGCCCGTTGCGTGGGTGGAATCCAAGCAGTCTCTACTTGGTATTCCTTGCCCATCTCCAGCAGTGCGGGCAGGTCCATGCGGTCGCCGTTGCGTTCGTAAACGCTCAGTTCGTGCTCGTGGCTCATCACAATGGCATCGAAATTGCAGACGTTCACGCAGATACCGCAAAGGATGCAGCGGTTGAGGTTAATCTCAAAGGTGTCGACGATCTTGCGGCGGTGGCTCTTTCCCTCCTGCTGAAGGGGGTTGTCCTTCATCGTGGCGCTCATGCATTGGGTAGGGCAGTTGCGGATGCAGACCATGCAGGCCGTGCAAAAGGGTTCGTCAATCTTGTCGTCCCAAGTGAGGGCGGGGAAGCCCATGTAGCGGGGCTTCACAGGAGTGGGGGTCGTTGGGTACTGGCGGGTGACGGGCGCACGGAACCCGTTGAGAGTGGAAGCCAGGGTAATGAGCATGCCCTTAACGCTGGCCAGCATGGGCGGTCCTCCTGCCTGTTGGGCCGTACAACCGCCTCATTCTCTGCGCGGGAAGGGTGAGGCTGCGGTACACCGCGTATCCTACCACACCCAGAGATACGAGAGACATGAGGGTCAGGCTCCACCAAGGCCACTCGTAGAACATGTAGACGCCTGTTATGGCCACGTTGACGAAGGAGATGGGGATAATCACTTTCCAGCCGAAGCTCATCAATTGGTCGATGCGCAGACGAGGGAAGGTGCCCCGTATCCAGAAAATCACCAGAATCACAAAGTAGGTCTTGGCTAGGAACCAGATGATGGCCATCAGGTTCCCCAGCCAGTCAGGAGAGGTGGGATTGTAGGGACCGTACCAGCCGCCGAGGAAGAGCAGCACGGTGAGGGCGGCGATGACAAAGGTGTTCATGTACTCGGCGAGGAAGAAGACGGACCAGTGGGCCCCGCTGTATTCGACGAAGGGCCCGCCAACGATCTCCGACTCGGCGAAATAGATGTCAAAGGGTGTGCGCCCGACCTCCGCCAGCCCGGCAATGAGGAAAATCAGGGCCCCCAAGGGCAACAGGGCCACATAGGGTACGTTCACGACTTCAGCTTCGGGGCCGGTCCCGCTCTGTACGCCGGGGAACTGGAGGTCGACGATCTCGACCAAGTTCATGGACTGGGCAAGCATGGCCACCGAGATGACCACCATGATGATGGGGATCTCGTAGCTGATGAGTTGGGCCGCGGAGCGTAGTCCCCCGAGGGCGCCGTACTTGTTGGCTGAGCCCCAGCCAGCCATGACCAGACCCACGATGGTTATCACCGAGAAGGCGATGATAAAGAAGAGTCCGAGGTCCAGATTCCGTACCACGAGGTCCTTGGAGGCGGGTATGGTAACCCACAACATGAAGGAGGGGACTATCACTAGGATCGGGGCTACCCAGAAGATGGCGCGTTCCGATTCGGCGGGAACGATGTCTTCCTTCAGAATCAGCTTGAGGGCGTCGGCTATGGGCTGGAGCAGGCCCATGGGGCCAGTGCGGGTGGGGCCCAAACGCCGTTGCAGCCTTCCCAAAAACTTGCGCTCAATCCAAGTGAGGGAAAGCACCACCACCGAGAGGGCGGCGAACAGTGCCAGCAGTCCGCCTACTATGATCAGGAGGTCTATCGCGCTATTGTCGGACATCAGCGGTCCACTTCTCCCAGCACGATGTCCAAGGAGCCGAGAATCATCACGGAGTCGGCCACCCAGACCCCCTGCAGCATGTGCTTCAGGGCTGACAGATTACAGAAGGAAGGCGGCCGCACTTTGACACGGTACGGCTTGTCGGTGCCGTCGCTTACAAGGTAGACGCCGATTTCGCCTCGCGGATTCTCTTGGCGTATGTACACGTCCCCCTTGGGCGGACGCAGGAGGCGTCGCCCCAAGGCGTTGACCGGTCCTTCAGGCATCTGCTCCAAGGCCTGCTCAATGATCTCCAGGGACTGGTACATCTCCTGGACGCGCACGAAATACCGCTCCCAAGTGTCGCCGGTGAATCCGACAGGAATCTCGAACTTGAATCTGTCATATATGGAGTAGGGTTCGGCCTTGCGCACGTCATAGTTGACGCCGCAGGCCCTCAGACAGGGGCCGGTGAGGCCGAAGTCGATGGCGTCTTCGGCGGTCATCGGCGCGATGCCCTGCGTGCGGGCGAGGTAAATCTCGTTGTAGGTCAGCAGCCGGTCGCATTCTTCAATGTCGTCGCTTATGAGAGGGAGCAACTCATCCATAATCTGCTGGAAGTTGTCGGGCAGGTCTTCCTTCACCCCACCGACGTGGATGTAGTTATGCATCATGCGGGCACCGCTGATGGACTCAAAGGCCCCCTGAATGCGTTCGCGTCCCCGGAAGGCAATCATCACCGGGGTCATGGCCCCTGCGTCCAGCCCCATGGTGCCTACGAACAGCAGGTGGCTTGCTATGCGGTTCAGTTCGCACAGAATGACGCGGATGTACTCGGCGCGCTCAGGTATCTCGATGCCCATCAGCTTTTCCACCGCCGAGCAGAAGGCCATCTCGTTGTTGAAGTTGGCCAGATAGTCCATCCGGTCGAACAGCGTCACGATCTGGGCGTATTGCTCCCCTTCGCACAGCTTCTCGGAGCCGCGGTGCAGGTAGCCGATATGGGGCTCCGCGTCCACGATCTTCTCGCCGTCAACCCATAACACCATGCGGAACACACCATGGGTAGAAGGGTGCTGGGGCCCCATGTTGATCATCAGCTCTACGGGCTGGTTGTCCACTAGCTTCCTCTGCCTCGCATGGTTAACCTATTCCACAAAATGGAGCTCCAGCTCTGTATCATTGTCCACGCCCGGAATGCCCGCTTGGGCCAGCGACTCGGCGAGGTCTTCCGCCTCCTCATGGGCTTCAAGCCAGGAACGGAAGCGACTGATCAGGTTTTCCTGGGCTGTCTCCACGCTGTCGCCGGTGACCTCCAACGACAATTGCTCCACGGTGGCAAGGTAGCCATCCTCGTGTGGCACAACTCTCGCTTCAAGGATGCATTCCACGAGAGACTCAGAACTCCTGGTAGTCATGGAAGGGAAAGTCCTTGCGGGCTGGGAAGCCCTCGAAACCTTCATAGAGCACCAGCGGTTCCAAGCCGGGGTGCCCGTCGAACACGATGCCATACAGGTCGTGGGCCTCCCGTTCGTACCACTCCGCGGCCCGCCAGATTCCCGACACCGATGGGACGTGAGGGTCTTCGGAGGATAGGTCTGTCTTTATCAGAAGCTTCTGCTCCAAGTCGAGGGACAGCAGAATGTAGACCACCTGCAGGTATTCTTTGTAGTCCACACCCGCCAAGCAGAGCAACATCTTAAAATCTAGGCGCGGATCGTCCTTAGCAAGCCGGCAGATGTCGGACACATGCTCCGGTTTTACGGCGATGGCGGGAATATCGATCACGGCGTCGTGCGTAACGTCATAGGGGGCCAGCACCCCGGTCAGCAAGTCCTGAAGCGCCTGCGCCCTAGGGTCCAGCTTGGCTTCGGCTTCAGGGCTGTGGTCCTCGGGCCTAGCCCGTCGCTCGGCCACTCTTGGAGTCCCGCATGATTTTTTCCTGCAGCTTCAGCACGCCCTGCATCAATGCCTCGGGCCGGGGCGGGCAGCCGGGCACGTAGACATCCACCGGAATCAGGTGGTCCACGCCCATGACGACGGAATAGGAGCGGTAGTAAGGACCACCATTAGTGGCGCAACTGCCCATGGCGATCACCCACTTGGGGTCGGGCATCTGCTCGTACAGCAGCTTGATGGGCTCGCCCATCTTCTTCACGACCGTGCCGGCCACTATCATCAGGTCAGCCTGCCTAGGCGAAGGCCAAGTCACCACGCCGAAGCGGTCGAGGTCATGGTGCGCCATGTAGGTGGACATCATCTCAATGGCGCAGCAGGCCAAGCCGAAGGTCAATGTCCAGAGGGAGGACTTTCGCGCCATGGCAAAGACCTCTTCGGCACGAGCCGTGACCACGCCGGGCATGGCCCTGTTGAAGTTGCTTTGCCCGGGCGTATTACCCGAAAGCTGCGTTATCTCGACCATTCCAAGGCTCCCTTTTTCCAAGCGTAAGCCACTGCGAACAGCAGCACGCCCAAGAACAGCGCCATGGCGTAGAAAGCCACGGTGTTTCCTAGGAATATTACCGCCCATGGGAACAGGAAGACGGCCTCAACATCAAAGATCAGGAACAGGATGGCGAAGATGTAGTAACGGATGTTGATGTGGGACCAACTGTAGGGAGCAGGCTCAATGCCGCATTCATAGGGGATCAGTTTGCGGGCTGAGGCGCGGCGGGCAGAGAGGAACATAGCCCCGCCGAACATGAGCACGATAGCCAGTATGCCGACGCCGCCAGCAAGCAGCACCGTGGACCAGATATTGGCGAAGGAGAACTCTTCCACCGGCTACGCAGCCCCCTGCTTGTGCCAGTTACGTGCCCCCTCTGAAGGGGAGGCAAATATATCATTCAGCTACGAAGGGTGTCAATTTGGAGAGAGACTAAAAGGGGCGCCGTCGAAGCACAGTAGGCACCAATCTCTCTTGGGCCATATCGGCCGTCAGCTTGAAGAGTTCCAGTGTGGTTGCGCCCAGCAGGTATACATCTTCGACGCCGAAGATGACGGGACAATCCCATTCCGCTCCACCCCAGTTGATGCGAGCAACCCCGATATGGGAAGCCGTGGTGAATCGATTGGCATCCTCGACTAGGATATGCTGCTTGCGCTCTATACCCAGTTGTTCGAGCAACGATGTCGGAAGCACCGTGTCACTAGACCCGGTGTCGACAATCGCTTCGACCTCTACGAAATCTTGGGTGTCAGGATGCGCGACTGAGATGATTACTGTGAACGTGCCCACTTCTCCCCCATGACGCCAGCGCAGGCCATCAGCTTTTCGGGTGACCTCTTCCCGTTGCCTATCGTCGACTGCGCCCTTCCGTACTTGAGGGCCCTGCCCATCTTTCCATCTGAATGGCGTTTTCCTGGTTGTCGCCATGTCATTCTCCTCGCGTTCTTGCGGGTGGAACCCGTTCGCTGCGTGGTCGTTACCCGCCCACGGGGCCAGCGCCCAGACCCGGCTCGGTCATCTTGTCCGGGCGCATCAATTCCTCCAACTCCTCCTCTGAGAGGTCGGTCTCGCGGCGGGCCACCTCGCGGATGGTGAGACCGCTGCTGGCGGCTTGCTTGGCAATCTGGGCCGCCCTGTCATAGCCGATGGCCGGGGAGAGGGCGGTGCCCAGCATGAGGCCCCGCTCGACCATGCCCGGCCCTACGTCCGTGGCCTCGAGCCCTGCCACGCACTGGTCGGCGAAGTTCTGCGCCGTCGTGGCCAGCAAGGCGATTGACTGGAGCAGGTTATAGCCTGCCACGGGCATCATGGTGTTCAGTTCGAAGTAGCCGCCGTTGGCAGCCATGGCCACTGAGAGGTCGTTGCCCAGCACTTGGGCGCTCACCTGCACGAGCGATTCGGCAATAACCGGGTTCACCTTGCCGGGCATGATGGAACTGCCCGGCTGCACCTCGGGCAGGGTGAGTTCGCCCAAGCCCGCCCTTGGCCCCGAGCCGAGGAAGCGTATGTCGTTGGCGATTTTGTGCAGGCTGATGGCCACGCTGCGCAGCGTACCGCTGGCGGAAATGACGCCGTCGAGGGAGCTCTGGGCTTGGAAATGGTTGCCCGACTCCCACACCTTCACGCCGGTCATCTCCGAGAGATGAGCGCAGACCCGGCTGGAGAACTCAGGGTGGGCGTTGATGCCCGTGCCCACTGCCGTACCGCCAAGGGCCACCTCGCCCAATTCCTGCTGCGCGAATTCCAGCCGTCGCAGGCTGCGTTCCACCTGTCCCTCGTAACCTCGGAACACTTGTCCCAGACGGACGGGGGTGGCGTCTTGCAGATGGGTGCGGGCCGTCTTGATGACGGGCCAGAACTGGTCCGCCTTCCGGTCCAAGGCTGTTCGCAGGCCCTCGAGGGATGGAATCAACCCTTCGTGTATCTCCATGAGGGCGGAGAGGTGGATGCAGGTGGGTATCACATCGTTGGACGACTGGCCCATGTTCACATGGTCGTTGGGGTGAACGCGCTTGCCCGGTTGGTCCAGTATCTGGGACGCCCGGTTGCCGATGACCTCGTTGGCATTGGTGTTGGTGGATGTGCCGGAGCCAGTCTGGAAGATGTCCACCACGAAGTGGTCGTCCAAACCCCCATCCGCCACCTCTTGGGCGGCTTGAATGATAGCCTGTGCCACATCCGGCTCCAGAAGCTCGAGTTCCATGTTGGTGCGGGCGGCGGCCAGCTTGATGAGCCCAAGGGCCCGGATGAAAGACCTGGAGAAACGCAGGTCGCTGATGGGGAAGTTCAGCACGGCTCGCATGGTGGATGCGCCATACAGGGCATCGGCAGGCACTTCCATCGTGCCCATGGAGTCGCGTTCCGTCCGGGTATTCCTCTCTGTAGTCACCTTGTGCCCTCCCTGCCAGACATAATCCTCGGCGGCCATAAGTTTAGAGGCCGTCTGTTGGGGGGATTGTATAGCTTGAAGGGGCGTTTGAGTAACTTTAGAGGTGCAATGAGGATGAACCCTTGCGGACGCCGGGAAAGAGGAGGCACTGATACGGGCGAGCGCCGATATCGAATAGGCCACACAGGGACTTGGCTAGCGTGCTCCGGTTGGGGAGCCGATCTGAGCCGGTCTAGCTGCGCACGCCCTCCAGGACGCCGCGCACCACCAAGCGCTGGTCATAGACGCCGCGAGGCACTGCAGTAACCAGGAACAGTTGAGCGGAGGCGTTGTCCCTTAGCGCCAGATACTCAATCGTGAACACCTCTTGGGGAATGACCTGCGAATCGACTAGGCGGTAGCGGTAGGACTCGGTGCCATTTTCCACTACGGCAAAGACCTCTTGCCGGGCTATCCCTCGAAGCTTGCTGGGCAACTCGGGCAACTGGCCGAATACGTTGCCCTCACCGAGTATGGGACTCTCCAAGTGTCCTATGAGCCACACGCTGCCAGCCTCTCCGGGATTGGCGGTCATGGGTATGTGTCCCACGGCATTCCTTGGGGCCTCAATAACGTTATTTGCGATGGTGAGTTGCTGGACTGAGGAGTCGACATCAATGCTGGGAATGATGAGTCTGGTGGGTGCGGGCAATTGCCCTACCGCGGCTGCCGTGGCCTCTTCCCATGGTATGTCATCAATGAATGTTACGGGGCCCCTAGCCCCTAGCAGGTCGCCCCAGTCCGCAGCTTTTATTGATGCGCCGGGATAGAGCGCCACCACCCGCGCAAGCTCGGAAGGCAGCACCGGTACTGGAGTCGGGGGAGGCGTAGGAGCCACTGGCCGCCGTGGGACAACTGTCGCCACTGCAGGGGTGGGGGTTGCGGTCTGACTCGGAGGGGCCGGGGTGGGTTGAGGCAAAGGAGTGGACGCCACACCAACGTTCCCATCGGGCTCTTCTGACGAGCCGTTGAACACAAAGGCAAATAAGCTCCCGACCAATACTCCTACAAGGACCAGCACGACAACTCCTATCGGGAGGAATCGTCGCATTGCGCGGGACCTGCGATTTATGAGCAGATAGTCGTACCCAGCTTCCATTCTACCCCTACGCTACCCAGTATTATTTGAAGGTCCGTTTCGTTGAGTCAGCTACCTTGCGAGTAGCCGGGGCCCTGCCCCATCCGCTTGTCTACATAAGATTGTAATGCTTGGGCCGTCGTTTTAGTACAGCAGGGCGACCCTAGTACGGCCATTATTGGCCGTGGCGGGGGTTGGGGGTCTCGGACATGCGGACTTTTGCTACTGGGGGAGCAGTCTGGCGGAGGATTCAACGTCCCGTGGGACCGAAGAGCGTTAGCCCTTTACTCCTTCGAGGACGCCACGGACGACCAAGCGATGGTCATACACGAAACGGGGAACACAGGTAACCATAAACAACTGGGGCGTGCCGTCATCGGTTAGCTTCAACTCGCTCTGGGGAACGACCTTGGATTCCACTATGCGGTAGAGATACTGTTCGTCGCCGTTATCCACGACGGCGTAGATATCGTCGCCGCGCCGGATCATGGCTGGCAACTCCGGCAGTTGGCCGAACACGTTGCCCTCACCGAGTATGGGGCTCTCCAAGTGTCCGAAAAGCCAAGTGCTCCCGGCCTCCCCAGGGTTGGCGGTCACCGGTATGTGCCCCACCACGTTGTCAGGAGTCTCCCAAGAAACGCTGTTCCCGAAATTCAGGACCCGCAACTGCTTCACATCAGACTCGACATCAATGCTGGGGATGAAAAGCTTGGTGGGTATAGGCAACTGGCCCACGCTGGCGACCATAGCAGGGTCTACCGAGGTGAACCCCCCAATCAGGTCTCCAATGGATTGGTCAGGTGTATGCACGATGGGATCATGCCAGACGCCGGGTTTCAGGTCTTCGCCGGGAAAGAGACCGGCCTGTTTCGCCAATTCGGGCGAAAGCTCGCTGACCGGTGAAGATGAAGGCTCGGCTGCCTCCTGACCTGCAGGGAACGATGCCGCTATAGGAGGAGATGCAGGCTTTGCATCTTCCTCCCGGGCAAGGGATAGCTCGCCACTTGCCTCGGCCGCTGGCGGGGCCACTGCCGACAGCTCATCTTGCAACTCATCGGTCGATTTCGCAAACACGAAGAAGAAGAGGCTGCCGATGACCACCCCGGTCAGCCCCAGTACAACAAGGGCTGCGCCCGCATACGGCAAGGGGTTCTGGCGAATCTTGCTCAGTATCAGGCGGACAAGGCGAAAACGGCGGTTTGCCAGAAGATAGTCGTAGCCCGCTTCCATAACACCCCTACACTACCCACGAGTTTGATTTCAGGCCGGATATTCCGGTTCCGGGGCTGAAAGCACCCTTTGCCTAGGGGCCTGCTGCCCCAAGGGCTGGTGCTTTACTGATGGCGACCGACTACGGGATGGGGGTTACGAGCGGGAACGGGGAAGATGGGAAGCCCCGCTGGCGATGGGCTCGTTCAGGTAGATGTCCCCGTTACGTATCTTTATGTTGAACCCACAGTCAGGATTCGTGCAAACCCAAGCCTTGTAATGCACCGTTGCGCCTTGACTCCCGTAGTCCGAGAGTGGGACCAACTCGCCCCGGCTGCATTTGAGACATTGCGGAATGGGCCCAGACTCCACAGGCGCCACCTCCCAACCCATAATGGGCGGAAGTATAACGGTGCCCTTTCCATCGCTTCAAGCAACTCCGCCACGTTATTTGACAAAAAGTTATATTTATTCCAAAAAGTCGCGCAACTTCTTGGACCGCGTCGGGTGGCGCAGCTTGCGCAGTGCCTTGGCCTCGATTTGCCGGATACGCTCGCGCGTCACGCCAAACTCTCTGCCCACCTCTTCCAGAGTGCGGCTGCGCCCGTCATCCAGCCCGAACCTGAGTTGCAGCACCCTGCTTTCCCTCTCGGTCAGGGTGTGCAGCACGTCCTCCAGTTGCTCTTTCAATAGCTGGTAGGAGGCGGCATCGGCAGGGGCAGGGGCGCCCCGGTCCTCAATGAAGTCGCCCAAGTGGCTGTCTTCCTCCTCGCCAATGGGCGTCTCCAAGGACACGGGTTCTTGAGATATCTTCAGTATCTCCTCCACCCGTTCCGGATTGACCTCCATGGCCATGCCGATCTCCTCCGGGCTGGGCTCGCGCCCATATTCCTGCAGCAGGCGGCGGTGCTGGCGCATCAGCTTGTTGATGGTCTCCACCATGTGCACCGGTATGCGTATGGTGCGGGCTTGGTCGGCAATGGCCCGGGTGATGGCTTGCCGTATCCACCATGTGGCATAGGTGCTGAACTTGTAGCCCTTGCGGTAGTCGAACTTCTCCACCGCGCGGATGAGGCCGATGTTGCCCTCTTGGATGAGGTCCAGAAGGGCCATGCCCCGGCCAATGTATTTCTTGGCCACGCTGACCACCAACCGGAGGTTCGCCTCGGTCAGGTGGGCTTGCGAGCGCTGGGCATCACGGTGTATCCGGTCGAAATAGGCCTTCGCTTGCGGCGACATGGCATGTATCTGCGGGTCCGCTTGGAAGCCGTAGACCACCTCGCCCAACCGCGGGAGGGTGCAGTCATCCACTGCAGTGATGATGTCGGGTGGCAACACCCAGCTATCGAGGGAGAGTTGTATGACCCTCCGTGGCAGGTCGGCGACATCCACATCCAGTATGGCCGCCACATCCGCCAGCATTTCGGGGTTCAACTCTGCGTCGATGGCCGTCCTCAGCTTCGGATTGGTGGCAACCTGCGACAGGGTGAGGTTCCGGGGCAGCCCCAGGGACTCGCCCAGAGCGCCAACCAGCGTATCCGACTTGCTCATGCGCTCCAGCAGGGCGCAACACATCTCGGTGGTGGTCGGGTTCCGCCCCAACTGCTCGTTGAGGCGCTGGTTCAGCTTGTCCAAGTGCTTGCCGCCCTCCATTTTGCGGGCGAGGTTTCTCTCGTCGCGGGACGTGAGCAGATGAACGCGGCCGATTTCGCGCAGGTACATGCGTACCGGGTCGTCCAGCACCTCGGTGCCCTCGGCCTCCTGTTCCCACTCCACGTCCTCGCTTTGGGCTTCGTCATCAGTCCCGGGCTCTTCCGCCTTGACCTCCTTGGTCTGCATCCAAGGCTCTCCCGGGCTTTCGGGCAAAATCACAGGTGCGTCCTCGCCGGTCTCGTCGGGACTGCGGCTAACCGCCACACCACCTATCACGCTGAGTATCTCTTCTCCCGCTTCTTCCTTCTCTTCGGGTTCGTCCAGAAACTCGCTTTCCTCTCCGGGTCGGCGTCTTCTCTTAAGCACTCGTTTCCATCTCCTTGTCCGGTCTGTGGGGTCTGTGTTGTTGCCGGTACTTCCCCTGCTGTTTCAGGTTATTCCAGCAGTGGTCTTGCGCTAGCGCACCTTCTCCGCCAGCAACTCATTGATACGCTCGTTCCTCTGCAGCACTTCCTCCTCATCCAGCTCCGTGGGGCTGGCTTCCGCCTCTTCTATCTTCAGATTGCGCAGATAGCGTGTCTCCAAGCCGGCAATATAGTCCGAGAGCGCTGTCTCACGCTGCTTGCGGTCCATGGGGGGCAACTGCTTGGCCGCTAAACGCTCCCAGTTGACCCTTAGGTCTTGATCCATCAACTCCGGGTCATCACCATGCGCCCAGTAAGCGAACACCTCCCGGTTTTCGGGCCGGTTGAAATGCTCCGTGCGCAGGGAGGTGGCCAGTTGACCCAACTCCCTTTCTTGGAGGAGCAGGGCCAGCAGGTGGTCTTCCAGCGGGTCTTGGTCTTGGGGCGCGAAGTCTCTGGCGTTCGCAGCTTCGCCCTGCCTCTCAGGCATGCGGCCGCGCGAGCTTGGTCCGCGGACATTTCCGCGTGAGGGACTTCGGTCCAGTAACATTCGAAGCCTGTCAGGGGTTACTTCCAATAGCTGAGCTAAGCGTTCGAAGTGCCTATCCTGTTCGAAGCGGCGTTCGTTGGGGATAGCTTCAATCAGGCGTCGCATCCGTTCGAAAGTCTGCTGCTTGCCTTCGGCTGTTGTGATATCAAAACGCTTCGGCAACTCTTCGAAGAAGTAGTCCAGCAGAGGTTGCGACTTTTCGATTAGGTTAGCCCACTGCTCTGGGTCATGCCTGATCAATTGATCCGGGTCCTGTCCAGCAGGCAAGGTCGCTATTTTCAGGTCTGGGTCCTTCCGACGTTGGTATAACCTTAGGCTGGTGTTGGAGTTTATGGGCTGCTGCAGGAACACCTTCCAAGGTCCCTCTAGATCATTAATGGTTGCATTTTCTCCAGCGTCATCTGGATCCAAGGCGAACACCACAGTGGAGGCCATCGAGCGTAACATCCTCGTCTGCTCCTCAGTCAGGGCGGTCCCCATCGACGCCACCACATTGGTGAAGCCATGTTCATGGGCCGCAATGACATCCATGTACCCCTCTACCACCACAGCCGTTCCCGAACGTGTGATGGCCTCGCCAGCCAGATTCAGTCCGTACAGGATGTTGCCCTTGTTGAACGTGGGGGACTGGGGCGAGTTCAGGTACTTGGGAATGGAATCGTCCAAGGCCCTGGCCCCAAAACCGCCAAGGCCTCCATCCCTGTTCCGTATGGGGAACATGAGGCGTCCCCGGAACAAATCCCGGTAGCCCCCATTCTCCGCCGGATTGATGAGCCCCGCCGTGGCTGCGTGTTCCGTCTGGAAGCCCTTGGCCGAGAGGTAGTCCCCTAGGGAATGCCCGTCGTCGGGGCTCAGGCCCAGTTCAAAGGTGCTGATGGCCGTGGCTGAAATGCCGCGACGCTCCAAGTATGCCCGGGCGTCGCTGCCCTGTGCCGAACCAATAAGGCGGCGGAAATAGGCCGAGGCCTCGTCATTTATTTCGTGCGACTGGTTGCGCTGGTCCCGCTCCCGCCTGTTGGGAAGTTGCACCCCTGCGCGTTCGGCAAGGCGTCGCAGGGCCTCCGTGAACTCCAAGTGCTCCGCCCGCATGATAAAGTTGAACAGGTCGCCGCCCGTGGCGCAGGCCCCGAAGCAGCGCCAGCTTTGGCGGTCGGGAAAGACATAGAAGGATGGGGTCTTCTCTGAATGGAAGGGGCACAGACCCTTGTACGACCGGCCCGATCGTTGCAGGGCCACATGGGCCGCCACCACATCCATGATGTCAAGCCGCGCCTTGATGTCGTCAGTAACAGCCAAAGAGTTGTTTAAGGACTCCTCGCGAATTTTGGGCAGAATACGCCAAGGCTATTATACAAGTCTTTTCCTTATGACACAAGGGGTCGGCAGCCCTGTATAGCCGGTTTGACGGGTTTGGTGAGGGGAATCGTTAGCAGATATAATGTCGGCCCAATACGGGCACACAAGCTCCCCTTGGAGGGCAGATGAAGGTAACCGGCAAATACACCCTGAAGGCATCGCCACAGCAGGTCTGGGACACGGTAACCGACCCGGAGAAGATAAAGGGATGCCTGCCCGGCTGCGACCGCATGGAGCAGACCAATGACAACGAATATACCGCCACCCTCTCGGTGGGAGTAGGCGCGGTAAAGGGCACCTACGAAGCCAAGATAACCATGGTGGATTTGGTGCCCCACTCATCCTACAAGATGCTGGTGGAGGGCAACGGCTCCGCCGGATTCGTCCGTGGCGAGGGCGATGTCAAGCTGGACGCCCAGGACAATGGCGGCACCGTCATATATGTGGAAGGCGACGCCCAAGTCGGCGGTACGGTGGCCTTGGTAGGACAGCGCCTCATGAGCACCGTTAGCAAGCAGATGATGGACCGCTTCTTTCGCTGCGTCGGACGTTCCATAGGCTGACCGTCGTCCTCTTCGAGCCAACCCGCACAATATTCGTTTACCAAGCTCGATTCCGAAGGGCCCGGGCTCTAAAGGTATAGGTCATGGACTGGACCATCCTAGGCATTCTGGGGGCCGCCACCTTTGCCGTAGTGTCGGTCCTGGACAAGCGCCTGATTTCGGTCAGCCTGCCAAGCCTTTCGTCCTACTACCTCTGGACAGGCACCGGCAGGTTCCTCTGGGGAGCCTTGGTGCCTGTGATCGCCGGTTTCGGCATCAACGACTATGGCTGGCACCTTGCCGCCGCCATTGCAGCCGGCCTGATCTGGGGAGGCGCCCTAGCCTTCATGGCCTTGGGGTTCCGCTTGGAAGAGGCCTCCCGCGTTACCGCAGTCACCCACAGCTTCCCCGTCTTTTCCGCATTCCTCGCCGTGATATTCCTCGACGAGACTCTGGGCCCCATCCAGTGGGGGGCCATCGTGGTGGTGGTGCTGGGAGCCATCTTGGTATCCCTGCGGGGAAGCCCCGCTCAAGGCATCGTCCGTTTCAACCGGGCCTTTCCCGTCATCGTGGCCTCGGCCATCTGCTATGCCCTCTCCTTTTTCTTTGCTAAGTATGCCGTGGAGGAGGTGTCCGTGTGGACTCTCTTCTCCATAAGGCAACTGGGGATGGCCGCCGTGTTCCTGGTCCTAGGCCGGAACGCATGGCGCGAGGTGCCCACTGTAATCGGGCGGCGCACCGCTCTGGGCCTGATGCTGGTGACCGAGTTCTTCCTTGCCCACATCGCCCTCATCTTCACCCTGATGGCCGTCGAGGGCGGGCCCGTGTCCGTGGTTTCCACCCTTGCCGGCACGAGGCCCCTGTTCGTCTTCCTCTACACCATCCTGCTCAGTGCCTCTTGGTGGCGCTTCGTGGACGAACCTCTCGACCGGAACGTGCTGGCCATCAAGCTCGCGTCCATCGCCATGATCGTAGGGGGCGTCGCCGCGCTACGAGGCCTGTAGCAATTTGGCCTGTAGCAATCTAAAGCCCGTAGCAACTTGGCTTGTGGCGGTAGCCTCCCTGCGGGTATCATTGAATGCAGTCGGGGTGTAGCGCAGGGGTTAGCGCGCCACGTTCGGGACGTGGAGGCCGTCGGTTCAAATCCGACCACCCCGACCATCCTCCTACCCCGTTGCGGACGGTGTCCGGTATGTCCTCGCCCTCGTCGCCCCTGATGCCCTCGGTGCCCCTGATGACAGTGCGGACCCCCTCCTGCCTTTCCTCCTTTGGGGCCGCTCGTAGCTGCTTGGGGCTGGCACTGGACGGCTGGACCACCGCTGAAATATGGTCTGTCTCTGCCCAGCCGTCGTCGCGCCCCTGCACCAACGATGAGCTGCGGACGCAGCGGGCAATGGAGAGCGTCTGGGAAGCGGCAGGCGTGAATGGGTCGGCGGTGAGGGTGCTCCTGCATAACGATGCCTCACCGGCCAGTGCCGTCGGCTCCCGCGAAGCCTCCATTGTTGCAGGCTTGGTGGCGGGCAACGAGCTTGTCGGCGGACCCATGCAGCAGACCGACCTGCTGGGAGTTGGAGCAAGGGAGGGAGGACGCGCAGAGGGGCTGGCCGCCTCCCTGCTGGGGGGCCTTCAAATGGCCTCGCCTTGGGGTGAGAAGGTGGCGGTGGGGCCCGTGCGTTTGCCCTTGGGTATCACCCTCGTCCTGTTCCTGATGGAGAATACCGATGTCGGAGCATCAGCCCCGCTGCCAGATCCCGGACCCTGGCCCGAACTGGATGGGTGGCGCACCGCCCTCTTGGTGAATGCAATGGCATCGTCGCGCTTGGAGCAACTGGCCTCCCATGATGCATTGCAGCCAGCCGCCCTTTATCCTCAAAGCCCCGGACAGCGTCTGACATGCGCGGGAGCCATGATCGGCGGCGCCCTGGCGGCCCTTCCCGCCGATGAAGGCAGGGCCTTGGTGGCCTTGACCCAAGGCAGGGAGATGACCGTCGTCTATGAAATGGCGGAGGCGGCCCGGCAGGCGGGACTTGAGGGAGCCACGAAAATCGTGAAGCCGTCTTCCCGCGGAGCCTACATCACGTGATCCGATCATGAGCTTGGTGGTGCACAAATATGGCGGCAGTTCGGTGGCCAATGCTGAGCGCATCCTCCATGTCGCCCAGCGCATCGGGGCCGCCCGCGATGCCGGGCAGCAGGTGGTGGCGGTGGTTTCGGCCATGGGGGACGCCACTGACGAACTGCTCAGCTTGGCCTATGAGGTCGCACAGCAGCCCGATGCCCGGGAGTTGGATCTGCTCCTCTCCACTGGGGAGGTGGTCTCCTGCACCTTGGTGGCCATGGCCCTGCGCAGCTTGGGCTACGCTTCCATCAGCCTGACCGGTGCCCAAGCAGGCATACGCACCGACACCTCCCATGGCCGGGCCCAGATCGCCGGCGTCGAGGCCGACCGGGTGAAACGTGAACTGGACGAGGGCAAGCTGGTCATCGTCGCTGGCTTCCAAGGCACCACCGAAGACATGGACATCACCACCCTGGGACGTGGCGGCTCTGATACCACGGCCGTGGCTGTGGCCGCCGCCCTCGGTGCCAGCCGCTGCGAGGTGTATACCGACGTCGCCGGCATCTACACCGCCGACCCCCGTATCGTTCCCGATGCCCGCAAACTGGACGAGGTCGGTTATGAGGAGATGCTGGAACTGGCCAGCTACGGGGCCAAGATGCACCCCCGCTCTATCGAACTGGCCGCGGTGTACAATGTGCCCGTCTATGTGGCATCCAGCTTCGTAGACGAGCCCGGCACCCTCATTCACGGTGAAGCAAAGGCCATGGAACACCGCATCAAGGTCACCGGAATCGCCCATGAGCGGGGCGTGGCCAAGGTCACCGTCCGCGGGGTGAAGGACCAGCCCGGCGTGGCCGCCGCCCTGTTCGAGCCGTTGGCGGCCCAAGGCATAAGCGTGGACACCATCGTGCAGAATACGGGAGTGGAGCAACTCAGCGACATAAGCTTCACCGTCGAGAGCGGCGATCTGCTGAAGGCCACCGAGTTGGTGGAGAAGAGCATCGGCTCCCTGCAAGCCCGGCTGGTCACCGAAGATGGCTTGGCCAAGGTCAGTATCGTGGGCGCAGGCATGCAGAACGCTCCCGGCTATGCCGCCCGCATGTTCCGGGCTCTCTCCGATGCCGGCGTCAACATCGACATGATCACCACCTCCGAGATACGCATCACCTGCATCGTGCACGAGTCCGCTGTGGAACGCTCGGTGCAGAGCCTGCACCGGGCCTTCGAACTGGCCCAAGGCACCCCATAGCCGCCCTATTAGATTCCTGTTGTTTACTGGCACCCTCCTGAATCAGCGAAAGACCTCCCAACGGTAGGCCCTCTTTGTCTTCCCCCTACTTGCCCTCTCCCTTCCTGCCCTCTCCCTTCCTATCAGTAGTGATCCCCGCCTACAACGAGGAGCGCCGCATCGCCTCCACACTGGAGAAGGTATTGGGCTACCTCCGCGACCAAGACTACACTTGGGAGGTAATGGTCGCCGACGACGGCAGCACAGATGCCACGCCCAAGCTGGTGTCGGAGATAGCCCAAAACCAACCAGACGAATGCCTGAGCCACCTCCAACTTCCCCACGGGGGCAAGGGCTGGGCGGTGCGACAAGGGATGCTGCAGGCCCGAGGCGAATACCGCTTCATGTGCGATGCCGACCTCTCCATGTCCATCGACCAGTTGGCGCGGTTCCTGCCGCCTGCTCTGGACGACTACGATGTGGCTGCGGGATCCCGCACCATGACCGGTGCCCGGCGCATAGGCGAGCCCGCAAGGCGCAAGCTCACTGCCAAGGGGTTCAGCCTGCTGGTGCGTACCCTTGCACCCTGCGGGGTGGCCGATACCCAGTGCGGCTTCAAGTGCTTCAGTGCTGATGCCTCCCAGCGCCTCTTTTCCCTGCAGAGGCTGGACGGTTTCGCCTTCGACGTGGAGCTCCTCTACCTCGCCCGCAAACTGGACCTGCGCATCATCGAGGTCCCCATAGAATGGCATCACTCACCCGAGAGCAAAGTCAGGTTGGTGCGCGACTCGACCCGCATGGGCCGGGACATGCTCAAGGTCCGCTGGGACTTCATGCGGGGCCGGTATGGGCCTTCTCACCCCTGACCGGGCCCCAAATTGCCCCGTTTTCGTGCCATATCCATGCCCAAAGTCAAAAATTCGGCCAATACCGGCCCCATAGAGTCTTGACCATACGGAAGCTTTTGGTATAACTGAGTTATAGGGAGCATCAATCTCTGAATCGGAGGGAGCCAAGGCAGGCAATACGATGGGAATAGACAGCAAGGTCAAGCGAGCGAAGAGCGCCAAGGCAGTGGCGCTGGCATTGGAAGGCAAGTGGGAAGAGGCGGCGGCGGTGAACAGGGAACTGCTGGAGCTATTCCCGGAGGACGTCGAGACGCTGAACCGTCTGGGCAAGGCCTACTTGGAAATGGGCCGCTATTCCATGGCCCGTGGTGCCTTTGGCGCCGCCTTGGCAGTGGCCCCCCATAACAGCATCGCCAAGAAGAACCTGCACCGGCTGGAGAGCCTGCCCTATGACACCGAGGACGAAGCATCTCCTGCTCCCAGTCCCGCCCGCGTTTTGCCCAACCTGTTCATTGAGGACAGCGGCAAGTCGGGGGTCACCGTGCTGCACAAGCCCGCGCCAGCCTCGGCTCTGGCCAAGGTTGCCCCCGGTGACTCGGTGGACCTGCAGGCCGACGAGAGGCGCTTGGCCGTATATACGCCCCAAGGGCAGCTTCTGGGCGAGGTGGAGCCCAAGCTGGCCAACCGCCTCCTGCGCCTGAATCCGGCCAGGGGAACCGCTATTCCGGTGCAGTGGTCAGCGCCCAGCACCCCAAGGTCGCCGTGGCCCTGAGGGAGGTCTATACCCACCCCAGTTTGCTGGGAATAGCCTCCTTCCCGTCCAAGGGTGCCGTGGGCCTATGCGCCCCAACTGCCCGACACCTATGCCCGTATGGACCGGGACTCGGACTCCGAGGACGACGACGCGGCCTCGGGCTGGGGAGATGCCTACGAGAACAGCGGTGCGGGCGAGATGCGGGTACCCGCGGGTCCCGGCTTCGATGACGATGAGGACGAAGAGGAGTAGCCGCATCCCGGTGGATGCTGCCCAGCCTCTTGCTCCTCGGTCTCCCGCTCCCCGGACTCCCGATTAGAGGGTCCCATGGCTGATGACGCCCTACAACGCCCCCCCGACTGGGACGAAGGACGGGTGCGGGCCCTGCGTGACCACTTAGGCTATACCCAAGGCGAGATGGCCCGTCAGATGGGTGTGCGCCAGCAGACCATCAGGCGAGTGGGAGACGGGCATGTACCGGCCCCGCGGCTCCTCCCGCACCCTTCTCCATATCATCGCCGAGCGGGCCGGGTTCAGCTATTCCACGGGCCCCGGCCCGGCAGGGAATGCCAAATCCCAGTCACAGGAAAGTGCCCAGCCACAGGAAAATGCCCAGCCGCAGGAGAATGAAAGGTCCGAGCTTCCCTGAAACGGGCGCTTATCTCGTAGTTCGGTCTTGACTTGGCATTGCACCTTACACGTTACCGTGTATACTTCTGGCCATGCGCAAGAGCAAGCTGAGACGTCCGCCCGAACTGGCCGGTTTTTCCGAGCAGGCCTTGGCCCGCTTGTGGCGTGACCGCGCAGCCCGGGCCGGCCATGCTGAGGGCCCAGGGCGGGGCGCGTCTCAGAGTCATCTATCCCGGCCGTCCCGGCACCGCCGCGGGGCCCGACTTCCGCGACGCCCTCATTTACGTGGAAGACGTGGGCCTCACCCGCGGCGACGTGGAGCTTCACCTGAAACAGGGCGACTGGCGCTCTCACGGCCATCACAAGGACCACCGGTACAACTCGGTGGACCTGCATGTGGTCTATGCCACCGAGGACGCTCCAACGTCCTTGGCAAATGGGGCCGAAGCCCCTGTCCTCTCGGTCAAATCCCTCCTTGATTCCCCGCCGGCAGATGCTCCTCCTCCCTACTTGTGGCGTCTGCTGGAGATGTGCGGGTACCCCCAGCCCTCGACTCAAGAGGGACTGGCCTCGCTGCTGGACAAGGCGGGCGATGCCCGCTTCACTGAAAAGACCGAAGCTTTTCGCTCCCAACTGTCCCAAGAGGAGCCGGAGCAGGTCCTGTATGCGGCCATTATGGAGGGTTTGGGTTACAGCCAGAACCGCGCCCCCTTCATCGAGTTGGCCTATAGTGTGCCCATCGCCTCCCTCAGAGAACTGGTCATGCCGGTGCCGGCTGCCCGCAGGCGTGAAGCCATTGAGGCTCGCCTGCTGGAGGCTGCCGGCTTCCAGCCTCCTCCCGCCGGAGCCGGGGCCCTTGTCCCCACACCCACCCAGGCTCCTCTGCGCTGGAATCTGTTCCGCGTGCGTCCCGGCAATCACCCCAAGCAACGCATCCTAGGGGCAGCGCGGCTGCTGGAAAACCACTTGGAGCATGGGCTGGTCGCGGGCATGGCCTCCCTCATCATCCATCAGGGTGGGCCAGCCCTGCTGCAGGGTCTGACCGTCCGGCAAGAAGGCCGTGCCCTCATAGGCCGGGACCGGGCCAAGGAGCTTGCAATAAACGCCGTGCTGCCCTTCGCCATCGCATGGGCCCGCCCCGAGAGCGGTTCCCCAAGCAGTGCGCCCGGCGGCCCCGCCCTTGCGGAGGCGGCTACCGCCCTTTACCATGAACATCCCAAGGCCACCAGCAATGAAGTCCACCGGGAGATGGCCGAGCTTCTGATACCCCCACAATGGCGTTCCACCATCAATGGCGCCCGCCGCCAGCAGGGGCTGTTGCACCTGCAACGCCTCCTAGCCCGTTCCGACTTCAGCCAGCCCCAGCAATCGGGTGGGGCGGACCGGGTGGGCCGGGTACTGGAAAGCTGACTGGCCTTCATGGCGTTGACTGCTGAGGAGTCCCCCCCACCCTATGTCCGCAAAGTTCCCCTTCTGGAGGGGGAGCAGGTGCGGCAGCGTTTCGACACCCACCGCGGCTTGATGGACGACATCTCTGAAAAGGGACCCCTACTGGTGCTTACCAGCCACCGCCTGATGGCCTTCACCCATTCAAGGGATCACGGCCAAGCCCTGCTCATCGGCTTGGAGGATTTGCACGCCGCCGCTGTGGACCTCCGCCCAAGGAGGTGGGCTCAACTGTTTCGTGGCATAGCCCTCATGCTCCTCGGCGTTGCCGTCTACCTGTTCGTCGGCCTCTTCGTGGTCGCCACCGGCTCGGTCCTGATACCCGCCCTCATCGGCGGTGCCGTATCCCTTGCCGGGGCCCTGCTGGTAGCCCGGTTCCTGCTATGGGAGCGGGAGGGGGCCATCAGCTTCATGGCAGCCCACAGCGGCCCGTGGCAACTGACCTTCGAGTACCGCGGCGACCGCGCCTCCGACGACGCAGCACGGGTGGTGGCCTGTTTCTTCCAGTTGAAGCAGTCCCGCAACGGCACCGGAGGTGATGACGGGACGGCAGACGACTGGCCCTTTTCCCCCTGGAGCTGAGCCCGTCGTGCTGTGGACCTCCGTTGAGTGGGTCAGGCGAGAGGACTAGCCCAGCCCCAGCGAAGGATCGATGTCCAAGTCCAGAGAGTGGCGCACCCCCCTCTCCAGCAGGTGATACCCGCACGCCCCGATCATCGCCCCATTGTCGGTGCAGAGGGCGGGCCGGGGGATGAACAACGGCAGGGGCGACCGCTCTTGAAACCGCAAACGCAACAGCGCGTTGGCCGTCACCCCGCCACCCAGCACAATGCCCTTGGCCTTGTATTCCAGGGCGGCGTCTATGGCCTTGGCCACTACAACGTCCACCACCGACTCTTGGAAGGCAGCAGCTAATTCGGTGACCAACTCCGCTGGCGGGGGCGTGCCGTCCTCGCTGGGGGGATAGATGCCCAGCTCCTGCGCCCGGTGCAGCACTGCCGTCTTCAGGCCGCTGAAGCTGAAGTCATAGGTATCGCGCATCCAAGCCCGCGGCAAATGCTCATCCCCCTTGGCCCCCTCCGACACCCGCTGTATCTCCGGCCCCCCGGGAAAACCGAGCCCCAGTATCCGCGCGGCCTTGTCGAAAGCCTC
This sequence comes from Dehalococcoidia bacterium, assembly GCA_965204245.1. Taxonomy (GTDB): domain Bacteria; phylum Chloroflexota; class Dehalococcoidia; order Lucifugimonadales; family JAAXIE01; genus JAAXIE01. The sequence continues at coordinate 85,507 of CBDBED010000003.1, forward strand.
CCCCGAGGCGTCGTCCCTAGTCCGCCCCAGCAGCCGGTATATCCCGTGCCCCTCCATCAGCACCAAGTCCGTATGCCCCCCCGACGCCACCAAGCACAGCAGGGGGAACCCAACGGCCAACGCCGGCTCGTCCAAGTCCTCATCCTGCCTCTTCAGCCACGCGGCATACACATGGGCCTCAAGGTGGTTCACCCCCACCAAGGGCAGCCCCTGCGCCAGTGCCAGTGCCTTGGCCCCGTTCAGTCCCACCAAGAGCGCCCCTGCCAGCCCCGGTCCATGGGTCACTGCCACGGCATCCAGTTGCGGCATCGAGACCCCGGCGTCGTCCAAGGCCTTCCGGATCGTCGGCACCAGTGCCAGCACATGCTGCCGCGATGCCACCTCCGGCACCACGCCCCCATAACGGGCATGTATGTCCACCTGCGACGCCACCACATTGGACCGCAGCAAGCGGCCGTCCTCAATAACGGCCGCCGCCGTCTCATCACACGAGGTCTCGATACCCAGTACAAGCGTAGTCACGGCCCACCATCATAGGAGCCCAAGCTGATGCGGGTCAACGTCACGCCGCTTGACACTCGCCTAGGCCCCCCTAGAATCAAATCAGCATAAGATGTCACGGGCAAGAGGCAAAACCCTTGAGGAAATTCGCGCACAATTGGCAGTCGGGCAGTTCGTCTTCTCCCGTCACGCCCTCAGCAGAGTCGTAGAGCGGAATATCAGCGGGTTGGAGATCAGGGAGACTAGCTCTAACGCCGTGATTATCGAGGAATATCCTGACGACAAATATACCCCAAGCTGCTTGCTCCTCGGCTTCACGGGCCAAGGGCGGCCACTGCATATCCAGTTGTCCTCGATAGCCTCCCCCCAAGTAAGGATCATCACAATATATGAACCCAGCTTAGACCAATGGGAAGAATACTCCAAGAGGAGGTAGGGTTGTTTTCCTGCGCAGCCTGCCAGAGTGAAGAATGCCGGGAGGAACTGGTGGAGGAAGTGTTCAAGGTCGACGGCCAGTACGTTCTCGTAGGGGGAGTACCCTCAATGGTTTGCCTTCGCTGTGGGGAGCAGACCTTCAGCAGCGAGACCGCCGAAAGGGTTAGGCTCCTGGTCCACGGAGAAGTTGAAGCCACCAAGCTGATCTCCATGCGCGTCTATGAGTTCGCGGACTAGCCCTTGACCCTGGCCCGACCATAGCGATCAGTCCTCGCAGCACTCCCGCGAGACCCTTCCCATCTCTTTGGCTTGACACCCCCAACCCTATCCCTACAATCAACCCGGTGCCCCATCGGCCCTCCTCTGAGGGCCATCCCACTCATGATGCCTGCTCCCGCAGGCCAACCATGTCCCGGAGGTGCGCCCCATGCCCAGAATGACCGGCAACAGGTTCATCGCAGAAATGCTGCGCGACTACGGCGTGACCCATGTCTTCCAAGTCCCCACCGCCTTCTTCGGCGTCATGCGCGAGATGGAGGACATGGACATCCGCCGCGTCGTCACCCATGGCGAAAAGGCCGCTGCCTACATGGCCGACGGCTATGCCCGCGCCTCTAAGCGCGTCGGCGTCTGCATGGCCCAGAACATCGGCACCGCCAACCTCGGCGCGGGTCTGGCCGATGCCTACATGGGCCACTCCCCCGTCATCGCCATGACCGGGGCCCTTCCCGGCGAGCACCGCTACCGCCATGCCTACCAGGAATATGAGCACGCCCCTTGGTACGAGTCCGTCACCAAGTCCAGCGTCTTCATCGACAAGGTCAGCCGCCTCCCCGACGCCCTGCGCCAAGCCTTTCGCGATGCCACCTCCGGCGCCCCCGGCCCGGTGCACCTCGACATCCCCGACGACGCCTGCACCGATGAGGCCGACCTCGAGGTCATCGTGGAGGAGCTTCACACCACCTTCCCGCCCTTCCGCCCCGAGCCCGAGGGCGACCGCGTCCGTGAGGCAGCCCGCATCATCTCCCAAGCCCAGCGCCCCGTGATCATCGCTGGCGGCGGCGTCATCGCCTCCGAGGCATGGGGAGAGGTGCAGGAACTGGCTGAGATGCTCACCATCCCCGTCGCCACCACCCTCAACGGCAAGCTGACCCTCCCCGCCAGCCATCCCCTCAACGTCGGCGTCCCCGGCCGCTATTCCGCGTGGTGCGCCAACCAGACCGTGGCCAACGCCGACCTCGTCATTGCCATTGGCACCCGCCTCGGCGGCATGGCCACTTGGGACTGGCGCATTCCCTCTGCCGACATGCCCACCATCCAGATCGGCATCGACCCCTCCGAGCTTGGCCGCAACTATCCCTCCCAAGTCTCCCTCATGGGCGACGCCAAGGCCTCCGTCCGCCGTCTCATCGAGGTCCTCGAGCCCATCGCCCCCCGCGAGGACCGCTTGGCCGAAATCCGCGACCGCGTCGGTCGCTGGCGCGACGAGTACGCCCCCATGGTCAACTCCGATGCCTCCCCCATGCGCCCCGAGCGCATCTGCAAGGAGATCGCCGAAAACCTGCCCGACGACGCCATGGTGGTATCCGACACCGGTCACTCCGGCATCTGGTCCGGTGTCCTCATGCCCTTGGAAAACCCCGGCCTCAACTACATCCGCTGCGTCGGCTCCCTCGGCTGGGGCCTCTCCGCCTCCATCGGGGCCAAGGCCGCCGTACCCCACCGTCCAGTCGTCTGCTTTACCGGCGACGGCGGCTTCTGGTATCACATCGCCGAGCTGGAAACCGCCCTGCGCCACGGCATCGCCCCCGTGATTGTGGTCAACGACAACCGCTCCCTAAACCAGGAAAAGGGCCCCATCGAGCGCGCCTATGGCGGCCAGCCCTACGGACGCGCCTTCGACGACCTCATGATGTTCCAGGACACCAACCTAGCCGCCGTGGCCCAAGCCATCGGCTGCCACGCCGAGCGCGTCGAGCGCCCCTCTGACATCGGCCCCGCCATGCAGCGGGCCTTCGCCTCCGGCAAGATCGCCGTCCTCGACATGGTCAGCGACATCGAGGCCATGGGCCCCGTCGCCCGCATGTCCGACGTCCGCGAATCGGTATCCGGCTAGCAGCCATGCCCCGAGCGGCTGCGATATAATGCCCCGAAAACCCTCGTCAGAGGCCCTGACATGACCATGAAGAGGCCTGTGGTTCCCGAGGCCCCCGGTTCACCCCGCTGGTCGCCCGGCCTGCCCCCGGGCTACATCGAATTGCCCGACACGCCGGAGAGGGATGACAAGACCAGCCCATTCGTGCTCCTCGACCCCGGCAAGGCCCGCGCCCTGCGTATCTGGCTGGGGCAACGGGACACCACCCTGTTTCTGTCCGAAGTCCAGCGCCTGCGCAGCCTCCTCGGCCAACGCCCTGACCCCCAATAAGGACGCCCGACATCCAGTCGCTCCCGTCAGCCCCGGAATACACCACGCCCAAAAACAAACTAGAACGACAGGAGACCCAACAACGTGCGCATCGATGTCCACACCCACCTCATATCCCTCGACTTCATCAGGCACATGATTGGCCGTTCCAACCTCCCCAACGGCTATTGGGACGGTGGTAACTACGTCGTCCACTGCACCAACAACTTCGACCTGCCCGTCGAGCCCCTCTACTACACCATCGAGGACAAGCTGCGGGACATGGACCGCATGAAGGTGGATGTCTCTCTCCTCACCCACGGCATCCCCGGCCCGGAGTTCCTGCCCGCCGACGAGGCGGACGACTGGGCCTCCCGCATCAACGACTACATCGCCGGCATCGTCGAGGCCTATCCCGGCAAGTTCGTCGGCTGCGGCAGCATCGGCTTCGGCGACCCCCAGCGCTCCATCGCCGAGGTCGAGCGCTGCGTCAACGAACTCGGCTTCCGCGGCTTCCAGCTATTCGCCAACACCAACCAGCGCGTCCTCGACTCCCCTGAGTTCATCCCCGTCTATCGCAAGGTCGCCGAACTCGGCGTGCCCCTCAACATGCACCCCACCGCCCCCCTGAACATGGTGGGTATGGCTGGCACCCCCCTCGTTCCCGGCATGGGCTTCCTCTACGACACCAGCCTTGGCACCATGCGCCTCATCGCCAGCGGCCTCTTCGACCTTGAGCCCGACCTCAACCTCATCGTCCCCCATGTCGGCGGCATACTCCCCTACCTCCGCGGGCGCTGTGGACGCGCCGTCGATGCCGGCGTAGCCGAGGGCCAGTATTCCCTCCAGCACTCCGCCCAGTACTACCTCGACCGCATCTACGTCGACACCGTGGCCCACAACCTCGATGCCCTCGAGTTCTGCTACCGGCACACCAGCGCCCAGCAGATTCTCTACGGCACCGACCACCCCTTCGCCAACTGGATAGGCGTCTCCGACCTCGTCGAGCAACTCCACTGCACCTCAGCCGAACGCGAGATGATCTACCACGGCAACGCCGAGCGACTACTGAAACTAAACTAGAGCGCGACTTCCGTAGGAGGACATGAAATGGCAGAGCAAGGCGGCTACATCTTCTATGCCCGCATGAGCGTCGACGCCGAACACGAGGACCTCTTCAACGAGGTCTACGACACCGAACACGTCCCCGAGCTGCTCAAGGTCCCCGGCGTCCGCAGCGTCACCCGCTACAAGGTCGACTCCACCATCTACACCACCAAGCTCGAAGACCAGCCCATGTACATCGCCGCCTACGAGGTCGACAGCCCCGACGTCGTCACCAGCGACGCTTGGAACGTCGCCACCGAAATCGGCCGCTGGGCCGAGCAAGTCCGCCCCTACACCAGCAACCGCTCCCACGTCATCTACAAGAGGGTAGCCGGCCCCGAACGCGCCTAAGACTCTGCCCCAAGCGTTAAAGTGAATTCCGTCAATGCTGTATGGAAGTCGCCGTTGAGAGGCAGGTTCACGAGCCTGGTCGCTACCCTCCTCTTGGCGGCCCTCATCCCTCTGCTCGCCGCATGTGGTGCAGCGGACATGGTGGTGATAGCCACCACCGCCGACTACCACCCCTTCAACTTCATTGATGATGAGGGTGAGATAGACGGCCTTGAGCGTGAACTGGGGGGACGAACTCTGCCAGCGCGCTGACTTGCAGTGTGAGTGGGTCCTGAACAATTGGGAAACGATGATTCCCGACCTAGTGGCGGAAGACTTTGACGCCATCCTCGCTGGTATGAGCATCACCGCCGAACGGGAGCAGCTAATCGACTTCACCGAAGCCTACTATCCGCCCACCCCTTCCGTATACATCGCAAGGGCCGGCGAAAGCGACGCCGCCCAAGGCACAATTGGCGCTGCCGCCAACACCATCTACTCCGATTATTTCACCGGCTTGGGTGTGTCCTTTGTGCCCCTTGACGTCTCCATGGATGACGCCACTGCAATACTCAACGACGAGGTGGATGCCGTCCTTGTAGACCATGGCTACGGCGTGGAAAGGATCGCTGAGTACGAGGGTCAACTGGAAATCGTCGGCCCCTCTGTCCTCCTCGACCGCGGCCTAGGCATCGGCATCCGCAAGAACACCGACCTCAAGCCCAAGCTCGACCAAGCCCTAGCCTCCATGAAATCCGACGGCACCCTCAACGCCCTCATCCTTCAATGGGTAGGCCCAGACGCCTCCACCTTCCAATAACCCTGTCCCCGTCATTTCAGCCCCGCCCGCAATCCACAACAACCCCATTCCCAAACACTCTTTGAGAGGCACTCCTCCCCCGTCATTCCCGCGGAGGCGGGAATCCACGGCCTGGACTCACATTCGCAATTCAGATCCGAGAGAAGCGTACTGTCCCCCGTCGTTCCAGGGCAGGCCTGAATCTAGGAACTCTATCGCAACATCCCTCTTCGGATGGAACCAATTACTTCGCCTCGTCGTTCGCTCGGAATCGGATCCTCCGGGCTCCCTTAAATCGCATAGGGAGTGGTCACGTTGAACTTTGTCCACTCTATTAGTCGAGTGTATTGTTCAGTTTGGCCGGGCATTCTTGCGCGTATGGTCTACCTGAGCGACGAACTTACGAGATTCAGAAACGTCTTCACGAGTTGGCACTAGCTTCAAGATTCTGCTCTTGGTCGGGCTCTTGTCCATTGACTTGCTGTAGTATTTTCGCATGTTCTTCAGAGTCATCTTTACGACCTGCCTCTCTGGTGTTTCCGCTGCTTCTATCGACTTCAACACCCAGAAAACCGATACAATCCTGCATTTCATCCATAATGATGTGAGCGTCGTGTTCGCGCTCACCAGACATTAGCTTCGCATACAATCCCAATTCTTGCGCTTCGTCAATGTCTATAACAAAGCCATGAGAGGGGTAGTTCCAAGTTAGTTTTTCCAAGCAATCACTAATTTGTGCTTCAGACCACTCTCGGTACGCGTATCTACTCATAACGCGCTTACCGTACTCGATTGAGTTTTGGAGTGAGCGATGTGCGGCTCCAAAATGTAGGGGGTCCACCTGTGCATATAGAGGTTCAACTAGGGCGGCGGCGAACTTTGATGCCTCAGCAAGAATGTCGCGCACTCGCATGTCCGTCCCTCGGATTAGTTGGCGCATAGATTGATCAAGAATTTCAAAGGCCGTTGTGCGCAAGTAATCTACAGCTTGAAATTCCTCAAGTGCTGAAATCGTGTCATCGGGATCACGGGGATCTGGAATCTGAGCGTCCAAGGGCCCTAACTCGGCAGCCCTGCTCATCCAAATCTCGTCTGCGCCCAGGCAGAATAAAGTAGTAGCACTCTTGGCCCAATCGGGGACAAACACACGGAATTCTTTAGTGAAGCTACGAAACAAAGTGACCAGTTGATACGCAGCTCCTATATCACCTCCGCTACAATCAACGATAACATCTAGTCGATCTGGACCTTCAAGATAGTGCCTCTCACGGAACACAGCATCAACCAAGGAGCGAGACAATGTGCTTTCTGTGGACATTACGAAGAGACGAGAGTTCTCGCGCTTCTCCCACCGCTCAACTGCATTGGTAACGGTCTTGGGTGCAGGTGATGGAACGCAGATCTGCATTCTTCTATCGTCTCCGGGTTAACACTCTAATATTGGCTATCGTACACCGTGGTTTGGTGTGAAGCTCTTCTCTCGACTTGCATGATCCGCCAGTCCAGCACCCCACCTGCCTTCATCTGGCAACTCCCGCTCAATCGTCCCAATAGCAGTCTTCCATTACATGGAAGGGCAGCCTACGATGTTACGAATACTTCTCGTTGCTAGATCCCGTCGGGATAGCCCCGCCCCAACTCTGTGATGGCTGACTGGACGCTGGACATATAGGACTCTGTACTAGAGTACCATGCGGTGGTACACGTTTCAAACTAGCGCAGCGTAGGCGGTTAGGAACTGCGAGCTACTGCTTGGTCTACGGTAGCATTCCCGGGCCAAGTTTAGGCCAATCCGGTCCAGGTTGGCAGGCTCAGACGTTCCAACATCGCCAAGATCCCAGCCGTGTCCCGATTTTCGCTTGTCTATACGTGGAGAGCAATGGTGTAGTCATATCTATTCTCCTATTCTACCCCAACTGAAAAGTCTTCCGATAAACCCCCGGCGACCCGTTCACATGCTCCATCTTCGGCCGTATCCGCAGCGACCATGGGTTCGCGTCCCGCGCCTTCTCCCACTCCGGCGTCTGCGACACCTTCTCATGCTCGAACTCATACATCACGCCATACGCCGGGGCCCCCCGCACCGCCTTCAACCGCCGCGCTTGGATCACCCCCGGCACCTCGCAATAGTTCGGCACGTACACCGTGCTGTACCAAGCGTTGAACTCCTCCTCATACCGCTCCGGTATGTCCATGCGCCCGTACTGGATCACCGGTGCCATGTCAGCCGCCCGCATCGACGCCGGCACCTCCTCCGGGTAGATCACCTCGTACACGTTGTGCACATAGTTCTGCCCGATCACCCGCGGCGACATCCGCTTCGACCACTCCCCCGGGTTGGCTAGGTAGTGCTGGAACGTCTCGCTCGAATACACCTCCGGCGACTCCAGTTCATAGCAGGCAAAATGCTTCGGGCTCCCGCTGATTGCCTCATACCGCGCCGCGTTCAGCACCCCCGGCAACGACGTAAGCTCCGCGATATGCTCCTCGTTGTACCACCGGTTGAACTCCTCCTCCAGTTCCGCCGGCACATCCGCCATCACCACCAGTATCCCTGTGCCCTTCCTGTCCGCCATGTCGCCCTCCTCGCTGTTCCAATTGGTACATGAATCATCCGCAGTCTATGGAGCCCCCTGTCAGGGTGTCAACGTCCTTTTGTCATGCCACCTGCTCGTTGACCGTCACGCACATGGGTTCTATAATCATCGCATGCTCTGGGGCTGACCTCATGTGGTCGCCCCTGCCCTCTCATCTAGGTCAACCTTCCAGAACGGCTATCAAGCGACATGTGGCGAAACGCGACACACCTGCCGGGGCGCAACGCTGGGCCAACCCAGCACGCTTTGGCTACAAACACCTTCCCGTTAGCTGCCGCCTCTGTTGCGCACGATTACGCACGTATCAAACAGGTGTACGACGAAATCAGTAATATACGTCTCGCACCCCGAAATCCACGCCACTCTACACATGTGTCAGCTATGGTCCAGATACGACCACTCTACAAATTCGACACCTTTCAGATACAAACCACTTCGCTACAGCTACGAAGAGTGTCGAATGCCCCTATCTGGCGTCGACAGTCCGACACGCCAATCCCGTCCTCGTTCGCCGGAACGGGCACTACGAAATCCGAGCTTGTTTTGGCCGATTATCGTCATGGGACTAAAGCCTCGAGTCCCCGCTATTGGTCCCCCCGGGACGGCAGCAGTGCCCCCGCTCGCTGTATACTGAGCAGGTTCAATCTACATTGACCACCCGGACCACCAGTAACAAAGACCAGAGGTAACAACAGGAATGACCATCACCCCCGAGTCCCCTGAGGAAACCCAATCGAGATACGACCCCACCGCCCTCGAAAAGAAATGGCAGGAGCGCTGGGAGGCCGACGGCATCTACCGCGTCCCCGAGGACGACGACCGTCCCCGCTGGTACGAGATGACTATGTACCCCTACCCCTCCGGCGACCTCCACATCGGCCACTGGTACGCCATGGCTCCCGCCGACAGCCACGCCCGCTTCCGCCGTATGCAGGGCTACAACGTCCTCCACCCCATGGGCTTCGACGCCTTCGGCCTTCCCGCCGAGAACGCCGCCATCAGCCGCGGCATCCACCCCTACGAGTGGACCATGAGCAACATCGAAAACATGCGCGGCCAGCTACGCAGCATGGGCTCCATCTACGACTGGAGCAAGGAGATCATCTGCGCCCTCCCCGAGTACTACCGCTGGAACCAGTGGTTCTTCCTCAAGCTCTACGAAAGGGGCCTCGCCTACCGCGCCCACGCCCCCGTCGTCTGGTGCCCCTCCTGCAGCACCGTTCTAGCCAACGAGCAGGTCCTCAACGGCCGCTGCGAGCGCTGTCAGACCCCCATCACCCGCCGCGACCTCGCCCAGTGGTTCCTCCGCATCACCGACTACGCCGAGGAACTCCTCGACTTCGACGGCCTCCTCGAATGGCCCGAAAAAATCCTCGCCATGCAGCGCAACTGGGTCGGCCGCAGCGAGGGCGCCGAAATCAGCTTCGACATCAGCCACTACAACCTCGACGAAAAGGAAATCCGCACCTTCACCACCCGCATCGACACTATCTTCGGCGTCACCTTCATGGTTCTCGCCCCCGAGCACCCGCTCGTCTCCCAACTCACAGCCCCTGACCAGGCTGAGGCTGTGCAGGCCTATATCCAGGAAGCCCGCGCCGCCACCGAAATCGAGCGCCTCTCCACCGAGAAAGAAAAGACAGGTGTCCCCTTGGGCACATACGCCATCAACCGGCTTAACGGCGAGCCCGTGCCTCTCCTCATCGCCGACTATGTCCTCATGGCCTACGGCACCGGCGCAGTCATGGGTGTCCCTGCCCACGACCAGCGGGACTTCGAGTTTGCCACCAAGTACGGCCTCCCCATACAGGTCGTCATCTCACCCCCCAACTGGTCCGGCGAGCCCCTTCAGGAAGCCTACCCCGACGCTGGCGCCATGGTGAACTCAGGCCAGTTCAACGGCCTGCCCTCCGACCAAGGCCTGCAGGCCATAGCCGACCACGTGGAAAACGCCGGCTGGGGCAAGCGCGCCGTCTCCTACCGCCTCCGCGACTGGCTCATATCCCGCCAGCGCTACTGGGGCACCCCCATTCCCATGATTCACTGCCCTTCCTGCGGCACGGTCCCCGTCCCCGAAGACCAGCTTCCCGTGCTGCTCCCCTCCGACGCCGAGTTCAAGCCCACAGGCGAATCCCCCTTGGCAGGCAACCGCGGCTTTGTCGACACCCCTTGTCCCCGGTGTGGCGGCGACGCCAGCCGCGAGACCGACACCATGGACACCTTCGTCGATTCCTCGTGGTACATGCTGCGCTACACCAGCCCCGACTACGACGACGGCCCCTTCAACCCCCAGCAACTTGGAGAGTGGCTGCCCGTCGACCAGTACACCGGCGGTGCGGAGCACGCCGTCATGCACCTCCTCTATGCCCGGTTCTTCACCAAGGCCCTGCGCGACTTGGGCCTCGTCGACTTCGGTGAACCCTTCCTGCGCCTCTACAACCAAGGCACCATCGTTGCCGGTGGCGCCAAGATGAGCAAGTCCCGCGGCAACGTTGTCAGTCCCGATGTCCACGTAAAGGAAGTTGGCGCCGACACCGTCCGCGCCTACCTCATGTTCCTCGGCCCATGGGACCAAGGCGGTGACTGGAGCGACGCTGGCATCAATGGCATGGCCCGCTGGATGAACCGCGTCTGGGAGATTTGCCAGCGCGATCCCAACGCCCTCGAGGGCGAGCCTGAAGGCCAAGCATCCCGCGACACCCGGCGGCTCCTGCACCAGACCATCCGCAAGTGCTACCAGGACCTCGACAGGTTCAAGTTCAACACCACCATTGCTGCCCTCATGGAGTTCTCCAACCACCTGAACCGGGTGTGGGCCGAGGGCAGCATCGACCCCAACACTTGGCGCGAGTCCATCCGCTCCATGCTCCTGATTCTCGCTCCCATGGCCCCCCACATCACCGAGGAGCTATGGGAACGCGCCGGCCACCCCTACAGCATCCACAACCAGCCCTTCCCCACTTGGGACGACGAACTGGCAGCCAACGAGGTCATCACCCTCGTAGTCCAAGTCAACGGCAAGGTGCGGGACAAGCTGCAGGTGCCAGCAGAAATATCCGAAGAAGAGGCCCGCACCCTCGCCCTAGGCAGCGACAAAGTGCAGGCCTTCCTCACCGACAAGGAGATTCAGCGGGCGGTCTACGTGCCGGGCCGCTTGGTGAACGTGGTGGTGAAATAACTACAGGCCAGCTTGTAGCCCTGTAGTTATCACCTGAAAGATATAGGCGTTGGCAAACCCGAGACAAAAGGAGCGCCCGTTCGAGGTGGTCTCCCAGATAGGGATCTCAGGCGTTGAAGCTGTGTGGGTGGCGGATCACAATGGCTACAAGTTGCGTAGGGGCGAAAAGCCCTTCGGCTTTGTCAGGTTCAACATCGCTGGGCGAAACCAGGGTAAGTTTACCGTCTATTCCTATCGGCATGATCGCAGCGACGACCCGGATAACAGGTTCAAATCGACAGGAAGTAAGAATTCACGATTCCAACTCCACACCACTGCTTGGCCCGATGATGAAGAGAGCATCCACTACGCGCTGAGTGTGCTTCGGGCATCCTGCGGGCGAACCTAGGCCTTAGGCTCCCAGCACTACCCGCACCATCTTCCGCTCCAAGGCAGCCGCCACTTCCTCTACCGAGGACTTGTCGCCCGGCTCCCCTGCGGTGATGGTGTAGGCCACTCCCAGCAACCGGCCCACGCGGAAGTCTATGACCGTTGAAGATGCCCCTCCGGCCGGTCCGCGCTGCATCACTTCCATGCCGATGGTCTCGCTGGCCAACCCCTTGGGTTCGAATGACTGGGCGCTCTCCACTTGGTACCCCGGGGCCACCTCGTCGCCGACGGAAGCCTCGAACTCCTTCCGGAACACCTCGACCATCCAGTTGGACACCGACTCTCCATCGCGGAACAGGTGCACCACGGTGGCTACGGCCAGCGACGAGCCCGGCGCTATGCCCTCGGGCGAGGATGACGCGGCGAACTCCTTCAGGTGCCCAGTGATGCGCCCGAGCCGTTGCAAATCGTCGGCAGTGCGGTTGAGCACGCTCTGCTTGGCCATGGTCTCATTGTCCAGAGGCCCATCCCGCAGAGAGCGAAACCCACGGAACTCCATCGGCAAGTCCTGCTGCTCCAAGGGCATCCAAGCAAGGTCTTCCTCTGTGATGCTCTCGGTGGCCCGGTATAAGAAGCTGGTGGTCATGGTACGTCCGTAATCGGCGTCGCTACTCGCCGTCGGGGAATACGGCTATGCCGTTGATTTCAAGGTCGCCCGCGCCTACGAAGTCCGACACCGCAACACTGGTGCTGGTGACGTCACCCTCAGGCCAGAACTCCTTCTTCACCTCGGCGATGGCCGGCAGGTCGTTGATGTCGCGGACATAGGTAGTGGTGTTCACCACATGGTCCATCGTCAGTCCGCTGGCCGCCAAGACCTGCTGCATCCATTCCAGAGACCTTCTGGTCTGGAAGGAGATATCACCCTTGGAGCGTTCGTCGTACTCCCAAGTCGTCAGGTCCCACTGGCCGGTCATACCCGATATGAACAGCAATTGACCCACGCGAACCGAGCGGGCAAAATTCCGCCCCTTCTCGTCCGGTACGATAACCCGCTTCTGCATCTCCAACCTCCGCTGACGACAATAGCTTAGGCAGAGTCTTCGTCCGAGGCCTGCTCTTGCCCTCCGGCCTCGGGCTCCTGCTCCTCTTCACGCTCGGCCTGCGGCAGGTCGATGCGAGCAACGAGGGCCTCAGGGTCGCCCTCCAACGTGACGTTGGCCGGAAGCTCCACATCCTGCGCCCGGATTACCATTTGCGAGTCCGTGAGGGTGGAAAGATCCACCGAAAGTGAAGAGGGCGCATCCAAGGGCAGGGCCTGCACGGTCAGGCTGTAGAGTACCTGCGCCACTGAACCGCCAGCAGCTCGGGCTCCCATCGACTCGCCCTCAAACACGAGGGACACATCCACCGAGATGGGCACTGCTGCCTCCACCCGAAGGAAGTCTACGTGCAACAGCGAGCCCTTGACCGGCTCCCACTGCACCTCTCGTACCATGGCAAGCTGTCGCTCAGGCTTTCCCGCTATTCCAAGAAAGACCGGTGTGCTGGAGCCCGCTTGGGCCAGCACCTTCTCCAAGGTCGCCCGGTCGCATTGCAGCGATTCGGACTCATCGTTGGCCCCGTACACATGCACGGGGATTATGCCGTTCCGTCTCAGGGTCTTGACCTTCTTGCCCAAGACGACCCGGCGGTCCAGGTCGAGCGCTATCTCATCCGCCATTTCGATTCACATTCCATATCTAAGTGTAGGTAGCATTGGGAGTCATCACCATGCTCCCTCCCGCAGCAGCCGCATAGTATAGCAGCAGGTTAGGGTTGCAGTCAGTAGCCAACCAAGCCCCGTGCAGCCGATCGCAGACTATGAGACTTCGACCTCGATCATGCAGTGGCCTTTAAGCATGCTCTTCATTGACGGGTTATGGGTCTAGTCATAGACTCAATAGGATAAGCCGTAATAGGATAAGCCTTAAGGGGTTCAAGATGACCACGGTGAATGTTCATGAGGCGAAGACCTATTTGTCTCGCTTGCTCGCACAGGTGGAGGCAGGCGAGGAAGTAGTAATCGCCCGCAACGGCAAACCTGTAGCGCAACTGGTGAAGGTCAAACCGCGGGGACAACGGCAGCCCGGGACGCTCAAAGGAAAGTACGTCGTTCCTGATGGCTTTTTCTTCGACCCTCTATCCGAAGAAGAGTTGAGACTGTGGGAGGGACGTTGATTTGTGCGTCTCTTGCTGGACACGCACGCCCTAGTCTGGTGGCTTGTCGATCCAAGTCGCCTATCCATTGCCGCCCACAGGGGAATTTCAGACCAGGATAACGAGATAGTCGTCAGCGCCGCTGCAGTTTGGGAGATCGCCACCAAGTATCGGATAGGCAGACTCCCTGAGCCCGATCGCAGACTACGAGACTTCGACCTCGATCATGCAATGGTCACTGGGTCCCCATTGGTCAGGCTCGTTCAGGGCCCGGACATGGATGGAGTCCGCCAAGTCCCGCGATGCGAAAACAAAGTCAAGCTGGCGCGTGGCCGTTGCCGGGGACTGGCGAATCGTGTGGTAAGTGGGCACGTTCTTGCTGTCGGCAGGCAACTCAGCAGGCCAAGGCTCCGCTTGCCGTCCACTGGGGGCCTGAGGCCCGACGAAGGGGAGTTCGATAGCCTCCATCCGGTCGAACACGCTAGCATATCGCCCAGCCCAATAATCGCTGCCACGCTCACCATAGCCGTACAGGATATTGAGGTCGCCAGCGGCTAGGATACGGTGTCCTCGTTCTTGGCCGACAAGTAGAGATAAATCGGAGACCACCCGATGTGCCGAGGCATCGGAGACTATCCGCCTGCTGCCGGTTGATTCATGCGGCACCGACCATGAACCATACATGGAAACCAGAATGACGGGATTCCCATCGCCCAGAGTGACTATGGCGGCATCCAACGTACCCAACCGGCTGACCCCCAACTCGCCCCGTCTCACCTCCCCTATCCTCTTCGTCACAATCCACTCTACCTTCACCCTGTCCGACAACCGCACCACCGCCGCCCGCCAAGGTCTCTTGGCCCCGGCCGTGCGCCAAGGGGCCGGACCAACCTCCACGACCGCCGCCAGATCCGGTGGCGGCTGCCCGGCTTCCTGTAGCAACGCAACGTCGGCATCGCTCTTCACGAGACGACGCCACGGCTCCTTACGGGCGGCGATGTTCCAAGAAACTATCTTCAGAAGCAGCCCTCTCTACCAGAACTAGCCCCTAGCTCGCCTCAACAAAGTTGGTCACCACCGTATTGAACTCCTCCGGGTACTCACGGTAGTGGAAGTGTCCGCCACGACTGACCACGTGCATCTGTGTGCGGGGAGTCTTCTCCCGGATGATGTCGAACAGTTTGACGCCCTGCTCCCAAATGGCCCCAGGGTCGGTGGCCGCCCAGTAGATGAGAGTGGGCACCTGTAGACGCCCCTCGCGTATCCACTCCAACGTCTCTTCCTTCTGTGCGCGCTGGCTCTCGGCCCATGTCTTGCTGGCCCCCGCCTCCCACTTGGCCTTGGTCTCCAGCGCCTTGGGATGCGTCTCCATGAAATAGCCGGCATCCACGTAATCGTCGGTAACGTGCTCCGTGAAGTGGGACATGCGCTCCCAGTAAAAGCGTATGTACTCCCTGACGTCATCAGGTCTGCCCTCGTTCACCTTGGCCAAGCGTTCGGCATGGCTGCCCACGTCCGGGGCCAAGCTGGCAGTGTCTACGAGGGTGAGAGTCTTCACCATATCCAAGTGCTCTAACGTAAGTCGGGTCGCCATGAATGCGCCCAGGGACTGGCCCACCACATGCATGCTCTCGATGCCCACGGCTTGGGTGAACTCATACAGGTGCTTCACCACCGCCTGCACCGTGTAATCCTCGTCCCTCTTGGGATTGTCAGTCATGCCGTTCCCCAAGCGGTCAGGAGCGAAGACATGGAACTTCTGGGACAGACCTCCCAGATTCAGAGTCCAAGTGTTCGCGCTCCCCTGTCCGGAGAAAGTGGCCCCGTGAATCAGCAGCATCGGCTCGCCGGACCCCAGTTCGTAATAGCGGGTGCGGGTGCCGTTGACGTCGATGAACTTCGCTTGGTGCACCACGGAGCCCGTGCTCTGCATGGTGTCGGTGATGGTTGCCATTGTTGTCCTCCCTTACATGCCGGACGGATTCCTAATCCTAGCACGCCACGCTTCTCTCGGCACGGTGCTGGGCGGGCCGCTCTAGCTCGCCTAGCTTGACTTTCCAAGCTAGCCGATGCTAACATTTTTCCGTCCCTACTCGTGTTTAGACATGCTACGGCTAGCTGCGTGGCCCTAACACAGTCAGGTGACAGACTTATCAGTCAGACCCACCTAACCCTTCTAGTGGCGTATCCTACCGCTACGTTTCGGGTGAGGCCCGGGAGGAGGTTACCCTATGGCATCCGAGGGATTTGACATCAAGCGCGGCTTGAAGGATGTTTACTTCGACACCACGGAAGCCAGCTTCATCGACGGCGAAGTGGGGAAACTGCTCTATCGTGGCTACAACATCCACGACTTGGCGGAGAGGGCCACCTTCGAAGAGATAGTCTACCTCCTCCTTTACGGCGCATTGCCCAATCAACAGGAGTTGGACGAATTCAACCGTGGCTTCAAGGCCGACCGCGCGGTACCCGAAGAGGTAATCAACGTCTTGCGGGTGGTGAAGGACTGCCATCCCATGGACGCCCTTCGCACCGGCATTTCCGCCCTCTCAGCCTTCGATCCCGACGTCACCGACAACTCCCAGGAAGCCACCCGGCGCAAGGGCATCCGCCTCACCGCCCAAGCCGCCACCATAGTGGCGGCCCACCACCGCATCCGCAACGGCCTTGAGCCGGTAGCCCCGCATCCCGATCTGAACCATGCCGGTAACTTCCTGTATATGCTGCGCGGGGCCGAACCCAGCGAAGACGAAAACCGTCTCATCGACGTTGACTTCGTATTGCATGCCGAGCACGGGGCCAACGCCTCCGCCTTCGGTGCGCGCGTTGTCGCCTCCACGCTGTCAGACCTCCACTCGGCCGTGGTCACTGGTGTGGCTGTGCTGAAAGGCCCGTGGCACGGCGGCGCAGCGGAAGAGGTCATGAAGATGGCCTTGGACATCGGACAGCCCGAAAACGCCGAGGAATACGCCCGTAAACTATTGGACAGTGGCGGGCGCGTCATGGGCTTCGGACACCGCGTCTACAAGGCCGAGGACCCCCGGGCGCGCCATCTGCGGGAACGCTCCCAGAGGCTCGGACAAGAGAAGGGCCAGCCTCACTGGTTCCAGATTCTGACTTACCTTGAGCAGAACGTGATGGCTCCCTACCGGGACCGGGGCATCTTCGTCAACGTGGACTTCTTCGCAGGTTCCATCTATTACCTGCTGGAAATCCCCGACGACCTGTTCATCCCCATCTTCGCCCTGGGTCGCATACCCGGCTGGACTCTCCAGTGCATGGAACAGTACTCCGACAACATCCTGCTTCGTCCCCTGCTGGAGTACAAGGGCGAAATGGACTTGGAGTACATGCCCATCGACCAGCGATAACCTAAAACTCCCTCGAGAGCAAGCAAGTGGGAGGCCCATAAGGCCTCCCACTTTTCATTGATGCCCCATTGTCCCAGGAGCTGCGGAGTGACTTCCGGCGCAGAGAAAGAAATCAGGCGTCGCATACACGCGAAGGGCAGCATAACCTTCCGCGAGTTCATGGAGCTTGCCCTCTACTGGCCCGATGGAGCTTACTACACCAGCCGCTCGGCAACCGCCGATTACTACACCGCCCCGGCAGCCCACCCTGCTTTCGGCGCCCTCATTTGCCTTCAGTTGTACCAGATGTGGCTGCTGCTGGGCCGAGCGCATCCCTTCTGGGTCATAGAACCCGGAGCCGGGAACGGTCAACTTCAACGTGACATAACGACCTGCGCCAGCCAGCTTCCAAGCAGCTTCAGTCATGCCCTGAGATACGTGTGCATAGAGCATCGCCCATGGTCCACGCAGCGTGTTCCGGTGGAGGCTGGCTCGTCTCAAAGCTGGCTGGCCGCCGCTTGCCTGCCTTTCCGGAATGTAGTTGGAGTCGTGCTCTCCAACGAACTCTTGGATGCCTTTCCCGTTCACCGGGTCAGAATGGGCGAAGACGGGTTGCAAGAGGTGTATGTAACCGTGGAGGACGGGCAGTTGATCGAGAAGTTGGACCGACCCTCCACGCCTGCTTTAGCGGAGCGTCTTCGGCGAGTGGGGGTCTCGCTGGAAGAGGATTGGGAAGCGGAAATCAACTTGGGTATCGATAACTGGGCGTACCAAGTCTCTGCTTGTTTGAAGTGTGGATTCGTGGTCACAGTGGACTATGGCAGGTCCGCCAGCGAGCTTTACTCGCCGGAACGGGCACGGGGCACCCTGACCACTTTTCGCGACCATATACAGACTGATAATCCCTTGAGTGACGTCGGATACCAAGACATCACGACACAGGTCGATTTCACCGCCCTCGAAAAGTCGGGCACAGCCGCGGGATTAGATCCCTCGGGCCTCGTTAGCCAGCGCAGGTTCCTCCTCAACTTGGGAATACGCAATTGGCTGTCTTCCTTGGGTGGCGCAATGAACGAGGCGGAAGCCAACGCCAACCGCATGGGTATGCAGCAACTCATTCGTCCCGGAGGAATGGGTGACTTCCAAGTGATGTTTCAAGCGAAGGGGGTCGAGCCTGCCGACTTGTGGTGTCTATCTCCTTCCGCCGAGTTGGAAACACTAGCAGGGCAGTTGGCCCCGCCTCGACTCACCCCAAGCCACGCTCAACTTTTGGAGGCCAGCTATCCCCACTTGGGCCAGAGTTACCAGCATCTCTGGCCCGGAGGCGAGACGGTCTAGTTCTGGTCTGATTCCGAGTGCAGTCCCAGCCTGCCGGCAATGGGCTTCAGGCTTTCGATGATGAAAGTGATGTGCTCCTCGAAATCCAACCCAGCCTCGGCAGCTCCCTTCACAATGTCATCCCGGTTGACGTCTCGGGCAAAGGCCTTGTCCTTCATCTTGCGGATCACCGAGCGGGGCGTCACCTCATCCAGACTCTTGTTGGGACGGACCAGCGTGACCGCCCTTATGAAGCCGGAAAGCTCATCACAAGCAAACACCATGCGCTCCATCAGGGTCTCCCGCTTCATGTTCAAATGCTCTGCGTTCGGGTGGTCGCCGTGAGTAAGCACTGCCCGCACGATGTCGTCAGGATATCCGAGGTCTTTGAGTATCCCGGCCCCATATTGGGGGTGTTCCTCCACACTTGGCACGATCTCCCAGTCGAAGTCGTGCACCAGACCTGCGATACCCCAACGCTCTTCATCCTCCCCGAAGCGGCGGGCATAGGCCCTCATGGAGGCCTCGACTGCCAACAGATGACGCATCAGCATATCGCCCTTCACGTACAGGCTGAGGTCCTCCAACACCTTCTCTCTGCTTATGTCGGAGCTACCGGTCGTCTGACTCGTCATCCTTGCCCTCCTCGCTGGAATCGTCATCCTGTGGCGCCGGTCTCACCCCTCCGGGTCTCGGTTCGCAACGGCGCGCCGTGGTGATGAAACCGCTGTGCGCCACCATACGGTGCGCCGGTCTCATGCTCTGTTGTGTTACGTGCCATCCTCGCAGCAAGGTCTCCACCGTCTCGACCAACTGAAAGCGCCGGTCATCATCGAGCGCGCCAGTTAGCCGGTGCACTTGCAACACCGTGGGCACGAAGCACAGCAGGATGCCCCCCGGTTTCAGTGCCTCTGCGGTATGCCCTACCACGTTCCACGGCTCTGGCACGTCCAACACCACCCGGTCCACGTCCTGTTCCTGGATGCCTTCGTAGATGTCCGACTCGCGCACCTGCAGGTTATCAGTATCTCCCAAGTACGCTTCCAAATTGGAGAGCACCTTGGGCACTTGGTTCGCGCGCACCTCATACGAGGTGACACAACCGCGCGGTCCGGCAGCCTGCAATAAAGCCATGGTGAGAGCCCCGGAGCCCAGGCCCGCCTCCACCACCCGACAGCCGGGGAAGATGTCGGCCATGATGAGGATGTTCCCCAAGTCCTTGGGGTAAATCACCTGAGTGGCGCGGGGCATGTGCTGAGCATACTCGCCCAAGGTGGGCTTCAGGGCTAGGAAAGTCTGTCCCTTGGTACTCCGCAGCCAACTGCCTTGGTCGCGTCCGATGATATCTTGGTGGGGCAACACCCCCACATGAGTGTGCAACGCTCCCTCAAGCGACAGACGTACTAGGTAACGTCGCCCCTTCCGGTCGATGAGCATGGCCATGTCGCCTTCCTGGAAGACGGCATCACTACGGTCCATTGGCCCTCTGTTCCCTTGGTGTTTCGAGATAACAGACAGGCCGGAGTTCCGTTTGGAATCCCGGCCTGCAAGGTGGCTTTCCCGGTCTAGCCGGTGCCTACTTGTTCAGTTCATCCAACAGGTCGAACAACTCAGCGGGGTCGGGCAAAGTGCCCGGCTCATATTCCCGCCGGTGGCGTATCACTCCGCCCTTGTCGACTACCAGCACTGCGCGGCGGCCCACGCCACGCTCTGGGTTCCACAGTTCGTAGGCCTTGGTCACCTCGCCATGGGGATGCCAGTCGGAAAGCTCTGGGAAGGGTATGCCACCGAGGGCGGTGCCCCATGCCCGGTGGGCATTTACGTGGTCGCAGCTAATGCCCAGCACCTGGGCATCCTTCTCCTCGATCCGGGGGTTGTGAAGCCGGAACAAGGATGCTTGCTGCGTTCAACCAGCGGTGAAGTCGAAAACGTGAAAGGAGAGGACCACATGCTTCTGCCCGGCATACTGGCTCAGCGTAATCTCTCCATGATCAGGGGAGGGCATCTTGAAGTCAGGGGCTTTGTCACCTACTTGTGCGGGCATGTCCCTGCGCACCTCTCGATAGGATTCCGCTCTTTGGCGGTTGGGCTATCGGATTATACCCCTAGGTCGATGGGTACGCTAGGCGACCCCGCGAAGGGAACGGGCTAGTTGCCGTGTTTCGCCTCGAAGGCTGCTATCTTCTCATCATGCTCCAGCGTCAGTCCGATGTCGTCCAAGCCGTTCATCAGCGCATGACGGCGGAAGGGGTCGATATCGAAGCTGGCCGTCAGGCCCTCGTTGGAGTCCCAGACCCTTTGCAACTCCAAGTCCACATTGATTTGATAGCCCGGCTCCTCTTTGGAGCGGTCCAGAATCTCCCGCACCGTCTCCTCGGGCAGGATGATGGGCAGGAGGCCGTTCTGGAAGCAGTTGTTGTAGAAGATGTCCGCAAAGCTGGGAGCAATGACACAGCGGATTCCATAGTCGTGCAGGGCCCATGGGGCATGTTCCCGCGATGAGCCGGAGCCGAAGTTGCGTCCCGACACGATGACCGTGGCCGAGGAGTAGGCGGGCTGGTTGAGGACGAAGTCGGGGTTGGGGCTGCCGTCCTCCCGGTACCTCCACGGCGTGAACAGGAACTCGCCATAACCTGTCCGCTCAATGCGCTTGAGGTATACCGCAGGGATGATCTGGTCGGTGTCCACATTCACCCGGTCAATGGGGGCGACAACCCCCGTCAGGTTCACAAACGGCTCCACGAGTCTCCTCCTACCACTCCCGGATGTCGACAAAGTGCCCGGCGATGGCTGCAGCCGCTGCCATCTGGGGGCTGACCAAATGGGTGCGGCCTCCCTTGCCCTGGCGTCCCTCGAAGTTGCGATTGGAAGTGGAGGCGCAACGCTGGCCGGGATCCAAAATGTCGGGGTTCATACCGAGGCACATGGAGCAGCCCGCAACCCGCCAGTCGAACCCAGCGTCCTTGAAGATGCCGTCCAGTCCCTCCGCCTCCGCCTCAGCTTTCACCCGGGCGGACCCGGGGACCACCATGGCGTATACCTTGGGGTTCACCTGACGTCCCTTGACCACCTCGGCGGCCGCCCGCAGGTCTTCCAGCCGGCTGTTGGTGCAGGAGCCGAGGAACACCCGGTCGATCTCAATCTCCTGTATGGGCATATCGGGCTCCAAACCCATGTAGGTCAAGGCCCGCTCAGCGGCCTCCCGCGCCCCTGAATCCTCCAGGGATGCCGGATCGGGAACGCGGGCCGTGACGGGGGCCACCATACCTGGATTGGTGCCCCATGTGACGAACGGTTGCAGGTTGGGGGCGTCGATCTCCACCACCTTGTCGTAGGCAGCCCCGGCATCGGAAGGAAGGGTCCGCCATTGCTCGATGGCCCGTTCCAGCAGTTCGCCCTTGGGGGCAAAGGGACGACCCTTCACGTACTCGAAGGTGGTGTCATCCGGGGCCACCATGCCAGCGCGGGCCCCTCCCTCTATGCTCATGTTGCACACCGTCATGCGACCTTCCATAGAGAGGCCGCGCACACCCTCACCTGTGTATTCGATGACGTGCCCCGTGCCTCCGTGTACGCCGATCTGGCCGATGATTCCCAGAATCAGGTCCTTGGCGGTGACGCCGAAGGGCAGAGGCTTGTCCACCCGCACCTCCATGGTCCTGGGCTTGAACTGGCGCAGGGTCTGGGTGGCGAGCACATGCTCAACCTCCGAGGTGCCGATGCCGAGGGCGAAGCAGCCCATGGCCCCGTGGGTGGCGGTGTGGCTGTCTCCGCACACCACCGTCTTGCCGGGCAGGGTGTAGCCCAGTTGTGGCCCAATAACATGCACAATGCCCTGGTTCTCATGGAACCGGTCGTAGAGAGTGATACCGAACTCGGCACAGTTCTCTGAGAGGGCATCCAGTTGGCGCCTTGATATCTCGTCGGTGACCGGCAGGGAGAGGTCCCAAGTGGGCGTGTTGTGGTCCGCCGTCGCAATGGTCAGGTCAGGCCGTCGCACTTTGCGCCCCGCCAGCCGCAGGCCGTCGAAGGCTTGGGGCGACGTAACCTCGTGCACCAAGTGCAGGTCGATGTAGATTATGGAGGGACGGTCTGGCTCCTCGTGTACGACATGGGCGTCCCAAATCTTCTCGAACAGGGTCTTGGGCGGCATGGTAGCTCCTTACTTAGCTAGGCATTCGGAAAGGAGCCGGGCGATGCGCATCTTCCTGCATTCAATCGCCCGGCACAACTTGCTCTACACCGATCAGGGAGTAGTCAGCGGCTGGGGAATCTCGCGCAGCCCCTCTTGGGCGAGCATGCGGTTGATGGCGCTCACATAAGCCTTGGCACTGGCCACCACTATATCGGTGTCGGCGCCACGACCCATGTAGATGCGTCCCTCACGCTGTACACGCACGCTCACCTGACCCAGTGAGTCCAGCCCTTCGGTGACCGACTGTACGTTGAAGTCCACCAGCTTGGCCGGTATATGGATAGCACGGTCGATGGCGTTGCATACGGCGTCAACCGGACCGTTACCCGTAGCAGCATCACTGTAGACCGTGCCGTCGGGCCCGGTAACCCGCACAGTTGCCGTAGCGATGTCGTGGTCGCCTCCGGAGAACTGCACATGCTCCAACTCGTAGGTCACCGGCTCCATGGTGACCCGCATCTCCTCAGCCATCAGGGCTTCGAGGTCGCGGTCTGTGACCTCTCTCTTCTTGTCGGCCAGCACCTTGAAGGAGTCGAAGACGCGGACCAAGTCCTCGTTGGAGATCACGTAGCCCAGGTCCTCCAAGCGCGACCGCAGGCCGGCACGCCCGCTGAGTTTGCCTAGCACCAAGGAATTGCCCGCCCAGCCGATGGTGTCGGGGTCCATGACCTCGTAGGTAGTGCGCTCCTTGAGGACGCCGTCTTGGTGTATGCCCGAGGCATGTCGGAAAGCGTTGTCGCCCACGATAGACTTGTTCGGCTGGATGGACATACCAGTTATGCGGCTCACCATGCGGCTGGTACCGTATATCTGGGTGGTGTCCACACCAGTGGTAACGTTGAACAGGTCACGCCGGGTGTGCAGCCCCATGATGATTTCTTCCAGCGACGCATTTCCTGCCCGCTCGCCGATACCGTTGATGCAGCCTTCCACCTGTCGCGCACCCGCCTGAACTGCTGCCAAGCTGTTGGCGACCGCGAGGCCCAAGTCGTTGTGGCAATGCACGCTGACGGTGGCCTTGTCGATGTTGCGCACGTTCTGACGAATCTCGGCAATGAGCTTGCCGAAGTCTGAGGGAACGGCATAGCCGACAGTGTCGGCAATGTTGACCGTCCTGGCTCCGGCTTCGATGACTGCCTCCAGCATCTGGTAGAGGTATTCGGGGTCGGTGCGGGTGGCGTCCATGGGCGAAAACTCCACGTCGTCGCAGTAGCCACGGGCGCGGGACACCATGGAGGTGGCCAAGTCCAGCACCTCCTCCCGGTTCTTGCGTAATTGGTGAGCGATGTGAATCTCCGAGCTGGAAAGGAACACATGTATGCGTGGCTTGGCGGCGTCCTTGATGGCGTTCCATGCGGCATCCACGTCTACCTGATGGGCCCGGGCTAGCGAAGCGATGATGGGACCCTCGACCTCGCGGGCTATAGCCTGCACCGCGTCGAAGTCCCCCGGCGAACTGGCGGCGAAACCAGCCTCTATCACGTCCACTTGGAGGCGGGCCAACTGGCGGGCGATTTCCATCTTCTCTTCGCCGGTCAGGCCGGTGCCTGCCGACTGTTCACCATCACGGAGAGTGGTGTCGAAAATCATTACCTGTTCTTGAGCCATTTCGGTCAATTCTCTCTTTCGTTCAGTTGACGCCCAACAGTTCCATTGGAACGGCTCTGGGGAAGGGCGCACATCCCTAGGGCCGGACCACCTACTTGGACGCCAGGGGAACGCAGTCCGCCACACCGAGCCCTGCCATGACCCGAGTGCGGCGGCGAACTACGTTCACCACCTCCGTCGTATGTATTGATGCAATGTCCATCACGCTGTTCGTCCTGCTACTTGGGGTCCATCCAAGGCATCATGCCCCGGAGGGTCCTGCCGATATCCTCAATCTGGTGGTCGTTGGCCATCTGCCTCTCTTGGAGGAAGCGCCGCCGGCCCTCGTCGTTCTCGGCAATCCACTCGCGCGCAAAGCTGCCGTTCTGGATGTCGGCCAACACCCGCCTCATGTTGTCGCGCACATGCTCGTCGATGACGTTGCCGCCACGGGTGTAGTCCCCATATTCGGCGGTGTCACTCACCGAATAACGCATGTACTTGAACCCGCCTTGGAAAATGAGGTCCACGATGAGCTTCATTTCGTGCAGGCACTCGAAATAGGCCAACTCCGGTGGATAGCCTGCTTCCACAAGGGTCTCGAAGGCGGTGCGTATAAGCGATGTCACGCCGCCGCAGAGCACCGTCTGCTCGCCGAACAGGTCGGTCTCCGTCTCGTTCTTGAAGGTGGTCTCCAAGACGCCGGAACCAGTGGAGCCTATGCCCTTCGCATAAGCGAGGGTCATGTCTTTGCAGCGCCCGGAAGCATCTTGGTGTATGGCCAGCAGTGAGGGCACGCCGATGCCCTCTGTAAACAGTTCGCGCATACGGTGTCCGGGTGCCTTGGGAGCAACCATCGACACGTCCAAGCTGGGTGACGGGACGACTTGGCGGTAGTGGATGCAGAAGCCGTGGGCGAACATCAGTGTAGCGTCGCCCCGTATGTTGGGCTCCACCTGCTCCCGGTAGACCGCCGCCTGCAGGTGGTCGGGGATGAGAATCATGACGATATCCGACTGGCGCGTAACCTCGTCGACATTGCCCACCTCAAGCCCGGCCTCCCTAGCCCGTTCGCGGCTGCTGCTCTCAGGCTGTAGTCCCACCATGACCCGCTGCCCGTTGTCCTTGAGGTTCAATGCATGGGCGTGACCCTGGCTGCCATAACCGATGATGCCGATGGTCTTCCCCGAAAGCAGGGAGAGGTCTGCATCCTGGTCGTAATAAACGCTGACCATATTCCGTTCTACTCCTCGCGATTAAACGCTGCCAAGGGCATACCCGGCGTCACTGCTGCGGTGCCCATTGCTGGATGACGTGTTGCGCTGTCGTGGGGGCCGGCCTTCGGCGGCCCCTCGTACCATGGCTACGCGACCCGTACGCATCACTTCGCGTATGCCGAAGGGTCGCAGCAGGTCGTACAGAGCGCTTATTTTGTCCTCGTCCCCGGTCACCTCAATGATCAGGGAGTGGGGGCCGATGTCGACGATGTTGGCACGGAAGATATCCACCAACTGCATGATCTCGCTGCGGGTCGCAGTGGTGCAGTGCACCTTGATGAGGGCCAACTCTCTGGCCACGATGTCCATGTCCGACAGGTCGGAGACACGTATAACGTCGATGAGCTTGTGGAGTTGCTTGGTAACCTGCTCCACAGTATCGTCATCGCCTTCGACAACGAAGGTCATGCGCGACAGGTTGGGCTGTTCGGAGGCTCCCACGGCAAGGCTGGTGATGTTGAAGCCGCGACGGCGGAAGAGGCTGGATACCCGGTTGAGCACACCGGGCTTGTCCTGCACCAAGGCAACAATGGTGTGGTGCATCTCGTCCATTAGACGCGCTCCTGTACCGGCTCTTCGATGAGCTCGTTCACGCTTTCGCCCGCGGGAATCATGGGGTAGACATTCTCTTCGGGGTCTACGATGAAGTCGATCAACGCAGGCCCAGGGTGCCTCATTGCCTGCTCGATGGCTGAACGCACCTGCGCCTTGTCGGTCACCCGTATACCCGGAATCCCGAAGGCATCAGCCAGCTTCACGAAGTCCGGGTTGGCCGTGTAGGCAGTGGCCGTGTAAATCTTGTCGTAGAAGAAGTCCTGCCATTGCTTCACCATGCCCAAAAAATTGTTGTTGATGATGGCGAACTTCACTGGGATGTTGTTCTCTGCTGCCGTGGCCAACTCGCACATGGTCATCTGGAAACCGCCGTCTCCAGCAATGGACCACACCGGCATGTCGGGCCTTCCAACTTTGGCGCCGATGGCGGCTGGGACCTCGAAACCCATGGCTCCCAAACCGCCGGAAGTGACCAGAGTGTTGGCCTCTTCGAAGGAGCAGTGCTGGGCGGCCCACATCTGGTGCTGGCCTACGCCGGTGACGATGATGGCGCGGTGTGACATCTCCTCCGACAACTCACGGAGCACATATTGGGGCAGCAGTTTTTCTGTCTCGCGTATCTTTAGCGAGGGGTGCTGAGCCCGTAGGTCCTCCATGCGCCGTAGCCATTCGGTGCGGGTCTGCGACTTTACTTGGGGTACCAAGGCTTGCAACACACTCTTGATGTCTCCAACGATGGGCACCGTGGGGCGCACGTTCTTCCCGACCTCTGAGGGGTCGATGTCGACGTGGATGATTTCCTTGGCGTTGGGAGCGAAGTCGCTCAGCCGCCCGGTGACCCGGTCATCGAACCGCATGCCGAGGGAAATCAGGAGGTCGGCCTCGTCTATGGCCAAGCTGGCAGACGCCAAGCCGTGCATCCCGGGCATGCCCCGCGTTCAGAGCATGGCGCGTGGGGAACGAACTGATGCCCAGCAACGTGGTGATTACCGGCACCTGGGCCTTTTCGGCCAGTTCGCGTACCTCCTCGTAGGCGCGGGAAATAATAACGCCGTGGCCTGCCAGAATCACTGGCCGTTCGGCTTGGGCGATGAGTTGGGCAGCCTTGCGTACCTGTGAGGGATGTCCTTGAAGCGAGGGGTTATACCCCGGCAGGTCCACGCTCTCAGGGTACTCGAACTCAGCAGTCTCGAACTGGAGAACGTCCTTTGGTATGTCCACCAGCACTGGTCCCGGCCTGCCCGTGTTGGCGATGTGGAAGGCTTCCTTGATGGTTGGCGCGATTTCCTCGGCGCTCATCACCAAGTAGTTGTGCTTGGTAACTGGCAGTGTGACACCGGTAACGTCCGTCTCCTGGAAGGCGTCGCGACCAATAGCGGCGCGACCCACTTGGCCAGTAATGGCCACCATGGGTATCGAGTCCATCTGGGCACAGGCGATGCCGGTCACGAGGTTGGTGGCCCCGGGGCCTGAGGTTGCCATGCAGACGCCAACTTTGCCGGTTGCACGAGCATAGCCGTCGGCGGCCATGGAGGCTCCCTGCTCGTGACGCACCAGAATGTGGCGCAGTTGGGGGTAGCGGTGCATCACCCCGTACAGGGGAAGAATGGCCCCGCCAGGGAGGCCAAAGACGACGTCTACCCCTTCTTTGAGGAGGCTCTCACAAACGAGTTCCGAACCGGTGAGTCTCATGGGTCTCCTTTGATAGTCTCTTGCGTAGGGGTCTCAGACTCTTCGCCCCCAGCGCGTGTCACACAAAAGAAAAACCCGTCCCTGAAGGGACGGGCGTGTCGGCCGCGCGGTACCACCCTTCTTTTCTCCTCCCTGTTACTATAGCAGCAGAGGAGAACAACTCCATGACTGTTAACGGTGTCCGCCGCCACACCCTCTACTCCGTTCAGGCGGGTCGCTCCCGGGCGAGTTCAGTGCTTTGCTGCCACCGGCATCCCACCAA
Source organism: Dehalococcoidia bacterium (assembly GCA_965204245.1). Lineage (GTDB taxonomy): Bacteria > Chloroflexota > Dehalococcoidia > Lucifugimonadales > JAAXIE01 > JAAXIE01. The sequence continues at coordinate 113,661 of CBDBED010000003.1, forward strand.
TCGCCGGCTCTCTGAGGCAGAGTCTTCCTACTACTCCCGATCACAGCGTCATATGCGTAATAACGTTTACACTTTAGCACTGCCCAGGGGCGAGTGTCAATCAGTAGCTAAAGCGTCAATCACTGGCTATGCCATACCCAATCTCCGCCTGCTCCTGTCTCCACCGCCAACAATCCGTGACAATTATCCGCTTGACAAACTAATGTTCGCACGTGTTACCTTTACCAGATGCAAGGCAAAACACAGCGTAACATTGCCAAAGGAGCAGGTCTTCAAACCCCTCTGTGGAACCACAAGTTCCCGTACGGGCCAGCTATGACAATGGAACGAATGGCACTGTTTTCAGATACAAAACACCTCTCTCCAGATACGGAGGGAGTTCCACTCGTCCCGTCCGACAACTCTCGATGCGACGAAATCGTCCAATACGCTCCAGCTATAACCATGCGACGAATGCGACGCCTTCCAGATACAAAAAAGACTTCCCCAGATACGGACGGAGTCGCATTGCCTATCTGGGATGCGCCCCTCATCCTCCTGCCCTCACAACCATCCCTACCCACGCGTCCTTATCGAAATGGCGTGGTCAACACAACTCCTAAGCGCCCAAGCCCAAAGGTCATGTTTATCGCGCCTAGAAGTCGAACAGCCTTCCACAGGCTTGATATAACGGCTTGCTCCAGCACGCAACTTCCCGAAGGTGGCAAGATCGCCAAATACCTCCCGTGCTACACATGTGTCCAATACGGCCCAGCTACGGACACGCTACAAATGCTACACCTCTCAGATACAAACACCTTTTCTCCAGCTACGAAGTGTAGCATGTTGCATCTCCCAACACCCGCGTCCCGGAGTTCCCTGCCATGAAAATCGCCCGCATGAACATTGTCTGCCCGCATAAATATTGTCCGAAGGTGGAAGCCCAAGCCGTGAAAATCGCCCACTTCCAGTCTATCGGAGGCGCCAGCGGCGATATGCTCCTCGGTGCCCTGCTGGACGCTGGACTTCCCTTGGAGCAGCTGGAGCAATCGATCAAGCCCTTGCTGTTGCCCGAACACACTCTTTCACTCCAGCAAGTGCAGCGGGGACACCTGACCGCCACCCTGCTCGACGTGCGCATCCCCGGCGAGCGATTGGGCCTGCCCCCCCAGGAACTTATAGACTGCGTCACTGCCAGCAACCTCCCTGATGCCGTCAAAGAGCGCAGCCTTTCGGTATTGAACGCCCTTTTCGAAGCTGAGCGACGAGTACACCGCACGGCCGACGGAGGAGATGTCCACCTTCACGAGTTGGGTAGCATCGATACCCTGATAGACATCGTGGGCACGGTGTCGGGCTTGGCATACCTGGGGGTGGAGCACGTAGCATCCTCGCCCTTGGTGGTAGGCCATCGCCAACCCGACCGCCCTCGGAAATACCCCGTACCCGCCCCGGCTACTCTGGAACTGGCTGCCATGGCCGGAGCCCCTGTCGAAATTCGCGAGAGTGCCTCCCATGAAATGACTACTCCCACCGGTGCGGCTCTCCTCACCGTTCTGGCTGAATTCGAGACTCCCCCCAACTCACCCTTCAGCGCATCGGCTACGGTGCCGGACGCGCCGACCTGCCGGGGGTGCCCAACGTGACATCGGTCTGGCTATGCCAAGCCGCGGACCTTGGCAGCGACGCGGTTGTGCTGCTGGAGACCAACATCGATGATGCCCAAGGCGTTGTGATGGGATACGCCCAAGAACGTCTCTTTGCCTTGGGAGCCTTGGACGTCTGGATAACTCCCATTCAAATGAAAAAGAACCGCCCCGGCGTGGTGCTGTCTGCCCTCGTGCCCGCGTCTCTTCAAGAGCAAGCAGTGGAGACCGTACTGCATGAAACGGCCCACTCTGGGAGTCCGAGTCAGGCCCGTCCAACGCCGGATTGCCTACCGCGAGACCGTCCCATTCCACTCGCAGCACGGGGTTGTGGCAGTGAAGGTGAAGTACCTGAATGAGCGCCCTGTCTCCGTGGCCCCTGAGTACGAGGACTGCCGTAACCTGGCACTCGACCTCGGCGTGCCCCTCCAAGACCTGTACCAGCAGGTATTGGCCGAGGCGCGCTCGCAAATCGTGGAGCAGTCCTGAGTCAGAGCCCTCAGGAACGAAACGTCAACCTGTGGGGCTGTTCCTCCACTGCAAGACCTGCCAGTCTTGGGATGCGGCTAGGCGACGGAGCGCCCGGTCCGGATTGACAGCTACTGGATGACCAACGCTCTCTAGGAACTCCCTGTCCGAGTAGCTGTCTCCGTAGGCATACGACTCGGCAAGGTCGATGCCCGCATCGGCCGCCAACTGCCGCACCGCCTCCGCCTTGACTTGTCCTACCATTGGCCCGGTCGAAAGGCCGCCTGTAAAACCCGCGGTGCCTTGCTCCAACCGGGCGCAAACCACCCCGGTTCGGGGACACTAACTGAATCAGCGGAATGAGCGATTGCTCCACACCGCCCGACGCTAAGACTATCTGGTGACCTCTGCTGCCGGTGTTCCTCGATGCAGAGTAACGCTTCGGGCAGCAGATGCCTTCGCCAATAGGCCTCCCCTGCATCTTGTATCCAGCGCTCTAACTGCCAAGGAGCAACGCTTTGGTAGTTGGCAAAGAACCGTTGACTGAACAGCGGGCGGCTAATCCGATCAAGCAGCATGTAATAGGGCACTTTGGGCAGGAACAAAGAGTGTCCAGAGCAGTGCCGAGGCGCGGTTCCTGTGGTGGAGTTGCATGTGCGCGTAGCAACTGACCACATTGGACGATGCCAGCGTCCCGTCGACATCAAAGAAGGCCGCCCGCATCATGTGGATCTATCGCAATGCTTGGACAGCCTTCTCTATCTCCTCAGTGAACCGGCGTGCCAATTCGCTGGCGCTTTCCCCGTTGGACGAGCGCAAGAAGGGTTCGGAGTAGAGGGGTGGGCCAAACTGCACATGTATCCGGCGCGGCTTGGGGAAGGTGTGGCCCTTGGGCAGCGTCTCAAAAACTGCCGGAGATGTATGCCGGGACTACCGGCACGCCTGATTCCAAGGCCAGCAGCCCTACGCCCTGGCTTCAGCTTACGCATCAGTCCGTCCGGGCTGCGCCCGCCTTCTGGGAAATACAAAAGCGAATGATCCCTGGACAGCAGCCCCAGCGCTAGGCTAAGGCTCTCCGGTGTATGGCTGTGGCCGGTCAAAGGGTGCTGCGTCAACGAAATTCCGCACGATCCAGCTCGACAAGCGGTTCCGGAAGAAATAGTCCTTCGCGGCCATGGGATGTACCTTGCCTTTCCCATAGAGAAGGACCATCAACACACCGGTATCGAAGTGGCTGCAGTGATTGGAAGCAAGTATATATGGCCCCTCAACCGGAATATGCTGCATGCCGTCAGAATTGAGCCGGTTGTACAGCCGCAGGTACCGCTCCATCCACCAGCGGAATATCTTGCGGAACATCATCCAGCGCCGCCCGTCGCGTATCCATGTGTCTAGATCAGTGTCGGACGGCAGGGGAATATGCCGCACCCATTTCGTGTCCTTCTCGGAGTGGTGAGCGTGCGCCGGGTCATCTTCCGGCTGTTCTTCGTTTTGGGTGACTACGGCCCCATGCCCGTTGGCGGCAGTTGTCGATGGCTTCGGAGGACGAAGCCCCAGCACAAAACGCTTTACCCCTGGTATGTGGATGTCCTGTATATATTCCCGCCAGTCGATGCAGGCAACGTTGAAATTGAACCTGCGTTGTTCCTCTTCGGTCAGGCTCTCCCATACCCCTCTTGTGCGGTTGGTGAGGTATAGGCACTTGGCCTCGGCGTATGGACCGTATATTCGGGCATAGTAGGCAAGGCGGTCCACTCCCAATCTCTTGGCGCGATACCAACTCCGGATACGGCGTCCCTTGGGTAAGAAATAGCTCGCCGCTGGGAGCCATGACATCAGCGTCAGAGGGATGGAATAGCGATAGCGCAAACGGCGCAAAAAGTCCTTGGTGGTCGGAAAGGTGAGTTCCGGGTACTTGATGCCTTCGAGTGCGCTCTCCTTGGAATACACCTCCCGTACCAAGTTGCAGAAGCGCCTTACCTGGAGCGGGTTCTCTGATCCGCTGGCGATATGGTGTATCTCCAGTCCGCCACGGTGGGCAGTGCCGGCTATGGTGGCCACTAGTGCGTTCACCACCATGTCCACTGGCACCACATCGATAACCCCTTCCGCTTGTCCGGGGAAGTCCGGCACAAGGTTGCGGCCATAAGCCACGATGAGGGGGTCTATCATCCTCATCCCGTCCAGCCACCCCGGTTCAGGGCTCTCGTAGGCACTCTCCACCACCGAGGGACGCATGATGAGAGTGGGAACGTCTCCCCGGTGTTTCTGTACCAGCTTTTCGCCTAGGGTCTTGGTCAGGGTGTATGTGTCGTTGAAGCCACGGTGACGGGCCCAGCGCATCCCCTCAGTCACCAAGCGATGTTCCACCCAGTCTGCATCTGTGTGGCCGTTCTCCGAGGCCGGCTTCTTGTGGGTCAGCCGTACGCAGGCTTTAAGAGCAAAGCCCAAGCGATGCAGGAGACTGGAGTCCTGCCGTCTTACTTGGCGTATCCGTTTCCGGATAGCCTCGACCTCGCCGTCGATGTCCTGGGGTAGACGGGAAGCACCTTTTCCCTTCAAGCCCAAGCGCGAAGGGTCCACGGGTTCTTCGGGCACGAACCCGTCTCGAGTGGCATTGACGTAACAAGTGGACACATGGGCCACAGCCGCGCCACTCGTTCCTTTAGCAAATTCCAGGATTCTCAGGGGGCCCAGAGTGTTGAGGCTTAAAGCTTCGTCAAGAGGTGCATCGAAGGAGACCAGCGCAGCACAGTTGACCACCAAGTCAACTTCTTTCTGCAGGCGGGAATAGGTCTCTTCGTCCAGCCCGAGTGAGGGCTGCCCCAGATCGCCCGAGACAGCCTCTACCTTGCTTTCCACAAGCTCAGCGAAGCCCTCACGCCCCATCTCATGGCGTAGCCGGTCGAAGGCAGAAGAGGCGAACAACTCTTGCCACATACGGTCTCGTGCCGGGATTGTGCGATCGCCCCGTTGCCGGGGCCGTATGAGGACATAGAGGCGGTCGATACAGGAGAGGTCATGCAGCAGCTTTTCGACGAGGACTCGACCTACTAGGCCGGTGCCTCCGATTACCAGCAGCCGCTTTCCAGTGTAGTATTCTTCGATTCTTGGGGTTTCGTTCGCAGTGTGTTCCGAGGGTCCGTCCAATAGCACAGCTTCACCAATAGTCGGTGCTTCCTGTGCCTCTTGGAGTTGAATGTGGCGCAACTGGGCCAGCCTATCCAGTCCGTATCTGGAGAATGGGACAGGCTACCATGGCCGCGTTTCTAGGGTCAAGCGGAACTCAAGCAATAAGGGATAGTGATGTAGACCTCGATGGATGTACTTCAGGAACTTCATCAAACTGTTAGGTTTCCACTGGCGTTAGCACTTCCAAGCTCGCTGGTGCAACTTCAATTGTTGTTGGAAGCTGAACGATACGCTCTCCGTCGGCCCAGAGCCACAACGGCTCGGTCGCGTCCATCTCCAGCTTACTTATTCGGTGCATCGACACCGCGGAATGGCTGCGATGGCCTCCCTTGAACGCGCGCGGCAGCATCAGGACTACCTCGAGACGACGCACCGACTTGACCAAGCAAAGGTCCAGCCAGCCATCCGCCATGTCGGCCTGAGGGAGGACTTTCGCGCCGCCTCCGTAATAGGGCGCATTGCCGGTTGCGGCGAGGAAGAGCGGGCCTTGGTACTCTCCGAAGTCCCCCTTCAGGGTCACCATAACATCGCGATAGCGGAATAGCTTGACTAACACGGCGTACAAGTAGGCGATGGTGCCCTTGAGGAACCTAGGGTGCCTGCCCTCATCCACGTAGCTGCTCACTTCGGCATCGAAGCCCAGAGACGATACTATGGAGAAGTAGCGCCCGCCGGCGCGCCCCAAGTCTATGGTGCGACGATTGCCTTCAAGAATCACGTCGATGGCCCGCTTAGGGTTGCGCCGTGGAATGCCGAGAGCGAGGGCTAAGTCATTGCATCTCCCCATGGGTAGTAGACCCAAGAGGGGGGGCTGACGCCCAGCGGAACCTGTTATCAGTCCGTTTATGGTCTGGTGCACTGTGCCATCGCCGCCACAGGCGACCACTGCATCAAGTCCTTCAACGGCAGCTTCCCGCGCCCACGTTTCTGCGCTGGAACTTCCTTCGGTGAAAGAAAGCACAACCTCATCGCCTTGGACTCGTAAGGCAGCCGCCAGCCTTGGGGCCCATCTGCGAGAGCGTCCGTGTCCTGACACGGGGTTGGCGATGATGTGCCAGCGCATCCTAGCTGACGTCAGCCATGAAGATGGGAGGCCAGTGGAAGACGGTGACCTTGGGGTTCGGTCCTACAGTGTCCTTGGCCATATCCAAGGCCTGCTGTAGATTTGGCGCAGTGTCGTAACCAAGCACTGAGGCCACCTCTGGGTCCCGTGCCCCAGCAGCGATCACCCGCCCTACATAACTTTGACCATACCAGCCCCAGTACCAAGCATAGAAGGGATGCACCCCGTGATATGCGTAATGGTTACGGAAGAGGTCGATGTACCGTGGGTTCGTGGCGAACTGCTCCTCGTACTTGTGACCTATCTCTGCCGAGTCTCTGGTCTGCGTCAGCACTTGATGGTAGAAGTCGTAGTAGGAAGGATGGTGAGTCATATGAAACCTGTTCTCCATAGGATGCAGGAATATGATCACTCCACCCTCTCGCACCAGTGGCTTGCCGCGGTGCAGGTTGAACAGATAGCCCAAAGACTGACAGTGCACCAGTACCGGGTTCAGTACTGAGTTCACGTTGTAAGGCCCCAGATATGGCAGTCCGGCCACTAGAACGTCGGCCTGTCCTTCTACGGGCACAGCCTGCTGGCTGGCTACGTTGGCAAGAGTGTGCTGGTGCACTGCCTCCGTCTCCCCGGCTACGATGCCGGTCATCCCGTACTCTGCCCGTAGCGAGTGGAAGATGGTGCGTCGCGCCGAGAAGGGAAGTGCGGCCATCAAGCTGCGGTTGGCAGCAAATATCGCATGGTCCCAGGGATGCCAGTCGAACTCCGAGACCTGCAGGTGGCGCAGTAGCCCAGGGTAGATATGTGTATTGAGGGTTGTCTCGATCTTGAACACCTTCAGGTGCTCTTCTGCCAGCTTGCCCATCCGTTCGCAGGACTGATGCAACGCGGAATTGGGCGGGTCCATGTAAGATCGGGAGTGGAGCAGTGTATGCGCGTTATGGTGGTGCTTCAGAGTGCGGTAGCTGGTCAGGCCGGTGGTGATGGACTTATGCCCCCCGTCCATGGAGACGAGGTTAATATTGACGTACACCAGCAAGTCCGACTCGGCCACCCGGCGAGACACCTCCACCTCCTCCGAGTGACGGGTACTTCCTAGAAGCACTAGGTTGTCGCGGTCCTCCGCGTCGTGGTTATAGAGGCGGCTCGGGTGAAAAGCACGGAATATCCGAGCCCCCACTACATGCCTCAATTCGGCGGGAGTCATGTGCCGGTGTACACCCAAAGCAGCGACTAGATGAATGTCTTCCACCCCGGCGGAGGCCAGCTTTTCCAATACCTTCTCGATGATCCGGCCCCGGATGTCAGGCCGCTTCATAGGAGGCAGCGGTAGGGAGAGATCGTCAAAGGCGATAGTTACCTTCATCCCGGGACGGAGCAGGGCGGAGAGTGGCTCCGAATTTACAGGGTGTTTCAGTGCCTGCTCAATCGCTCCATCCACGTCGCGTATTGGAGCGAGGGGCGGTGGCGGATAAATTACCCTAGTGCCGAGAGGTAATGTCTGGTATCGAAAACCTTCGCCGTTGTGAAATAGATAGCGGCGACGCGGGTCCTCCACGTAGGTGACTAGCTTGCCTCTATCGAGCTCAAGGCCGCGTGAGGCCGGGTAACCAGTCATTCAGCCGCTCTCCAAGGCGAAAGCAGTCTTGATGGCTTCGTGTCGTCCGGGGTGCAATGCAGTCGCGATTGCCTTGCGGTAGTGACGTAATGGGAAGGTATGACGCACTAGCCCGCTCAGTGTAAGGGACAGCCCCTCTCTTTGCAGTAAGTCCAACGCCAAGTGAAACGTGGGGACATCCGTCCCGCCATGCGACTCGGTTGCATAGGTATAGGAACCACTTAAGCGCACCTCTTGGTACCAGAAAGGCGTAAGGTCGATATGCCCCGGAGTGGGCATACCGATCATTGTGACTTGCCCATGGGGTCGCGTCCACCTCAGTGCGTCGCCCAAAGAAGAAGCGGACCCGACGCAATCGAAGGCGACATCGAATCCTCCGGTGACTGCTGGCTTTCCGATGGGAAGGGAATGGATGGCACTGGGGACTAACTCCGCCAGCCGGCGATAGCCTCCCGGTCCGGAGGACACTACCTGGTGGGCTCCCACCGCACTTGCGAGTTCCCGTTGGTAAGAGTGCCTCCCTACAGCCACAATGCGCTTTGCCGGAGTCAGGGCGCTCAGAGCGGCAATCGTCAGCAGACCCATTGTGCCGCAGCCTACCACCAGCACCTCTGAATCGTCTTGTATTGGGGACATCAGGGCGCCATGGATTGCGCAACTCAGCGGCTCGGTGAGAACTGCGGCATGGTCGGGCAGGCCGTCGGCGATGGGGTGGACCTGCACGTGATGAGCGACTAAGGATCCCCCCCAACCGCCACCAGTGTCCCGGCAAAAGCCCGTTTGGACCCCTGCCGCAATACAGCCATCGGTGACGTGTTCGCAGTTGCCGTAGTGTCCTTTAGCGCAGGGATGGCAGGGTGGGTCAATATCTCGCACCCGACAGCCCAGCACCGGCTCGAGGCACACTCGCTGGCCAACTTCCAGTCCCGGCACATCGGCCCCCAACTCAGCGATAGTACCCACCACTTCGTGGCCCGGCACGAAGGGAAAAGACGTAAGCGCCGAGAGATAGACGCTGGCGCGTGCAGTGATGACTCCTAGGTCGGAACCGCAAATCCCGCTCAGCGTTGGACGGATTCGCAGCCATTGGGGACTGGGAAGAGGAGGATCAGGTATGTCGGCCAAACGTAGGAAGGACCCAGGGGCGGTGACGGTTCCTTCCATGAACCCGGAAGTACCCCGTACCCAAGCGTAGCGCAGGGGGTTGTGCCTGAATTGTAAAGCTCGCATAGGTTCCCGCCGGGTAAGGGCTAGTATGGGCAGGGCGTGAGGGCCTGTCAAACTCTTGTGGCCTTTCAAAAGCTAGCAAACAACTGTTGACAAGGATACTGGGCTAGACGCAACATAGGCCCTACGCGAGCAAGGAGGCCCGACTTGATTGAAGGCTTCTGGATTTGGGTGGCCGCCGCTGCCGTTGGCTATCTCTTCGGATCCCTTCCCACCGCTTATTTGCTGGTTCGCTTTTTCACACGCAAGAACGTGATGGACTTGGGCACCGGGAATGTCGGCACCCTCAACGTGCATCGTGCCACAAGCTCCAAAGTGCTCACCCTGGTCACCCTGCTGGGCGATTTGGCCAAGGCCTATGGCGCTATCTTGATTGGCTGGCTTCTGGCGCAGCAGGCGGGTCTAGACACTGGCTCGGCACCGTGGCCTTGGGCTACTGGAGGCGACCATATCGGAGCAACCATTGCCGGTGTCGCCGCCGTTTTGGGGCACAACTACTCAGTTTTCTTGCGGTTCAAGGGAGGTAAGGGCATCACTTGTTCTGCATCCTTGGGATTCTACTTTCACCCCTTCATCGTGGGCTTCTGGGTACTCAGCTTCTTCTTCACCGTTGCCGCCTCGCGTTGGCTCGTGTTGGGGCAGATGGTGGCCACTGCGGGCATGCCCATCTTCTGCTACTTCTTATACCCCGAGGCGGCCATCGCAAGCTACTTCGTGGCTGCCTTGGTGCTATGGCGCCACGCCCCGCGCATCAAAGGTCTCCTCGACGGCACCGAGCCCAAGCTTTACTATAAGGCTCAGCAGTCATCCTAGATAGTACTATCCCTTTCCTCTGCCACCGCTGGACCCGGCAGACTAGGAACGATTCAAGCGCACGCTATGAATCGAATTGTGCGTGTTGGAAGTAAGGCGCATGACGGTCCCCAAAATCGTGGTCGTAGGCGGAGGCACCGGCAACCACACCACCTTAACAGGTCTCAAGCAAAAGGACTGTGACCTCACCGCTGTAGTCAACATGATGGACGACGGAGGCAGCTCCGGCAGGCTGCGGGACGAACTGGGCCAACTTCCGCCCGGAGACCTGCGCCAATGCTTGGTAGCCTTAGCCGCTGACGATCATTCCAGTGCCCTCATGCGCCAGCTTTTCACCTATCGCTTCAGTTCCGGCAACAGCTTGAACGGACATAACTTTGGCAACCTTTTCATTACCGCTCTCACTGAGATCACCGGGAACACCGCGACTGCCATTGAAGAAGCATCCCGAATCATGAACGTGCAAGGCACAGTGCTGCCTGTCACCCTCAGCATGTCCACCCTCAAGGCATGTCTCGTGGACGGTTCGACCCTTACGGGCGAGTCCTCCATTGACCAGCGCATCGACAACACCGATGTGGCGATCGACTACGTCTACTTGGACCCCACCGCCTACGCCCATGCACCGGTTCTGCGAGCCATAATGGGAGCCGACGCAATTGTTCTCGGTCCCGGTGATATATACACCAGTGTGGTGCCCAACCTGCTGGTGGAAGACGTGGCCGACGCCATCCGCGAGAGCCCTGCCACCAAGATTTACGTCTGCAACATCATGACCAAGCGTGGAGAGTCGGACGGCTTCAGCACATCCGACTTCGCTAGGCTCGTGCAAGAGTACCTCAGAACCAACCAACCCTTGGACTACGTGGTAATGAATAACGCCTCCTTACCCGAAAGGACCCTCCGTAAGTACACCGCCTCCGGTCAGTACCCTGTTCCCATTGACTTGGAGCAGACAAAAGCGCGGGCCCGCCATGTCGTGCAGGCCCACCTGCTGGCAGCCGGCATCTATCTCCGGCACGACCCCCTTCTGCTGGCCGAGACTATAATGTCCATCGTGAGTGAGGGGCGGGCTGAGAAATCTGTTATGACGGCGGGGGAACGCTCCTTCTAGCATTCGTCCTCGGTCCATCGCTGCCCCAAGTCCCTTACACCGGAGGCGCCGTGTGCGGCATCGTGGGATACGTCGGCACCAGTGACTCTTGGCCCATTGTCTTCGCCGGTCTGCACCGATTGAGCTATAGGGGTTACGACTCCGCTGGCATTGCCGTCGTCGGGCCTGACGGCAGGCTGGAGATACGAAAGAGTGCAGGCAAGGTGCAGGATCTTGAGCCTGCACCCGGCGACACGCTCCCCTCCGGTACCACCGGCATCGGACACACTCGTTGGGCGACCCACGGGGTACCCAACGACTCGAATGCCCACCCTCACAGTGACTGTGCCAGCAACATCGCGCTGGTCCACAACGGCATTGTCGAGAACTACCTCGATCTCAAGCACAGTCTCATCGCCGCCGGGCACCAATTCTCCTCCGATACCGACACCGAGGTCATTGTGCACCTGCTGGAGGACTTCCTAGGCCACGGCTTTAGTTTCGAAGCCTCCATACTGGAAGCGGGGACTCGCTTGCGCGGCGCTAACGTCATCGGCGCCCTGCATCGTGGCGAGCCCAACAAACTCCTTGCGATGCGTCTCGGGTACGCCGGTGGGCTCGTGGCCGCTAGCAGGGAAGGCGAAGCGATGTTTGCCAGTGACTTGCCTGCCTTAGTCCCCTTCTATTCCCAGGTCTGTACCTTGGATGACGGCGAGATGGCCATTATTACCCCCAACAGAGTCAAAGTGGTGGGGCGGGGTGGCTCGGCAGTCGTCAAGGAACCCTTGTCCGTCCCCCCCGAATCCGCTTGGGTAGACAAGGATGGCCATGACCATTTCATGCTCAAGGAAATTCTGGAGCAGCCCCAAGCCATCTCCAGCGCCCTCAGGGGTAGGGTAGACTTCGAGCGCGGCCTCGTCACTTTGGACGATTTCCCCCTCAGTGACACCCAAGTCCGGGCACTGTCCCGCGTCATACTCGTGGGATGTGGCACCAGCTTGAACGCTGGCATTCTGGGTGCCCGCTTGATTGAGGAACTGTCAGGCATTCCCACAATGGCCGAAAGCTCGTCGGAGCTGCGCTACCACCCCCTTGCGATAGATGACCGTACTCTCGTTGTGGCCATTGGCCAGTCCGGCGAGACTGCTGACACGTTGGCGGCCATGGAAGCGGTGCGGCGGCACGGGGCCCGCCTTATTACCATCTGCAACGTGGATGGTAGCCTCGCTACTCGCACAGCGGAGCACACGCTATACATGCGCTCCGGCGTCGAAATAGGGGTCGCCAGCACCAAGACCTTTGTCGCCTCGCTGACTCTTCTGTCGCTGCTGGCTGCCTACTTGGGGCAGGCACGGGGAGTTTCCAGCACGTCGGATGTGGTCGGGCAGTTGGCTCGCGCCCCCGGTTTGGTGGGCCGTGTTCTGGCTGGGCAAGAGGGTTATCGCGAGATAGCCCAACGGTACGCCCGCTACAGCCACTTCCTCTACCTAGGACGTGACTTCCACTACCCGATCGCCGTAGAAGGCGCTCTGAAACTCAAGGAAGTCAGCTACATTCACGCCGAAGCCTATCCCGCAGGCGAGATGAAGCACGGCCCCATAGCCCTTATCGATGAGCGCATGCCCACAGTGGCCATCGCTACCGCAGGGCCGCTCTACGACAAAATGGTGGGGAACATCATGGAGGTGAAGACCCGCGGGGGGGCGGTCATCGCTTTGGGTACTGAGGGGGACACATCTCTGGCTTCTCTGGTGGACGATATCATCTACCTTCCCCAGTGCGACGGCATCTTATCGCCCCTTCTGTCCGTGCTGCCCCTCCAGTTGCTGGCCTACCACATCGCCCTGCGCCGTGGCTGCGACGTCGACCAGCCCCGTAACCTCGCCAAGACCGTTACAGTCGAGTAACACATGTAGCTCGAGAGCCACGCTCGGGGGATGGGCGATCACTGTGGGGCTTGCCTTACAAGGGCTTGCGGTTGGCCAACCGCCTCTAGATGCCCAAGGCCCGGTAGCAGGTTGAAGCAATTCCTTCTGGGTCGATACCGTGTTCGCGGTAGAGTTGCGATTGAGTGCCCGATTGTCCGAAGTCTGCGACACCCAGTGGGTACACAGGCGCTCCCAAGGCTCCACCGACCCATGCCAGCGAGCGTGGGTGGCCATCCACCACGGTGACTATGGGAACCGTGCGTTCCTCAGGATGCAACAACTCGCTGAGGAAGTCTCCATGGTCATCTTCCCCGGAAACCCCCTGTTGAAAACGATGATACAAAGGCCCCGGCCCTGTTACGTTGAACACATTGGCTAGTACCCCCTGCTCATGCAGTTGGTCACTGGCTTTCATAGCTATGGGAACCATGGCACCTGAAACAAAAATGTTGACGATGTTACCCGGTGCATAGTCCGGGTCATCCCGCCGATCAGTAAGTCGATAACACCCGGCTACTACCTGTTGTCGCAGGGCTTCCGCCTCGGCCTCGCTTGAGAGTGCCGGAAACAGGCCTTGATCCACGCGGGTGGTGGTCAGCCGCAGGTATGACGATTCGGTCCGCATCCTTATCTGGTCCAAAGCATGGAGCATAATCCACTCTAGTTCCTGACCAAAACAGGGCTCGTAGAACGCCGTATCCGGCAACTCCGCCCCGATGGATGGGGTCATCACCGACTGGTGCATCCCTCCCTCAGGCCCAAGGCTCACGCCCGAGGGGGTGCCGACGAAGATGAACTTGCCCCCGGAGTATACGCTGTAGAAGAGTGCGTCCAGTCCCCGGCGCACAAAGGGGTCGTATAACGTCCCGATGGGGAACAGCAGTTCCCCATGGGCCTCGAAAGAGGAACCGAGTTGCCCCAATGCTACGAACAGGTTATTTTCCGAGATGCCCAACTCCAAGTGTTGGCCCGATGGGGACTCATCCCATCGCAACGCACGTACGATGTCCTCCGGCATGGGGTGACCCTCAGTTTTGGCCCACACCCCCACTTTGTTAATCCAGCCACCCAAGCTGGTGGAACTGGCAACATCTGGTGTCACCGTCACAATGCGCCCTGCCAACTCCGGGATGCTTCGACCGATTTCTGTGAGAAGCAATCCGAAGGTCTGCTGGGTCGACATGCGCCCTTGGTGTGGGCGGGACAAGCTGGTGGGAATCTGTATTTCTTGCCCTCTTGTTGCCTTTCGCGGCTTGGCCAACTGCCGTCCCACTGCCTCGCACAACCGGCCCGCCGCAGAAGTGCTGGGAAGCCGGTCCCACCCCGAGTCTTCAGGAATGCCCAGTTGTTCCCGCAACTGCTCCATCTGCTCGTTGGAGAGAATCACTGCGTGGTTCTGTGGGTCGCCCACTGTTGGCAGCATCCAGCCCTTCAGGGTGTAGGCGAATACTACCGACGGCCCTTGCCCTGCGGATGCTTCCTGAAAGGCCTCACGCAGCGAGTCGAAATCGTGCCCACCCAGATTCTTGATCAGGTCAAGAAGCTGCTGGTCATCCCATTGGCTGATGAACCTCTCCAAGTCCTGAGGACGCGAACAGGCGGTCGGCAGCCATTCCCGTAATGACTCAGGCGAAACCCGGAGGAGTCTCTGGTATAGTTGGTTAGGCATGTTGTCGATGGCTTCCTGTAGCAGGTCGCCATTTGGTTGTGCAAACGCATTCTGCAACTTCTTGCCGAACTTGGCATCTACGACGCGCCAGCCGCTGGCGGCAAACATCTGGCGCCATACCTCGACACGGATTCCAGGTATCACTCGATCCAAACTCTGGCGGTTAAGGTCGACCACCCACATCAGGTTGTCTAGGCCATGAAACGTGGGCTCGGCGATCGCTTCCCACACTGATCCTTCATCCAGTTCAGCGTCGCCCACCAAGCTGATATACCGGTTCCCGATGGGCCGATTCGTTCCAAAATGGCCCTCTATATACGCGCCCACCCAAGCGTCGAAGTTCGGAGCGACCGCACCCAGACCTACGGAGCCCGTGGTGTAGTCCACGTTGTCCGGGTCTTTGGTTCGGCTGGGATATGCCTGCAGACCATGCAGGTCTCGCAGCCTCTGTAGATAGTCCGGCTCAAGATTGCCAAGGAGGTACTGTATCGCGTGGTAAACAGGCGACGCGTGAGGTTTGACTGCGATCTTGTCACCTGGCTGCATGAAATCGAAATAGAGTGATGTCAGAAGCGTGACCACTGAGGAACTGGAAGCTTGATGCCCTCCGACCTTCAGCCCGTCAGGGTTGGGGCGCACTTGGTTGGCATGGTGTACCATGTTGATCGCCAGCCACAGCACCCGGTCCTGCACCGTGCCGAGTAATTTGTTCCTAATATCGGTCTCGTCATCCTGGGCAACCGTATAACCGGCCATGAGTCCCTCCGAGTGCCCGGCTGGTCATTCCTCCCACCACCAACCAGTCTGCTCTCACGAACATACGTGAGCAAGCCTAGGGTGTCAACGCACCATGGGAGAACGGGCTGCTAATGGGGTACCGTGTTCGTCCCCGGTTACCTGTTCATGTGGTTACCCTCACCACGCAGCCAGGAATACACCAGCGCAGCAACTGCAGCCCCCAATATAGGACCCACCACATAGAGCCACTGGCTAGTCCACGTCCAGCCCACTATTGCTGGCCCAAGGGAGCGGGCTGGGTTCATCGAAGCTCCCGCGACCGGCCCGGCGAAAATGGACTCCAGTGCCACGGTTGCCCCGATAGCTATGGCCGCCAAACCCCCTTCAGCCCGTGCATCGGTAGCCACAGCCATAATGACGAACATCAGAAAAAAGGTGAGCACCATCTCCAGCCCCAACGCTCGGGCATCACTGCCCGTTGGTAGCGTCGCCCCCATGTGGGCCACATCTCCCAACAATCCCAGTAACGTCAGCCCCGCCGCCATTGCTCCCGCCATCTGGGCAGCCATGTAGAAGGGAACCCGTCTCCAAGGGAAATGACGAGATAAAGCGAAAGCCAAACTAACGGCTGGGTTGATGTGGGCTCCGGAGATATGCCCCGTGGCGAAGATCATGGTCGCCACAATCAGTCCGAATGTGATGCCGATGCCTAGATGGGTGACCTGCCCGCCGCTGAGGTCGTCCACCATGATGGCGCCAGTGCCAGCAAATAAGAGACCAAAGGTCCCGATGAATTCAGCGACACAAGCCTTCAGCATCTGTAAGACACTGAGACGTGCCTAGCTACCAAGAGACGCACCGCCGCCAGGCTACCACGGAGCACATTATAACGCAGTTATGTGGTCCGCGGAGTGGTGAGACTGCCTTAGGGGGCCGTTAGGGTACTGGCTCGGCTCCCTATTTCCCACTCATGTTGGGGAGGAATGGAACGAGGGTATCCGCAAGGCTGGCAAGGTTCCGCGTTTGGACCCACACATGTCCGTTCCCTCGAAACTTCATCACCAGACCCTCTCCCCCAGCTATTAGGGAACGTATGCCTCCCACCTTGCCGATGGAGTACCCGACCTCCTCCGTGAACGCCACCAAGTGACCCGTATCCACCACCAACTCCCTGTTGGGATGAACCTCGACCTTCTTAATAGCCCCATAAGAGTTGTAGAACACTGTTCCGGGGTCTTCCGTGGTGTATGCCCTGATGAAGAACAGGCTTTCGCCACTAAATACGCCACGGAAGCCTTGGAACTTTGTATCGGTCTGAACATTCCCGGTGCAGGCAAGAAATGAGCCCGACTGGATGAAGAGGTCGCGGCCGGGTTGCAGTTCAAAGAATCCGATATCCCCAGGCGCACTGGGAGCGAGACTCACCGTTCCCCCGTCAGACACAGCAGTGAAAGTGTTGACGAAGAAGGACTCGCCTCCGATCATCCGCTTGAATCCTCCGAACAGACCACCTCCCCCACCTCCAGTGTTCAACTCCACGCCTTCCTGTAACACCATGGCTCCAGGTTCAGCCTTAATCTCTTCGCCGGGGTCCAAATCAATGGTCAGCATGGCATAACTCGGATTGTACTCAACGGTAGTCTTCATGGCGTGTCCTCCTGCCGAAGGGACTTCTCCTACAAGCATAACACCGATCATTCAGCATAACACTGATATATCCCTTCCAAGGACGAGTTTCTTGCCGCCACATGCCAATGTGGATCCCGCTGCAGGTCGCGGTACCTCGTCAAGCAGCTGCGATCGAGGAGAGGCGTGTCCAAACTGCTTGACTTGCGTAAGGCCCAAACCTCAATATGGATACGGTATGACTATGAGCTGTGGTAGGTATGAGTGCTGGTTGAAGCATGTAGGAGGACTAGCGGTGGGGAAGTCTTCAGCACCACTTCGAGGGCTATGACATGGACGCGTTGAAGAGGCCTCTTTCTCTAGTCTTGGGTCTCATGGCATTGGTCGTCCTGCTGCATTTTGTGTTCACTCCTTTTTACGAGCAACTAGTCGATGCCCTTTCAATCTGGCATGTTCTCAACTGGGTCATGGCGGTGGGCATCATCTTGACTCTTATAGTGACTTGTATTCGCAGGAGAATGGTGGCGAGTGATGCCAACGCCCCCCCTGACTACTTCTGCGTCACCGTGGCGTTCTATGCCGCTGTAGTACTGGCCGTACTCTTCTTCTGGAACTGGTTCGATGATCTGCATGCAGGGGAGGAAGGCCAAAGCCAGACCCGCCGCAACTACTGGGTGATTATCAACACCCTGTTCGTCGTGCTGTTGGGCTCAATCAGCGCTCACCTTTGGAGAAGGACCTCTTAGGTCTGGAATGACGACATCCCGCAGAGCGCTGTTCGCACTAGCGCTAACTCAGGTCATTATCGCGGGCTTTTTCGCGTTGGTAGGCTCTTTCGCAGATGGCGGAACCATCTGGGCGCGCCTGTTGCTGGTGGTTCTGCAACCCCTCGCTGCCTTAGCCTTCCTGTTCTTGGTAACGCTGCGACAGCCGCCAATACCATTGGCGTTATTAGTTGTCGTACTTCTGGCGGCCAACGTCCTTGCTAACGGTGCCTTGGCATGGGATATCGCCCAGGGTGCCACGAAGGGAGACTGGGAGCTCCCAGTGGTCTGGGCAGCGATCCCTGCGATTGGCCTCTTCTGGACCGTTCTCTCCGTCATGCGGCGGAGTTTCTCTACTGCCGAATAGCCATGTGGCCATAGTCATGACCATAAGATAATGTGACCATAATCATCGTGGCCACTGCCTTGGAAGGGCACCGGTTATTGACCTCAGACCATCATATCCTTCGGCCCGGCCAGTTGGACCGATTCGACGCTGGGGAATAGCTCGATCTCTTAATGGCATGATCCTGAAACTGGCCCCACCGATGCTCCTGACTTGTTCCCCGTAGGTGCCCCTACTCATACCTCAAAGCCTCGGCAGGTGCAACAGCCGCAGCTTGGCGGGAAGGCAGGTATGTCGTCAGGAGAGAGAACAGGTAGGCTCCCACGCAGAGTGCTATCAACTTGATCCAAGGGATTGCCAGCCCGAAGGTCGGTTCATCATCTTGGATGTCGGCAGCCACGTTCGCTGACGTCAATAATCCCAAACCTAGCCCTACTGCAATGCCCAGAATCGCGATAAAGGAGGACTCGGCCAAGAAGTTCAATTGAACCATTCCTCGTGAGTATCCGATGGCTCGCATGACCCCGATTTCGTGACGCCTCTCCACCACGGCGCGAGCACTGATTACTCCCAAGGCCGCGATGCCCACTACCAGTCCCAGTGCCATGAAGCCCAATACGAGATTGAAGAATGACCGCTGCTGGGCTTGGAAGTCTGCGATAGCTTCCTGCAGGTCCATAGTCTGAAGACTGTGCTCGAAGAAGGCTGCCTCGATCTGCTCATCAGCATCTTCAACACCTGGGACGATGTTGAAGAAGAACTGAGTGGCGTCGATCTCCTGCGGCAGCACATGCGCAAGGGTATTGGAGGAAGTGAAGATGCCGCTCGGAAGTAAGAGTCCTCCCTGCGAGGTAAACTCGTCCAATACACCAACGATCGTCAGTTCGAAGCTGGTATTGCTCTTCAGGTGGTGAACGGTCACCCGAACGGGGTCCATAACCTCGTTCTCGGCATATAGCCCCTCGGCTCCATCCAGCGTGAACGCATCGAACTCAGCTTCAAAAGCGAAGTCGCTGCGTCTAGGCACCAGCAAGGCATTCACCACAGCTAATCCCGGCTCATCTCGCAGATCGTCCCACAAAGCTTGGTGGTCGATGCCCGAGTCTGTGACGTATTCCGCGGTAGTAAGCGAGAATGGGAAGCCGCTCGAGGTTACGAAGTCGTCGTCCACACCAGTCAGAATAGTGTTCTTGCTTTCAGCTTCCGAAATTGCTGATAAACGTGCACTAGCCTGATAGTCGGTACGGAAGGTGCCCACTTGGGGCTTGCCGTCGACCTTCTCCACGATCGAGAGGTTGGAGTCTGCCTCCACTCTGCTGGGAAGATCCTTCAGCGGGTTCAGGTCGTTGCCCGCGAAGGCCAGCACGTTGTAATTGCCTGCGAACCGTTCCTGGTCGCCCCAGAGCTTGTCGAACCCCTCTGTCAGCACTGACATAACGACGATGGAGAAGATGACCACGGCGAACATTGCCACTGACAGCCCTGTGCGGAACCCGTAGCGCAAGGGATAGGCAACAGCGGACTTGGCAATGGGAGCCAAAGCCAGACTGCGCCCTATGGTCGCGGACAGCAGGCGGAGCACTATGGGCGAGTTGTTGACGATCACGAGGACCGCCCCAGCAACCAGAAGCGCCCCCGACACGAAGAAAATGGAGAGGTCCTCGTTCCACTGGTCCTTCAGTTGGTCAGTCACGCTGGCTGGCAGTAGCCACCAAGCAAGGAGCACAATGCCCGTCCCTGTGAGCACCCACCTCTGTTCGACGCCCTTCCAACGCAGTATCAGGGCTATGCCAACAGGGATCAGCGAAATGCCGATGCCAAAGGACGTCAGATGGTTGGCGTTCCAAGCGAGAAGTATCACCAGCAGCCCTAACAGGGTAATGAGCAGACCAAATACAAGAGTGCGAATGCCGGACCGAGCCATCCGTGGCTCGGGTATGTCGCGGATGGCTCGCACAATGTTGAGGTTGCTGATCCGCCATGAGGAGAACACCACCGTCACGAAAGTGATGACGCTGCCAAGGAAGAACGACACCAGTACCGACGTGGCATTCACGTGCGGAGCGAAATTGAAATCACCTTCAACTCCGGTGCTGAATATCTGGCCCACCACCACTACGATGAGATAGCCCAGCCCCACCCCGATGAGGCTGCCAACGATGGCCGAGCCCAAGCTGTAGAACGCCCCCTCGGCCATGAAAGCCCGCACCAAGTGGCTCCGCTGCATCCCCACAGCCCGCGCGATGCCCATCTCGTTCTTCCGCTCGGCGGCAAGCATGGTGAATATCAGGAATATCAGCAGCAGACCCACTCCGATGGAGAAGAGCCCGAAGGTGGTGAAGAGGGTGACGAAGATGTTTCCTATCTCGTTGGCTAGCCCGACGACCTGCTGCTTAACGCCGAAGACCTCAAGCCCGGCATCCCTTAGTGCGGGCAGTTCGTTGAACCTGTCGATTACCTCGTCCGTGAGTGCCTCGCCCTCGAAATAGTCACCCTTGTTGGATATCAGGATTGTGGAGATGAGGCCCGGCTTGCCAAGCAACTCCTGCGCATGGGCCAGCGAGGTCATCACTACAACCTTGGTCTCGCTCCGTTTGTAGTACCACCCGTCGACCACGGCTGCGACCCGCAGGTTGGTCAAGCCGCCTTGGCCGAGGGGAATGCCGATGGTATCTCCTGCTTGGGCATCAATGGCGTCGGCGCCCTCACGGTCGAGGTAGACTTGGTCAGGCCCCAGCGCGGCTAAGTCCACCGGGTTACCTTGCAAGTCAGTCAGGGTCTCAAAGCTGGCGGCGCTCGTCGGCTCCAAGCCTGTGAGCAGAGCTTCCACCTCAAACTGGCGGGACTCCGCATTGATGACTGCCGTGGGCTGGGCCAGCACGGGGGCCACGCCGTCTATCAGGTCGGTTGCCGCTCGCAGGTCGGGCGCTATCTCGTCATACACCGACTCGGAGAAGTGCTCCGGGAGGGCTTGGGTGTCCCATAGGGGAGAGTCCTCGTCAAAGCGTATGGTCTCATCCAAGGCCCGCAGGCTTGAGGTTGCGTTTACCTTGATGCTTTGGGTCATTGAGTCGCCGGTGGTGAACGCGCTGGAGATGATGGCCGTAGCCAGCATCAGACCCGAAACGATGAGGACACCACGGGTTGGACGCCTCAGCACGTTGCGGAGGGCCATGCGCACCAGAACGTTGTCGCGTATGAGGATGAAAAGGAGCACGGCCGCTATGATGGCGAAGGCGATGGCCAGTACCGTAACGATGTCACTTATGGGGGTGCCGAAAAACTCGTCCATTGCTTCCCGGCCGCCTACTTACCGTTGGACAGAGCCGGGGCGGGTACGCGGGCGTCGCTGACGATATGCCCGTCCTGCATACGGATGATGCGGTGAGCCCGGGCTGCCACGTCGTCGGAGTGGGTGACTATGATGAAGGTGTGGCCGCTTTCGCGGTTCAGCAGACTGAGGAGGTCCATGATGGCTGTGGAGTTTTCGGTGTCCAGATTGCCCGTGGGCTCGTCGGCCCAGACGATTTCCGGTTCGTTGACTAGAGCCCGGGCAATCGCTACGCGCTGCTGCTGGCCGCCTGACAGCTCGGAGGGGTAGTGGGTGCGCCAGTCGGCGAGGCCCACCATTTCGATGGCGGTCTCGGCCTGCTCTCTTGCTTGGCTGGCCTTGGTGCGGGAGACGAGCAGGGGCATCTCGACGTTCTCCAGGACTGTGAGGACGGGGAGCAGGTTGAAGGACTGGAAGACGTAGCCCATGCGGGTGGCGCGGTAGCGGGTTTTTTCGTTGTCCTTCATGCGGACCAAGTCGGCGCCGCCGATGGTGATGCTGCCTGAATCGATTTCGTCGAGACCGGAGAGGCAGTTGAGGAGGGTGGTCTTGCCACAACCGCTAGGGCCCATGATGGCGACCATCTCGCCGCGGGTGACTTGGAGGTCCACTCCCCTGAGAGCGGCGACCTTGACCCGGCCGGTGTCGTACGTCTTGTGGACTGCCTCGGCTTTGATGATTGCTCCAGCGCAACTGCCTCCCAACTCGTGCCCTCCGATTGCGGTAGTCTTGTGCGGCTGCAATATTACACCTGTCGCCTGCTGGCTCTTCTATGTGCGTGCCGTGCACAAAAGGGGAGAATCCTGTGAAGATGTTGGCGGGGTCTGGGGGTGGGGAATGCCACAATGTCACACGGTTTATAGCTAAAATATTTTTTTCGTATCTGAGAATTGTGACATTTGTGACATTTCCCTAGCTGGCCAGATACGGAAATGGTGTGACATTTTTTCGTATCTGAGGATGTCACAGACGTCACGCATTTGTGACATTTGTGACATTTTCGTAGCTGGAGAAATGTCACACTGTGACATTTTGGGGGCGGGGCTGGTTGGGGGCGAGTCGGGGGTGGGGATTTTGGTCGTCTCCATTGATTTTCCTGCCGTCTGATGTCCTTGCCGTCGGGGGGCGTCTCACCTTGGATTGTCGGCGTCCGAGTGGCCGGGGGCGATGAGTTGATGATGGAGCATGGGGGAGGGGGTGCGCAAGCGGTTTTTGTCATGCCTGAGTTCACTCCGCCCTCACTTCAATCCACTCTCACTTCACTTCATCTGCTGAGTCTGGCTGCCGGGTCTGGCCACGCAGGAAAATGCGCAATGCTCCTTGGTTGGCAAGGCCGTGGAGGGTAGTGGCGAGCTTTCCTTCGCGGTCGATGAAATAGGTGCTGGGGACAGCGCGGAGGCGGTAGGCGCGGGCGACTTCGTTGGTGGCATCCAAGGCAAGGGGGTAGGTGACGCCGACCTGCTGGGCGAACCTGGTGGCGTCGGATACGGTGTCGGCGACGGCGATGCCGACGAACACCACGCCTTGGTCTCGGTGCTCCTCCCAAGCCTCCTGGAAATCGGGCATTTCCTTGCGGCAGGGGCCGCACCATGAGGCCCAGAAATTGAGGACGACCACCTTGCCTTGGAGGGAGGCGAGGCTCACCTCGGTGCCGTCGAGTCCTTCAAGGGCGAAGGGTGGGGCTGGTTCGCCCAAGTTGAGGGGAGGCATGTCGCTGGAGAAGGGAGAGGGGGCGAGGGTGGCTGGGGATGTGGGGGTTGATGGGTCGATGGCTATGGTTGGTGTGGGAATGAGAATCTCATCGACACCGCGAGCAACCTCGTCCAAAGTCGAGGGTCTCGGAGTGCAGGCGACGGCCAAGGCCAGTGCCAGCAGAAGGAGCAGTGGGAGGGTGGGGGTCATGGTGTGGGGAGTGTAGCATGGTACGGCGACGCATGCTTAGATATAGATTGGTTTGCATCATGTATCAATGCACGTTACAGTTATCAGATGGAGTTCAGGCACGCGGGCTTGAGACAATTCTGGGAGCGTGGAGACGCCAGTCGGCTGAACCCTGACCAAGTTGCTCGCATTGCCCGAATTCTTGATGACTTGGCCGATGCTCGCGGTCCTACAGACATGGCCGGACGTCCTAGCCGGAGACTACACCAATTGGCAGGCAACCGCCGTGGTACTTGGAGTGTGCGCATTTCAGGCAACTGGCGTCTGACATTCCGATTTGAGGACAGAGAACCAGTGGACATAGACCTTGAGGACTACCACTAGCCGAAGGAGCGCAACCATGCCTCTCGGAAATCCCACCCACCCCGCAGCCAGCCTCCGCGACGACTTGGAAGAAATGGGTTGGAGCGTGAACCAATTCGCCGCCAACTTGGGAGTCAGTCGCAACACCGCATCCCGGTTGCTCAATGAGCATAGCGGAATCACGCCTGCTATCGCATTGGCTCTGGAACGCATAGGCTGGGGCACCGCCGAATTCTGGATGCGACGGCAAGCCACCTATGACCTTGCTCAAGCCCGGCGCGCAGTAGGCGACGGGGATGCTGCAGCCATGTCTTTGAAGGGGGCGAAAGCGGCCCGCAGTCGTCCAGCTAATGCGTAGGCGACCACAGGCAGCCGAATCATGTGGAGCTGCGGTCAAGACGCTCGATTGGACGAACCTTGGGACATGGACCCACGAAAGAGGGATATGACTACCCTACCCTCGCCGGAAGGAATACAACTCCAAGGCCTGCTCCTCTATGAGAGTGAAGATCTCGGAGTAGAGTACAAGGAATGGCTTGACCTAACCACAGACCATGGAAGGGCTGTGCTTGCGAAAGCGGCTATCGCTGTGAGCAATCACGGAGGTGGGTATTTGGTTTTGGGCTTTGCGAACCGTAGCCCTCTCCAGCCAAGTCCTGTCCCGCAAGATCTTCCAGAAGTTACATCGGATAGAGTCAATGAAGCTGTGCGACGGTATTCGAATCCAGAGTTTCAATGTCAGACATACTTTGTCCCCCACCCCGGGAATAGTGTTCGCTACCCAGTGATTCGAGTCCCGGCCTCTGACGTGCCCGTTATGTGTAAACGCGATCAGGGGACTGCGGAGCTAGCTCAATACAAAGTGTATGTACGTAAGCCCGGTCCGCGTAGCGAAGAGCCTCACACGCCCGAAGAATGGCGTGCATTACTCGACCGTTGCGTGAGGGCTAGGCGTGAAGACATGCTCGATGCGATTCGGTCCATTGTTCAAGGCCGAGTTGCAGTACCAGGGTCAAATCCAAGTATCGTGCTTTCGTTAGACGCCTATTGTGAAGCGGCTTACGAACGGTGGAAAGAGGTTGTAAAGGATGAGCCTCTTGATTCTCCAACGGTCTTCCCAACAGGCCATTTCGAACTGGGGTTTGCTCTGGCAAATGCAACTGAGGTGCCAAGCTTACCTGAGCTTAATGACCGGCTTCGTGGAGCCCATAGAGTTAGGTTGTCTGGGTGGCCCCTTTTTCTTGAACTCAGAAATGCAAGGGGCTGGGAGAGTCGGCCACAAGGAGACTTCATCGAGACATGGCTTGGCAGAGACGACAGTGGTCGCTTAGCAATCGACTACTACGATTTTTGGCGGGCCTCGCGTGCTGGCGAGCTCTACATAATCGAGGGACATCCCGAAGATGGTATTTGGGGCGAGAGCTTGAATTATGGGCGCGGCTTCGTTCTTTCCGGCACAATGCCAATTCAGAGACTAGCTGAGGGATTACTGTACACTGCTCGCCTAGCGGAAAGCTTTCAAGGCGCAAGTGACGTTGTTATCCGATGCAAGTTTACGGGGCTCAAAGACAGATCTCTTGTGTGGAGCAGGACAATGCCCTACACAGACTGGGACAAGTGTTACCAATCTGAGGTAACGGTAAGGGGCCAAGCATCCTTGAGTGAGATTCAGGACAATTTACCTGAAGTGATTTACGGCGTCCTACAACCTCTTTACGGACAGTTCAACTTCTTTAGACTAACCATTGATGCCGTGCGGGAGGTGACACAAGAGCTTCTTGGAGCCTAAAGGACACGCAATAGAGGAGTCCTCAACATGACAAACAAAGTCGTTTCACTCGTTCGCGCTGGCGAGCGTATTTCAGATGACCGGGCGGCGACGCCGGGGATGGAGCGGCAGATTGCTTATGATCGTGATGGGGCTTGGGTTGGGGTGGTGCATACTGAGGCTGGGGTTACGTCGGGGTGGCACCATCATGGGGAGTATGACACGTATGTGTATATTGCCAGCGGGGCGCAGCGGGTGGAGTTCGGGAGCGGGGGGCAGGAGAACCTGCTGGCTGGGCCGGGGGATGTGATTCATGTGGGGAAGGGTGTGGTGCACCGGGAGTCGAACCCTGCGCTGGAGCAAACGGAGACGTTCGTGATCCGGGTGGGCAGCGGGCCGTTGGTGGTGAACGTGGAGGGGCCGGAGGGGTAGTTCGCGGGCCACGTATGAGTATGACTAGGTGTGTTGGAGGGGAGGCGGGGTCCTTCGACTGCGTGGTGTGGTCAACACAACCTCCGCGCTCAGTCGCTTGGAGGCTGTGTTGACCACACCACTTCGCTCAGGACGAACGGAGAAGGAGCTTCGCTGAGGGGGAATGGAAAGGGAGCTTCGTTCGGGGGCGAACGATGCGCTGGTGCGGGAGGGTATGTTGGTTGGGCTAGCTGCTGGCGACGGCTGGGGTGCCTCGGAGCATGGGGGGGCGTTCGCGGACTAGGACGAGGAGGCCGGCGGCTACTAGGAGTCCCAAGTTGATGACGATGGCCATCTGGTAGCTGCCGTACTGGTCGAAGAAGTAGCCTCCGAGGAAGGCGCCGAGGCCGGAGCCCAGGGGCATGACGGCGAACATGGTGCCGTAGATGGTGCCCATGTTGCTGATGCCGAAGCGGTCGGAGGTGTAGGCGGCGGTGATGCCCACGACGGCGTTCCATGAGATGCCAACGGTGATGACACCTGCGAGCAGGGCTGCGAGTCCTAGGGAGGGGATGTTGAGGAGGGGTATGCCCATGGAGAGGAGGACGATGAAGAAGCCGATGCCGCGCAGGTGGTAGGAGAAGCTGAGGAACTTGCGGCGTCCGAACCTGTCGGAGAGGTGGCCGAAGAGGACGGTGCCGATGATGGCCCAGATGCCGATGAGGCTGAAGCAGGCTGCGGCGACCATCTGGGAGTAGCCGAGGTCTTGGAAGTAGGAGATGAAGTGAGCATTCACGAAGCTCATGGAGTAGCCTCAAACGAAGTACCCGAAGGTGAGCCTCCAGAAGAGGCCGGTCTGGAGGGCCTCGGTGAAAGTGGCGTCGCGGCCTAGGAGCACCTCGGAGGGGTCGGTGCGACGGGAGGCCTCCTGCTGGGTAGGTTTCAGGGGTTCCAGACCCATCTCCTGGGGTTTGTTGCGCACTAAGAGGATGCCTAGGGGTAGCACGAGCACCAGCAGGAAGAGGCCGAGGAAGAGGTAGCCTTCCCTCCAACTGGCTATGGATACGAAGGATGAGGCAGCGGGCACCAGAATCACGGCTCCGATGGAGCCGCCACCGGTGAGGAGACCCAGGGTGACTCCGCGGCTGCGCTGGAACCAGGCGCTGACGATCTTGGCCAAGGCGGAGCCGGAGCCGAGGGTGATGCCGAGGGCCATGACGGAGAAGACGATATAGAGTTGGGTGAGGTTCTGCACTTGGGTCAGGACGACCAACATGACGCCCATGAGGGCCACGCCGCTGAGGGCGGTCCACTTGGGGCTGTAGCGGTCGGCGAGATAGCCGGCGAGGGGGCGCAAGAGGCCGGAGAGCATGAAGGTGACGCCGAAGGCTCCGGCGAGGGTGGCGCGGTCCCAGCCGAAGTGTTCGGTCATGGGTTTCATGAATGCGCCGAATGAGAACTGGCCCCCGATGACGCCGAAGGACACCAGAAGGCTGGCGGCTAGGACGAACCAGCCGAAGAAGATGCGGTCTTCCGCCAGTCTCGCTATCTGCCTCGTGACCATGTCGGCAGGCCCTCCTTATCGACCCGATTCATCGGGGTCCATCCAGTGGAGAAGGCTAGGTCACGTGGTTGGGTCTGCTAAACGGTGCTCCAGCTATCGGCTGCCATGAGGTCGGCCCAGCGCTGGTAGAAGGCGCGATGGTTGCTCTCGCAGTAGCGGTAATCGCCAGCCCAGGCCTTGAGTTCTTCGTTGAAGCCCTCGTGGCCCAGACCCATCTGGATGTTGACGGGGACGCGGCGGGATACGACGCCGCGGCAGGTCTGGGCGCACTCCTGCCAGTTGTCCATGTCGTCCTGCTCGAAGGTGCCGGAGGGGCTGAAGGTGCGGACGCAATTCAGGCGGTGGGCTTCCTTGACCTCGGGCGGGGCCTTCTTGTCGACGAAGCCCCACATCCATATCTCGATTTTGCCGGGGCCGCGGGGGTGCCAGACGCGGAAGTGATTGGAGGTGGCGCGGGTGACGGAGAAGTTGGGGAAGACGGTGGCCACGATGGGGTCGATGATCTCGGTGCGGGGACCGAGCAGGCGTATGGACTCAGGGCGGATCTGGGTCTCCCAAGAACGGATGTGGTCCACGGGTGGGCTGGTGAACTCGCCGGGGTAGTTGCATTGGACGGCGTGGCCGGTCGTGCGGCCGGACGGGAGAAGGGGGGATACGGGGCGGCCGTAGCCGGTGTTCTGGCCGGCTTGGGCTTCGCTGAAGCCGGCGCGCATGGCCGAGTTGTGGGTCCACTGGACGTGATAGGAGTCGCCGCCGAAGCTCTCGGCGGGGAGCTTCCAGTTGGTGTTGAGGGTCCATTTGTACATGCCGCCGATGACCTCGGAGCCGCCCTCGGCGCGGTTGAAGAAGGTGTCGAGGTACCAGGTCATCTCGCCGAGGTAGTCGAGGAGGGGCGGTGCTTCGGGGTCGAAGGTGGCGAAGTAGAGGCCGCGGTAGTTGTCAATCTGGGCGACGGGCATGAGGCCCCACTTGGAGGTGTCGAGTTCGTCGTAGTAGGCCTCCTTGAGGCTGGGGACGGCGATGAGCTTGCCGTCGGTGCCGTAGGTCCAGCCATGGTAGGCGCAGACGAAGGCGGAGGCGTTGCCGGAGTCGGCGCGGCAGACGCGGTTGCCGCGGTGCCGACAGACGTTGAGGAAGGCGTTGATCTTGCCGGTGGAATCGCGGGTGACGAGGACGGGGTCTTCGCCCATGTAGGTGGAGAGGAAGTCGCCGGGGTTGGGGATTTGGGACTCGTGGCAGAGGAAGAGCCAACAGCGGGCGAAGATGCGCTCCTGTTCCTGCTGGTAGATGTCGGGCTCGATGTAGATGCGGCGGCTGACCAGACCCTGGGATGAGTCGACCAAGCCTCGTACGTCTGTTGTCATCGTGTGCCTCCCTAGCGGGGTGGGTTTTGGGCAGAATGTCAGGACAGGTGTTTCGTGGTGGGGTCGAAGTCCTTGAGGGCGGGGATGACTTTTTCGCCGAAGAGGCGGATGGAGCGCATGAGGTCCTCTTCGAGGAGGTGGCCCATGTTGAATTCGCCGCACATGACGTTGAACAGGCCGGTGGCAGCGGCGTCGTGCAGCTTTTCAGTGACGGTCTTGGGAGAGCCCACGAACACCAGCGTGTTCTGGTGGAGGTAGTCGAAGTCGTACCATTTCATGCGGGACTCCTGGGCTTCGTTGAAGCCCTCGGTCACGTGCTGGGTTCCTGCTTGGTAGTATTCCATTTCATTGCTGGGGGTGACGCCCATGGCCCGGCCGTAGATGGTACGCATGCTGTGGAGCAGGTGGGGGGCGGCGGTTTCCTCCGCCTTGGCGTCGGTCTCGTCGACGTAGACGAAGGCGACATAAGCTACGTTGGGGTTGTAGGGGTGGTTGTGCTTCCCCCACATCTGGAGGTAGTCCTTCACGGCTGGGGCGGCTTCCTCGCGGCGGCGGAAGAAGACGTAGCCGGTGTGGGCTCCCTCTTGGGCTGCGGCCTCAAGTTGGGCCGGCGTCATGGAGAGGAGCCAGATGGGAGGGTGGGGTTGTTGGATGGGCTCCACGGAGAGGGGGACGTTGTGGTACTGGTGGTGGGGTCCTTCGAAGGTGAAGGGCCGGTCCCCGCTGGTGAAGGCCTTGCGGAGCAGGTGCATGGCCTCGGTGGCTGATGAGTGGCGCTCTTCCCAGTCGGCGCCGTAGATGCGGAACTCTTCGGGGGTGACGCCGGTGGTGAGGCCGACTTCCAAGCGGCCGTGGGTGATGTTGTCGAGCAGGGCGACCTCTTCCACCAAGCGGATGGGGTTGTAGAGGCCAACGGTGTAGCCCATGGGGCCTAGACGGAGTTTCTTTGTGCGGGCGGCTGCGCCAGTGCAGTAGGTGGAGGAGGTGGGTCGGAGACGGCTGAAGTGGTGCACGGAGGAGAAGCCGTAGTCGAAGTCGACTTGGTCGGCAAGCTCCAGTTCCCGCCACATCTGGTCGTAGCGGGCGGCGGCTGTTTCGCCCTCCCGGGGAAAGGTCTGGGTGAAATGGGCGAATTTCACCGGAACACCTCCTCGTGCGCTATCGCCCTAAGGGTTAGGCGTGCTCGACGAACGCCCGGGAAGTTCACAAAACACGGTGCGCCAGACTTGATGCGTCACGCCGCTTATAGATCATGGCTCGTTCTGTTCCCCCCGGCTAAATGGGGCAGCAGGATTTTGGACGCATGGTGGACCATGACCCCCACGTTCTCGTCTCCCGCTTCATTGGTGAATACCACTAGGTTCTTGGCAACGGTATCTCCGAAGCTCCCTATGACCGGTCCGACTCCAGACAGCATCAGGATGTCGGTTTCGGGATCGTACTCAATGTATAGTTCCGGGTCGGAAAGTGGCGTGGCTGGCTCTTCGGGCAGATATTCCTCTTCTATCGGAATCCGTTTTACCATTCCTGTTTCCCCTGTCCAAATCTCTTGCGCAGCCGACTGTCCAGATAGGCCGTCACAAGCCGACGGTTGTCCCTGATCACCACCCGCAACCAGTTGCCCATCTCGGGCACCTCTCCATAGTACACCTGGTCCCCATCTTCCGTCTCATTCCGATAAGGAGCGACCAGCGTGCGTTCCACCCACTCGACCTTCACATCCGAATGTCTCACGCGCCAGTGATCATTGATCTCATTGGCGATCACGCGCCTCGCCCAGCGACGCCTCGCCCGAAGTCCTGGAGGGCGACTACGGCTGGGGCAGTCGTTTGGCATACTCATGTTGTTTGGTTGTCTTGGGGCTCAGACCTCGCGCCAGTTTTCCGCGCCCATCATGTCGGCCCAGCGCTGGTAGAAGGCGCGGTGGTTTTCTTCGGTCCAGCGGTAGTTGCTCTGCCATGCCTTGAGTTCTTCGCTGAAGCTGCCGTGGCCCATGCCCATCTGGTTGTTGATGGGGACGCGGCGGGACATGAAGCCGCGGCAGGTGGACGTGCATTCCTGCCAGTTGTCCATGTCGTCCTGCTCGAAAGTGCCGGAGGGGCCGAAGCCGCGGGCGCCAACCTGCCGGATGGCTGCTTTGACTTCGGGCGGGGCCTTCTTGTCTGCGCAGGCCCAGGACCAGATTTCCACCTTGTCGGGCCCACGGGGGTGCCATACCCGCAGGAGGCGGGAGGCGGTGCGGAGCATGGAGAAGTTGGGGAAGAGAGTGCCGGATATGGGCTTGACCAAGTCCATGCGCGGGCCCAAGCGCTCCCGGACCTCGTCGCGGACTGAGTCCTCGTACAACTGTACAGGAGTGTTTGGCGGGTCGGAATAGGAGCTGGGCTCGTGGCAGATGATGCAGTGGCCGCCTTTGCCGTCGCCCCAAGGGACGTTGAGCATGCAGCCCTTGCCGTCGGCGGTTGCCGAGGGGGACTGGGAGAAGTTGGCGATGACGGCGGAGAGGTGGGTCCACTGGATGTGGTAGGAATCGCCAGCGAAGTTCTCGGCGCCAAATTTCCAGTTGCAGGGGACGATCCAGCGTTGGGGGGAACCCAGAACCTCGACGCCGCCCTCGCGGCGGTCGAAGAAGAAGTCGAGGTACCAAGTCATCTCGCCAAGATATTCGAGAAGGGAGGGGGCATTGGGGTCGAAGGTGCCGAAGTAGAGGCCCTTGTAGTTGTCGACTTGGGCCACGGGAGCGAGGCCCCATTTGCTGGTGTCCAGTTCGTTGTAGTAGGCCTCTTTCAGGCTGGGGACGGCGATGAGCTTGCCGTCGGTGCCATAAGTCCAGCCATGGTAGGCGCAGACGAAGGAGGAGGCGTTGCCGGAGTCGGCGCGGCAGACGCGGTTGCCGCGGTGGCGGCAGACGTTGAGGAATGCGCCGACGGAGCCGTCGGTATGACGCACGACGAGGACGGGGTCCTCGCCCATGTAGGTGGAAAAGTAGTCGCCTGGGTTGGGTATCTGGGTTTCGTGGCAGAGGAAGAGCCAGCAGCGGGCGAAAATCTGCTCCAGTTCCTGCTTGTAGAGGTCAGGCTCAATGAATATTTCCTTGCTGAGCATGCCCCGGTTGGTGTCCACCAAACCACGAAGGTCTGTCGTCGCCATGGCGCCTCCTAAGGTCTCAGAGAGCTGAGGTGGAGAGTCCCGACTAGTGAGTGCCCAAGTATCGCATGCCACTCCGAGGGGGGCAAGCGAGATGGATAGCGGGTTGGTTGGCGGGCTGGTGCAGGGTGGACCCTGTATCCCATAGGGCTGTAACGTCGCACCGCACGCCACTCGGCCCGGAAGCGGAGACGAAGCCCGCGGATTTGATTTCACGGAGCAAGCCGTGGGTTGGGGAGCGCTCTGTAATAACGATGGTATTGGCTAGTAATAAGTCAACCTCATCCGCGCAGGAAGGGACATCGTATAGTCGGCGGTGCCGGGCGACACTTTTTGCACTAGGAATGTTCCGAGAGGATAATTCTTCTTGGTCTCTAAAACGGCCACGTGGCCTTCGTCGTAACTGCCGGCCACCTTGAAGCCTTCCGCGGTCTCCACGAGAACGATGTGTTTCCCGTTGTACTCCAACACAAAGCTATCTTGGTTCTCTAGATAGAAATCGAAGGCCCGCGACAATATATCTTGGTCTTCCATAACTTTACCCCTCCAATCTGCGGCCATTGATGGAGGTAAGACTCTCCTAATCCTAGTTGCTAAAATCCATTCCCATGCGAGTTTAGGCCAAGGCACCACCAGCGATGTGATGCATCTCATACACCATGGCAGGTGCGGCGTTAATAGATCTGGTCCGCTGAGTCAACGGGGTTATATCTACGCCATAGTATCATGGCATAGCGAGGAATGGCCCCGGGGAGCCTCGCCTCTCTCTGACCGTAGTTTCCTCTCTTGACCGCAGTTTCCGAGGCTCTAGACCCGCTGGAACTTGACGATGCGACGGCCTGGGCCCCAGTCGCCGGGCTGGACGACGTAGAGGTCTTTACGGGAGTCGACCCAGATGCCGTGGCAGGTCTTGAGTTCGGGGCCACCCCAGCGGGCGAGGCGCTGGCCGTCCAAGGTGACGATGCTGGTGTGGCCGGAGTTGTGCTCGGGGATGTATACGGCGTCATCGTCGTCGACGTAGAAGAGGGCTGGGCCGATGAGTTCGGTCTCCCAGATGTCCAGCACTTCACCTTCCTGGCTGAACACCTGCACACGGTCACCCTCACGCTCGGCCACGAGCACACGGCCACGGCGGTCAATCCATACGCCGTGGGGAAGGGTCAAGCCACCGGGAGCGGTGCCAGGCTGGCCCCAGGATAGCAGGTGCTCTCCATCGGCGGAGAAGCGGTGGACTTGGCAGTTGCCGTAGCCGTCAGCGATGAAAATGTCGCCGGAGGGGGCGATGCAGATGCCTGCGGGGAGATTGAAGGGGCCGCCGGGGCGGGTGACATCGGTGTAGGCGGTGGAACTGAGTTCAAGTGCACCGGAGTCGGAGCGGAAGCCGCGGGTGCCTATTGTCTGCTGGAGGTCGCCGTTGGTGGTGAACTTCATGATCTGGCCGCGATTGCGGTCCACCAGCCAGACGTAGTCGTTGGCGTCGACATAGATGGCGTGGGGAAATTCGAACTGGCCTGCACCCCATGAGCGCAGGTAGGAGCCATCGGCGTCGAAAACCATCACGGGATGCTCTTCGGAGCGGTTGAAACAGTAGACGCGGTCCTGCGAGTCGACGGCTACGGCGGCGGCGCGCATTTCGATGCCGTCTGGGATCTGGGCCCATGATTGGTCTACTTCATATGTATATTTTCCGTTGCCGACGAGGATAGCGGACATAAAAGTTTCCACCTTTCGAAGTGGTTATGTTTGCCGCATTCTATCGTTATGTGCTCTAAGGCAGCAAGATATTGGTCATTTTCTTAAAATTTCGCCAAAAGTCGTCGCGAATCCCTTTGGCGGTTGCCGGTGGGGTTCGCCATAATCCGCGTCTGTTGAGCAGCGAGATATTGAGTCATGCGGTGCGCGTTGGTTTCCCTCCGCGTTTTTCTCCAGCCCGCCCGGTCGCGTACAGCGCATGGACTAGCAACAGGGAACCCAAATGTACTTGAAAGGAGGGATGAATATCAGGGAATGCGATTGGAGACCAGCCCCAAGCTCGAGGGCCTCAATCCCAAAAGCTCCGGGCAAAGCAGTAGGGGGAGCACCCCTAAAACACAATAAGTTTGCGTGACAGGAGTTGAATAGATGGACAATTTCAGCATAGTGGTCCTTGCCTTTGCAGTGGCATATGCCACCGGCGTCCTTTGGTATAACCTGCTTGACCGGAAGCATGATTCGTGGATGCGAATGGCAGCTTTCCCGCTGCTCGGTCTAGTAGCTGCCGAGGGTATATGGGGCGTCTACGGCTTGGGAGGGCCGGAGTTCATGGGACTGCATGTGGTGGCCATAGCATTCGGCACCGGTATCGGCGCGCTGAGCGACGTGGTGCTGCAAGCCATCGCTAGGGAGTCCCATGTGAACAAGGTGGTAGGCGTTTTCACCCATCTGTTCCGCAGCTAATTCGAGGCAAATCGTTGCAAGTGGCCCTGGGCACACGTCCTGTGGGAGGATGTGCTCAGGGTCTTCTTTTTGGCTGGAATGCAGGATGTTGGGGCCGCATGTCACGAGCGGGTCGCACGGGAGTACAATGGATACAGAGTCTGTCGCTGAGGGGTTGAGCAATTGCCGTTATCGGACCGGGACTACGTAAGAGGCAAGCATCCGGCGGCCTGCACCTGTGTGGACTGCACGCGGAGACGCATGGGCCGCTCCCAGCAGGGGGGCGTGATGGACAGGCTGTTCAAGGGAGTGTCCAAGCTTTTTGGGCGCAGGTAGCCGGTGGACATGACTTCCCGCTTGGATGGCGGTGCCAGAAGGGGACTAGCTGGCCTCTAGTCGATTACGTAGCTCTTGAAGCTCTCCACGGGCCCCATTCCCCGCTCTTTGCCAGCGTTTATCTTCCATGACCGCACGAACTCCAAGTGTTCCTGCCCGAGGTGGGCGACTTGGCTTACATGCTGGCTCAGGGCCTCCAAGGACTGGTCGATAGTGTCGGTGACGTCGACCCACTTGTCGGAACCCTCGCCGGCGAAGGTCATAATCATCAATTCGCGTATTTTGTGCGGCTCGAAGCCGTCGGCGAGCAGGTCGGGAAAGGTGAGGCGGTCGCGGGCTGCTGGGAACATGGCAGCCATGGCGGCTTCGCCGGAGGCGAAGTGGTCGGGGTGTCCCATGTAGCCGTAGCCTTTGAGGGTACGCATGGGAGTCTCGCAAATCATGACGTCGGGCTTGTAGCGCCGTATCTCGCGGACGATGTCTTTGCGGAGATCAAGGGTAGGTTCGAGCATGGCGTCTTCGTAATTCAGGAAGACCACATCCTCCACACCGAGGACCTTGCAAGCGTTTCTCTGCTCCTGTTGACGGGTCTCGATCAGCCAGCCGATGTCTACGTTGGGGTCGGGGCTGCCTTTGCTACCGTCGGTGCAAATCACGTAGACCACGGACATACCCTGCCGACACCACTTGGCCACGGTGCCGGCGCAGCCGTATTCCGCATCATCGGGATGGGCGATGATCACCATCCCTCTCTGATAGCCCTCCTCTGAGGCCATGCTCATCTCCTCGTCTACCTAAACTCCAGCCAGATGCCGGAGATAGTGTACCATCCTCCGTTTCCAGATACACGGGCATGGGCTGGGGTGGGGGCCTTCGTTGACACTGGGCCAGCGGTCTTGCTGTAATAGAGGACCTCTAATAGAGGTTCCGTGGGGGCGGTTAGCTCAGTTGGTCAGAGCACCTGCTTTACACGCAGGGGGTCAGAGGTTCGAGTCCTCTACTGCCCACTTGACTTGAGGGTAGACAGTACCGGCCGATGCAACGCCATATCGTAGGCGTCCTTTCCCGGTATCCTGCTCCTTGGATATACTAAACCCACTGGGCTGGTTCCCATCCCTGATTCTACAGGACTCACTATGCTTGACTATGATGTGTTCGACTTGGGCAACGTTGTGCTGCAACATGGAGCGACGCTGCGGGACGCCAAGCTGGCCTATAAGACTTACGGGGAGCTTAGCCCCAACCGGGACAACGTGATTGTGTATCCGACGTCCTATGGCAGCCAGCACACCGTCAACGAGGCTAACATAGGGGTTGGAAGGGCCTTGGATCCCGGAAAGTATTTCATCATCATTCCCAACATGTTGGGAAACGGGCTTTCGTCGTCGCCCAGCAACACGCCAACTCCCTATGATAAGGCGCGTTTTCCTGCCGTGACTCTGTATGACAACATCTTGTGCCAACGCCAACTGCTGACCCGGAAGTTCGGCATTGAGACCATTGCGTTGGTAGTCGGCTGGTCCATGGGAGGACAGCAGAGCTACCACTGGGGCGCCCTCTTTCCCGACATGGTGGAGCGAATCCTTCCCATTTGCGGCTCAGCCAAGACCTCGCACCATAATTTCGTGTTCCTTGAAGGCGTGAAGGCGGCCCTTACCGCGGACGACGCATGGGCCAACGGTTGGTATGACCAGCCCCCGACCAAGGGCCTCCGGGCCATGGGGCGCGTCTATGCGGGGTGGGCCCTCTCCCAAGCCTTCTATCGGGAAGAGGTCTACTTGGAGATTGGCTATTCCTCTTTGGAAGACTACCTCATCACCTTCTGGGAAGGACGCAGGATGGGGGCCGACGCGAATGACCTACTGGCGATGCTCTGGAGTTGGCAGAACGCCGACATCAGCGCGAACCCTACCTATGGAGGCGACCTTTCCAAGGCCCTCGGAGCGATCAAGGCCAAGGCCATCGTCATGCCCGGGCGGACCGACCTCTATTTCCCTCCCGAGGACAACGCGATAGAGGTCAGCCGGATGCCCAATGCCGAACTTCGACCCATTGAGTCCATCTGGGGACATATGGCAGGAGGTCCAGGCTCCAATGCCGATGACGTCAGCTTCGTGGACGATGCCATCCGGGAGTTGCTGAGCAGGTAACACCCCTATACCCAAAAGGACACTCTCCGCAGCGTCCCTTCTCCCACATCATCCACCCGCTATCCAACTCGTTCCCTCCCAACTCAATCCCTCCACTTGCCCAGGCCAGCCCTCTTCCTTTCCAAGGTCGCTTCTTCCGCTTAGGTCCACTACCATCTCATTGAGAGTCAATCGGGCGTTCGCGCATCGCCTTCGGTTTGTCAATGCCAATCGTGAGCGGCAGGCATGGGTACGTGGGGGTGGATGCCCCGCACGTCCGAGGCGATGACGTTGGCAGTCCCGTCCCAACGGGAAATGGTTCCCTGTACCAGCAGGACATGACTGCCCAATTGCCGGCGGTTCTGGTGGAAGATCTTGGGCCACAGGATGACCTGTGCGTCCCCGGTCTCGTCCTCAATGGTGACGAATACTGTGCCATCCTGCCCTTTGGGGTGCTGCCGGGCGATGGGCCAACCGGCTACCAGGATCTTCTCCCCCTCGGCGGCATAGTCCACGGCTGTGGCGGGCAGGACTTGAGGGTCGAGGTTGGGCCGCACGAACTCCATCAAGTGACCCTTGGGGTAGATGCCCATGACACGGTACTCGCCAGTCATCTTCTCGCGGGCAGTGAAATCTGGAAGGTCAGAAACGTGGTTGTTTGCGGGGGAGGCGAAGGCCCGCTGCCCGTTCCTGCCGGGCCGGATGCCTAAGCCCGCATCCCACAATGCCTGCCGGCGGTTGGGGACCAGAGAATCGAAGGCCCCAGCCGTGACCAGAGATTCCATCGCTTGGGGCTTTAGCCCGGTGCGCCGTACTAGGTCGGCAGGCCCGGCATAAGGGCCATGCTTCTCCCGCTCTGCCACGATGGCTTGGGCCGACGCTTGGCCCACATCCTTCACGAACCGCAAGCCGAGCAGCACGGAGTCTTCGTAGGGGGTGCAGTCCACACCGCTGCGATTGACACAGGGGTTCAGGAAGGGAACGCCGCAGCACCGGGCATCCTGCTTCAGCGTTTCCATCGGATAGAAGCCCATGGGCTGCTGGTTGACTAGGGACGTGAAGAACTCCAGTGGATAATACCGCTTCAGCCAAGCAGCTTGGTAGGCGGTTACGGCGAAGGCGTGACTGTGGCTTTCGGGGAACATGTACTGGCCGTTGATCTTGGCGAAAATCCTCTCGGCCACTTTCTCCGGCACACCGTTGCCTCGTGCGCCATCCAAAAAGCACTGCTTGTGACGTGCGATGAGGTGTTCGTTGTTGGGCCGGGCGAAGGCTCTCCTTATCTCGTCGGCTTGGGCGGCAGTCATTCCGGCTACGTCGCTGACCAGTTGCACCACCTGCTCCTGCCAGACGATGACGCCGTAGCCCCGCTCTAGGGCCCGTTTCTCTAGGGGATGGTCGTACTCCCAGGAGACGCCTTGGCGGTAACGTTCCACGAACTGGCTCACGGCACTGCCTTGGACGCCCACGCCGGGCCGTATCAGGGCCACTTGGTAGGCTAGGTCCAGCAGGTTGCGGGACTTTAGGCGCTGGGCCATCTTGAGTTGGGCTGGTGACTGGAGCAGGAACACCCCCTTGGACCGCCCGGCGTTGATCATGTCGTATACGTAGGGGTCC
Source organism: Dehalococcoidia bacterium (assembly GCA_965204245.1). Taxonomy (GTDB): domain Bacteria; phylum Chloroflexota; class Dehalococcoidia; order Lucifugimonadales; family JAAXIE01; genus JAAXIE01. The sequence goes on from CBDBED010000003.1 coordinate 152,154, forward strand.
TCCGGGTCGACGCGGCTCAGGTCGGGATGGCGGCCCTCCCTGGCTTCAATCAAGTTCAGGGCCTCCTCAATCTGGTCCAGCACGGGCAGAGAGAGGAGGTCGATCTTGGCGAAGTTGGCGTCGGCCACACTATCCTTGTTCCAGTCCATGATGTAGCGTCCTTGGGTGGCCCCGGCGCGGACGGGCACCATTTCCGGTATTGGCGAACTGCTTAGCACCATGCCCCCCACATGCTGTCCCAGGCTGCGGGGAGCGTGCATTAGTTGGGGGGCCAGTTCGGTCAGTTCCCGCCAGCCGGGAGCGTCGACCCGGTCCCGAAAGTCGGGCAGGGCCAGCATCTCCTCTCGCAGCATGGCCCCATCGTGGGAATGCAACTGCCGAGAGAGCCTCTTCAGGTCTTCTTTGGGCAACCCTAGGGCCTTGCCCAGTTCTTGAACGATGCCCTTGACCGAGTAGGTGGAGATGGCTCCGGCGAGGACGGCGTGATTGAAACCGAAACGTCGATGCACTCGCTCGATGAGTTCGTCACGCAGGGAGCGGGGAAAGTCGAGGTCGATATCGGGTAGCAGGTTGGTGTCCTCAGAAATGAACCGCTCTAGGGTAAGGCCCCATCGCAGGGGGTCCACGTGGCTGATGCCGGTGAGGTAGCCCACCAGGAGGGCCACCGAGGAACCCCGGCCCCGGCCCGGCGGTCTTTCCTCCAAGGGCATCTCCGGGTGAGACAATCCACGTTCCTCCATGATTTCCTGGGCCAGCAGGACGATTTCCCGGTAGAGGAGCAGGAATCCGGCTAGGCCGTGGCGCTCAATCAGCCGGAACTCCTCGTCCAAGCGTTTCTGCACTGGCTGGGACATTTCTCCGTAGCGCCGCTGGGCGGCCTCCAGACAGAGGCGGCGCAGGTAGCTGTCCGGGGTATAGCCTCTTGGCACGTCGGCGTCGGGCAGGGTGTAGCCCAAGTCTGAGCTGAGGTTGAAATCGCACTGCTCCGCGAGCCTGACGGTGTTGGCCGTGGCGTCGGGGTGCTGTTGGAAGAGGGCTTCCATTTCCGCTAGGGGTTTCAGGCAAAGGTGATGGTTGGGCAGGATGTGGGGCAGGGCCTGCTCCATGGTGGTGTTGCGCCTAGCCGCAGTCAGGGCATGCTGTAGCCGATAACGCTCCGGGCAGTGGTAGTGGACGTCGTTGGTGGCGACTAGAGGTGAGCCGGTCTCGCGGGCCAGTGCTGCCAACTCATGGTTGCGCTGGGTATCCCCTTTCAGAAAATTCTGCTGTAGTTCCACGTACGCCCCTTTCGGGCCGTACCATTCCCGGTATTCGTTCAGGAGCCTGCAGGCCTCCTGTCGCCTGCCTTCCGCCAGCAGTTTGGACAGCGGACCGTTGCGCCCCCCGGTGAGCAATATCAAGCCCTCGGCGTGTTCCGGCAGGTGTGCCGGGTCCAGCCGTGGTTCGCGGCGGTCGGCGGAGTTGGCCAAAGTGAACAGGCGGGAGAGATTGGCATAGCCTTGGCGGGTCTTCGACAGCAGGGCTAGACGGGAGCCGTCCTCTAAAGCCACCTCACCGCCGGTGATGGGTTTGATGCCTAGGCTATGGGCCAACCGAGCGAACTCCAGGGCACCGCACAGGTTGATGTCGGTAAGGGCCAAGGCACCGTAGCCGTACTCCACCGCTTGGGCCAGCAACTCATGGATGTGGGACGCGCCCATTCCAAAGGAATAGAAGCTCTTGGCGTGAAGCTCCGCATATCCGGCAACCATGGAATCCATCCGGCTGCTACGAGTCCTGCCGGAACCAGCGGCCATCGGACTGGTCCCGGAACAGTGTCATCTCGCCGGCATTCTCCCGCGCCACCCGGTAGTAGGCCCTAGACATGGGCTGGGGCATCCACCACAGGTCGAAGCACCACATATCTTCGATGCGGGCTACCCTCTGCCATCGCTCCCCTAACAGGACCGCCGCTGGCTGGCGGTCCGGCCCTTCCTGGACTGCCACGGGGGACGGCGTGGACAGAGGCTTCATTCCTTCCCCATGGGCAGGGGAGAAGGGGACTTGAATAGCTCGCATCTCCGGAGCCGGGTGCCATGGAGCCACCTGCACCACCCGGAAGAGGGCGGGTTTTCCGCTCATGCGAGCTTGCAACCGCCGCTCCGCTTCGGCCAGCCGCCGCTCCCGGTCTCCCCGCTGGTCCGCTAACAGACTCAACTGCGTCCCGGTCTCCCCGGTGATACCGGACAGGGATAGGGTAATCTCCTCCACCGGGGCTTGGGGGCAATCCGCCTCCAGTTGACCCCGAAGGATATGGGAAGCCCGGTCCCAATCACTCACGGCCTGCTTGAAATGGAATTGCTTCTCCCAGGGGGACGCGCGGTAGAGGACACACTCCAAGGTTGCCCCGCTTGCGCACTGGCCTTGGGCGCGGGTCCGCGCGAAGGCCCGCCGGAGCAGGGTATCCACCCCTGTCAGCAGCAATTCCAGGGATGCTGAGGTGAAGGGCAGGACGGAGTGTTCGACGATGGGCGCCTCGTGTTTCAGGGGGAGTAAGGGAGAGTTATCAATGCCTTGGGCGAGTTCCCAAGCCCTCCGGCCCTCTGGGCCGAAGCGGTCGGTCAGCGCATCTTGCTTCATGGCAGCCACAGCCCCCAAGGTGTGCAGGCCCAACCGGTGCATCTCCGCCCTGCATGCTGCGGGGACGGGCAGCAGGTCCACTGATTGGGGGGCTAGGAACCCGGCCATGTCCGGGGGGACCCTCACTGACCTCAGGGGCAGGCTGGTCCGGGCTGCAGCATAGGCCGGGAACTTGGCTTCTCCCACGCCGACTCTGGGAGCCAAGTCCTGCGACACCGCGTTCAGCAAGGTAGTTGCCAAGCGGGCTTCGTCGCCATACAGGGATTCCAGCCCGTCCAAGCGCACGTAGGCCGTGCCTAACTCCGCCCCTTCCACCCGGTCACTGATTCTCTGCAAGGAAAGGAGCATCCGGTGGAACACCCGGCGGTAGGAGGCTTCATCCGCGTCCAGTACAATCCCGTTGACTTGACGGGATAGGGCTTGGTCCAGGGTCATTCCGGCATCTACCCCGGACACGGCAGGGAAATTGTCGACGACCAAGGGCCTGCCCTTGGAGCGGTCAACGATGAGGACGGCCCGGTTTTTCAGGTGGGGCTGCCTTCGCATCTCCACCTTGGCACGCAGATGGGTAATTAGCACGCAGGCGATTTTCATGCCGCCTCCCTCGCTTGCAGACTTTTACGATTTCCCGCACCGTAGGTGGGTAGGCGTAAAGGGGGCGATGTATTCCTTGAGGTCGCGATTCATGGTTATTTGAACGGCTGTGTTTTTACGGCTTGGTCATTGAGATGCGATTAGAATGGGTCACTGGGAGATAGTAGAGAACCTATGTTCGCGAGTCAATAGCTCATCTGTCTCATTCAATGGGCGTAACGGATTTTGGGTCCGGGGTCTAAGATTACGTGAACAACATGAAGAGACATGTCCAATCCCTGATACCCGTAGTCCCCCATGCCCGCCTCTCCAGCGAGAGCCTGTGGACACTTGCCGTATAATCAACGGCGATGCAGACTGGCCACGATGCCCCTACCGAAGCGCCTTGGCATAGTCTGACTCGCGAAGAGACCATCGAGCGCCTCTCCTCCTCAGACTCCGGTCTCACTTCTGCATCTGCTGCTTCCCGCCTCGAGACCTATGGCCCAAATCAACTGGTTGGGACTCCTCCCGTCTCGGCCCTCAAGCTTCTGCTCGATGAGTTCCGCAGTCCCTTGGTGCTGGTCCTGATTGCCGCCGCCGCAGTCCTCTTGGCTGTTTCCCAAATTGCCGACGAGTCCGACCAACTTATTGATGCCGTTCTCATCGGTCTTATCGTCCTGCTGAACGCCGGCTTGGGGTTCAGCCAGAACTACCGCGCCAGCAGGGGCATCGAGTCCCTCAACCGCTTGGCAGCCCCGTCAGCCACCGTCTTGCGCAACGGGGCCCCCGAGCAAGTGGACGCCAAGACCTTGGTACCCGGCGATGTGGTGCTACTGGAGGAAGGCAGTCGTGTGCCCGCCGACGGCAGGCTGCTGGAAAGCATTGAACTCAGTGTGGACGAATCGGCCCTCACCGGCGAGAGCATCGCCGTCCTGAAGCAGACCAACCCCGTGCAGGAGCAGGCTGCCCTAGCCGACCGCTTGTGCATGGCCTATAGCGGCACGGTCGCCATGCGCGGTCGGGGTCGCCTGCTGGTCACCGGCACCGGGATGCAAACCGAGGTGGGCCGCATTGCCGCCGAAGTCCAGACCACCGCCGACGAGCCCACCATCTTCCAGCGCGAGGTGAGGCGCTTGGCAGCCCGGATCGGCTGGATCATAGCCCTGCTGATTGGCATGGTGGTCGTCCTGCAACTGGTCCTCGGCGACCTCACCCTGCTGGAAACATTCATCACCGCCGTTGCCCTAGCAGTGGCCGCTGTGCCCGAGGGCCTGCCGGTGGTGCTCACCCTAGCCCTCGCCTTCGGCACAAGGCGCATGCTGGAACGCAAGGCCTTGGTGCGCGCCCTCCCCGTGGTTGAGATCATAGGAGCCGCTGAAGTTATCTGCACCGACAAGACCGGTACCGTCACCGAAGGGCGCATGACTGTGCGGCGGGTATCCACCTTTTCGCAAGAATTCGATGCGAACGATGTCTCCCCCGGAGACCAGCCTCAAGAACTAGCCTTGACTCTGCTGACGGCGGGCCTGTGCAACAACGTCCAGAGACATCCAGAGCACGGCTATGTGGGCGACCCCATGGAGGTCGCCCTGCTGGAACTAGCGGTGGGCACCCAGATGCCCCTGCAGGAATACCAGCGCACCGGAGAAATACCCTTCAGTTCCGAGCGACGGATGATGTCCGTCGCCGTAAGCCATCCCAGCGACACGACCGGGCTGCTGCTGACCAAGGGCGCTCCTGAAGCAGTACTCCCTCTTTGCACCAAGATGATGGTCGAGGGTGGCGTTGAAGATCTTGGTAACGAAAGCCGCGACGCCCTCTTGGAGAAGACTCAGGGACTTGCAGGACAAGCCCTGCGAGTGCTGGCCTGCGCCTATCGTGAGCAGCCAGCAGGCCCGGCAGTATCAGAAGAAACCCTGACTTTCGTCGCACTCGCTGCCATGAGCGACCCGCCCCGGCGTGAGGCCGCACAAGCCATAGAGTCGGCCCAGCGTGCCGGAATACGTGTGGTCATGATTACCGGAGACAACAGCCGCACGGCCGCCGCCATAGGCAGGGAAGTCGGGTTGCAGGGCGACACTATGGAGTCCCGCAGGTTGGACGACCTAAGCGAGGAGGAATTCAAGGAGACCGTCAACCGCACCAGCATCTTCGCCCGTGCCGAGCCGCGTCACAAGGTGATGATTCTCCGCGCCCTCAAGGAAGACCACGAGGTCGTGCTCATGACGGGTGACGGAGTGAACGATGCCCCTGCACTTCGTAATGCGGATGTCGGCGTTGCCATGGGCATCAAGGGCACCGACGTGGCCCGCGACACCTCCGACATGGTGCTCCTCGACGACAACCTAGCCACGATCGTTGCTGCCGTGGAAGAGGGCCGCCGCATCTTCCGCAACATCAAGAAGTTCGTGAACTACATGCTCACCGGCAACCTTGCGGAGGTATTGGTGATTCTGGTGGCCACGGCCTTCGGCTATCTCCCAGTTACCGCCGTCCAAATCCTCTGGATTAACTTAGTCACCGACTCCGGCCCTGCCGTAGCACTAGCCTCCGACCCATCACCCCAAGGGGCAATGCGCGAGCCTCCTCGCCATGGCGCAGTGCTTGGCCGTTCCATGGCGGCCCTCGTCGGCAGCATCGGCATCATCAAGGCCGCCATACTGCTGGGCACCTTTTTCACCGGCCTCTGGCTGTGGGACTTGGACACCGCCCGCACCATGACCTTTACCGGGTTCGTGGTCCAGGAATACCTGAGGCTCTTGGTGATACGCATACAGGAGGGAATGCCTCCCCTCACCAACAAGTGGCTGTGGGCTGCCGTTACGGTGAGTCTTATACTCCAGATTGTTATCGTCTATACGCCCATTGGCGAGGCCGCTTTCGACACGACGGCCTTAGGGCTGGAGCAGTGGGGCATATTGGCAGCCGGTTTGGGTGTGGGCTTCATCATGGCCATCATCATTGGCAAGCTGGTCGTCAAGCGTTTCGGCCCCCTTTAGGAGGCGCCCATGCGAAACCGTCTCAGCGACGTTCGATGGTCATGTCACTCTGTACTGCTACAGGCTTCCGCCGAGGTGTGAAGTGTCGTTCAGCACCAGCATCACCGCCGGGTTCACTCCCACATCCAGCACAGTCAGCGAGCACGAGTCCACCTTGAACCGCCACCCCGCTTCCAGCGGAAGGCCTGTCATGTAGGTCACTAGCGTCCGCAGCGCAGCCCCATGGCCCACGATCAGCAGGTCGCCCGCCGGGTGTCGTCCCATCATCTCAGTAGCCAGACCCTGCGAGCGCGCCTCCACCGCCCGGAAGTCCTCGCCCCCAGGCGGCGTGAATGAGGTATAGTCCTCCACCATCGCTGCGTACAGTTCTGGGTCGGCGTCTCGGATGGCGGAAAACGACATCCCCTCCCATCGTCCGTAGGCCTGCTCCCTGAGTCTCTCGGAATGGATAACCGTCACGTCGCGGCCGTCCAACGCCAATTCCATTGTTTGGCTGCACCGTAGGAGATCGCTACTATACGCGGCTTCTAGGGGCACACCGGTCAAACGCTCCCCAAGCTGCTTGGCTTGGTCACGTCCGACCTCATTCAGAGGTACGTCGGTATGCCCTTGCAGCAAGCCTCGGGCGTTCCAGTCCGTCTGCCCATGCCGTACCAAGAACCATCTGGACATCGACTAGTCTCGGAACGGCCAAGAACAGTGCAATGGGTGACTAGCTGGCATCGGTCCGTTGGTGCCGGCCGATGTAGCCCACCACCGGTTTCTTCTCCTCCGCATCCCACAAGAAGGCAATCCGGATGGTGCCCCGGTGGTACCCGTTGCCGGTGCCGATGTGCTCCGCCAGTTCCCGCTTGCGGCCACGCAGCCAGATCTCATAGTACTCACGGTACTGGCCCATGGTCACCGGCGATTGGCCTGAAGTGTAATGCCAGCCACACGCCTGCCGCAGGGACAGGTCAAGGTCTATCTCTACGCTGCCGCCTGTCTTGGCATCGTAGCCCCTCTTGGAGTCCGAATACGTCGTTGCCAGCCACTCCAAGGCATCCCACACCTGTCGCGGGTTATCGAAGGGGATACCGGTGTCCGACTTGGCAATCAACTGGAAATTGAGGCGGTCGCTGAACTTCTGCTGCGCCAGTTGCAATGCCTGCTCCACGCTCTGGAATTCCGGCAGCGGTTCCACCGGCATGAGGGCCTGCGAACGCCGCGATTCCTGGTAGGAGACCCTCCAGTTTTCCGCCAAGTTCCGGCTCTCTCCCAGTTCGCTGGCCATCTGGTTGGTCTTTTCCCTCAGGGCTTCGTTGTCCGACGCGAGGCTGCGGTTTGCAGCAGCCAGCCTCTCGTTCTCCGCCCGCAGCGACGCAAGTTCCTCCTCCGAAATCAGAGGCTGCACGGGCTCGACGACTGCCTCGGCTTCCACCGCCTCCACCGCACCCTCGGCCTGCTCAGTCGCCGTCGGAAGCGATGCAGGGGATTGCACTTCCAAGGCCTCTATTGCAGCCAGTGCGCCGTCAATCTGCTGCTGCATTTCGGTGCGCCGTGGTGCCCTCTCCGCCTCTTCGCTACGTACGGCGGCCATCGAGTGCACCTGTGCATATTCCTTCAGCAGATCAGCCAGTTTGTGTATGGTGGCCCGGGCGGACTCCATGTCCTTCCATGGGCGGGGACGCTCATTGAGCTTCACCTCTGCATCCCACTCGAAAAAGGTCAGCAGGTCTGGATGTCGCTGCGCCACTGCTCGCACTTCGGCATCCAGCTCAGCGACCGCCTTGGCATCGGCCTGTTTTTTCTCCCGTATCTCTCCAATCGCCTCGACGAACTCTCTGATCCCCTGTTCCCAATCGGGCGAATTCGGCGATAGCAAGTCCAGCATGTCCAGAGTGCGCTGGAAAGCCTCGGAAAGCTCTTGTGACACCGGGGAAGCACCCGTAGACTCCACCGGGTCCTCAATAGGTTCCGCTTGGTCCTCCATGGCCTCCGGTTCTTCTTCGGCAGCTTGCGAAACACGCCCGCTGATATAAATGCCCATCAAGACCAGATCATCCTTGCTGATATCCGGGTTCTCTTCCGCCAACCCGTCTATGGCCTCGTCCCAAATCGGGTCCGGCTGTACCACTGATATGCTATGTGCCGAATAGTCCGGTGTCCCGTTCAACAACCCCCTGTCCCGCAGATAGGCGTCCATCCGTTCCCGCAACGGCTGCTGGGACTCTGCCCAGACCTTTATCACCGCACCAGCGAGATCATCCCTTTGCCTAGCCCAGTGGGCCACCGGGTCCTGAAGCAGCGGGGGCGGTGCCAGCTCCGAGTTTCGGAACCCGTCCACCGTTACATACGACCCAACGGCCTTGCGGAGGGCGGCCCGGGTCTCTCCCGACACCTGTAGTTGTCCCGTGAGCGCCTTTCTCACTACCCCGTCCCCAAAGTCCTTGGACATAGTCGAAAACAGATGGGTCAGCCCGACCATTGATGATTCTGCCGATAGGTCTGCCTGATGGACGCCATTGACTGCCGTCATGCCTCGCCGCCTCCTCAATTCGATGGACGATTCTTAAACTTTTCCAATATCCTAAGTGGTGGGAACCCCGTCCATCTAGGCACTCGGCGACCTCTTTCCGGCCTCATTCTGCAAGACTTTTCAAGCGCATCGTGACCCCCAGTCGCCATACAAGTACCAGAGTTACGCCAGACCTTTCTAATATGAATGCCCGCGGACCCTACTGTTCTCCCTCTTCACCCTCCAGAGGCAAGCGCCGGTAGGAGATCCCCCATCGGTTCATCAACTGCTGAACCGATGGCTGCTGCAACTCCGTCAACTCCCCCAGAAATCCCGCCAACGCATGCGCTGGCATCATCTCCTGCGAGCACACCCAGCTTCTCTCAGCCGGCACCACATAGAGGAGCCCCTTCTGGTGGCTGCACCCCAACTCTACCCGGCTCAGTCCCTCGCCCTGCTTTATCTCCAAGCCATTATTCTCCAAGCGCGCCCCTCCAGACCATGGTGTCTGGTTACTATAACGCTCACAGGTACACATTCAAGCGTGAGAAATACCTCCAAATGCTCCTTGCTCTTGTACCCCAAACCCAATACTCGTGTTATAATGTCGTTCTGCCTCTGAGCAGACAGGTAACTGAGCAAAGAATGTACCAACCTCCACGAAGAGAACCCGAAATAGATCTGGAACAACTCTTGGGACGAGTCCGGGGGTGGTTTGGTCGTTTCGGAGGAGGCTCAGGCACTGGCGCCGGACGTGGCCCGAATATGCCAGCCTTCCTCGTGTGGGGTATTCTCCTCATCGCCTTCATCGCATGGATGCTTTTCGGCATTCACCAAGTCCAGCCCGGTGAGCAGGGCATCCGGCGCACCTTCGGGAAATTCAGTGGCATTGAAAGCCCAGGCCTTCAGTGGCACTGGCCTACCCCCATCGGCAACACCCGGGTAGTCTCCGTGGAACAGACCCGCAGCATGGAACTGGGCTTCCGCCAAGTGAACGGCGCCGTGACTCTCTTCCAAAAAGAAGCCCGTATGATCACAGGTGACCTCAACGTCGTCGACGCCCAGTTGGTTGTGCAATACAACATCAAGGACCTTCAGGACTTCGTTTTCCGCGTCTCCGACCCGGGCGACCCCGATCGGGCTGGCATGGTAGAGCCCGAGAGCCCCGAGGGACGCACTTTGAAGGATGCCACCGAGGCCGCCCTGAGGTTGGTCGTAGGACAGCGAGGCGTGGATGTGGTCCGCACGCAGAAGCGTCCTGAAGTCCAAGCTGAAACCCAGAGAGTGCTGCAAGAGATACTCGACGACTATCAGACAGGGATTCGGGTCGTCACGGTCAGGCTCCAGGACGTGGTGCCGCCCAATGAGGTGCGCGACGCTTTCGACGACGTATTGAGAGCCCGTCAAGAAAAGGAAACCGCGGAGAACCTAGCAGAAGCCTACAGACGTGATCAGATACCCAGGGCGGAAGGTCAAGCCGCCCGTATCACACAGGCAGCCGAGGCTTTCAAGCAGGAGCGCATCAACCGGGCCACTGGTGAAGCTCAGAGATTTGAGGCCGTGCTAACCGAGTACCTCAACTCCGAGGACGTCACACGCCAACGGCTCTATCTTGAGGCGATGGAGGAGATACTGCCCAACATCTCCAAGATTATAGTGTCGCCTGAAGCGGCTGGAGGCGTAATACTGAACAATACCCGACAAGCCATCGTGCCGGTGCCAACGGCCTCACCGCTAGTCACGCCAGCACCCACTCCGGTCCCGGTTCAACCGGCTCCGCAGGCAACTCAGTAAGCTATGAAATACGCAGTATTGACAGTAGTGATAGTGCTCCTGATTGCCATCTTTGGCACTCAGAGCATGTTCACTGTGGATGAAGTGCAATTGGCGGTGGTGACCCGCTTCGGTGACATCAAGCAGGTGTACACCCAGCCAGGCCTTAAGTTCAAGGCTCCCTTCGTCGACCAGAAAAACTACTTCGACAAGCGTCTTCTCTACCGCGACTTGCCGGAGACCAGTCTGCCCGACGCAGATACTCTGTTCCTCAACATAGACGCGTATGCTCGGTATCGTATCGGGCACCAGGAGAATGGTCAGGTAGTGACGTCCGGCGCCGATGTAGAGAACTTCTTCGAGACGCTTACTACCGTGGAAAGGGCCGGGGAACGTGTCGAGCGAGTGGTAGCGTCCGCTCTTCGCGATGAGATCTCCACTCGTAAACGCGGTGAGATTATTGGGGCCACGGTGAAGACCGTTGTGTCGGAGGTTTCCGACCCCACCCTGGAAATCACTCTGGAAGAGGCTTTGACCCTCGACAACGAGGCCGAGCTAGGTGAAGACGTGACTGTGCCCTCCATCACAAGGCAGGAGATTCTGGATACGGTGAGGGCGACCGCAGAAGCTGAAATCGAGCAAGCCAATCAGGGGATTACCTTGGTCGATGTGCGAATTAAGCGGGCAGACTTCCCCGAGGAGACGCAGCAGTCTATCTTCACTCGCATGCGAGCGGAGCGTGAACGGCTGGCTAGGGAGTTCAGGGCTGAAGGACAGCGAGAGAGGGACAGGATTGAGGCGGATGTGAACCGCCAGGTAGCTATCATCCGGTCACAAGCCGAGAGGGACGCCAACATTATTCGGGGTGAGGGTGAAGCACAAGCAATCAGTATTCTGGCAGAAGCCCTGCAGAAGGATCCCGAGTTCTATGCCTTCCGACGCAGCCTAGAGGCCTATACCAATTTCCTCACCCAGAATAGCACCGTAGTACTCTCATCTGACTCAGACTTGTTCACCTTCTTGGAAAGTACTACAAGCGAAGAATCCCCCTAGCCACAGGATAACAGTGCCCTCACCTAGCGTGGTTGACCCGCTGTACTAGCCGTTATACTCTGTTCTTATATCCAAATTCTTATTGTAAAACTGCCTCGCGACCCCAAAGATGACTCCCGGAGGAGCAGAATGGCAAAGCCCTATCCCGTGACCGACAACGATTTCGAAGAAAAGGTTCTCAAAGCATCGCAGCCGGTGCTGGTGGACTTCTGGGCCGAATGGTGCGGCCCCTGCAAGATGATCGCACCCGTGGTGGATGATTTGGCCCAGGACTACGACGGCAAGATGGAGTTTGCCAAGGTAGATGTGGACGAGAACGCCAGCACTGCCATGACTTACGGAGTACGCAGCATCCCCACGCTGCTTATATTCCAGAATGGGCAGCCCGTGGCACAAGTCGTCGGAGCGGTTTCCAAAGGGGCGCTCAAGAAGCACATCGATTCAGTGCTCGACTCCTAATAACCGGTGCCTCCCGTGAAGGTCAGGTCTCGCTAGGGAGTGGATGGGGCCCGGTGGCTCTTGCGGACTTCAAATCCGTTGTGCCTCGTAGCCCGGGGTAGGTGGGTTCGACTCCCTCCCACTCCCGCCAACACCCTGCTCAAATACCCTCTGAAAGCCCCCATTCGTAGCTGGCGCCAGATACAAACTAGCGTCATAAGGTGTTTCACCTTCAGCTAGGACAATGGGTCATCCTTGCGTGCCGGCTAGGTAGTCTCCATTTACTCTACGGCCAACAAATACCTGAGTGGATGCCAACCTTTGTTGTCTGCCCTTGGTACTGTCCTGCAACTGTCGCCATCCCAATCTACGAACGAATCTTCTTGTCAAACTTCATAACACGCTACGAAGTGTTCAGGCGCCTTCTGTTCCATGGACGGATGAGGATCATCGCGACACGAATCCGTGGCAAGGGGACATCTATCGTAAAAGCGGCAGCGGGGCAGCGGGTCGACGGCTGATGCAAGATCTCCCACGATGTCCGGAGGTGCTCGTCGATGGGACGGATCGGGGTTGGGGACCGCAGATAGGAGTGCCTTCGTGTATGGATGGAGCGGGTTGCGAAGTAGCTCTTCTGTCTCTGCCAACTCTACGACCTTGCCCGAGTACATTACAGCAATCCGGTCGCACATGTATCTAGCCACCGCAAGGTCGTGAGTAACGTAGAGATACGAAATGTCAAGGTCCGTGGCTAACTGCTGCATCAACAGCATGATCCCGGTCCTGCTGGAAACGTCAAGCATGGACGTAGGCTCGTCTGCCACCACGAACCTCGGACGGATCACCAAGGCCCTGGCAATCGCTACTCGCTGTCTCTGCCCTCCAGACAGTTCATGGGGATGTCGAAACAAAAAGGCCGCTGGGGGAGTCAAGCCAACTGACGCCAGAGTCTCGCTCACGCGGTCTACGCGGGACATTACGCTGCCAATCCGTTGTACCGTCAGAGGCTCGGAGACGATGTCGTAGATGGTCCGTCTTGGATTCATCGACTCATACGGGTCCTGAAAGATCATCTGGACCTGCCGGCGGAACCCCTTCATCTCCCTCGCCTTCAACTCGGAGATGTCGGTTGGCTGATCAACATCAGCGCCGGGAGTCATAGCAGGTAGTCGAAACAGGATTCTCCCGTGGTCGGGTTCGAGCAGTTTGACCAACAGCTTCCCTACGGTCGTTTACCGCACCCCGATTCACCAACTACACCCAGACTCCCTCCCCTGAATAGACTGAATGAAACATCGTCCACTGCATGAATGTAGCCAGCGGGCTTGCGAAACAGATTCTTCGTGACCGGAAATCTCTTCGTGAGATTTTCCACCGCAATCAGCGGGCCGGTGCCGTCGTCAGGTGGGGAATGGGCGTCTTGAGCATTGGTCTGGTTCATGTCACGGTTTCCGCTGGTTCCAAAGATTCGTCCAGCGGGTGCCAGCAGGCCGCCCAGTGCCCTTCGCGCCTCACAACGGGTGGGAACTCAGACCGACAGACATCGGTCGCTCCCGGACACCTAGGATGAAACGGGCAGCCATCGGGGGGGTTGACCAGGTTTGGCGGTTCACCGGCCAGCGAACGCAGCGGGCGCCTTTCGCCTGAAACGCTGGGGAAAGAGGACATCAGGGCGGAAGTGTAGTGATGAATGGGGGAACGCAGCACGTCTCTTGTAGGACCCATTTCGACCAGCCTACCAGCATACATCACGGCAACCGAGTCCGTCACCTCGGCCACAACGGCAAGGTCATGGCTGATGTAGATGATGGACATTCGATTTTCGCGCTGTATCTCCTTTAACTCCCGCAATATGCGATCTTGAACAATTACGTCGAGGGCAGTCGTAGGTTCATCAGCTATTATCACGTCCGGGTCGCAGGACAAAGCCATGGCTATGACGGCTCTCTGGCGCATGCCTCCGCTGAACTCGTGTGGATACCTGTCAGCTAGCTCAGATTCCAGACCGACCTTGCGGAATAAATCGGCCACCCTCGCCTTTACCTCATTTCTGGTGGCTTGCAGTTCGTGGGCCTCAATGGCCTCCTCGATTTGCTGACCGACTCTGTAGACGGGATCAAGCACGTTCATAGCGGCTTGGAACACCATGGCAATACGACGCCATCGGAAGCTGCGTATCTCTTCTTCCGAGAGGCGCAGCAAGTCCTCCCCACCCAAGATGACCCGACCGCTTCCCACTCGCGCGTTGTCTGGTAGAAGGCGCATGAGGCAGGAGGCAACCGACGACTTGCCACAGCCGGACTCTCCCACGAGCCCGAGCGACTGTCCGTGCTCAAGCTCAAAGCTGACGTTCTGTACGGCGTGCACCTCCCCTTGCCTGATCTGGTAAGTCAGGGAAAGATTGTCAACTTTCAGCACGGGTTCGGAAGTCATAGTAGCCCTGAACTGAATTGCAGCATCATTAATCGTGTCGGCGCCTCAGCCTTGGGTTCACCACCTCGTCGAGGGCTCGCCCCGCGAGGTAGAACGCACTGCAAAGAAAGGTGATGGACGCGCCCGCCGGAACGATCAGCCACCAGTACTTCGTTCCGCTCAGGAGATATCCGCCGGTATTCGCAGTATGGATCATGATCCCCCAGCTCATTCTCAAGTCCAGGAGGCCAAGGAACGAGAGTACTGCTTCGGCGAATATAGCACTGGTTACGGTGAACATCATGTACAGCAGGGACAGTGGGAGCAGGTGGGGGATGATGTGCCTGAACATGATGTGTATATCCCCGCCGCCCGCTACGCGAGCCGCCTCGATGAAGGGCTTAACCCGAATGGTAAGGGCCTGAGATTTGAGGATGATGGCCGTCCCTCCGAAGCCTCCCAGTACGCCAATGATCAGCGCTAGGTAGAAGAGGTTCAGGTCGAAAAGGGCGCTTAGAACGATCAGCAGGGAGACCGCGGGCAAAGCAATAATCAGGTCGGCCAAGCGCATGAAAAAAGCGTCGAGGATGCCGCCGTAGTGCGCGGCGGCTGCCCCAACGACGGTAGCGATGCCCACCGTCACCATGGCGGCGGTGATTCCCAGGATGAACTCGGACCGAGTGCTGTAGAGGAGTTGGCTGAGCACGTCCCGGCCCAGCGGGTCAGTACCCAGTGGATGGCTCCAACTGGGAGGAGCCGGTTGCTCAAACTGATCGAAGGCATAGCCGGTTACGGGATGGTAGGTTGCCTCGTCCCAGATGGTCGCCATCAGTATTGGATGAGAGGCCGCCATCAGTGCGAAGACAACTATGGTGAGCAGGGAGAGCGCACCGACTCGGCTCTCCATGAAGATCAGCCACCCGGCCCTGAAGGAGATAGCCGTGAGACGCAGCCTTGTCAGGATGAACCGCAGCCTGCTTCGGCCAATGTCGACCATCGCTTCAGAGGGGGACGATCGGCCTGTGGGCTCAGGAGTAATCACTGGTAGCGAATCCTGGGATCAAGATAGACATACAGGACATCCACAATAGCGTGAGCCAACAGGGACAGCATACCGATGAAGAGTATCGCCCCCATCACTAGGGGCAGGTCCTCTGAGCGAACGGCAGATAGGAGCGTCAGGCCCGTGCCCGGCCAGGAAAATACTGCCTCTATGATTACGCTGCCGTCGATGGCGAAGATCAGGCTGTAAACCAAGCTGGTGACCACCGGCAAGAGAGCGTTCCTCGCAGCGTGGCGGTCGCGCACCTGTCTCTCCGGTAGGCCCTTGGCCCGGGCCGCCATCACGTAGTCCTCGCGTATGGTCTCCAGCATGCTGTTACGGGTAAGAAGCATCGTTCCCGCGAACGAGATGAGCGTTAGTGTGGCGACGGGAAGGACCATGTGTCTCAGAATGTCCAAGGCAAGCCCGCCTATGCCGGAAAGGGACCAAACTAGCACGAGGGTAACCCCTCCAGCGAGAATGAAGGGCAGTGCCACACCTGCGGGCACCCTGCGGCCCAATCCCTTGATTACCAGCATCACCATGAAAGCGAAAATGATGAACCCTGCCACGCTCAGGAGCATGTTGCCGAAAACATAGTTGGCGCTGACTTCACTTCCCCGCCATACAAGGGGGTCCAGGAATTTGCCCACGGGGAACCACCCCAACTTGAAGGCGAATATCCAGATCATCATCAGCGCGAAAGCCGGAGTGAAAACAGTAAAGAGGGTAGCTCCTGAGATTGTGGCGGTATATTCGAACAGCCCTCCGCGCCTCCACGCTATGGCTTTGCCCAAGAAAAACCCGATGTAGAAGGACGCTCCAGTAGCTGTGAGGAACAATACAAGAGTACGTGGGACGCGCTCCGCCAGCACGTCCAAGACGGGGCGGGGATAGTGGCTAAAAGAAATGCCGAAATTGCCCGTAAGCGTATTCTTCAGGTGAATGACGTATTGATGCCAGAGAGGCTTGTCCAAGCCGAAGGCAGCCCTGATCTTTTCCTTGACATCCGGAGGCAGGTCAGGGTTAAGGGCATAGAACGAGGCGTAGTCGCCGGGCTGGGCCTCCACGAGAAAAAAGGTCACCGTGAAGATGAGAAAGAGAGTCAGGCCCATCTGCCCCACACGCCGGACCAGGTAGCCTGTCATCAGGGTTGACTCCGAGACTTACATGCCCAACTGGCCGGAAACGGTCTGAAGAGACGGGCTTGGACCAGAGCGGGGGGTTCCACCAAGATTCGAAGGATCCTATTTGAACTTTACCAGTGACGGCATCCCCGAGACGCTCTGTAGTCCGCCCCAGGTTTCGGTGTAGGGGAACTCAATCCGCTCGCTCCGGTAGGTCTCTACGATGGGCGTATCGAACAAGACTACGTAGGGAAGGTCATCTGCTAGGAACGCCTGCATCTCAAACACCTGCTGCCGGGCAGACTCCAGATCGGTTTCTGTCAGCAACTGATCGGCCAAGCGGTCGAACTCAGGGTTGTTGTAACCTCCGGCATTGTGTCCCTCCAGGTCCGAATACTTGCTGTGGAAGAACGACTCCAAATAATCGGGAAAGGCACTGAGCCCCCAACCCAGGATCCACATGTCGAAGTCCTGCTGATCGAACACCTTCTCCACAATGACGTTGAATCCGGTCAAGTTGGCCCGCACGGGGATGCCGACCTCATTCAGCCACCGTTCGATCCAAATGGCGAAGGTTGACCGCAGAGGATCATAACCGGGACTGGGGGCCATGATCTCCATCGCGGGGACCGGCTCGCCGTTGGGCATCTTCAGCCCTACGCCAGGCTGCTCCACAAACCGGCCATCTTCACTGACGCGGGGCTCGGTTTCCCAAGTAAAGCCAGCATCTTTCAATAGGGTAACCGCCTGCTTGATGCGCTCAGCCCGCGTCAGCCCCTTGCCGATCAGTGGCACGTCTGGGTTGTACCATGCCGCGTTCCCCTCTGGTACGGCAGTGTATATCGGAATGGCTACACCCTGAAGCACCGTGTCGACGAGGAATTCCTTGTCGATGAGAGTGGCGACCGCTTGGCGGAAGGACTTCTCATTCATAGGGGCCTTGCGGAAATTGAAGCCGAGGTACCGCATCCCGTCAGAAGTGTTTTCGAGAGTGGTGAGGCCTTCTTCGCCCATCAGCTGTTCCTGTAGTCCCTTGGACAGCCCTAGGGGGTTGAGCATGAAATCGATATCACCCTTCTTTAACGCCAGTACGGCAGCGTCCTGGCTGCCGTATACGGAATAGATCGTGCCCTGGGAGTATGGACCTTCGATATATTCCAAGATCGGTTCGCCTGTAGGCTCTCCAAAGGCGGCAAACTCGAATGCCCCCGGCTTGGACGTCATGTACGCCCCGTTGGCATACTGCGCCACCTTCGCACCAGCGAAGTAGTAGTCGGGGTTGGTGTTCTTGCCCACGTAGGCACCGCGCTCCCACTGGTCGAATATGAACCCTCCCGCGCTCGGTTCGCCGTCGGGTACGTGGGCGTACAGCACTTTATGCTGTTCGGTGAGGTCGCCCGCCTGATTGGCCTCGGATACCACCGGTTCCCAGTACCCCTTGGCGAAGATGGGCATGAAGGCAAGCCCAAACTGCCAGCGGGCCAAGCCGGGTTTCTGCTTGAAATATATCTTGACGTCATGTGCGCTTACGGCCTCTGCGTGGTCGAAGTACTCGGGGTCGACTATGGACGGCCAGTTGCCGGTGAGCTCCATCTCGACCGCGGTATTCGCAGTGAAGGCAAAGTCCTCGGCAGTGACGTCGGTGCCGTCGCTCCACTTGACACCCTGCTTCAGCCGTACCTCGGTGGTCCAGAACGTCTCCCCACCGACGGTCTCTTCCGCCAATGGAGTCGGGAAGTCCGCCGCCAGTGATGGGACCCAGTCATAACGCTGGGCCGAATATCCGTAGAGCGCGGGTTTGCTCCCGCCCAATACGTAGCTGTTCCAGATGGTGCCGTCGGGGCCAAGATAGGCCCAGTAGTTGGTCGTGGTCAGATCCTCGGCAATGCCTATAAGATATACCTCGTCCTCGCCGTCTGTGTCTGTGGTCGGCGTGGCGGTCTCACCACCCCTCTGTACAGTGGAGGCGGTCGTGGTCGCGGGCTCCGGGGACGAGGTAACGACGACCTCTCCGGATCCCTCCGCTGCACCGCCCTCTGTATCACCTGGCGCCGCCGTGCCTGTGGGTCCCGGAACGGGCGTGACCACTACCTCCCTGACTATTTCTTTCGTGCAGGCCATGGCCAACACGAGGACAACAGTTAGAGAGGCTGCAAGCAGCCATTTTGAAAAAATCACTTCAATTTCCCGTATCGATGGAGAATGTAACACGTAACATAGCAGGAATTTGCTTCCTCTAACAAGCAGGGCCTGTCCATTGAGCAAAAGGACCATAGGTATACATTCGTGAGTTCGACTTCCACACCACGAGGTTTTTCCCCTCGCGTGAAGTTATCCAAGGGCATGCTCTTCACATTTCGCTGTCCAACTATGTCACGCGCCCTAATCAGTTGGACCCAAGTCCACCGCGTAACCGCGTAAGTGACAAGGCTTTGCCGTATAGGTAGTGGATCTGCCTGTCTCGTCCAACAAGGTCGTCTCTGCCCACCCGTTGCAGGAAGAGGAGGACTTATGCGACCAGAGCGAACCTGGAAGAGAAGGCTCTCGATTTTGTCCAGCCTGGTGGGGACTGACTTGACGGTAGGTGCAGGCCCAAGGAACGGTATTCGCCCTGCATCCGCTCCCAGGAGGTGAGGGAGTTGAGGACGGCTTGGTCCTGGTCTACGGACAGGGGGAGGGCCAACTGGTTGCCTGCAGGGTGCTTGCCCACAGGGCGGTAGCGAAGGCCGACCTCCCAACGGAGGGCACGACGGTCGGGGTTGAAGCAGTCCAAGGCACCGCCATCGATAAGGGACTCTATCTGCTCGCGCAAGAGGCCTGAGCGTTGCATGAAGTCCGCTAGAGAGGTGAAGGGGCCGCTAGCCCGGGCTTCTGCCACTGCCTTGGTGCCCACCTCGCCCAAGCCCGCCACGTAGCTGAGGCCCAAGCGCATGGCCTCGCTTCCGTCCATGCCTCCCTGGTTCTCGATGATGCAGCGGGTGTCGCTGCGGTTTACGTCGGGGAGGAGGACCTGGACGCCGTGGCGCCGGGCGTCTTCTTTGAGGGTTTCAGGGGAGTAGAAGCCCATGGGTTGCTGGTTGAAGAGGCCAGTGTAGAACTCGAGGGGATAGTAGTGCTTGAGCCATGCTCCCTGGTAGGCGGTGACGCCAAAGGCGAATGCGTGGCTTTCGGGAAACATGTACTGGCCGTTGAACTTCTGGAATATGCGGGCTGCGGTGTCTTCGTCTACGCCATTGGCAGCGGCCCCGTCGCGAAACTTCTCCCAGTAGGTTTGGACGAGGGAGGCGTTGTGACGGCGGGTGAAAGCACGGCGCAACTGGTCGGCCTCGGCAGCGCCGAAGTTGGCAACGTCGATGGCCAACTGGTTCAATTGGTCCTGGAAGAGGATGACGCCGTAGGTGCGCTCCAAGGCGCGTTTTTCGAGGGGGTGGTGGAAGGTGACGGGTTCGCGCCCGGTGCGGCGGCGGATGTACTGGGAAACGCCGTCGTTGACTCCCACGCCGGGACGGACTGCGCCGACCTCGTGGGCCATGTCGGTGAGGTTGCGGGGGCATATGCGGGGGATGGTCTGCATCTGGGCAGCGGACTCCACTTGGAAGATGCCGATGGTGTCGGCGCGGTGCAACATGCCGTATACCGCTTGGTCGTCGAAGTCGATGCGGGAGAGGTCGGGTGCTTTTCCGGTGCGCTGCTCAATGAGCAGGAGGGCATCCTGCATCTGGGAGAGGGCGCCCAAGGCGAGGAAGTCGATTTTGACGAACCCGGCATCGTCGATGGAGTCCTTGTCCCAGTGACATACGTAGCGGCCGTCGATGGCCCCCTTCTGGACGGGGACCTGGTTGATGAGGGGAGTGGAAGAGATAATCATGCCTCCGGGGTGCTGGGCGAGGTATTTGGGGAAGCCGTCCAACTGGGCTGCCAGATCCACGAGATGACGCCAGACTGGGGCGTTCACTTGGTCGCGAAACTCGGGCATGGCAGCCATGTCATCGCCCAGATGCTTGGCCCCGCGGTGTTCGGCGCGCTTGGCGAGGCGGTCGAGGCGGTCGGCGGGGAGGCCAAGGGCTTTGCCCAAGTCGCGCACTGAGCCCTTGAGCTTGTAGGTGTCCAGCATGCCACTGAGGGCAGCGTGGTCCCAGCCGTATTTCTCATGCACGCGGAGGATGAGGTGCTCGCGAATGTTGCGGGGGAAGTCGAGGTCGATGTCGGGGACGCTGGGCAGGGCGTCCTCGGGCAGGAATCGCTCCAAGGAGAGGTTGTATTCGAGGGGGTCGATGTGGGAGAGGCCGATGAGGTAGCCCACCAGCATGGAGACGCTGGAGCCGCGACCACGACCGGGCGGGGCTTCCTCGATGGGCACTTCGGGGTCGACTAGGCCCAACTCCACCTGAATCTCGCGGGCCATGGCGATGATGTCGTGGTACAGAAGGAAGAAGCCTGCAAGCTGGTGCTTGGCGATGAGGCGGAACTCCTCCTCCAAACGGCGCTCTACCTTGGGGGTGATGGAGCCATAGCGGCGGACGGCTGCTTGGCGGCAGAGTTCGTGCAGGTAGCCGTCGGGGTTGTGGCCGGTAGGCACGGCGTAGCCGGGGAAGCGGTAGTTTAGGTCACGGGTGAGGTCGAAGTTGCACCGCTCTGCGATGTTAAGGGTGGCGGCGATGGCTTGAGGGCAGCCGTCAAAGAGGGCGCTCATCTCCGGGGCGGACTTGAGATAGAACTGGTTGTTGGGACGGCGCTGGCGGTGGGTGTCCTCCAGCGACTTGCATTCTTTGATGGCGACCAAGCAGTCCTGGAGGCGGTGGCGTTCCCGGACGTGGTAGTGGACATTGTTGGTGGCGACTGCTCCTATTCCCAATTCTTGAGCAAGGGACAGCAGGCGGCGGTTACGGTTGGTGTCGCCGTATACCAGGTTCTGCTGGAGTTCGAGGAAGTAGTTGCCGGAGCCGAACCAGGCCATGTGGCGGCGGGCTATCTCAGCGGCTTCATCCAGCCTGCCTTCGGCTGCCAGCTTGGGGACCTCTCCCTGACGGCAACCGGAGGGGGCAATGAGGCCCTGGGCATGTTCGGGCAGCATGCGGGGGTTGAGCTGGGGGTGGCGCCGCTGGCCGAAGACGTGGGAGGAGGAGATGAGACGGCAGAGGTTGGCGTAGCCTTGGCGTGTCTCGGCCAGCAGGGTCAGGTGGTGTTCGTCATCGGGAGCAGCCCCTTTGCTCCCCATGAGGGTGGCCTCGGCCCCGATGATGGGCTGGATGCCCAAGGAGCGGGCGGTGCGGGCGAACTCCATGGCACCACACAGGTTGTCGTGGTCGGTAAGGGCCAAGGCTGGGTAGCCCAGCGCGGCTGCGCGGGCGAGCAACTCGTGGGGGAAGGATGCTCCCTCCTGGAAGGAGAAGTTGCTGTGGCAGTGCAGCTCGACGTAGGACGACTTATCTCTCATGCTCATAGGTCCCTCATGCTCACAGGCCCTTCTGCTCATACCACTGGCCATTGGTCAGGTCTTGGAACAGGATGGCGACGGATCCCTCGTTGAGGATGGTCTCGTAGTAGAGGCGATGGATGGGCTGCTCGCGCCACCACTCGTCGTCGATGCGCCAGATGTCGCGCACGGTCTCCACAGGCTGCCAGCGTCCGCGGAGTTGCACACGACAGGGCTGGTCTTGGGGGCCGGATTCCACCTGAAGGGGCTAGGGCAGGTTCAGGAATCGCAGGGGGCGAAGGCCATCCGCCTCTCCGGTATGCGTGACCACGGCTCCACCTCTCGCAAACGGTAAATGGGTTTGTGTCCTTCCAACGCTTCCAGTTGGGCCAGGGCTTCCCGCAGCCTCTCCCGCTGGCGCACCTCTGGGAAGAGGCTAGCCTGACGACCGGGCTCGCCGGTGAGGCCGGACAGGGTCAGGTTCATGGTCTCCAGAGGACCTGGCAGGACAGTGCCGGACAGGGCGCGCTTGACCGGACCGGAGGCATGGGCGGCATCGGTGGCCGGGGGCCAGAAGGCCACGCGCCTGCGCCACAGACCGCCATCATGCACCGCTCCCTCAAAGAGGGCGATGCGCACAGCCCGGCCATGGACTGCCTCGTGGCGGAAGGCGCGGTTCAGCAATCTATCCGCTCCCAGCAGTACGGTAGACAGCACCGTCGTGGGTGCGTCGAAGGTGAGGGAGCTGGAGACGACCGGCTCGTGGGAGCGTCGTGTCAGGGGACGCTGGTCTAGGCCCGTGGCCAGCTCCCACGCCAGCTTGCCCTGAGGGCCGAACTCGGCCTGCATGGGACCCAATCCCACGGCAGCCACCTGCCCCAGGGTGTGCAACCCAAAGCCCATCAGGCGCTCCTTGACCTGCCACTCCACAGGCAGCAGTCCGACTCCGGCATCACGCAGGAAAGCAGAGGCATCATTTTCGGCGCAGTTGGCGCTGCCACGGGCTGCCCGACCGGCGGCCACTAAAACAGAGAAGCGGTTAGGGCCCAGCCCCACCTGCACCTGTAGCCACGGCGGGGCCGCGTTGAGGAGCAGGACTGCCACATTGGCTTGTCCCCCGTATAGATGGTCCAAGCCCTTGATGTCCATGCAGGCTTGGCCCAAGGCCGTGTCCTCCAAGGCGATGCAGCGCTCTTCCAGGGAGTCCAGAACGCCGGACCACGCTTGGCGGTAGGAGTCTATGTCGGCCTCGACTACGACGGCTCCCTTGCAGAGGCCCATGGCTTCCTCCAAGGGCATGCCGGTCTGTACGCTATGGGCCAAGGGGCTGGCATCGAGCACGGTGCGTTGACGGGTGGCCAGGACCAGGGGACGTTTGGACAGTTCGGGGCGACGGCGCAACTCGACCTGAACAGCAAAATGGGGTGCCAGAAGACAGGCAATGTCCATAAATCAACCCCCTCCCAAAGGTTGGAGGGGTAAGTTACAGCGGCGTTAAGAGGATGGGCAACAGAAAAATGTCATGGGTGAGCTTAAGAGAAGCCTGACTTGTGAGGCCGAGAAGGTTTGATGCGATGGGGATTTATTCCCCACTGGGTCAAGGACCCGAAGGTCGGGCGCCGGATGATAAACGCCAAGGCGGAGATGGTAGCCGAGAGGCCCGCCTTCCGTGAAGCCTCAGGCGTCGGCGGTGCCCCGTCTTCGCTGACGGCTTCTACGAGTGGCAGAGGAGCGGCAGGGAAAGGAGGCCCATGCGTGTCGTCATGCGGTCGGGTGAGCCCTTCGCCTTCGCGGGCTGTGGTCCGTCTGGACGGACCCGCAGGGCAATAGTGTGCCGTCGTGCACGATCATCACGACCGCGGCCAACGACCTGCTCAGGCCGATACACGACCGCATGCCGGTCATCCTACCCTGCGACCTGTAAGAGTTCTGGCTGGATAAGGGCCTCGAAGACGCCGAGGCGCTCAAAACGAATTCGAATTGCGACACGGTTAGCGTCGGTGTCAAGCAGGTGGATCAAGACCACGCTACAGGTGTCGATAGTCTGATGCTGGACATGATCCCCAATAAGGAGGCACTATCCGCTTATCGGGCCAATATGATCGGAGATTACGCATCACCTGCTCTAGGCGGCATATGGAAGGGGTGCATACACGCCGACTCGACAAGTTACCTGCTATGAGCGTCCGCGGGCAGGTCAGTGGTGATGATGGCAAAGAAATCCTGGGCATCGCGTTGGTGACAGAGCAGTTGATCATCCAGACCTCCCAACATTTGAATCCCGACATAGGTGCGACCCGGGACCGACGGAGGGCGACCGACCTTTTGGCACCCTCGAGGGTGCGATTCACATCCAGTGCCCAAGGGTTGAGTCATTCCACTCCACGGCGTTTCTTCCCATTGCAATATGCAAAACTCCTGTGTCCCTGGACCGCTCTGCCTTTCGACTACGAAGTGTCGTCTCTGCCCCAAGTGCCAAGGGCTGAGCGGACAGATGGCAGTCATTCGCGCGTCCCAAAAGTGATGTCTGAGCAAGAGCACTGTCCCTCTCCGTATCCCCATGTCTACCGATCTAACACTGTCCTGCTCAGGTGTGCAACCCGTCACTGTCACCATGTCCATGCCGATGGACACCACTTCGTTTAGAACAGTCATATCTAGCATGTTCTGATTTCCCGTAGATCGAATTATAATGCCGCCCGCGTAATGAGAAAAAATATCTATATCCCAAAATCCCGGAATCCAAAAACTGATCAACCTGGCGGAAGACGATGCCCCCATCCAGTGCTGGTCAGAAACACCGATCACGTCGTTCGTTCCATCGGTGAGGGAACGCGACAAAGTTATGCTGACGGCCCGCGGTACCAGATCGCAGAGCGCCGGCGTCTTAAGCGCAATACCTGTTTATGCAAGGATTCTTCAGTCGAATCGCATGCATCCCGAGATGGGTGGAGGAATCCCATAGAGCACGAGATCAAACCAGATTGAATAGGAGGGCCCTCACCAGATAGGGGCGAGTCCCTTATGGAAGAGAGTGGGTATCCCCTACCGTCTCCATCTCGTTGATTGAGGACTGGGCGCCTACAGGTTGAACGAGAGCCACAGGGTGAAAGTTTCTTGTTTTCATCCAGTTGGGTGGGGCGAAACATACTCCACTGCGAACTTTCGGTGGGAGGTCCATATCTGAGGAGGAGCCGGGAACCCGATAAGGCCCTAACGAGCCTTCGGCCCATCCGGTTGGAGGCTCTTCCTGTCCCTCCCCTGATCAATGGTGCTCCTTCTGCTGAATACGGAATAGCTTACGGATATGGTCATCTAGGACTCCTGTATCTCTGGGGATGTTTCGAACTCTATTCTTGTCACGTTGGAGCAGTTTTAGACAGTCCCAGGCCCGATATGAATTAGATCCCTTCCCTCTGCTAGCAAGTTGCACATCGGGCTAATCACACTTACCGCATCGCTCCTAGCCTCCCCACGGATGCGATGCTCATCGAGTAAGTGTATGTCGAGCCCGACGCTAGCCCCCAATGCCGTTTCCAACGCCGTCATGCCTGCGGCCATCGGCGACCTCATGTCCACCTTGCCTCAGGACGAGGCGCACTGCTTGCGCAAAACTCGGGAAAATCGTAAGACCCCAAAAAAATTTTCCACGGCGCGGGCGGCAATATAATTCGATCTACTGCAGATTAGAACTGTTCTGTATCTGTATGTTCTAACCTTGGTGTTGGCCCAAGGGCGGTCCAATGTCGGACACCTGTGACAGAGTGTTGTGGACAGGCGGAGCAGGCACGGTGTAAACAGTGTATCCATGCCACCCCTTTAGGCGGCTCGGAGGACACAAGGTGAGTGCTGAGATAAGCCGACGGACCATGGAGGAACACACGGCATGAGACTATCGATGGGCCAGGTTCCTGTCGGTGCTGAATAGCTGGAGAGAGCCTACTACAAGATAGTCCCCACTACTCGGAATCAGTGGAGTACCGAAGTGAGCACAAGACTGAAGGAATTGATCGCCCGAGCTCCCTTTCGGGAGCCGTTCACCTACCGAGACAATTTGGCCATGAATGCGTACATCATCAGTGAGAAGATTGCGCAGCGTGAAATGCTGAAAGCAGTCCACGGCCGACCTCAGCATTGCGTCGCCTTCGTAGTCCGCAAGGGTCTTGCCGTCAGTGAACTCTCTCAGCAGACCGGCGGCACTTTGGATGTCATACAGGTACTTCCGAGCCTCAAGCTTCATAGATGGGAGTCCTCGTCTGTTCCACCGACTGAAGGAAGTAGGGATTCCTGATAGCCGACTCGACTACCAGGTCCACGGGCCTCCCAAAGAGTGTGCCCAGAGCTTCCAATAGCCCAAAGTAAGCGTCTGCATAGGCATTGAGTGCCGCAGGCTGGAACTCTACAAGGAAGTCTAGGTCACTCTCGTCCGAATCGTATAGACCCGTCGAGGCCGACCCGAACAGGTCGAGCCGCCGTACGCTGTAGGTGAGACACATACCCTTCAACTCGTCTGCTCGCTCCTCGACCACCGTGATCATCGCAAGTCCTCCCGATTGGCACCAAACCCTAGAGGCTCTAGGTTCGCTTCGATCTCCGCGTCCAGCTTCCGGCCCTCGACCCGCCGCTCCCTTCATTGTCCGGAGATGCGGACCATCTTCTCTTTGAAAGGGGCACCTTCAAGATTAAGCAAGATTGAATAGTCCACGATTATTCTGGCCCTAGTGTACTACGGCGTGAAGTTCCAGTTACTACGGTCGCAAGCTGTGATATACGTCGCTTGTAACGGCATTGCCGGAGAGCCAGATGGAACCTTAGGGTGAGGGAGCCCTTCGCCGGACTGCTATGCCCTTGCAGGGACTTACCATAGTCTGAGTCTCCTGAGAAGGGCCAGTGGCACGGCCAACTCCTGCTTGGGCGATGTCCTCGGTGGTGGTGATGTCCTGAGGGTTGGAGGCTGGGCTCATGTTGAGGATGGTTGTGACGACCATGATTGGGTCGTCCTCGCAAAATCACCTTGAATCCCCCGGTGCCGGCGACATTTCTCATCAGTGAGACCGACCGGGGCTGCCCTCGCAGAACCTGCCTCTAAAGCCTTGGCCTGCTCTATCGCCGGGTAACTGCGGGGAATTACAATCCAGCGTGCCAGAGCTTCCCAAGATCATGTCAGACACCATCCCACAATTAAGCGAAGGCACCGTATCGGCCTGGGTAGGTCCGCGGGGTTTGCGACTCGGCCGCAGCTACTTGGAGAGCGACGCCGTCTTCGACCTGCGCCGCCAGGGCAGCACCCTCAAAGGCTTCTGTGAGGGGTCCATGCCCCAGCCATATCGGTTGCGTGTCGCCTTCGGCCCCGGTGGGATTGAGGAGTCCCACTGTTCCTGTCCGGTGGGTGACGGCGGGCATTGCAAGCATGTCGGGGCGCTGCTGCTTGCATGGATGGAGCAGCCCGACTCCTTCCGCGTATTGGAGGAACTGGACGCCGACTTGGAGCAGCGCACCAAAGGGGAGTTGATCGCCCTTATCAAGCAGATGCTGAAGCTTCAGCCCGACCTGGAAACCCCACTGGAGGTTATCCTGAACGGAGGTGACCGGCGGAGGGGTCCGGTCAACCCGCAAGTTTACCGCCGCCAGGTATCCTCAGCCCTTCGACGTGGCAGGGACGATTGGAAGGCGTCGCGGAAAATCGCCGCGGATATAGGCATTACCTTGAGCGCCGGCGACGGTTTTCTGGCCCTAGTTGACCACGCCAATGCCAGCATAGTGTACCAAGCGGTGGCCCAGGAGATTCTGCAACAGTGGGATATGATCCTGGACGAAGACGATCTCCTGGTCGAAGTGGTGGACCGGTGTGTAGAAGGTCTGGGAAGTTGTTTGGCCGACGGGGGCGACCAAGCTGAGGTTAGGAAGAGTTCCCTGCAAACCCTCTTCGACGTATATCGTTTTGATGTGGACTACGGAGGGATTGGGTTAGGGGAGGCCGCGGCGGACTTGATACTGAAACACGCCACCGAGGAAGAGAAAGGGACCGTTGCCGGTTGGTTGCGGGGTGCCAAACCCCAAGGCTCGGGCGACGACTATCAACGCCACGCGTATGGCCGCTTCCTGCTGCACTTGGAGATGACCCATTTGGACGATACTTCCTTCCTGAGCATCTGTCGCGAGAGAGGCCTCTTAATTGACTTGGTAGACCGGCTGCTGACGACGGGGAGGCTGGAAGAAGCGATAGCCGAGGCCGGGGTGGCCGGGGACTACGACCTGCTTGCCTTGGCTGACATCTTCCGAGAACACGGCTGGGGCCAGAGGGTGGAACCCTTGTTGGCCGAGAGGACTCAAACCAGCAGGGATCATCGCTTGGGAGAGTGGCTCAAGGAACGCCACATGGAACGGGGGGAGTTGGCTGAAGCCCTGGCCATAGCCCGAAGGCTGCTGGAGTGGCACCCTGATGTCGACGGGTACCGGGAGGTGCGAGAACTGTCCCTGCAGGTTGGCGACTGGTGGGAATTGCGTCCGCAGTTGCTGGCAGGGTGGTCCGTCTCCGGGGAATACGGCCTGTTAACCGACGTTTACCTAGAAGAAGGCGAGATAGACCTGGCCCTCGAATCGGTGAAGCAGGAGAAGCCGGATTATCTCCACGGGGCAGACCGGCTACTCCGGGTGGCCCAGGCTGCCTCGGAGACACGGCCCCATGACGCCCTCGACATCTACCGGCAGCAAGCGGAGAGCCTGATCGAGGCCCGGGGCCGGAGGAACTACCGGCGAGCGAGCGAGCAACTGATGGAAGTGCGGGACCTGTATGTGCGGCTATCCCAGAAACAGGTGTGGGCGGGCTACGTCGCCGAATTGCGAGAACGCCATCGTCGCCTGCCCGCACTGGAGGAGGAGTTGAGGAACGCCGGTCTATAGCTCAGCGCCAGGGCTGGGCAGATTGTGTGTGGGAGAAACTCCGTTGACGTTTCGTGAACTGATAGCCATCCCGCCAGCCCTCCGATTCTGGAAAGCGGAGCTGGCAGATACGACAACTTGGGGATGGACAACCGACGCGGCGGGTGGAGGCTGTACCTGGTGGGATGACGCCGCCGCCATCCGTGCCGTCACCGGAGAAGCCATCGAGCATGTCTGCGGCAGTCTCCTCCCGGCAACCTTCGTTCGCGCCTCTGCCAATGACCTAGCCCAGGAGAGGCTGCCACGGCTCGATCCTGAAAGTCTCGCGCTTTTCTCGACTGAACAGTACGAAAGCCCGGGCTTTCCCTTTGTCCGGTTCGACAACGACCTCACCGTATTGTGGGTATGGGGGACCGATATCCAACGAGAAGTGCCCATCCTCGTCCCGGTATCCGTGACATTTACGGGTTACGCTCTCGGGGCCAACCCCGGCGCGCGCGAGCCCCTCACGAACCCACCCGTCAACGCGGGTATCGCCGCCGGGAGCGACTTTAATTCCGCCCTTGAGAATGCCTTGCTTGAGATAATAGAGCGCGACAGTGTCTGGCGTGCTTGGGTAGAGGGCGGAGCAACGATTGAACTCCGCCAAGTGCCGGGCTGCTTGAAAGACATGGCGCCGGGGCCTAGTGGCAGGTTCGAGATCGAGCCCTTCGGTTTCCCCAACGATGTTGGTCTTGATGTGGCCGGTGCCCTCATCTCAGACCACGCCACGGGGGTGCGCTTATTGGGCATCGCATGCCGCGATAACTGGGAGGCAGCTGTGATGAAGGCTGCGGCGGAAGCGTTCCAGCTTCATGTGATTGCGAATGCCCTCCAGGACCCGGATGCGCCAGTCCACCGCAACGCGGACCAGGGCGGCGCACTAAAGCCGTGGCGCAATGCCCGCGATTATCGGGCGCTTTACCGGAGCGATTATCACGACCTCAGGGACCAGCTCTGTCACGTCCAGATCTACCTCGACCCGGATATGGGCCCTCTGCTCGATGCCCAGCTTGTCACAGCCCGATCCCGGCCCGCTTCTGGCAACATCGCATGGACTCCGTCCGGTTCCCTCATCGATCGCCTCGCTGATATGGACTTCGAAGTTATCGCGGTGGACGTGACCACGGACGACATCCGGGCGGCTGGTTTCTCCGTCGTACGTGCCGTCGTGCTAGGGATGTACTCGAACGCACCCCGGGCCTTCCCGTTCCTCGGCGGTTGGCGGCTCCGCATGGGCACCCACCTGCCACCGCCGTTGCCCTACGCATGACCGGCCATGCTCTGGGCGGCCTGTGACACGATCACACGGCGCCCCGCGCCCACTCCGGCGTAGCTGACATATCCCTGCCGTTCCAGCACGACCATCGTCCTTGAGACGGTCGATCGGGTGGCCCGATCGCCGATGCCAGCATCGGTTGGGTGAGCCTGAAGGGGATGAGATGGCCGCCCTCACAGGGTTCGCCAAACCGATCAGCAAGCTGTCCGAGAATTCCAAGAAGACGTAGTTCCACGGTGGGACGGGCTCGGACAGCGGCCCACGCTTCCGAACGAATAAGCTGTTCACGCAGTCGGCCGCTCACTCCCGAACTCATCTGGATGCCTCCCATGGCCAACACCGTATGGCGATATCAGTTGTCGCCACGAGCTCGATGTAACAGCCATCGTTGGGATGCCCCGAGAGCAACTCTCCAACGCCGTGGAGCCCGAGAAGAACTTCGTCGCCTTCCGGATGGATCGCCACCCGGGCGATGACCCCTTGGACGATCTCGACTGTCGTGTCGTTCGGCACGGGGATCACCGATCGTACCCGGTGATGCCGCTCCCTGACAGTCCTGTTCTCGGCCGATGTTGGGACAAGGGACTGAACAGCCGATTCGAGCTCATCGGGCGTTGTTGACGACGGGAGAACAGCCATCGCCCCCGCAGCCCGTGCCGCGGCCGCGAAGTCCGGGTCATCCGCGAGGTCCCATGCAGCCCACCGCACTCCCCTCAAGTCGAGCGACGTCAGGCCCGTCACCGACGTGGCGATAATGACACCCGTCTGATCGAAGCCATTAGCGAGTAGTGCCGCGTTTCGCCCATCATCGACCACGGCGAGATGGTCAGCCGCGACGACAGCCCTGACGGCATCGCCGTGTGTGCCGATGCCACGGAACCAGACAGCTGCCATCTGTTGGCCCCCCGCGTGCGAATCGGAGTTGCCGGCTCCCCCTTCTGGTGACTTGCCGGAACCTCTGTACGGTCACTAGGATACGTTGTCTCGTATGCTGGAGACACAATGTTGAGGTCCCCCAATTCCGGTGCAGCGGGAATATCAATGCCCTTGCTCAGCCAAAGGGGCACAGAGGACAGCGCGCGATCTCAGTCCACAGCAGGTGATAAACAGGTTTGCGGCAGACCGAGGTGGCGATAGCGCAGCGCTGCATAGTGGCCGAGGCTTCCCGACAGATACGCGTAACACAGCAGGCCTTTCCATCGGCGGCATTCCAAGTACGGGAGACTGAAGGTCGCCAGGGCCACCACACTGGACAAAATCAAGAACCTTCACACTGACTCTGTCACTCGATCTATAGACACGCTGTCAGTCTAGGCAACGGTTGAATTGCAACTAGCGGACTCCTTCTTCAAGACTTGACTCGAGACACCTCTAGGAAGAGGTGCCTATGGACGGGCGAACCGGTCAGTGAGCATCGATCTTGATTGTGGGTTCGATAGCCGAGGGAAAGGGTGGAACATCGGTCTATAATTCTGCTGAGGTGATGATGACGCTTCCTGAAAATAGTTGGTTCAAGCTAGCCGCTGGGCTACCTATTTGCCGCATCCTCAATGGTATGTGGCAAGTATCAGGCGCCCATGGTCTCATAGACTCAGATGCAGCCGTTGCCAGCATGTTTCATTACATCGACGCGGGGTTCGTCACCTGGGACTTGGCCGACCACTATGGCCCAGCCGAGGATTTCGTCGGTGAATTCCGGCGTCGGCTGGCCTCAGAGCGAGGAGAGGAAGCCCTGTGGCCTATGCGCGCCTTAACCAAATGGGTGCCACGCCCAGGGCCAATGACACGGCAAGTTGTGGAAAGCAACATCGACATCTCCCGCCGCCGCATGAGCATGCACAGGCTGGACCTGCTGCAGTTCCACTGGTGGGATTACAGCGATAGTTCCTACCTCGATGCCCTCACTCACCTCTCCGTTCTCCGGGATGAAGGCAAGCTTCGCGAGCTGGCGCTTACCAACTTCGACACGCAACGCCTGCAGGAGATCACGGACCACGGCATTCGAATCGTCTCCAACCAGGTCCAGTATTCTCTGATCGACCGCCGGCCCGAAGTAGCTATGTCCCCATTCTGCCAGTCTACGGGGGTCTCGCTGCTAACCTATGGGACCATCTGCGGAGGCCTCTTATCCGACCGGTTCCTGGGACACCCGGAACCGTCCTCAGCCATGTTGAACACCGCCAGTCTTCGCAAGTACAAGCAAATGATCGATGCGTGGGGCGGCTGGGAGCTATTTCAGCAGTTGCTCGTTACCCTCAGGGCCATCGCGGACAAACACAGCACGACCATAGCCAACGTCGCAGTGCGATACATTCTCGACCGGCCAGCCGTGGCAGGCGTCATCATTGGCACCAGGTTGGGGCTGGCTGAGCATATAGACGAGAACACACAGGTCTTCAGCGTCCAACTGGACGCTGAAGACCTTGATGGGATTGAACGGGTGCTCGGTCAATCGCGCGATCTCCATCAGCTGATAGGCGATTGCGGGGACGAATACCGCCGGTAGGGCGTGTTAACGTCTAGCCGAAGGCGGTTGATGCGCTGAGAGGAACTCCCGCACCTGATTTATCGTCCTCGCCTTGACGTCCGTTGATTCCTTCCAAGGATAGCCGTGACCTCAGCCTTGGGAGCCAACGCTCCGAGATCAATGGGGGCTTGGTATGGGCCTGCCGGTGAGTCGCCAGGCATAACCAGCATGGGATTCTGGCACGCCCGCCCTAAGTCCCGCGATGCGGTGTACATGAAGTCGGGCTGGACACGGTACAGGAATTCCTGGATACCAAGATGGTCCATCAGGCCAGTTGGTAGTCGGCGAAAGCATCCCCATGGGTCTTCTACCTGTATCAGCCCAGTGAACTGACCGCCGTTAGCATTGCGCTGGTCCATGGTGATGCAAAAGGAAGTCGTTCTTGAATTCCTCCATGGAATTGAACCCTGCGTGGGCCAGTTAACCACTTCGAGTTCAGTCCACCTGACTGGACAAAATCAAGAACTCTTCTGATAAAGTTCAAGCTGGCTGTCTAATCGGCCTCCATTCCGGTCATAGGATGGGTTGCCAAGCCCCTGCTGACACTGCGGCGGTACCTGATTTCGTCGTGGTGTGGGGCGAGGATTTTGGGGCGGACGGGTGCGACGCTCAGATAGGGGCGTGCTACACTTTTCGTATCTGGGGAACAGGGATTTGTATCTGAGAGGCGTAGCATTAGTAGCATGGTCGTAGCTGGGCCGTAGCTGACACATGTGTAGCATGGGGGCAGTTTGCGGGCCAGGACGGGGTTGGCGGATTTCGTCGTGGTTGGGGGAGGGGATGTTGGGCGGGTTGGTGTCGACAGGCAGATAGGGGGATTCGACACTCTCGTAGCTGAAAAAACGCGATTTGTATCTGAGAGGTGTCGAATTTGTCGAATGGTCGTAGCTGGGCCGTAGCTGACACATGTGTCGAATGGGTGCCGGATGGCGGGAGTTGGGGAGAGGGGGCGGTGGTGACGGATTTCGGATTGGGTTTGGGTGGTCATAGGTGTTCGCCTGCTAGAATGTGTGTTCGTTTGGGTTGATGGTAGCAGGTGGGGTGGGGGTTGGGGAAGGGGGGGAATGTCATGGGGGTGTTGGGGGGTTGGAGGTGGGAGTGGGGACTGGGCGTAACAAAGGGGTATTGCGATTGTGGCTGTTGGGGGAATATTTTGGGGATCTGGCGGAGAGCGAGGGGGCGTAGGTGATGAGTGTGGGAGAGGGGAACTCGATTGTGTTAGAATTGGCCCAAACAATTAGAATTGGCCCAAACAAGTAATTCCGGCAGCACGCTGCATCATCATAACTGTGCCGACAATTCTGCATATTTCAGACTTACATCGTACATCCGCGCCACGCCTGGACAACGACGACCTGTTTTCAGCTTTAGCCAGCGATGCAAAGCGATGGCCTGAGGAACACATTCCTTGGCCCGACTTGATAGTGGTCAGCGGAGACATGATTCAAGGTACAACAACACCCGGAGAAGATGGAGACGCTGAGATTCAGCGACAGTATGAGGAAGCTGCCGATTTCCTTAGGAAGCTCGCGAACAACATTGTGGGAGGTGATCTGTCCCGTGTCCTCCTTGTTCCGGGCAACCATGATGTAAACTGGAGCCGCGCGCGGGCCTCAATGCAGCCACTCTCTGCCTGCCCACCAGCTATAGAAACAGAAGCTTACCAGTCCCACTCTAAGGTCCGTTGGAGTTGGGAGGAACAGCGTGCCTACGAGATCGTGGACGATGGCCTCTATGCTTCTCGTTTAGACCATTTCCAAACATTTAGGGCAGAATTCTATGCTGGACTCAACCCAAATCCACTAGCACACACAAGTAGGGGCGACCTTGTTTCCTTCGACTACCCACATCTGGGCCTCTTGATCGTTGGTTTTCCATCATGGCTTGGCAATGACTGCTTCTGTCGAGTCGGAGGAATCGACTCGGCTTCCCTTGCCTCGTCTCGTGAAATACTTGATAAGTCGGCGACCCCGATTGCAGTTGCGGTCTGGCATCATAGTATCGAAGGTGGTCCAGGGGCTCACGACTACATGGACAAGCGGGTCGTGCACAGGCTCATCGATTTTGGGTTCACCATTGGCCTCCATGGTCATCAGCACTATCCTGAGGCAAAACCATTCGAGCTGCGCTTGTCCGGAGATGAGTCCATGGCCGTAGTAGGAGCGGGTTCCCTCGCAGTCGGAGATACAGAACTCCCGATGGGTGAGCGTCGACAATATAATCTGGTCGTGGTGGATCCGACGTGTGGTCGAATCGAAGTCCATGTACGAGGTATGTCCCCGGCAGGAGTATTCGGCGCATCACATCGGGATGACTTTGGAGGGAATAGTTCGGTCACCCTTAGCCTTCCCCATTCGCGGACACGAAGTAAGCGAGCAATGAACGTGCGCTTGAGGGATCAGGCCGCAGACGCAATGGGCAACCGAGACTATGAACAAGTCTTGGCATTGCTTGCTAACGCTGAGTCCCCTGATGACCCAAATGTTCGCCAACTTACGCTAGAGGCGTTGCGTAAACTCGAAAGACATGACGAAGTACTGGCACTGACCAGTCTGCCCAGGAATGCGGATGAGCTTGTTGGCGCAATTTCTCTGTTGATAGGTCTACATCGCTTCGATGAAGCAGATCAGATGTTGGAGGGTTCGAGAGAGCTGGTCGATCTAGCGCAATGCAACGACCTCCACGTTATGATTGAGAGTGGAAGGATAAGCTCTTGACTTCAACAGAAAAGAAGATAGCCTTCAAAATCGAATTTACTCGGGTGCTTGAACTTTTTGCTGACCAGATCTATCAATCGCCTCTAGCATTACTTCGAGAGAACACTCAAAATGCATTTGACGCCATACGTATGAGAGCCATCTCTGATGAGAACTTCACACCTCGTATAGAGGTTACCGTAGATTCGGAGGCAATCGTTGTAAGAGATAATGGTATCGGCATGACCGCCGAGGAGATAGAATCGAATTTTTGGTATGCAGGAAAGAGCGGAAAGAACACTCCTGAGGCACGTGCAGCTGGCGTAGTTGGGACATTTGGGATCGGGGCCATGGCTAATTTCGGAGTTGCGGACGTCCTTTCAGTCGACAGTGAGTCAGTTGCCACGGGAGAACGCACGCTATCATCGGTGCACAAATCAGATTTGTCGACTGAAATGGAGACGATCTCAGTTGTGTCATTACCATCGACTGGCAACCCTGGAACCACGGTGCGAGCACAATTGGCATCAACAAGCACCGTTTCGGTGCTGGAGGCACGCCAGTATCTTCGGCAATTCGTTGAGTTCGTAGACGTCCCTGTACTATTCAATAACGACGACATTCTGAGTGGGTCAAATCATAGAGCCGCGCTTCCGTCTGAACGATACAGTTGGATCGCAACCAAGGACAACATATCGATCGACGGAGGCATCACGGGCAACTTAGAGGTCCACGGAATGGCTTCAGGTGAGTTACGAGTGATTGTAGAAAACGTGATATCAGACAACCACCCGGGACGACCTGGAGCGATCGTGCTTGTACAAGGTCGAAATTCCATTCGCACCTTACGCTCCGGATTCGGACTCGCGACCGTCGGTATGGGAACCCCTTATCAGTGGGGAGGAGTGGCCGATCTTGCATTCTTAAAACCTACTGCGGGACGTGAGGCACTAGATGTTGGGTCAAGCCAACAATTGCAAAAGATTGTTTCGTCTCTAGACCGGATTGTCTCCCTCATTGCAGCCGATCACCATGAATCCTTCATGAACGATGATTTCCTTCAGTGGATACGCAGGAGCCAACAATACAATCTTTGCGGCCAATTGGAAGTCACTCCTCGTCCATCCGGACAGCCTGAAGTGCTCGAACGGCTGATCGAGCGGCCAGGTCTCAGGTACTATGGTGGTCGAGATGAGACCATCATATCCACTTATGCCAGTGAAGAGCATCCATTGATTGTTCTTTCGAGAAGATCACCTCGACGGGATTGCGAGCTTGGATATTTGTCTGCCCATCACGTCCATGAAGTTGACGATTCACCAACCGTGACCAGCGAAATACCGCCAATAAATCAGACGTTATCGCAAACTGCTCTGGGGATACGCGTTTCTCGAATACTGGAAGAAGACTATTTTCTGCCTGCCGACATCCGTTATGGATCAATTACTAATGAGCTGCCGTTGCTCGTGACCGATACAAAGGGCCCGGTCACCATCGTGTTAAATCCTACCTCGACTAGTGTCGGTCCTTTACTCGTCCTCTATGAGAACGATTACGATGCCTTCATCCCTTTTACAAAAGATTTTGTGCGAAACGAGATTTTTCCGAGAGTATCTAAACTTGTGCCTAGTAGTACAAAGGTAGGAGCTGAGGCGTTTCTAAGGCATCTTCGATCTAGCCGCGAGTTGTTCGAATACGAGCTTCAAGACAAGGCCAATCTCGAAGAAATCTTTAAAGAACTTCACGCGGGCCGTCTAAATCTCGTTGAGGCGACAAGGAGATTAGCAGAGATCGAACGCTCTATCATAGAGGTAAGTAGCGCGGGAACTGCACCCCTATCTTCAGTCGTACGAGAGGTGTCCGACGATTCACAAGAGGACCCGAACTCTCTTGAGCCAAGACCCAGCATAGATCGCAGGGAAGTGGAAACTAATGCACTTATCTTGACGAGCGATGATCCACTGAACGGCTATTCGTGTTTCTTGTCTTTGAGTGACAGGGTTCAAAGTGAAAGAGGCGAATTCTTCCTTCAACCACATTCTACCGAAGTAGTTTGGGGGGGAAGGAAGGTGATATTCATTTTCCACCATCATTCAAGGCGCTACGGTTTATACTATGATATTCTTTGCCCTGAACTCGTTGGTACATCTGCCGGTGGGCATCAGGGTATGACATCTACAATACTCACAAAAGGTCGCACTTTCATCCCAATACCGGAGCAAATCGTGGCTGACTTCATTCCAATCCAAGGCGAGCGAAAGCGGTTAGAAGTCAGAGGGGAAGTGCTTTATTTGGGGACACGCGACGATGAGGCAGTAGGTTTCAGAGGCTCATTGGGCACATAATCGGCTAGTTCATTAGTTGTCCAACAGAGCGACGCACTCTAAGCCGTGGCCTTGTCTTCACCGTATTCATACCACGCCCTAGAAGGGTCTATGCCGTAGTCCTTGGCGGCTTGGGGGGGTGATGTAGCCGTTGATCAGGTCGTCGCGGATGCTCTGGGGGTCGCGGTTGGCGGGATTGCCGTAGCCACCGGCGCCGGCTACATCGTAGGTGATGGAGTAGCCGTCGGGGACGGGGAAGGCGGGACCCTTGCTGTTGCGGGTGTCGCGGTTGCCTTGGGGGTCGGAGACGTGGACGGAGGTGGGAGCGCCGGGGAGGCCGCCGTGGAGGCCGAAGGGTGGCGACTTGGTGCGCTCGCAGCAGATGGTGGCGGTGGCGGTGTGGCCGAGGATGCGCCAGACGCGCCGGACGCCGCAGCCTCCGCGGTATTGGCCTGCGCCGCCGGAGTCGGGGATGATTTCGTAGCGGTCGACTTGAGTGACTCCAGGCGGGCGCGGCGCTCGGTGCTGGATCTGTCATGGATTGTTGACGATGTCTCCGAAAACGAGGCGCGGGCACTCCAACCCCTGGGTCGCCACCCACATCACTGATGCACAGCATTACTTCCGGTACTGGGTGGCCCCGCAGTCCGGCAATTACTACGTCGCACTACGGAGCGCGACGGGGGGAACGGGTGACTACGAGTTGGGTGTCAGTATCGTCGCTGACTAGAAAGCCAGAGCATAGAACTGGAGAGCCTAACGACTCGCCGGACAAGGACCACAGGCTAAATCCTCTGTCACCGCTGGTGTTCTGAAACTGTCGTCCAGTCCACAACTGCGACTGCCCACAAACGTATACGGTAGACAGAACCATCTTTGAACTTTGGCTCGGGGCCGAGTGGACTTGAGCCGACCAATATTGTGGTGACAATTGTGGGAAGCTATGGTCAAAGCCACCAGTTTTGTAGCTTGGAACGAGTCCCCACATCACTTGTTCGTGAGGTCAATCGACCAGGAAGGTACCGAAGGAGTAGTGGGCCAACTCCTTTCCTTCGTCGAATTGATCGGCTGGGAACGTGTAGGAGATGTCGATGGCTACTCCATCGTCCGACAGATAGCTCAGCGATGTGAAGGCCACATCCTCGATTAACCACTCGAACAGGAGGGCGGGAAGACCCTGTGCCGTCTGCACGGTTTCTCTCGTTAGGTCTGTTGCACCTGCCGTCAGGTATCCAGACTCAAGTGCGTCCCCATACTCCGTTAGCGAAAGGAGAACACCCTCTTCGACGTAGATGATGACAGAGCCGTTGCCCTCGGGGTCTGAGGCCTTGAAGAATTCGAACACTGACGGGTCCGATGCCTCTTCTATCCAGAAGTAGGATCTCTGGATCTCGAAGAAACCGGCCGGATCCTCGAAAACCTGCATGTTGCCGAGATGGGTGTCCACCACCCGCTCTGACCGTACCAATTCACCTATGGCAGCGTTGCCGCTGGCGTCCTCGGCCCAGATGGCATAGTAGTAGTCGATGAGCTCGCCGGACTCGTCTTCGAACTCGAGAAACTCCCACAAAAAGACCGGTTCCTGTACGAAAGTCAACACACCCTCGGCCGTATAGAACCAGCCGTCATTGGCCTCGTCCTCCAGGCTGAAGCCGAAATTCAGAAACTCTACCCTGTCTCCCGGCGCGATCTGGTAAGTCGCCTTGTCGAACTGGACCGTGCCCTCTTCATCGTCGGGGCCGGAGAACAGGAAGTTGTAGGTTTCGATATAGTGGTCCACGATCTCCATAGTCTCGTCATGAACGACGATCGTCATTGTCGCGAAGTCATACGGATACTCGGAGCCGCTGTAGTCTTTGCTGGCCTGGTAGTAGTCAATCTCAGCCGTAAAGGACATGAATACCTGCCCCTCTGACTCGAAGCGCTCGGAGAAGAAGGCAGGTATCCAGGCGGTGGGCTCCTCCGGGTCATATTCCACCGTGAACCAGAACTGAACCCAGGTGGAGGCCAGATACAGGTCATCGACCTCGACGGGATAGGCACGCTCCTCGGCCACGACCATGAAGAAGTCTTCAACGGCGCCGTCTTCATACTCAAACGGCTGAATGAAGCCGTACAGCGTGGTAACCCTTGCCAGGTTGTGGTCATAGACGGTAGCGAATGTTCCATCGGTGTCGGAGGACTCTCTTTGGACGACCGGTGGTTCGGTGTCTGCCAGACGGAGGTCTTCGTAGGCTCTCTGAAAGTCCAGCCAGGTATCGTTGGCCTTATAGGCAGCGTATTCTGCGTCCGCGTTTTCCGGGGCATCGATGGCGATTCCGAAGGAATTGGGCTTGGTGCCGTCGTGGTCTGAATAAACGACGAAGCGGTCAACCGCATCCATCAGATCATCCAGACTCGCGCCCAGTTCAGTGTCCGAAAGCTGTTCCGCCATCAACTGGGCAAAGTGCATCAGGTCTACGGATGTTCGGGAGTCCGCCCTTTCCGATACGTTATAAGACTCGGCCCCGTAGGCGCCATAGATCAGCCCATCCGCATACTCCAGGTCGTCGAGCAGCTCTTCGCCGAGGGCCGAAACCACGGGGTCGAGGGCGGCCTCCAGTTCGTTATACATGCCCAGGTCCAGCAGCGAGAGGGTTTTAGGCATACCTGAGTCGGCGTGGAGTGGATTCTGAACGAAGTCATCGACCATTCGCTTGCCCACCTCGACGATGCTGTTCTCCTCGGCGAACGATTCAATCACGGAGGTCCAGAACCAGCCGTGTCCCGGTTCCACCGCCTCGGACGCGATCATATAGTACGCATGAGGCGCGACGAATTTTGCCACTTCCACCGACGCCATGAGGCAGGCGTCGAAGCCGATGAGGTCGAACCTCCCAGGCGCGCTGTCCTGGAAAGCACTCCCTATCTCGTCCAGGGACAACGAGTCCCCGTTGAAATTGGTGTCGTTGCCAACCCCCAAATACGAACCTCCGTGATCCCAAAGGGTTAGGAACCTCTGGTCGAAGTTCAGGTAGCCGTCCCTCAGGTAGTCGAGGAACAGCTTCAGGGAGCTTTCATCTCCCATGTGTGCGCCGTCGGCCCGATAGAGGTAGGCGTCGGAGCCTGTTTCGTTGCCGAACTGCCGGTCCTGGGCGTCGGCCCAGAGTTGTTCTGTGTTGGCAAGCTTCATCCCTTGCCAGCCGTCCGTGCGGGCGCCGCCGAAGGCGACGATCACCTCGACAGATTGAGGGTCCGGCAGAGCGGCGAAACCTTCTAGCAACTCGGCAAGGTCGGTAGAACCGGCGAAGTTGTCCTCTTCCAGGTCGCT
Source organism: Dehalococcoidia bacterium (assembly GCA_965204245.1). GTDB lineage: Bacteria > Chloroflexota > Dehalococcoidia > Lucifugimonadales > JAAXIE01 > JAAXIE01. The sequence goes on from CBDBED010000003.1 coordinate 193,163, forward strand.
GCCCACCATGTAGATCGCCAGCAGCTTACTTCCAGTCCCGTCGATAGGGTCCGGCTCAACGTAGGGACCCAAACGCCGTGGTTGCTGGAATACCCGCGTTTACCCTGGTCGGGAAGATCCGTTGCGGTTTCAGGTGCGGGAGTAGCGGCTGGAGAAGGCGTTGGCTGTGGTGTGGGCGTCAGTTCCGGTGTGGGAGTGCTTGTAGGGGCCGTCGTGGGGGTAGGTGTTGGATCCGGTGTGGCACCTGGCTGCGTCGTGACAGTAGCATCAGGGGCGGTCCTAGCCGGCGGCGTGAGACTCGGCTCATCGGAACATCCGGCCAGCAGAATTGCAAAGACTACCGCGCTCATCACGGCAATTGCTGTGAGTTTGGACATTTCGCCCCCTCTGACCCCTCTGATGGTCATGTGTCTTCGACCGGTTCTCCAAACTCCCGGTTGCCTGATTCGTGGCACATACTTCATTTCAACATGCAATATGTTATGCGTGCCCATACTTTCCCGGTAAGGTTTCTACGCCCATCCCTGGCATGGTTGTTCGCACCAGACTTCTAACAGGTCAGCCAAAGGCCTCCGTAGGCATATGCCTATAAATGGCGGGGTACATAGAACCTTGATGCCTTCCAGACTCTTGGACTAATTTACAGGGGGATGAACAACTGCCGTATGGACATTTCTACCTGGTCGGCTTGGATACTTGGAGCATTCCACTCCCTCAAATAGTGAGCCCGGTGGCCCCTATAATATGGGGAGACGCCTCGTGTCAGCGGCAAATCGCGCCCAAGGGTTAGACACATGTTGGATGCGCTTGGAAACACTTGCAACTGTCAAGAGCTATGAGCACTCGGATATGCGAGGGATGGGATGTCTAACGTAACCCGCCAAAGGCGGGGCGTTAAACTGCTGGCGAAGGCGGACAATGCCTTTCGGTTGAACGACTGGCCCCTCAGCCAAATCGACCCGGAAGGTCTGAGATACGTTGCGAGCATACAGGTCTGGCTACACTGGGCCTTGGGTGTCCTAGTGGTCGTACTCCTGTTGTATCGTCCCTCCTACGGGTACTGGGCCCCCCAGTTTGTGGCGTACTTGGTGATCCTGGTGCTATTGATGGTGGTCAATGGATACGTCCACTACAGTGTCTCGTCGAAGAGGACGATGACATAGCGCTGGGTCTTCGCTTTCAGCGCGATGGACATCATCCTACTTTCGGCTGCGGTCGCAATAAGCGGCGGCTTCAGCCACTACTTCTTTCACCTGCTCTACTACCCCCCGCTGGCCATCTTTGCGCTAGTGATCGCCTCCTTCAGGGTTAACATGGCCTTGGTGACGATGGTGGCCGTCATCTACCTCGTCCTGAGCCTCATGGCTGGGGATGGGCTGGACTTCGATGCGAGAGACGAGAAGGCGCTGATGGTCAGGATTTTCGTGATGTATGTAGTCGTTGCGCTGGCGAGTCTGATCTCGAGGTTCGAGAGAAGGAGATGGAGCCAGGTTGTGAAGAGCGAACAGTCGCTGCTGCGTGAACGAACAGAGCTATCACAAACCATCCACAATACCACGGCCCAGTCCGCCTACATGATCGGGGTGGGAATAGACAGGGTGAGAGAACTTGCAGACAAGTCGAACAAAGACATGATGTCCGCTCTGGAAGAAACCTCCTCCCTTTCCAAGTCGGCCATGTGGGAGCTCAGGCACCCGATAGAAATCGGAGAGATCTTCGATGGCATGGAACTTGGCAGTGTACTGGAATCGCTCGTATCGACCTTCTCAACAATCTCCTCCGTTCCCGCCGAGTTCGTACAGTCAGGTGACGAACCGCCCCTGCCAATCTCAACGCGGGGTGCGCTATTCTCAATCGCGCATAATGCTCTAACCAACGCGCTCCGCCACTCCAATGCGAATCATGTCCGCGTCTGCCTGGAGTGCAAAGACATGGTTCTACGCATGTCCGTATCGGACGATGGGGACGGGCTCCCCAGTGATTACATTACACGAGGGCAGGGCTTCAAGAACATGCGAAGGGACGCAGAGCGTGTGGGAGGCATGCTCATTGTGGAATCAGACGTGAACGAGGGTGGAACTACGGTGTCCTGCGTAATGCCCCACAGACCTATGGGAGGAAGTTGATTTGTCTTCTACACCAGTAAAGGTTCTGCTGGTAGATGACCATCCCTTCGTGCGAGACGGGCTCCAGCAACTGCTGGAACACTCCCGCGAATTCGAGGTCGTCGGACATGCAGGCGACGGGCATGAGGCGCAACGGATAGCCAAATCCATTGTACCGGACATGATCATCATGGATGTGCTGATGCCGGGCCAAGACGGAATCGAGGCGTGTCGGGAAATCATCGACGCGCTTCCGAACACCCACGTACTCATGCTAACTGCCTCAACAGAGAAAAATGCAGTCTTGGAGGCTGTGGCTGCGGGTGCCGCCGGCTACGTCCAGAAATTCACTCCGACGGAGCAGCTGTTGACTGCGGTCAGGGACGTGGCCAGGGGCGAGTACCGGATGCCACGGGATGCCATGAGACGAGTGTTCGCCCGTTTGCGCAACGCTCCGAAACCGGATATTCCGCCAAAAGCCAAACAAGCTCACGCAGAGGGAGAAGGAGGTACTCGTACAATTCGCCAAGGGCATGTCGTATACCGCCATTGCCGAGTCCCGGGGCAACCGCCCTACGACGGTGCGCAACACCATCTACGGCATACAGGACAAGCTGGGGTTCGACAGCAAGCAGGAGGTTGTTGCGTGGGCCGTTCGGAGCGGTCTGTTGGACGACGTGGTGGCAGATGTTGACTGCTAGGCGGCGCCTGACAATGATCCGCAACTGGAGGCACGAAGGGTCTGGGACGCTGAGAGAACGGAAGGAACCTCCTTGACTGGCGAAAGAGATGCCTCTAGCTGAATCTACGCTCTCCAGGTGGAGCCATCATCGGGCTGCGACGGCCTTCACGCAGGCTCACGTACCTAATCGTGAAGTCTTGGACGCCTGCAAGGGGATGTGGCAGTCAAGGTACAGGGTCTTCCACCGGCATCCAGTGGGGTCCAATAGAGGCGCTTACAGATGAGCGGTCCTTCAGGCCCCACCTGACTGGACTCGAACTCAAAGGCGACCTAGACTAATACCGTGAAAGCCATGGAGCCCTCAGGCACACAACGAAGTCGGCCGACCCGTGGGTCGGATGTCCGAGGTCCGCAGCGCATGCCCTGCTCTTGACAGTTGGGCATATGGTCTGATTCCTGGGGAGCCGGCCCTGGAGGCCGATGAGTGCCGGATATGAGGACTGTCCCAAGAGCCCGCATCATAACCAAGCAGTAGGGACATTTAACCTCCGCTTACGGATGAACATAGACAGGCCCAGAATGAGGAAGCGACCGTGCCGGACTCCGATTTAGACACACCATTAGACATATCCACCGGATTTCTCCCCGAAATCGCGGGATTTAGCTTTGAAAACGGGCTAGTTCTGAGACCTCTCACTCCCGCCGGCCCACTATGTTCGTCCTACTGGCGACGCCACTAATTTAATGACTAGCTTTTTTAATGACTAGCTTTCCTCAGTGGCTTCAGTGCGCCCCTGATATGATCATGCCCTGATGCTCTCCAAGCCCCACTTGCGTTGAAGCATTAGGAATCTTGTAAGATAGTCAATGTCCTCAGACTATGGGAGGTAGTTATGGCTGAGAACTCTCCCAAGATTATTGTGGAGCATCACGGGCCCTACCGGGTGGTAGGAGGAGTGAGTCTCTCCCGCAAATCCCCCGTAATGTCGGAGCGCGGCGAACCTCTCACTTGGCAGAAGACGAGAACATACAACCTCCAAAGAAACTATGCCCTCTGCCGTTGCGGAAAGTCCTCCAATAAGCCCTTCTGCGACGATGCTCACGAGAGCGGAGGATTCGACGGCACTGAGACAGCCGACACCAGCAGTTTTGCAGAACGAGCCAAGAGCTATCCGGGCACAGGCATTGTGGTGAAGGACGACCGGTCGTTGTGCACCCATGCCGGTTTCTGTGGCACCCGCGCCACCAATGTCTGGAGGATGACCCGCCAGACGGAAGACACAGGCGTTCGCGCTCAAGTAATCGCCATGGTGGAGCGGTGCCCGTCAGGAGCCCTCACCTACAGCATCGCCCAAGACGGGCCCGACGTGGAGCCCGACCTGCCTCAAGGTATCTCCGTTACGCCGGATGGTCCTCTATGGGTCACTGGCAGCTTGCCCATTGAGCGGGTCGACGGCCAAACCTTGGAAGCCCGAAACCGGGTTGCCCTTTGTCGCTGTGGGGCATCCAAGAATAAGCCTCTCTGTGACGGGGCCCACACGGAGATCAGTTTCAAAGCGGAATAATGTCATTGCTTTTGATGTGCGCCCATGGAGGTGCGTAACATGATTCAACGGTCGAAGATCCACGAACTTCTTTCCCGGGAGTCCGCGGGAGGCGAGGTGCTCATCCATGGTTGGGTGAAAACGAAACGGTCCTCCAAAACGGTTTCCTTTTTACAAGTGAATGACGGGTCTACCTTGGCCGATATTCAGGTGGTCGTAGACCAAGACCACCCGGACCACGCGCTGATGGACTCGCTCAACACTGGTTGCAGCGTCAGCGTCCAAGGCACTTTGGTGGAGTCGCAGGGGAAGAACCAGCGCTATGAAGTCACTGCCCATGGCTTGGAGATGATGGGCCAAGCCGATGCCGAGGAATATCCGCTTCAGAAGAAGCGTCACACATTGGAATTCCTACGGGATATCGCTCACCTCAGGCCGCGGACCAATACCTTCGGCGCGATGGCACGGGTACGTAGCTCGCTGGCTTTCGCAGTACATTCCTTTTTCCAGCAGCGGGGTTATATTTACCTGCATGCACCCATCATCACTGCCAGCGATGCCGAGGGGGCTGGGGCGATGTTTCGGGTTACGACGTTGGACTTGGATGACGTCCCAATGAGGGACGGGGCAGTGGATAGCGACGCCGACTTTTTTGGAAAACCTGCGTTCCTGACTGTCAGCGGCCAGTTGGAGGCGGAGATTTTCGCGCTCGCCCTGTCAGACGTGTACACCTTCGGACCAACCTTTCGGGCCGAGAACTCCAACACCTCGCGGCACCTCGCAGAGTTCTGGATGGTGGAGCCGGAAGTTGCCTTTTGTGACTTGGATGATTTGGCCAGCCTCGCAGAGGACTTTCTCAAGTATCTCTTTTCCTATGTGCTCGAGCAGTGTCCGGAGGACATGGAATTCTTCAACAAGTGGTTTGAACCCACTGCCATCGAGACCCTCCAAGGTATCGTCGACTCCAAGTTCGAGCGCATCACTTACACAGAAGCCGTAGACCTGCTCAAGGCTTCGGGAGAGAGCTTCGAATTCCCCGTGGAGTGGGGTAGCGACCTCCAGTCAGAACACGAGCGATACTTAACTGAGAAGAAAATTGGGAGGCCTGTAATCGTCACTGATTACCCCAAGGAAATAAAGGCCTTCTACATGCGTCTGAACGATGATGACCGGACGGTCAGGGCAATGGATGTTCTCGTGCCTCGAATCGGGGAGATCATTGGCGGCAGCCAGCGCGAGGAGAGGCATGATCTGCTGCTAGAGCGTATGAAGCAGGCAGGCCTGTCGGAAGAAAATTATTGGTGGTACCTAGAACTTCGCCGGTTCGGAACCGTTCCCCATTCAGGCTTTGGGCTGGGGTTCGAGCGTACCGTGCAGTTCGTTACCGGCATGCAGAACATCCGGGATGTGGTCGCTTTTCCTAGGACCCCGCGCAGGGCGGAGTTCTAGCAGGTCACGCCCATACCTAAGTTGAAGACGGAAGGCTAACGAATGGTTTCCAATAGCCAAGAGGCGACCCAGGACTTCGTCAGGAGCATCGTAAGAGAGGACTTGGCGAACAATAAGAACGAAGGAAAGGTGGTCACTCGCTTCCCGCCGGAACCCAACGGGTACCTGCACATTGGTCACGCAAAATCGGCCCAGTTGAACTTCGGCTTGGCGGCAGAGTTCGGTGGAAGGTGTCATCTCCGCTTCGACGACACTAATCCTGACAAAGAATCAGTGGAATATGTTGAGTCCATCATCCGCGATGTGCGCTGGCTGGGCTGGGACTGGGGCGAGTGCCTCTTCTATGCATCCGACTATTTCGACCAGCTTTATGAATTCGCCCTCTGTCTAGTCAAGTCTAGCAAGGCCTATGTAGACGATCTCACGCCTGAGCAGGTGCGTGAATACCGGGGAACACTGACAGGCCCAGGAAAAGAGAGCCCGTACCGCAATCGCTCCGTGGAGGAAAACCTGCGACTGTTCGAAGGGATGCGGGCCGGGGAGTTTCAGGAAGGGTCCAGAGTGCTACGGGCCAAGATCGACATGTCCTCGGGCAATATCAATATGCGCGATCCTGTTCTCTATCGCATCCTGAAGACCGCCCACCATCGAACCGGGGATAATTGGTGCATATACCCAATGTACGACTTCGCCCATGGGCAATCGGACTCCATCGAAGGAGTCACCCACTCCATTTGCACTATGGAATACGAAGACCACCGCCCCTTATACGACTGGTTTTTAGAAGAGATTGGTATCTACCACCCTCAACAAATCGAGTTTGCCCGCTTGAACCTGAGCAACACCGTCCTCAGCAAGCGTCGACTCCTCTCTTTGGTCGAAAGTGGCGACGTGGGCGGATGGGACGACCCACGCATGCCCACGATCTCGGGGTTGCGACGCCGGGGCTATACGCCGGAAGCCATCCGCAGTTTCTGCGAGCGCATTGGTGTTGCGAAGCGCGCCACTACAGTGGATATCGCCCATCTGGAGCACTGCCTGCGGGAGGACCTGAACGAGCGCGCTCCACGGGCTATGGCCGTGCTGCGTCCGCTTAGAGTTGTCATAGACAACTACCCTGAAGGGCAGACTGAGGAACTGGAGGCAGTGAACAATCCGGAAGATGAAAGCATGGGTACTCGTGCTGTACCTTTCTCCAGAATCCTGTACGTGGAGCAGGATGACTTTCGTGAGGAGCCGCCTCGTAACTTCTACCGGCTGGCTCCAGGCAACGAGGTGAGGTTGCGATACGGGTACTTCATCACGTGCAATAGCGTGGTAAAGGACCCGGAGACAGGTGAGGTAACCGAGCTACACTGCACCTACGACCCTGAAACCCGTGGAGGCCACGCTCCCGATGGCAGACGGGTCCGGGGCACCATTCACTGGGTATCAGCACAGCACGCCGTACACGCCACGGTGCGGCTCTACGAGCACCTGTTTTCCGTAGAGAAACCCGATGAGTTGGGGGGCGATTTCCGTGACGCCCTCAACCCTCAATCGATACAGACTCTGACGGGCTGTTTCGTGGAGCCAAGCTTCGCCAGTGCTGCCCCTGGAGCAACCTATCAGTTCGAGAGGCTGGGCTACTTCTGCATCGACTCGGTAGATTCAAGGCCAGACGCCTTGGTGTTCAACCGAGCCGTTTCGCTCCGGGATACGTGGGCCCGGATAGAGCGCTCCCAACAGGCTGGTTAGCGAAGGGTCACTTTCCGGGGCTTGTTTTCCGGGGAGCCTAAATCCCATTACGAGTCCTTCCCATCATTCAAGCCTCTCTGTTCTCCAGGTTGAATGCGTTGCTGGACAACAAGGGGAGCAAGCTCTATCCTTCCGCTTAACTGGATGTGTCTCAAGTGTTGGCTTAGGGCATCATTCCCCACTTGAACAACGGAGGCCAAAACATGGTTAGCACCACGCGCGCAAATGAGTTGGAACAAGGCGGTTTTACCAAGCCACCCACGGGACGACCAGTGGTGTATGCCACTGAAGGGGTCATCTCCAGCGGGCATTATCTGACTTCGATTGCGGGTATGCGGATGCTGCTGAGCGGTGGCAATGCTTTCGATGCCTTGGTGGCCGCCGGGTTTGCTGCCGCAGTGGTGGAGCCCATCGCGTCGTATTCACTCGCAGCCGAAGGCGTGTTCATGCTTTACCATCCGGCCAGCGGGGACCTACTCTCGCTGAGCGGTCAGGGGACCGCTCCTGCTGCTGCAACGGCGGACTTCTACAAGTCCCGTGGTCACGAGAGAATTCCGACCGGTCCTGGGCCTGATGCGCCTCTCTCCTTTACAGTGCCCGCCGTGGTAGAAGGTTTCCTCGCCCTGCAGGAGAGGTATGGCGTCAAGTCTGTTGGCGAGGTGCTGGCACCTGCGATTTACTATGCTGAACACGGGATACCCCATTATGAATATATGCTGGAGCGCCTCCACTCGCCGGCCACGCATCAGCAGTTCGATGCCTTCCCACCGGGTGGCTGGGATGTCTTCTATGAGAACAGGCAGGTGCCGCAGCCCGGCGCGCTGATGGTGCAGAAGGGGCTTGGGAATACTCTGAACGCTATGGCACGCAGCGCAGCCTCCGCAGCTTCCCGAGTCGATGGGGTACGGGCGGCGCGTCACGCCTTCTATGAGGGAGAGGTTGCCCAGACTATTGTCGCGTGCTCTCAGAGAGTGGGTGGGATTCTCAGTCTGGAAGATTTGGCCAACTATCGAGCGAAGTTTGAAGAGCCTGCGTTGGGCTCTTTCCGTGGCTACGATATCTGGGGCCAGGGTGCTTGGACGCAAGGGCCCATTCTGATGCAGGCCATGAACATGCTGGAGCCGATGGACCTAGTGTCCATGGGCCATAACTCTGCTACTTATATCCATACAATCACAGAGGCGTTGAAGCTGGCCATTGCGGACCGGGAGGCCTACTATGGCGATCCCGACTTCTCGGATATCCCTCTTCAGGCTATGCTCTCCAAGGACTATGCCCGGGAGAGGGCGGCTCTGATCGACTCCCATCGGGCTAGCCCGGACCTTCCCCCTCCAGGGGATCCCCGCCGTGGTTCGAGACTCGCGAATGGAGCGACTCCGCATGCCGGCCTAGTTGGCAGTGCAGCAGGCGATGGCGACGGTGCTGCAGACGGCACCACCCACGTATCCTCTCTGGACCGCGAGGGCAACATGGTGTGCGGCACCATCAGTGGCGGGGCTTTCGGCAAGTCGGTGTTCTTCCCGGAAATTGGCTGCGCCCTGAGCACCCGCATCGAGATGTTCAATTGCGAGCAGGGACATCCCAACGTAGTTGAGCCGGGGAAACGCCCTCGGACCACATTAATCAATTACCTCGTGGGGAAGAACGGGAAGCCGACTATGACCATTGGTTGCCCGGGCGGCGACAACCAGGCACAGGCTAATCTGCAGATAATGCTCAACGTTTTGGTGTGGGGCATGAACCCGCAGGAGGCCATTGAGGCTCCACGTTTCTCCAGCCAGAGCTTCGTCAACTCCTTCTATCCTCATGTGCATTATCCGGGGAGGCTTGACCTAGAGGCCGGGATACCCGAGAGCACGGCGGAAGAGTTGAGGGACTTGGGCCACAAGATCAGTAGGGCAACGGTATGCGGTATGGGGGCCACGGTGTCGCACAACGACCCGGACACCGGCACTCTCAGTAGCGGAGGCGATCCCCGCCGGGCATGCTACGCAATAGGCTGGTAGCGCCTTCTAGTTGGGAGAGGGGGGGTAGGCAGTCTACCCCCACATTCGTCGGGCGGTCTCAACTACCAGTTCCAGCTTGCGTTTCTGGTCGTCGGAGGTAATCAGGTTACCTTGGGCCACGGAGGCGAAGCCGCACTGAGGGCTGAGGGCTAGGTCATCCATATCGACGTAGCGCGATGCTTCTTCTATGCGGCGCATCAGCAGGTCGGGGGACTCCAGCGGGGCATCTTTGGTGGTGACGAGGCCCAGGACTATCGTTTTCCCTTTAGGCATGAAGCGCAGGGGTGCAAAGCCTCCAGCGCGTTCGGTGTCGTACTCCAGCAGGTAGCGGTCCACATCCAGCAGACTGAACATCTTCTCTGCGATGGGCTCGTAGTCTCCATCGGCCTGCCACCGGCTCTGATTGTTGCCACGGCAGACATGGAAGGCGATGATGGCGCCCCTGCGGTCGATGCCCTGAACACAGGCTTGATCGGCGGCCAGTGTTTCGTCGAGTTCCGCCTCCAAGGCTGCGCTATCCGCGGCCCACTGCTGGCGCAGACGCTGGTCACAAAATCGCATGGGGTAGTTTGGGGCGTCCAACTGTATGTAGGCCGCACCATCATCGATGGCCGCTTGTATTTCAGCGCGAATGATGTTGGCCAACTCTTGATGAAGTTCCTGCGAGTTGGCGTAGAACTGGTCGGTGATGCCCTCGCGGAACCCGCCGAATCCCAGCATGGATGGGGTGGGCATGGTGATTTTGAAGGGACCGGGGGAGTGCTGCTTCAAGAAGGCGATTTCGTGGTCCGTGAAGCGTTGGGCTTGTAGCTTTGAGGCCACGACCCGTACGGTGGTGGGCAACATGCCTGCACGGGGACCATGCCATTCCCGCAGTAAGGACTCTTCGCTGGGGCGGAAGCCTTGAATGGCGTCAGCGGGGCCGGTCAGAAAGGAGCCCCGGCGCAACTCGCCGTCGCTGTATATTTCCATGCCCACAGACTGGAATAGACTCAAGGCCCGCAGGACGGCGTTATCCTCTATCGCCCGCAGTTGTTCGAGGCTGCTGACGCCCTGTTCGTATGCTTCACGAGCTGCGAGCACGTCGGGTGGGCGCAAGAGGCTGCCTACTTGGTCGGCTCTGAAGGGTGATGCCATTGCTGCTTACCTCCGAACAGGTGGCGATGTGGAGGATTAGTAGCGGACCTCACGGGACTCATTTTCCAGGATGCCATCGATGATTTCTATTTGCCCGTTCTGTCCGGCCATTCCAACCAACAGCTCCATGCGATAGTCCCCGTATATGTTGGCGGAGCCGATGGGCCGAGCACCGATGACAACGGTGCGGATGCCGCAGGCCATGATGGCCCCGCAACACATGGGGCATGGCTGGAACGTGGTGTAGAGAACGCAGTCGCTGAGGTCGTCCCGTTCCAAGGCGGGTCCGGCCTCTCGGATGGCGACGGTCTCTGCGTGAGCCGTAGGGTCGTGAGTGGCGGTCACCAAGTTACGGCCTCGGGCGATGATTTCCCCGTCACGGACAATCACCGTGCCCACGCCGAGATTGCCTTCATCACGTCCCTTGTGGGCTTCAGCCAGGGCCTCCCGCATGTGGCGTTCGTGCTGTTCCAAAGCTTCTCCTTACTTAGAGGGTGTACCTTCGTTGCCCACCAAGAAGGTCTACTTTTCCGCGCAGTCAGGTCGGTGGAATCCTTCATCAGTTTCCCAGTTATAACAGACATGCCATGGAGTGTAGTATTTTTCTGTAGTTGCGCCCATGATGATACCAGCAAGGAACTTCCTGCCTATCGCGTCAGCTGCGCATGGCATGTTGATGTGGAAGGTGGGCCAAGGACCGACTTCATCTCGATGGTATTTCCCCATACTCGTGGTTACCCAAGCTAGCAAAGAAAGCGCGGATATGTCACAGGATGGGTCATCGAAGGGGTGCCCTTTCGTGGGCTCTCCAAGTGACGTGTCGTTCGTTCCCCCATAGAACGCTTTGGCCACAATCTCTCCCCAAAGCTCATGTATCCCATCAACGATGATGCCGGGGAGGCGCCAATATGCTTGGATACGCGTATCGTAGATGCAGATGCGAGCTTGGTCTGCGTCTTCATAATTCTCCTCGTCGTCGTCCTCGTAAATCACGAGTACAGCATCCTCTCGGTAGCTAGGCTCCTCGTTCTTGTGCCTATCATCATTCATAGTAGTTTGGCCTTTCATGGCTTTTGCGATACTTAGAAAGGCAGGAGTCGCCCACTCGGGTCAGATGATGCCTTCGTCGGAGAAGAACTGCTTGTCCCAATCGGGGTTGGGCTTGTTGAGGAGGCGGCTAGTGTGGAGGTGGCAGGCTCGACTCCAGAGTCCCAAAACTATCTGGTCGAGAATTTCGCTGGGCAGGCGGACGCGCTGACCGGTCTCTGCAGCCAGCCATTCCTGGTATCCGGCGCTAAGGAACTCGACAAAGAAGGGAGAGGGTTCCTCGCCGTCCCATGAGGCGGCCTCAAGAAGGGTGGGGGGTATATCGGAGCAGAGGATGTTGGGCTGCTCCATGGCTAAAGCCATGTACTCATTCTGGTTGTGGGGGTTCAGCATCCCTCACCCTTCCTGCGATCTATTACCGTACATTGGTCGGGAATTCATCAAGTGCAACTCGACTGGTCGACGGACAAAACAAGCCCCGGCCTTCTAGAATCGGGCCGGGGCTTGCTGACTTGTCCCTAGATGTTGCGAGCGGGCTCGGCGTAGCTGGGCACCTTGTTATACAGCTGCATCCGGCTGCGCTGGGTGTCGGCAACTACCAAGCGGCCTTTGATGGCGTCAAAGGTAACGCCCGCGGGCCGGGTGAAGTAGCCTTCGACCTCGGGCTTGCGCATCTGGCGCCGGCGCTTCCAAGAGTCGGGGTTGGCGACCACCGACATCTCGGCCCACTTGGAGAGCTCACGGGCCTCGCCCCAGAAGGTGGTGACGAAGCGACCGTCGGGTCCGAAGACCTGCACGCGGTGGTTGCCCCAGTCGGCAACGTAGACATCGCCATCGGGGTCTACTGCCACGTCGGCGGGACGAGAAAGCTCGCCACGGCCGTCGCCGGAGCTGCCGAAGGTGGCCTCATAGCGACCGTCGGGGCTGAACTTCTGGACGCGGTCGTTCTTGTGGTCGGCCACATAGATATGGCCTTCGTTGTCGACGGTGATGCCCCAAGGAGCATCCAGTTGTCCGTCGCCACTGCCGTGGCTGCCGAACTTGCTTATGAAGCGTCCGTCTTCCCTGTTTACTTTCTGCACACGGTGGTTTCTGCTGTCGACGATGAGGAGGTTCTCATCGGCGTCGAGCACCATCCCGGCTGCGCCATTGAACTGGCCGTCGCCGCTGCCTGCAGATTCCCACATCTTGATGTAGTTGCCGTCCTTGTCGAACGCGGACACCCGGTTGAGCCATTCGTCGCTGACGAAAATGCGCTCCTGGCTGTCCATGACGATACCGGTGGGCCAAATCATATCCCCGGGCTCGGCACCGGGGCGGGAGAACTCGCCAACCAGTTCCTCGTCACCGGGCTCGGTGCCCATGGTGAGGACGGTGATGCGGACGGCTCGAAGGGTCTTGTCCCAAGTGGTGTTGGTGCCCTGTTCCCAGCCACGGTTGACGACGTAGACCGTGTCATCCTTGGTGGTGAGCACCTTGACGGGCGTGGTGAAACCCATGCCCGTGACTGCTCCGCGGCCGACAGCGTGACTAAAGTCGAACACTCGGCCCGCGACTACTTGTGTCAGCATGTGTTCTTTCCTCTTGAGCGAATTGGCGCCCAAAGCGCCTGAGTCTCGTAATCGGTGGTGCGACTTGAATCTCGCACCTATCAGTCCGAGGGCCAGCGAGCCGTAAAGCTGCTGGCCCTCGGAGTAGGCTCTATCGAAAGCGCTACGCCTAGAAGTAGCTCAGCTTGTCGAAGTTACCCTTGACGATGGGGCCGGACTCGACCTGCAGCCAGTCTTCCAAGATGGAGGTGTAGACACTGCGGAAGTCGAGGTTGGGGACCAAGTCGCCCTGAGACAGGTCCTCTTGGCGCGCGGACGGGTACTCGCCGTACTGTCCGCCCTTGACCATGTCACCAGTCAGGAAGGAAACCCCGCCAGCGCCGTGGTCGGTGCCGGAGCCGTTGTCGTGCACGCGGCGGCCGAACTCGGAGAACATGAATACCAGCACGTTGTCGGCGGCGTCATGCTCGCGCAGGTCGGCGAAGAAGTCACCGAGGGCCTCGCCCACGTCGGTCCAGAGCTGGCCGTGAAGACCGGCTTGGTTGGCATGGGTGTCGAAGCTGCCGTGGTCGCAGTAGAAGATGCGGGTGCCCAGGTTGGCGGTATGAATCTGGGCGATGCCCTTCAGCTTCTTGGCGATGGGGGTGTCGGCGTACTCGACGCTGGAGGTGTAGCCCTCGGGGGCCACCTTCAGGATGTCGGCGCCCTTCATGGCCTCGAGACCGGTCTGGCCCATGTACTGCATGACGGAGTCGGAGCCCATGACCGGGGAGTAGATGCGGGAGAACCGGTCGAGAATCTTCATCCGCTGCTGTTCCTGCTCGATGCCCGTGAGGAGGCCGTAGGTCTCCAGGTCGTCGATGCAGGCGATGGGCACGTCGGGGTAGACCATGGAGCGGAACATGCTGGGCCCGAAGCTGACGGAGGTAACGATGTTCTCCTTGTTCGGGTCCAAGGCCTTGGTGGCCATGCCCAGCCAACCCTCGGTCCCGAGCTTGTCGGGCTCGCAGGTGTGCCAGATGTCCATGGAGCGGAAGTGGGACCTGGGGGAGTCGGGGTAGCCGACACCGTGGATGATGGCCAGCTTGCCATCGTTGTACATGTCCCGCATGGCGCTCATGGCAGGGTGCATCCCGTACTGGTCGTCGATATGGAGAATCTGGTCATCAGGGATGCCGACAGCGGGGCGGTTGTCCCTGTACAACGGGTCGTTGTAGGGGATGATGGTGTTGAAATAGTCGTTCCCGCCCGAAAGCTGGAGGACTACCAGCACGGGGTCTTTCTTGCTTGTAGCCATTCGCTTCTCTCTCCTTCTTTATTTGGCCTATGGTTCTAGGTTTAGCGGCAGCACCGCTTTAGCAGTACTGATACTCGCGGGATGATGCGATGAGCTGAAGCATTTCACCCACGCGCTGGGAACTGGCATCCCGGTTGCCCCAGTTGAGGCTTCCGCCTTCATTGGCATGGGAAACCAACTGGGCCTTGGTCTCGTCACCGACTTCCAAGGGCCCGAGGATGTCGAGACAGCCATCCACGAAGGCCTCGGGGGCCAGATTGCCCTGACTCTCAAGGTTGTTCACGATGGCTTGGATGCCGGGGTTGCTGGTGTCGCCGAGGAGGCCTGCGCAGAAGTTGATGCGCTTCATCAGGGTTCCGCTGTTAATCCACTCCACGCCGGTGTGCCAGCTCTCGACACTGGGGGGATTCATCAGGTCCTGGCCCATGTACATGGGCTGGCGGCACATTTCGCCGATGCCGGGGGCAGGGAACTCGTAGCCGCCGACGAGGCGGTAGGTGCTCACCACGATCTCGGCAGGGCTCTTGACCTTGGCAAAGCGGGCGTTCTTGAAGAAGTCACTCTTGAAGAGCACACGGAGGATGCTCTTGATGTCGCACTTGCTCTCTAGGAACGTGCGAGCCAAGAGGTCGACTGCCTCGGGGTCACGGGGCGGGGTGACCGACCACGCAGGCACCTGGGGCTCATCGGCCACGAAGAAGTTGTAGAGGTGGCGGGCGATGAACCGCGCAGTGGCGGGCTGGTCGCAGACGATGTTGATGATGTCCTCGCCGTTCAAGCGGCCAGTGTGACCAAGGAAGGTCTTCTCGCCATCGTCGTGGTCCTCGTCCCTGTAGAGGAACTCCCAGTCGTAACGGCTGTAGTAGTTCCTGGGGGGGCCGGGATCGAAGGTCCAGCCGGTGAAGGCACGGGAGGCCTCCCGAACGTCGACCTCGGTGTAGCTGCCGACACCCATGCTGAAGAGCTCGAGAAGCTCGCGACCCCAGTTCTCGTTGACGGCTGCGCCGTGATTGTCGCAGTTGTCGAGCCAGTAGATCATGGCCGGGTCCTTGGCCAGTTCTACCAAGAAGTCACGGTAGTTTCCGAGGGCGTGCTGGCGGAACATGTTGATCTGGTTGATCACGATGTTGTAGTTGTCGACCTTGGACTGACCAGTGGCGAAGAGGTGGTGCCAGAAGAGCACCATCTTTTCTTCCAGGGGCCTGCCGGTGTTGATGAGGGTGTGCAGCCAAGAAGCGCTACCCATGCCGGGGGTGGTGATGGGGCGGTCAAAGCCGGGGTGGTACCTAAGGAACTCGAGCCTGTCGGCCTCGTCGCCTTGGGCGTCGACCAACTCGTCGACCGTGGCGTCGTATCCTTTAGCTACGCGCCTCTCCAACTCCTCGCGGCTGGCTCCGAATCCCGCTCGCCGCATAAGGTGAGCCATCAAGGCTATGTCGTCATTAGCCATACCTTCCTCCTGTCATTGGATACATAAATGCGTCCTTCCGCATATCGGCTAAGGTTACTCTGGTATTTTCGTACCGAAAAGGCCGGTTGTCAACGGGCCGAGGGATGGTGCGAGGGGTCTGGATCGGGACGGTTGGGGCGTGGCGGCATGGGGCTGGAACCCATGGCTTGAGCTGAGTGCGAGAAGCGTTGGTGACGGGTTCGTATTTCGTCGTGTTGGTTGGGGCAGATGGGGTTGGAATTCGGGTGAGAGATAGTTGCGCGCCAGATAGGGCGTGAGACGCTCTTCGTAGCTGTAGCGATTGGTTTTGTATCTGGGAGGCGTCTCATTCGTCTCATGGTCATAGCTGGGCCGTATTGGACCAGACAGTCTTGCGCTGGGAAGTTTCGAGGGTAGGTCGTAGTTGGCGGATTTCGTCGTGATGTGGGCCGAGAATTTTGGGCGGAGGGGTGCGACGCTCAGATAGGGGCATGCTACTCTTTTCGTATCTGGCGGAAAGCGATTTGTATCTGAGAAGAGTAGCATTAGTAGCATGGTCGTAGCTGGGCCGTAGCTGACGAATGAGTTGCACGGGGCGGTTTGCCCGGGTGAGAGCGGGTTGGCGGATTTCGTCGTGGTTGGGGAATGTGAGGGTGCGAAGGGATGCAGGAACGGCGGGAAGCGGGGTGAAGGTTTTGCTGTTTGGGCTGGGCTGCGTTGGGCGTGGAGGTGCAGTTGAGTTATTTTGCCGTATTTTGCTGCAGTTTCGCATCTCGTCGTTCTCACGCAGGGTGCAAAGGAAAGGCGGGGACGACCTCGCAGGGGTCGGTCCCCAGCCCCTCTGTGCCTACGTGCATTATAGAACGAGTGTGCGTATGCCGTCAAGTGGGACGGGTTATTGGGCACGACCTGCAGCGCATGTCCACATGTGCTTGGCGGTGGCAAGGCCGAGGATGGTGAAGAGGGCGTCCATCAAGGGGAAGTAGACGATGTGGGAGGTGACGGCTTCTCCGGTCTCGCTGTCGGGGTTGAGGGTCCAGAACCAACTCCAAAAGAAGAGCATGGCGAGGGCGATTGCGCCATAGAAGGCGATGCTGGCGCCCACATGGTCGAGGGTGCCGGGCTGGGCCCCACTCCTGCTGAGGAGGCACCTGCGGAAGCACGCCGACACGAACATGATGACCACGGCGACGGCCATGAAGTAGTTGAGGATTTTCCATATCGGGTAGTCGGGAGAGCCGTCGTGGGTGAGGGGGGTGATGATGAAGAGAACGAAGACTGCTATCGCGGTTGCCACGAGATAGGCTGCGGTAATCCGCTGGGCGATGCTCAGCATTGAGACCTCTCCTTCGGTGCGATAGTTGGTATCAGTTCCGACGAGCGCATTCTACGGCATGGCACGGTTCAGTTGCGCGTAGTCTTTCACTTCTGATTTCGGTGATGTACAGTATTCGCATGTGGAAAACATTGTGGGTGGCAGCACTGGTCTTGGGGTTGTTGATTGCCTCGGCGTGTGGTGGGACATCGGAGGACACTTCACCTTCTGCAGAGTCGCCGACAGCAACAGACACAACGACTTCCGAAGCAACCCTGGAAGCGACACAGGGACAGCAGCCGGACGCGTCGGCGGAGGGCACTGCCGCAACGTCCGCAACCCAAGACGCTGAACGTCAGACCGCTGCCACCTCCCAAACGGTTGCGACGACTGATCAGGGCGGGGCGGAACCCGGTTCCGGTGAGCAGGGTACGTCCGCGGTAACCATTGCCGCCACGCCCGATGTCGCGGCTCCAACAACTGCTGCTCCAACTGAGCTACCCGCGCCTGCATTAGCGGTAGGCACCAACGTGGGAGAGTTGGCGCCGGACTTCCAATTGCCTGCGGCCTCGGGGTCGGACCAGTCGCTGGCTTCGTACCGGGGGGACAAGAACGTGCTGGTGGTGTTCTACCGGGCTTTCTGGTGAACGTATTGCCGCAGACAGCTGGACGAGCTGTCCGACGAGTACGAGACACTGGAAGGCCTGAACACCGAGGTTGTGGCCATAAGCAAAGACGAACTCAGTGGGGCCACGGATATTGCGCAGAGTTTGGGGATACCATTCCCAATTCTGTATGACCCTGCCGGGGATGTGATTGGGGCCTATGGGGTGGTGAACGCTTCGGACGATGGCAAAGCTTCGCCCTCGACCTTCCTAAGTAGACGAGGAAGGGGTTATCCGGTGGAGGTTTTCTGGAAGCCAGAGCCACCGGGCGCCCTTCGACGAGATCGTTGAGCAGTTGGAGCAGTTGCAGGGTTAGCCCCGCCTGCCTGTTGGCGGGTTGAGGCCAAGATGTCGACTTCCACAGACGATCATTCGAGCCAGCATCCGACTCATCACCGGGCGCAGAACCGCACGGTCATCATTCCCGGCTTGGCCATTGGACATTCGATATTCCATTGGGTCATCCAGAGCTTTGTGGTGGTGTTGCCGGAAATCCAGGCGACGTTCAATTTGAGCGGTGTGGGGGTGGGGGGAGCATTATCGGCACGGGAAATCGCATCGGGACTAATTGCGCTGCCTGGCGGGATAGTCGTCGATGTGTTGCGGCGATACTGGGGGCCGCTGCTGGCGGCCTGTCTGGCTTTTGCGGCGTTGGGGTCGCTGGCGATGGGGACGTCACCGGCGTATGCGTTGTTGCTGGTGGGGATGGCGGTGGTGGCTGCGTCCCATTCTCTGTGGCATTTGCCAGCACAAGCGTCACTCTCACATCATTTCCCGGAACGCCGGGGGCTTGCGCTGTCTTCTCATGGGGTAGGGGGGAGCATCGGAGACGTGGCGGGGCCTGTGGCGACGGGTGCGTTGCTGGCAGTGCTGACTTGGCGTGGCTTGATGAACATCTATGGGGCGGTGCCGATATTCCTTGCCGTTCTCACCTTCTTCCTGTTCCGGCACATCGGGAGAGCCGCGGACGATGGAGGCGGGACTGCCTCGGTGTCGCAGCGGGTGGAGGTGACCAAGCAGCTAATGAGGAGCCCGGTGCTGTGGGGTCTGACCATGGTGCGGGGATTGAGGGGAATGGCGCTGGTGGCCTTGGTTACTGTGCTGCCTCTTTATCTGGACAGTGATCTGGAGTTGAGCCCCTTTTCCCGGGGTTTTCATATCGGCCTGTTGATTATCGTGGGTCTTGTGGCCAAGCCTCTGGCAGGGGACTTGTCTGACCGATGGGGACGGAGGCAGGTGCTGGTGCCGGGGCTGGTGTGGTCATGTGCTATGTCCTTGGCCTTGGTGTTCTTTGCGGACGGGATACTGCTCAGCTTGGTTATTGCGGGGCTTGGACTCTTCCTTTATCCGGACCAGCCGATAGTGGTGGCGTCGGTGTTCGATGTGGTGGGAAGGGATGTGGCGAACACGGGGATGGGGGTGGTGTCGTGCATTGCGTTCTTCATGTCGGCGGGGTCGTCGCTGCTGGCAGGCGGGCTGTATGAGGGCTATGGGTTTGAGGTGGTGGTGTATTACGTAGCGGGTTTGTTTGCGGTGGCGGCGCTCATTTTCGCTGTCCTGCCGCTGAGGCGCAGAGCGGATGTGTAGAAGCGCTTATTGTTTGGGCAACCGCTGCGTCGCTGGCCAGAAGAGCGTGTAGCTTGCGCTGGTGACGGTTTCAGTCAGTCTAGAAAGACGCTATAATCTTGCCGCCTGACTCCGCGCCTCACCACTGCGGGGGCCGAGTAGCGGAGCCAAACCTAGAAGCAAAGGAGAGGTGCGGAAAGTGGAGATTCTGAGGAAGAACATGCGCATCCTGCTGGTGACGGCCGTGGCTTTGGCGGTGTTGTTGGCAGCCGCTTGTGGCGGGGGCCTGACCGAAGACGATGTGGAAGAGCGGGCCCAAGAGATGGCTGCCGAGATGATGGAAGAACAAGGTGCCCAGATGGCCGAGGACACCGGGGAGATGATGGAAGAGGGGAACCGGCTCCAGGCCGTCAAGGACCGGGGCAAGCTTATCTGCGCCAGCCGTAATGACGTGCCGGGTTACGGGTTTTTGGACGACGCCGGCAACAACGTTGGTTTTGACATAGACCTGTGCCGTGCCGTGGCAACCGCGGTTCTCGGTGACCCGAATGCTATCGAGATACGGTTGATCACTGCTGCCGAGCGCGGGCCGACGATCCAGTCGGGTGAAGTGGACATGCTGGTCCGCACCGTCACTTGGACGACATCCCGGGACGCCCAGTGGGGCAACTATGCCCAGACCACGTTCTACGATGGCCAGGGCTTCATGGTGAGGAACGACTCAGGTGTGACGAGCGCTCTGGAATTGAGGAACGCGTCCGTCTGCGTTACTCAGGGAACCACGACGGAGTTGAACCTGCAAGACTTTTCTACCCAGAACAACCTCGGGATAGACGTGCTAACGTTCGAGGATACCGATCTGGTTGTAGCGGCTTATGAGGAAGGCCAGTGCGACTCCTTCACCAACGACCGGTCGCAGCTTGCGGCCCTCCGCACTGGCTTGAATAACCCGGCAGACCATACGATTCTGCCTGAGACGATATCGGAGGAGCCGTTGGGGCCGGTAGTGCCTCATGGTGACGACCAATGGTTTGACGTCGTCAAGACCGTGATGGGCATGTTGATTTATGCCGAGGCCTATGGCGTGACCGCGGCCTCAGTACCCAGTGCGGAGACGGGTGAGACCAAGATTGACCGGCTATTCGGCTTGTCGGGTGACTTTGGACAAGAGCCCTTGGGACTGTCCAAAACTGTGGCCCAAGACGTAATCAAGGCCGTTGGAAACTACGGTGAGATTTACGACCGCAACCTAGGCCCGGGAGGCATCGACCTACCGCGCGAGAACGGGCGCAATGCTCTATGGGCTGATGCCCCGTGCTCGGACTGCCCGAAGGGTGGGCAGATTTACGCGGCTCCCCTGCGCTAGCTGCAGAGCCATAGAGTCGAAAAGAAGAGGTGGTCGGGATGAAGTCCGATCACCTCTTCTTGTTTGGTAGCCGGAGCGGGGGTTCGGCATGATCGGCCCCAGTCATGCCGGTGCAGGCTCAGAGGTAGTAAGGCCGACTGCCCATGTATTAGAATCGGATGCCACCAAGACGGACACAGTGTAGGATTTCATGGCGACATTGCGCCGTAGCCTGACCTACCAAGGAATACCGGTCTGGAGACATACCCAGATCATCCAATGGACGACGCAGATTGTGTCGGGAGTATTGGTCGTCGTCCTCGTTGCTTGGTTCTTCACCAACATCGCGACGGCTGTTCATGACCGAGGGATAGGCTATAGCTTCACCTTCCTGGAGCGCGAGTACCAGACGCCCATTGGCCACCACTTTTTGGCTTATGAGCCGTCAGATACGTTCCTGCATGCGTTTATCGTAGGGTTCACCAATACTCTCTTAGTGTCGGTCGTTGGCGTGGCGCTGGCGACTGTCCTGGGCATCTTCATAGGTGTGTGCCGAGTATCCGGCAACTGGGTCGTTTCCAAGGTTGCTCTTGTCTACATTGAGTTTTTCCGCAATGTGCCACTGCTAGTCCAGCTTTTCTTCTGGTTTTATATAGTGCTGAGCCTCCCTGCCTGGCAGGACTCCTTTGCCATTGGCGACTGGTTCTTCCTGAATAAGCGGTACCTAGCGATGGTCTGGCCATCGGCCTCCAGTTTCGGAGCGGGGCTCATCTGGGTGCTCATTGTGGTGGTCGGAATCGGTGTGGGGATCGCGGGTTTCCGGTGGTTGACAGCCAGGGAGATACGAACTGGTTCAGCTTCATACCCTCTTGCGACAAGCATCGGCGCAGTGCTCCTGATAGCCGGTATCGGCTGGGTGCTGATATCGGTGGCAACCAGCGGTGTGCCCTTCACTCTGTCGGTTCCAGAACTCGAGGATCCCTTTGGCCACGTCTCCGGTGGCTATGAATGGCCGGGTGCGCTGTTGGCGCTGGTAGCCGCTCTCGTAACCTACACGGCTGCGTTCATTGCCGAGATCGTGAGGGCAGGGCTGCAGTCCGTAAACCGGGGTCAGCGCGAATCCGCGAGGGCCCTAGGGCTATCGGGATTGACGGCTTTGCGCCACGTGACCTTCCCTCAAGCCCTAAGGGTAATTATTCCCCCTCTGATCAGCCAATATCTGAATCTCACCAAGAACAGCAGCCTAGCTGGCGCCATCGCCTATTCCGATCTGACCAACGTTGCGAAGACGATGACCCAAACCGCGCCAGCCATCTCCATCTTCATCATGGTAATGCTGGCCTATCTTGCGCTGAGCCTGACCTATTCGCTCCTAGGGAATCTATACAATCGTCACATTCGATTCTGAATGCACTCCGAGATTTGACCTTGTGAGAACGCTGAGAGAATAGCCCATGGCAATCGAGACCGGACAGGAGATATCACGCCCACTTCCCCCACCGCTGTTGCAAAGGGGAGCAGTCGCATGGGTGCGCGAGAACCTCTTCAGCGCGTGGTACAACAGCGCCATTACCATAGCGTCTCTGGTTCTCATTGGGTTTGCCCTGTGGTTTGGGCTTCGTTGGATCATCGTACAAGCCGACTGGACCGTCATCAGTGTTCTGGGTGGGAAGATGGTCATCGGCCAGTACAACACGGTGGCCGCCTGTACAGACCAGAATTGCTTCTGGAGGCCGCAGTCCTGCCTTCTGCTCATCATGTTTTTGGTTGGGATGGGTTGGGGACTGACGGGCGGCAGGCTGGTCAAGCGGATAGCTATTGGCGTCGCGGTCGTACTGGCTCTCTTTGCCTTCCTTCCGTATAGCTTGGACACCATGGGTATGGATGTGCGTTTGCTGCTTGCGGCGAACCTGCCTGCCGTTGGGTTGGGCTGGCTCATAGCTCGTTATGGGCCGTGGGGAACGCCAACGAGGGTGGTGTTGTTCGGCAGTGGAGCGTTCCTGGCGACGATGGCGCTAATGCGAGGGCTGGAGTCGTCTGACACAGATCCTGTGTCGGCCCTCTATTGGGTCGCTATGGCGGTGCTACTGGGAAGCTTTGTGCTGGCCCTGGGGTGGGGGATTACCGGCAACAGACTCATCAAGCGGGTGACGGTAGGCATCGCCGTCGTCTCAGTTGTGGTGGGCGTACTTCCTCTAGGCATTCCCTTGGGGTTGGACGTGCGCTTTCTGCTTGTGTGCAACCTAGTGGCTTTGGGCTTGGGCTGGGCCATTGCCCGGCCGCCTACGGTAACGGCGGCGCGCCTGATTCTATGGTGCATAGCGATATTCGTGGTGGCGCTAGGCTTGCTGAGGGGGCAGGCCGGATTCCCCGGTCTTGAGCCAGTGTCGGTGATTTACTGGGGCGGGCTGACGCTGAATATTCTGCTAGCTGTGTTCGGGATTGTTATAAGCCTGCCCATAGGAATCGCTCTTGCATTGGGGCGACGCAGCGACCTGCCGGTGGTGCGAGTGCTGTGCGTGGCGTTCATCGAGATTTTCCGAGGCGTGCCGTTAATTACGCTGCTGTTCATGTCGCAAGTGCTGGTGCCGTTGGCTTTCCCCGAGGATTTTCCGCTGAACTCGCTGATGCGGGCGGCGATAATCATCACGCTCTTCAGCGCGGCTTACATGGCTGAGAATGTGCGTGGAGGTCTGCAGGCCCTGCACCCTGGGCAAGCGGAGGCGGCCCGTGCTCTGGGACTGCCCAGTTGGGAGACAACCATCCTGATCTCCCTACCCCAAGCAATTCGAAATGTCATCCCAGCCATCGTGGGACAGTTTATTTCGCTGTTCAAGGACACCAGCCTTGTATACATCATCGGGATGCTGGATGTGGTGGAAATCAGCAGGGTTTTCATACAAGGAAACACTGAGTACATTGCGAGCGCCAAGGAGTTGTTCATCTTTTTGGCGTTGGTGTTCTGGGTGTTCACCTACGGGATGTCGTATATAAGCCGGCACATTGAACGCAACCTAGGGGTGGGGGAACGGTGATGCAATCCATAATCCGCCGATCTGGAGGGGGCGATGGCTGAGGGCAAGGGGATTGAGGGCAACGGGGCTGGGACGACGGGACCCACAAGGACAGCGAAGGTCATGGGAGAGGACATCATCGTATGCAGAGACGTGCACAAGTGGTACGGCGACTTCCATGTGCTGCGGGGAGTCACCACCAGCATCAAGAAGGCGGAGGTGGTGGTGGTGTTCGGGCCGTCGGGGTCGGGCAAGTCCACATTCATCCGGACTATCAACAGGCTTGAGGAGCATCAGCGGGGAGACATAATAGTCGACGGAATCGAACTGACGAATGACGTACGGAACATTGACGCCATACGTCGTGACGTGGGGATGGTGTTCCAGTCGTTCAACCTGTTCCCCCATCTCAGTGCTATGGGCAACATCACTCTGGCTCCCATAAAGGTGCGCAAGATTCCCGAAGCACAGGCGAAGGAGAACGCACTTGAACTCCTGGAACGGGTAGGTATCCCGGAACAGGCGGACAAGTACCCCAGCCAACTCTCAGGCGGTCAGCAACAACGGGTAGCGATTGCCCGAGCTCTTGCCATGCAGCCCAAGATCATGCTTTTTGACGAGCCGACATCGGCTTTGGACCCGGAGATGATCAAGGAGGTGCTGGACGCGATGCAAGAGCTGGCAGAGGAAGGCATGACGATGATCGTTGTGTCTCATGAGATGGGGTTCGCCCGAGAGGTGTCCGACCGCATGATGATGTTCGACCAAGGCGTGATAGTGGAGCAGGGCCCGCCGGACCAGATTTTCGAGGATCCTCAGAGCGACCGAACCAAGCTGTTTCTGTCGCAGATATTGTGAGGTTCCCCGGGGTGCGGGCGTTGTCCCAGATGGCCTTCCGCGCTAATATAGATGTATCTGCCGCTACGTTTGAATTGCATCGGGAGGAGACGCCGCCGTGCTGGCTGTTTATATTGTGATCGGGGTAGTAGTGGCGATTGGGGCTATCGTAGGAGGGTTTTACGCATCGGTGCGGCTGATGCGCGGCAAGGACTCCGCCGACCTCCAACGATTCCTGCGCAGGGAGAACTGCACTTGGGAAGAGGTATCCACCCCCGAGGGCGGGCCAGAAACGGTCTTGTTCAAGAACAGGGAGCCTGAGCAGAGCGGCATTGAGATGCGGGCCTATTACTATGCTGAAGTGCCTGAGGGGACGGAAGATGAGGGAGTCTGTTTGTCGATCATCGACCCGGAGCGCATCAACGGAATGATATTGAATGGCTTTTCGCGTCCGCTGGACGCGATGCAATTCGGCGACGACTTGTGGAAGCAGCAGTTCCTAGGCGACGTGGGCATCATGGAGAAGGTGATCGAGGCGAAGAGGGTTGAGTGGGACCAGTTGCAGCGTGAAGTTGTGATTGGGCACTACAGTCTCTGCATGTAGAGGGCGCTTACAGTGTGACATGGCCCCAGCTTGCCTTATGTCGCGTTCTAGACTATCCTGCCAATCGTAAGCTCAAATGGGGCTTGCGCCCTAGCCCTGCATCGTCTGCGGGTGGGATTAGCAGTCCCGAGGATGGTGCGGAGACCAGGACCCGCTGCCTGGCGTCCGTGAACGCCGAGATAAGTGCGGAAACCCTCCTATAGCCTTCACACCCTGCATGGGGACCTGTTTGGCGGCGTTACAGCGGCCGTTGTAGCACTGCCCATAGCACTGGCATTTGGTGTAGCCTCGGGCATTGGGCCGATTGCGGGGATGTACAGCGTCATCGCTGTCGGCTTCTTTGCTGCCGTTTTCGGTGGCACTCCCTCCCAGATATCAGGACCCACAGGCCCCATGACCATTGCGATGGCAGTGGTAGTGACGCAGCATGCCGATACCCTGCCGGAAGCCTTCACCATCGTCATGCTGGCGGGACTGATACAGATCGCGCTAGGGGTGATCCGTGTTGGCAGCCTTGTAAGTTACACCCCGTACTCGGTGATTTCCGGTTTCATGTCGGGCATCGGGGTCATCATCATCGTCATCCAGGTAATGCCCTTCATTGGCTTGGACACGGTCTCCGGCGGTCCTCTTAGCTCCATACGAGCATGGCCTGAGGCCTTTGGCGACCTCAATTACCAAGCTCTCATACTCGGGGCCATCTCTCTGGGAGTGGGTATCTTCTGGCCCGCACGGGTGCGAAAGTTCCTGCCCGGTCCTCTCGCAGCTCTAGCGGTTGGCTCACTGGTAGGACTGTTCTGGCTCCAAGGTGTCCCTACTATCGGGAATGTGCCCACGGGCTTACCCGATATTCAGATACCTCAAGTGTCTCCGGGCTTCATTGCCGGAGTCCTGGAGCCAGCATTCATACTCGCACTACTGGGGTCCATAGACAGCCTCCTGACGTCATTGGTGGCGGACTCGCTGACCCGTACTCGCCATAACCCGAACAGAGAGTTGATGGGCCAAGGGTTGGGCAATTTTACGTCGGGCTTGGTCGGAGGCCTGCCGGGCGCAGGCGCGACCATGGGCACCGTGGTGAACATACGGGCAGGCGGCCGTACGCCAGTGTCGGGGGCGCTCAGATCCGGCTTCGTGCTGGCTCTGGTGCTCGGGATCGGCTGGATAGTCGAGCCAATTCCGCACGCCGTCCTAGCCGGGATTCTGATGAAGGTCGGTTGGGACATTATCGACTGGAGGTTCATTACCCGCATTCGATATATCCGGCGGGACTACTTGCTGATCATGCTGGTGACGCTGATCCTCACAGTGTTCGTGGACTTGGTGACGGCTGTGGCTTTAGGGCTGATAGCGGCAGGACTGGCGCGCGCTCAAGAGGAGGCGAGGCCTGAGCTGGATAGTGTGGTGTCGGTGCCTCTGCTGGAGCACACTTTCTTCGCTGATGATATGGATCTTCTGGATGCGGATTTGGATGAGGAGGAACTTTACAGGGCTCGTGTAGGTCTGGTCTCGTTGCGGGGCAGCTTTTCCGTGGCCTCCGCCAACGAGCTGGCGCAGGTAATCGGGAGGGATATCAGGGAGCATGAGGTGGTCATCTTCGATTTCTCAAGGACCACTCGCATGGACGATAGTGCGGCTCTGGTGATGGAGCAACTCATAGACACAGCAAACGATGACAATACCGAGTGCGTGGTGATGGGACTGTCAGATTCCGTTGGCCGCAACCTGCACGCGCTGAACGTTTTCCACAAGCTGCCCAAGGACCGGTTCGTTGATAATGTGGACGAGGCCCGTGTCTTGGCAAGGACGCTTCTGGACTAGACGGTTTGGTTCACAGGGACTTTACGGCATCCTCAATGGCTGAGGTCGCTTTTTGGTAGTCGGTGCCGGGAGGAAAACTAAGGGGGCGGCCGAAGCGCACCTCGACACTACCACGTCTGAAGAGTGGGAGACGTTCCGGCACTCCCAGCTTGCGGACGTGAAGGCGCATGGGCACCACCGGGATGCTGCCTTCCACAGCCACTAGGCCAGTGCCGTGCATGAAGGGCTTGATGGGACCTCCGACGGTCAATTCTCCTTCGGGGTAGATGAGCACGGACCATCCGTCGTCCATGATCTTTCCCATGTTCTCCAAGCTGGGTCGTACCGAGCCTTCGCTAGCGACGGGGAAGGCGTTGCCTAGGAGGGGATTCATAATCCACCAGACGGGGTTCTTCCAGAGATCGGCTGCGCCGGCCACTGCCATGCGTCGGCGCCATCTTGGAGGGACTGCCTTGATGATGAGGGGGTTGTCCAAGCCCAAGTTGTGGTTGGAGGCGAAGAGGACGGGGCCGGTGATGCCGGAGAGGTTTTCGCGCCCACTAACCCTCAAGCCGTAGGAGGCGGTGATGAGGGGGAAGATGATGGCGCGCTGGAGGAAGCCGCGGGTCATGCGGCACCACCACTTCATGCCCCAAGCGGGGAACTTGACCATGGGCGGGTTCTTGGAACCCTCCTCCACCAAGACGGCCAGTTGCTTGACAGTGGTGTCGGGGCGCACCTGACTTTCGTCCAGATAAACGCCTAGTTCGGCTTCAATGGCTGAAAGCAACTCCACTCTTCCCAAGGAGTCCAGCTTCAGGTCGTCGCCCAAGGTTGTGCGCTCGTGCACCTCCGCTGGATTGCACTTGCTAATCTCGGCGATGAGATGTTTCAGGTCTCTGGTTCCGGCGGGGGTGCCTGCTGAGGCAGAGGCGGCTGTCGGCGCATCCTGTTGCAGCTTGCCCAGAATGGTGTCGATAACTATTTGCTTCTTGACCTTCAGTGTGTGGGTGCGGGGAAAGTCTTCTCCCTGCCACACAGTGAAGCCGCCGATACGCTGCTGCTCCGCTAGCTGACCGTTGGTCCATGTGACTGCATCCTGGGCGGCAGCGGGGTCGTCCAAGATGATGGCGGCGTGGACTTCGACAGAGGAGCCTTTGTTTAGCCCGACTACGGCAGCATCGGTTACGTGTGGGTGCTTGGTGAGCACGGTTTGGATATCTTCGGGGAAGACGTTCTGGCCGCTGGGGAGGACAATCATGTCCTTGATGCGGCCCTTGATGTGCAGGAAGTTCTCTTCATCGAAGTAGCCGAGGTCACCGGTCTTGTACCAGTCACCATCAAAGGCCTTGGCTGTTTCTTCTGGATTGTTCCAATAGCCTGGGGTGATGTTTTCTCCACGCGCGAGGATTTCACCGTCATCGCTGATACGGACTTCCACGTTGGGGAGGGGGCGGCCTGTGGAGTCGGGCCTGCGCTCTGCCAAAGTCTGATTGCTGATGACGGGGGAGGCCTCGGTGGTGCCATAGCCTTGGACGATCTTGACGCCCAAGAGTTCCCACTTGCGGGCTAGGTCGCGGTCCAAGGCTGCGCCGCCAGATACGATGAAGTCGAGCTTGCCTCCAAAGCGGCGGTGCACTTGGGCGAAGAGATAGCGGCGGACGCCGAAGGGGGTCTTTTCGGCGATTGTGAGCAGTTTGTTCCAAAGACGCTGCTTTCCTTGGCGGGCCACTTCGCGCTCGATGCCGTTCATCAGGAGTTCCAGTCCTTGGGGGACCAGAAGCATGATGGTGATGCGACGCTCTCGCATGGTGCGGGAGAGGACCGTGGGCTGGCGGCTGGTGGGGTAGGTGACGCTGGCACCGGAGTGGAGGGCAATGAACAGGCCACCCATCTGCTCATACATGTGGCTGAGGGGGAGGATGGACAGCAGCCTGCTGGAGGGCTTGGGAACGATGTATTGAGTAACCCCTTCGATGTTGGCAGTCAGGTTGCGGTGGGTAATCATGACGCCCTTGGGGTCGCCGGTAGTGCCGGAGGTGAACATAATCTCGGCAAGGTCGTTGGGGGCGATCTCCACTGGTTCCGGGTCGGGCAGACCTGCGATGGCAGACTCCAACTCCTCGAAGGCCAACTCGGGGACGCCCAACTCCACTTCTTCCTTGGGGGTGAGGCGCGAGGTGAAGGCCAGCTTGGCATCGGTGCGGGATATCACTCGCATCACGTAGTCCGGCGCACTGCGGAGGTCGAGGGGCACTACGATGATTCCGGCACGGAGGCATCCGAAAAAAATGAGGACCCAGTGGGGCGAATTGGGACCCCAGATAATGACTTGGTCACCTTTCACCAAACCACGTTGCTGCAGCATGGTGGCGACTTGTCCGGATTCTTTCCAGAGGCGGGTGTATGACCAGCGCAAATAGCGGAAGGCGGGCTTGAACAACAGGGCATCGCGAGAGCCGTAGCGGTCTACCGCCTGCTTAAGGAAGTCGATAACGGTGACTCCGGAAGGGGCATCAGACGCAGGGGCCAGAATCAATGTAAGCCTCCCGACCGTTAAATCAGTTCCTATGCCGGGCCAGAAGTTCTTCGAGGGCCTTTCGAGGTTGATTGCGCATGGGCGGGAAGTGGCTAAAGCATATAGTGTCGAAGTTTAGGTCGAGCAGTTTCTCCAGGGACCGTAATGCCTCAACGGGCTGCTGGGTGACCCCTGGGGCGGGCGGGTACAGCTTCCGGCCCAACTTGTATTGCAAGGCATCGCCTACTATTACGACCCGCTTCTGGGGAAGGTACAGGCCGATGCTACCGGGAGTGTGACCCGGCAGATGGACAACCTGGACTTCGGCACTAAAGGGCAGCAGGTCGCCATCCTCGACGCGGAGGTCCACAGGCACGGGGCTACCCATAAGTTTGTTGAGGAAGCTCCAACTGAGGGGACCCACGAACCTCCACCGGAGAGGGCTTGGGGCCGGGGTTGTGCCCTCGATGATGTCGGCCTCCAATTGGTGGGCTGAGACCGAGGCACTGGTACCGGCCGCCAGTTCCGCCAAGCCACCTGCGTGGTCGGGGTGGGCATGGGTGATGACAAGATGCCCCACTTGATTGAGGGCCCAGCCCAAGTCTTTCAGGCCGTGAGCTATAGCCCACGAGCTACCGCGCAGACCGGCGTCCAACAGCATGAGGTCGTTGCCTTCGGACAGCACCGTTACACGTGCGCCGATGGCGCGTATCTGGTGTATGCCTTCAGTGATTTGTATGGGCTTTCCGAACATGTCCAGGGCCTTCGGGGAACAGTGTCCCACAGAGGCGCGGGCTGGTCTAGCGGCTTCGACCTATCTGGTATGATGGCTATGATGCTTGGCGACACCTGCGATAGTTTTCTTGAATTCGCGGCTCACCATCTGATCACACTCGGAGCTTTGGCGGCGCTTTTCCTGCCTTTGTTGGGTCCTCTGATGGACCATCATTTCGCGGAGCGTCAACCGGGCCATGCCCATATGTATCTCGAGGGCGAGCGGCATGACCACCTGCATTCGTATGAGACGGACGACCACCACATAGTGCGGTCTACGGCTAGTGGTTACGATAACGCAGGACAAGATGGGGCTGTGGTCATTCTCACAGACACCCATGGCTTAGGTTCGGGGGCAGCGGGTACGCCTGCATATTTGCGGCAGGCGGTCATACTGATTTTCCGGCATGAAGGCGATTCGAACAGGTTCGCCTTTTCGGCTGGAAGTGTCTTTCCCACGGATGCTGCCGTCCCTATTCCCAAGCAACCTCCTCGTATTTAGCTCCTTGCCGAAAGATAGCTCGCCTGTTGCTCCTTCACGGCTCCGCCGAGGTTTCAGACCCTGCCGCGGCCATAAGGAGTAGCATGACGATACCCAGACTCAATTGATGAAGGGAGCATTGATGAGAGCTTCTTGCGTGAGGATGTTGTGGATTGTCCCTGTGTTGTTGATTCTCCTAGCCATGACCGTTGGCCCGGCCATGGCCCATGAGGAACGGGAGGTGACCGAGTACCGCTTCAACGTAGGCTGGATTGACGAGCCGGCCTATGAGGGATTTATGAACGGCGTTGAACTGCGGGTCACCAAGGTAATCGTGAAGGATAGCTCCTCCGAAAGTGGAGACCACCATGGCGAGGGTGATAGCGAGTCAGGCGACAACCCGTCGTTGAGTACGGGGGCCACATCCGCTGAAGACGGCAACGACGGGGTTCCTGTGACAGGTCTACAGGAGACGATGCAGGTCGAGGTGACCCATGTGGCCAGCGGAGCCTCGGTTATTCTGGACCTGTACGCTGACCGTTTCGAGCCTGGGCGGTACACTGCGGACCTGATTCCAACGTCTCCTGGTGTGTACGAGTTCCGGGTATTCGGATTCATCGAGAGAGACCTAGTCGATCAGACCTTTGTCTCCGTGGGGGGAGGCGGCGGTTTCGATGACATCAGGCCGTCTGTGGGGCTGCACTTCCCGGAAGAGTTGTCCAGTGCGCGGGAGATGGAGAGTGCGGTGCGTGGGGCTCTCGAAACTGCCCAGCAGGCGCAGGACGCGGTGCTGGCGGCGTCCCAGGAGGCGTCCCAGGAGGAGGAGGATGACGACAGCGGGTCGGAAGTAATGGTCATTGCCGTGGTGGCGTTGGTGTTAGGGGGAGTGGGTCTAATCACGGGAGTGGGAGGCGTATGGATCGCTCTGCGCAGAAGGTAAGTCTGTCTTCATGAGGAACGGTCTGGCGGTGTTCCTCGTATTGGTGGCTGCGCTGTGGACCAGCGTAGCCACCGACACAGGGACTGCCTATGGCCATGCCAATCAGGCGCGCTCGGCGCCGCCTCCGGACTCGGTACTGGAGGCGGCGCCAACGCGGGTCATCGTGTGGTTCACAGAACCAATTGAGCCGGACCTGAGCGAAATACAAGTACTCGACTCGCAAGGGACGCGAGTGGACGATGGCGACAGCCTTGTTGATCCGGCGGACGGAACCGCGATGTCAGTCGGCATCCAGCCACTGGCCAATGGCACCTACACCGTGGCGTGGAAGAATGTGTCCACTGTGGACGGACACTTGGTGCGCGGCTCGTTTCTGTTCTCGGTGGGCGAGCCGATCAGCGGGGGAAGTCTGGAGACGACGAGTCCGCCTTTGTTGCAGTCTCCTGCGGAGCCTGTGCTGAGATGGCTGGTGCTGTTGAGCATACTGACCATGGTGGGAGGCTTGACCTTCGATCTGCTGGTGACGAGGCCAGTGCTCTTTGCTCGAGGGGCAAGCACTTCCTTACGAAAGCTGGGGGAGGCTCTGGTTGGCGCTTCGAACAGGTTGGTGTGGCTGGCCATTGCCGTGTTCCTTGGGGCATCTCTAGGCGAACTGCTGCTACAGACGTCCATTGCTTGGGATGCTTCTATCGTGGGCGTGCTGGGTAGTCCCCTGTGGTCTTTGGTGACGGATACTGAGTGGGGACGGATCTGGGCGTGGCGCGTGTTCATGGGTATCGGGTTTGCTCTCAGCATTACCGGGATGCTCCTTGCCCGCCGGCGGGTTGACTCCAGGGAGGGGAGCGCCCGCTTGGAGGTCGCTCTGCGGGTATTGGCGCTGGGGTTTGGAGGGGCCGCGATTTGGACCCTGAGCCTGACGAGCCATGGCGCAGCTACTGCGGGGATCCGATGGTCTGCGCTGTCGGTGGACTATGCCCACCTGATAGCTTCGGCGCTCTGGGTGGGGGCACTGTTCCACTTGGCGATGGGGATTCCACTGGTGCTACGCCGCTTGGAGCCGGGAGAGCGGAGGGCGTGTCTTTCCGCCATGGTGCCTCGATTCTCGGTGGTGGCAGGCCTCAGCGTGGTCGTGTTGATTGCTACGGGAATCTTCAGCACGTGGGCGCAGGTCACTGTTGTGCCAGCAGTGGATACGCCGTATGGCATGACGCTGCTGGTCAAGCTGGCGATCGTGGTGGCGATTCTGGTCCTGGCTGGGCTGAACCTTGTGTGGGTGCGTCCACGTCTATCCCGCAGCGATGGGACAGGACGATGGCTGAGACGCCTTGTGTTGGGTGAGGCTGTGCTGGCGGTGCTGGTGCTGGGCGCAGTGGGGGTCCTTACCAGTCTGGAGCCGGCACGGCAAGTAGCAGGCCGGGAGGGCAAGGGGGTAACTGACTTTCTGGAGTTCCGCGATACGGCGGAAGGGACACACATCGCACTTGAGGTAGAACCTGGACGAGTGGGCCACAATACGTTGACGGTTTCGCTGGAGGACAGGTTGGGCACCCCCATCACGGATGCGTCCGAGGTCTCGGTGCTGCTCACGTACTTGGAGGCGGACTTGGGCGAGGTCCCCGTGGCGGCAACGCCGGTGGGAGATGGGACGTACGTGCTGGACGAGAGCCAGATAAGCATTGCGGGGGTGTGGCAGGCGGAGTTGACGGTGGTGAGGCCGGATGCATTCGATGCGCGGACGGCTTTCCGATTCGAGGCGGCGTCAATCGAAGCGGGGGGCAGTGCGCTCATCACGCCTTCGCCTGATATGGCGCGCACACTGCTGGGCATCGGGTTGGCGGGGTTGGGGTTTGTGTTCGCGGTGGTGGCGATGCCCTTGGGGGGGCGGAACCTTCGTGAAGGGGCTGGCGTTCTGGCACCGGGGGCTGCTGCGTTCTTGGTGGGGGTGTTCCTGCTATTCACGGGAGGGAGCGAGCAGTTGCGCAATCCCATTGCGCCGACGCCGGAGTCGCTGGCGGCGGGGGAGGCGGCCTATCTACAGAACTGCCAGGTATGCCATGGGACAGGGGGCAGGGGCGACGGGCCGGGGGCTCCGGGGCTTACCCCGCCGCCCGCGGACTTGGCGATCCATGTGCCTCTGCACCCGGAGCGGGACTTGTTCCGGTTTATCCATGACGGCATACCGGGGACTGCCATGACGCCCTTGGGGTCGAGGATGACGGACGACGAGATATGGCATGTGGTCAACTACATCAAGACTTTGGGCAGATGACGGCTATTCCGTGAGAACCGGGAGGGGGTCGCCCTCACTGCGCAGGGCTTGAGACTCTCGTATGGAGAACCCTCCCCTGGTCTTATCGCCCCACAGGCTCTTGACGTAGTCGAGGACGGCGACGATCTCATCGTGGCCGAGGATACTGCCGAAGGCGGGCATGCCGCTCTTGAAGCTGGGCACCGTGGGGGTTTCCTGGAACTTGCCACCTTCGCTTACCACGCGGTAGAGGAACCCATCGCCGTGGTGCCAAGTATGGCCATCGCCGTTGAGAGGAGGGGCGGGGAGAATACCGTCGGGCTTGGGGATGTGCCAGTTGGGCTGGCCCTGCCCCATGTTACCGTGACAGGCGGCGCAGTTGGCGGTGAAAACCTGTTGTCCCAAGGCTAATTCCGGACTCAGCGCAGTGTCCCCCGTCGATACGGACTCCGGACTGGGGGATGAGGAGGAGCATGCTACAAAGACAGCAAGGGCTAGCAGCAGGGCTATGCCCAAAGTCAACCTGAACATGTGGTGTCCCGTCATTTCTTGTTGTCAGACTTCGGTGAGGCGGCCGGTGGCGCAGTCGTATATGAAGCCGCGGATTTGGTCTTTGTGGGGGATGAAGGGGTTTGCTTGGATGCGGGAGATGGACTGGCGGACATCCTGCCGCAGGTCGCGAAAGGCTTCGAGGGAGAAGGCTGGACGGAGGCCTGTCTCGGCTTCGATGGCATCCTTTACGTCGTCGTCGCGGAAGCCCATCATGCCGCAGTCAGTGTGGTGGATGAGCATTATCTCGCGGGTGCCGAGGAGGCGCTGGGATATGACCAGCGAGCGTATGACGTCGTCGCTGACTACTCCGCCTGCGTTGCGCACTACGTGCGCGTCGCCTTCTTCCAAGCCAAGGAGCTTGTGAGTGTCGAGGCGGGCGTCCATGCAGGCCACGACGGCTAGGTGCTTGGCGGGAGGGGCGTGCTGGATATCGGTGCTGAATCCCGCCGCGAAACGAGCGTTGTTGGCAAGGACGTCGTCGATGGCGGTCACGGAAACCTCCGCGGAGTCGATTGGCGAGATGCTAGGGCTTTGTTGCGGTGGCCTCGCCAAAGGCCAAGGCCCCGATTGCGCCGGGCTCTTCGCGCCATTGGTCCATGTCGTTGTTCCATTGGTCAAACTGCTCTTGGGTAGCCAAGCCGAAGCTGGTGGCCGCGCCGATGACTTGGGGGAGGAAGAACCAGTCCTTTACGAAACGATGCAGGAAAGCGACCTCGTCGTGGGTGTCGAAGTAGTCGAAAGAGCCGGATGCGTGGATGCCGGTGAACCCCGCATCAAGGAGGGCTTTCTTGAGTTGCCAGCCCATCTGGGGATGGCCGCCGTTGGCTTGAAGGAGGCGCATGAAGGTGGTCCAAGCATCGCCCCTGGCTTCGAAACCGGGCTCCATGAAAGATGAGTTCCCGATCAGCTCGCGGCTTGCGATGATGCCGCCGGGTTTGAGGACGCGCTTGACCTCGGCCAAAGCCCCTTGGGTATCGGGCACGTGCATGAGGACAGCGTGGCAGTGGGCTGCGTCAAAAAAGTTGTCTTCGAAGGGCAGTTGGGTGATGTCGCCAACGTGAAAGGTCGTGTTGGAATGACCGCCGGCTTGAGCTGCGGCTTGGGCCAACTCAATCTGGGAGGCCTCCATGTCGATGCCGTGCACTTCACCGGGTTCCACGGCGCGGGCAAGGCCGACGGTGATGTTACCGGGGCCGCAGCCAAAGTCGAGGAGCTTGTGGCCGGGCTTGAGGTGGGGCAGCAGATAGGCTGCGTGGGTTTCGGCACTGCGCTGGGCTAGAAGTTGCTGGAACTCCTCGCTGTATCCCATGGTGTAGCCGGCGGTTGGTGAAGGGTTCTCAGACATGGCTATAACTCCGTGTGGGGATGTTCAGTTGCCGCGGGTGCGATATCCGACGGTGACCATTATACAGACCGCCAATGGTCGTAGGGACTGTGCTTGGAAGCGCGATGCTGAGAGGGCATGGACGCTGGTTGAGACGGATATTGTTTTGTAGCTGTACTGGCAGACTGTTCGTAGCTGCGGCGAAGTGTTTTGTAGCTAATTCTTCTGCCAGTACTGCCAGTGGCGTATCTGAGCCAGCTAGGAAATTCGGTCTGCCACAGACCGGATTTGATGGTGTTCCTTCCCGGTGAGAGATTCCGCAAAGCGGACGCGTTAGGGGCGACCTGTGAGGTCGCTTCCAGCGTGCTCGGCATAGATACATTAGAACTAATGTGTGGTGGTTGTCAATGCGTGGGTGTCATGGGGGGCGCTTGGGTGGTGAGGTATGGAGGGGAGGGCTCGGGGCAGCAATGACTAGGGAGAGATAATCGCTCAAGAGGGGTAATCTGGAGGATAGCCCGGGTTACGTGGATTCCCGCCTCCGCGGGAATGACGGGAGAGGGATGCGGAATGAGGGGGAGAGGGATGCGGAATGAGGGTGAGGATAGCCCGGGTTACGTGGATTCCCGCCTCCGCGGGAATGACGGGAGAGGGATGCGGAATGAGGGGGAGGATAGTCCGGGTTACGTGGATTCCCGCCTCCGCGGGAATGACGGGAGAGGGATGCGGAATGACGGGAGAGGGGTGCGGAATGAGGGGGAGGATAGTCCGGGTTACGTGGATTCCCGCCTCCGCGGGAATGACGGGAGAGGGATGCGGAATGACGGGAGAGGGGTGCGGAATGAGGGGGAGGATAGTCCGGGTTACGTGGAATCCCGCCTCCGCGGGAATGACGGGAGAGGGATGTGGAATGAGGGGGAGGGGTGCGGAATGAGGGGGAGGATAGTCCGGGTTACGTGGATTCCCGCCTCCGCGGGAATGACGGGAGAGGGATGTGGAATGAGGGGGAGGATAGTCCGGGTTACGTGGATTCCCGCCTCCGCGGGAATGACGGGAGAGGGATGTGGAATGAGGGGGAGGATAGTCCGGGTTACGTGGATTCCCGCCTCCGCGGGAATGACGGGAGAGGGATGTGGAATGAGGGGGAGGATAGTCCGGGTTACGTGGATTCCCGCCTCCGCGGGAATGACGGGAGAGGGATGCGGAATGAGGGGGAGGATAGCCCGGGTTACGTGGATTCCCGCCTCCGCGGGAATGACGGGGCGGAATGACGGGGAGGATAGACCGGGTTACGTGGATTCCCGCCTCCGCGGGAATGACGAAGAGGAGAGCGCGGGAATGACGAAGAGGAGAGTGAGGGAATGACGGGAGAGGAGAGCGAGGGAATGACGGAGAGGAGAGCGAGGGAATGACGGGAGAGGAGAGCGAGGGAATGACGCGGAGCGAGTGCTTGGCAAGAAATCGGGCATGGGGGTAGGATGCGGCCAGTGTCTGTGTTGCATGGAGGTGAGCTGTGGGCAGGCTGGATGATCAGGTGGCAATTGTGACGGGAGGTGCGCAGGGGATTGGGGGGTCGACGGCGCGGCGTCTTGCCGAGGAGGGGGCGCGGGTGCTCGTGGCGGACATCGACATGCCTACGGCGGACGCCAACGTGGCGGGCATCCGGGAGGCGGGGGGCACGGCTGAGAGTGTGCGGGCGAATATCGGGCACCATGATGAGATACGGGGAATGGTCGACCGGGCAACGGAGTTGTGGGGACGGCTGGATATTCTGGTGAATAACGGGTATACGCCGACCCATGGGCGGGGCCGTGGCACTGCGCTGGACGTGACGGAAGAGGAATGGGATGTGGGGATGAATTTGCTGGTGAAGTCGATTTTCCTTGGGGCGAAGTATGCGGTGCCGGAGATGGAGAAGACGGGGGCGGGGAGCATCGTGAACATGGCGTCGGTGCATAGCCTGCTGATGGCCCCGGGTAAGCTGGTGTATGAGGCGGGGAAGTCGGCGGTGGTGGGCGTGACGAAGCAGATGGCCACGGATTTCGGGCCGATGGGAATCAGGGTCAATGCGATCTGTCCGGGGCATATCGCCACGGAGCGCATTGAGGCGGCGGCGGCAGAAAACCCGTTGGGGCGGCGGTTTCTGGAGGACCAGTACCCGCTGCGGAGAGTGGGGCGCCCGGTGGATGTGGCGAATGCGGTGGTGTTCCTGTGTTCCGAGGAGGCCTCGTTCATCACGGGCCACTCTCTGGTGGTGGATGGAGGGATGACGGTGCAGTTGCAGGAGGACTTTGGCGTGCGGCAGGCTGCTTATGTGCAGGAAAACCCGGATACGGTCTTGCCGCATTAGACAGAATCTGAATCGGAAACCTCGTCCGACAACAAGGCTGGGGATGCCCTGAGGGCTCAGTCCTCAGCCTTGTTACGCTATCGGGACGCCTACCAACTTATCAGGCATCTACGGGCGTGGGTCAGGGGCTGTAGCCTGAGGGAGTGGTGAATTCTCTGGAGTCGCGGGTGATGTGGTCCATGAGGAAGGCTACGTCGTGGTAGGCGTCGAGGTTGCCCAACCGGCTGTCGAGGGCGCGGAGTTCGTCGGTGAGATACAGCAGGTCGCGGTGGACGGACGGGGCAGAGGCGTCGGCGAAGGGCAGACTGCTGTAGCGGTCTGAGGAGAGTGCGATCAGGGCGCCGAGTTGGAGGAGGGGGTTGTTAAGGGCACCGAAACCGATGTCGCCCTGGCCGGATATGGTGGAGTGCTGGCGGTTGGACTCGCCGCTGGAAGGGGTTACCCAGCGAATCTCCACTTCTCCCAGACGGGCGTTTCGCGCCAGCCCATCACGGGTCAGTTCGAGTTCATAGAAGACGGTGGTGGCGGCGCCGGCGGGTATCTCGGCGAACTCGCGACGGGCCTCGGTGAAGCTCTCGTCGGAGGTGATGCGGTTCTCGTAGCCGACGATGCGCCATGCCGCCACCATGTCAGGGTCCCAAGTCACTTGGGCACGGGTCTGGTCGGCGAAGGGTATGGAGAGAGCGAGCCAGTTCTCGCGGCTGAAAGTGGCAAGGGCTTGGGCAGTGTCCGTCAGGTAGCGGTACCAGCCGTTGCCGTGCTGAGCCAGTTGCTCCAGCAGGTAGTCGTTGTAGTTCTCGATGCCCACGCCGATGGTGATGAGGCGCAGGGGATTTCTGCTGTCGTAGTCGCCTGCGGACTCGAGGATGGCGAAGGGGTCTGTGGCATCGACGTTGGCCACGCCGTCGGACATGAGGATGACGTAATTGTAGGAGTTGGGGTTGTCGCGACGGGCGCGATCGGCAAGCTGCACGCCGAGGTCAAGACCGGCTTGGACGTTGGTGGAACTTTGAGGCGTCAGGGCGTCGATGGAGCGGGCCACGTCCCTGTCGTTTGGATGGGTG
This sequence comes from Dehalococcoidia bacterium, assembly GCA_965204245.1. Taxonomy (GTDB): domain Bacteria; phylum Chloroflexota; class Dehalococcoidia; order Lucifugimonadales; family JAAXIE01; genus JAAXIE01. The sequence goes on from CBDBED010000003.1 coordinate 232,543, forward strand.
TGCTCGACGGTGTAGTGGCGTATGACCTCGTTGCTGAAGTGGACGACGGCGATGCGGTCACGGTCGCCCAAGCTGCGCCGGATGCTCTCGGCGGCCTCGCGGGCGATGTCCACGCGATTGCCCTGGTCCATGGAGCCAGAGGCATCCAGTACGAGGGTGACGTTGACGGGGGTGGCGTCGTAGTTGGCCTCGGGTGCTTGGAAGGCGATGCGGGCCATGTGCATGCGGTCGTCGAGGGGATGACGGAAAAGGTCGCTGGTGATGGCGAAGCTGTCGTCGCGGAGGGGGCGGTCGTAGTTGTAGTTGAAGGCGTTAATCCATTCTTCGGCGCGGACGGAATCGGGGTCAACGGCATAGCCTTGACGGGCCCAGTTGAGGGCGAGGTAGTAGGAGGTGCGGTCGGTATCGAGGCTGAAGGTGGAGACGTTGTCGATGGCGGAGGAGACGAAGCGCTCGCGTATGTAGTCCTGGAAAGTGGTGGCGGATGGGGTGCCCGTTGAACGGTGGGTTGGGGTAGGAGCAGCGGTCGGTGCGGGGGTGCCCGCTGACCTCTCCATCATGGCAGCCTCGGAAGCGGGTGCTGGTGTTGTGATAGCGCTTGCTGTTGCGGAGGCGGTGATGCCCTCAGGGGCTTGCTGCGCACTGTTTTCTTGCACGTTGACGACTGTGGCTTGAGGAGTTGCAGCGGGAGTGGCCATCGGTGCAGCAGCGGCAGCCGGGGCGGCTGTGGGGCGTGATATCGGGCGAGCTTCGGCTGGGGCAGGGGTAGCGGCGGGTGCCTGTCCGGTCACTGACGGGGGAAGGGTGACGACTTCGACTGCGGCGGCGGGAGCCGCAGTCGCAGCGGGTGCGGCAGTGGGGTTGGCTTCCTCACCACCGCAGGCTGCCAGCGAGAACAAAACGACTATTACCAGCGACAGGATTGCTAGGAATCTGATCATTGCGGTCCCTCCTTGAAGGTTTGGAGTAGGGTCCGCACCTACAGACGGATGGAAGGCGGGAGAGGTTCCCGTTCGACGGAAGCGAGTTTGGTCACGTATTATTGGAGTCAATGCGGAAGCTAATTTTTGTCTTGGTGCTGATTGCCATGGGGGCGATGACCGTCGCCTTGGCTTGGCCCTCTTCCGTTCGACCTGCACCACAGCCTGCTGGGACGGAACCTTTTGGTTGGCCGTCCACTGCGCCGCAGCAGCAGACGGAGATCACGGGGCTATACGAGAACGCCACTGACGGGTTCTCGGTTGTGCTGCCTGAAGGCTGGATGGGAGAAGAAAGGGAGGACAGCTTCCCGCTGCTGTCCATAAGCGGCGGTGAGGCGGACGAGGAGGGGAATTATCCTGTCCGAGCACAGCTATGGGTCATCCCTCGTGGAGATGATTCACCGGCACAGGCTTGGATGGAGGGACAACTGGCGGCTTTGACCGTGGTCAGCAGCGAGCCGCGAACTTACGAGGGGGCCGAGTCCGCGCACGAGTTGTTTACCAGCAGGCCCACTGAGGAAGGGGAGGAGGCGCTGGTAGACCTGTGGACGGCCATCGCACGGGGCTCGCAGATGTTCCTGCTACGGGTGCAGACTGCTGAGACGGACTGGGCGACTTTCGAGGCGGATGCGAACGCCTACATGGAAAGCTTCATGCTGCAGACGCCGACGCCCTTTGGAGCGTCGCGGGAGGACTCGCTGTTCCAGTGGTGGGGGGAGATTGTGACCCTTGACCCTGCGCTTTCCCGCGAAGGAGCCGGGGGCATAATGGGGGCCATATTCAGCGGCTTGGTGAAGCTGGATACAGACCTGCAAGTTGTGCCCGATATGGCGGAGTCATGGGAGGCGTCGGAGGACGGCACCGTGTTCACGTTTACGCTGAAGGAGAACGTGCGGTTCCATGACGGGCGGGCGGTGACGGCTGCGGACTTCAAATATTCTTGGGAACGGGCGTTGCACCCCGACCTAGAGTCGCCGGTGGCCTTTACCTATCTGGGCGACATCGCGGGGGCCCAAGCAGTGGTTGATGGGGATGCCGAGGGGCTGGAGGGTGTTGAGGTACTCGACGACCGGACGCTGCGGGTCACGATCACGGACTCGTTCTCGTATTTCCTTGCGAAGCTGACGTACCCCACTTCGTTCGTGGTGGACCGGGCCAACGTGGAGACCGGGGAGAACTGGACGGACGCGCCGAACGGAACCGGAGCCTTCAAGCTGAAGGTCTGGCAGAAGGACAGGCTGCTGATACTCGAGCGCAACGAGGACTGGTACGACGGCGCACCTGCATTGGCTCATGCGGTGTACCGGATTTTCGCTGGGAACTCGATGCAGATGTACGAGACCGGCGAAATCGATTTGACCCGTATCTACACCAACAATATCGACCGTGCCCGGGACCCGGCTAACGCCCTGAACAACGATTTGAGGGAAGGGACCACCCTGTGCACGAGCTACTTGGGATTCAATGTTTCGCACCCTCCATTTGACGACCCCAAGGTGCGGCAGGCACTGACCCTAGCCATGGAGGCGGACAAGCAACTGGAGGTGACGTACAAGGGGTTGGCCGAGCGGGCTGCCGGTTTTGTCCCGCCGGGCATGTTCGCCCACAATGACAGGGCGGTGCCGTCACGATTCGACTTGGAGACTGCCAAGCAGTTGCTGCGGGAGTCCCGCTATGGAGGAGCCGAAAACCTGCCGCCCATCACGTCCTATGCCCGGGACGACGCCATCCACTGGGCATGGCGGGAGCATTTGGGGCTGGAAGTGGAGGCGGTATCGGTATTCGAATTCTCCGATTTCTTGGAGCGCTTGGACAATGAGGAGTACGGCGTGTTCACCGCAGGCTGGTGCGCCGACTATCCAGACCCGCAGAACTTTTTGGATGTGCTCTTCCATAGCGAGAGCGCCGAGAACCGGTTTGGCTATGTGAACGAGGATGTGGACGCGCTGTTACTGGAGGCGGGCGTGGAGTCGGACCAGGACCGCCGCGCCAGCCTTTATCAGATAGCTGAGCAGTTGGTGCTGGAGGACTGGGTCGCTGTGCCATTGCGCCACAACAACGCGTACTTGGTGGTCCGTCCTTACGTCAAGGGATTCGAACTCACACCCATAGGCGTGCCGCAATTGCAGAACATATCCATCGAGCGTGAGCAATGAGGCGAGCCCTGTCATTCGCGCTTCTGACGATCGCGATGGCGCTGTCACTGGCGGCCTGTGGCGGGCCTGGTCCAACGCCTACGACCACACCGGAGGTCGCGATCGCTCCCGTTCCCGAGCCGCTGGTGGAGGTGCAGGCAACTCCTGCACCTGCCACCCCGGCACCAGCGAGCAGCCCTAGGCCCACCCCGTCTCCTGCGCCGGTGAGCAGCCCCAGGCCCGCTGCAGTTCCCGTACCGGCAGTCACACAGACTCCTACTCCGGCACCCGCTCCAGTTAGCCCGCCCACACCGGAGCCAACGCCGGTGTTCATTCCTGCTCCGCCACCTCCAGAGGCCGACTTCGAGGTCAGTGTCAGCGAGGCGGCGTTGGAGTTGCCCGATTCCATTACGTTCAGCATGGAGGGCAGCGGGGTCCGTCCCATCGAAATCGTTGATGTGGAGTTTGGGACCGAGCACGTGTTCTCTTGCGCCTCCAGTTCCTACTGGACGGCGCGGACGGACTTTGAGCCGGGTGAGGAGGTCGAGGTTTCCTGGGAGTGGGACATGCGTCGCCGCGGGTCCGTGCCTCCAGGTGCCCTTGTTTGGTGGCGCTGGAGAGTGGTGGACGACTTGGGCCAAGAGTTCCGTACATCCCGCGAAGAGGCGATATTCTCTGATGACCGCTTCGAGTGGCAAAGTCACGCGGATGGCAACATCACCTATTACTGGTATGCAGGGGGAGACGACTTCGGGCAACGCCTTGCGGATGGAGCGAGGGACGGCCTAGCAACTCTGCAACTGGGAAGGGAGCTTGTGGCGCCCATCAAGGCGTTCGTCTATGAGAGTGCGGGCGACGTGCGGGGAGCAGTGTTGTTTGCACAGAACTGGACTGGAGGCGTGGCCTTCGTGCGCCACAACATCCTGCTGATCGCAGTCAATCCGGATGAGTTCGATAAGCAACTTCAGGGCGTTGTCCATGAGTTGGCGCACCTCCTGATAGAAGAGGTGACGTTCAACTGTTTTAGGGGAATCCCCACTTGGCTGAATGAGGGACTGGCCGTATACGCGGAAGGCACACTTCCCGCGTTCCAGCAGCGCGCTCTTCAGCAAGCTATTGCCGAGGACGACCTGATTAGCCTGCGCAGCTTGAATGGCAGCTTTCCCGCTGCTGATACCGGCGCGACTCTCTCATACGCGCAAAGCTACAGTCTGGTGAACTACCTGATTGACACTTATGGCTGGCCAAAGATGCAGGAGCTTTTGGCCGTGTTCGTCGAAGGCTCGACGGACGAGGATGCAATCCGCAGGGTCTATGGGTGGAGTTACGACCAACTGGAAGCGGAGTGGCGCAGTTCGCTGGGCCTGTGATGGCCTGCGGACAGGATTACTGGATTCAGTGGGGTTAGCGGCCTACTGGCCTATTGGAGGGTCGAGTGGTGAGTTTCAGGGGCGAAGAGTTCTTCGGGGGACGGGCTGCTCTGGATAAGGCCCTGTTCCTGCATTAGACGCAAGAAAGTCTCCAGATGCCCATAGTTGGCTTCCAAACCGTAGACAAAGGGGTCTGGGCCAAGGACTGATTCCTGTTGCTCCAAGAGGTCACCGATCCACGGCACCATGGAAAAGAGAGCGTTCATGTTGCGCTGCCTTGCCATTGCATCGGCCTTGGCCTTTACCAATGCCTCGTGGAGACTCATGGCGACCCAGCGGTTGCGTTCGTATATCTGCTGATTAATCACAACGGTGTGCATGATGGGAAAGATGCCAGTGCTCCGGAAGTAGTCCGCCTCTATATCCGGGTAGTTGGAGAAGAGGCGGACGACATTGGGAGAACGACGGAGGAAGGACGGAGGCGCCGCAGACCACATCAAGGCATCAATCTCGCCGTCCTCCAGCATTTGGTCCAGCCACTTGTCTTGGGGGACGAAGTTGGGGCGCATCCAGCTTGGTGGCTGGAGTGTGAGGCGCTCCCGGTAGTCGGGCTCGGGGCCGACCATGGGCCCGAAGTGCCATTCGACCTGCTGCAGGTCTACGCCGTGTTCTTCCAGATGGGCCCTTTGCCATACACCCGCAGTCTGATTCAGGTCATGCACTCCTATGCGTTTCCCCATCAGGTCCTTGGGGCTGGTGATGCCGGCATTGGCATTGATGAAGATTTCGGAGTGGCGGAACTTCCGGGAGGGGAAGGCGGGGATGGCAATCATGCGGCGGTCGCCGCGTGAAAACAGGTTGACGTAAGTGCAAAAGGACATCTCGCAGGAGTCGAACTCTGCCGAGCGGGCTTGGCGTTGGAACATATCGCGCAGGTTATCCATCTGCAGGTAGTGGAGGTTGATGCCATCGGGTTGGACCGTGCCGTTTTGAAGGGCAATGGTGCGGTCGTACAGATAGCAGGCAAAGGTGATGTCCAAAGCCACGGCGGAAGTCCTCCATGCGACACTGGTTTTGGTATGCAAGGATAATACTCCATCGGGCTTGGTTACCGTGGGGCGGGGAGCACCCAATGCTTGGGACCAATGCCGCGTCCGACTGAAGCGAGGTCGACCGCTGGGTCTATCAGGCGTGTCGCCGGGCGTCCGTTATAGCTGACATACGCGTCAACGCGGACTTCTACGTCCTGATGGCCACTGCCTTCAAAGTCGTCCCGGATGATATGGGCAGTAGCCAGTATCAGGTCTGGTTGGTATGCAGCGCGTTCCGCTTGAGTGGGTGTGAGATACCGCTCCGGGTAGACCAACACCTCTCCGTTTGTGCTCGAACTGTGGACTCGAAATCGCACGAGGCCCATCTTCTCTGTAACCAACACCATCCACGAGAACAGGTATCCTTCCTCGCTCCACTGCACGTTGTCGGGGTAGGCCAAGTGGCGCAGAGGCAATAGCACTTGTAACACGAGGAATAGGCCCACCAGCAAAAAAGCTACCCGCACAGACCATGAAAGCGCCGTGGCACCCCGTGCTATAGGTGCCTCGTAAGGCGGCAGGGTGGTAAGCCCGCGTTTCCTGCGTATCCGTTGCAATAAACGCTCAGGCCAGTCCGCGTCCAAAAAGATGAGCGCGCAGCCCATCATTATCCAAGGGAACATGCCAATAGCCGGGAAAAGCAGCGCCGTCGCCAAGTGAAACAGCACCAGCAGGACATAGGCGTAAGGCCTCGTCCTGCGCCACAAAAGCCAGCCCACTATAGTGAGGTCGAAGACGGCTCCGGCCCAACTCATCACATGGGGCAGCCATGGTTCGCGAAGGAACGTTCCCACGAGAGGCGTACCGGTACTGTTGTAGAGCCAGATGGTCAGGGGCTGTGCCTCGACCAGCCAATCGGCGTTGAGTTTGGCGATGCCAGCGAACACGTATACCAGGCCGAGTTGCGCTCGCAACAACCACAACGCGCTCCGGGGAACGGTCGGATGGTCGCCGTCGTTTGCCAGACGTTCGTCTGTCGACTCATTCTTGCTCCTTCTTTTGCGTAGCCAGCAGTCCAGGGAAGCCACCCGCGCCATGGGCACGAACACCATGATGAAGCTGATCAAGCTCACCAAGTAGTAGTGGTTCAGGTATGTTGTCTGGTCGATGAGTTCCAGATAAGTGAAGAGCAGGAAGAAAGCGATAATTGAGAGCCGGTAACGGTATCCAAGGGCTACACCGAGGCCGGCTAGGCCCAGCATGCAAAAGTGGAGATACATACCCCAAGCCGGCCATGGTTGCACCCAGCCGAAGCCGGTATAGGTCAGGTGATGGACAGGTTCGATGTACACATCGGCGACCCATCCATTGGCCACGAACCGGACAACCGCGATGAGGCCGAGGAGACCAAAGATGATGCGGAAAGCGGCCAGTGAGGCAGGGGAGACGGGTTCGCACGCGGCTCGCGTGAGTCGTCCCGCCAAGTTAGCCCTAGGTTTTTCCGACGCCAACAGGCCAAATGGCTTGGCGGATGTGGTGGAGGCGGCCACGGCTTTGGTCTGCTAGCGCAGGGTATCGCCGTCGGTATCTGTGAATCCCACGGAGACTCCCAAAAGGCTCACCACCTCCGTGGCGATGGTCCGTCGCAAGTCAGACAGCCGGTCATGAACTTCTCGCACTTGGTCGGGCCTCTCGTCGATGGCAGCTTTCAGGGTACCATCGACTGCATCAATGGCGGTGAGTGCTGCCGTGAACTGCTCCCGCAATCGTTGATCGGTTTCCTCTGAGAGAGGTTGAATCAGATGGGATATACCGAGACTTTCCCCTCCAGCCCCCTCGTAGATACGCTGCATCCCCAGCAGTTCGTGGCGCAGGTCAGCCAGGCCGTTATCAGCCACCGTCCCTGGTATGAACGTCAGGTCAGGCTCCCCACGCAGTCCCAAGGCCGTGGCCAAGCGCATCTCTACGATGTCGCGAATGAGAAACACTTGGGTGCGTACCGCCTCTGCCACGCCTTCACTGGCCAGAAGCGAGAGGTCTGACCTGCCCGTGAGATAGTCCTTGTAAGGAGGTGATCCGTCTGCGCCATCTACCCATGCCGACCGTATGGCTTCAGCCTCTTCTCCCGCCACATCAGTCAGCGAAGTGAGGAAAGAGCACCTTGCAGGCGCATTCTTCAACGAATCAACTGCCCCATCGTCGAACAGGATATATTCTATGGCCCCAAGCCCACGCCGGTTGGAGGCTAGCGTTTCCCGTATATCTCCCGCCGTGAATGCAATATCTCTGGCCAGCGTTTCCTCAACACCCTCCGCATCGGTGGGCGACCAGTCCATCAAGCTGCGTGAGCGTCTGTCCATGACGGGGCCGAACCACATGGCCTCTGATGTCATCCATGATGCCCGCGCATCTCGCCACGCCTGTTGCGCATCGCCCAAAGCTGCGTCCTCTGGGTTTTGGCAGAGGGTTTGCGATGCCTCGTGCAGCGTGCCCATGTCTTGTGCAACCTCTTGGAACGCGGGGACCGCAACTTCGTCCGCGAGGCTGATCAGGACCTCCGCGTCCGAAGGACCCTTCGACCCGCATGCGGTCACAAAGAGGGTCAGAACAGCCAGCGCAGCCATCAGTGGCAAGAGGGGGCGCGCCATTTTTACAGCGACTCCAAGAACCGGAGCAGGGCATGACGCTCTTCGGATGTCAGACCCATGAACCGTTGACGAGACTCATCGGCCTCACCGCCGTGCCAGAGGATGGCCTCCTCCAGATTTCGAGCACGTCCGTCATGCAGGAACATAGTGTGACCGTTCACGGTATCAACCAGTCCAATGCCCCACAGCGGCGGCGTGCGCCACTCGGTGCCTGAAGCCTCGCCATCAGGCCGGTCATCGGCAAGACCCGGGCCCATGTCGTGCAGCAGCAGGTCGGTGTAGGGGAAAATTGTCTGATTCCTTAGCGGTGCAAGTGGATGGGTGTCTCCGGTAGTATGCATGGGGGCATGGCACAGTGAACACTGGGACTGTACGAATAGCCGCGCTCCCTGTTGCACTACCTCGTCGTCCGGATTACGCATGGCGGGCACTGCCAGGGTTTGAACATAGACAGTCACCCTGCCCAAACGCCGGTCCGTGACCTCCGGTTGCCCGCCATTAAGTGCTTCTTGGCACGCTTCCTGTTTGGAGGGACAGTTCTCCTCCGGGAAAAGGCTGGACGTTATTCCAATGTCCCCTAGGAAGGCTCCGGCCGACTGCTGTTCGAGCGTGGGTTGGTTTGCTTTCCAGCCGAAGCGCCCCAATACTGCCTCCTCCTTGCGCACGTCCCAGACATAATTGGGGCGACCCGAAATCCCGTCTCCGTCGACATCGTTGGGGTCGGACAGAGCAAGTATGGAGGCTTCCGGTATGGCTTCCAGCAGGCCCATCCCGATCACTGCCGGGGCAATCCGGGGCGACACCTGCACTTGGGCATGCATCGGGCCGAAAGCCAGGTCGGCAATACTGTAAGTGGGCTGGCGTAAACTGTATTCGGTGCCATCGGGATACTGGCCTGGGATTTCTTGGTAGCTGATAACGATCTGCCCTTCGGCAGGAACTCCCAATATGGAACGGTCCTGCAACTGCCCGCCATAGGTCGGCTCGTCGACGGGGCCATCGGGTCCGGGGATGCTGAGGCGGAGAAGGAGCCCTCGCTCCGGGTCGTCAGGGTGGTCGGGCGGCTTGGCTCTGCCGTCATGGCTGTGGCACGAGGAGCAGGATATGGCATTGTGGGTAGGCCCCAGACCATCCCGGGCCTCTGTGCTGGCGGGGGCTATCACCCAGTTCTGGGTGAAAAAACTGTCGCCTACCTCAAAGGCCGCCCGCAAGTCGTTATCCAGATTGCGGGCCGACAACTCAAAAGCGCTCTTGTTTTGCGTGAAGGCCGTGGTGTCTCCGCCCAGTTTCACGTCATAGACCGTAGCGAGGTCTATGCTGTCGCCGCCGCAATTTGCGATAGCCAACAACATGACCGCTGGCAGCAGGAATGCTACCAGCGGTCGTACACGAGAACTGACCGTGAGATTGGAAGGACGCATGTAACCTTTAGGTGACGCTTATCGTTATCCCCACCTTTTGGGCTGCGCTCACGATCGTATCAGTCTGGTCTTGCAGGGCTTGGATGGTCTTCAACACCGCTTGTCTCCCAGGGTCGCTATCCGGCAACCCCTGTTCCAGCAGGTCGTCGAACGGATTGGGGATGGCCTTAGCCAGTGCCACCGAACGGTTAATCTCTCCTTCGAGTTGGGACGCCAGTTGGGGGTCCTCAGCCGCTATGAGGTCCATCACTCCGGGTCCCCAGACGTCTCCATAGTTCCCGGTATACACTCGCTGAATTCCCACCGCATTTGCAAGGATATCCGCGTTCGTGTTGTCGGAGAAGCAGGAATGCTCGTCTTCTTGGGAGCGCTCTTCGTATGCGACGACCATTCGTTCGCCTGCCAGCTCGCCTCGGCTCATTTCCCCGATGCCCGTGATGATGTCAGTCAGGGCGCTATTCGAGCTCTTGGAAACGAAGTCGGCGCGGAAATTATTCTGATTCGGGGCCCAAGCCTCCACCATGTCCCGCAGGTGGCCGATAAGCACGTCAGAGGCCACGGAAAGATAGGTTGCTCGACGATCGGCGTTGGCGTTGGTGGTATAGTCCGCCACTGGCCGGTAGCCGGGCCCGTCAGGATTCATGTCCTGTCCCCAGAGGAGGAACTCGATGGCGTGCCACCCGGTAGAGACGTTCTCTTCTCCCCCATTCTCGTTGATGGAGACCAGCAGGTCGGCGTCGATGGTTGGATACTCGTCCGGGTTGTTAATCACACCGGCATTGGCGTTGCCTTCGACATAGTCGATGTAGGACTCATCCAAGGGCCAAGCGTTGATGAGGCCCTCGGGCCCATCCTCTTCATTGTCGATCGGGCCGTTATAGAAGCGGTAAATCTCGGTTACTCCGTAGTCGTCCCTCGCATAGAGCCAAGCCCTCTTGGCTGCATCCAGCCGCACTTCCGACGGTGCTGCGAGGAAGTTGTCGATAGCTCCATCCATGGTGATGGCCGAGTTCAGACTGCGAACGTAAGAGGCGTAGGCACCTGCAGCATAGTTGTCTACTACCGCCGCCCTGAGCTCATCACTGGCTCCTGGGGCCATGGCGTCGCCCATGTCCGCGTCGTCATCGCTCGCACAAGCGGCTAGGCTTAGAGTTGAGATAAGGATTGCTAGAACCAACAGAACAAGTACCCTGTTCAACGTGCACCTTCCATTCCTTCTTATATACTAAATCCTGTAATGCTAATATATTTTCCTATGCACATAGCATACACTCATAAGATAAATGAGTGGCGACGATGATACATGCGTTGGACAACACTGTCAACAGGCTTTGATGAGGCAGCTGTGGAGTTGAGCCTCATCGGAAGCTGCGTGCCGGGTGAATCATTCGGCAGCCAACATGAAACGTGGGCCTCTCCATGCTATTCCGCCGATGCCCCTGCGACTGGGGCCTAAATTGGAAACCCACCCTCCGCATCCGACATGTGCATGTCCTCGAGGAGTTGGCGGAAGGCCTTGGGCACTTGCGACGTTTCAGTGGCGTAATCCCCTATTGGGAGCTTGAGCAGGATTGGGAGTCTGAGCAGGATTGTCTGAGGAAACGAAATTGCCGTCCATGAAAATGGGCAATCCGAGGTGGACTGCCATGGCCAAAGCTGCGGCTGCGTCCACCTCCACATCCTTGAATCCACTTGGCGTCATCAGGCGCAACTCGCATAACACCTCTTCGGGCAGGTCCGAGTTCTTGATGAGTATGTGTATGACTTCCGCGCCTAGGGATTGGGCTAGCCGCAGGGCCAAATGGTGGAGTTGACAATGATCGGTAGCCAGACCCCGCATTTCAACGGCCAGCATACGGGCCTGCTCCAAGGGAAGCTGCACCACGTAGGCGGACCGTCCATCCTTGAGGCGCAACAGGAGTTCCCCGCCGTAGCCGGACTCAGTCCTACGGACAAGATACGGGAATACCGGTATCATAGCTTCCTCCCAGATGCGATGTGTGACCATCAAATGATGTACTATGTACACACTATCTTCAATATTTAGCATAGACAATGAACCTGCATAAGTATCCCTTCGGCATTCTCGATTGTCAATAAGCTATATCGGCGGCTAAAAGGGACCGGCACTTCAAAGTGAACATGGAAGAGGGCTGCCGCGTTCCAGCAGCAACCCGCGATTGCGGCTGAATCGCTCCGGGATAAGAACTGGTGTTGACAAGCCCGACTCTCACTTGATACGTTATATCATTCCGTAGAAAGCGCCCTGCTCGGATTTACATGGCAGTAAGTGAGACGGACTATCATCATGAACTCCCAAGCATCCCATCCAAACTTGATGGCGGTACTGGAAGATCGAGGCATCAGGGTCACTCCACCCAGGAAAGTGATAGTCGACCTCATGGAGCAGAAGCAGGGGGGCTTCACAATCGAGGCACTCAGTGAAGAGTTGCCTGCGGTGGGCAGGGCAACGGTATATCGAACCGTCAAACTCCTTGTTGAAGCGGGAGTGGTCTGCAAACTTGCTATGGTGGACGGGTCCCACGTCTACAGCGTTTCCCGGACTGGAGACCATCACCACCATTATGTGTGTGTCAAATGCGGCGCAGTGGAGGAGTTCAGAGCGGCCGCGGTGGAGCAATTGCTCAGGTCAGTTGGCACCGATCTTCCTGGACAGGTCGTCGACCATCGATTCGAATTGTACGTGATCTGCGACCATTGCCCCGAAAAAGGGGGCGGATAGAGGGTTCGTTTCAACTGGCCCGAAACCCCGATGTTGCGGGCCAGTTGAAGTGACAATCAGCGGCAATACATAGGCAGTAGTAGGACTCACTTCAGAAATTTCTCAATGGCGGATGATCAAGGAGGAGTAACCCGGAATGCACATGATACAAAGTCTCACTGTTATCCCACGGCGACTGGCCCTAGCTTTAGCTGTGGGTCTCATCGTGTTCAGTATGGCCTTCCTGGTTGCCTGCGCAGATGACCAGGACACGCAGGTAACCGAAGAACCACAGCCAACTGCTACACCTGCCGCCGTGGCTACCGATGCTCAGCCAACCCAGCAGACTCCACGTTCAACAGCGACACCTACCAGCACGGATGCTGCTACGGCTACGCCCACCGGGCCGACTGTCCAAGCGGTGGCAACCTCCAACATTGTAGCCGACTGGGTGGAAGTGATAGGCGGGGATAGGGTTGAGGTCTTCGGCTTGGTGCCAGCCGGCAGCGATCCGCACTCTTACATGCCGGGGGCTCGCGACGTAGCCAAGGTGGAGGACGCGGACGTTGTGTTTACTGTCGGACTCGGCCTTGAGGCCACCTGGTTGGCGGACCTTGTGCACAACGCCAGTGCAGATGAGTCCAAAATAGTGGCGCTTGGAGAGGGTATCGGTCCCTTGGAGTTCTCCGGAGATGACGATCACGACGACCACGGGATGATGGAGGGTGACGATCACGAGGACGAGCATGACGAAGACCATGCCGACGAGGTCCTCGGGCGCTTGCTCATAGGCGATGGCGAGGCGGGAAACCTCTCCGTCATCGACCTCGAGACGTCAGAAGTGGAACAGAACCGCTTTGACCTCGGTTCCCGCGCTGGCCGCGTCTACTCCACTGGAGATGGCCGCTACGCGATAGCCGTTTCCTCCGATGCCAACACGGCCCATGTCTTTGACGGCGGCATATTCCTGGAACCCCATGGAGACCACTTCGACCTGGTCCACCGGGACATACGCAAGCTCCCCCTAGACTTGAGTGGAGACCGTCCCTCCCACCTGTACGTAGGCGATGAGTGGGCGACAATCTTCTACGACGGCTCCGGTGACGTGGCCCTTATCGACTTGCATGAATTGGAAGAGCAGGGCGACAGCTATGTTCCCGTGCGGGTGAACGTAGGTCCCCAGCATGGGGCCGCTGTGCCTCTCGAGGACGATCTGTTCGCCATAAGCATCAAGCACCCCGATTATCCGGCAGACCCGGACGCCCGACGGCCCATCGGCGCGGAGATCATAGACCTCGATGGCAATGTGCTATACAGTGCCGAGGGCTGCGACTCTCTGCACGGTGATGCCAGCAACGGGCACATGGCCGCATTCGGCTGCACCGGGGGCGTCCTCGTCCTCGAGGCCGATCACGGCGAGTATTCCCACTCCTTCATAGCACCTGATGGGATTGCTGATGATGCCCGGTTCACGTCCCTCTGGGGCTATCACGGCTTGCACCATTTCTTCGCTCTGGGCTCGGAGGTTGGGCTGTACATTGTCGAGCCGGAAGATGGGGAAATGGACCTCCTCATCCCCGCGACCGAAGATCTCCGTCCAATCCAGGTCCACCTCGGCCACGGAGGCGAATCTCTCTTGGTGGTCATGAGCGACGGCGAGGTTCGCTTGTATGACGCCCACGATGGCCATCTGCTGGCCTCCAACGACCACCTCTTCTCGACGCCAGTGGAAACTGGATTCTGGGCCCGTCCCCACCTAGCCACCGCCCCCGACGCAGTCTTCATCACCGACTCGGTGGGAGGCGAGGTCATGCAGCTTGACCTGCACGATCTGCACGAAGTCAGGCACTGGGACGTAGCCGGAACCCCCACCAAGATTGCTTTCGTAGGCATTGCCGGTAAGGATGATGACCACGACGACCACGATGGTCACGATGATGACCACGCGATGGAGGGTGACGACCACCACGACCACGACCATGGCCCTCTGGATCCCCATTTCTGGTTCGACCCGAATAGGGTGAAGATTGCAGTCAACGATATAGCAGCCCGGCTTTCGGCTCTGGACCCTGAGGGTGCAGACCTCTATTCTCAGAACGCAGCAGACTACGGAGCGCAGCTTGACGAGCTACACTCCTGGATTGAAGAGCAGGTCGGTTTGGTGCCACCGGAGCGCAGATTGCTGGTCACATCCCACGACACCTTCGCCTACTTTGCAGATGTCTACGGGTTTGAGGTCATCGGCGCCCTCATTCCTTCCTTGGCCCCTGATGTGGTGCCCTCGGCGGAGCATCTAGCGGGACTGGTCGAGGTGATCCGGGAGCACAACGCGCCGGCAGTATTCAGCGAAACGACGGTCAGCGGAAAGCTGCCGGAGGCTCTGGCAAACGAAACTGGGGCAGGGCTTTTCCAACTCTATGCGGACTCCCTAGGAGAAAAAGGCAGCGAGGCCGGTACGTACCTCGAGATGGTGCGCATAAACGTGGAGCGCATTGTTGACGCGTTGAAATAAAACTCACACGGAGCGAAGCTCTGTCCGCCGGAGCCACTGGGCGGCCCGCAGGAAGGCCACCCGGTGGCTCCGAGGGATTCTTCGGCCGGTAGACAAGCAAGCCGAAGACGCTGCTAGTAATGAAGATGCCGCATCTATATTCGAGGGGCGCTACATGGAGTTCTATAACTTGAAGACCAGGCAAAAAGTGGAGATACCGGAGACCAGCCTCAGGAAAAGCACCATGGTGCAGAAGAATGGCAAACATACCTATGCCGTTACCGGGGAAGAAAACGGCACCAAACTGTTCAGGTTTATTAGTAAACAACAGTACGATGCCTTGCAAGTGCCTGAGAATTGAGGGCTCCTGAGGAGGCATTATGTGGTGGTTCAAACGAGCGGTACTCCGTGCGACTTTCGCTGATGCCCAAGCGATGCACCCTTGGTTCCTAGATTACGAGCAGTTGGAACCGGGGGTCAGGGAGTTGGTGTGGACATTAAACCAGACCGATCTGGTAGAAACCCTCTCCTCCTGTGAAGGTCACCCGGAGTTTCCAGACTGGTGGGAGGCCACTGGTGGAACGGCTTTCGTCCTGTGCTTGGTGACCAATCCCGGCCAGTGGGAGCGGGTGTTGCATCAGTTGCGGCAACTAGCCCAAGACTGGAAGGATGTCCAGTTGATAGTGCGAGGCGACCAGGAGCAGTGGTTGGGGTTTCAAGTCGAGCATGCCCAACCAGAATCTGCCCGCAAGGCCCTAGACCAAGCCATTGGCCAGGCTAACGAGTTGATTAAAGAGTACTTGGACCATGATGTCGTTGCTATAACCTCGGCCCGACATGGACAGGAGGACCATGCCCAGCATCAATGGTCCTCAGGGCTTGTCAGAGGATGAAGTCAAGGGCTAGGGGAAAGACCAATAGATCGATGGAGGTGTCCCATGGAAGTACTAACCGCTTACTGCTTTGCGCTGCGCAAGAGGTGCGAGATCCTGGAACCCAGTGTAGTAACCCTGAAAAACGGTCGTAAGGCGGTACGAGGCAAGGCCAAAGATGCTCCCCAGTATACGGTCTTTCGAATTTTGAGCGACTCCGAAGCCAAGGAAGTGGAGTCCATGCTCAGTTAACAAACAGGATCCAGGAATGCGGCGAATCCTATCGTTTGATCAGGTATTGCATTGCAGAGGACACGAGATGGTGGGCCGAGGCTTACTGTAGACAGTGCCGTGTTCGAGTCGATGATCGCTCTCTAGCTAGCGTCACTGCGGAGGCCGCGGGTATGGGACTGGCGGCTCGTGCCTCGGTCGGCTCGGTCATCGATGCTTGGTTAGGTGGGTCCGGAGGTTCCACAGGTGGCAGGGCGGTGACGGTAGACAGGGATGGAGTAGCAGTAGGCTTTGGAGCAGGTGTAGTGGGCTCCGATGTGTCGCAGGAGACGGTTCCAAGAGCCAGCATGCCAGTCAATAGGAAGATGCCTAGGCGCTTCATCACACCGTCGTTCGAGAACGGGAATTCTGCGTTCATCATGGGGTAGCCCATGAGACCCTTTGTCCGAGGTGGATATTGATTTTATCCGCTAGGCGAGGCTACATCGGGCCATTTGCTGAGTCAATGGGTTGGTGGTCCCTCGTTCTGCCGGTGCGAGGCCCCTCGGGCAACAAGGTTCTGATTTGTCGGGAATGGTGGGCCAAGGCCTGCTGTAGACAGTACCATGTTTGAGTTGATGGTCGCCCTGTAGTCCAGCGATGGTCGCCCTGTAGTCCAGCGATGGTCGCCCTGTAGTCCAGCAACGCTGGAGAGTTCCAATCCTGTCAGGTAGTGCTTGTGGTTATCCAGATCGCGAGGGAAGCGCCTTCTCAGCTTCAACTCCCGCCTACTATGGGAGAGGCCTAGGGTTTGGTGGAAGTCCGTCGGAAGCCAGACGGGGAGGTCGGCGACCGACGCCCGCGCCTGCTGTGAAGTGGGCACACCCCACGCTTCAAAGAACGGGCCGAGGTTCCGGCCCACCTGCTGTGAGAAGCGCACCAGCCACTGATCGCGCTTTTCGTCGTCACTCCTTGGGCGCTGGTATTTCGTCAGGTCTCGAGAGGTGGCAAACACCTGGCGGTAGGCATCCCATCCGAACGCCTGCTGCAATTGCTCGTACATCACCAAGGCCAGGAAGGGTTCGCTCTTCCACTGTTCGAAGTCCGGTTCGTTGAAATCGTAGGTCGCCATCTGGGAGGCCCGAAAGGCAGCGGAGCCCCTCTCGTTCTCGGCCACAGGGATGTCGCAGAGATGCTCGTAGATGTAGAGGGTGAACAGGTTGACGGTCACCTCCAAGACTCCGGCAAATGTCCAGTCTTCGTTCTGATGGTTGTGGCCCACCTCGTGGTAGAAGCCCCAGTTGCACTCTGACCGCAGATGATCGGCGTCTACGAGATTGGCCTGCTGGTCCAGATGGGCCATTATGGGATAGCCAGCGTGCATGTATCCGGCTGCAATTTGCCGGTCCACGACGAACCGCTCCGGGCTTGAGCGTTCTGGCGACGGCCATCCGGCCAGTTCCGCGCTCAGGTCGAGGGCCCTGTCCCATGCCTCGGCCACGGCGACGGGATCGTCGAGTCCGCGAACCTCGGAGGAGACCGTTGTAACGATCATGTTGCGGCCAGCGATCTCAGCCCAGGGAGCGGGTGCGTAGCGGATTTCGTTGCGCCAAGCGTCCGGGTCTGTCTCACCCAACACGAACAGGGGCGCCTCAACGGCCCCCTCGATCCTGACGATGACTCTTCCCATGTTGGCGTCGTCGGGAACCTCGACGTATATCAGGCCCCCGAAGGCGTTTGCGACTTGGGTCTTGGTCTCGGATATTGGGAAGCGGCGGCTGATTTCAGGCATGCGCGTCCACTCCGGCAGGTGCCATAGGCGGTCGCTGTGCGCCCCCACACGCACCTGAAAACCGCCTGCTGCAGCGACCTCAGATGGAACCATGATCGAGACCAGTTCGCCTGGAGCGGCATACAGGCCCGTGGAATGCCAACGAGGTATCGCTGTATCTATTGTGAGGTCACGAGCGATACGTGGGGCGCTGTCGGGGACGGGGCCGGGGAAGTCAGCAGCTGCCGGATGCGCTTGCACCGACTCTGCGGGGATGCTGTTTTGCACCAGGCCGAAGAGCAGGGAGTGAAATCGCGCTGCCGCCTCGTCCTCTCCCACGGGTTGCCCGGCTGAGGGCCAGAGGCTACCCAATGCGTGGCTCTGGACAAGGGTACTCAGGCGCGGCGCGAGCAGAGTGTCATCCGGAGACAGGCAATTGGAGGCAAGCGCCAAACTGCTCAACGCTTGGCCGGTCTCTGCATCAGTCAGCATGCGTTTGCCCGACTCGTAGGCCTGAAGAGCATCGAGAGCCGTGCCTGTGTGGGTCAAATCAGCAGGAGATACATCAACTGCAAGGCCCCTTGCTGACGTACTGGTGAGCCTGGCGTTGGACCAGCGGATGCCGACAGGGGTGAGCAGTCGGTTTCCTGCGTAGTCAGTGACCAGGTCCAGATCCGGGTGCTCGGACGCCCAGACCCAACCCGTAACGGCAGTCACCAAACCGCCGCCATCCCGGACAAAAGCCAACAGTGCCTCGATCTCAGGTATGGTCTGATTCCGCATCACTAGGGCCACGACATCCACGGTTGCCAGCGAATCGGGCGTGAGTGAGATTTCCACGACATCATGTCCCGCTTCCTCAAGCCATGCGCGCAGCGCAAGGGCACCTGCTACGCCGATGCGAGGCCGGGTCGCGCTTCCGCCGCTGGTCCAATGCAGGGCGTTCACGATCAGACGTCCCGTGTCCATAGAGATGAGCCTGGAGTGGGAGAAATAGCGGTCGTCAGCCAGAGCGACAATTCGGCCGGCTTGCCAGCGGCCCGCAGCCACCACGGGAGCGTGAATGGTGTTGGGTACGCGCATGGAGTCGGGCCGGTAGCTCCTGACTCGCCCCACGACTACAGGAAAGGTCTCAGAGCCGTAGAGGCACAGAGCACCCGGCACGAGTGGGGCACGGATCTCAGAGACGCCATCCAGCAGGGCAGCGAGGTCGGATTGGGACTCCTCCGCGTCGAAAGGTCCCAGGGAAGGCAGTTGCGGCGGAATTGGCGTCGGCACATGGGTTGGTGGGGTCTGTACTGCTGGCGTCGGTGTGACAGTGATAGGGGGAGGGGATGTGGGTTGTTCGGTTGGTATTGGCGTAGGCGTACTCGTTGGCGAGTGTGTGGGCTCCTGGGCTGCGTTGGTCTTAGGCGGACTTGTTGGAGTTGCGGTACTCTTCGGAGGGCTCATTGGGGTTAGTGCGGGTCGCTCTGATGGAACGGAGACCTCGGCGGGTGAGGGCTGAGTGCGGGCCTGTGCAGGCCGGTCCGTGGGAAGGGGCGTGGTACCGCCTCCAGATACATCCTCGGGCGCGCGGCTACCGCCACAGGAGCTTACCATGACGGCGAAAACGAGGCCCGCCAATGCAGCGAGGCATAGTCTCTGAAGGCTAGAGGCGTACACTTATCTGACTTCGGTCGTCCATATTGGTCATGTCGAAGGTGTGGTGGTCTCTGTTCGTGCCAGTGACATTTACTACTCCTTATTACCCCTGCGCCACCTTCAGGCACCCTACCCGGTGGCAGTATTGACGCCAGAGCTCCGGGCTTTTGCCCACTCCTCCGTTGATGCAGGAAATCCCATGCATCCCACCGCCACGAATGAGAGTCGTCGAAAATCTCGATGACCTCGGTTTCGATGAACTCCTCGGCACATCATAGGGAGTTGGGAATAAAGTGTGGGTAACTTATCTGTCTAATTTGGATAACTTCATGGTGGCTTCAGGGCCAATTCGGTAGAAGCATGTCGAGCAGGGCCAGTCGAGGTCTTCCGCCTTTCATCAGGAGGAGCGCCTCTTCCGGGTCGGCGGTTGAGGTGATCAAGGCGCGGCGGCTGAATTCTCTGATAGTGACTGTAGGCGTCGGCGGAAGCTCCTCAGTAGAGTCTTGCTCTCACAGACATCTAAGGGTTAAGTTAAATCTGTTGTCCTACTGATTACTATAGCAGGAGATGGGTCACCTTTTGGAAACGCTTACACTGACCATAATGATGACTCGGCAACAAACCCATATGTAGGTTGTTGACATATAGGTGATATTAGTGTACCATCACTGACGGTTTTAGAGTCCACGATAACCAAGGATGCGCTGAGAGATGTACCTCTGCATGTGCAAAGGCATTCCGGTCTCCGAAGTAGTAGAAACGGCACGGAAGAACCCTATGCCTCTAGACACCTTGGTCGATAGCCTTGGGCTTGGCGAGGATGACTCGTGTGGCCGGTGCGCCATCTATAAGCACGAGATCGCCAGAATAATTGCCATGGAACTGAAGAAGCCCAACACCCACGCGGCTGGCGAGCACGGCAGCATGCGTGGCGGGGGGCTTTCCGCTCAAGCAGAGCCTGCGTCGAAAACGCTCAAGTGGCCTTGGATGCGTCGACATAGCGACGCCGCCTGATCGCCGTCTTGGCTCCGTCACCCCTCTTATTTGTGCTATCCTGCTCCTTAGCGCTCCACCACGGGTATTCTCATGGAATGCCCATGCTTGACCTGTATCGCATTCACCATACTTCCAAGACACTTAACAGGAGGGAGCCCTAGATGAAGGCCAAGGACGGCGTGGTAGACCGCCTCAACACCATTCTCACCAACGAGCTCACTGCAATAAATCAGTATTTTGTACAGGCGGAGATGTGCCGCAACTGGGGATTCGAACGCCTGCATAGCAAAATCTATGCGCTCAGCATCGACGAGATGAAGGATGCCCAGCACCTGATTCAACACATTCTCTACCTTGAGGGTATGCCCAACCTGCAACGCTTGGGTCAGGTGATGGTCGGCGAGTCCGTGAGAGAAGACTTGGACTTGGACCTAGCATCAGAAGTCGGCGCCGTTGAGACTCTGCGGGAGGCCATTACCCATTGTGCCAGTGTCGGGGACTACACGACTCGCAATATTCTGGAGCAGATGGTCCGCTCCGAAGAGGAACACATCGACTGGATTGAGACTCAGATAGAGACCATCAACCAAGTGGGCATGGAGATTTACCTTAACCAGCAGATCAGGGATGACTAGCGTCCCCACACTGGGTTTCGCTAGAGACCTCTCGCAGTGCTTCAGATGGGGAATCCGCCTTCGGGGTCCGGCATGTGAAGGTCCTCCAAGAGTTGACGGAAGGCTTTTGGTATCTGGGGCTGCTCGACAACTGGAGCAACATCGGGCTTGACGTTCTGGGTAAGGCCAAGTCCTTCGGTTGACGTGAAGTTGCCGATATAGATGGGTATGCCCAGATGAACAGTCATCGCTAGGGACGCAGCAGCATCCACATCTACATCTACTTCCTTTTGCCCGTCAGGTGTGGCGAAAATCAGAGTTCCCACCACCTCTTCGGTACGATGCGAGTTCTTGATGACAACGTGGTTGAGCTCTGCTCCCAGTGCTTGTGCCAAGCGGAGGGCCCTATGATGCAGTCGACAGTGGTCGCTAGCCAGACCCCGCATATCTACTGCCAGCATCCGGGCCTGCTCCAAGGGCAACTGCACCACGTACACAGAGCGCGCGTCTTTGAAACGAGGTAGCAACTCTCCCCCAGAAGCCAGACTCAGTCCTACCGACCAGATAGGGGAATGCTTGTGTCATAGGGCCTCTCGCATGCCATTGTAAAGCCCCATTAAGCTAATTCGTTTACACTATCCTGTTGTAATAGTCTAAGCTATCAGGTGTGACGGGTAACTCCGATAGTCGCGGGCATTGTCAATGGAAGCAGAGAAATGGATGCAGCAGGCAAATGAATATCTTGCTTACCGGATGTGCAGGCTTCATTGGCTCCAACGTAGCTCGTCTACTACTGGAATCGGGTCATGCCGTGCTTGGGGTAGACAGCTTGAGAGATCGCACTAACCAGCGCCTTCAAGAGTGGAGGCTCGCGATTTTAGAGGCTCACCCACGGTTTGCCTTCAGGCATGTCGATGTTTCGCAGCGCGACGCGCTGAAGGACGCCTTGAAGGATGGAGAGACCGGTCATCCGGTAAGTGCTGTCATACACTTGGCCGCCCGTGCCGGGGTGCGCGCAAGTGTGGATGACCCGTGGAGCTACTACCAAGCGAACGTACTGGGCACGTTGAATATCTTAGAGGCCTGCCGTGAATACGGGGTGGGTAAGTTCCTGCTGGCCTCTACCTCCAGCGTTTATGGCCCGGGCCCTGGTGGTCCCGTCGCGGAAGACGCGCAATCCAGTCGCCCGCTGTCTCCCTATGCAGCCTCGAAGAAAGCCGCCGAGGCACTTCTCTACTCCTACCATCACCTGCATGGGATCGATGCTGTGGTGCTGCGCTATTTCACCGTATACGGTCCTGCTGGGAGGCCGGACATGAGCGTGTTCCGGTTCATACGTGACATCTCCGAGGGGAATCCTATCGCGATATACGGAGATGGCACTCAACAGCGGGACTACACCTATGTGAGTGACGTGGCTCGTGGAACAATGCAAGCGTTGAGGCTTCAGGGTTATGAAACCATCAACCTTGGGCACAACCGGCCTGTGGCGGTGAACGATGTGGTTCGCTTGATAGAGGAGGCTGTGGGCCGGTCGGCTATTGTCCGATACGAGGAGAGGCACCCAGCCGATGTTGCGACCACATGGGCGGACAACAGCCGTGCCCAAGAACTGCTGGGTTGGCTTCCGTGCGTTACCATCGAAGAGGGAATAAGACGTACCGTCGAATGGTATATAGAACAGCAGGAGTGGGCCAGGGACTTGGTGTGAGTGCCTTGCGCCGCACCAGTGGTCCCAAGCATTAAGCAGCGGTGTCTCTGGTCTCGAGTTCATGGCTGGTCTTTTCCATGCCTCTATACAAACGCCAAACGGTGCTGGCCACTCCAGCAGTAACGCTTAACCAGGCTACCGTGAGCAACCAAGTGTCCCAGCCCCAAGCCGTGTACTGTGGGAATGCCTTCGAGAGAACGCTGAAGGGTGGGAACGCCATATCAAACGGGTCAACGGCGATGGTGACCTCGCGCGTATGGCCAGCATGAGCCAGCCCTGCTGTAAGGATGATGGTATAGGCTCCGAGGATGCCCATCGCCCACCGCACCGCCGGTCCCGAACGGGCTACCAGCAGAGTGAGGGGAACTATCGACAGAGGGAGCACCACTAGAAGGGTGCGACCGGCGAACCACCAGCCCATCATGGTGATGACGATAAAGGTGGCAATGAGTATCTGAGCAACTATCAGGCCAAGCAGGAGGCGTTGACTGCCCCTGCCAGATACCAACAGTGCCAGGGCGGGCACTACGAGCAGAAGGATGGGCGCCCACCTCCCAATTCCAAAGCGCCGGTCTATGAACAATCCCCAGAGCCGATAGACCCGGTCGCCGAATTCCGCATGGAGGTCCACCAGTTCTACCGATGATAGCCCAGCGTAAACAGTGTTTACGTTGTACGGGGTGAGGCTATCGAATGTAGCTAGATGCCACCATACGAAAACGCCTGAGGAAACCGCTCCGGCGATCACCAAGGCCGTCCTGCCCTGCCGGTCCAACCGCCATAACGCCCAAGCCGCCACGAAGACCACGAGGGGCGCATACTTCACTCCCAGCCAACATAGCGCCGACAGACCCGCCACGAGCATCAATGCTTCTGGCCAAGACAGCCGCTCTCGTCTCATGGCTATCAAAAGGCAGGCCATCAGGACCAGCGCCGCTGGGAATTCGGGATAGATTTCGGTGGAATAGATAAACGCAGTGGCTGTGAGCCCAACCACCAGACTCAACACCCAGCAGATGGCACGATGTCCTGTAAGCCTATCTGCCAGAAGGAAGGCGAGAACCATTGCTCCGGCCGCCATCAAGAGTAGTTGGACTTGCGCGCCAACCAGACCTGCCAAAGCAAAACCGGGTATCAGCAGCACGGAAAGTCCGGGATTGTGGGGGCTCAACAGCCGCCCGTCTTCCAAGGGGACAGACTGCCGCCAGAGCCCATCAGGGTGGTCGAAAAAGCTCTCGTAGGAACGGGACTCGTACTGGTTAGTGAGGTCTAGGTCGGCATCCTGGATGAGGCTCTGGGTGGTCAACAGATAGAAGGGTTCGTCACCTGTTATCGACGCGCCACGGCTGGCGCGTATGTCGATGGAGAAGATGTAGGCGAGAGACAGCAAGAGAAAGAGGGCTGCCGCGCCAAGCAGCAGCCCTCGACGGTGGACGAATCCCGCCGTCCCCCTCACGGGATGACGCCCACCTCCCGCAACAGGGCCAGCGTTCCCTGCAGGTCGCTGAGGGAGCCGAGGTCGACGTCAGGAGGCTCTAAGGACGACAGGGGTGGCAGGCCCGCATCAGGTGCCACGCTGGCTACCAGTGGGTACTCCTTGGTGTTCTGCGAGAAGTAGGCTTGGGCCCTATCGGAGAGGAGGAACTCGAGGAACTCCTCCGCTCCGTCACGGTTACCGCTTCCCTCAACGATTCCCGCGCCAGCCACCAAGACCAACGCTCCGGGGTCGCCTCCGCCAAGGAAGTGGTTGCGCGCTTCGAAGCCCGGCCCTTCTTCCTCGAGGAACCGTTGCAAATAGTAGTGGTTCACGAACCCCACATCGACTTCACCCCTAGCAACGCCGGTCACGGTGGTGATGTTGTTGGGGTAGTCGCGTGGGTCGTTGGCCTTGATACCCTCGAGCCAAGCCTTGGCCGCCTCCTGTCCCCACTTCACGCGGAATGCGGTGACGAACGCTTGGAAGGAGCCATTCTGTGGGGCCCATCCGACTCGACCGCGCCATTCGGGAGCGGTGAAGTCACGTATGGAATCCGGGAGGTCGGTGTCGGGGTCGATTGTGGAGGTGTTGTACACGACAGTCCGGGCACGCCCCGACGTCCCAACCCAGTGGCCAACAGGCGAGCGAAAGGCTGGGTCCACCTTGTCCAACAGTTCCTCGGGGAGCTCGGCGAACATGCCAGCGGCCGACAGGCTGCCGAGGGAGCCAGGGTCCTGCAGGAACACAACGTCGGCAGGCGTGTTGTCCCCCTCCTCGAGCACGGTAGCGGCGATGGCTGCGCTGCCGGCGTACTTGACGCGCACATCCATGCCGCTGGTCTCGATGAAGTCCTCCAGAAGGGGATGCACCAAGGTCTGAGAACGACCCGAATAGATTGTAAGGGAATCATCGCCTCCGCCACAGGCAAGGGGGCCGCTGATTGCCGCCGTCAGCGCCACGACGGCAATCAGCATCTTTGGACTGAGCTTTTGCCAACGAGAGCTTGTATTCATTTCAAATCCACACGTATTGCAGTTGGTCTGGCGATGTTACTGGAAGCTGGTCACCAAGTCATCTTGGGTCAACATGAGCGCGGAAGCAGCCCGGTTGAGGGCGGCCAAAGCTTGGTCGCGCGAGGCAGCGGTGACTGCATCAGCATCGGCTTCTAGGTAGGCCACGATTGTCTCATTGGCGGATGGGTCGGCCTTGGCGACCTGGGGTTGAATTGACCGGTAGAAGGCTAGGGCTTCGACTTGGTGAGTCCCCGGGTCCTTGCCGTCCTGCACGTCATCGAATGAGATGCCGATGTAGCGGACGGTGGCTAGGTAGAACATGGCATTCAAGCGCGAGTAGACTTCGTTGGCGGCGACTTCATAAGCTGCCGCATCGCCATCATCAGCTGCTTGGCGGGCTCGGTCCATGGCTTGGCGGAGCGGGATGTCGATGGTGCCTTCCCGTCCGAAGTTGCCCTCGCGGGACTGAGCCAGAGCTGCCAGCGAGTTGGGGTATTCTCCGTCGACCTCTTCGCCGACGTAGACAGCCCAAGCCTCATCCACCAAGCCTGACCTCATGAATTCTCCACCGATGATCATGTAGAACTTGGCCCAGTGGTACAGGATCCTCAGGAGGGACTTATTGATCGCCTGTCGCTTTTGGGCATCGGTATAATCCTCTGCCTCGCCGCGTCCTCGTACAGCGTTGCTAATGGGGGAGTCTAGGAATCTGGCTGACTCGTAGAACTCTACCGCGTCCGGGAAGTATTTCCCCGGTGTGGTGCCGGCGGCGAAGCTCCGCAATGTGCGGCTCTGCGGGCCGAGTCGGGTGTGTGTACCCGCTTCATAAAGCAGCCATATCTCTGCTGCGGGCAAGGGCTGGCCTTCGTTGACCACGTTAGTGCGCTTGGCTATTTCCTGGTAATCCGAGGAGATTTTCTGGTAAATCTCCCGGTTGGTCGTTGGTGTGTAGTAGCCATCGGACTTGGTGGGGCCGCTGGTCTCGGGGGTGAGGCCCACTGGGATGAAGAGGCTGTTAGAGGTGTCCACGGAGCCAGTGTCAGGGGAGGGGACTCCGCTGGAGCCATCGCCCGTATCGGCATCGAACCTTGTGATGAGGTCGCTCTGCTCAAGCATGAGTGCGGAGGCAGCCCGGTTCAGCGCAGCCAAGGCTCCATCGCGCGACGCGGTAGTCACCTGACCCGGCTCGGCCTCGAGGTAGGCCACGATGGTCTCATTGGCTGACGCGTCAGCTTTGGCGACCTCAGGCTGGATGGAGCGGTAAAAGGCCAAGGCTTCCACTTGATGAATTCCCAGAGCATCGTGGTTGCCTGCTTCCGCGTCATCCAGCACACGGCCGATGTATCTTACGGTGCTGAGGTAGAAGATGGCATTGAAGCGCGAGTAGACTTCTTTGCTCGCTACTTCCAAAGCGGCAGCATCACCATCGTCGGCTGCCTGTCTAGCCCTGTCCATGGCTTGACGGAGAGGCACGTCAATTTTGCCTTGCCTTCCGAAGTTACCCTCTCTTGCTTGGGCTACAGCTGCCACCGAGTTGGGGTATGCCCCGTTGACTTCTTCGCCTACGTAGACGGCCCAAGCCTCATCGATCAGTCGAGAGCTCATTCGATCACTGCCGATGATCATATAGAACTTTGCCCAGTGGTAGAGGACCCTGAGGGCGGACTTGTTTATGGCTTGGCGCCGCTGAGCATCGGAGTAGTTTTCCGCCTCGCCGCGCTGGCGTATAGCGTTGCTAATGGGAGAATCGAGGAATCTGTCTGACCCGTAGAACTCTGCCGAGTCCGGGAAATACGTGGCTGGTGTGGTGCCAGCGGCAAAGCTGCGCAACGTTCGGCTCTGCGGACCCAGGCGAGTATGGATGCCCGCTTCATAAAGGAGCCACATCTCCGCTGCGGGAAGAGGTTGGCCGTCGTTGACCCGATTTGAGAGGGCCACGATCTCCTGATAGTCGGTGGAAATCTTCTGGTATATCTCACGGTTGGTCGTGGGGGTGTAGTAGCCGTCAGACTTGGTCGGGCCGCTGGTCTCGGGTTCGAGACCAGTGGGTATCCGCAGGCCGCCAGTCTCTCCTGCGCCAACGCCGGTCGCAGTGCCAGTACCCGTTCCGGTGCCGGTGCCAGTCCCAGTCCCAGTGCTAGTGACGGTTCCAGTGCCAGTACCCGTTCCGGTGCCAGTACCCGTTCCAGTGGCAGTGCCCGTTCCGGTGCCAGTGCCGGTTCCAGTGGCAGTGCCGGTTCCAGTGGCAGTGCCGGTGCCGGTGCCAGTCCCGGTGCCGGTGCCAGTCCCCGTACCACTGACCGAGACGCTGACCGAGCCACCCTCATCGATGACCTCGATTCCGGGTCGGTCCTCGCCTGCGTCGTCGCCACAGGCTGCAACCAATAGAAGCACGAGCAGCACCATAAACCCGGGCAGCCATGGAAACGCCTTTCGAAGGTGTTTCCTCGTGTAGTCCTGCATTGTCATTACCCTCCTGCTTATGTCCATGTGTCTAGATTTGGCGTTTTGGGCACTCGTGTCTTCGTTAGGTGCTCAATAGTTGCCTGAGCATGGCGACCGGTACCCGCCAGAGGTATGTCAGGCTGATGAAAGACTTTCCCTTGGTGCGAGGGCGGTAGGTGATTGGGACCTCCCGCATGCGCATCCCCTTCTTGAGGAGGTCCAGGGTCAATATTTGTGCGTAGTTGTAATCGTGGATGATTTCGGCGCACTCCAAAGCGCGTCGTGAGAAGGCGCGGAAACCGGTCTGGCCGTCGGTGATGCGCCTGCCCGCCGCCACGCACAGCAGCCAAGTGAAGAGCATGTTCCCGACGCGGCGATGAACGGACTGGTGTTCAATGGTTCCTAGGTAACGGGAACCCAACACGTAATCTGCCTCGCCGGCGTCGATGGGGGCCAGCAGATCTGGTATCTGTGAAGGGGCATACTCCCCATCGGCGTCGATATAGACCGCCGCGCGGGCGTCCAGTTCCCTAGCGGTCGCCAGTCCAGTCCGCAGCGCTGCGCCCAAGCCCCTATTTGTCTGATGGCGCACCACCACGTGAGCCCCGTTCCGTTCCGCCACATCCGCCGTGCCGTCGGTAGACCCGTCGTCCACCACGATGACGCGCATGCCCGGAACGCGGTGAGCGGGCATGAGAGACAGCGTCTCCGGAAGGTTCTCCGCCTCGTTGTACGCCGGAACAATCACTGCCACGGGCTTGGTATCTTCAGCATCCTCGATGATGCCAAGCACACGGCCTACCGACTGCAAGGGGGGGTGGATGCCGAGGAAACAGGCAATGGTGGGGGCTACGTCCATGACGGAGCGCAGGTCATCGAATTCCCCTGACCGCTCAACCCCGGCGCCCCACAGGATGCAGGGCACGTAAATCTCCGTGGGGCTCATGTGGCCGTGGCCGCCGATGCCGATGCCCTGGCCATGGTCTGAAGTGACCAGCACGGTCGCGTCCTCTAGATACCCCTTCTCTTCACACCAAGCTAGGAACTCTTCGATGATGCGGTCGGCTGCCTCGATTTTGGCGAGGTATTCCGAGTTGTAGCTGCCTCGAGCGTGTCCAGTCTGGTCCACGCTGAGCAGTTGGACAGCCAGCAATTCCGGGTTGTCTCGCTCCATCACCATGCGGGCCCGGGCAATCAAGGCGTCGTCGATCTCATCGTTGTGGGTAACTGCCGTCACCGTCTCCATGGGCCCTTCACCGAACGCGTCTACTAAGTGGGCAATGCCTACCAGCTTGCCCTTCATCCCTGAGGCTTCCAAAGAGTCGAATATCGACTCGCATTTCACCCCAAGGCTTGGCACGAAGTTGCTGCGCATACCGTGTAGCTTGGGAGGCGCCCCAGTGAACATGGAACTGAAGCCGGTAACGGTGCGAGCGGGATAGACGGTGGCCGTGTTGACGTAGTCGGCTCCCTCACTGCGCAAGCGGTCGATGCACAGCGTATGAGACTCCTGCAGCCGGTCGAAACGGCACCCATCAATGACTATGGCTATGAACTTCTTGCAGCGACGGCCCCCGGTGCTGGAGGGCACCCTTGTCGGTGCCAGCGCGGGTGCGGGAGGCCAAGTGAAAAACCACTGGTGCACCAATAGAGCGACGACCCCCAAGCTGAGAACAAAGACTTCCAGCCCCACTACGGTCCCCAAAGAGGGTTGCTCCACCATCAACTGGAAGGCCGTCACCAACAGGAGACACTTAGGGACTTGCTCCAGAAAGTTCCCGCTGGTGGGGTCCGGGTTCTCCAAGACGAGTCGCCAGAAACGTGTGAAGTTGGTCCAAGGCGTTCCGATGCGCAGGTGGTAATACACCGTTCCCCAGAGGAGGATGGTGAAAGTGAGGTAGAGCCCCAACACCAAAGCCAAGGCTGTCGGGTCGACGAAACGGAATGTGCCGAAGAAGGCTGCTAGAGCAATCCACAACACGACCCGCAGCTTGAGTGGGAAGTCGAAGCGGTAGAACAGGAGGAAGAGGGGAGTCAGGGCCGCGAGGGCAAGCCCGCCTTCGCCCAGTAAGCCGCATCGAAAGCATGAGGCAGGCTCAAAAGCACGAGCGTGCCCACGACAAACACAGGGGTGAATGGCTTGCCCTCGTTGAAAACGTTCCACAACCGGGCGGCTACCAGTTCGAAGCGGGAGGCGGCCTTGGCTCCGTCGGAGGTGCCACGGAACTTCTGCAGGGGGTTCAGTTCCGGCACATATCTGACCGCCGTAATCGTGAAGGCCAGGGATATGGTGTAGGAGTAGGCGAACTTGAGGCCATGGGTCAGGGCGGCCAAGGCCAGGCCTTCTTGGAAGGGTATCTCATGGGCGTACAGGGCCCCAGCCATGACTCCCTCGTAAACCCCAATTCCTCCCGGGGTGACATGGAACATCTGAAACAGGATGGTGAAAGCGGTGACTGCTATGGCGGCCGGGATTGATATCTCTACGCCAACGGCTTTCGCAGCTACTATCAGCACCGCTGCCTCAAGCACCCAACTCGGCAGGGTCCACAGGGCCGCGTGGGCAACGCGGCCCGCAGATACTCGGCGCAATTGCGACTGGAACTCCGCGACCCTGTCCCGCAGGGGAGCGGGCACCCGGGCGTCGAGACTGACCCAGCGCAGGGCAAGCAGGATGACCGCACCTGCTAGGACTACGGCCGCTGGCAGGGCCAACCCCTCAACCCATAGCCCTCCGCTAGCGGAGAGCGACACCAATGGCCCTGCCACGGCCGCAATGGCCACCAAGGCGATCAAGTCCAACATCCGGGCTACCGCAGTGGTGGTAGCCGCTTGGCCGAGTGGCAGGCCTGACCTCTCAGCCACCAATGGGCGAACGACTTCGCCCAGTTTGAAAGGCAGGAGATGGTTCGCCAGCATCGCAGCCTGCAAGGCAACGAGCAGGCGGAATATGCTCAGGCCGCCAGCGATCAACGCTCGCCACGCGAAAGCCCTCAGGAGGAATGCGCCCGTGTACGCGCCGACCAGCACCAGTAGCAATAGAGGCTGGGTGCGGAACCCAGGAATCGCAGCCTTAAAGTGGTTCCAATCCGCAAGAAAAACGACTAGCAGAGCGAGGCCAACAGCCAAGACCAGTGAAACGAGGAGTCGGAACCATGACAGGCCTGCACGGCGTGTTAAGGATCCCCCTATGTGAGACCCGGCTTGGCTTTCGTGAACTGAGACTCTTCCCTCTACTTGTTGCATTACACCTACAGAGCTACTCGTTAGTACAAATTAATCAAATAAGTATAGACTAGTATCCATTAATAGGAGGTGATATATCATGGGCATTGCTTCATGTCAATAGATACATTATGCTGCACAATGCTGGACGGACAACCAGTGATAAGGAGGGCCAATTGGACATTACCGTGCTGGGCTTGGGTCACTTGGGTGCCGTTGCTGCCGCAGGGCTCGCTATGGCTGGACACCGCGTGACGGGCGTTGATATCGACCGTGGGCGTGTTAGAGCGCTGCAGGCCGGAAACACACCCCTTTACGAGCCAGGCTTGGGGGCATGGCTAAGGTGTGAAATCCACTCAGGGAACCTGAAGTTCTCTCACAGGGATGACATGACTGGGCCATTGGGTGAAGTAGTCCTGATGGCCCTTGGCACGCCGCCCACTGACTGTGGCGCAGCCGACCTGACTCAGGTGTATGACGCCCTACACTGGCTCCGTACCCATGACCTTGAGGACAGGGTGTTGGTCATGAAGAGCACGGTGCCACCGGGCACAGGGCGAGCCCTCTTCAAGGAAATCCAAGGCACGGGGGCCCGCTATGTCTCCAACCCCGAGTTTCTCCGCGAAGGCCATGCATTGGACGACTGGAGGTCTCCCGACCGCATCGTAGTCGGAGTGGAGCCCGGCAACGGCTGGGCCTTGAAGGGGTTGGAGCGAATGTATCGCGGTGTGGAGGCTCCCTGGATGATCACCGATGTCACCAGCGCCGAGATGATCAAGTATGCCAGCAACGCCTTCCTTGCGACGCGAGTCTCGTTCATCAACGAAATCGCATCGGTGTGCGACCGGCTGGGGGTGTCGGTTGACGCAGTGAGCAAGGGCCTCGCCATGGATAGGCGAATGGGTAGCAGGATGCAGGCTGGGATCGGTTACGGCGGCTCGTGTTTCCCAAAGGACGTGAAGGCTCTTGAGCATCTCGCCCTCACTGAAGGGGTCAACCTCAAGCTCCTCAAGTCGGTGGTTCAAGTCAATAACCGGCAGCGCAGGCTGCCCCTTCAAAGCCTTGTCGAAAGATTCGGTGAAGACCTCTCTTCTCTCACCGTCGGAGTGCTGGGCTTGTCGTTCAAGCCCGATACCGATGACATTCGCGAAGCAGCGTCCCTAGACCTGATAGAGTCCCTTGTTAGCCAAGGCGCCCAGGTCAAGGCCTTCGATCCTCGTGCCAACGAAGCAGCCCGTGAGGTCCTGTCTTCCCTTGTGACTTTCGCCGACGACCCTGTCAGCGCATGTCGCGGTGCCAACGCTGTTACTCTTATGACCGAGTGGAGGGATATAGTGGGAGCAGACTGGCCTGCAATAGCTGCATCCATGCACCAGCCCAAGTTCCTGTTCGACGGTCGAAATGCGCTAGACGCCCGGGCGATGGCCGCATTGGGGTTTCATTACACTGGCATCGGGCGGGGTGTCGTCGCGACAGCCGGCACAAGGCAACCTGGCTGGTAGATGCCACGGGGGAAGACGGAGCAGCGCGTATACGAAACGGGGAATGGGGCTGGCATGGAACACTCGTGCATCACAATGTGGGCGCATGCCGCAGCGAAAAAGTTCGAGTCCCCTCTAGTCTCAGATATAAACTGGTGGGGAAGGGGGGACTCGAACCCCCACGCCTTTCGGCACATGATCCTAAGTCATGCTCGTCTGCCAATTCCGACACTTCCCCCGGAGAGGCGAGGGCCCAAGGCGACTCCCGTCGCCTTGGCTTGGGAAGGGCGCCAACGGGCGGAGCGCCCCGGTTGCACGTGAAATTGTAGCACGATGGCCTATGGGCCATTCAAGGAGACCGGGGACAGCCGCAAGCTGGACGGGCTCCCTAGGCGGGTAGGTCACGGAGCACTGCACGACAGGGAGCGCCGTCGGCCCCGCGAAGGCGCAGGGGCAGAGCCATTAGTTCGTAGCGGCCCGGGTCCACATCCGAGAGGTCGATGCCTTCAAGAAGGACCACTCCATGATCGAGGAAGGCGCGATGCACCGGCACTTGGTTGTCGGCATGGGCCACCGATAGGTAGTCCAAACCCACCAGTTGGACGCCACGGCGCACCAGTTCCTCGGCAGCTTCCACTGAGAAGGCAGCGAAGTCGGCTACGTAATCAGGCTCGTGCAGCAGCTTGGAGTTGCGGGTCTTGAACAGGATCTTGGTGTCGCCCTGTAAAGGGATAGCCTGCACATGCTCGCGGGTGATGTACCTGCCGGCATCGACCTCGTGGACGAGGGTTGGGCCGATAAAAGCCTCCACAGGCATCTCGTCGATGGTTGTGCCCCCATCAATGAAGTGGAAGGGGGCGTCGAGGTGAGTGCCTGCGTGAACGCTCATGTTGACCGCAGAGGTGTTGGCGGTATCGCCGCGGCTGGTGCGGCGTCGCTCGGCCAGCTCGTAGGGGGCGGAATTGATCCAACGCGCTGTCTCATCGGACAGGTTCAGAGATATGTCGTAATAGGCCATGGTCCACCTCCATGAAGCATCCTATGGGGGCGGGGCAACGGGGTCAAGCATGCCGGGAGTGTTCGCCTTCAGTACAGGTCGTGCAGGTGTTTTTGAAGGAGCCACCACGCAGCGACGAGGACGAAGACACTGGCCCCCAAGAGAGCGGCCAAACTCCAACTGAATCCTCCAACCACCACCGCCAAGGCAGTGCCCGCTGCGGGGCCGTGCTCGGTGTCGGTGGCGGCCATCAGGAAGAGGGCAAGGCCCACGGCCACAGCACCCTCAATGACAAAATGCACCGCGGCTTCTATGTGGAGGAGGGTGGCCGCCGTCCCCACTAGGAGGGCTACCAAATGACCGCCGATGACGTGGCGGGGCCGGGCCATGGGGCTATGAGGCGTCACGAAGATGATGAAGGCGGAGGAGGCTATGGCTGCTACGATAACCGCTCTATCGACGAGGTCGACTATAGAGAGGATGGCAGCGAGGGTGCCGGCGGCGAGGGCGCATTGCAGGAGATAAGCCCGGGCGTTGACCTTTACCTTGGGGTCAAACAACCGGAAACGTAATTGTCTGGTGCGCCCTCTGAAGGTGAGGTTCAAGGGCCCTCAAAAAAGGCCGCCCGATCCCAGTTCATATGGAGGAATCGGGCTTGCATGACTTTAAGATTGGTGACCCGCCTCGGGGTCGAACCGAGAACCTGCTGATTAAGAGTCAGCTGCTCTGCCAGTTGAGCTAGCGGGCCGGGCAACTCCATAAGAATCTTCGTCCGTGGGAGCAGCCAAGGTCTAGCGTATACGAGGGCATTCCCGCAGGTCAATATATTGAAGACATAAGGGGTGGAACGCGGTGAGTTGTGGGCGCCATTGGGGGCGTAGAGTTGTTTGACACACGGAACGGGGCAGCCTACCATGCGAGAGAGGCCGTGCTAGGCGGGGAGCCAGCGGTGCCCTGAACTCGCAATCCGCTATAGCGAGGTCGAATTCCTCCCCGAGGCTTGGCCGGTGCGCCTCTATCCCGAAAGCGTAGTATGGAAGGCTGGGTCCCACGCGGCGGAGACCTGTGAACCCCGCCAGGCCGGAAGGAGCAACGGTAAGCAGGGTCCTCCGGGTGCCGTGGGCTTGCCTGGCTGGAGCTACACTCAAGGACACGCCCATGGGCCCTCGTCGACGGGCGGTGCACGGTCTCTTACCAAAACATTACTATGACCACCTCGGTCTCCTCTGCCAGCGTAACTGCGCGCCGTCGTCCCGCTAAGACTCTCGGCCAACATTTCCTGCTCGATGGTGAAGTTGCTGACCGCATCCTGGAAGCAGGGGACCTGTGCCCCGAGGACATTGTGGTGGAAATCGGACCGGGCCGTGGGGCTCTTACCTCCAAGCTGGTGGAACGGGCGGGACAGGTAATCGCGGTGGAAGTGGATGCCCGGCTGGCGGAAACCCTGCCCAGACAACTTGGTAACCCGTCTAACCTGCAGGTCGTGTGCGACGATGCGCGGAGTTGCAGTTACCCAAGTTTGGTGCCAGAGGGAACACCATGGAAGGTGATTGCGAATCTTCCATATTATGCGGCGAACCCAATCGTCAGGCGATTGCTGGAGGAGGAACCGCGCCCGGATTTGCTGGTCGTCATGGTGCAGCAGGAGGTGGGGCAGTCCATGGCTGCCGCTCCGGGCAAGATGAACCTGCTGTCATTGGCAGTGCAGTTCTATGGAAATGCCTCGCTGGTCTGTAGCGTGCCACCTGCGGCCTTTCGACCGCCGCCCAAGGTGCACTCCGTCGTGGTGAAGGTGGATGTCAGGCCCGAACCGCTGCTGCCCGCCTCAGAAGCGCCTGGCTTCTTCAAGCTTGCGAGGGCTGCCTTCGCAGCACCACGAAAGCAGTTGCATAACGCCCTGAGCCGAGGACTGAACATAGGACCCGCGGAAGCGTTGAGCATCGTGGATGGGGCCTCCATGGACCCCGTACGCCGCCCCGGTACACTAACCCTTGATGAGTGGGTCACGCTGTACCGGATTTGGTCCGGGCGTAGCTGGCAGGAGGCTTAGGTCGTGGAGTTGAGGGCCTATGCCAAGATCAACCTCACCCTTGAGGTGTTGGGCCGTCGAGGGGACGGATATCATGAAGTGGCGACAGTCCTGCAGAATGTTGGACTCTATGACACTCTGCGCATTGAGCCGTCGGACGGACTGACTTTGACGTGCTCGGAGCCGAGCTTGGAAGGGGAAGATAATCTAGTTTGGCGAGCGGCGACTCGTTTACAGGAAGTCACTGGCAGCCGATCAGGGGCACATATACGGTTGGAGAAGCATATTCCGGAAGCCATGGGGTTGGGTGGTGGCAGCAGCGATGCCGCTGCTGCTCTTGTGGGATTGAGCAGGTTGTGGAAACTGGAGGCGCCGACGGAAGAACTTCGCAGCATCGCCGCTGAGTTGGGGTCGGACGTACCCTTCTTCCTGTCGGGTGGCACGGCCAAGGCTGAAGGTCGGGGAGAGCAGGTTACTCCCATTGCGCATGTCCCGCCTCGCTGGGTGCTCTTGGTGTGCCCGGATGCAGCATTGGAGGGTAAGACGGGGCGCTTGTATCGGAGTCTCTCGGTGGACAGTTACTCCGATGGGTCGGTGTACCGGACTGCTGTTGAGGAGATTGAGACGGGACGGTTTCCCTCGGGATTCCTGCGGAACGCCTTCGATGACGTGGCAAGCGAAGTCTACGAGGTTGTCGATGGGGCCATGGACGCCATGCGCAACGCGGGAGCGCCTGAAGTGCATCTGTGTGGCAGCGGCCCTGGCCTGTACTCGGTATTCGATTCCGAGACCGAAGGGGAACGGGCCATGAAGCACTTGCAAGATGGGGGCTGGCGGACATACCTTGTTAGGACGATAGAGAAGGCCCTGTTGATTGAGTAGAAAGGGTTGGTCGATTTGCCAGGGTTAATGGAGATACGCATCGGGATGGACCCTACGCTGTTCAGCGCGGGCGGGTTCACCCTCACGTGGCACGGGTTCTTTACGTTCATTGCAGTGGCCGTGGCCGTAATCATCACGGCCCAGTTGGGGCGTCGTCAGGGGCTGAACGCTGACGCCATCTATTCGGTGGCCCTCTGGTGCATCATCGGAGGAATCATCGGGTCACGAGCGCTACATGTGCAGGACCAATGGGCCTACTACAGCAGCGATCCTATGCGGATACTTCAGGTGTGGAGTGGTGGTATCACCATCATTGGCGCCATCAGCGGGGGATTCGCCTTTGGCGCTGCGTACATGATTGTACGCAACCACCCTAGGTTCCTGGATTTCTGGGGCAAGTATTTCCGCTGGCTTGGAGAGCCCACCAAAGCGGAACTGCCAAGCGTGGGCCGGCTCGCGGATATAGCCACGCCAGCCCTGTTGATTGCAATGATCATTGGCCGTATAGGCGACATAATAAATGGCGAGCATTTTGCTACGGCCACCAACTTGCCGTGGGCCGTTGTCTACACCCACCCCGAGACTGTTGCCCTCTACGCCAACTCTGCTCTGGCTGCTGCCGAAGGCATAATCTCCCGCACTCCGACCCACCCTGCCGTCGCATACGAGATGCTGCTGGACTTGGCCATCCTCGGAATCGTCTGGTTCTTGCGGGAACGTCTCAGGCCCGACGGGATGATATTTGCGCTGTACGGCGGGCTGTATGCCATAGGGCGCTTTTTCATCAGCTTCCTGCGGCTGGATGACGACAAGATTTGGGACCTGAACCAAGCGCAGCTGGTCTGCATTGCCATCCTGATAATCGTAGTGCCCCTGCTGGCTTACAGGGCGCAACTGGTCCGCCCTGGCCCCCGCCGTCCCCAGACTCCGCAGAGACCAAGCCAACGACGGAGTGCTTCTACGCCATCAAGCGGTAGTTGATGCCGGCCTGAAGTCGAGCAGTCGCAGAGAGATGACTTCGGCGCCTCCGCGCCATTCCGTCTCCAGCCTGTAGACGGCGTCGATGCGGTCAATGCCGTCGGTCCAGCACTCTGCCAACCCAAAGGCGGCGGCGTCAAAGGTAGCCCGGTTCTGGCGGAGTTTAAGCCTCAGATGGTGGCCCGAGTGGCCCAGAGGGCGCACCTCGCGCACTTCCAAGTCTCTCGCCAAAAAGGTGGGGGCGGGATTGCCTTCGCCAAAGGGCGAGAGAGCCCGGAGCCATTCGAAGCCTGTGCCCAGTAGACTGGCGACTGGGGCCTCAGCGTCGATGGTGATGGTGGGACGAAGGTCCAAGCCCGTCAGTTCCTCGTCGGCGACGGCCTCCATTCGCTCGTAGAAAGACTCCAGCTTTTCCCGTTTCATGGTAAATCCAGCCGCTTGGGGATGGCCTCCGTATCGTAGGAACAGGTCGCCACAGCGATCGAGTGCGCCAACCATGTTGAACTGCGGAATGCTGCGGGCACTGGCCCGCACCACATCCTCCCGGAGGCACATGGCTATGGCAGGGCGGTTGAACTGCTCCGCCAACTGTCCTGCCGTAAGCCCCACGATCCCAGGCTGGTACCAGTCCTCGCCGACGAGCAGGATCGACGGTATGGGACTGCGTTGCAGCACGCGAGCGCGGCCGGCCGCTAGGCTCAGGTCCGTCTGATGTCGTCGCTCTTGGTTCAGTTCTTCCAAGTGTCGCGCCAGTGAGTCCGCCTCGCTGGCGTCGTTGGTGGTCAACAAGCGGTAGCTGGCATCAGCACTATCGAGGCGGCCAGCGGAATTGAGGCGCGGCGCGATGGCAAAGGAAATGGACTCGATACCAATGCCCCTTGGGTCGATGCCGGCGCGCTGGTAGAGGGCCTGCAAGCCGGGATGGCGCGTACCGGACAAGGCACGCAGCCCCGCTTTCAACAGGTAGCGGTTCTCGTCCACGAGTGGCGATACATCGGCCACGGTGCCAATGGCCGCCAGTGCCAACAGGTCGGGATGGCATGGCTGTCCCAGCCGCTCGTACAAGCCGTGCACCAGCTTGAAAGCTAGTCCGGCACCGGACAACCCCAGGAAGGGGTATCTTCCATGGCGAGCTCCCGAAGTTTCATCTTTGGGAGTCTCCACTTTGGGATTGATAACCCCGACGGCTTGGGGCAAGCGCGGCCGCGGCGTGTGGTGGTCGGTGATGATGGTGTGCATCCCCAAGCTGGACGCCAGTTCAACTTCCTCTAAATCGTTGACTCCGCAGTCCACTGTAATCATCAGGGTGCATCCCTGCTCTCGCAGGTTATGGATCGCTCCTGGATTAGGGCCATGCCCTTCGCGCACCCGGTGAGGCAGGTAGGGGACTACTTTGACGCCCAACTGCTCCAATGCCATGGCCAGCAACGCCGTCCCGGTGACTCCATCGACATCGAAGTCCCCCAGGATACCCACGGTCTCGCTTCGCGCCACGGACTGCTCCAGCCGGTCCAAGGCGGCATCCATGTCCGGCAAGAGGCGTGGGTCATGCATGGACGTGGGGCCAGGGTTAAGGAAGGCCTCGATCTCTGACTTTGACGAGAACCCACGGTTGTAAAGGACCTGCCTGATGGCTGGGGGGGCGTCCGTGGCTTCGACGGCGTTGGCCGGGACAGGCGGCAGCACATTCCAGCGTTTGCCGTTGGGTTGCGTCACTGCCCCACCCTTCTATACCAGTATCAGGACCGAAGAGCCCGCCAAGGGACTCGGATTCAGGGCCTCACCAAGAGAACCGCGGAAAAAGCGGCTTTAGGTAGCCCGGAATATGAGCACCGAGTTGTGACCGCCGAAGCCGAAGGAATTGCTCATGGCTGAGGAAATGGACAGTTTTCGGGCGACGTTAGGCGTGTAGCCCAAGTCGCACTCCTCGTCGGGGTTCTCCAGATTGATGGTTGGAGGGATGACCCCATCGCGGAGGGCCATGATGCACACGGCGGCCTCCAAGGCACCGCCAGCACCCAACAGGTGGCCGGTCATGGATTTGGTGGAGCTTATGGGCAGATTGTATGCCGCCTCGCCCATAGCGCTCTTGATTGCCAGTGTCTCTTGGCGGTCGTTCAAGGGGGTGGAGGTGCCGTGGGCATTCAGGTAGCCGATATCGTCCGGCCTTAAGCCCGCCCGCTCCAAGGCGGTTACCATTGCCTTGGCAGCACTGTGCCCGCCGGGGGCAGGCTCGGTGAGATGGTACGCGTCGGAGGTGGCAGCATAGGAGGACAGTTCTGCGAGGGGAGCGACCCCTCTGCTCGCTGCGCTGGCCTCACTTTCGATCACCAGCACGGCTGCTCCCTCGCCCATGACGAACCCGTCCCGGTTGGCGTCAAAGGGGCGGCTGGCCCCTTTTGGGTGGTCGTTCCGACGGGAGAGGGCTCGCAGTGAATTGAAGCCTGCCACGGCAATGGGACAGATGGGGGCCTCGCTGCCGCCAGCCAGCACGATGTCGGCTTCATCGCGACGTATCATTTGCCAGCCTTGGCCAATGGCGTCTGCCCCGCTGGAGCAGGACGAGACTGAGCAAAAGTTGGGGCCCATGGCTCCGGATGCCATGGATACTTGGGCTGGGGCCATGTCGCCCAGCATCATGGGTATCAGGAAGGGTGAGACGCGCCGTGGCCCCTTCTCGGCCAGCACATCGTATTGCTGGGAGAGGGTGATGATGCCGCCGATACCGCTGCCCACGATGGCGGCTACGCGGAAGGGGTCCACTTTCTCTGGCTCAAGATCCGCCTGCTGACAAGCCTCCAACGAAGCTACCACGGCGAACTGGGCGAAGCGGTCCATACGCCGGGCTTGCTTCTTGTCCGGGATTGCCCCGGCATCGAAGTCCTTGACCTCGGCAGCGAAGTGGGTATCGAAACTTTCGGCATCGAAAGCTGATATGTAGTCGACACCTGAGGTCCCGGCGAGAAGGGCGTCCCAAGTAGTCTGGGTACCGAGGCCGAGGGGGCTCACCACCCCAATCCCGGTGACGAACACCCGGCCGCCCCCGCCCCTGCCCCCGCTTGGGGACTGTTGCGTCATCGCCTACTCGTCCGCCAAGGCCGTGGGAGGGGTTGCAGGCGTGGCTAGGGACCGCAAGGCCTCGGTCATCTCGTTCATTCGTACCGAAACCGCCGTAGAGAATGCCTTGGAGGACTGAGTAAGGTCTTCCAGGGTCTCAGTCATGTAGCCGACCTGTTCGGCGATGGTCTGCTCGAGTTCGGCCATTGCTTGGTCCGAAACAGTGCGCAGGGCTCCTCCGACATCGTTGACCCGCATGGCAATGGCGTCGCCGATTTCCTTGCGAGTGGGGGCGGACAAGCGATTGAGGGCTTCTTTCAACTCGGCAATGCGAGCCGAGATGCCCGGAGACAACTCGCGCTGACTGGCGAGAGCCTTGTGGTTCTGCATCATGCTGAATATGCGGGCGTAGAAGCGGTCCACTGGGTTGAGCTTGGCATAGTAGCGCTGGAACAGGTCTTGGGACTCCTGCAAGGTCCACCGCTCATCTTGGTGAACAAACTGCTCGCCCGTATAGAGGTGGTAGGGACGTACCGCTCCCTCTTGCAGCACATTTCCGTCTGCGTCCAAGGGGGTGAGGTCGGTCCAGTTGGAAGTAGCAGGCAGAGGAGTCAGCAGGTTGGCGGTCTGATAGCGGCTGATCTGGGTAACCCACTCAGCCATGTCCATGATGCTCTCTTCAGTATCAAAGGGCAGGCCTATGATGGTCATGGCCACGACGCTGAAGCCCATTGTGTTCAAGGCTTCGAGGTCATTGAACATCTGGCCGGGCTCTTGGCGCTTGCGCACCGCCTCTAGGTTGGCCACATTGTCTGATTCGACTCCCAGATACAGCATCCCCATGCCGATATCCCGCAGGGCATGGGCCAGTTCAGGGTCCTGCCCAACCTCCGCACGGGCTTGGCACACGAGGGCCATGCCATCGGAGTGGCCCTTCCAAGCCTTGATGCGCTCCAGCCGTTCGTTGCGGTATTTGACTGCCCGCAATGGAGGCGGGTGCAAGTCATCGGAGACGAAGACAGCGAAACGGCCATTGCGGGAATGAATCAGGCCATCGGCCGCCAACTCCTGCAACTGGTTGAGCCTCTTGATTTCCGTTTCCCGTTCCACCATGCGGTAGCCTAGGAACTGCTGGATG
The DNA here is from genome assembly GCA_965204245.1 of Dehalococcoidia bacterium. Lineage (GTDB taxonomy): Bacteria > Chloroflexota > Dehalococcoidia > Lucifugimonadales > JAAXIE01 > JAAXIE01. The sequence goes on from CBDBED010000003.1 coordinate 273,881, forward strand.
ACTTGGCAGTAGGTACACTTCTCGGTGCAGCCACGAACCGTCTCAATCACACCGCCAGCCATCGGGTTCAGCGGTGTGAGGTCGCGGATGGCATGGAAGTCGGGCAACTCCACGAAATCAGGGGACACCAGCCCCCGGCGCAGGGTCTGTATGACTTGGCCGTTGTCCATGTAAGAGATGCCGGGTATTTCGGAAAGGGCCTTCTTGCGGGCATCGCCGGTGAGGGTGAGCATCACGTCGCAAAGCTGGCCGATGATGTCCTCGCCCTCGCGGTTGACGATTACGTCGAACTTCCCCAGTTCGATGGCCTCGCGGGGAAGGGGGCTCATTTGAGGTCCGCCGCCGATGGTTATCAGGTTGGGGTGGGCCTCTTTTGCCAAGCGGGCAACCTCATAGGCCCGTGGTGCCTCGTTGATGAGGCAGCTAACCATGAGGATGTCCACGCCTTCAAGGTCTTTGTCGGGGTCCATCTTGCCGGAGCGGGCCTCAAACCATACCTCACGGTCATAAAGGAAGGGACCTTCCCACTGCTTCAGGGCACCGGAAAGGAACAGAAGGCCCTGTCTCGGGATTGCAATGTATTCAAAGTTGCCTCCAGCCGAGGCTGGCTGCAACAGGGTTACGCGCTTGATCCTGCTGCTCATCGACACTCCGCTCATGGTGCTTCTATCTCAATGCAACCTTGAAGTATCGCCGGGATGGCTAAACCGCTTCATGCGATTATACAACACAGCTAGATGTCAACAAGGCTGCCCAGAGTTCGACATTCAAGAAACAAGTATGACCCTAGCAGGTGCTGCTTCCGCTCCGTTATTTTCAGAGGTAGACAATACAGCATGTAGTCTCTTTCGGGCACTGCGTTAAGTCAAGTGACTCTACCACAAGAAGTCCTGCTGATAGCAACAGCCGGTGGGCAGGAAAGTCCACGCTTTCAATGGGGTCAACGGATAGGGAATCGGCGCCCACGAGTTTGAACCCACGTTCCCGTGAGCCACTCCGCTCCTTCGGGGACAGGTATCGTGAAGTCATCCCTAGGAGAAGCCGGATGCATGTCGGCGGAATGCTCGCGCCCCTCAGTTCGTCAGGTCCGATGGGCCCAACTCCTGGGATATGCCGCACTGTGGCAGGGCCCGTCAGCACTTCTATGGAGAGTTGGTCAATGGTAGTGGTGCCGTTCACGAAATGACTGGGAGCGTCTACCATGTGTGCCGAGGTGGGAACTCATAGCGATGGAGGTGAGTGCAAGGGGTCGCCGTGGGCCAGCGACGAATGGGACATGAGTTGGAATGGCGGATCGCCAGGATACGTCTCTGTCTCTGGTGACAATGGGCGAGTGATGTCGTAGATCATCGACGCAGTTGTGGTCGTAACTGGCTCAAAGTGTGTGGGATGCTACAATATGGCAGCCCATGGAACAAGCTGGAATGGCATCCCTGATATCGAACGCCAAGTTAAGCGGTACTACGGCCTCAGCAAGCGATACATCGACAATGCCATGGTTGAGGTCGCCTGCGGCCGTTGGAAGCCTGCCGAGGACCTCCTCTGGGGCAGTGTGGTCGCCGCCGTCAAGGCGGTGGCTTGGAGCCGTGGCGAACCATTGCAGGACAACGCTGAGGTGGAGACCTATACCCGCTCCCTAGGGCAGGAGATGAAGGACCGGCGCATCCGAGATGCCTTCACCCGCCTTTCAGGCTATGCCACCATGTTCGACCGTCTTCACGACTCGCCCCGAGAGAATACGCGCCGTCTGATCATGGATGTGGAGGAGGTCGCCTCGGCGGTGCAGCGTCTATGGCGCCTTCTGCCCACTGATGAAGAGGAATGGGGCGATGAGGAGACCATTGGCCGCTGACGTTTCTTTCAGAGATGCGTCTTCGCCCTTCAATGGTGACCGCCCCATCCGTGGCACCGTGGCCTTGGAGACTCACGGCTGCAGCTCAACCAGTCGGACACGGAGACGCTTGCTAGGCAGTTTCAGGAGGCGGCTACCGTTTGGTGGCGGAAGGGCAGCCTGCCGACATATACGTGGTCAACTCATGCACCGTGACGCACGTTGCGGACCGTAAGGCGAGACAAGCACTCCGGGCTGCCCGGCGTCGAAATCCCGATGCCACAATAGTCGCGACGGGATGCTACGCCCAGCGTGACCCCGCCGCTCTGGAGAAGGTTCAGGGCATCGACTTTGTAGTGGGCAATAGCAATAAACCGTCGCTGGTCCAGATGGCAACGGCTGACCGGAACGAATCCATGCGCTCCACAGAACCCGGTCCATCCATCGGCCGCCTGCCCTACTCACCGGGACGCTCCCGGGCTATGGTCAAAATACAAGAGGGGTGCAATCAGGTGTGCGCCTATTGCATCGTGCCCAAGGTCAGGGGCAGGGAACGGAGCATTCCAACTGTGGAGTTGGTGGCGCAGGTGCGGTTGCTGGAGTCGGAAGGCTACCGCGAGGTAGTGCTCACTGGCACCCAGCTGGGTTCTTATGGCTTTGACTTGCGAGGGGAGGACCTCGTCAGCCTTATATCGAGCTTGCTGCAAGAAACTTCGATACCTCGTAATCCGTGTGTCCTCGCTTCAGCCCCAAGAGATAACCCCGGCATTGCTGGGATTGTGGCAAGATTCGAGGCTTTGTCCCACTTCCACATCCCGCTACAGAGCGGTGCTGATTCGGTGTTACAGCGAATGAGACGCCGGTACACGACTACCATGTTCGCTGAGGCATCGAAAAGGGTGAGAAACCTCGTCCCCGCATCCTCGGTCACGACGGATGTCATCGTGGGTTTCCCCGGAGAAACGGAAACGGAATTCCAAAACGGGCTTGCCTTCGCCCAAAGATATGCGCTTTGCTTCCATGCACGTCTTCCCGTATTCCCGCAGACCAGGCACCGGAGCGGCCCTCATGGGGGAACAGGTTGACGAGGCGGTAAAGCGGGAGCGCATGGGAGCTATGCTGGCTGTCGCGGACGAATCGCGGGCAGAGTATGCCCAAAGCAGTGTGGGGCAAGTGCGGCCCGTGCTATGGGAGCGTGCTACCGCTAAAGAAGGTGTGGGCTGGCGGTTCAGCGGACTTACCGACACCTACCTGCGGGTGACCACCGCGAGCAACCGTGACCTTGCTAACGAAGTAACTTGGGCCCGCTTGGATGAAGCGGGCCCGGATGCAGTCCACTGTTCTGTTGTCGATGTCCCGACGCAGAGTTGCTAGGCTACTTTAGGTGGTTCCGGCACCCCCACGGGCCGGAAGCGACGACGGCCAGTGCGCCTTTCCAAATAACCGGCCCTCTCTTCGGGACCGCCGTGGGCGAAGAGCAACAGCAGCCCCTCTTCCTCGGCTTGATTCAGGACTTCCTTCCGCGTCTGGAGAGTTAGTTCTGGATGGCGGTCGAAAGCCGGTATACATGCCAGGTCCAGATGATGGGGAGTGGGAACTAGATCGCCTAGGTAGCAGGCCCTTTCGCCTCCCAGCGTCAGATAGACGATCTGATGACCGCGGCAGGGTCCGCCAGCGACCTTTACGTCGATGCCCGGAATGATCTCACAGTCGCCGTCCAGCATGGCGAGTTGGCCGCGTTCCTCGATGGGTAGGAAGTCCTCTTCCCGGTACATATCGAAGAACCGCTCGTCCGGGTTCAATGCGTCCTCAAAGCAGCTCTGCTGCACGTAGTAAGTTGCCCTGCTGAAGGTAGGGAAGGAAGTTGCCCGTCCTGTCGAGGCGGGTGCAGCCGCCGCAGTGGTCGAAGTCCAGCCGTGAAAGAATTACCGTATCGATGTCCTTGGGGGAGAGGCCCATGGCCCTCAAGTCTTTTAGCAACCGGCTGGGAACCAGACCATATTGGTCTCTGCGCCCATCGGGGTCTTTGTGGCCGACGCCAGTGTCAATCAGCACGTTGTGCCCGCCTGCTTGGGCCAGCACACAGTTCAAGCCCATAGTGAGCCTGTTCCTCCGATCCGTGGAGACCTGGTCCTCCCACTGAGACTTGGCAATACGCCCAAACATAACTCCAGCATCCATCTTGATAATGCCGTCGCTCAGCATGGTAAGTCGCCTAAATTCCATATCTCCTGCCCTCTCTAGTTGTGTATTGGGAGGGACCAAAATCCCCGAACGAAGGAAATCGATGTATTGATTTTACAGCCCTTGATGGTGTTGTCAATACTTTTTCGGGCCTATTCTTAAAATATGACCAAATTCGTTACGTCTACTAGAAATACCCTCACAAAGCCAAGAACCACCGTAGCCCCATCCGTAAGCAATCCTATTTCTTTGTCGAAAGTTTAAACTGCAACAATGCAATTGGGAATGGAGCATGGACTCCCGCCCCCTACTTGACAAACACCAGACCACGGCAGTACAAGCCCGATAGAGGCGATACCCCATCCACCTTCCGGCAAAGACCGGCACAGAAGAGGAGCGGGACGTGGTAGCTAACGCAAATGCCAAGCCGGTATCGATCACTGACCTCGTTCAGGAAGGCCCTGCCGATTTCCGCGTTCATTCCAGCGTGTATACCGACCAAGCTGTCTTCGACCAGGAGATGAACGACATCTTCGAGAACGGATGGGTCTACGTGGCCCATGAGAGCGAGATTGCCAACCCCGGCGACTACGTGACCCGCCGCATTGGCACCCAGCCCGTGATTGTGACCCGCGGGCGTCAGGAACAAATCAATGTGCTTCTCAATGTGTGCCGGCACCGCGCCAACGCCATCTGCCGGGAGCAGCAGGGAAGCGATACCTTCAGCTTCCGCTGTCCCTACCATTCTTGGACCTACGCAAACACGGGGGAACTCCTCGGCGTCGCCGACAGGACCCGCTATCCCAAAGGATTCGGTGACGACCTCGACTTGCTGAAGGCTGCCAAAGTGGGCTCTTATCAGGGGCTCATCTTTGCCAGCCTCAATGCCGACGTACCCGACTTGGACGACCATTTGGCGGACATCAAGCATCAAATAGACTTTTGGGCCGACCGCAGCTTGGAAGGCAGCAACACCCTGTTGCTGCCCCATCGCTATGGGTACTCCGGCAACTGGAAGTTCCAAGCCGAGAATGGCGTGGACGGCTACCATGCTTCCTTTGTCCATGAGTCAGCCTTCGACTCCTTTGCCAAGGGAGGCGTGTTCCGATACCTGAACCGCCCCTCTATCAAGACGGATGGGACCACTCGAGGGTTCCCTGGAGGGCATTCCACACTGGAAGGTGGGTATGCTGAGGGCAGGGGCAGCGCCCGGAGCCTCCCCGATATGTTCCAAGACTATATGTCCAAACTTACCGAGCGCCACGGAGAGGGTCATGCGCGGGAAGTCGTGAGCGCCCGTCATCTCTTTATCTTTCCCAACGTGTACCTCTTTGATGATTTGGTGCGCATTGTCCAGCCCATATCCTTGGAAGAGACGGAGATTTATTCCCATCCCTTCCGCTTGGGTGGCGTGCCAGAGGAATTCAACGCGCGTCGGCTATATGAGGTGACGAGGCAGTTGAGCACCACCGGGATGGTGAATCCAGCCGACTTGGAGATGTTTGCCGCCAACCAGACCGGCCTTCATGCCGATATGGACTGGCTGGAGCTGTGCCGGGGCATTGAGATGGAGGAAGTGTTGCCTTCCGGTGAGCGGGTCGGACAGCACTCCGACGAGACGCCGCAAAGGGCCTTCTATCGGGCATGGCAACAGGTGATGTCGCAACCTGCCTTTGAAGGCTGCTAGAAGGGTATTCTCCTTCATGGCGGCCCCACCCAAGCTCACACGTTCAGAAGCCGAAGATTTTGTCTTTGAGGAAGCCCGCCTCATCGACGAGCGTCACTTCGAAGCGTGGCTTCAACTGTTCGCCGAGGGCGGTTTCTATTGGATACCCATCGTCGAGGACTCGGACCCAACCCGGGAGACCTCGATACTCTATGACGATGATGCCCTGCGTGAGCTTCGCATCACGCATATGTTTCACGAGCGCAACTTCGCCCAGATGCCCCCTTCCCGCACCGTCCACCAAGTGACCAATGTTCAGGTCTGGCATGAGGAGGGGCAGGAGGAGGCTTTGGTCCGCTGCAATCTCGTCGTCCACGAAATCAGGACCGGAGACCACCTGCAGTTGGGATTGGGCGACCAACGAGCGTTAGCTGGCAAGTGCGAATATCGTTTGCGCTACGAAGAGGAGCGATGGCGCATCACTCTAAAGAAAGTGGTGCTCATCAACCGCCACCTGCCCATCACCAACCTGTCTTTCCTTCTCTGAAAGGCCGTGGGTCAGGCAAGCCGCTCGCAGTCTTCGATATAGCTGACAGTCTCTCGTATCCGGCGTTCAGCATCTTCTACTGGAGCGCATAAGCCCAAGCAGAAGCACTCCCCATGAAGCCACACCATTCGGCTGAAGTAGCGTCCTACGAGGAGATTCTCGACTTGCTCATCCTCATAGGCCAGTTTCTTCAGTTCCCTTGTCGTGGGTCTGATGGTGCCTTCTATTTCATCCGCATGCTGATTGGTTCGCGACAAGACCAAGGCATCCGTGGCTCGCTTTGCGGCACACCACGCTTTTTCCGCAGCGTCTCTGAGGTCGCCTTCACTCAGCCTGTCCAAGGCTTGCTGGTACATGTACCGGGCATCCTGGAATATGAGCTTTGCATCATCCGTTGCTACCATTGAATGGGATCTTCTATCCGTGATTGGTCTCAGTGTGTGGGGAACCGCAGCATAGGCCATCGGCTAGTGCGGCACAAGTACTCCATGCTACGGCAACAAGGGAAGCGATGCATGACTCGCCGCGCCTAAGTTCCACGCACCAAATCTCCCAAAACCCTTACGTCGACCATGTCCTCAAGACGGTCTACCTCTTGGACAAGCTGCTCCAGAGCATCGCCCAAAATAGGCGAGGAAGAGTGGCTGGCGCAGTCCCTGAGCTTGGCTATGATTTGCTCCATGGACAACGGGCGACTGGGGTGACCGAGGGGCACGGGCACTGTCTCGGAGAACACTTCACCCGAGCGGGTGGTGACTTCGACTTGCCCCGTGAGGCCGGTCATCGACTCGACAATCTCGTAACGGGTTAAAGCCGCTATGGCCAGTGCCTCAGGGTCCTCAAGTCCTCGGATGGTGAAGTCGGCCAGTCCCACGGCTTGGTGGGCGAAGGCTTTGCCCACAGCAAACTGGACGCTGTTGGCCGCCGACGCCGCGTTGGGCGGACGCTGCCTTTCCGCTTGTGGCTCCACCCAGTTGAAGAAGTGGTCGTTGCTGCGGACCATGATGTTCGCGATGTTGTCGGCCCGCAGTTGATGACGATTGGCTAGAGTACAGGCGGCCTCGATGAAGGGATGTACGATGCCACTGGTGGGCCAAGGCTTGAAGCGGGCCTTGAGCAGGTCGAAGTCCTCTGCCAAGCCATCTGTGATGGCCCCGTGGTCGTAGGCACCCCGGTAGAACATGCCAAACAGACCGGCAGGGCCGTCTATGACCCGGACCTCTGCTCCCAAGCCCTGTTGGGCGAGCAGGGCCGCCATCATGCCTCCCATGTTGGCAAACCCGCCATAGATGGCCTTGGCGGGCGGGTCGCCATCAAAAACCACCTGCATGGTACCGCCGGCTTGCATCAGCGCCGCTCCCAAGGCGCTATGGGTATCTTGTTCTGAGAGTCCCATGATCCGGCTCGCCCCAGCCGCCGCCCCAAAATACCCAAGTAGTTGGCCCTCAAGGAAGGTCTCATTGGCTTTTACGTTAGCGCGGAAGAGAGCCCCCGCGAGACGTGCGGTGACCTCGGCAGCGGCGCCCATGGCTGCTAGGAGTTCCTTGCCGGAAACACCTCCTCGCCGCTCCGCCGCTGCCAGTGGCGCGGGCAGAGTGGACACGCCGAGGTGTCCTCCTTCTCCTCCTAGTGCGTCATAATTCAAGGCGTGGGCTGTGGCCCCATTGGCGAGGGCAGCCGTCAGTGCCGGAGCCCGCAGGCCGTAACCCATGACTGTGCATTCCTCGGCCCCGCCTGCATCACGGACCACCCTGCGTACCTCGTCGCAACCGGGCCCTAGTGTAGTGCCCGCCAAGGCTGTCCCTATCGTATCGAGGCACAGCATCTTGAGAATGGTCACTGCCTCCGACGGCAGGTCTTCGTACTTGAGCCCGGAAACGAAACGGGCCAGTGCTTTGGTGGGATCCTCGTTTGGACCGCCGGGGGTGCTCATGTCGTTTTCTCCCAAGTGGGTTAATGCTATGCAGCTCTATTGGTACCGGGGATTAACGCCGGGCGGCGCATTGGCACTATGTAGGAATGGTCTCGGCCTCGTCAATGACACCCCACCCCCGCTAGACTACATGAAGGGTTGCTTTTCTGATGAACCAGGATCGGTGAAACCGTTTGCGAAAGGCGGAATGGCTATGAATGAAGAATTCGCTCGTGACGTACTCTTCTCTCTGTGGTCTCCTCTTACCGCCGTTACCGTGGCCGCAGGCCACCGGAAGAACGCATTCATTGCCAGTTCGGTCACGTGTGCCTCCTTTGCCCCGCCCAATCCAATGCGCCTGACGGTGCAGATGATGAAGATTAACTACTCCTACGAACTGGCAAAGGAATCATGCGCCTTCGCGGTACACCTGATTGCTGCGGACGACATGGACTTGGTGCGCTGGCTTGCCACGGCAACGGGCCGCGACCGGGACAAGATGGCAACGGTGCCCCACACCGTCGGCGTCACAGGCAGCCCCTTGCTGGACTCGGCTGTGGCGTACATGGAATGTCGCATCGTGAACAGCATGGATGCCGGCGACCGCGAGGTGTTCCTGGCCGAGGTTGTTGCCGGACAGCAGTTGAAGCAAGCCGAGTTGCTGACCTACAACCACTTCCTCACCACGGCGACTCCCGAGATGATGGAGGAATACCGCAGCTACATGGAACCGCGACGTTCCACCATTGCGGAGATGGCCAAACAGTTGCGCCCTAATTCTTGATGGAGAGCGTCCCTACTCAATTTGCCTCTCTGCGGGTTACACTTGAGTCGCTATGGTTGAGTCGGTTGTCACACAAACTCCCCCTCTGACCACTCCATGGAATGCCGTCTACGCCTTCCGTCGCCTCTTGAGGGAAGGGTGGGGCGACTCTTTTAAAGGCATGGTTGTGTTCGGTTCGTTGGCCCGTGGAGATTGGGACCAAGACTCCGACGTGGACGTCATGGTGCTGCTGGACGATGCCGTGGACCGGAAGGGGGAGTCCCGTCGCATTTGGGACGTCGCTTATGGTCTCTACGGGAAGTATGGGATCGATGTCCAGCCGGTGGTTGTCACTGAAACACAATACCGCATTGGTAGTGCCCCCATCTATTTCAATGTAAGGCGAGAGGGGTGGTGGTTGACTCCGGATGACCAACCCAAGGTTGTAGACAAGCTATTGGAGCAAGCCGGCAATACTTTGGCTGAAGCTGAGCTGCTCTTGGAGAACGAACGATTCGATGGCGCCACCTCTCGCGGATACTATGCCATGTTCAATGCGGCCCAAGCAGCCTTGGCCTCCCGTGGTATCTACCGGTCGAGGCACAGTGGTGTGATAGCCGCCTTCGGCTACCAATTTGTACACATGGGTGAGTTTCCACCCGAATTGCATGCCTTGTTAGCGCAGGCCTTCGAGCCGCGAGTAGAAGCCGACTATGGGCAGGAGTCCGTTGAACCATCCGTGGCTCGTGAGATGGTGTCCAATGCACGTCTCTTCTTGGAAGCGGTCAGAGAAGCCTTGAGCAGGCAAGAGTGACCCGCTTGTTCCTTCCCTCTTAAAACAGGCTAAGCTGCTTCTGGACCGCTTGGCCATCCAAATGGGTCGCGTCGTAGCCCCGTTGGCGCAGGTGGGCGGCTAGGTGGGGGAAGCCGTAGACCGTGAAGACCCGCTTGGGGTTTACCGCTTCGACGTAGGCGACGAGGTCGTCGAAGTCGGCGTGGTCACTGAATGGAAGGGCTGTAGCTGCGCCGGAACGGTAGCGCAATGACGGGTCCACAGCCCAGCCCGTAAGGGCTATGTTGCGGGTGCGGGATGACGCCCCTTCCACCACCTTCTTGCGACCCGGTGGGCGTACTATGACCTCCCCGTCCCTAGCGCCGTTTTCAAGGCGTCGAAAGTTCCGTGGGAAAGTTATCCCCGCCTCTTGGTATCGTTGCGTGACCTCCCATGCGGACGACTCCAGCGCAACTTCAAAGCCCGCCTTCAACAGGTGGTGCAGAAGTTCTTGGGCCTTGCCGGTGCGGTGGGCTACCACCACAGGCGTAAAGCCGGCTTCCAGCCAGGAACGGAGGATGGAGAAGGCCTGCTCAAGCACTTCCTCTTCCGGCGGAAAGCGATATTCCGGGCGCCCGTAGGTCGACTCGATGATCAGCGTGTCGCAAGGGACGATTTCAGCGGGCTCGGCCATCGCATTCGCCCGCAGCTTCAGGTCACCCGTATACAGAATGCGCTCCCCTGTGACGTGGGACTCCATCAGTGCTTGGGCCGACCCAAGACAGTGACCCGCTGGGTAGAGGGTCATGGTGTAGTTGGCGGTGTGCAGGGGTTCGTGGTACTCGAGCGTGCGACACTCGCTTTTCTTGAGCAGGGGCCCCAGCAGGATATGCGTGCCCGAGGTCAGCACCGCTGAGGAGTGACGAGCGACATGGTCCGAATGCGCATGGGAAATGAAGCCTTGTGCCCGCTTTACGCGGCCGTCGAGCCAAGCGTCCAGGTCGGCAAGATATATGCCGCGGTCGAAGATTACGTTCAATAAGTTCGTGCGCTCCGGAGTCTTCAGAAGAGTGCGCGTCCGGCTATCTTTAACGGAGGCGGGGCTGCCACTATACTAGACGGCTGATTAGTGCGGCGACCCCCCTGTTGGGTAAGGCGAGGAATATTCATGGACTTCAATATCGCTGTGATGCCCGGAGACGGCATCGGACCGGAAGTGGTTGCCCAAGGCGTGTCGGTGTTGCAGGCCGTGGGCAAGGCTTCAGGGCATAGTTTCAACCTGTCCTACCACGATGTAGGCGGCATATCCATCGACCGGCACGGGACTGCCCTCAGGGATGAAGATCTGGACGAGGCGGCTGGGGCCGATGCCATACTCTTCGGCTCGGTGGGCGGCCCCAAGTGGGATGACCCCCAAGCTCCCACCCGCCCTGAAGACGGCCTTCTTGCGTTGCGCAAGAGGCTTGGCCTGTTCGCCAACCTTCGCCCCGTAAAGGTATTCCCCGCCTTGGTGGATGCCAGTGTCCTCAAGCCCAGCGTGCTTGAAGGCGTCGACGTGCTGGTAGTGCGTGAACTCACCGGTGGTATCTACTATGGACGTCCCCGGGGCCGCAAGCAGACCAAGCGAGGGTGGAGCGCCGTAGACACCATGCGTTACTCCGAGATGGAGATCGAGCGCGTGTTGCGCGTGGGGTTTGAATCGGCTCGGGAGCGCCGGAAACACCTCTGCTCAGTGGACAAGGCAAATGTGCTTGAGACCTCCCGTCTATGGCGTCGCATTGCCACCGACTTGGCTGCTGAGTATCCCGATGTGACTCTGGAGCATATCCTAGTGGACACCTGCGCCATGCAACTCGTGCAGCGTCCCACACGGTTCGATGTGATAGTTGCCGAAAACACTTTCGGCGACATCCTTACTGATGAGGCGGCCGTCCTGTCGGCCTCCATGGGCCTGCTGCCCTCGGCCAGTTTGGCGGGCGTGCCCGTGGCTGGAGCCACCACGATGGGAATGTACGAGCCAATACACGGGTCGGCTCCCGATATAGCTGGCAAGGGAATCGCCAACCCCATAGCCACGGTCCTGAGTGTCGCCCTGATGCTGCGTTACTCCTTGGGCCTCTCCGAAGAAGGGGCCATGGTGGAAGCAGCAGTGGAGAGGGTGTTACAGGAGGGCCATCGCACTCCTGATCTTGCTTCGCAGAACGACACAGCCCTAGGCACCGAAGAGATGGGCGCACGTATCCTCGATGCCTTGGCATAACCCCATGTCCTCTGGCCAATTCCTTCCCGCATCCAGGCCGTTGTCTGTCGAGAAAGGTGCGCGCCTTTGAGCCTGCCGGTAGCCCTCGTAGTCTTTTTCGCCACCGCCTCTGTGGTCGTGTTCTGCGGGACAAAGCTGGCCAAGTACGGCGACCTCCTTGCAATCAAGACGGGTTGGGGCCGCCTCTGGGTGGGCACCCTTCTGCTGGCTGGCGCCACGTCGCTGCCGGAACTGGTCACCGGGGCTTCCGGCGCCCTTCTCGATGCCCCTGACTTGGTGAAGGGAAATGTGTTTGGGGCGAACATGGTGAACATGTTCGTCCTTGCCACTGTGTCCATGTTCTTTGGAGCAGCCGGCATCCTCCAGTTCAGTCCCTATGGCTCCTATCCCCTGAGACTTCTGCGTACCATGGCTGCTGGTTCCCGGCGCTTCTTCGACGGCATCGCAAGGGAGCATGCCTATCTGGCCTCGGTGGGAGTATGTCTCACTGCCTTTGCTGGCATCATGACCGCGTTAGGGCCGGACGCTTCCTTTGCCCGTATGGGCATGGCCACTCCAATCATTCTGCTCCTCTATGTGGTCGGCATGAGAGTTGTCTATGCAAAGCGCCCGCAGGATGAAGGAGAAGAAGATGAAGACGACACCTCCATCACCCTGAGACGAACATGGACATATTTCGGACTGGCTGCCGCAGGAGTGATTGCGTCTGCTTATTGGATGGCCTATAGCGCTGACCAGATAGCGGAAATCACTGGTCTGGGTGCTGGATTCGTAGGGGTGGTGGCAGTGGCGCTGGTGACCACACTGCCTGAGGCAACGGTCACTATTGCGTCCATTCGCATCGGGGCCATGGATTTAGCGGCTGGCAACGTCTACGGCAGCTGCGCCTTCAACGTGATGATTCTGGCCGTTGCCGACCCGTTCTATGGAGGCGGGGCCATTCTGAGCGCGACAAAAGCCGATGACTCCATAGTGGCTGCTAGTGCTTTCGCGGTGGCTCTGATGCTTATCGGCATGGCCCAGTTCACCCTGCGCCGTAGTGGCAAGGGTATTCTGCCGTCCCTTCCCGCGTCGGGGGCGATGTGCGCCGTGTACCTTGCCGGCCTCTACGTGATTTATTTCCTCGAACAACGCGTGAACTGAGCGGGTTTCGACTACACGGATGCCCCTGGGAAGCGGGCGATTTCCACGAACTCGCCTTCGTCGTCAGACCAGTCGAAGAGGGCTGCTTCCACTACCCGCTCTCCATCAATGCCAATCACCAACTGCTGCACGGGGTAGGCAGGCCCCTCGCCCCATGGGTCTTGTGCCACTTGTCTGTCGGTGGGTGAGAAATAGGCCTGCCCGTTGGGGTGAGAGTGATAGATGATCCGGGGAGGGGTGTCGCCATCCAGGGTCCGGTTCAACTCCAGCAGGTCGGTGGCGGAGAACACATAAGCCGTCTCTGCTCCCCGCTCTGAAGCGATGGGGTGTCCTCCTGCTTCCTGCACGTTGTCGCACCTCCGCACGGCCGACACTTCAGCGCCATCCCGGGCACCCACCAGCCACCCGCAACACTCGTGAGGGAATGAGGCCCGGGCCTCCCGGAACACTTCATCCAATATGTGTTGGGGAATAGCGAGCGGTGCAGGCTCTGGCATGGACTGTTCCTCCTTGGCGTCAATGCTCCCCGAGACAAGGGAGAGCAGATATGGGAGAGCTTCCGTAGGCTGTTCCGGCGATGTGACGGACTGAAGGATAGCAGACTTGTGCCATGGGTTGTCCCGCCTTCCCTTGACAAATCCGACAAGTGGGGTCTAGCATCGCGATTGACCGCTGGTTGCGGGACTCTGGCACGAGGGTCTCCTAGCCTCTGCGGAGGCGGGAGGTAGAAGGAGGTGATCTATATGAAACATAATTTAGGTCAAAGGGGCGATGGTAAACATCTGTCGAGGTGTGACAGCGACTAGCGTACCCAAGACACCGGCGGGAACGTCTAGTCCGCCGGTCGGGCCCAGGCAAATGTTTACCATCGCCCCCGGGCCCAGATGAAAGCCAATGACCCGGCCAGCCAAAAGCAAGAGCCGGTGAGGCGCAACAAACCGCTTCTCTCGCTGAGAGAGGCGGTTTTTGTTTTGTAGTTGCTATCTGGATGTCGGTGGTACGGTATGTATCGCTAGAGTTCCCCGGGGTCCACTATGGGACTGTTCAGCGTCGGGACCGGAGGAGCCAGACTAGGTTCATCGCAACTAAACCTGCGGCTGTGAACCAGAGAAGGGTACCGAGGGTGGGGTTGACCTGCAGTCCTATGCCCAGCCCCAAGTAGAACACTACCACCGCCAACAGGAATAGCAGGATGTGGCCAGCGATTCTGAGTGCATTAGGTGTCATCGCCCGTCCACCTTACCGCTGCCCCGATGAGCGTTACAAGTACGCAGGCAGCCTACTTCTTGTGGAAGCGTGGAATGACCTCGCGTCCCAGTAGCTCCAGTTGCTCGATGGCTTGGTCCGGAGGGCAGAGGGGGCGGGCTACGAACTTGGAGGCCCCCGCATCGAGGTAGCGTTGCAGGGTTTCGGATACCTGATCGGGGGTGCCTAAGGCACTGTATTCGGTGAAGTGGGCATCGGGGCGGGCTCGCGTGATGTAGGGTTCCCCGGCGATGGCAGCTTCCTCGGAAGTCGGCGCAATGTAGAAGCCCACCAGTGCCCCGATGTGGTCGTCGTCCACGGTGCGGCCCAACTCGGCGGCGGTGGCGAAGACGATGTCGACCCCTTCCTCGACCTCCTGTGGGGTGGCGGCCGAGACCAGCCAACCGTCGGCAAGGCGGCCCACGCGGCGGGCGGCTGCCTTGCTGCGACCTCCCACCCAGAGGGGCATCAGGGGTTGCTGCACAGGTTTGGGGGTGACGCTGACCTCGTTGAGGGTGAAGAACTCGCCGTGATGGGTGACGAAGTCCTCGCTCCATAGACGGCGCATTACTTCCATGGCCTCGTCGCAGCGGCGGCCCCGGTCCTCCTTGGAGACACCGCAGGCCTCGTATTCGCGGGGGTCCTCCTGGCCTAGGCCGACGGCGGGGAGGAAGCGACCGTTGGAGAGGTGGTCGAGGGTGGCCATCTCCTTGGCCAGGACGACGGGATTGCGCAGGGGGAGTTGGGTGACGGCGGTGCCGAATTTCATCTTTTCGGAATAAGCAGCGACCATGGACATGGCGATCATGGGCTCCGGGGCATAGCGCTCTGTGACTACGCGATCGGAGAACCAGATGGAGTCGTAGCCATAGCGGTCTCCGACTTCCACCAAATCGCGGAAAAACTGGCGGCCCTGATTCTCCTCGGGGAAGGCCCCCGGCATGTAGCCGATCCTGATGCTCATGGAATGCTCCTTCCTGGGTCCCCGTTCACGCTCACAAGGGGTTGCTCGCAAAGGCTCCGGCCAACCTTAATTGCATTGTAAGGCATTGTGTGGTGTCTTGCTGTCTTCCCTGGGATAGGGTGCCCTGATGGAAGGGCATGGACACGGTCAGCAGGCGTCGTCATAATCGGGCGTGTGGCACCAATCCCGCGAAAGTATGTGGCGGCCTACGCCCTGCTATTCGTCTTATCGGTGGCCGTTGCCATTGCGGGCGCTGTTGCGGAAGGCGGACCATGGGTTGAAATGGTCCTCCAGACGGGGCGTAATTTGGAGCCCCTTGCTGTCGTAGCGGCGCCGGTAGCCTATGGTATAGTGGAGTTGATAACCATGCTGGCAGAGATATTCCTAAGGAAGCGGGAAGAGAAGGGGCGAGTCGAGGGCCTAGCTGAGGGCTTAGCTGAAGGCCTGGAAGAGGGGCGCACTGAAGGCCGCTCGGAGACGCTAGACCTCATCGAGTCGGAGTTGGGGCTTACGCCGGAACAGCGGAAGGCCATTGAAGAAACTCTGAGAGCCCGCGACAAATAGCTTCCGGGCGGACCGGGACACAAGAGCCCTAGCAGACGAGGTCTGCTGGGGCTCTTTGATTTTCTGGGGTGGGAGGAGGTTTAAGGGGTCACCATCTCGATGCCGAGTTCCTTGCGGGCTTCGTTGATGTGGTCGCGGATGCGCTCCCGCAGCGGGGGCAATTCGTAGTTCATGTCCGCGAGCATGCGGCTGTTGTCCACCAGATAGACATGGGGCACGGGGCGGTTGCCGAAAGTGATCTCGGCATGGGGGATGAACTCGCGGACGATGTCCGCCATCTCGCCCACGGTGGCCAAATGGCCTCCGCTGATGTAGACGGGGTGGCGCAGGGAGTCGCTGAGTATGGCGCGCACGAAGATTTCGGCGGCGTCATCGACGTAAATCATGGGTGAGGGCTCGGAGGGGTCTGAAGGTATGTGGATGGGCTTGCCCCCGGCGGGGTTGGACATCAGGAGCCCGCCGATGAGGCCCGTCATGCCGGTGAAGCGTCCGTGTCCGAAGACGGTGCAGATGCGGATGCCCCGCAGATCGAGGCCGTACATGTCACGGTACTTGGCGGCAGCAAAGTCGTTGACCGCCTTGGTCATGCCGTAGACGTTGACGGGGTTGGAGAGGTCGTCCTCGCTGATGGGGCGCTGCCCAAAGGTGTCCTGAACGCCATAGACGGCAATGGACGAGGCATACACCACGCGCTCGATGCCGGTCCAGCGGGCGACCTCAAAGACGTTGTTGGCCCCTTGGATGTTGACGTGGAGGCCGTGGCCGGGGCGGTCCTCGCTGGCGGGGGGCAGCAGGGCGGCGAGATGGATGATGCGGGATATTTTGTGGGTGTTGACGGCCTCCATAAGCTGTGCCATCTCGGTGACATCGCCTCGGTAGAAGGGGACAGCGTTCATGGCGGAGTCAAGGCCGGGCCGGGGAGGTGCGAGGTCGAAGGAAACGACCTCCTGCCCGCGGTCAAGCAGCTTGCGAATGATGCGGGCCCCGATGAAGCCGGTGCCTCCGGTAACCATGATCGTCATAGGTGGGTGCGCTCCTCTTGGTGGGCTGGGTCGTGGCTCATGATACTAAGGGGCTAGGGAGAAGGAAAGGGGCGGTCATGGGCAGGTCTGCAAGGGCGACACGTTCCACGCCAGATAGGGCGTGGAACTCCGTCCGTAGCTGTGGGCGGATTGTTTGTATCTGGGAAGCGTTCCATTCGTTCCACTGCCGTAGCTGGCTCGTATTGGACCAACTAGTTCCACGGAAGGGCATTGCGGGGGCTGGAGAGTTAGCGGATTCCGTCGTGGCGTGGTGTGGGGGTGTTGGTCGGTTGGCACCCACGGGCCAGATAGGGAGGGCGATACTCGTGCTACGCTTCTCGTATCTGAAAAATGCCGATTCGTATCTGAAAAGAGTAGCATTAGTAGCATGGTCGTAGCTGGGCCGTAGCTGACACATGTGTAGCATGGGCGGTTGAATGGCGGGGATTGAGGGGTTGGCGGATTTCGTCGTGGTGTGGAGAGGGAGTCTTGGGCGGGCTGTGTCGCGGGGCCAGATAGGAAGGCATTCGACATTTCGACACTCTTCGTATCTGGAGAAAGGTTGTTTGTATCTGGCAGGTGTCGAATCTGTCGAGTGGCCGTAGCTGGGTCGTAGCTGACGGATGTGTCGAATGAAGGGTCGGATGGGGAGGGATTGGGAATTGACGGAATGGCAGCATATTGATGTCCATGCGGCCGCTTTCCGGGTGGGTGGGAACAATGTCCCGTATGCTGAGATGGTTGGGTTGGTTTCACTGGTCCTTCCTAGGAAATATGGTTAGGGGCTCCGGGTGCGTGTTTCCCAAAAAAGCTGGGGCCGACCTTTCGGGATCAGTCCCCAGCGCCCTCTGACAGGATAATAGAATATATGTTTGGGATTGTCAATGAGCGGAAAGTGGCTGCTTGGAGTGTCCGGTTGGATCGGCTTAGCGAGTGACGGAGAGGCGGAGCTCGAGGGTGTCCAGGACGCGAAAGAGGGTGTCGATCCGGGGGTTGCCTTCGCTGGAGAGGGCGCGGTAGAGGGCTTGGCGTCCAAGTCCGGTGTCGGCGGCGATGGCGGTCATGCCCTTGGCGCGAGCGACGTTGCCCAAGGCCTTCACAAAGTAGTGGGGGTCATTTTCTTCCAAGGCCGCGTTGAGGTAGGCGACCATAGCCTCGTCGCTATCGAGAATCTCGGTGATGTCCCAAGGGGTGTATTGTTCGTTGTTCATGGGGTCTCCTAAAGTTCTTCTGTCATGCGCTGAGCCCGGGCGATATCCTGCTGCTGGGTGTCCTTGTTGCCTCCGCAAAGAAGGACCACAACAGTGCGCTCGCGGATAGTGTAGTAGACCCGGTAGCCTGGGCCTCGGTTGATTCGGAGCTCACTGACGGCCCCTCCAACGGACCTGTGGTCGCCGAAGTTGCCTTCCGCAATTCGATCGATGCGTACTGCAATGTATGCACGTGCTTGGTGATCGTGCAGGTCTCGGAGCCAGCGTCGGAAGGCTTGGCTCGCAATGACCTCGTATTCCATGGCTAATTGTCTCTTATGGGGGACAGTATGTCAAAGTCCTATGCCTCAGGACGTAGACCTTCGGCGTGGGGAGAGGAGTGCCGAGTTGCGGGGTTGGTGCTGGTATGGCGGGTCTGTTGCGTTGGTTACGGAGTGGTGAGCTATCCGGGTCACGCGGGTTCCCACCTTCGCGGGAACGACGGAAGAGGAGCGCGTGTTCATTCTGGGTGCGAAACAGCACCACGGCGTGGTCTCCAACTCGCGGGCCGTTTCCCGCGGGTTCGTACGCCGTGCCGAATTATCAGGGCCACGCCCGCTAATAAATGAGGCCCACCCAAACCACGCTAGATACTCCATAGCACTCCGTCCAAGAGGCTTACTGAGGGAGACGCCTAAAGTCACATGGTCACTGTATCCCCTAGAGCGAATTATCGGAAGCCCGTCCGTCGTTGCTGCCACACTAGCCTTGACATAACACCAGACGCGCTCCGCACCATAGGAGGTGCGCATGTTGCAGCACAATAATCTTTAATCTTTGCTTGAGGTGAGGCATGGGGAAGTACATGTTGAGGGCTAATTATACGCAGGCGGGGTTGCAGGGGCTGATGAAGGAGGGAGGCTCTGGTCGAAGGCAGGCTCTGACGCAGGCAGTGGAGGGGGTGGGAGGCAAGCTGGAGGCTTTCTACTACGTGTTCGGCGACCGGGATTTGCTGATGATTGCAGATTGCCCCAATGACGCGGCTGCGGCTGCGGTTTCCTTGGCCGTGGGCGCGGCCGGAGCGCTGGAAGTGGATATCACAGTGCTGGTGGCAGCCCGAGGTTATCGATGAGGCAGTGAAGCAGAGCGTACCATACCGGCTGCCTGGGGCGTAGCCGGGGTCGGGGCGGTTGGGTGTAAGCCCCGCCGCCCCTCGTGAGTCGTAACGTCTAGGGCAAAGCCTTGGGGCGAGGGCGTATTAGCTCCCGGTTGTTGGCGAGAGGCGGCTGCCTCACATGTCGAGGTGGGCCCAGGCCAGCGATTCGCGGGTTCTTTCGAGGGCCTTGTAGCCTGCCCATCGCAAACGGACGGTCACGACACCGCCGATTGACCTGCGCTCCACGAATCCGGCGTCGTCGCAGAGGATGATGTGGGCGAGGACTATATTGTCGTCCTTGTTCTGCAGGGATGGGACATTAAGTATATCGATGACATTGATGTGCTCGTTTGCCTCTGTTGCATTTTCGAGGGCGGTGAGCAAATCAACGATGAGGGTGAGGTCCCGTTTCATTAACCAATCCTCCTCTTCTTCTTCCTAACCAAGACTTATCTCGTAACCGGTTCCTCGTATTCAGCTTATTCATCCCCAGAGCTTTTGGCTGGCGAGTTGTGCCCCTTCGACCAAAGCTTCGAGCTTGGCCCACATGATGGAAGGATGGACACGAGGGGTAAAGGCGCCTTGGGAGAAGCCGCAATCGCTGCCAGCGAGGACGTTCTCGCGGCCGATGATGCGGGCATAGTTAGTGATGCGCTGGGCAATCAGTTCGGGGTGCTCCACGTGGTTGGTAGTGTGGGCGATGACGCCGGGTATGAGGTACTTGCCGTCGGGCAGCTTGGTCGTCTCCCAGACCTCCCATTCGTGAGCATGGCGGGGGTTGGCGGCCTCGATGACATAGGCCCCGGCATTGACGCGCAGGATGATGTCCACGATGTCGCGCAGGGGGACATCGGTGGTGTGGGGGCCGTGCCAACTACCCCAGCACAGGTGGTAGCGGACGCGGTCTTGGGGTAGGCCTTCCAAGGCGTGGTTCAGGGCGTCAACGCGCAGTGTGGCAAACTTGCGGTACTCCTCGATGGTGGGGGCGGGATCCGGGTTGCCATACTGGGTTACGACCCGGGGGTCGTCGACTTGGAGGATGAAACCGGCATCGACGATAGCGCGGTACTCCTCCCGCATGGCCTCGGCAATGGCGGTTAGGAACTCCTCCTCGGTGGCGTAGTAGGCGTTGCGGCGCTGGAGTTCGATGGTGCCGGGAGCCACGGCAGGGAATGAAAGCCTCCTCGGGGACGAAGCGCTGCATGGCCCCCTTGAAGTTGTCGATGTCCTGCTGGACCAGTTCCTGGCCGCGGTAGCTGATGGGACTGGTGCAGACGACGGTTCCGATGGATGCGCCGCCGATGTCGCGGTCATACTGCTCGTAGAAGTCGAGGAACCGCTGGCGGTCGCGGTAGGCGTTGCGCATGGACTGCTCTTCAGGGGCTTCGGGGTCGGGTTCGAAGCCGGAGAGGCGGTCGTGGACATAGTTGGAGAAGCTGCTCTTGGCATACTCGCCGTCGCTGGGCACGTCGATGCCAATTTCGCACTGGCGTCGGACCACCCGCTGGATGGAATAGCGGATGAGGCTGGCGAAGCTGCTGCTGCGTCGTATGCCTGTCCGGACTCCTTGGCTCGCATGACGTCGATGATTTCCTGGGGGCGGGCGAGGGAGCCGACATGGGTGGTGAGGATGCGGGTGGAGCTGTTTTTCATTGGCCTTCTCCTGATTGTCTGTTTATGAGGACCGGACTTTCCCCTTATCCCACGGCGTCGCGCAGGACTTCGATGATGTGGCGGGCGCGTCGGCCTGTTCCTGACTCGACCTGCTGGCGGCAGGAGACGCCGGAGACGGCCACCTCCCAAGAGTCGTCTTTGGCGCGGACGGCAGGGAAGAGGGTCATGTCGCCGATGGACATGGAGATGTCGTAGTGCTCCTTTTCGTAGCCGAAAGCACCGGCCATACCGCAGCAGCCAGCGTTGACATCCTCCACTTGGTACTTGGGGGGCAGGCGGAGCATCGCGGGTCGCCGTGCCGGTGCCGGACTAGGGCTTTCTGGTGGCAATGCCCGTGGAAAAGGACTTTCTTCCTGGCTAGGTTGAAGTCGAGGCCCAAGGTCGTCGGACCCGGCGAGCTTGGACAGGAACTCGTCGATGAGATAGCTGTTGCGGGCGACGGCGTAGCCGACTTTTCGCCCGGTACGAGTTCTGGGTACTCATCGCGTAGGGAGAGGAGGCAGCTTGGCTCGCAGCCGATTATCGGGCGTGCCTTTCTGGGCGTGTTCGTACAGGGCTTCGACGTTTTGGCGGGCGTTCTCAGCGGCCTTGGCCATGAGACCCTTGGAGAGCATTGGACGCCCGCAGCACACGGGATTGGCGAGGACTACCTTGAAGCCCGCCAGTTCGAGGACCTCGGTGGCGGCGATGCCGATGGACGTGTAGTTGTAGTTCATGTAGGTGTCGTTGAACAGGACGACTTCCCCGCGAATGCCGCTGCCGAGGGAACGGTGCTTGCGGAACCATGCAGGGAAAGGTGGGACGGGCGAAGGTGGGAGGTTGGCGCTTGGCTTCGACGCCTAGCAATGAGTGAAGGAGACGCTTGCTGAGGCGGTTGCCGGTCATCCAGTTGGAGACGGGGGCGAAGCGGCAAGCCCAGCGGCTGAGGGTGTTGACGTTGGCGAAGAAGCGGGCGCGGAGAGAGAGACCGTTGGCTTGGGTGTACTTGTCGAGGAACTCATACTTCAGCTTGGCCATGTCGACGCCGGAAGGGCACTCGGCCTTGCAGCCCTTGCACTCAAGGCAGAGGTCCATGGCCTCATAAAGGCGCTTGCTGGTGAGGGTCTCCTTGGGCAGAGCCCCCGACAGGACGGCCCGGAGGAGATTTGCGCGTCCACGGGTGGAGTGCTCTTCCTCGCGGGTGACCATGTAGGAGGGACACATGGTGCCCTCGGTCTTTCGGCAGGCACCCATGCCGTTGCACTGCTCCACGGCCCCGGCGAAGTTGGTGTCGGCAGAGAAGTCGAGGGTGACGTTGGGGCTGGTGGCTTGGTAGGCGGTGCCGAAGCGCAGGTTCTCGGTGAGACCGGGGGTGTCGATGATCTTGCCCGGGTTCATGATGCCCTTGGGGTCGAAGACACGCTTGACCTGCCGGAAGGCGTCATAAATCTGGGGCCCGAACATCTTCTCGGTGAACACGCCACGGACGATGCCGTCGCCGTGCTCTCCGCTCAGGGAGCCGCCGAATTCGAGAACAAGGTCGCTGACCGCCTCGGCAATGGACACCATGCGGTCGATGCCCTGCTGGTCTTTGAGGCTGACCAGTGGACGGATGTGAAGGCAACCGACGCTGGCATGGCCGTAGTAGCCAGCCTCGGTGTTGTGGTAGCGGACGACCTCTTGGAACCGCCGGACATACTCGCCGAGGCGGTCCGGGTCCACTGCGGTGTCTTCCACGTAGGGCAGGGGCTTGGCATCGCCGTGGACGCTCATGAGCAGGCCGAGGCCAGCGCGCCGTATGGCCCAGACGTTGGCCTGCTGGCTGGTGTCGGTCATGTTCACCGATGCATAGGCCAGCCGCGCGTGGCCCATGCGGGACTTCAGGTCTTCCAGCTTGGAGCGCAGCTCTTCCTCGGACTCGCCGTAGAACTCCACCAGCAACAGGGAGTCCGGCTCGCCTTCCAGAAAGCTCATGTTGCGGGCGAAACCCAGGGACTCGCGGCACCGGTCCAGCATCATGCGGTCAACGAGTTCCACGGCCGAGGGGTCGTGTTCGAGGATGGGGATGGTGGCCTCGCAGGCCCGGACAAGGTCCTGAAAATGCACCACGGCCAGCCCGCGCATGACAGGTCCTCGGGACGAGGTTGATTTTGGCTTCGGTGACAGCGCAGAGGGTGCCCTCGGAGCCGACCACCATGCGGGCCATATTCATTGGCCCGTCCCCGAAAAAGTCCTCGAGGTTGTACCCGCTGACGCGCCGAATCACCTTGGGATAGCGGGCCTCGATCTCATCGCGGTTGGCTTGCGAGATTTCGGTGACGCCACGATAGATTTGGGATTCAAGGGTGTCCCCCGACAGCTTGCCTTCCAGTTCCGCGGCATCGATGCGCCCAAAATGGGCCCGGCTGCCGTCGGAGAGGACGGTCTGTACCTCCATGATGTGGTCGACGGTCTTGCCGTAGATAACAGAGTGGGAGCCGCAAGTGTTGTTGCCAATGCCACCGCCGACGCAGGCGCGGTTGGAAGTAGTCGGGTCGGGGGCGTAGTGGTAGCCGTGCTGGTATAGCTGGCGGTTGAGGTGGTCTAGCACGATACCGGGCTGCACCCGGGCCCAGCCTTCCTCGGAGTTGACCTCGAGCACTTGGTTCATGTGCTTGCTGAAATCAAGGACCAAGCCGGTATTGACCCCCTGCCCGGCGAGGCTGGTGCCACCGCACCGGGGAAGGATGGGAACGCCGTGCTTGGCGGCGACTTCTATGGTGGCCTGAACGTCGTCAGCGTTACGGGGAATGACCACGCCAATGGGCTTCATCTGGTAAATGGAAGCGTCCGTGCTGTACAGAACGCGGGAGAAGTCGTCGAACCTTACGTCGCCAGCGATGCGCTGTTGGAGTTCGTGCTGGAGCGTTGCGGTGTCGGCGTTGCGGGAAGCGATGGCCGTAGCCATGGGGGGTTCCTCCTGCTGAGAGGCGCCTTGGGCCGATGGTGGCTTGCGCTCAGAATGTAGCCTAAAGCGGGAGGGGTATCAACTGAGGGGGGGTCAAACGCGGATTACATGGAGGAAGCGTCGTCTCCTCCGCAGAGACCAAACCCGTCAGTCTGCTGTCCAGAGGTTACAAGCTGGCCGTTGTGTTGCATGGCCGTGGCGAGTAGCACAGCATCCGGTATCTGCCGATAACCTTGCACCTGGGCCGCGAGCATATGAGGAAGGTCGACGATAGACTGGTTTAGTGGCCAAAACCTGTGTGACCCCATGCCTATCAACTCTCTAAGGAGGATAATCGCAGCTGTCAGAGTAACTCTGTATTGCACTGCCAAGGGGTTGCAAGATATACGGAGGAACCCGGATTCGGTCATGGCACACGTTGCCCAATCCCGTTTCCCATGCATTTCGAACCAGGAAAGAGAAGATTCGTGGTAGGGGTGGTTAGGCCAGGCCAAGGCGATGAGTACGTTCACGTCCGGCAGGACGGTCACGGCCAGTTGTCGAGGGCCCGGTATATGTCTTCACTGGTGATGGGTCGAGCGTTAGGGTCCACGCGGAATACGCCTGGCTTGCTCGGATCGGGAATGGCAGGAGGATAGTCAAAACCGCGTCGCGCAAGCTCCGAGATTGCGGCGCCCAAGCTCATGCCTTTGGTTCGTGCAAACTCTCGCGCAGCCGCCAGCACATCGTCGTCAATCGTTAACGTAGTCCTCATAGTCTCATCATCGCATCGCCCCATAGTGTCGTCAACTGAGCGGATAGCAACCGTAGTCTACGGAAAGGTATGCTGTTGTTGACCCCTCCCTCGTCCAATGCTAGCGTGCCCTCACCCCTCCAAGGTGGCTGAAATATGGAGCCTCCACGCATCGTCGTACTCGGCGGCATCAACATGGACCTAGTGGCCACCGTCGGGCGTTTCCCCGTCCCGGGAGAGACGGTGGTCGGACGGGCTTTCACCACCTACTCCGGAGGCAAAGGCGCGAATCAGGCCGTTGCGGCCTCACGCTTGGGGGCTGCGGTCAGCATGGTGGGCCGCGTGGGGGATGACGCGTTCGGTCATCAGTTGCGACACGGGCTGGCCGTTGAGGGCGTTGATGTTTCCGGAGTCGGCGTCGAGTCCGGTTCCCCCTCCGGGATCGCCGTCATCCTGGTAGATGCCTCGGCACAGAACCAGATCGTGCAGGTGTGGGGAGCCAACCAGCGCTGTGGAACTGAAGAAGTCCAGGGTGTGCGCCAAGCGCTGGCAGGCGCGTCTGTCCTGATGTTGCAACTGGAAGCTCCCGTGGAAGTGTCCTTCAGGGCTGCCGAGGTCGCGCGTGCCCGCGGGTGCCTCGTAATCCTGGACCCCGCGCCAGCCCCGTCAGGGGGCCTTCCTCAGGACTTCTACAGCCTCTGCGATTGCATCACGCCCAACGAAACGGAAGCACAGGCACTGGTGGGATTCGACGTCTCGGACGTTGACTCTGCCCGTCGCGCGGCTGAGGAGTTGGTGAATCGCGGGGCAAAGGCAGCGGTAATCAAGATGGGCGCGCGCGGGGCCTTCTACTTATCTCCGGAGGAGAGGGGCCATGCGCCCGCCTTCCCGGTCAATGCGATCGACACGGTGGCAGCGGGTGACGCTTTCAACGCGGGACTGGCGGTGGCTTTGGCCGAGGGGCGTGGCCTGGAGGACGCGGCGTGTTGGGGTGCTGCTGCCGGTGCGGTTGCGGTCACGCGCATTGGGGCGCAGGACGCGATGCCGGGGAGGGTTGAGGTGGAGGCGCTGCTGCGAGGCGCATGAGGCGGTGTGCTGCCTTCCCCAATCTCAGAGCCGATGCTATTCTGTATTTACGCCGCGTCTGTTGGAGTTCCGAAGATGGATGTTAAGAAAAAGAGGCTCACACTGGACTTGGATCCTGAACTGCAACGCCGATTGAAGTCGGTGGCAGCCCTCAAGGGTGTGAGCATGCGGCAGTATTGTCAGTCTGCTATTGAAAAGGAACTGGCGAGGGAAGAGGCAGTTGAGGTGGTGAACCCACCTTTTGACATAAGCAAACTGGTAGCACGCAGGGAAGAGATCTTTCAGGGCAGAACTTTGCCGGGTGACTCCACCGAGTTCATTCGGGAGGCTCGGCAATCCAGTTCGGGACTGTAGGAGACCTCGTCGTTCCGGACGCCAGCGTGGTGACGAAGTGGCTGGTCAAGGAGGAGGGGTCGGATGCGGCCCTCGGTCTCGCCCAGTTCTGGCGTAGCCAAGCTATTAGGCCAGTGGCACCGCAATTCATGGTGCTTGAAGTAGCCAATGCCTTGCATAAGAGGATATTAAGGGGAGAGTTGGGCGTATCTGACGCAGCGCGCTTGCTGGAGGACTTGCTTGCCTCTGGCATCGAGCTACGCGATAGCCCAGAACTTCTCCATAGGACCTTGGAGCTGTCCAATCAACTCAACCAGGGAGCCGTATACGACTCCCATTATCTGGCGTTGGCCGAGAGCCTCAACTGCGACCTCTGGACTGCCGACAGGCGATTCTTCAGAGCCGCCTTTCCCGTTGCTCCCCACGTTCGTCTACTGGCTGAGTTCGTTGCCTCATAGTAGGAGCCGGACTCACACCAACCCCCACAGTACCCGCTCACTGGCGGCGCGGCGATGATGCACGGCGACCAGTACTGCTCCAACTGCGGCTCCACCCTCGAAATCCGATCGTTGGAGGGCAAGGAGCGCCCCGTCTGTAGCAAGTGCGGGCGCGTGGTGTATTACGACCCCAAGGTGTCCACCGTCTGCTTGGTGGCGCGGGATGGCAAGGTGCTCTTCATAAAGCGCGGCAATGAGCCGGGGTACGGGCTGTGGAGTTTGCCCGGAGGGTATGTGGACCGCGGCGAGGTCGTGGAGAAGGCGGCTGCCCGTGAGGTGTTCGAGGAGACGGGTCTGGAGGTCGAGATCGGACGCCTGTTGGGCGTCTTTTCTGAGGAGGGGCGTCCCGTAATCCTCGTGGCCTACGAAGCCCGAGAGAACGGCGGCACGCTGGCCCCAGGCTCAGAGGCACTGGAGTTGGGGTTCTTTGCGCCCGACGCTTTGCCTCCCATTGCGTTCCCGCGAGATACCCACCTGTTGGAGTTATGGGAGCAGGGCAGGGCCCCGTCACGGTAGTCCCCTCCTCTGCTTGACACTATATCTGTGTCCCAACATAATCGGCCCATTGTCAATCGGCCCGAAGTTGGCGATTGGAGGCGGCCGTGGCCCAAGTGGGCTTCATAGGTTTGGGAATCATGGGCAAGCCCATGGCCCGCAACCTCATCAATGCGGGCTACTCGCTGGTGGTGCATGACCACAAGCAGGGGCCCATGCAGGAGTTGGCGGCCGAGGGCGCGGAGATGGCCCAGTCCTGCCGGCAGGCTTCCGAGGGCTGCGAAGTCATCATCACCATGCTGCCCGACTCCGCCAATTCCGAGGACGCCATCCTTGGGCACCACGGCGTGCTGGAAGGCGCCCCGGCTGGCTCCACCATCATCGACATGAGCTCCATCAACCCCTTGGTGAGCCAGAAAATAGCTGCCGAGGCCGCCAAGCACAACGTGGAGATGCTCGATGCTCCCGTCAGCGGCGGCGAACCGGGGGCTATTGCTGGCACCCTCGCCATCATGGTGGGGGGCAACGAAGAAATATTCCAGAAACACGAAGAGCTTCTGCACGTAATGGGCCGCAGCGTGGTGCGTGTTGGCGAGGTTGGCGCAGGGAACGTGGTCAAGGTAGCCAACCAGATGATCGTCGCCGCCAACATTGAGGTCATCGGCGAGGCCCTGACTCTGGCGCAGAAAGCGGGTATCGACCCCAAGGTGGTGTTCGAAGCCATACGCGGTGGCTTGGCAGGCAGCAATGCCCTCGAAGCCAAGGCCCCCATGATGATGGACCGCAACTTCCGCCCCGGCTTCCGCATGCGGCTGCACCAGAAGGACCTGAACAACGCCATGGCCACTGCAAGAGACTTGGGCGTGCCGGTGCCCGTTACCAGCCTGTTGCAGCAGATATTGGGAGCCTTGGTGAATGACGGCAAGGGCGACCTCGACCACGCGGCCATTGCCCAGTTCATCGAAGGCATGGCCCACACAGAGATCAGGACCCAGTCCTAGCCCATGAAGGTTCACGAATACCAGGCCAAGGCCCTGATGGCCCTATACGGCGTACCTATCCCCAAGGGCCAGATTGCCTCCACACCCAGCGACGCCCGTAGCATCACCGAGGAGCTTGGCGGCCGCTCAGTCATCAAGGCCCAGGTGCACGCGGGAGCGCGGGGCAAGGCCGGGGGCATCATCCTCGCCAACACGCCCCAAGAGGCTGAAGGCGCCGCCGTCTCCTTGCTGGACAAGCAACTGGTGACGGCCCAGACGGGCCCTGAGGGGGCCCCGGTACACCGTGTGCTGGTTGAGCAGACGGTCGATGTGGCCAAGGAACTGTATCTCGCAATCACCGTCGACCGCACGTATCGCGGCCCAGTCGTCATCGCCTGCGAGGCTGGAGGCATGGACATCGAAGAGGTGGCCAACACCTCTCCTGAGAAGATACTGCGCGAGGGTGTGGACCCGCTGATTGGCTTCCAAGGGTTCCAGGGGCGCCGTCTGGCCGAAGGAATCGGCTTGGACCGGGCGCAGTCCAGGCAGGCCAGCGACATCATATCCGGGCTCACTCGCCTGTTTGACGACATGGACTGCTCCCTAGTGGAAATCAACCCCCTCGTAGTCACTGCCGACGGCAGCCTGCTGGCCCTCGACGGCAAGGTCAGCTTGGACGACGATGCGGTCTTCCGGCACCCGGAAGCTCAGGAACTGCGCGACCCGGAGCAGGAAGACCCGTTGGAAAGCCAAGCCATCGACGCGGGCATCGCCTACGTCAAGCTGGACGGCGACGTTGGCTGCTTGGTCAACGGGGCTGGGCTTGCCATGGCCACCATGGATGTAATCAAGGGCGCGGGCATGAGCCCCGCCAATTTCCTTGATGTAGGCGGCGGGGCCAGTGTGGAAAAGGTGGCCCAAGCCTGCCGTCTCATGCTCTCCGACCCCGACGTCAAGCGGGTGCTCCTGAACGTATTCGGCGGGATCTTGCGCTGCGACATCGCCGCAGCAGGCGTGATTCAAGCCTTCCGCGAGACCAATTGTGAGTTGCCCCTCTACGTCAGGATGCTGGGCACCAACGTGGACGAAGGCGCGGCCGCCCTACGGGACTCAGGGCTGGACGTCATCTTTTCCCAATCGCTGCTGGAAGTAGCCGCTGCTTTGACGGCCTCCTCTGAGTCCAAAGGATGATGCGAGGAACGGGTCGCACGTGAGCATTCTGGTTGGCGAGAATACCCGGCTGATCGTACAGGGCATTACTGGTCAGGAAGGCAGCTTCCACGCCCGCGCCTGCAAGGCCTATGGCACCAACTTGGTAGCTGGCGTGACCCCCGGCCGTGGCGGCCAGACTTTCGACGACACCGTCCCCGTGTTCGACTCCATGGACGAAGCTGTAGCCGAGACCGGTGCCAACACATCCCTGATTTTCGTGCCCCCGCCCTTTGCCGCCGAGGCAATCATCGAGGCCGTCCTTTCAGGTGTGGACCTAGTCATCTGCATCACCGAGGGTGTGCCCGTGATGGACACGGTGCGGGTCGTTCGCTTCATCGAGCACCGCCCCGTCACTCTCATCGGCCCCAACTGCCCCGGCCTGATAACCCCGGCCGCCCGCTGCAAGGTGGGCATCATGCCCGGCGCCATCCACATGCCCGGTCGCATGGGGCTGGTGTCCCGCAGTGGCACTCTCACCTACGAGGCAGTGGGGCAACTTACGACCCTCGGCATCGGGCAGACCACCTGCGTCGGCGTTGGTGGCGACCCTTTGGTGGGCACGGGATTCGTTGACGTGCTGAGGCGGTTCCAAGATGACCCGGAAACCGAGATGGTCACCCTCATCGGCGAGATCGGCGGCACCATGGAACAGGAGGCCGCGGAGTTCATCCGCACCGAGATGACCAAGCCCGTCGCCGCCCTCATCGCCGGTGCCACCGCCCCGCAGGGGAAGCGCATGGGCCACGCTGGCGCGGTCATCACCGGCGAGGCCGCCACCGCCACCGCCAAGACCGAAGCCCTCCGCCAAGCCGGTGCCCGCATCATCCCCACGCCCGCCCACATAGGCGTCACCGTGAAGGCGATGATGGATGGTTCAGAACGGTGATCGTTGTTGACTAATGCCGAGCACGCAGCAATCTCAAAGTCAAGTTCTCTCTGGCTCGTGGTATGCTTAATGGTATAGTTTGCATATAGGTCCACCAAGCTTGGCTGAGGAACGAGTCCGCATCGCTGGATCTTGCTTGCCTAGAATGGTAGCCTCCTCTACCCATTGTGGATGCTTCGGCTCTATAGATGCAGATTCGTAGGGACTAGGAAGGCGGTCTTCTATGGCAGTTGCGAAAAACGACGAAGGCAGTGTTCTTTCCGACAGATTTCCTAATGAGCTGGCGTTCTGGCACGCCCATCAAGGGGAGTTGATTAACCGGTATCCAGGGAAATTCCTAATCATTAGAGGTGAAGCCGTATCCCGAGTGCTGAACACTCTTGAAGACTTGATCGTGGCAGAACAGGAAGAGCTAAGTGCCGACCCCGGATTGGTCTGCTCGACGCACTCAGTGGAACCAGTGATAAATCCCTACATTGAGGCCTCTGCGTAGTGCCCAAGTTCATGGGGCACATTGGTCCGTACGGACCAATGGTGGATGTTCGACTATGGCCAACAAGGAAAAATGCGCAACCTGTTGACGGTATAGGTCTCATAGATACTGGGGCCTCCCACACCTCGATAGACGAGCAAACTGCTGACCTTATCAATTCACTGAGTTGACAGTACCTACTGGGGCACTGTCGTATGGGGCTCACGGAGCCCGCCAGCAAAGAGTGTTCATAGCAAGGTTGGAGATTACGTCTCTTCAGGGATACTCTCAAACCTTGCAAGTGACTGTATTCAATGGGCGCGGCACGCCCGCTGACAATCCGCTGACCCCGTTCATCGCCCTAATTGGTCGAGATATCCTAAAACAGGGATGTCTGAACTACGATGGCGCCGCTGGAACTTTCAGCCTAGAGTTGCCTTGAGGCTAGTGCCCCGAATCTGCGACGGTTAATTGAGGGTGAACGGCCAGCAACGTATCCAGTCACAACGGACTGTGAGTGTGTTGTTGTATCACGTTGTGTGAATGGCCCCCAATGCCTTTTGCCTGCCCAGTACAGGCGCACGAAGCCGAATGATTCCGGCCTCGTGGGTCAAAAGTAGCTGGTTGACAGCCCCCACCCCATCGTTTACAAAGGTTTCAGGAGCCTGTCCCAGTTCTCTTCGCTCTCACGCAGGAGGCTATGCCATGGCCAGCACCATGACCCCGTTCAACCTGAAGGCTTGGATTGATGAGCACCGCGACCTGCTGAAGCCGCCCGTCGGCGCGGAGATGGTCTGGAAGGACTCGGAGTTCATCATCATGGTCATCGGCGGCCCCAATGCCCGGCGCGACTTCCACATTGACCCTGCCGATGAGTTCTTCTACCAGCTCGAAGGCGACATCGCCTTGGAGTACATCGACAGCGACGGCCAGCGCCAGAAGGCTGAAATCAAGCAGGGCGACGTATTCCTGCTGCCCGCCAACGTGCCCCACTCACCCCAGCGCGGCGAGAACACCGTGGGCTTGGTTGTGGAGCGCGTGCGTGCGCCCGAAGAGCCTGAGAAGTTCGCTTGGTACTGCGAGAAGTGCAACGCCAAGATTTACGAACTGAACCGGGGCAAAGACGAATTGCTGGTTGACCTGCGCAAGGCCAACGAACGGTACAACATCGATGACGAGATGCGCACCTGCGAGTCCTGCGGATATGTGCAGCCAGTGGCCACCGGCCCAAGGTTGTGAGCCGAGGCTGCCGATAAAGACAGGTCCAGGCAGCGCGGCGTGGCCGTCAGTGCTGACACCGCCCGGATGACCAGCATGGTGAGAGACCTGGGTGGAGGAGGTGGGCTGTAATGGAAACTACGACGGCCCACAGGGTTCAGGTAGCAGAGCTTTACGACAGAGTGCTGGGCCAGCGCCAGCTTATTCTTGCCAGCAACCGCGGCCCCGTGGAATACCAGTACACCCCAGACGGGCGTCAGGAAGCGCGCCGCGGCAGCGGTGGCGTTGTCACTGCCTTGAACTCCATTACCCAGATAGCCGACTTCACTTGGGTCGCCGGTGCCATGAGCGAGGGCGACCGTCGCGCTTGGGAAGCCTCCGGTGGCCAGCCCCTGCGCTCCCCGCTGCCGGGGCACCGCGTCAACGTGCGGTTCGTTTCCACTCCGCGGCGCGTCTACCACAAGTACTACAACGTCTTCTGCAACCCCCTTCTCTGGTTCCTGCAACACTACATGTGGAACTCCCCGTACAACCCCAACATCGATGCCACGGTGTACGACGCTTGGGACGACGGATACGTCCCGGTGAACCAAGCCTTCACCCAAGCCGTGGTCGACCAGATAGAGGCAGCCCCCGAACCCCCGGTGGTGGTGCTGCACGACTATCACCTCTATCTCGCCCCCGCCATGGTGCGCGAAAAGGCCCCCGAGTCCATCATCCAGCATTTCTCCCATATACCGTGGCCAGCAGTGCGGTACTGGGAGCTTCTGCCAGCCTACATGCTGGAGGGAATCTGCTACGGGCTTTGCGGTGCCGACATACTCGGTTTCCAGACTCCCAGCGACGCGAGGAATTTCCTCGACACCTGCGAGTGGGTGCTGCCCGATGTACAGGTGGACCATGCAGGTCAATCAGTCCGGCTCCACGGCCGCACCACCTACGTCCGCTCCTACCCCGTCTCCATCAACGTGGACGAGATACGGCGCATGGCCTCCGGGCCGCGGGCCTTGGACTATGAGCGGCAGTTGCGGGAAGAGTGCGGCGAACTCACCATCATGCGGGTCGACCGGGCCGAACCCAGCAAGAACGTTGTCCGCGGCTTCCGCGCCTACGACCTGCTGCTCAACCGCCACCCGGAACTCAAGGGCAGAGTGGTGTTCCTCGCCTTCCTCGTGCCCTCCCGCACCCACATACGCCAGTACCAGCGCTACATGGAAGAAATACGCCAGATCATCGACCAGATAAACACCACCCACGGCACCGAAGACTGGACGCCCATCCGCACCTATCTGGAGAACAACTACACCCAAGCCATCGCCGGCATGAAGCTGTATGATGTGCTGCTGGTGAACTCTGTCATCGACGGCATGAATCTGGTCGCCAAGGAAGGCCCCGTGGTGAATACCCGCGACGGTGTGCTGGTGCTCTCCGTGGGAGCCGGAGCCCACCGCGAGCTTTCGGGTGGCGCCCTGTCCGTATCGCCCGCCGACATCGAGGGCACCATGCAGGCCATGTACCAAGGCCTGACCATGAGCCCCGAGGAGCGGGCCGACAGAGCGCAACGCTTGAAGACCACCGTGGAAGAAAGGGACAATCTCAACTGGCTGGGTTCCCAGCTACAGGATATCGAGACACTATTGCTGCAAGGGAGTGAATGACATGACGATGGCCCAAGGAATCCCCAGTTTTGAACAGCGGTTGGACAACCTGCGAGCCGAGTCCCAGCAGTTCCAAGACTACCTGTCCGCCCTCCCCGCCGAGTCCTGGAACGCCCAGAGCGCCTGCGATTTGTGGGAAGTCGGCCATGTCGTCGCCCATCTGGTGGGTGTGGCCGAGTTCTATGCCACCACGGTGGAGCGCGGCATCGAGGGCAACGTGGACACGCTGCCGGGCCGTGCCCCGGCTGGCTCCCAGACCGGGGCAACCTCCCACGAGGGCATCCACCAGCGGGCATTGGCTGCCCGTGAACAGTTGGGAGGGGAAGTCGTGACGGAGTTGGCTGCCCAGAGCGACCGCCTCATCAACGTCCTCGCCAACCTGAAGCCCGACGAACACCCCAAGCCCTGCTACCATCCCGGCGGCTATGTGCCCGCAGGCAATTTCGTCGACATGCGCTTCAAGGAACTGGGTCTCCACGACTGGGACATCAAGTCCCGGCTGGAGTCCGGCTACCACATGCTGCCAGCCAGCATGCCCTCCATGATCATCCTGATAGAGAACTCCTTCGCCTCGGGCTCCCTCCCCTACGCCTTCTGGCCCGGCCCCAACTTGGACAAGCCCGTCCGCTACCGGTTCAACGTCAGCAACCCGGTGGGGCTGAGCGCGGACATCGTGGTCGAGAGCGACAGGGTCCACTTGGAGAGTCCCCAAGGCGACGCCGACGTCACCTGCACTTGCGACACCGAGACCTTCCTGCTCATGTCCTACGGCAGACTCCCCTCCAACGAGGCCATCTCCAGCGGCCGACTGAAGGCCGAAGGCGACGCCACCGCCATCGCCCGCTTCAGCGAGTGGTTCCGCGGGATTTAGGCTTCAAACTCGCCACCTGAAGGGGATACTATGTCTGTGACGGAAGGCGCAAAGCCTAGGGGTAGCCAGCGTTGGCTCCAATTGGTCGTGAACCGCCGTCCGCAAGTGATAGACGGCGCTCTGGCTGGCTCCCTGCATCTTGAGCGTGGTGACACTATCAGATGGCTTTCGCCTCTGGAAGACGATGACCGTCCATTCAAGGAATACAGGGACGAAGAGTTCCTTCAACGGCTCGACATAAAGCTGGATCGGAAACCCTTGGCAGACTTCTGGCCGCCGGGAGGGCCACACTGGGACGGGCTGGCGCGTACCAAGAGCGGCCGATGTCTCCTCATCGAAGCCAAGGCCAACATCCCGGAATTCGATAGCACTCCCTCTGCCGCCTCAGAAAGTTCGCGGAAGAAGATCAAATCCGCATTGGACGATACAAAGAAATTCCTAAGAGCTGGGAACAGAGCAGATTGGACGAAGTGCTTCTACCAGTATGCCAACCGCCTAGCGCATCTCTATCTCTTGGAGGAATTGAACAAAGTCCCCGCCGCCTTGGTGTTCGTCTACTTCGTGGGTGACACCACAGTCCCCGGCAGAAAGCCGGTCTCGCGCGAGGGATGGGAGGCAGCCAACGACCTAGCCCTCAATCATCTGGCGGTACGGCCAAATGCCCCGTGGATGCGGGAGAACGTCTTCGACGTGTTCATCGACGTCAATGACCTCAAAGACATCCCTTGGCCGTAGACCTCACCGCTACCGTATTCAGCCCTCCGCTTGCCCCGCCCACCAACCAAGAAACCCCTCCATCTCCCCCACGCTGGCAAGCGTGTAGTCAGCCAATTCCAGCAGCCCCGCCGGGCAGTCCTCCCCCAGCACCGCTACGTTGGTGCAACGGAACTCGCTGGACGCCGCGAGGACACGTGCCTCGCGGAACGCGTCGATGTCGGTCACGTCGTCGCCCGCAATAAGCCCCCAGCCCAACCCGTGACTCTGCACCAGCGAGCGCACTGCGGTCCCCTTGTTCACCGTCACCGGCGGCAGCACGTTGATGTGCGCCTTGCCCGTGAGCACCCGCACCCGGCAATCGTCCTGCCCTTCGATCGCCTGCAACGCCATGTGCTCAATGGCTTGCGGATCAACTGAGTTGCGGTAGTGCACCGCAAAGGAGCAGGCCTTCTCCTCGATGATGGCATCCGTGCGTCCGCACTGTTCCTTTACCGCCTCCAACGCCCTCTCCACGTCCGCCTCATAAGGGGCCGCAGTCCGGTCAGTGAACACCCTCCCTTCCTGAATCCACTCCATCCCATGGTTCCCCACGTAGGTCAACTGCTCCAGCCCCACCATCCGCTTCCCATTGGCCGCTGGCCTGCCCGTCACTATGCACACCAACTCTAGCCTCGAAGCCAGCGTAGCCACGGCATCACGGATCGCTGGGCTGATGGTAGCCTCGTGAGGCAGTGGCACGATTTCCGACAGCGTCCCGTCGATATCAAGGAACAGGCCCGAAGCCGTCTCCGGATAGGGCGCGATGGCTTCTTCCAAGTTGGCTAGCAGGGACTTGGCGCTCATGAGTTACCCCTCCTCCAGAGGCGGGAGTCTGTCCCCATGCTAGAATGCGCGCGAGTCTGGGGCAAGCCACCTTTCGAAAACAAGGAGACCGTCATCATGCAGGGTCCCTTAAAGGGATTAGGAGTCGCCATAGGCAGCCGCCGGGACGTTTCCACCGAGGAGATCGTCTCCCTCGCCCAACTGGCCGACCGCCTCGGCTATGCCAGCGTGTGGATTGGCGAGTCCTGGGGCCGCGATGCCTTCACCCTCCTCACAATGGTCGCCTGCCACACCACCAACGTGCGCCTCGGCACAGGCATCGTGCCCGTGTACAGCCGCACCCCCGCCCTGCTGGCCCAAACCGCAGCCTCGCTCGACGCCATTTCCCATGGCAGGGCCATCCTTGGCCTTGGCACCAGTGGCCGTATCGTCATCGAGCAGTGGCACGGCGAAAAGTTCGACCAACCCCTGCAGAGGACCCGCGAATACATCGAGATTATCCGCATGGCCTTGGCAGGTGAGCGGGTGAACTACGACGGCCACTTCTATCAGGTCCAGCGTTTCCGCATGGCCACCGAGCCAGCGCAGGAGCGTCTGCCCATCTATGTCGCCTCCCTCGGCCCCAAAAACCTCGAGCTTACCGGCCAGCTTGCCGATGGCTGGCTGCCCACTTGGGTGGACGTGCTCCGGCTGCCGGAGATGACCCAGCAGGTCGTGCAACCAGCCCTAGCCGCAGGCCGCAGCGCATCCGAAATCACCGTCGCCCCTCAAGTGCTCGCCCTCGCAACCGACGATGAGGAAGAGGCGGCCCATGCCCGCAACTTGGCCAAGGCCCACATGGCCTACTACGTCGGCGGCATGGGCACCTACTACTTTGACCTCTTCCAGCGCTATGGCTACGTGGACGAGTCGGTCCGCGTACGGGAGGCCTGGGTTGCGGGCGACCGTGACCGGGCCGCTGAGTCCATCACCGACGAGATGCTCGACAACATAACAATCATCGGTGAACCCAGCGACTGCATCCGCAAAATAGCCCGATACCGGCAGGCCGGGGCCGACATGCCAGTCCTGGCCCTGCCCCATGGGGCCACCACCGATGCCATGCACCGCACCCTCGAGGCCCTCGCCCCTGCGGTAACTGCCTAGTCGTCCTCTTCCCTAAATATTGGTGCCTCAGCACTGATGTTTCCACACTGACATTTGCCGCTTGACAAAGCGTCGCCTTATGTTCTCCAATAAGAACTACAGTTTCCTAAAGGAGAACAGACCATGCCAAGGGCTGACGTGGAAGAAATACGCTGCACGACTCTCATCAACCCGGTGAAGGTGCCCGATTGGCCCTTCCGCTGGACCATCAACCCCTACCGGGGCTGCCGCCACGCCTGTCGCTACTGCTTCGCCCGCCCCACCCACGAGTTTCTCGGACTGGGCACAGGCAGGCAGTTCGAACAGCGCGTCTTCGCCAAGGTGAACGCCCCCGAGGTGCTGCGCTCCGAACTGAAGCGCTCCAGTTGGAAGCGCGAACCCATCGCCTTGGGCACCGCCTCCGACCCCTACGAACCCGCCGAAAAGAGCTACAAGCTCACCCGCAAGGTGCTGGGTGTCCTCAAGGACTTCGCCAACCCGGTCAGCATCACCACCAAGGGAGTCCTGGTCCAGCGGGACATCGATGTCTTGCAGGAGTTGAGCAGTGTAGCCGACGTGCAGGTCAACTTCAGCATCGGCTGCCTCGATGAGGAGGTATGGCGTGCCACTGAGCCGGGGGCACCCAACCCGCTCCACCGGCTGGAGGCGATGCAGG
This sequence comes from Dehalococcoidia bacterium, assembly GCA_965204245.1. GTDB lineage: Bacteria > Chloroflexota > Dehalococcoidia > Lucifugimonadales > JAAXIE01 > JAAXIE01. Next base: position 311,481 of record CBDBED010000003.1, read on the forward strand.
CACTCGTAGAGGCGGGCATCCACGCGGGCGTCGTTGCAGCCCCCATCATCCCAGGGCTGTCCGACAGCGAGGAGAGCTTGGACGAACTCGTTGGCGCGGCCGCAGCCCACAAGGCCCAGTATCTCGGCGGCAACGTCATGTTCCTACGCCCCGGCTCAAAGGAGTGGTTCATGCCCCTCATACGCGAGTCCTATCCCCACCTCGCGCCGCTCTATGCCAATTACTATCGCGGGGCCTACGCCCCCAAGCAATACGCCCAGAAGATAATGTCCCGGCTGGACTCACTGCGGGCCAAGTGGCATCTCGATGAGCGGTACAGCGAGAAGAGGCAGCCCGCAGGCCAGATGAAGATGGCCCTGGTCTAACTATCAAACGGTGTCATCCTGAAATGGCCTGCTTAATCCCGCTACTATTCCTGCTCGCCGTCCCTCTATCGACGGCCGCCCGTTGTCGCCCTTATCATATGGCCATGCGCCAATACCCCGTTAGCCCAACTAAGCGTCCGGTATTCCGGCCAGCCTCATATATCGTGAATCGTGATACTCAGATTGCGGGCCGACCTGAAAATTCTCGCCGTCAAATCGTATCTGAGCGGCGCGAAAATTGCAGAAATTGCAGTCCCGCCGGCTACGAAAACGCTTTTCTCAGATACGACGGGTCTGCAACTCAGCTACGGCACTTTGCGCCTTACGGGGCCAGTCTGGCTACGGCGGACTGCAATTGCCCTGCAGTGTCGCGGCATCATCGAACGTGATACTAGCGCCCCCGCGCAATACCCCCCAACGCCATACCATGAAGGAGGCCCCGATGGACTTGGTAGAAGAGCAACTCCGCAACAGCAGCACCATCGCAGTGGTCGGCCTGTCGCCCAACCCGGATAGGGACAGCCACCGCGTGTCGGCCTACCTCCAGAGCCAGGGCTATCGCATCATCCCGGTCAACCCCACCGTCGATGAGGTGCTGGGGGAGAAGTCCTACCCTGACCTCCCTTCCGTCCCCGGTCCCATCGACATGGTTGACGTCTTCCGCCGCTCCGATCAGGTCATGCCCGTGGTGGAGGAGGCCATACAGGTCGGTGCCCGCTACATTTGGATGCAGGACGGCGTGGTCAACGAGGAGGCCGCCGAGAAGGCGCGGCAAGCGGGCATCCCCGTCGTGATGGACGATTGAACGCTCCGCCAGCACCGTCGCCGGTTCGGCGACGCAGCCGGAAACCAAGCCTCTCGTTGACACACTGGAACCTGTAGAACGATACTAGCGTCAATAATTTCTGGCACTGATGACTTGCTTCAAGGAGGCTGGCATGGCATCTGGACCCGGCGCACAAATGGAAGACCTCGACCTCTTTTATCAAGACGTGCAGAACCACAACAGCCGTGGCCTGTGGACACTGGGCGGCGACAATCTGACCACCGAACCCGACCCCAAGGCCCTCCCCTTCATGTGGAAATGGTCCGAGTTCCGCCCCCTGATGTACCGCGCTTCCGAGTTGGTCCCAGTGGAAATGGCCGAGCGTCGTGTGCTGGTATTCGCCAACCCCGGCTTGGGCGGCAGGCCCTCGGCCACCAGCACCCTCATGGCGAACCTGCAGATCATCAACCCCGGCGAGATCGCCCGCAGCCACCGCCACACCCCGTCCGCATTCCGCGTCATCGTGGAAGGCACCGGTGCCTACACCACGGTCGAGGGGGAAAAGACCTACATGGATGAGGGCGACTTCATCACCACGCCCAGTTGGACATGGCACGACCACGGCAACGAGGGCGATTCCCCCATGGTGTGGCTCGACGGCTTGGATGTGCCCTTCGTGAACATGCTGGAAGTGGGCTTCTACGACCAACTCGAAACCCAAGCCCAGAACCTCATCAGGGCCGACGACATGTCCTTGCGCCTCTATGGCGCAGGCTCAATGCGTCCCACTTGGGAACACCATCAGGGCCTGCACTCTCCGCTGCTGAACTACAAATTCCAGCGGGCTTACGAAGCACTGAAGGAGCTGGCCAAGGACACCGAGGGCAGCCCCTACGACGGCATCTGCTTGGAGTACACCAACCCCCAGACCGGCGGCCCAGCCATGGCCACCATCGCCTGCTTCGTGCAACTGCTCGAACCGGGCCGTCACACCAAGGCCCACCGCCACACCGGCGGCACCATCTTCCACGTCATCAAGGGCAAGGGCTACTCCGTAATCCGTGGCGAGCGGTTCGACTGGCAGGCCAAGGACACCTTTGTCGTCCCCAGTTGGGCCTTCCACGAGCATGTGGCCGACGATGAGGCGGTCCTGTTCAGCTACAACGACAGCCCGCTGCAACAGCCCTTCGGGCTCTATCGTGAAGAGGCCTACGAGGAGAACGGAGGCCACCAGATGGTCACCGGCACATTCAGCGGGTAACGCAACGACTGAGGCACTGACGAACATAGTGTACCGTTCATTGAACGGCGTATAATGGGATTGAACAGCAGGGCAATGCTTTTGGGTTGATGCCCTGAAAGCTGATGTTCCTCAAAAGGGGGAGCTTTGACTACAGGTACCTTCAAGGTTAAGGCGGGCTTGGCCCAGATGCTCAAGGGCGGCGTCATCATGGACGTGGTGACCGCCGAGCAGGCGGCGATAGCGGAAGAAGCAGGCGCCGTCGCGGTGATGGCACTCGAGCGAGTCCCGGCGGACATCCGCGCCGCCGGTGGCGTGGCCCGCATGGCCGACCCGTCCCGCATCCAGATGATTCTCGAAACCGTCAGCATCCCCGTGATGGCCAAGTGCCGTATCGGCCATTTCGTCGAGGCCCAGGTTCTGGAGTCCATGGGCGTCGACTACATCGACGAGTCCGAGGTGCTCACGCCCGCAGACGAAGACCACCACGTGTGGAAGCACAATTTCAAGGTCCCCTTCGTATGCGGCTGTCGCGACCTTGGCGAGGCCCTGCGCCGCATATCTGAGGGCGCCGCCATGATGCGCACCAAGGGCGAGGCTGGCACTGGCGACATCGTCGAGGCCGTCCGCCACATGCGGTCGGTCATGGATGCCATCCGTCGCCTGCAGAACATGCCCGAAGACGAGCTTGTCACCGAAGCCAAGAACCTCGGCGTCAGCCTGGACCTCTTGACCGAGACCCGCACCTTGGGCCGCCTGCCCGTGGTGAACTTCGCCGCCGGGGGCATCGCAACCCCCGCCGACGCTGCTCTGATGATGCAGTTGGGTGCCGATGGCAACTTTGTCGGCTCCGGCATCTTCAAGTCCGACGACCCGGCACCGCGAGCCAAGGCAATCGTCGAAGCCACGACCCATTACAACGACCCTGCCATCATCGGCGAGGTGTCCAAGAATCTGGGCGAGGCCATGGTGGGCATCGGCATACGGACGCTGCAAGAGGCCGAACTCCTTGCGCCACGTGGCGTCTAGGGACTGCTGGCGGCACCGGAATTGCAACAACAGCGTCCGCCGTTGAAGGTAGGAGTGCTGGCCGTTCAAGGCGATTTTGCGGAACACCAAGCTGCGTTGGAACGCATTGGTCAACCTTCGGTGCAGGTGCGGTTGCCCCGCGACTTGCATGACTTGGACGGCCTGATTATCCCCGGTGGTGAGAGCACCACCTTCGCCAAGCTCATGGACTTCTATGACCTGCGTGAGCCCATCGCCAAGTTCTCCCAACGAGGGGCCGCGGTTTGGGGCACCTGCGCAGGCCTCATCATGATGGCCCGCGAACTCACCGAACCCAAGCCCACACCCATGGGTCTCATGGATATCGTGGTGGAACGCAACGCCTTCGGTCGACAGGTGGACAGCTTCGAGGCCGACCTTGAGGTCGATGGCCTTGGCCCCGACCCGTTGCGGGCCATTTTCATACGCGCCCCAGCTATCTGCGATGTCGGCCCTGGGGTTGAAGTGCTGGCCGCATTGCCCGACGGTCGGGCTGTGGCGGTGAGGCAGGGCAACCTGTTGGCGACAGCATTCCACCCCGAACTGGGTGGAGACTCGCGCATGCATCGGTATTTCCTCGACATGGCTGCGTCGGAGGGGTGAGGTGACGGCGACTGACGCGGACAAATGGGTCCAAGACGACTTGGAGGTACTGATCGACGCGATGCCCCCGCGCGTCGCAACTCCCTTGCGTGCCCGCGAGGACTTGCACGATGTCTTGGAAGTGGTGTTGGACTTGGGGCGCTACCCCGAAGCTCGTTTCCCTCACCAGACCGTGATCATAGATCCATTGGAAGTGTCCGAGTCCGACCTGGAATACGTGGTGGGCCGTGTGGGCCAGTTTGGGGACGACAATCGGGCCGGCATCACCCGCACCCTCCATCGCTTCTCCGCTATCAGGAACCGCAAGGGCAAGGTCGTCGGCTTGACCTGCCGGGTAGGCCGCGCGGTCTTCGGCACCATCAAGATCATCGAAGACCAAGTGCTCTCTGGCCGCAGCACTCTGTTGCTGGGCAGGCCCGGCGTCGGCAAGACGACGATGCTGCGGGAGGTGGCCCGTGTGCTGGCGGACAACGCCAACAAGAGGGTCATAATCGTCGACACTTCCAACGAAATCGCCGGAGACGGCGACATACCCCACCCCGCCATCGGGCACGCCCGGCGTATGCAGGTGGCTACCCCGACGTTGCAGCATGGAGTGATGATTGAGGCTGTGGAGAACCACATGCCCGAGGTCATCATCATTGACGAGATGGGCACGGAACTGGAAGCGTTGGCAGCCCGCACCATCGCCGAGCGTGGCGTTCAACTCATCGCCACCGCCCATGGCAACACTCTCGAAAACCTGGTCCTGAACCCCACCCTCTCCGACCTCGTGGGAGGGGTGCAGTCCGTAACCTTGGGCGACGACGAGGCGCGTCGCCGCGGCACCCAAAAGGCAATTCTGGAACGGAAGGCTCCTCCAACTTTTGATGTAGTGGTGGAGATACAGACTTGGGACCGGGTTGCAGTACACGACAACGTAAGTCGGGTAGTCGATACCTACCTGCGTGGCCTGCCCATCGTCCCGGAAACCCGGTGGCTTGACGAAATAGGCAGGGTGGCCAAAGTGCGGGAAGCACCCAGAACGACCGTGGAAACGCCGGTCGCCAGAGTTGAGGAGAGGCCCCCTGAATGGGATTTTCCATCTCCACGCGTGGCGGAATCCGGGCCGGCGCAGAAGCTGTTCCTGTTCGGCGTGCGGCGTGACCGGGTGGAAGAGGCGGCCCAAGAGGCCGGAGTGCCGGTCAACGTGGTCAACGAGTTGCGTGTGGCCGACGTGGTGCTGACGACCAAGACCCACTACCGGCGTGGTTCCCGCGTCGTCAGGGCCGCCGAGGAAGCCAGCAAGCCGGTCTACGTCCTGCGAAAGAATACAGCCCCCCATGTGCAGCAATTCCTCAAGGCGCGTGGCGGCGCCGCGAACGGGTCTGATCCCAAGGTCGATGAGGCCCTCCAGGAAGCCCATGAAGCCGCTCAGCGGGTGATGGAAGGCGCAGAGGACTCGGTGACCCTGATGCCCCAAGCGGCCTACATACGCCGCCTGCAGCACATGCTTGCGGCCAAGTACGACGTATCATCGCGCAGCGCAGGCCGCGAACCCCAGCGCCACGTCACTTTCGTTCGCCAATAGTTTTCACCGCGCATCTCCACCAAGGACGCGCGGTCAACCACCGAGGTGCCAAGCCGTGTTCATCTCCTTTGAAGGCATAGAAGGCTGCGGCAAATCGACGCAAGCAGACCTGCTGGTTGAAGCTATGGCCTCCGCCGGGTATCAGGTGCTTCCCGTGCACGAACCCGGTTCCACCAGCTTGGGCCAACGCCTCCGCAGGTTTCTGAAGGACGAGAGCGTCTCGCCGACGCCTGAAGCGGAGTTGCTGCTTTTCTGCGCGGCGCGTGCGGAGTTGGTGGCGAATGTCTTGAGCCCAAGCTTGGCTCGGGGTATGCATGTGGTGGCCGACCGTTACGCCGACTCCACCATGGCCTACCAGGGATATGGCCGTGGACTTGATTTGGAGGTCGTCCGTAGCATAAACGGAGTTGCCACCGGCGGCTTATCGCCTGACCTCACGTTTCTTTTGGACTTGGAACCTGCGGGTGGCCTGGCTAGGGTACAACCTCAGTTAAGCCTCTTCTCGATGATGGATGAGGAAACCCCCGAGCCCGTCCGCCAAGAGCCCGTTCGTCAAGATGAAGAAGGTCAGCGAGGTTTTGAGATAGAGCCCTTGGAGTTCCATCGCAGGGTTCGGCGTGGCTATCTCGAGTTGGCAGAGCAAGACCCGCAGAGGTGGGTTGTGCTGGACGCGCAGCGTCCGCGTGAGGAGCTGGCCCTCATGGTCTGGGAAGAGCTTAAGGCGCGCTTGGAAGGGGTGTCAGTCTCATGATACAGAACAGCCCAGCCGACAATGCGGCTGGGCTGTATTCTGCTGTCTTTCTGTGACCGTCTCGCCTAATCGTCGGCGGCAACCGGGGTGGCTTCAATCTTCTGTGCGATTGCGTCTCGCATCTTTCGCACCCTGGGAAGATCGGGAAAACTGCCCTCGGCTATCTTGTCGAAAATCTTCTCACCGTTGGCAAAGACCTCCATGATGCCTTGCCCCTTGGGGGTGATGGATATGGCTACATCGGGGCCAAAGGCGCGGAAGAACTCATTCGCCATCCACGTGGCGGTGCCATGGTGCTGTCAGGGTACGCAATAAGTGATTTCGACTTGGACCTTTCCTTCTTCCAAAACACGACTCCTGCACAAAGGTACGGGCTCTTGCCCGCCGTGATTGTAGCGGGCCTAGCCCACAGCTTCAACCTTCGGACGCGCCCATGCCCTGAAGCGCCCGTCGAATCTCGTCCATCACATCCGGGTCCCCTTCATTCCGCAAGGCGGCATTAAGCGCCTCTCTCGCATCCCTGCCCCCTATGCGTCCCAAAGCCCATGCTGCATGGCCCCGTACCAGTGATTCCCCCTCTGACAGCACACGGGACAAGGGGGCTACGGCCTCTCGGTCGCCAATGTTGCCTAGGGCGACGCACGCATTGCGCTGGAGGCCAGCCCTCTTGGCCCTCTTGATTGGGCTGTGACGGAACTGTTCCCGGAATTGCTCCTCACTCATCTCCAGAACGCCTACCAGATCAAGACTGGCGAAGCCGGTCTCCTGGAACGCTGGCTCTCCGGTAGCCGATGCCTTGCGGTTGACCGGGCAAACATCCTGGCAGATATCGCAACCGAAGACCCAGTCCTGCATCAGGGGCCGCAGTTCATGAGGTATCGCCCCACGGTGTTCAATAGTCAGATACGAAATGCAGCGCGTGTTGTCCAGTTCATAAGCACTGGTAAAGGCGTCCGTGGGACACGCCGTCAGGCAACGGGTACACGACCCGCAGGTCTTCGCCAGAGGAGGGTCAGGAAGAAGCTCCAAATCCGTGATTACCTGCGACAAAAACACCCAGGACCCGAAACCGCTCGTGAGGATATTGGTGTTTTTGCCGAACCAGCCAGTCCCCGCCCTTTGCGCCACCGCCCGGTCCAGCATGGGCCCGTCGTCCACGTACCAGCGCGATCGAATATCCTTCCCCAACCTCGCCGACACGTCTTCCACCAAGGCCTTCATCCGGCTCTTGAGCACCCTGTGGTAGTCCTTTCCCCACGCATAGACCGCCACCCGGCCCCGTAGACCGGCCCCTTCCGCCTGTTGCTCATCCGCCCTTTGCTCATCTGGCCATTGCTCATCTGAAGGCAGATAGCTCATGCCGAGAGAAATGATTGACCTTGCGCCGGGCAACAACTCCTCAGGGTTAGCGCCCCGCGACACTCGCGACTCGGTGTACCAAGGCAGCCCGTCCATCAAGCCCCTCCGCACCCGCGCCCGGGTAATCTCCTCGTCCTCCTCCAGGCGATCAGCGGAAGTGATGCGCACAAGATCGAAGCCCATCGTCGTGGCTGCTTGCTTGACTACGTCCGTTAGCTCCCGTGAGTCCATATGATTCTCTCGACATGCCTTTCCCTTGAACCTAGGCCATACTGTATCTCAACTGGCCCTGGCAGCAGAAGTAGCTCCTATGCTTGACAGCCTTTCAGCCGTGGACTATGTTTCCTGCGGCCCAAAAGCGGGCCGCAGGACGGGGAACCGGCATCGGGAGCGTGGACGGATGTATCCTAGCGACAGGAAATATTCCAAAGAGCATGAGTGGGCATTGCTGGAGCCCGACGGCAACATCCTAGTGGGAATCACCGACTTTGCCCAAGAGGAGTTGGGTGACGTGGTCTACGTGGCCCTCCCTAAAGTCGGCACCCAGTTGACCCAATTTGCCATGATGGGCGAAATCGAGTCGGTAAAAACGGTATCGGACCTGTACACCCCAGTCAGCGGCGAGGTGTTGGAGGTCAATGGCCTGCTGGCCGATCAACCTGAGTTGGTAAACGAGGACGTCTACGGACAGGGCTGGCTCATCCGGGTCGCCATCACTGACCAAGCCGAGTTGGACAACCTGCTCACCGCGGACGAGTACCAAGAGATAATCGCGCACTAGTCACCGGGTACACCCTGCACCCTCGCGCGAATTCCCCCTCCACAATGAAGTGGATGTATTCACGACGCAAGAAGCCCGTTTCCTTTCTGTTCTTGCGACACTCACAGTGCTATCATGGCTGCGGTCTGCCGCCGCGTCCAAATCTAACACAGCGCCAGCACGACAAAAGTAGGCCCCTGGAGCGCCGATGAGCCCTCTACTTGAAGTTTCCGACCTGCGCACCCACTTCTTCACTCAAGAAGGCGTGGTCAAAGCCGTGGATGGTGTTTCCTTCGAGTTGGAAGCTGGAGAAACATTGGCACTGGTCGGAGAGAGTGGTTGTGGAAAGAGTGTCAGCGCTCTTTCCATCATGCGCTTGATACCCGACCCGCCGGGCAAGATTGTTGACGGGGAGGTCCTCTTCGAGGGAGAAAATCTGCTGGACCTGCCCGACGACAGCATCAGGAGAGTCCGTGGCAGGCACATTGCCATGGTGTTCCAGGAACCCATGACCTCCCTGAACCCGGTCCTGAACGTGGAGCGCCAGTTGACCGAATCGCTGGAGCTTCATCTGGGCCTCAGCAAAAGCGAAGCCAGACTGGAAGCGGTTCGGCGACTGGAGGAGGTCGGCATACCCGATGCCCCCCGTCGCGCCCGTCAATACCCTCACCAGTTCAGCGGAGGCATGCGCCAGCGCGTGATGATCGCCATGGCCCTGAGTTGCGGCCCCAAAATCGTCATCGCCGACGAGCCCACCACTGCATTGGATGTGACCATCCAAGCGCAAATACTGGAGTTGATGAAGAGCCTGACCCAAGAGCGCGGCGTGGCCCTGATTATCATCACCCATAATCTGGGCGTGGTCGCCCGCTATTCCGATCGCGTCAACGTGATGTATGCCGGCAAGATTATCGAACGAGGGTCTGCCAAAGAGGTCTATTACAACCCGAGGCACCCCTATACCATAGGGCTTCTGAACTCGGTGCCACGCCTGGACCTGCCCCGCAAGGAGAGATTGGACCCCATCGAAGGGCAACCCCCCGATTTGGGCAATTTGGGTGAGGGATGCGCCTTCTTGGAGCGGTGCCGCTATTCGGAAGACCGGTGCGCCCAACAGGTGCCTCCCCTGTCCCAGGTTTCGGTTGGTCATAGCTCGGCCTGCTGGGTGGCCCCAAGCCTTAATCCCAACTAAGAAATCACTGGTGAGTTGACTCCGAGCTTAAGATAGCTAGCGAGATACTTGTATGGAGACGCGAACAGCAAATGGAGCGCATGGCGACCGCCTTGTAGAGGTGGACTCGCTGAAGATGCACTTCCCGGTGCGGTCCGGCCTGATTTTCCAGCGCACCGTAGCCCATGTGCGGGCCGTTGATGACGTCAGCTTCTTCATAAGGCGGGGCGAGACGCTGGGCTTGGTTGGTGAGAGCGGGTGCGGCAAGACCACCACGGGCCGCTGCATCCTGCAACTCTACCGGCCCACCTCGGGCTCCATCACTTTCGATGGCGAAGACCTGTGCGCCATGAATTCCAAGGGCCTGCGCCAGATGCGACGCAGGATGCAGGTCATTTTCCAAGACCCCTACAGCTCCCTGAACCCCCGCATGACCGCAGGCAATATCATCGGCGAGCCTCTGATGGTGCATGGAATGGCGGGCAACAAGTCCGAATACAGGCAGCGGGTGGCCGAGCTTCTGACCGTCGTCGGCCTCAGCCCTTCCATGGCGGACAGGTTCCCCCATGAATTCAGTGGCGGGCAGCGTCAGCGCATCGGCGTCGCCCGGGCCTTGGCCGTCAACCCCCAGTTCATCGTGTGCGACGAGCCGGTCTCCGCCTTGGACGTGTCGATTCAGGCCCAGATAGTCAACCTGCTGGAAGAGTTGCAGGAGCAGTTCGAACTCACCTTCCTGTTTATCGCTCACGACCTCTCCGTGGTGCGCCATATCAGCGACCGCGTAGCAGTGATGTACTTGGGACACATCGTGGAGATTGCCAGTCGCGAAGAAATCTACGAGAACCCCATACACCCCTACACCAGAGCCCTATTGTCGGCCGTGCCCATACCCGACCCCGTGCTGGATGCCCAGCGAGAGCGCATCCTGCTTAGCGGCGAGGTGCCGAGCCCCCTGAATCCCCCATCAGGCTGCGTGTTTCACCCGCGCTGTCCCATTGCCGAAGAACGGTGTTCCGAGGTGGTGCCGGAACTGCGTGAAGTGGCCACCGACCACTGGGTGTCCTGCATCAAGGCACCGGGCTACGGGTACGTCTAGCGGCTATGGACGCCTCACTCATTCGCAATTTCTGCATCATCGCCCACATCGACCACGGTAAGTCCACCTTGGCGGACCGCTTCCTCGAAGTCACCGGCACGGTGAGCCGGGAAAACATGCGCGAGCAGTTCCTCGACCAGATGGACCTCGAACGCGAGCGGGGCATCACCATCAAGGGCAAAGCCGTTTCCATGGGCTATAAGTGCCACGGAGACGAATATCTCCTCAACCTGATTGACACCCCCGGTCATGTGGACTTCAGCTACGAGGTCTCCCGAGCTTTGGCTGCATGCGAAGGAGCCATTCTCGTGGTGGACGCCAGCCAAGGCATCGAGGCCCAGACCCTGGCCAACGCCTATCTCGCCTTGGAACACGACCTGACCCTCATTCCCGTCGTCAACAAGATCGACCTGCCCCAAGCGGAGCCTGAAGCGGTCGCTGCCGAGATGCAGCAAGCCTTGGGATTTACCTCCGATGAAATGCTCTTTGTCTCGGCGAAGGATGGAAAAGGCGTCAATGACCTGCTGGAAGCTGTCGTGGAGCGCGTGCCGCCGCCCAGAGGCGAGCCCGAAGCCCCGCTGCGCGCCTTGGTGTTCGACTCGGTATACAACAGCTACAAGGGGATCGTGGCATACATCCGTGTTATGGATGGGCACCTGACTGCTGGCGACCCCATGCTGTTGATGTCCAATTCCAAGGTCTCCGAGCCACCCGAAGTCGGCATCTTCACCCGCGTCCTCAGTGCCACCAAGAGCCTCCAAGCCGGGCAGGTCGGCTACGTGGCCACAGGCTTGAAGGACGTGCGCGAGTGTCGTGTTGGCGAGACCCTGACCCGTGCCCGTCAGCCTGCCGCTGAGCCTCTTCCCGGCTATGTGGCCCTCAAGTCCATGGTCTACGCAGGCATTTATCCCGCTCAAGGCGAGGAGTACCAAGCCCTGCGCACCGCCTTGGAGAGGCTCCAGTTGAATGACGCAGCCCTGATATACGAGCCGGAAAGCTCGCCTGCGCTGGGGTTCGGCTTCCGCTGCGGTTTCCTCGGGCTGTTGCACATGGACATCGTGCAGGAACGGCTGGAGCGGGAATACGGGCTGGACATCGTAGCCACGGCGCCCAGCGTGCTGTATCAAGTGGTCCTGAACGACGGCAGCACCATACAGGTGGACTCTCCGTCCAAGATGCCCGAGCCCCACGAATACCAAGAGATTCTGGAGCCGTGGCTGTCCCTCACCGTGGTGTGTCCCGACACCTATATCGGCGGCGTCATGGAGCTAATGGCCGGCAGAAGAGCCCAGTTCAAGCGTATGGAATACCTGCAAGGGGCCGAAGTCCTGGACGGTCACGCCAACGGCTCTTCCCACAAAAGGGCCTCAAGGGTGGTCATGGAATACGACATGCCCTTGGCTGAATTGCTGGCCGACTTCTACAACGTGCTGAAGTCGCGCACCCAAGGATATGCCTCATTGGACTACCTGTTTGCGGGCTATCGTTCGGCCTCACTGGTGAAGCTGGATATCCTGCTGAACCACCAAGCTGTGGATGCCCTCTCGGCCATCGTGCACAGGGATAAGGTTCAGCAATACGGCAAGGCCCTCACCGAGAAGCTACGAGGTATCATTCCCCGGCAACTATTTGAGGTCCCCATCCAAGCATCCATCGGCAACCGCATAATCGCCCGTGAAACCGTGCGGGCGTTGCGCAAGGACGTCTTGGCCAAGTGCTATGGCGGCGACATAACGCGCAAGCGCAAGCTGCTCGAAAAGCAGAAAGAAGGCAAGCGACGCCTCAAGCGCTTCGGCAACGTGGAAGTTCCCCAGGAGGCGTTCCTCGCCCTGCTGAAGGTCGACGCCGACCAGGACTAACCTAAGCCAGCCCCAAGCCCTCCCGCAGTTCCTTTAGCTGGCCCAGATGGTCCGCCCAGTGGTAGGTCATGCTCCCCTCGATGATGCGCCCCAGTGTGCGCGTCTCCGTCGTCCCCCGTGACGGCAGGTGCACCGGCAGGGATTTCTCCAAGTCTCCGTCGCTGGCATCGTCTATGACCCCTTCCAACCCCTCCAGCACCGCCCCGACCTCTGCCATGATTTGCGATATATCCGACTCAGACCGTCCACCGCTCGTGTCGGTCTCATCGGGAGGCAGCGTCAACTCGCTGATGCTGCCTTGCAGCACGGCCCGGGCCGCGGCGTGTATGCCTCCCGGGGGTGTGTCCACCAAGTGGTACAGCACCTCGCGGGCCGACCACTCCTCGTCGGTGGGCTTCCAGTCCAAGCAGTAGTCCATGCCATCCAGGGTCGCCGACAACTCCTCCCTCATCCTTTGGACCAGTTGCCTCAACTCCTCCTTGTCAGCCATGGACGCCTCCTTCAACCAACGTGACCAATGGGGACCGGCGCCATTCTAGCATCGCCCTGCCTGCCCCTCAACGGACCCCTGGCTCCTTCAACTTGACACCTGTGACGCATTCGGGTAAGGTTCCATTGACAACTTAAACGGCGACCCCCTTATCCAGAGAGGCAGAGGGAACGGCCCCGCGAAGCCCAGCAACCGACCCGCTCTCCCGAGCGCGGAACGGTGCCAAGTCCGGCCCCGGCTGAAGACCGGGGAAAGATGGGGAAGGGTTAATAGATTCATTGCTTCTCCGAGTGAGAAGCTTTTTTCTTGTCCGCGGCCCGTAACGCCAACACTTGCTCAATGTCCGAAATCGAAGCAATAACCTACACCGACGGCAAACTGGGACTCCTCGACCAGACCCGCCTGCCAACCGAGGCCCATGTTGTCTGGACTGATGACTACCGCGAGGTCATCCGTTCAGTGCAACTCCTCCGTGTCCGCGGCGCGCCCGCATTGGGTGTCGCCGCCGCCTACGCGGTTGTCATGGCCGCCGACCATATAGAAGCACCATCCCGCGATATGTTCCTCCACGAGTTGCGCGAAGCCGGTTCACTCATAGCATCGGCCCGCCCCACTGCCGTCAACATGGCTTGGGCCGTGGACCGCATGCTTAACGTCGCCGGCCAACACCAAGACCTTCCCGCCATACGTACTGCCCTGCTGGCGGAAGCCCAAACCCTACAGCAGGAAGACGAGAACGCCAACCGCATCCTAGGCGCTCATGGCGCTCCCCTGATTCCCGAAGGCGGTGGGGTCCTTACCCACTGCAACACCGGCGCCCTCGCCACTGCTGGCTATGGCACCGCCCTCGGCGTCATCCGCGCCGCATGGGAGGCTGGCAAGCAATTCAATGTGTTTGCCACAGAGACCCGTCCGGTGATGCAGGGGGCAAGGCTCACCACTTGGGAACTCGTCCAGCTTGGCATCCCGGCCACCCTCATAGTCGACTCCGCCGCCGGCATGCTGATGCGAGGCGGTGAAATCGCCTGTGTGATAACGGGTGCCGACCGCATTGCCTCCAACGGCGATACGGCCAACAAGATAGGGACCTACGCCCTAGCTGTGCTGGCCAAAGAGCATGGACTGCCCTTCTACATTGCCGCTCCCACCAGCACCGTGGACATGAACATCTCGTCCGGCGACGACATACCCATCGAGGAACGGGATGCCTCTGAGGTGACCGGCTTCCGTGATGTCCGTACCGCTGCCAAAGGAATCGGCACGCGGAATCCCGCCTTTGACGTTACTCCCCACAGCTATATCAATGCCATCGTCACCGAGTGTGGGGTGGCGCGTCCTCCCTATGCCGAGTCCTTGGACTTGGCCGTCCGGGATGGCATTGGAGCAGGACGGCGGGCCGCATGACTGCCCGTATAGGCATAGTGGGAGGCAGCGGCCTGTACGCCATGGAGGGCCTGGCCGGCGCCGAGGCGGTGGATGTCAAAACACCCTTCGGCAAGCCAAGTGATTCCATCGTAGTCGGCGAGCTATTCGGGACTCCGGTTGCTTTCCTGCCTAGGCACGGTCGCGGGCACCGCATTAGCCCCACCGACCTGCCGGTCCGGGCCAACATCTATGCCCTGAAGACACTGGGAGTAGAGCGCCTGATTTCAGTCAGCGCAGTTGGAAGCCTTAGGGAGGAACTCCGGCCTCTGGATATGGTGGTTCCCGATCAACTTATCGACCGCACCTACCGGCGCGTAAGCACCTTCTTCGAGGATGGCATAGTGGGCCACATCGCCTTTGCTCACCCCTTCTGCCCTCGCTTGAGCGGCCTGCTGCATAAGGCGGCGATGGCAGCGGGTGTGAGTACTCACATGGGAGGGGCCTGCATCGTGATGGAGGGCCCCGCCTTCTCAACAGTCGCGGAGTCCAATATGTACCGCTCTTGGGGAGCGGACATCATCGGCATGACCGCACTGCCCGAGGCCAAGCTGGCCCGGGAGGCGGAGATGTGCTATGCCACCTTGGCCTGCGTCACCGACTACGATGTATGGCACAGCACTGAAGAGCAGGTCACCGTGGAACTGGTAGTGGCCAACCTGATGAAGAACGTGGCCGCATCCCAGGAAGCACTCCGGCATCTCCTGCCTACCATACCCTCCACGCGCTCTTGCGACTGCGCCAGCGCATTACGCGACGCCATAATCACAGCGCGCGACACAGTGCCTGCTGAAGCCAAGGAAAAACTGCTGCCTATCATAGGCAAGTACATCAGCTAGGGAGGATAGATGGCAAGACAAGACCCCGGCGAGCCCTTCTTCCGGATCGACTCGGATGAGGCTGCTGCCATGCTGACGGCGGAGCCCGACAGCACGGCCATGATAGACGTGCGCCGTGACGATGAGTGGGTCACTGGACATGTCACTGGGGCGCAGCACATTCCCATTGATGACCTGATGGGACGTATCGACGAACTCCCCCAAGGCAAGAAGCTGCTATTCATCTGCGCTGCAGGTGTCCGCAGCGGACTGGCTTGTGAGATGGCGGCTGCCCTAGGGATGCCGGCCGACAGCCTCTATAACGTGGAGGATGGCACCCCCATATGGATAGAGAGAAACCACCCCACGTCTTACGGGACCGACCCGTAGGGCAAAAAGAGAGGAGCACGACTTGCAACAACAATCTCACAGAGGAGATGTGAAGGATGTCTCGCTAGCTGAAGCGGGGGTCAAGCGCATCGATTGGGCGGGCCGCGACATGCCGGTGCTGCGGCTCATCCGAGAACGCTTCGCCAAAGAGAGACCCCTGCAGGGCATGCGCATGGCAGCTTGCCTTCACGTCACCACCGAAACTGCCAACCTCGCCTTGGCCTTGAAGGACGGCGGTGCAGACTTGGTCGTCTGTGCCAGTAATCCCCTCAGCACGCAGGACGAAGTGGCTGCAGCCCTCACGTCCACGTATGACATACCGACCTTTGCCATCAAGGGCGAGGACAACGAGACCTACTACCAGCACATTAACAGTGTGCTGGATACCAAGCCCCAAATGACCATGGATGACGGGGCTGACTTGGTGGCGACCCTGCACACCGACCGCCGTGAGATTCTGCCTAACGTTCTGGGAGGAACCGAAGAGACGACGACGGGAGTGATACGGCTACGGGCCATGGCCCAGGAAGGCCAACTCACATATCCCATCGTCGCGGTGAACGAGGCTGACACGAAGCACATGTTCGACAACCGCTATGGCACAGGGCAGAGCACTCTGGACGGGATTACCCGGGCCACTAACGTGCTTTGGGCTGGCCGAAAAGTCGCGGTGTGCGGATACGGCTGGTGCGGACGAGGCATAGCCCAACGGGCTAGGGGCATGGGTGCCCATGTCATAGTCACCGAAGTGGACCCGGTGAGGGCCTTGGAAGCCGTCATGGATGGCTTCAGCGTGATGCCCTCGGTGGACGCTGCCAGCCAAGCCCAAGTGTACGTAACGGTCACCGGGGGTCTGAAGGCTCTGGGAAGAGAGCACTTTGAGGTCATGCCCGACGGCATCATCCTAGGCAACAGTGGCCACTTCAACGTGGAGATCGATATACCCGCCTTGGAAGAAATGTCGGTCGAGCGGCGAGAGGTTCGCCCCTACGTGGAGGAGTTCACGATGAGGGACAGCCGCCGCATCTATCTGTTGGGCGATGGCCGCCTCATCAACCTTGCCGCTGCCGAGGGTCATCCCTCCAGCGTAATGGACATGAGCTTTGCCAACCAAGCGTTGTCCGCCGAATATCTAGTGGCAAACAACCAGAAGCTGGAACCTGGTGTGTACGCCGTGCCCCGCGACCTGGATATGCAAATAGGGAGCCTGAAACTCACCTCGATGGGCATATCCATCGACAGCCTGTCCGAAGAGCAGTCCCGCTATCTGGCGGGATGGCAAGAGGGGACCTAATCCAATATCCAACAGGGAAGGGACCTGATGTAATAGGGAGGATATTCCAATGAGCTTCAAATTCATGGATTCCCCCTCGTATTTGCTGACTTCCGAGTCGGTAACCGAGGGACACCCCGACAAGCTATGCGACCAGATTTCCGATGCCGTGCTTGACGCCGTGCTCCGCGACGACCCCATGGGTCGCGTCGCTTGCGAGACTGTGGCTACCAAGAACCTAGTCATGGTGACGGGGGAAATCACTACCAACGCCAGCTTGGACTTCAATAACATCGCCCGCGATGTAATGACGGGAATAGGCTACACCGACGTGAAGTACGGGTTGGACGGAACTTCTTGTGGAGTTCTGGCCCACGTCAGCCAGCAGTCCGCCGACATCAGTTCCGGCGTCACCACTTCTCTGGAACACCGGGGACAGGATGCGGCCGATGCACGAAGGGCTACGGGTGCTGGCGACCAAGGGATGATGGTCGGGTTCGCCTGCAACGAGACCGACGGCTTGATGCCCTTGACTGTGGACCTCTCACATCGTCTGGTTGAGCGCCTGTCGAAGGTACGCAAGAACGGTACCCTCCCCTATCTGGGTCCGGACGGAAAGTCTCAGGTGACCGTCGAGTACAAATATGGTAAGCCTCATCGGGTAGAGGCCGTAGTCATCAGCACGCAGCACGAAGACTCGGATGACCGGGCCGCCTTCACCGAGCAAATTCGAGGCGACATCATCGACCATGTGATCAATCCCGTGGTCCCCTCTCACATGCTGGATGACAAGACCAAGTACTACGTCAACCCCAGCGGCTGGTTCGTCATTGGCGGTCCGCAAGGTGACACCGGACTCACTGGACGCAAGATTCTGGTCGACACCTATGGCGGGATTGCCCGACATGGTGGAGGCGCCTTCTCAGGTAAGGACCCAACTAAGGTTGACCGCTCCGGTGCCTATGCTGCCCGCTACGTTGCCAAGAACATAGTCGCCGCCGGCTTGGCGGACAGGGCTGAAGTAATCGTTTCCTATGCCATCGGTGTTGCCGACCCCATTTCGGTGTCAGTAGAGACCTTTGACACCAACCACGTCCCTAACGATCAGTTCGATGACTTGGTTCGCGAGCACTTCGATCTTCGCCCCGGCGCAATCATTGAGGACTTGGGCTTGCGTCGCCCCATATACCAGAAGACCGCCGCCTACGGGCACTTCGGCCGCAGCGACTTGGACCTCCCTTGGGAACGTACCGACAAAGCAGACATCCTTCGCAGCAAGGCAGGTCTTTAGCCGACCCCCTATGGCCTGCTGCCTGAGCTAGCGCGGGGTCGAGAAATTCTGTGAGGGCGCCATGGCCGCTGCCAGCACTATCAAGTTTGGCACCGATGGTTGGCGGGGTCTTATTGCGCGCGACTTCACCTTTGAGAACGTCGCGCGCTGCGCCCAAGGCATTGCCTCCTACTTGCATGAGCAAGGCACCGCCTCCCAAGGGATGGTGGTGGGCTATGATACCCGGTTTGGCTCACGCCAGTTTGCCGAGTGTGTTGTCGAGGTATCGGCAGGCAACGGCATTCCCGTGTTCCTCGTAGACCGGCCTGCGCCCACACCGGTGGTTTCCTTTCAGGTATTGAAGCGCAAGGCGGCTGGCGCAGCCATGATTACCGCCAGCCACAATCCTCCGCTGTGGAACGGCATCAAATTCAAGCCTTCCTACGCAGGCAGTGCCTCCCCAGAGGTGACGGGCGCCATTGAATCCCATATAGAGGCACTAGGGTCGGATGCTCCGCGTTCCATGCCTCTGCAAGAAGCGAGTTCCCGAGGGTTAGTGCAGGACTGCAACCCCATCCCTGACTACATGGCCCATCTAGAATCCCTCATCGACCTGTCTCCCATCAGGTCAACAAACTTTAAGGTTTATGTAGACAATATGTATGGAGCGGGTTCCGGCTATTTCTCCGCCATATTGGGAGGAGGCGCTATCTCGGTCACCGAATTGCACGCCGAGATTAATCCCGCCTTCCCGGGCATGGGACAACCCGAGCCCATTGATAAGAATCTGGGTGAGTTCATGGCAGCAGTGCCGGCTTCCAAGGCCGATGTAGGCATCGCCCTAGATGGGGATGCCGATCGGTTGGGTGTGGTGGACGAGCGGGGTGGCTTCCTCACGACATTACAGACCTTTGCTCTGTTGGCCCTTTACCTTCTGGAGGTCGAGGGTCAGCGTGGCACCCTGATCAAGTCTCTGAACAACACCGCGATGACGCTACGGCTGGGTCATTTATTTGGTGTGGACGTAAAGGAGACGAAAGTCGGATTCAAGTACATCAGCCCTCTGCTGATGGAACCTGACGCACTGATTGGAGGTGAGGAGAGCGGAGGATACGGCTTCCGCGGTCATATCCCGGAACGCGATGGTGTGCTAAGCGGCCTCTATGTCCTCTCGATGATGGCAAGATTGGGAAAGACGCCTTCGGAACTATTGGACTACCTCTACAGCCTTGTTGGCCCTCACCATTACCATCGGCTCGACGCCCCCTTCTCACCTTCACAACGCACCGCGATACTGCAGAAGCTGGAATCGGAGAACGTCGATCAAGTAGGAGGACTCCGTGTAACGGGTAGCGACTCCATCGACGGACGCCGTTACCTGTTCGACAACGCTTGGGTGGTAGTGAGGTTTTCAGGCACCGAGCCTTTGTTGAGGATTTATGCAGAAGCCGAAAGCCCTGAGAAGGTACAGCATATACTGAAGAGCACGACATCTTTTTTGGGAATCTAGGCCTCACCAAGTAGACCACGTTATGCCGTAGTGGCCCGAGGGACTGACAAGCAAGAATCCCGGCAATTTTGCCGGGATTCTCTTTCCGATGGGATAAATGGTAGCGCTCGCTTAGCGCTTCGTGTACTGGGGTGCCCGCCGGGCTCGCTTTAGTCCGTACTTCTTGCTTTCCTTGATGCGCATGTCACGAGTGAGGAAACCGTGGCGGCGTAATTCAGGTTTCAGTGCCTCATCGTAGGCTACCAGTGCCCAAGCGATGCCATGCCGTATAGCGTCCGCTTGGGCCGACGGACCTCCGCCATGCACCTTGGCTCGGATGGTGAACCGCTCACGCAGGTTGGTGACCCGCAGAGGCTCTTGAGTCTGCTGGCACCATATAGGCCAGGATATGGCTTCTTCTAAGGGCTTGCCATTCACTTGATCCTGAGCTGCATCCCCTGGATACAACCGTACTCTGGCGATGGCTGTCTTTCGCTTCCCCGTCCCATAGTAATACTGCTGGCTAGCCTGCTGCACCACTTATACTTACCTGCGCCTTCTATTACTTACGAATTCTCTGAGGTCTGTTCGACCAAAGTTCCTGCCTCAGGTGATTGAGCTACTTGTGACTGGTGTGGGTGGGTGTTGCCCGAGTATACCTTAAGGCGTCGCAGCATGTCGCGCCCTCGTTTGTTGGCAGGGAGCATGCCGCGCACAGCCAGTTTGATAACTCTGTCCGGGTGCTGGTCCAGCATATCCCGTAACAAGAAGCTCTTGAGGTTTCCCACGTAGCCGCTGTGACGGTAGTACGTCTTCTGCGTCAGTTTACGGCCTGTCACCCTGACTTGCTCGGCGTTGATGACAACAACATAGTCGCCTGTCAACTCGTGTGCGGTATAGGTGGGTTTGTCCTTGCCTTGCAGCGTCCGCGCTATGCGAGTGGCCATCCGCCCCAAGGTCTCGTTTGAGGCATCCATTACATGCCATTGTGGTTGCAGATCGGCTGGGCGAGCTGAGTAGGTTCTTATTCTTTTCATGTCCCTTCGCTCTCCGGAGGAAAGTCATCGTACTCGATGGACATTAGGCACAGTCCTTTGGCCGGCAGCACCGCACACCAAGCTGGCACTGCACTCTCGCCGGACAGAATGCTTTGTACGACACTGGGCTTCAGTCGTCCCAAGCCGACTTCCACCAGCACTCCCCCTGCCCGACGTATTTGATGAGGCAGGAAGCCGTCGGCTTCCGCATCCATGAACACAAATTCCCCCTCGCGCTGGAGTTGCCAGCGCCGCACATTGCGGACGGTACTCCGTCCAGGCGGGAGAACTCCCGATAATGGTGCGAAATCGTGCAGACCCTTTAAGGCACAAGCTGCCTCGTTCATTGAAGCCACGTTCAACGAATCTCTGACCCAGTGAGAGAATTCCCTCATCAGCGGTGAAGGGGTGGGGCTGTTCCAAAGTGTGTAGCGGTATTTGCGAGTAAGGGCGGATTTGCGGGAATGGAAATCGTGGCTTGTCTCGTAGCTTCCTCTTATTTTGATGTCAGGCGGTAGATAGGAGTTCAGGCCCCGTAGGAAAATCTCGGAGGGTAGTGAGGATGACGTAAGGAAGTCGACAACCTGTGCTCGGGCGTGGGTCCCGGAGTCGGTCCGGCTTGCTCCGCGAATACGTGTTACTTGGCCGGTGAGGCTATACAAAGCCTGCTCCAGTTCCCCTTGTATTGTGGGGTGGTCACGTTGTAACTGAAACCCGTGATAGTGTGTGCCTTGGTACTCGATCACTAGAGCCAATCGACGTTGCCTGACGTCGCGCTGCACATTTGCCAGCGTACCCTCTGCTGGCAAATGTGTGCCAGAGGAAGCGGGAGGAGGATCGAGAAGAAGAGCGACCATGGCACAGGGAAAGACCTAAACCAACTCCAATATGGCCATGGCTGCTCCATCACCTTTACGACGGCCGAGGTGGATGATGCGGGTGTAACCGCCCTGTCTGTCCACATATCGAGGAGCGAGTTCATCGAATATGCGCTTAACGGCAGCTTGGTTGGGCAGTGCGGACAGGGCCAATCGACGGTGGTGCAGGGATCCCACCTTTCCGTGGGTTATCATTTTCTCCGCGAATATACGCGCCTCTTTGGCCTTGGCTTCGGTGGTGGTAATACGCTCGTGGCGCACCAAGTCACCCACCAGATTGCGCAGCATAGCCTGACGTTGGGCACTGGGTCTGCTCAGTTTCCTACCTGCAACTCGATGTCTCATAGCATCTTCGGAGGGTTTCCGGGCCTGAGATCCGGAAACTAATCCTTTTCCTCATCCTCGTAATCGTAGTCTTCGTCAGTGTCGTCTTCATCTTCCAGCGCGGGGCGAACAGTGGTTCCGACTGCGGGTTCGTCGTCGTCATCATCCTCGAAGTAGTCATCGTCATCATCGTCATCGTCTAGGTCTTCGACAACTGCTGGACGTTCTCCAGTGAATCCTGTGGGCAACTCTTCGTCTAGGTCAGCATAGGCCGAGCGCCATTCGGGGCCATTCTCTACCGCGCCCACCAATGCCTCCGTCCGGATCGGCCCGGAGCCATCCAGACCCAACTCCTGAATCTTGCTCTTCAGCTCTTCAAGTGACTTTTCGCCGAAGTTTCGGATCTTGAGTAGCTCCTCATCGGGGGTTTCCAAGACTTGGCCAACCTTAGACATGTGGGCCCTCTTCAGGCAATTCAGCGTGCGAGGTGAAAGTTGGAGTCTCTCGATCGGCATCTGATAAATCTCTGGAGGTACGGAGAGGGATCTGTCCTCTTGCGTAGAGGTACCCCGCCCCAGTCCGCTAAAGAGGAAGAAGTGGGTAACGAGGATTTCGGAGGACCTACGGATCACCTCTGCGGGGGTGATAGTCCCGTCGGTCCACACCTCTAGTACCAGTCTTTCGAAATTGCTGTTGGTGGTGTTCCCCAACCGGGTCTTCTCGGTAAAGTAGTTGACCTTGCGAACCGGATTGTATATGGCGTCTACAGGCAGCACCCCGATGGGCATACCGGGCAGGCTGTCCCCGGACAACGCTGGCTCATAGCCGGTTCCGGGCTCCACGTTGAACTCTACAGAGAGGGTGGCGTCTCCGGAATCCAGTGTAGCCAAGTGCAACTCGGGGTTCACTATCTCGAAGTCGGCCGAGGTGGCGATGTCTCCGGCGCAGACACGTCCTTCCCCACTTATCTCTAACCGCATCTTGGTAGGTCGGTTGTTGCTGGAACGGATTCGTACCCGCTTAACGTTGAGCAGGAACTCCGTGACCTCTTCCTTCATATAAGGGAGGGAGGCGTACTCATGTAACACGCCTTCGATTTTGACCCAAGTGATGGCATTGCCCGGCATTGAGCTTAGGAGCACTCGTCGCAGGGCATTGCCAATGGTGATGGCAAAACCCCGTTCCAAAGGTTCAACGGCGAACTTTGCCCAGTTTTCCCCCGATTCCAGCATTCTTGTTTGTGGGTTGGGAGGTTCGGGGGCTCCTCCAGCCCGGGTCGTCAGAACAGTGGGCTCCAGCATTTCACCCCACTACCTAGAGTAGTATTCGACTATCAGACGTGACTCGATGGTGGCCATTACGTCCTCGCCAGTGGGAAGGCCCGTAACTGTACCGCTCATGTTCTCGGTGTCCAGTTGCAGCCACTCGGGTACAGGACGCCGCGGTATGTCCTCAGTCAGGGCCTTGTAGAAATCCTTTTCCTTGCGTGACGGCTTCCAACCGATGATGTCGCCCTGCTTCAAGATGTAAGACGGGATGTTGGTATTGCGCCCGTTTATTTGGAAGTGGCCGTGCTGCACCAACTGCCGCGCTTGGTTGCGGGATTCAGCGAACCCCAACCGAAACACTGCATTGTCCAGTCTACGTTCCAACATCTGCAGCAGGTATTCTCCTGTAACGCCGGGACTGCGAAAAGCTTGATCCATGTAATTCCGGAATTGTCGTTCCAGCACGCCATAGATGTAACGGGCCTTTTGCTTCTCTCTCAACTGGATCCCGTGGTCCGATAGCCTTCTCGGGCGCCCGCCTCCGCGGCTTCCAGGGGTGCTACGCCTCCGCTCCACGGCGCACCGCGGGCTGAAGCATCGCTCTCCCTTGAGGAACAGCTTTTCATTTACTTGCCGACACAAGCGGCAGACGGGTCCTGTATAGCGCCCCATTATTCCTACTTTCCCAGTGTGTGACATGTCCGCCTAGGTGCGCGTCGGTTGGGCGGACTAGATCCGTCACTATTCTAAGTGCGTCGCCTCTTCGGAGGACGGCAACCATTGTGAGGGATGGGGGTCACATCGCGTATGGCACTGATGCTTAACCCGGCTTGCTGTAGCGAGCGTATAGCTGCCTCACGTCCCGCCCCCGGGCCGCGGATGTAAACGTCGACATGGCGCAAGCCATGCTCCATACCTCGTCGTACCGCGAGTTCCGCGGCTCTTTGGGCGGCGAAGGCAGTACCTTTGCGCGATCCTCGGAAGCCAGCAGTTCCAGCACTGGCTGAGGCAATAACATTTCCCACCATGTCGGTGAGCGCAATGACGGTGTTGTTGAACGTGGAGTGGATGTAGGCTCGTCCCCGTGGGACCACCTTTCGTTCTCTTCTCCGTTGTCTAGGTCTGGGCATATTCTACCTCTGCTCCTAGTTCCCCGTTACTTCTTGCCACCAGTACGACGCCCGCGACCGGCAACTGTTCGGCGTGGACCCTTTCGTGTGCGCGCATTAGTGCGGGTACGCTGGCCCCGTGCTGGCAGACCACGCCGGTGTCGCAAACCGCGATAGGCACCGATCTCGATCAGGCGCCGTATATTCATGTTCACTTCACGTCTCAGATCGGTCTCGACCTTGTACTCTCGGTCGATGATTTCCCGAAGACGGTCCAACTGTTCTTGGGATAGCTCCCGAAGCCGAGGACGACTACCGTCGTCAAGGCCCAACTTATCCATGATCTCTTCCGATATAGCGGGACCGATGCCATATATGGAGCGGATGGCAATGTCAACTCTTTTGCCATCTGGGATGTCTACTCCTGCTACGCGAGCCATGCGCTGCCTCCGTTGTTAGCCATGAGTTTTGATCATTCAGGCCTAGCCCTGTCTCTGAGCGTGTCGGGAGTTGGTGCAAATTATTCGCACTCGGCCTTTTCGCTTGATCACGCGGCACTTATCGCAGCGTGGCTTAACTGATGCCCTTACCTTCATGGTCAGTACCTACTTGAACCTGTATGTGATTCGGCCGCGGGTGAGGTCATAAGGCGATAACTCCACGAGCACCCGATCCCCTGGTAGAACACGGATGAAGTGGAGCCTGATCCTGCCCGACACATGGGCTAGCACTTGGTGCTCGTTAGCCAACTCCACTCGAAACATGCCGTTGGGCAAGGCCTCGGTGACTTTCGCCTCTACCTCGATCGCCTCTTTCTTGGCCATATCCCTCCCAGGTTGTTTGTGCGGACTCTTCCGCTAGCGGGGCCGGGTGAGAACCTCAGCGTCCCCATCACGAATAGCTATTGTATGCTCGAAATGGGCCGAAAGCTTACCATCGGCGGTGACCACTGTCCAGTCGTCGTCCAGGATCTTGGTATGCCAGTCTCCTATGTTCACCATGGGCTCGATGGCTATGCACATTCCCTTTCGCAGGAGCACACCTTTGCCAGAAGTACCATAGTTCGGGATCTGCGGGTCTTCGTGCAGGAATCGTCCTACACCGTGTCCCACGTACTCGCGCACAATGCTGTATCCCCTGCTTTCCACGAAGGCCTGGATAGCTGCCCCGATGTCACCAACTCTCGCCCCGTCTCTGGCAGCCTTGATACCTTCTTCCAAGGATAGCCTTGTGACCTCAATCAGGTCCTCAGCTTCGGGGGTTATCTTACCTGCGCCGACGGTAGTGGCTGCGTCTCCAATGAACCCATCGATGGTGGCCCCCACATCCATCTTCACCAAGTCACCCTCTTGGATTACCCGATTACCAGGGATGCCATGGACTATTTCCTCATTCACGGAGGTGCAAATGCAGCCAGGGAAGCCGCGGTATCCCTTGAAGGTCGGTACGGCCCCATGCTTGCGTATTTCACGGTTGGCAACGGCATCCAAGTCCTGAGTTTTTATGCCAGGACGGATAGCCTCTCTCAGTGCTGCATGGGCAGCCGCAACGATAGCACCGGCACGCCGCATGGCCTCCATCTCCTTCTCCGACTTGATAGTTATTCCGCCCTTGTAAGGCGAAGAGGAGTTGGAGGCTGTTTCGCGTTTTGGTGGCTGTCTTGTTCCGCGGTTTGTCATACGTTATTTTACGACTAATGCACCGGTTTAGAAAGCCTGCTGTCTTCGGCAGCTTGGCAACTAATCGCCTCTTCGATGCGCTGTCTCACTCCTTCTACTGTCCCAGTTCCGTCGACCTTTACAAGTTTACCCGCCCTAGCGTAAAAGTCCACTACAGGGGCCGATTCTTCCTGGTAGGCGTGCAGTCGGCGCGCTACTGCCTCAGGCTCATCATCTGCCCGCCTCACCAGTGCCCCGTCGCAGTAGTCGCATACCCCGCTGGTACGTGGCGGGCTCGCTTCGGTGTGGTAAATGGACTGGCAGCGGTTGCAGACCAAGCGTTTACCCAGCCTGTCGGCTAGAGCCTCTTGAGTCACATCGATCAGGAGGGCGCAGTCAATCGCCAAACCCTCAAGGCTCAAATTCCGGTCCAGTGCTTCTGCTTGGTTCACGTTCCGGGGGAAGCCGTCCAGCACGAATCCCCCAGAACAGGACGGTGTGCTGACTTCTTCAAGCATCATTGCGATGGTGATATCGTCAGGCACTAAGAGACCGCGGTCTACGTAGCTGTATACGCTATGACCAAGTGCTGTGCCTTCGCGCTGGTGCCTTCGGAACAGGTCGCCCGACGATATAGACGGTATAGAGAGGCGCTCCGCCAAGAATCTGGTCTGTGTTCCCTTTCCGGCTCCAGGGAACCCTAGTATGACTAGTCGCATAAACCTTATGACCTACCTCAGGAACCCTTCGTAGTTTCGCATGAGCAGTTGCGCCTCTAACTGGCGCAGTGTGTCGAGTGCGACACCGACTACAATCAGCAGGCTGATTCCGCTCAACTGGATAGCCTGGACATCGGTGACACTCGACGCCAAGAAAGGCACGATAGCGACGAAACCGAGGAATAGCGCTCCGCCCCAAGTCAACCGAATAATCACCCTGTTCAGATAGTCCTGCGTTGGCTGTCCAGGTCTAATGCCCGGGATGAAGCCTCCGTTGCGTTGCAAGTTCTCTGCTAGGTTCTGTTGCTGGAAAGTCACCAACGTATAGAAGAAGGTGAACATCACGACCAGCACGAACACCATGAGCCAGTACACGAAGAAAGTGGGACTGAATATTCCTTGAAACCACAGGGCGGCATCTCCCAGCCAGCCACCGCTAGTACCCAAATAGCTTGCAATAGTACCTGGTAGAATCACAACAGCGAAGGCAAAAATCAAGGGAATCATGCCTGCCGAGTTCACTCTGATGGGCAAATAGCTGGAGCCAGTTTGCCTGTACATACGACCGCTGCGGAATATGCTGCGCCCATACTGTACCGGTATCCGCCGGTGGGCTTCATTGAACATCACAATGAGGGCGATGATGGCCAGTCCCACGACGATCATGCCAAGCAGCCCCGCAGTGTTGTCCCTATCAAGGAACCCCTGCTGTACGATGTCCGGGATGGACGCCACTATTCCCGCGAAGATTATCAGAGAAATACCGTTGCCTATACCCCTCTCCGTGATCAGTTCACCCATCCACACCAAAAATATAGTGCCGGCCGTAAGTGAAATAACAATCGCAAGGGTCTCGATGTTCATCCCTATGTTCTCGACTACGCCAGCTTGTCGAAGCAACTGCATTTGACCGAAACCCTGGGCTAAGGCGATTGGCACCGTAAGGTAGTGGACGATGCGGTTTATCTTTTGACGCCCCGATTCTCCCTCTCGGGAGATTTGTTGAAGCTTTGGTATGACCGGCGTCAACAACTGCATCACGATAGAGGCTGTGATATAGGGATATACGCCGAGGGCTGCTACGCTTAGGCGTCGCAGGGCCCCGCCACTGAAGAGGTCGAGAAAGCCTAGCAATTGGTCGTCGCGGAACTGCTGGTTCAGCGCAGCCGTGTCGACGCCTGGTATGGGTACATGGGCAATGAACCTGTAAACTGCCAGCAGGGCCAAGGTAAAGAGTACCTTGCCCCGGAGGTCGGGGATGCGCATGGCATCCACCGCAGCCTGCAATAGCCTTGGACGAGTACCGGCCTCTTGGGCCATCATTAGGGCTGGTACTCCTCCACACTGCCACCAGCGGCCTGGATTTTGCCGCGGGCCGAAGCGGTAAGCTTGTGCACTGCCACAGTGACTGGCACGGTCAACTCACCGTCTCCTAGTATCTTTATGGGTAGCTTACGGTTGCGTACCAGCCCCTGCTGGTGCAGCAATTCGGGTGTGATTCGGGTGCCTTGAGGAAAATCAGCCAAGCGTTCAAGCTTCACTGTCGCGTATTCCACGCGGAAAATGTTGGTGAAGCCACGCTTGGTAGGCAGGCCCTTTACCAAGGACATCTGTCCGCCCTCGAAGCCTCGAAGGAACTTGCCGGACCGGGATTTCTGCCCCTTCATTCCTCTGCCGGCATAGGTACCTTTACCTGTTGCGTCACCCCGGCCTATGCGCTTGCGACGCCGCCTTGCTCCCGATGGGGAGGTTACCTCATGCTCCCTCATGGCCCTTCCTGCCTACCGGAGGAGGAGTCCAAAGTTCCTTCCTCCACCAACTCTACTTCCACCAAGTGTGACACTTTGTTGATCATGCCTCGAATGTTCGGGCTGTCGCGGTGTACTGCGCTATCGGACAGCCTTTTGAGTCCGAGGGACTCTATGACACGACGCTGCTTTGCATTACGGCCGATAGCGCTGCGGCGCCACGTTACTTTTAGGTAGGCCACTCTCTAATCCTCGGACTGTTCTTCTTCACCAGCGGAAGCCTCTTGTCTTGGCCTGCGACCGGTGCGCCGGGCGATTTCTTCCTGGGGATCCTTCAGTTGCTGCAATGCATCCAAGGTGGCTTGCACCACGTTTATGGGGTTGCGTGAGCCAAGCGACTTGGCCACAACATCCTTGACTCCGGCCAAGTCCAGCACTGCTCGCACCGCTCCCGCGGCGATAAGTCCTGTGCCTACGGGAGCAGGCTTGATCAATACGATGGCTGCGCCCTTCCGAGAGGAACACTCCTGCGGTATGGTACTGCCTTTGAGCGGTATCTGAATCATACTCTTGCGGGCAATCGCGTTGCCCTTTCGGACAGCATCGGGTATAGCCATGGCCTTGCCCATGCCGGTTCCGACTTGCCCTTCTCCATCGCCCACTACCACCAACGCGTTGAAGCGCAGGTGACGGCCTCCCTTCACCACCTTGGCGATACGGCGGGTATATACCACGCGTTCATTAAGACCTGCTTCTGCTGCATCGGGCCTGCCGCGTCTCGGGGGCGCCATCACCATTAGAAGACCAGTCCTTCCTCTCTAGCTGCCTCAGCTAGAGCCTTTACGCGTCCGTGGTAGTCGTTTCCTCCTCGGTCGAACACCACTTTGGATATTCCATTCTCCTTGGCCCTACGGGCGATGGTGGCTCCCACTCGTCGGGACCAATCGGTCTTGGTGCCTGCGCCGCCATCCTGACGCTTGATTTCCAAGCTCGACGCAGACTGTAGTGTGCGGCCCGCGGTGTCATCGATGATTTGAGCGTAAATATGAGTGTGGCTGCGGAACACGGCCAAGCGCGGCCTTTGGGGAGTGCCAGAAACCTTTTTGCGCAAGCGTGCGTGGCGCGCTAACCGTGGGTGTCTCGCTGTCCTGTCCTTGGGCATCTGACTTATCCTGCCTTACGTCCGGCCTTGCCCGGCTTCAGTCGCACCACCTCTGTGGTGAGCCGAGCACCTTTGCCTTTGTATGGGTCGGGTGGCCGCACTCTCCGAATACGTGCCGCCATCTCTCCAACGCGCTGCTTATCCAGTCCTCGCACCTGAATTCTGTTATTGCCCTCAACGGTGAGGGTAACATCTTCCATCGGCTGCACTTCCACGGCATGGCTCAAACCCACATTCAGGACGATCCCATCCCCAGCCTGCTGAACGCGGTACCCTACTCCCACGAGTTCTATGGTCTTTTGGTAGCCTTCATTCACGCCAGTGATGGTATTGGATACAAGGCTACGCCATAGGCCGTGCAGAGAACGGTGAAACTTGCGGCTGGAATACCGCTCCACCACCACGGCACCGTCCTCGACTTTGATCACCACTTCAGGGTGAATCCTTCGGCTGAGGGACCCGGCTGGTCCTTGAGCAGTGAGTACTCCAGCTTCTACTGAAATGCTTACGCCGGCAGGGATGGGCACTGGTCGTCGCCCTACCCTCGATAGAGTTGGTTCATTCTTAGCGATTACGTTACCAGACATAACAAAGAAGCTCCCCTCCGACCCCGGCACGCCATGCCTCTCGTCCTGTCATGAGACCTTGGGAAGTGGAGAGAATGGCTATGCCGATACCCCCATAGACCCGAGGTATCTCACCCTTACCCACATATACTCGCAGGCCGGGCTTGCTCACCCGTTTCAATCCGCTGATGGCTGGCTGCCGCTGGTCTAGATAGGCTAGATGCACGCGCATGGTGGGGTGGCGGTAGCCACGAACCAACTCGTAGTCACGTATGAATCCCTCAGCCTTGAGTATACGGGCGATGCCCAGCTTCATCTTAGAGGCGGGCACATTGGTTCCCTCATGACGCACCGCCAAGGCGTTGCGTATTCGTGTCAACATATCGGCAATAGGGTCGGTCACGTAAACCTCTCGAAATGGAACTCAGATTCTACCAACTGGCCTTACGCACTCCGGGTAGCTGGCCTTTGAGAGCCAGTTGGCGGAAGCAAATGCGACATATCCCTGCATATCGTATGTAGGCCCGGGGCCTGCCACACCTGTTGCACCGGTTGTGGTATCGCACTGGGAACTTGGGAGTTCGCTTCCATTTTTCTATTTTGGAGGTCTTGGCCAAAGGTTGTTTCTCCTTGGGTGGGTTCGTGGTTATGAAGCTGCATTACCTAATGGCTGGACTCTATTCCGTGGCTCGTGCAAAAGGCATACCCAGTAATTCCAAGAGGCGAGCTGCCTCAGTGTCGTTTCGGGCGCTGGTCACGAAAGTGACTTGGAATCCCCTGATTCTATCTATTTGCCCGTAGTCGATCTCAGGGAAGATTATCTGCTCGCGAATGCCAAGAGAGTAATTCCCCCTACCATCGAAGGCACTGCGGGATGTGCCGCGAAAGTCACGCGTGCGGGGTAAGGCAGCGTTGAACAGCCGGTCCACAAAGTGGAACATCCGCGCCCGGCGTAGTGTCACCGATGTGCCTATGGGGTTGCCCTCGCGGAGCTTGAAACCGGCTATGGACCGGCGGGCCCGCGTCATCACAGGTTTCTGCCCAGAGATAATGGTGAGATCCCGAACGGCAAACTCCATGGCCCGGGAGTTGGTCAGTGCCTCGCCCAGTCCGATATTGAGCATCACCTTCTCCAAGCGGGGCACTTCCATGCTGTTGCGGTAGTTGAACTCCCGCATCATAGTGGGCACCACCTCGGTCCGGTACAGTTCCAGCAACCTTGGGACATAGTGTCCATTGACGGCAGGGGAGGCCGACTCCTCCGGGTTGGAGGTTGCTTGCTCCGCATCAGAGGAGGTGGCGTCGCCTCTGCGACGCCGGGAGCCGCCGGAGCGGCGCGCTACGCGCTCGCCCTGCTCCAATCGATCGTTTCCTGGCACCTCTGACATATCCGTACCTTCGTTCCGTCTTCCAAGTTATGAGAGCGTGTGCGGACCGGACGGTTACACGCACTGCACATTAAGCGCACATTTGAGGCATCTAACGGCGCTTCCTGCTGGACCCGGCCCGCCTGACGTACGCCAGCGCGAGGTCGCATGTGGCGGGTAACCGTGTTCAAGCCAGCCACTACTACCTTGTCGTCGGATGGAATCACCCGCTCGACTCTTCCCTGCTTTCCCTTGTCCTTGCCTGCTACAATCATTACCTGGTCGCCTTTTCGTATTTTCATTAGACGACCTCAGGAGCTAATGAGATGATGCGCATGTAGCCTCGCTCACGCAGTTCCCGGGCTACAGGTCCAAAGATGCGGGTTCCTCGCGGGCTACCTTGCCTATCGTTGATGACAACTGCTGCGTTGTCATCGAAGCTGACCCATGAGCCGTCGGGGCGACGGTAGGGCTTGGCGATGCGGACCACAACCGCGCGAACCACATCGCCACGTTTCACAGCCGCTCCGGGAGTCGCTTCCTTCACTGCTACCACTATGGTGTCACCCAGTGACGCGTAGCGCCGACGGCTGCTTCCCGGTATGTTGATGCACATGACGCTCTTGGCACCGCTGTTGTCGGCAACGTTGAGCCGGGAGAAGGTCTGTATCATCGTTGCTCCTCCCCGGCCTCGTCGGCAGATTCGTTAGAGCCATCGGCTTCATCCGTTGTACCTTCTTCGACCGCGTCGGCTGACTCTCGCTGCTCCCGTTCCAGTTCGGCAAACAGCAGGGCCTCGTCCTCATCCAAATCTTCAAGACCTGCCAAGTCACCACTGGGCATGGCACCACTGGCGTCATCTGCCAGGGCCACTGCTTCAGTGTCTGCGACTTCTTCCAAGACAGGCTGGTCCAATTCAATAGGCTGGACTTCGGCCACCTCGTGCCGCTCTACGATCTGGATAACCCGCCATCTCTTCATGCGGGAAATAGGGCGGGTCTCCTCGATGCGCACCACATCCCCTAAACGGCATTGGTTCTGACCGTCGTGGGCGAAGAAGCGGGTGACACGGCGTACGCTCTTGCGATACAGCGGATGGCGCTGTCGCCATTCCACCGCGACAATGACCGTTTTGTCCATGGTATTTCGGACAACCCGCCCTTGTCGCTTTTTTCTCGTTTCCCTCGCCATGATATTTTCTTGCTAACCTATCCTCTCACCAAGTCTCGTTCTCGGTGCACCGTGAGCAGCCTAGCAATGGACTTCTTGGTTGCCCGCACCTCGGAGGTGTTGGTTAGCTGCTTGGTAGCCAGACGGAACCGGAGGTTCTGGAGTGAACGGTAGGCGTTGTCAAGCTCCCGTTCCAGTTGGTCGTCAGTAAGTGCCCGTATCTCGTCGATTCTCATAGCAGACCTACGTGGCAAGCTCTTCCCGGGAGATGGCGCGGGTGGTCACTGGCAGCTTGTGAGACGCGAGGCGCATGGCCTCGATAGCATCCTCAGCGCGCACTCCTGCGATCTCGAACATCACGCGTCCTGGTTTGACCACTGCTACCCAGTGGTCGACGTTGGCCTTGCCACCGCCCATGCGGGTCTCGGCTGCTTTCTTCGTTATCGATTTGTCAGGAAAGAGACGCACCCACACGTCACCGCCACGTCTGAGATGACGTGTCATGACAATACGCGCAGCTTCAATCTGTCTTGCTGTCACCCAGCCATCTTCTTGGGCCTTCAGGCCGAACTCGCCAAAGTTCAACTGATTCCACCCGTGGCCTTGCCTCTGCGACGGCCTCTATGTAGCTTCCGGTGCTTGATCCGCCTCGGTTGCAGCATCCTCGTCCTCTCGCGACTGAATGGTAACCTCGATGGGCTCCATCTCTTCCAATTCTTCTTCTGCGGCTGTGGGTAGTACACCACCCTTGTATATCCATACTTTGATGCCGAGTTGCCCTTGCACTGTTCTCGCCTCGGCCATGTCGTAATCGATGTCCGCTCGGAGGGTATGAAGAGGCACTCGACCCTGCATCACTTTTTCCCGGCGGGCGATCTCTGCACCGGTCAGCCGGCCCTTTACCACGATTTTGATGCCTTCGGCTCCGCCCTGCATGGCCCGCTGGGCTGCTTGTCGCGTTGCCCTCCGGTATGACACGCGACGCTCAAGTTGGTCGGCGATATTACGAGCCACCAAATACGCGTTTAGTTCGGGTTGCCCTACTTCAATGATGTTCAACTGAATCCGCTTCTGCGCCACCTCTTCCAGCCTGGTCCGCAGCCTCTTCACTCGCTCACCGTCCCGGCCAATGAGGATACCGGGCCGGGCCGAATGAACGTTTATCACCAAGTCTTGGGCCCCACGGTCTATTTCGACTCGGGCGATTCCAGCGTCGGAAAAGGTGGCATATTCGCCATGCACTGCGCGCCGAATAGC
Source organism: Dehalococcoidia bacterium (assembly GCA_965204245.1). GTDB lineage: Bacteria > Chloroflexota > Dehalococcoidia > Lucifugimonadales > JAAXIE01 > JAAXIE01. The sequence goes on from CBDBED010000003.1 coordinate 345,483, forward strand.
CAAGTCTTCCAGCACCAAAGCGCGATACTGGCTGGCCCGAGGCGCAAACCAGTGGGTCTCCCAGTCTTTGACTATGCCCAGTCTGAAGCCTATGGGGTGCGTCTTATGACCCAACTAGGTGTCCTCCTCGTCTACCACCACGGTTATATGGGAGGCGCGTTTCGTGATACGGCCGACCCGGCCACGGGCTCGAGGTCGAAAGCGCTTCAGCGGAGTAGCCTGGTCTGCCACGATAGTGGTAATGCGCAGGTTGTCCGGGTCCATCAGCATGTTGTTCTCGGCATTGGCAGCTGCTGAGCGAACTACCTTACTGATAGTCACTGCCCATGGGGACGTAAGGACTCCCAGGGTGTCTACCGCTTCGGTGACGTTCATGCCACGCACCAAGTCCAAGATTGGCTTGAGCCTCTTGGGCGAGGCGCCGATGTTTCTTGCTGTTGCCTTTACCGGAGGCATTCTTATCTCCGTGTTACCCTGCTGGTGCGTTCCGAGCGAGAGTCACCCACATGTCCGCGGAAGCTTCTGGTTGGCGCGAACTCTCCAAGCTTGTGGCCCACCATGTTTTCGGTGATGAACACCGGAACGTGACGCCGTCCGTCGTGTACAGCGATGGTGAGCCCGACCATTTCGGGCATGATGGTGGAGGCGCGGGCCCACGTCCGTATGACAGCTCTAGACCCCGAACGCTCGGCAGCCAAGACCTTCTTCATCAGCTTCTCGTGGATGTATGGCCCTTTTTTGATTGACCGCGACATAACGCGCTATCGCCTCCGCCGTACCACCAATTTCGTGCTCGACTTCTTCTTGCTCCGTGTGCGATACCCCAAGGCTGGTTTACCCCATGGCGTCTTGGGCCCCGGCATACCGATGGGAGAGCGTCCCTCTCCACCACCATGGGGATGATCTCGGGGCGACATAGACACTCCGCGCACTTGGGGCCTGCGTCCCCGGTATCGCGTCTTGCCAGCTTTGCCCCAGCTGATGTTCTTGTGGTCGGTGTTACTCACCTGTCCCACGGTGGCTTGGCATGTGGCAAGCATCCGTCGCATCTCACCCGAAGGCAGACGAACCAGAACATGGCCGCCCTCCCGGGCTAGGACTTGCGCCGCGGTACCGGCGCCACGCACAAGCTGCCCCCCCTTGCCGGGTGTAAGCTCCAAGTTGTGCACTTGAGTTCCGGTGGGGATGTTGCGCAGGGGCAGGTTGTTGCCGGGCTTGATGTCGGCATCGGGGCCAGACTCCACGGTTGCTCCGACCTCCAAGCCAATGGGCGCGAGGATGTACCGTTTTTCCCCATCCCGATAATGAATCAGGGCTATGCGGGCGGTACGGTTCGGGTCGTATTCGATGGATACTACTTTACCCGGCACACCGGGTTTGTTCCGCTTGAAGTCAATGAGTCGATACTGGCGCTTCGAACCGCCGCCACGATGACGAACGGTGATTCTGCCTTGGCTGTTGCGACCTGCGTTTTTCCGTACCGGGCGTGTCAGCGACTTCTCTGGAGTGTCACGGGTGATCTCCGTGAAGGAGGGTAGCGCCGCGCCACGCAGTCCGGCTGTAACTGGTCGTGGTGTCTTCAGAGGCATCCTACAGCCCCTCAATCAACTGGATTCTGTCGCCTGACTTCAACGTAACTACCGCTTTCTTTACGTCAGGCCTCTTCTTGAAGCGGGGGCCATAGCGTTTTACCTTCCCCCTGAGCCTCGTGATGTTCACATCTTCGACTGTCACGCCAAAGGTCTTTTGCACGGCTTCCTTGATCTGGACCTTGTTGGCCTTGGGCGCTACTTGGAAAGAATACTTGCCCATATCAGCCATGATGGTACTCTTCTCGGTGATCATGGGGCGTAGGAGCACCTCGTGGACGTTCATGCGCTACCCTTCCCCCTGGCCGTCCGAGCTGTCGGTCTCTTCAGCAGATATTTCACTACCTGAGGCTTCGGAGTTGGCTTCTTCCATATCTGCTTCAGCCTCGCCATCTCCTGTTCGCTCGCTGGCGTCCTCTGAGGCGAGACCGTCCTCCGCTACCAAGCGCGACCGGTGCCGTGTGCCTTCTGACTGCCACAGCGATTGGGCTTCCTCGACCGCTTCCACGGACATGATGACGCCGTCTCGGCGGAGTAGCTCGTATGCGTTGAGGAGACGCACGGGCAGCGTCCAAACTTTGTCGATGTTATGCGCCGAGCGGACTATGTTCAAGTCGGGCTCGCGGGTGACGATGAGTGTAGAGCGGGTTACGCCGAGGGCGTGCAGCAGCCCCATCATCTCTTTTGTACGAGCCTCTGATACATTAAGGCCCTCGACCAATACCAGCTTGCCCGTTCTCGCCTTTTCGGATAACACGCAACGCAGGGCTTGATGCCGCATGCGCCGTGGCATGTCCTTCCTGTAGCTGCGAGGTTTGGGGCCAAAAGCCACTCCCCCATGGCGCCACTGGGGCGAGCGGGTGCTGCCCTGCCGGGCACGGCCGGTGTGCTTTTGGGGCCAAGGCTTGCGACCACCGCCGGATACCTCGGCCCTAGTCTTGGTGCTGTGGGTTCCTCTGCGACGATTGGACTGGTACATCACCACGGCTTGATGCACCAGTGCTTGGTTCATTGGCTGGTCGAAGAGAACCTCACTCACCTCTACGGTGCCGGTCACCTCTCCGCGTGTATTTCGTAGGGGGAGTTCCATTAGTCTGCCGCCTCGTCCTGGCCCCTTCGCTTGATCATGACGAGGCCGTTATTCGAGCCTGGAAGGCCACCCTTAATCATGATGAGGTTCCGAACTGGGTCAACCTGAACAACCTCAAGGTTCTTTGCAGTGACCCGTACGTTACCCATGTGACCAGCCATTTTCTTGCCTTTGTATACTCTACCGGGGGTGGTGCCGCCTCCGATGGAGCCAGGGGCCCTAGCCCGGTCAGATTGACCGCGGGAACGCGGGCCACCACCGAAACCGTGCCGCTTCATGCCTCCTTGGAATCCCTTGCCCTTGGAGGTGCCGACCACGTCCACTCGTTGACCGGACTGGAACATTTCAACGGTGACCTGTTGACCTATCCGGAGGGGACCGATGTCGTCTACGGAAAACTCCCTCAGATAGCGGGAAAAGACCCCGGACCGACGCAGATGGCCACGCTCAGGACGGTTGAGCTTCTTGGCCTCACCGAATCCCAACTGGGCAGCCTCGTAGCCGTCCGTGTCCATTGTGCGCAGTTGAGTGATGGTGCACGGCCCAGCCCTGACCACAGTTACCGGCACCGCCAGACCATCCTCTCGGAAAATCTGGGCCATGCCCACTTTCGTTCCCAGTATTCCTCTTACCGACATGACTTCCCGTTAATGCTCGCCCTATGACGTACTTGGGGGGCTAGCTTAAAGCTTGCCCCCATCGAGGTTCCCTATAGCTTGATTGAGATGTCCACACCGGCAGGGAGGTTCAGCCGGGTGAGGGCATCAATGGTTTTCGACGTAGGTTCCAATATGTCCATCAGACGTTTGTGAGTCCTGATTTCGAAGTGTTCGCGTGAGTCCTTGTCCACATGAGGGGAGCGGATCACGCAGAACCGCCGGATGCGCGTAGGCAGAGGCACAGGCCCTGCTACCACTGCGCCAGTTCGCTCGGCAGTCTCGAGAATCTGGCCCGCAGACTGGTCCAAAGCCCTGTAGTCGAAGGCCTTGAGGACAATACGTATCTTCTGTCTTGTTGTCATGGGTTCCTGCCCGTCGCTAGCGACGACCGCCGATTATACTCTTTAGAAGGTCGTTCGGTATAGGCTCGTAGCTCTGAAATTCCAAGGTGTGGGTCGCCCGGCCTTGGGTCAGCGACCGCAAGGCAGTAGTGTAACCGAAAGTCTCGGCCAATGGTATAAGGGCGCGCACCACTTGGGTGTCGCCTTGGCCCTCTATGTTGGTGATTTGCCCCCGCATGGTGCCCAAATCGCCTATCACGTCGCCTAGGAACTCTCCAGGGGTGACAATCTCTCCCACCATAATGGGTTCCAGCAACATGGGGTTGGCCTTGCGCACGCCGTCCCTGATGGCGATGGAACCGGCAGCCTTGAAGGCCAATTCCGAAGAGTCCACTTCGTGGTAAGTGCCGTCCACCAAGGTCACTTTGAGGTCGATAACGGGGAAGCCTGCTAGCGGCCCGTTGCTGGCTGCTTCCTTCACGCCTGCCTCCACCGCAGGGATGTACTCCCGGGGGATGGCTCCTCCAGTGATTTTATTCTCGAAGAGGAATCCCTCGCCTCGCTCCCGCGGCTCAATGTCCAGCAGCACATGGCCGAACTGCCCATGGCCACCTGTCTGGCGCACGAACCTGCCCTCGGAGCGGACCGAAACGGTGATGGCCTCGCGGTAGGAGACGCGGGGCTTGCCCACGTTGGCCTCGACGCCGAACTCCCGCTTCATGCGGTCTACGAGTACGCTGAGGTGCAACTCGCCCATGCCAGCGATAAGGGCTTGGCCGGTCTCCTTGTTGTAGGAGACGTCAAAGGTGGGATCTTCCTCTTCCAGCTTGCGCAGGGCATCGTCGAGCTTTTCCTGGTCGGCGCGGGTTGCGGGCTCGATGGCCACCGAGAGCACCGGCTCGGGGAAGCGCGGGGGTTCGAGCACAACGGCCTTATTGACGCTGGCAATGGTATCGCCGGTGAAGGTGTTCTTGAGTCCGATGGCACCGCAAATGTTTCCGGCACCCACGCCCTCCACTTCTTCGCGGCGATTGGCGTGGACCGTCAGCACCCGGCCTGTGCGCTCCCGTATACCCTTGGTGGAGTTGACCACGGTGGCCCCGGCCTTCAGGGTGCCGGAGTAAACCCTCAGGTAGACCAACCTGCCGACGAAGGGGTCTGCCATGACTTTGAAGGCCAAGGCCGCCAGCGGGCCGTCTTCGTCGGACTCCAGATAGACATCTTCGTCGTCCAGAGTCACTTGTACGGGGGGCACGTCGCTTGGGGCTGGGAGGTAGTGGGTGACGGCGTCGAGCAGAGGGTCGACGCCGATGCCCCGGAGGGCGCTGCCACAGAGGACAGGTATCAGGTTTCGGGAGAGAGTGGCCCTACGCAGGGCTCCACACAGGTCATCAGTAGCCAGATCCTCACCCTCGAGGTACTTAATCATGAGGTTCTCGTCGGTCTCGACGATCTTCTCGATCATTGATTCCCTGTACTGGGTGAACCTGTCCTGCTCCTCATCGGGTACCGGGGCCTCTTCCGGGGGCCCATTCTCACCGTCGGAGTAGACGAAAGCCTTGCTGTTCATCAGGTCCAGGACGCCGCGGAAAGAGGACTCGGTGCCCAGTGGCAACTGTATGGCTACTGGGTTGGCCGACAGGCGATGTCTGAGGGTGTCCATGGTGTGGTCGAGGCTGGCGCCTACACGGTCCATCTTGTTGACGAAGCAGATGCGGGGCACCTCGTAGCGGTCTGCCTGACGCCAGACCGTCTCGGATTGGGGCTGGACACCTGCCACTGCGTCCAAGACAACGACGCCTCCGTCAAGAACACGGAGGCTTCGTTCGACTTCGGCTGTGAAGTCAACGTGACCTGGGGTATCAATAATATTTATTCGGAAGTCCCGCCAGTAGCAGGTGGTGGCTGCCGAGGTAATCGTGATGCCCCGCTCCCGCTCTTGGGGCATCCAGTCCATGGCGGTAGTGCCTTGGTCTACGCCGCCAACACGATGGATGCGCCCACTAGCGAACAGCACACGCTCGGTCACCGAGGTCTTGCCGGCGTCGATGTGGGCAATGAAGCCGATATTACGGATGCGGTCTATAGGAAAGGAAGCCGGCATGACAAGAGAATCTCACGGTCTGTCTCGAATTATGGGTTACCATCGATAATGCACGAAGGCGCGGTTGGCCTCAGCCATGCGGTGCAGGTCTTCCCTGCGCTTCACGGCTGCGCCTTCGCCTCGGGAGGCGTCCATGAACTCAAGAGCAAGCCGTCGAACCATTGGCATGCCTTTACGAGCCCGGGCCGCCCGAATAATCCAGCGGTGGCCCAGGGCTTCGCCCCTTCCTGGTCGCACCTCGGTGGGGATCTGATATGTGGCGCCGCCGACGCGCCGAGGCTTGACCTCGACGAGAGGAGTGGCGTTTCTCAATGCCTGCTGGAAGACTTCCAGTGCGTCGCGGCGAGATTCCTCTTGGGCCATCTCCATAGCCCCGTAGACGATACGCTGTGCTGTGGTCTTCTTGCCGCGGAGGATAATCTTATTGATGAAGCGGCTGACCTCAATACTGCCGTACTTGGGGTCCGGTGGGACCTCGCGACGTTCTGCTCTTCTCCTGCGGGACATATCTGCTACTCAACCATCCTGCCTAGCCTGCGCTATGCGCGAGGCCGGGCTGCTCCGTACTTGCTGCGTCCCCTGCGGCGGGAGCTGACACCCTCGCAGTCCAGTGCGCCGCGCACCACGTGGTAGCGCACGCCGGGCAGGTCCTTGACCCTGCCGCCCCGGACCAGCACTACGGAGTGTTCCTGCAGGCTGTGGCCTTCACCACCGATGTAGGCAGTGACCTCGAAGCCGTTGGTCAGGCGTACGCGGGCGATTTTACGCAACGCTGAGTTGGGCTTCTTGGGGGTCATGGTGCGAACCTGCACACAGACGCCGCGGCGCAAAGGAGCACCGGGACCGAACCGCACGCGGTTCTTGAGGGACGTCTGTATCCAGTGCAGGGCCGGTGCCTTGGTCTTGGTGCGCTGAGGCGTGCGGCCCTTTCGGACAAGTTGGTTAACCGTGGGCATACCGAATCCTCCTCCCGCGGCTAGGGGCTTCCCCAGCCGGGGACACTCGGAGCACTCTACCAAGTACCGGCAAAGGTGTCAACCGGATTCGGGGCGGTTAATGAAATAGACTCAAGCCGTGGACGCAACTGAAAGTGGTCTTGTTGGCCGCACCTTCGTATCTAAGCCAGCTTTCCGGGTGTGGCCGCATTTGTCATCGTTCGCGCGGGTGAGTGGGTACGCTTTCGTAGCTGAGGGAGAGCTTTTTGCACTGGAGGGCCGGTTAAACGGCCGCATGTGCGTATCTGAATCAGCTTGGAGTGGGTGGCCGCATTTGTCGTCATCCGCGTATCTGAGGGCAGTGATCCTGACAATTGAAGGGCGGCCAAAATCGTAGCTGAGTGCGGCCAAAATCGTAGCTGAGAAGCATTTTTTCGTATCTGAAAGTGGTCTCAATGGCCGCATGGTCTTACCTGATTCAGCTTGCCGAGTGTGGCCGCATTTCTGCATGATCCCTATCTCCGGAGGACAGCGTCAGGGCCGAAAGGAGGAGCAGAGGCGGCCCTGAGGGGTGAATTCGCTTCCTGCTCATAAGTTCTTATCGTAGAGAGAAGTTATGGTTGTCAACGTGAAAATGTCATGGAGGGCAGGTGTCAGATTCCCCCGCCGAACCACCATTGGGGGCGGCGCCCCAAGGGAGTTCCGAAATCGGGGGTCTCACCGCAGAGGGGACACTCGATGGGATACAAGCCCGCCACGTGCCTTCCCTGGATCTGCTCGGGATGTCCAATTTCCTCGCAGGAAGGGCGGTATCTTGCGAGTTCCTCGATGTGCGGAGTGGTCCCGCAATGGGGACACTCGATTGGCTCCCAACCTTCACCCATGGTCAACAGGGCTGATAGCTGGGCTTCATCGGCCTCTGAGCACGACCCCATTTTGGCCAAGGCGCGATACCGTGCGACAGGGTCCACGAGTCCGGAGGCTTTCAGGCGAGCCTCAAGTTCCCGCGTCCTCCGTTCCTCATCGCTTTCCCAGAATCTGAACACGGCTGTACTTTCAGGGTGGAATGGGGTGGCTTCAAGTTAGGTTACCACGACCGGATGGGGGAGGGGCTGGTTGAAGAGATATCCCTTCTGGTTGAAGGGGACCGTATCAGGTTGGGTGTTGCCAGCGGAGTCGGTGGCCCGCGTCATGAGGGTGTGCTCGCCGGAGCGGGCAGTCCATTGAAATTCAAAGCGGGCCCAAGAGTGCTGGATTTGCGGTGGGAGGACGACGGCATCACTCCAAGAACGCCCGGAGTCGTCACTCCACTGGACGCGTGTGATGGGGCCTAAGGGGGAATGGGCATAGCCCGATACAAGTTGGCGTCCAAGGCCGAGGAAGGCGGGCCAAGGAAGGGCGATGGCACTTTTTAGCACCTGTGCCCGCGTCACTTGGCCGAGGGCCTCTCCCTCGGGCGCGTAGGCGTCGCCGATGAGGACGTATGAGGAGGTGTTGTTCCGGCTCCAGAGTTGCTGGGACGAGACCTCGATGCGGTGGAGCCACTTTATGCTGTAGCTGCCGACCCAGCCGGGGATTAGGGCGCGGAGTGGGTATCCGTGGTCTTGAGGCAGGGGTTCGCCGTTCATGGCGTAGGCGAGAAGGGTGTCGGGGTGCGTGGCTTTGTCGACAGGCAGAACCTGGCGGAAGCCCTGTTCGGGCGACTCGTTGTCCGAACCGACGAGCAGCAGGCTCACGGCGTGGTCCGTCAAGCCAGCCAGAGCAAGGACATCCCGCAACGGAACGCCGGTCCACTCGGCGTTGCCAACGCCGCCGGTCTTCCACTGGGTACCCTCAGCGGGTCTTCCCTGCACTAGGTCGAACATGGCGCGGTGGTTGCCGCCACATTCGAGGTAAGAGACGACGGTGCGGCTGGGGAGCCCGAGCAGGTCGTCGTAAGAGAGTTGGAGGGGCGTTGGGATGGCGTCTCCATCGATTGAGAGGCGCCAGTCAGCGGGTTTGAGGTCGAGGCTCACGGAGTTGTTGCGCACGAAGAAGAGGTGGTTGGGGGTGATGAGGCCGCGCACCCTCTCCAAGCGGGCCTCAAGGCTCTTTTCGTGCTGGATGAAGGGAGTTGGGTCTTTGAACCAAGGAGAACCCGAGGTTCCTGTAGGCGGAGGTGATGGCACTGGAGACTGCATGGGCTCGGACACCTGCATATCGCCACACGCTGCTAGGACGGCTGCCGCCCCTCCGAGGGCGAGCAGGGACAGGAACCTGCGGCGCGAGATGCCGTGGTATTGGGCGAGATTCCAGAGTCCGGGCGGTTCGGTGGGGGTGGGCATTTGCATTGCGGAGATCCTTCCTTGGGCTAGCGGCCGGACCAGAGGGTGGCCATTTCTTCGCCAGTCATGAAGGTGACGTTGGGGAAGGTCTTGATGTGGTGGAGGAGGCGGTCGAGCATCATGAGGCGGCCGGGGCGGCCGATGTACTGGGGATGCATGGTGAGGATGAAGGCGCGGCCGTAGTGGTAGAGGCCCTCGAACTCGGCGGCCCACGAGGAGTAGACCTCATCGGGGTTTTTCATGGGGCCGAGGCGGCCTGCTCCGGGGGCGTGAGCGAAGTGAGGGGCGTCGTCGAGCAGCCAGTGGACAGGCACTTCGACGATGCTGCCCTTGGAGGTCTGCAAGGTGTAGGGGGCATCGTCGCCCATCATGCTTGAGTCGTAGGAGAAGCCGTAGGAACACAGGAGGTCGAGGGAGACTTCGCTCAGTTCCCAGCTAGGGGAACGGTACCCGGGTGGCTTGTACCCGGTCAGGCCCTCGAGAATCTCGATGCCTCGAACCAGGACCTGCTCCTCTTCGGCAGCGTCCATGGAGGCGGGAGGCTCGTGCATGTAGCCGTGGTGGGAGACCTCGTGTCCGCGACGGACGATCTCCCGCACCAGGTCGGGGTGAGTCTCGGCGATGTAGCCGGGGATGTAGAAGCTGCCCTTGATGCCGTGGGAGTCGAGGAGATCAAGGATGCGGGGAGTGGCGATGGAGGGGCCGTATTCGGCCATGGACATCATGCTGGGGTAGTGGGCGAAGTCGGGGTTGCGGCGTATGAGGGCAGAGACGCCATCGACATCGAAACTGATGAGGGCACCGCACTGGGTGCTGCCGGGCCATATCCCCGCCATGGCGTTGCCTCCTGTTAACGATCTGCTGGGGCCGTCAACGGGCTATTGACGAGTCTAATGACGAGAGGGGAGGCGGTCCCGCACCTGCTGTACCACATCGTCCGCTGGCACCATGGTGGCCTCGGAGTCGGCCCTGCCCCTGAGTTCGACCATGGCGGAACGGAGGTTGCGGGGGCTGACTACCAGACGTATTGGCAGGCCCAGGAGGTCGGCGTCGTTGAGCTTGACGCCTGCCGACTCCTCGACACGGTCGTCGAATAGAGTCTCGATGCCCTGGTCCCATAGCTGGTGGTACAGGGCGTTGGCGGCGATGGCAACATCGGGGTCGTTAAGGTTGAGGCCCACTAGATGGACTTGGTAGGGAGCGATAGGGGCGGGGAAGACGATGCCCTTGTCGTCGTGGTTCTGCTCAATAGCGGCTGCGAGGAGACGGCCCACGCCGATGCCGTAGCAGCCCATGAGCATGGGGCGCAGCTGGCCTGCTTGGTCGAGATATTGGGCGCCGAGGGCTTCGCTGAAGAAGGAGCCGAGCTTGAAGATGTGACCCACCTCAATGCCGCGGGCTGCTTCCATGGGCGTGCCGCAGTTGGGGCAGCCGTGGCCGGGCTGGGCGAGGGTGATGTCCGTCATAAGGTCGATGGAGAAGTCGCGGGGGTAGTTGACGTTGCGCAGGTGGACATCGGGTTTGTTGGCCCCGGCGACGAAGTTGGAGCCAAGCTGGATGGATGGGTCGGCGACTTTTTTGATCTTCTGGAGACCGACGGGGGAGGCTGAGCCTGCGACGAGGTTTCCGGCGGCTACCTCTTCATCGGTGGCCAAGCGTACTTCATTGACGTCCAAGGCGTTTTTCAGCTTGACCTCATTGACCTCGAGGTCGCCGCGGATAGTGACGAAGACCAACTCGTCGTCGGCCGCGTAGAAGACGGCTTTGAGGGTGCGGTCGTGGGTGATGCCAAGATGGTCGCACAAGGCGGCGATGGTCTTGATGCCGGGAGTGGAGACTTCTTCCATGGATCCGGGCGTGGGTGGGGGGACGTCTTCCGTGGCTGGAGGGATGATGCAGCGGGCTTTCTCGGCGTTGGCAGCGTACTGGCATTTGGGGCAGGTGATGACGGTGTCCTCGCCCGAAGGGGTCACGAGCAGGAACTCGTGGGAGTCCTTGCCACCGATGGCACCGGAGTCGGCCTCGGCCATGAGGGCGGTGAGGCCGCAGCGGCGGTAGATGTTGCGGTAGGCTTGGGCCATGGCTTGGTAGCTGACATCCAAGCCGTCCTCGTCGGCATCGAAGCTGTAGGCGTCCTTCATATCGAACTCGCGGACGCGTATGAGGCCGGCACGGGGGCGTGGTTCGTCGCGGAACTTGGTCTGAATCTGGTAGAGCATGAGGGGCAGGTCGCGATAGGACTGGACGTTGGCGCGGGCGACGTTGGTGATTACTTCCTCGTGTGTGGGGGCCATGACGAGGGCCCGCTGGCGTCGGTCGTGGAGGGTGAAGAGGTTGTCGCCAAAGGCGTCCCTGCGCCCTGTCTGCTCCCAGAGTTCGACGGGCTGGAGCACGGGAAGGCGCAGTTCCTGCCCGCCGGCGGCATCGATTTCCTCGCGGATGATGCTTTCGACCTTGCGGAGGGCGCGCCATGCCAAGGGGAGGTAGGAGTAGACGCCTGCGGTGACTTGCGAGACCATTCCTGCCCTGAGCATCAGGCGATGGCTGACCGTCTCCGCCTCAGCGGGGTCGGTGCGCAGGGTCTTGGATACCAGCCGGGTGATGCGCAATGCTACGTCCTGTCCCTATTAAGGTTATGCGCAGAACTTGGGTGGCTAGGAGGGCTCGCTGGCGACGCCAGCCGCCACCGCGCGGACCTCTTCCATGAGGGCGGGCAGCATGTCCTCGGCGCTGACCACGCGGGTCTTCTGGCCCTTGCGAAAGATGACGGCACGGCCGGCACCGGCGGCGATGCCGACATCGGCGTCCTTGGCCTCGCCGGGGCCGTTGACCTCGCAACCCATGACGGCGACCTTGACCTCGGAATTGATGTCCTTGAGAAGGCCGTCCACGGTGTTGGCCAAGCTGATCACATCCACGTCGGCCCGTCCACAACTGGGGCAGGCGACGAGGGTGGTGCCCTTCTGGCGGAGATTCAGGGCCTTGAGAATCTCGAAGCCAGCGGTCACCTCCTCGCGGGGGTCGGCACTGAGGGAAACGCGGATGGTGTCGCCGACGCCCTCGTAGAGGAGGGTGCCCAAGCCCACGGCGGTGCGAATGGAGCCGGAGCGCTCGGTGCCTGCTTCGGTGATGCCGAGGTGGAAGGGGTAGGGCACCAAGGTGGAGAGACGGCGGTAGGCCTCGACGGTTGTGGGAACGTCGAAGGCTTTCATCGATATCTTGATGAGGTCGAAGTCGAGGGATTCGAGAATACCGATTTCCCACAGGCCAGTGGCGACCATGTGATCGACGAGGCTGTAGTCGCCCTCGATGGCATGACCCTGCTTGGGGAGCCTGTTCACCATATCGAGGTGGCGGGAGAAGCCACGGGTCTGGCCGATACCACCCACGGGGGGCAGGCTGCCAAAGTTGACGCCGATGCGGATGGGAGTGCCGCGCTCCTTGGCAGCGGTCACCACATGCTTCACTTGGTCTTCGTCGCGTATGTTGCCCGGGTTCAGGCGGAGGCAGTCTACGCCGCCACGCAGGGCCTCCAAGGCCAACTGGTAGTGGAAGTGGATGTCGGCGACGAGAGGGATCTTGATCTGGGACTTGATGCGGGGAATGGCTTTGGCCGCCTCCATGTCGGGGACAGCGCAGCGCACGATGTCGCAGCCGACTTCTTCCAAGCCCTTTATCTGGGCGACGGTGGCGTCCACGTCGCGGGTGTCGGTCTTGGTCATGGATTGGACGGTGATGGGGGCGCTGCCGCCCACCTGCACGCCGCCTACGATAAGTGGCTTTGTAGGACGCCTACTGGCCATATTCATTGCTCCTGTGCCTGTGGAGTTGTGAGTCAGGTCTCACGTCTGCAGCCTTGGCTTCCGATGCACATTCTACCCTGTCCACCCATGCTGTCGGCAATGGCGTGCTTCGGGTTTCCGTCAGGATTGGGGTCATGGCAGGATTGGATCAAGGGTGTGAGTGAGCGTCACCCGAGGAGCTTTTCGCCTTGGACTATGCGCATCAGGTCGCCAAAGGTGATAACGATTACGAGGGCGATGAGGAGGGCGAAGCCCAAGAGATGCACGAAGGTCTCGCGGGACTGGGAGATGCGCTTGCCACGTCGCAGCCATTCGATGGCGACGAAGACGATGCGGCCGCCGTCGAGCATGGGGATGGGCAGGATGTTGACAATGGCGAGGTTCATGCTGAGGAAGCCTGCGAAGGCGAGGAGCAGGCGGATATCGCCCCGCTGGGCGACTTCTCCGGAGGCTTGGGCTATGCCCACCGGTCCCGCGAGATCGGGAGCATCGCCGCCTTTGGTCCACTTGGTAAGTTCGTTCTTGACCAACACCATCATCTCGCCGGTGGCAACGAAGGACGCGGGCAGGGCCCGCCATGGCGGGTCGGCACGGCTTTCCACGGTCGCGTTGCGGACTTCCACGGCCACCCCGGCCGCTCCCTCGCCCTCAGGGGGGCGAACCTTGGAGTGAGTTCCACCGTGAGGTCTTGCTCGCCTCTTGTGAGGCTCCACTGGGTAGTGGCGCCGAGATTGAGGGCGACGGCACGGCCCAGATCGGTCCTGTTCTCGATGTTGTTGCCGGCGACGTTGGTGACCACGTCGCCGGGGAGGACTCCGGCCTCGGCTGCGGGGGAGCCGGGCTCGGTGCGGGTGATTGTGACGTCTCCGGTGGTGACGTCCCGGGGGAGCATGAAGACAGTGGTCAGAATGGCTGTGGCGAGCAGGGCGTTCATGAAGGCACCGGCGGCAAGGACGATGAGGCGCGGGCCGACGCCTTGGGCTGCGAGGCTGCGGGGGACTTTGTGATTGTTCTCCCCAGCGAGCCGGACGAACCCGCCGAGGGGGAGTATGTTGATGGAGTAGAGCATGTCGGCAACGATGAGTGTGTCGCCCTCGATGGCCCTGACTATGCCCTCGGTCTTGAGGTCGTCTTCCCTGCTGGGGTCGGTCCAGTTATTGGCCTTGCCCTTGGGAGTGCCGGAGCGGTAGACGATGATAGTGCGGGCTACGAGTTCCTTGTCGTCGTTCTCCACGAGCCATAGTTTCACGAAGTCGCCGACACGCACGCGGTCAGTGTCTTCTTCATATTTGTAGATGCGGGTCTCGTCATCGGTACGGACGCGGGTGCGGCCCGTACGTATGCCGAAGATGCGGGGAGGGTAGCCGAAGCCGAACTCGAGGACCTTGATACCGAAGGCCCGGGCAGTCCAGTAGTGGCCCAGTTCATGTATGACTACCAAGACTCCCAAGACGGGGATGAAGGCGGCGATGGCAATGAGGACTGTGGTCATGATGGAGTCACTTCAGGCAAAGGACGGCACTAGGCAAATAGCTCGGCGACGGAGACGGTGAATCCGGGGAGCAGGTCTCCACCGGTCAGGGTGCCGTGCTCGTCGATAACCGTTGGTGGCTGACCGATGCGGTGGACTGTCACTGTGCGCTGCCGTGGGGAGACGACCCAGACTTCAGACGCGCCTGCTGCCAGCCAGGAGTCGGTCTTTTCCTGGACTTCCCGGGCGGAATCGCTGGGGGAAGTTACTTCGACGGCGAGGTCGGGGGCCAGTTCTAGGTAACCTCGTGGCAACTCGCCGATCGGCAGCCTGTCATTGGATAAGAAAGAGGCGTCAGGGGCACGCACGGTGTCCGGGCTCCGGGCTAGGATAAAGCCGGTTTCAGCTGCGAAGGCGCGTCCAAGCTGGTTTGCCCTCACGTGGGACATGATAAAGGCCCCAATGGTCATTGCTACATTGCCATGCTCGGCGCCAGCAGGTGGCATCTCGTATAGCTCCCCTTCCACGAGCTCTTGACGGAGGCCGTTGTCGGGGAGGCAGAGGAGTTCTTCCGCCGTCAACATGGATCTCTTTACTCGCATCTGAGCACGCTCATTAAGCCAGTGTTTGGGCTATTTCGGTGGCGCGAGTGCGGGCCCATTGGTCTACTTGGACCAGTTCTTCCAAGTCGGCGTTGTATGAGGCATCGTGATCGTCGAGCACCCCTTCCATGACCCGGCCGATGTCCATGTAGCCGATCTTGCGGTCTAGGAAGAGACTTACGGCTACCTCATCGGCAGCACTCAAGGCTGCGGGGTAGGTGCCACCGCTCTTGCCTGCATCCAAGGCTAGGCTGAAGCAGGGATAGCGCTCCAGTTCGAGCGGCTGGAATGTGAGGTTGTAGGGGTTGGCGATGTCCAAACGTGGGATGAGGTCGTTGGGCATCCGGTCGGGATGGAACATGGAGTACTGGATGGGCAGGCGCATGTCAGGCGGGCCCATCTGTGCCTTGATGGAGTTGTCTTCCAGTTCAATCATGGAGTGCACCACGCTCTGGGGATGCACCACTACCTCGATCTTGTCGAAGGGTAGACCGAAGAGCCAGCGGGACTCGATGACCTCAAAAGCCTTGTTGGTCAGCGTGGCGGAGTCAACAGTAATCTTGCGTCCCATCTGCCACGTCGGGTGCTTCAGGGCCTGCTCCGGGGTCACCGACTCTAATTCGGAGACATCGGTGGTGCGGAATGGGCCTCCGGAGGCGGTGATGATGATGCGCTTGAGAGCGCTGGGTTCCCCCTGCATGCACTGCCAGATGGCGCTGGGCTCGCTGTCCACGGGCAGAATCGCTCCGCCGTAGCGCTTTTCGGTTGCCTTGAGCAGTTCGCCAGCCATGACGATGACCTCTTTGTTGGCCAAGGCCACGGGCTTGCCGCATTCCAAGGCCCGGAAGGTTGGCAGCAGGCCTGCGGTACCGATGGTCGCGGCCATCACCAAGTCCACATCGTCGCGAGAGGTCATCTCCTCCATGGAGACCCATTGGGCACCGGCAGGTAGCTGGAGTTGCTGGCCGCTGGCGCAGTAGACCATCTCCGGGTTGAACTCTTGAATCTGGGTCTGGAGCAGCCCCACGTTGTTGCCTGCGGCCAAGCCGACGACTTGGAATACGTCGGGGAAGGCCCGCGCGATATCGAGGGTCTGTCGACCTATCGAACCTGTCGAACCCAGTACAACTAGCTTCTTCATGTCCCTACACCACACCCAGTATAGCTTGATAATAGACGAGGGGTATTGTCAAAACAAGCGAATCAAGGCGGTCTAACAGGCCTCCATGGCCCGGCAGTAGGCTACCTGCGTCCTTGGCCCCCGCGGACCTCTTCAGTCGGGATTCCAACAGGTCTCCCACTTGTCCCACAACCCCCACGCCTGCTGCGACGGCGACAGCAGGCCAAAAGGGGAGGTCCGAAAATCCCTGCAAGGTTGATAGCGCGGCTATTCCTGCGCCTGCTCCCACAGCGGATAGGAACCCTCCTGCGGCTCCTTCCCATGTCTTGCCGGGGCTGATGTTTGGGGCCATACGGCGGCGGCCTATTGCGCGCCCGACAAAGAAGGCACCGGTGTCGGTGGCAAAGGTGGTCAACAGGGCGAACAGCAGCCATTCAAGTCCGGGCAGTTCAGGGGCTTCCCTCAGGGCCACGGCGTGGGCCACTAGGAAAGCGGCATACACTGGTCCAAAGGCGAGCCGCACGTGCGCTGCCAAGTGCGAAGGTTTCCACAACGTCCATAACCCGGCTCCAACCGCACCGCCGCCCAAGGCGAGGTAGAGGGGCAGCGGCAGGCCTGCAACGTCCCACAATGACGCTAGGTGCGCACCAGCGACGAGGGCCACGGCCCAGAGAGCTCCGTAGGCCAAGGCTATGCGCTCGCCCTCCGGGGCGAACATGCGGTGGTATTCCACCCAAGCCAGTGCGGCAGCAAGGGCGACACCGACGGTGAGGTAGTAGGAGCCAGCCCATACCAAGGCGAGCAGGATGGGGAGGCCGATGGTGGCCGTGGCTATGCGCCGGGCCAAAACTCAGGCCCCGTTGCGAATGTTTCCGAAGCGCCTCTGGCGGCCGCTGTAGTCCTCCAATGCCTTGGCTACTTCTTCCGGGCCCAAGTCGGGCCACAGGGTGGGTGTTGGATAGTACTCGGAGTAGGCGGCCTGCCACAGGAAGAAGTTGCTCAACCGGAGTTCACCTCCGGTGCGAATGATCAGGTCAGGGTCGGGCAACTGAGAGGTATAGAGGTAGCGGGCTACGCACTCCTCGTCCAGATGCTCAGGCGAAAGGCCGTCCCGCATGATGTTCTTCAATGCTTCGACGATCTCGGCGCGCCCGCCATAGTCGAAAGCTACGCTGAGAGTAACACCCTTGTTGTGGCGGGTAAGCTCCTGGGCATCAATGATGGACTTGTTCAGTTCGGGAGAAAGCCGGTCCAAGCGGCCAAGGTGCAGGATGCGCACGTCCTGCTCGTGCAAGGCTCTGGCCTCCTGCTCTATGGACTCGCGCAGGATGCCCATGAGTCCTTCCACCTCGATAGATGGCCTGTTCCAGTTCTCGGTGGAGAAGGCATAGAGGGAGACGTATTTGACCCCGTTTTGGGCCAAGGCTTGCAGCACGGGCCGGATGTTGTCCACGCCGACGCGGTGTCCCATGAGGCGGGGGAGGCCCCGCTGCTCAGCCCAGCGTCCATTGCCGTCCATGACAATGGCGACATGCACCGGCACCCTAACGTGGTCAATGGGGGTTTCTTCAGGTGGGTGGGCCGTTTGGTCCACCTTTAGACCTGCATGATCTCCGCCTCTTTGACGGAGGACACCTTGTCCAGTTCCCCGATGTGGGCATCGGTGGCCTTTTGCAGGCGTTCTTGGGCGCGGCGGTTCTCGTCTTGAGACAGGGACTTATCCTTTTCCATGGACCGCAGGCGCTCCAAGGCATCGCGGCGGACGTTGCGGACTGCCACCTTGGAATCCTCGACCTTTCGCTTTAAGACCCGGACGATTTCCTTACGCCGGTCTTGGGTGAGAGGAGGCACGGCAAGACGAATCACCGTACCATCGCTGGAGGGGTTGAGCCCCGTGTCGGACCGCTGCAGCCCTTTCTCGATGCTCTGCATGGCCTGCCGGTCGTAAGGCTGTACAACAATCAAGCGGGCTTCGGGGACGGTGATGGTGGCAAGCTGGTTAAGGGGAGTGGGGGTGCCGTAATAGTCCACCATGACGCCTTCCACCAGCGAGGTGGTGGCCCGGCCGGTGCGGAGGGTGCCCACGTCCCGGCTGAGGAACTCCACTGCCTTGGTCATTCGTGAATCGGCATCGGAAAGTACGTTGTCAACTGTGGCTTCTTCATCTCGTTGGGACGACATCTCGCTGCTTTTCCCCCGATATGATTGTGCCCACAGACTCTCCCTGCAGAATCCTTGCCAGATTTCCCGGCTGGAACAGGTCGAAGACTATGAGGGGCAGGTTATTGTCCATACACATGGACAGGGCTGTGCTGTCCATAACGTTCAAGCGTTTGTTGATGGCTTCCATGTAGTCAAGGGACGAGAAGCGCATGGCTTCCGGGTTGGTGTTGGGGTCGCTATCGTACACCCCGTCCACGTTGTTCTTGGCCATGAGGAGGACCTCGGCGCCGATTTCCACTGCCCGCAGGGCAGCGGCAGTGTCGGTGGTCATATAGGGGTGCCCGGTGCCGGCGGCGAAGACCACGAGGCGGCCCTTTTCCAAGTGGCGTAGGGCACGGCGCCGGATGTAAGGCTCGGCCACGGATTGTACCGGCAGGGCAGTCTGGGTGCGCACGTCCAGACCCAACTTCTCCAAGGAGTCTTGGAGGGAGAGGGCGTTGATGATGGTGGCGAGCATGCCGGCGTAGTCGGCGGTGCCACGCTCCATGCCGTATCGTGCGGCGACGCTGCCGCGCCAGATGTTCCCGCCGCCGACAACGATGCCGACCTCAATTCCCATGCGGGTGGCGGAGAAGACTTCACTGGCGACGTACTGAACGGAAGGGACGTCTATGCCATAGCCTTCCTTGCCCTGCAACGACTGGCCGCTGAGCTTGAGGAGCACTCGTCGGAAAACGCCTGTTGCCACAGCGGGCCCTTCCCCCCTCGGTACTGTCGGTCTCAGTAGGGTCGGTCGTTAGTGCCGGTGTCAGTCGCCTATGG
The DNA here is from genome assembly GCA_965204245.1 of Dehalococcoidia bacterium. GTDB lineage: Bacteria > Chloroflexota > Dehalococcoidia > Lucifugimonadales > JAAXIE01 > JAAXIE01. The sequence goes on from CBDBED010000003.1 coordinate 364,506, forward strand.
CGTACCTAGTGAACCGCCGTACACGGATATTCTCGCCCACCTTGGCCATCATGTTCTGAACCACCTCCCGCACGGTGCTGGAGGGGTCTTTGATGAAAGGCTGGTGCATGAGGGAGACGACCTCGGGCGGGCCTTGGACTTCTCCTTCAACCGCTTCCAAGTCGGGGTAGAGAGGGGCCATGGCAGCTACCTGCATGGCCAGGTCGTGGGCCAATTGCCTGAAGTCGTCCGTGCGGGCAACGAAGTCGGTCTCGCAGTTAAGCTCCAGGACTGCGCCCAAGCGTCCGCCACTGTGGATGTAGGCTTCGACCAAGCCCTCGCGGGTGTCCCGCTGGGTCTTCTTCATGGCGTCCGCTAGGCCCTTTTCTCGCAGCAGTTCCTCGGCCTTCTGGGTGTTCCCTTGGGTTTCCTCCAAGGCTCTCTTGCAGTCCATGACGCCCGCGCCGGTCTGCTCGCGCAGGGCTCGAACCATGTCAGTTGTTACTTCCAATGCAACCTTCCGCTAATCAGGGCCGCTTCTCAGGCCGCTCATCGGGCCATTTATCAGGGCCGTTTAATTGGGTTCCGTTTCGTTTATCGAGGGGTCGTCGTCCGGCTCCTCGCCGGTATCCTCTTGGGCTGCCAGTTCCGCCAAGGCTGCGGCCTCAGCGTCGTAGATGGCCCTTGGCTCGAACTCTACTTCCATCTCCTCGGGTTCTTCGCCCTCGCCCTCTTCGACCATCATCGCTTCGCGCTGCCGCTTGCCCTCGATGACCGCGTCGGCGATGCGACCAGCCATCAAGCGGATGGAGCGTATGGCGTCATCGTTGCCGGGGATGGCGTGGTCGACGAGCATGGGGTCGCAATCGGTGTCGACGAGGCCCACGATGGAGACGCCGGTGCGCCGGGCTTCGGCCACGCAATTCTTTTCCATGCCCAAGTCGACTACGAACATGGCCTCGGGGACCTTGTCCATTTCCTTCAGGCCATCATAGTAGCGGTGGAGCTTGTTGAGGGTCTCGTCGAGTTTCAGGGCCTCTTTGCGGGGCAACCTGCGGAAATAGCCCTTCTCCTTCTTCTCCTCCAAGTCGCGGAGGTACATGACCCGTGAGTGGATGACCTCGAAGTTGGTGAGGGAGCCGCCCAGCCATCGCTGGTTGACGTAAGGCATGCCACAGCGGCTGGCTTCCTGCTGCATGGCATCCTGGGCCTGTCGCTTGGTGCCCACGAAGATGATGTCGCCGCCGTCGGCTACCAACTGGGTGACGGCCTTGCAGGCCTCGTTGAGCATGACCAAGGTCTGCTGAAGGTCGATGATGTGGATGCCGTTGCGCTGGGTGAAGATGTACCGCTTCATGCGGGGGTTCCAACGCCGGGTCTGGTGACCGAAGTGTACGCCAGCCTCGAGCAACGCCTTCATGGTGATGGGCTCGCGCTGCTGTGGAGGGCGCTCTGCCGTTTGTAGCATGTAACCTGCCTTCCCTTATTTCAGTGAGAGGTCGTGAGATCGTACTCGCTTGACCGCGATTGCGGCCAGATACACGAGATGCTATTGGAAGGGAGTATAGCACGCGCGTTTTCGGGGGGGCAACCGCGGGCTGGGAGATGTCACAATGTCACACGGTTTATAGCTAAAATATTTTTTTCGTATCTGAGAATTGTGACATTTGTGACATTTTCCTAGCTGGCCAGATACGGAAATGGTGTGACATTTTTTCGTATCTGGGGATGTCACAGGTTCCACAGAATTGTGACATTTGTGACATTTTCGTATCTGGGCGGGATGCCACACTGTGACATTTTTGACGGGGTCGTTTGGGGGGGCGATTTGGGCCCTTCGACTCGGCCCAGGACAGGCCCTTCGACCACACTCAGGGCGAACGGGGAGCGGGTTGGGGGGTTGCCGAGGGATATGTTCGGCACGTTCATCATCATGGGGATATGGTACATTAGTTCGGAGAGATTGGCAAGGAGTGGAGTGACAGGGGTCAGTTGCGGTGCGTGGCGGTCGGGTTGAGGTCGGCGGGGATGGGGCGAACGGAAAATGAATGGTCGGCTGGCCATGCTATGCTCTGGCTTTGTGCTCGACTGAAGTGGAGGGTCTATGAAGTTCGGAGTCACTTTCCCCAATAGCTGGGGCATCGAGGACCGCAGCATACTGTTCGCCTTGGGCACCAAGGCGGAGGAGTTGGGTTACGACTCCCTCTGGACGAGTGAGCATGTGTTCAACGTGTCCTATGTGGGCACCCGGCTGGGGGATGCGCCCTACTATGACTCGCTGCTGTCTCTGACTTACTTGGCTGCCGTGACCAACCGGGTGCGGCTGGGCACCTCGGTTCTGGTGCTGCCGTACCACCACCCGGTGACCCTCGCCAAACGGCTTGCCACCCTCGATGTGTTTTCTGGCGGGCGCTTGTCGGTGGGCATCGGGGCGGGTGTCATCAGGGAGGAGTTTGAAGCCTTGGGGGCTGATTTCGAGCAGCGCGGGGCGGTGACCGATGAGTCCATCCGAGCGATGAAGGCGTTGTGGGCCGAGGAGCTTCCTGAGTTTCATGGCGAGCATTACGACTTCTCCGGGATGGTGTTCTCGCCCAAGCCGTTGCAGAAGCCACACCCGCCGATATATGTGGGTGGGGACAGCCGTCCTGCGATACGCCGGGCGGCGCGGGAGGCCGATGTGTGGCATCCGACGTCCATCGGGGCTGAGGACTTGCGGGCGGGGATGGAGTACCTGCGAGAACAGGCGCGGCTCTTGGGGCGGGACGCTGAGGGCATTGGGATGTCGGTGCGCCTTGACTTGGACTTCCCTTCACTGGGCGGCCCGCGCACTGCACCACGTCATCCCCGTCCAGCCTTGTCGGGCACTTTTGGGGAGGTGGTGGAGCAGGTGCGGGCGTATGAGGAGGTTGGGGTGGGTGAGATTCTGCTGGCCACCAACAGCCGGGATGCGTCGATCATCGGGGAAACCGTGGAGATGTTCGCGCGGGAGGTGATGCCGGTCTTCAGCAGCTAGGGCGAGGCTGGACTAAGCAGAGGTTGCCTTGATGTGCTCCTCCGCTTCGCGGAGGTCCTTGAAGGAGTCGACGCTGCTCCAGTAGCCACGGTAGCGGAGGGCTGAGAGTTGGCCCTGTTCCGCAAGTGCGGGGAAGGTTTCGGTTTCGTGGTCGCCCAAGGCGGGCAGAAGAGGCTCGATGTCACGGCGCATGACGTAGATGCCCGCATTTATCCAGTAGGGCAATTCGATCTTTTCGCGGAATCCCGTCACGCCGTCTGCATCGTTGAGGTCGACGACGCCGTAGGGGCTGCGGAAGGGGACCACGGTGATGGTTGCCATGTGCTGGGGGTTGGCGGCTGCTGTCTGCCGGTAGCTGCTGAGGAGGCTGGTCAAGGGGAGGTCGGTGACTATGTCGCCGTTGGTAACGATGAGAGGCTCGTCGCCACCGGGGATGCTGGACAGGCCCTGGCGAATGGCCCCGCCCCTACCCAAGGGCGAGTCTTCGATGCTGTAGTGAGCCCTGAAGCCGTGGGCTGCGCCGTCCTGAAAGTGGTCCTGAATCGCCTGCCAGCAGTATCCGGCTAGGAAGACGATATCGGTCACTCCGGCTGCGGCCAGCCATTCGGCTTGTCGCTGGAGGATGGGCTTGCCCTGCACGGGGACCATGGGTTTGGGCAGGTTGTCGGTGAGGGGCCTGAGCCTCTCACCACGACCTCCTGACAGTACCAAAGCATACATACGGTGCTATTGGCCCTTATGCTTGTGGATGTTGACCTCGGCCATCCTGCCGGTGACCAGGTATAGGACCCGCTCCGCGATGTTGGTGGCGCGGTCTGCCACCCTCTCCAAGTCGTGGGATACCCATAGCAGGTAGGTTGCCCGCTGGATGCTCTGGGGGTCCCGGAGCATGAAGAGTATCAACTCGTGGTATATCTGGTTGTAAAGGGCATCGATTTCGTCGTCATCGGTGCCTATTTGAAGGGCGCTCACGGTATCGCGGTTCACCAGAGCTTCGAGACTGCGCCTCACCATGCTGGAGGCCTTCTCACCCATTCGGGGGATGTCGATCAGGGGCTTCAGGGGTGGCTCCTCACCCATCATCACGCTGATTCTGGCGATGCCTTCGGCGTAATCGCCTATCCTCTCCAGTTCGCTGTCGATGTGGAGGATGGCCGTAATCAAGCGTAGGTCGCGGGCTACCGGCTGGTGGGTAGCGATGATGTCGATGCACTGGTCTTCAATCTCGAACCGCTTGGCATCGATGTAGTCGTCTTCAGCAATTACCTGCCGGGACTCTTCCAAGTCTCTCTCGGCCAGAGCGTGCAGTGACCTTGCGATTGCTTTTTCCACCATACGACCTAAGTCGACGAGGTCCTGCTCGAGGTCACGCAGGCGGCGATCCAAATCGGCTCGTGGCGCTGCCCTCTCTGCCATATTCCACCTTTCTTGTCAGCCGTAGAGCCTCGTCAGCCGTAGGGCCTCAATTAGCCGAAGCGGCCAGTGATGTAAGCCTCGGTGCGTTCGTCCTTGGGGTTAGTGAACAGTTGCCTGGTGCGGCCCTGTTCCACCAGAAAACCGGCACGGCTCTCGTTCATATGGAGGAAGGCAGTCTGGTCGGATACCCGGGCAGCCTGCTGCATGTTGTGGGTGACGATGACGATGGTGTAGTCCTGGGCCAAGTTGCGCATCAACTCTTCAATGGCAAGGGTGGCGATGGGATCGAGGGCGGAGCAGGGCTCGTCCATCAGTATGACTTCCGGCTGTACTGCCAAGGCGCGTGCGATGCAGAGGCGTTGCTGCTGACCGCCGGACAGGGCAAGACCGGGATGCCTCAAACGGTCTTTCACCTCGTCCCAGAGGGCTGCCTGCTGCAGGGCCCACTCCACGAGATCGGCGAGTTGGCCTGTATAGCCGTTGATGCGTGGCCCGAAAGCCACGTTGTCGAAGATGGACTTGGGGAAGGGGTTTGGTCGCTGGAATACCATGCCGATGCGGAACCGGGTCTCGGTTGGGTCCACTCCTGAGGCGTAGATGTCTTCGTTCTTGAAGAGGACTTTGCCCTCGGTACGGACGCCGGGTATGAGGTCGTTCATGCGGTTGAACACGCGTAGCAGGGTGCTCTTCCCGGAACCCGACGGTCCGATGATGGCCGTGACCTCCCGCTCGTGCACTTCCATGGTGATCTTGCTCAAGGCTTGAAACGTGCCGTAATGGACGCTCAAGTCAACGGTACGCAGTTCGGCCGAAGACAGGGAGTCTTCAGACCCAGGCCCAGCCTGCTGCTCCCGGGTGGCGGCTACGTCCAAGGTGTGTGGCCCCTGACTGTCGCCCCCGACTTCGATTCGCCTCTCGATGATCGCCCCCCTTCTGGGTTAAATGTGAGACCGTGAGATCCCAGCTAATGATAACAGGTGCTTCCCGCATCCGTAACGCAATTCGTAAATTTGACAGCAATCCGATGAGAGGGAAACCATGAATCCGCATCTTAAGGGGACTGCATGGGCGATGCCTGAGGCGCTCCTGTCTGTTTTGGGAGAAGGCGGTGGGAAGACATGCTATGATTGCCAGACCCGTAGCGTGCGGCCATGCTCCTATGGTCTGCCTGTATGGCCGCTTGGTGTGCGGATATATCCAATCGGTCAGGCACTATTCTGGGTGGTGAGGGACTATTCTGGACTTCGATACCGGGAACGCTTTGGTGATGACTGCCGGCGGGGCAGGCTTGGCCTTCCTCGTACTGGTGCTGCTGACGGGTCTGACGTGGGTAATGGGTTGGGTGCTCCGCTGGAGGGTGGCTAGGGCCACCCGCTTGGGCGTGGAAGTGCCTGAGCTGGACCCCCCACGAGAAGATGAGTTGGAGATGGCTGCAATGATTGCAGCTTCCATAGTCGCTGCGCGGCTGGGCCGGACGGCCCCCACCACCGGAGGGAGGCCGCCCACAACCATCTCCTCCACGTCCGCAAGGTGGGCTGTGCAAGGCCGGCGCGATATCATGGCAGGCCGCTCCAGCCGTCCCGTGCGCCGGCAATTCTGATGCCTTTCCTGACACCTCCGCGGGTGAAGTCCCCCTTGGACTAGGTGCGCTTGGAAACCATCTCGGAGCTTTTTCAGCACTCGGGCCTCGGCAACCTCACGTGGGGCAACGGACTGCTGCTGCTGGTCGGCATCGGGTTCATCTATGTCGCCATCGTCAAAGCCAGGGAGCCCTATGTCCTGCTGCCCCTGGGTCTAGGTATCCTGCTGGGCAACCTGCCCCTGACTGGCCTTCCCGACTTCATCCCCGGTTCCGATGAAGTCCAGTCGTCGGGCATGTTCGGAGTCGTGTTCCACTATGGTCTTTCTTTCTGGAGCATACTTCCGCCCCTGATTTTCCTTGGACTGGGGGCAATGACCGATTTCGGCCCCATGATTGCAGACCCCAAGACCATGCTGTTGGGGGCAGCAGCCCAAGTGGGTGTGTTCTTCGCCTTCTGGGGGGCGCTGTTCGCCCAGTTCGACATGACGGAAGCCGCAGCCATTGGCATTATCGGCGGGGCGGACGGGCCAACTACGATCTTTGCGTCGGCCCAGTTGGCCCCTGAGCTTCTGGGCACCATCGGGGTCATTGCCTACAGCTATATGGCTGCCGTGGTGTTCATCCAGCCGCCGATCATGAAACTGCTCACGACGAGGGCGGAACGTGGACGGGAGATGAAGCCTCCGCGCGAGGTCTCCCGTCTGGAGAAGCTGATGTTCCCGGCGGCGGCCATGACGCTGATAATTTTGGTGGTGCCGGATTCGGCCCCGCTGATCGCCATGTTCATGATAGGGAACCTGTTCCGGGAGAGCGGAGTGGTGCCCCGCTTGATGGAGACGGCTTCCAACGAGCTTCTGAACATCACGACGATTTTCCTGATGGTCACCGTAGGCACTCAATTGCAGGCCGACCAAGTAATGAACTGGGACACGCTGCGCATCCTTGGTCTGGGGCTTGTGGCGTTCTCGTTCAGCACGGCGGGGGGAATACTGTTCGCCAAGGGGATGAACCTCTTTCTCAAGGAGAAGGTGAACCCGCTCATCGGGTCGGCTGGGGTGTCGGCGGTGCCCATGGCGGCCCGCCTTTCGCATGTGGTGGCGCAAGAGACGAACCCCAACAGCTTCATCCTGCCCTATGCCATGGGCCCCAACGTGGCTGGCGTCATCGGCTCGGCGGTTGTGGCTGGCGTGTTCCTTTCGCTCATTCCGAAGCTGGTCGGCTGAGCAACGACTGACCCCCGGCCACTCGCGAATTCCCCTTCTCATGCTAGAATGGGCGACGGCAGGCGCTATGCGCCGCAGATTCAAAACGGAGGACTGTTATGCCTAACAGTTGGGTTGATATACCTGTAGACGGCCAGGCCATGGATAGCTACCTGACCAGGCCCAACGATGACGAGAGGCATCCGGCAATCATCGTCATTCAAGAGGTGTGGGGCGTGAACTCTCACATCCAGTATGTTACGGACCGGCTGCCAGCGCAGGGTTATGTGGGACTGGCTCCCTCCATGTTCCACCGCGAGGGCAAGGGCGTCATCGGCATGCACGAGGAGATGGAGACCGCATTCGCCCGGATGGGGGCCTGCACCGACGCCGGGATTGTGGCCGACGTAAAGGCCGCCGTGGCTTGGCTGCGGCAGCAGCCCTATGTTGACCCGGACCGCATCGGGATTGTCGGCTTCTGCTTTGGCGGCCGCGTCTCCTTCTTGGCTGCGTGCACCGTTCCCGAACTCAAGGCCGCGTCCGTGTTCTATGGCGGGCGGATACTTGCTGCACTCGGCGACGGGGCTCCTCCCATTGACCAAGTGGGGAACATCAACTGCCCGGTATTGGGGCTGTTCGGTGAGGAGGACCAGAACCCGACGCCTGCCGATGTGGACCAGATAGAGGCCGCGATGGAGGCGGCAGGCAAGACGTACTCGTTCCACATGTACCCGGGGTGCGGTCACGGCTTCCACTGCAATGCCCGTGGCAGCTACCGGCCCGAGTCGGCACGCGATGCGTGGGGCAAGACCATTGCTTGGTTCGACGAGCACGTAAAGGCGTAGGTACTGCTGGAAGGGGAGGGCGCGTTGAGTAGCCCTCCCCTTCGCATACGCTGCCCCAGCGGTCGTCCAAGATCGGGTGTCGTCCGAGGGCGAAAGTCCCGTGGCATTGATGCCATTTGCATCGCGGCGGGCAAGTCCGCAAGGGCAGCAAGCCTTCCTTGGAGGCGTACATGAAGGTAGGAATCATCGGGATGGGCACCATTGGCCGCCGCGTTGCGACGGGCTTGGACTCCGGCGAAGTGTCGGGGGTCGAGTTGGGGGCCCTATCCAGCCGCAACATCGGGCGGGCCATGGAGTTCGCAAAGTCGCTGGAGGCCCCTCCTCCGGTGGTGCCGATGGAGGAAGTGCCCCCACTGGTGGACTTGGTTATTGAGGCGGCGAGCCAGGACTCGGTGGACCCCATTGCGCAGGCCACGCTCAGGTACGGCAAGGACCTGATGGTGCTGAGTTGCGGGGCCTTGCTGGACCGGGAGGACTTGCTGACTCTTGCCGCGGAGAACGGGGCCAGCATCTATGCTCCGTCGGGGGCTATTGCGTGCCTCGACGGCATCATGGGGGCGGCCATGGGGAACATTGAATCGCTGACCATGATTAGCACCAAGCCGCCGGAAGGGTTCAAGGACACGCCTGGGATGGTGGGGAGTCCCGTTGACTTGGACGCGCTGACGGAGCCTGCCACGCTGTATGAGGGGCCTGCGCTTGAGGCGTGCCGCCTCTTTCCCGCCAACATCAATGTGTCCGCTGCGGTGTCCATGGCGGGCTTGGGGCCGCATGAGACCAAGGTGCGGATCGTGGCCGACCCGGCGGTGGTGCATAACACTCATGAAATCGTGGTGACGGGGGACTTCGGCATCATCCAGATGAAGATCCAGAACGTCCCCTCGGCCAGCAATCCCAAGACGGGGATGATGACGGCGCTTTCCACGCTGGCGTCGCTGCGAAAACTCGTTTCGCCACTGAAGGTGGGGACGTGAACAAGCATCCCGTGGGGACTATCGAGACAGGAGAGCCCGATGATTGAGCGAGACCGACTGGTCAAAACCTTCTGTGAACTGGTGCGCATAGACAGCCCTTCCGGCGAGGAGGAGGCCGTTGCCCAGTACCTCACTCAAAAGCTCACCGCCTTGGGGCTGCGGGTGCAGCGCGATTCCCACGGCAATGTGATTGCGTCGGAAGAGGGCGAGAACCCGCTTATCCTGTCGGCCCACATGGATACCGTGGAGCCGGGGCGCGGAATCAAGCCCCGCATTGAGGAAGACCGGATTGTTTCAGATGGCACGACCATTCTGGGTGGAGACTGCAAGGCGGGGGTGGCTGCCATATTGGAGGGACTGCAGTCCATCAAGGATGAGGGAGCGAGCCGACGGCCGATACAGGCTGTGTTTACGCGTGGCGAAGAGATTGGGCTGGTGGGAGCACAGTATCTGGATTACGGCATACTCAAGGGTGAGGAGGCGGTGGTGTTTGACGGCAACGGGCCGGTTGGCACCATCACATCGAGCAGCCCCACTTACATCAGCTTCGACGTGAAGGTGAAGGGCCGTGCGGCCCATGCCGGCGTAGAGCCGGAGAAGGGTCTCTCGGCCATCCGCATAGCCTCGGACATCATCTCCCAGTTGCCGCAGGGAAGGCTGGACGAGGAGACCACCATCAACGTGGGCACCATTTCAGGCGGCTCGGTGCGCAATGCCGTTCCTGAGGACGTGACCTTCTCGGGGGAATTTCGCAGTCGCAACACCGAGACCCTTGAGTTGACCCGCTTGCAGGTGCTGCAGGTGCTGCAGGCGGCGCGCGAGAAGTACCAGGAGGCTTCCATCTATGAGGAGCTGGATGTCCTGTTCCGCATGTACCATATCGACCCTGACGGGCGTATGGTCACCATGGTGAACCATGTGTTGCAGGACTTGGGGGTGGCTGCCAACATCAGTCCTTCGGGCGGCGGCACGGACGGCAACGTGTTTTTGGAGCGGGGGATCGACGCCTTGGTGGTCGGCATGGCAACCAACGAAATGCACACGACCCGAGAGTACGTAAAGCTGGACGAACTGCATGACACCGCCCGCTTCTGCCACAAACTGCTGGTGGCAGGGCTCTAGGGCTCGCACCGGCAACCCTGCCCCTGTTTAGCCCGGCCTGCTGAGAGGAGGAGCCATGCCCATACAGGACCTGCGGGAATGGATGAGCGAGACGGAGGCGATGGGCGAGTTGACCCGCGTCGACGGGGCCGATCCGCACTTGGAACTGGGCGGATTGGTGGACCTCTACCAGTGGGACATGGAAAACCCTGCGCTGCTCTTCGATCACATCAAGGGGTATCCGCAGGGATACCGGTTACTGGCCAACGTCTTCACCTCCATGCGCCGTGTGGCCCTCAGCCTCAATATGCCCGTGGACTTGGGGCGTCGTGAGTTCGTGGCGGCATGGAAAGACCGGCTCAAGGAAATCGTGCCGCTACCCGGAGAGATGGTGGAATACGGGCCGGTGCTGGAAAACCGGATGACCGGCGATGAGGTGGACCTGACCAAGTTCCCGGCGCCCCTGTGGCACACGCATGATGGCGGTCGTTACATAGGGGTGGGCGACATCGTGATTACCCGCGACCCGGACTCGGGCTGGGTTAACGCAGGTTGCTACCGGGTGCAGGTGCACGATGCGACCACCGCAGGCATCATGATTTCGCCGGGTAAGCATGGCCGGATCATCCGCGAGGCCTACTGGAGCCGGGGCGAGGCTTGCCCCGTGGCCGTGTCCCTTGGCCATGACCCTTTGCTCCTACTGATGGGCGGGGTGGAAGTCGATTATGGCGTCAACGAGTACGACATCGCGGGTGGAATCCGGGGCGAGGCGGTGCAGCTTATCAATGCCCCCTACACTGGCCTGCCGGTGCCCGCGACCTCGGAAATAGTCATTGAAGGCGAGATCCCGCCTGACGAGGCGCATCCGGAAGGGCCTTTCGGCGAGTGGACCGGCTACTATGCTGGTGGCGAGCGGGACATGCCCATCATCCGTGTGCGCTCCATCAGCTATCGCAATAACCCCATTGTGCTGGGCTGCCTGCCGGGCAAGCCTCCCAATGACAACACCTATTTCCGCAGCCCATTGCGGGGAGCCATGATCTGGGACGAACTGGAGCGCTCCGGCGTCCCCGGTATCACCGGGGTCTGGTCCCATGAGGCAGGCGGCGGTAGGCTCTTCAACGTGGTCTCCATCAAGCAGATGTACCCCGGCCATAGCAGACAGGTGGGGATGCAGGCTGCCAGCTGTCCCGCGGGGGCCTATGCCAACCGTATGGTGATAGTGGTGGACGACGACATCGACCCCACCGATACCAACGAGGTGCTGTGGGCCCTCAACACCCGGGCCGACATGATCGAGGACGTAGAGGTGATGAAGCGGATGCGCAGCACCTCCCTCGACCCGATGGCCTATGGCGACGGCGAGGGTGGCCGCTATTACAACAACCGCATGATTATCGACGCGTGCCGCCCCTACGAGAGGCTGCGCACATTCCCCGGCGTGGCACGCAAGTCGCAGGAAGAGGCCCAAGCCCTGCGGGAGCGCTGGCCTGAGCTATTCACGTCCGACGGCAAGGCCCGCCGGGATGCAACCCACGCCTCTCATGTGGAGGCATCATAGCCGGCCAAGTGCGTCGTTCGGGTCTTGCGCCTCTCTCCCTAATGGCGGTGCTGTTGTTGGTGCTGGGTTTCTGGTCGGCCCATCTTCCTGCTCGAACGCTGCACGCCCAGGAGGAGACCCCCAGCCCCACCATATATGAAGGTCGCATAGGCCCTTACGATGCGGTCATCCGGGTTATTCCCTATCCACCTACTCAAGGTCTCCTCAATATCCATGCCGCGGTGCGGGAGCCCGAAACCGGGCAACCTGCGGCGGACGTTAGAGTGGTAGTGCGTACCCAGCGGCAGGACTCCGCGTCTCGGGACCGCGCTACCCTGCGCAAGTCCGATACTTCGCCCATAAGTTATGGCACACAGCTGAGACTGCTGGAAGAAGGGATATGGACATTCACCTTCGAAGTGTCCGGCTCGCTGGGAGAGGGATCGGTCGACACGGAGTTGGAGGTTGCCGAGCAACCGCGTAGCCTCGCCGGGTTGGTGGCATTCGCGGGGCTGACGGTAGCCCTCCTGCTCGTCCTCTTCTTGGCGTGGCGCAATGCTAATCGTATGCGGCGCGCCCGCGCCTCTTGAACGCTTGCAACGGGTTTGTTACAAGCGCATAGTGTAGGTGGAAAGCCTCTGCTGGGCGCGCAAACAGAGGGTGACAGCACCGGGGCTGCCTTGGAGCATCAACTAATGGCCAGCAAGCAGATAACCCGCCTGACTGTGGGAGTGCAGGGGATGACCTGTGCTTCTTGCGTGCGCTACGTGGAGGAGGCCCTCTCCGAAGTTCCGGGCGTGGAGTCGGCCAGCGTTAATCTCGCCAGCGAGATGGCCACCATCGACCTCGACCCGGTGGCAGTGCCCGCCTCCATGCTTGCAGAGGCCTTGGACGACGCTGGCTATGGTGCGCTCGTGGACACCGTGACCCTGAACGTGGGCGGAATGACCTGCGCATCCTGCGTCGGCTACGTGGAAGAAGCTCTCAACGAGGTCCCCGGGGTGGTATCCACTGCGGTCAACCTTGCCACTGAACGGGCTACCGTCCATTACCTGTCCGGCGCAACCGGCGTGGCACAGATGCGGGAAGCGGTCGATGATGCCGGCTATGCCGTCGAAGGAGTCGTTGATGATTCCTCCGATCAGGAAGCCGACAGCGAGCGACTGGCTAGGACCCGGGAAATCCGTGACCTGAAACGCAAGGTGGCCTTGGCCGGGTCGGTGGGCGTCGTAATCATGACGCTGATGTACATCCCCCTGCATGTGCTGGGGCTCACCTCCTTCCAGTTGAACATCATCCTCTGGGTCATGACCACGCCGGTACAGTTCTGGGCGGGGGCTGTGTTCTACCGGAGCGCATGGGGTGCCCTGAAGCATCGCACTGCCAATATGAATACCCTGGTGGCCGTAGGCACCAGCGTCGCCTATTTCTACAGTACGGCCGCCACTTTCTTCGAGGGATTCTTCGCTCAAGCCCAGTGGCTGCATGCCAGCAGCGTTTTCGGCCACAGCACTGGCACGTACTTCGATGCATCTGCCATCATCATCGCCCTCATATTGCTGGGACGCCTCTTGGAGGCCCGCGCCAAGGGGCGCACCTCAGAGGCCATCCGCAAGCTGATGGGGTTGCGGCCTCGGACCGCGCTTGTAGTACGAGACGGACAGCAGGTGGAGTTGCCCATTGAGCAGGTGCTGGTGGGTGACGTGGTGGTAGTGCGGCCGGGAGAGAGGGTGCCCGTCGACGGTGAGGTGATTGAAGGTTCGTCTTCCATTGACGAGGCGATGCTTACGGGCGAGAGCATGCCCGTCGAGAAGAACGCTGGGGATACCGTGTATGCCGCAACGGTCAACGGCACGGGCGGACTGCGGTTCCGTGCCACCCGTGTTGGCTCGGACACCGTCCTGTCCCAAGTGATACGGCTGGTGCAGGAGGCCCAAGGGTCCAAGGCCCCCATACAGCGTACCGCCGATGTGGTGGCTGCCTATTTCGTGCCCGCCGTCCTGACCATTGCCCTAGTAACGTGGGTAGTCTGGGTGCTATTGGGACCCTCTCCGGCACTGACCGTCGCCATCCTCAATGCGGTGGCCGTTCTGGTGATTGCCTGCCCTTGCGCCCTGGGGCTTGCTACCCCCACTGCCATCATTGTGGGCACCGGGAGGGGTGCGGAGCGGGGCATCCTGATACGCAACGCCGAGGCACTGGAGCGTGCCCATAGGGTAAGCACCGTGGTGCTGGACAAGACCGGCACCCTGACTAGGGGTCAGCCTGTAGTGACTGACGTGGTGGTCTCCGACGGCTTGGCTGAAGACGAGATGCTCAGGCTTGCTGCCTCAGCGGAATCCGCCTCCGAGCACCCCTTGGGACAAGCCATCCGCAGGGCAGCCGAAGAACGCGGGCTGCGTCCGTCCGGGGCCACAAATTTCCAAGCACTGCCCGGTCATGGTGTGCAGGCCAACGTCGAGGGCAAAGTCGTTTCCCTCGGCAATGCGCGTCTTCTCAAGCGGCAGGAACTCGCGCTCAACGGCTTGGAAAGCAGGGCCGATTCACTCACATCCCAAGGCAAGACCACTATGTGGGTGACCGTCGACGGCCATGTCACCGGATTGCTCGCTGTTGCCGACACCCTGAAGCCCGAAGCGCAAGACTCTGTACGCGCCCTCCAGCGCCTCGGTCTGGAAGTGGTGATGCTCACCGGCGACAACAAGCCCACTGCCGATGCCGTTGCCCGCGAGGCAGGTATTGATCGTGTCGTTGCCGAGGTGCTGCCCCAAGACAAGGCGGCTGAAGTACGAAAGCTACAGGATGAAGGCCGCATGGTTGCCATGGTGGGAGACGGCATCAACGACGCTCCCGCGTTGGCCCAAGCCGATGTTGCCATTGCCATGGGCACCGGCACAGACCTCGCCATGGAGACTTCGCAGATCACCCTTATGCGCGGAGATATTCGCGGAGTCCCCGAGGCCATTGCCCTGTCACGCGCCACCATCCGCACCATCCGTCAGAACCTCTTCTGGGCCTTCTTCTATAACACGGCGTTGATACCCGTGGCCGCTGGAGTCCTGTATCTGGCGTTCCGCAGCGGTGGGGTGCCCGACGGACCTTTGCAGTACGTCCTAGGCGATTTCGGGTTTCTGAACCCGGTGATGGCTGCCGCTGCCATGGCCCTCAGTTCTGTATCAGTGGTGACCAACTCCCTCAGGCTCAGGGGCGTTCGCCTACGGGTCTAGCGTCCCAGCCACAACCCATATACGATAGCCCCTAACTGCCGACACAGAGGTTGAAAATGGACTACGTAGTACGCTCGCCCATGAACCGCCCCGACGTGGCGGAGGTGCGGTACGATTGCGAATGCGGATGCAAGCCCCGTGCCCGGTACGAGCGAGGCTCGGACGAGCCTGCCCACGAGCAGTGCTGTTGCGGACGCATCCACTTCGTAGGCGCCGATGCTTTGCATAAGCTGGAAGCCTTCGTTCAGCAGGAGCGGTCCGGAGAGAACTACACCCTGTCCGTGCAGCAGGTAACTGCGCCTTGGGGTGATGAAATCGCTGTGGCCTTCGGCCTCCCGCAAGAACCTCATCACCACTAGCCCATGGTCTCAGGACTCCACGGACTCTTGGTAGTTTCGATAAGGAGCGGTCATGGCATCAGCCGACTATGACGTTGTAATCATTGGCGGCGGTATCGTCGGGCTGTCGACGGCTATGCGTCTGACGCAGCTTTGTCCCGGCCGTGGCATTGCCGTGGTAGACAAAGAGAAGGAACTCGCCACTCATCAGTCGGGTCACAACAGCGGAGTAATCCACTCCGGCATCTATTACCGGCCCGGTTCCCGCAAAGCCGAGTTCTGCGTCACTGGCGGCAAGCTGCTCACCCGCTTCTGCGACGAGAACGGCATCGCCTATGACCGCTGCGGCAAAATCATCCTCGCAACCCGTGAGGAGGAGTTGCCCCGGCTGGAGGAGCTGCACCGCCGTGGCAATGAGAACGGCGTGGAGGGGCTTGAGATGCTTGGCCCCGGCGAACTGCGGGAGATCGAGCCCAACGCAGAAGGCGTCCGGGCCCTTCACTCCCCCAACACCGGCATCATCGACTTCATTCAGGTTGCCAAGACCTACGGGGACAAGTTCCGCCAAGCAGGCGGCGACACCATCACCGATACGAGGGTGTTGGGCATCGACCGCGTTGGCGACGGGCTCCGCCTGCGCACCAACCACTCGCCCATTAACACCCGCCACATCATCAACTGTGCTGGCCTTCACGCTGACCGGGTGGCCCGCATGATGGGTGTCTCCCCGGGCGTAAAAATCGTCCCTTTCCGCGGTGAGTACTACGTATTGCGTCCCGAAAGCAGGCACAAAATCAAAGGCCTGATCTACCCCGTTCCCGACCCAGCCATGCCCTTCTTGGGGGTCCATTTCACGCGGACCATACACGGTATCGTCGAAGCAGGCCCCAACGCCGTGCTGGCCACATCCAGAGAGGGCTATACCAAGACTAAGTTCAACCCCGGCGACACATGGGACACCTTCACCTATGGCGGCTTCTGGAAGATGACGAAACGCTTCTGGAAGGTGGGCATCGGCGAGATGCACCGCTCCTACATGAAGTCGGTGTTCGTCAAAGACCTGCAGCGTCTCATGCCTTCCATAGATTCCAGGGACGTAGAGCCCGGCGGAAGTGGCGTCCGCGCCCAAGCCGTCGACAGCACAGGCCGCCTTCTGGACGACTTTCACATTGAGGAAGGCGGAGGGGCGGTCCATGTCTTGAATGCGCCATCACCCGGGGCGACGGCTTCGCTGGCCATCGGCAACCATGTGGCGGGGCTGGCCGCCAAATCGTTCGGGTTTGTGAACTGACTGGTTAGTAAGCAAGCGAGGAGTAATTGTAATGGATGACATACTGATCCGAGGCGGACAGATAATCGACGGCACCGGCACGCCAGCGCGTGAGGGCGACGTTGCCATCAGCGACGGGCGCATTGTTGCCGTGGGCGACTGCTCAGGGCGGGAGGCCCACAGGACCATCGACGCTTCGGGTCAGGTGGTGAGTCCCGGCTTCATAGACATCCACACCCACTCCGATTTCACTCTTCCACTGAATCCGCGCGCCGAGAGCAAGATACGGCAGGGCGTTACCCTCGAAGTCGTGGGCAATTGTGGCTACTCCACCGCGCCGGTCCTTCCCGGCAAAGCGGAAGCCCTTCAGGACTACCTAGGGGCCGGGGCACCTTGGCTGGACTATGGCCCCCGCACGTTCTCCGACTACTTGGACAATTGGCCCGACATTTCGGTCAACACCGTCATGCAGGTGGGCCATGGCACCCTGCGCCTCATGACCATGGGCTTGGAGGACCGCTCTCCCACGGCCAGCGAAATGTCCCACATGGAGTCGCTGCTGGACGAGGGCCTTCAAGCTGGTGCCCTAGGCATGTCCACCGGCCTGTTCACTGCCCCAGGCAACTATGCCCAAACCGAGGAGCTACTGGCCCTGGCCGCGGTCCTTAAGCGACACGGCGGAACGTACGCCTCGCACATACGTGACGAGGCCAACCACGTATTCGACGCCGTCCGCGAGGCCATCAGCATCGGTGAGACCGCTGGCGTTCGAGTCCAGATTGCCCACCTCAAGCTGTCGGGTACTGACAACTGGGGCGATGTGTCCTCCCTCCTCTCCCTCATCACCGAGGCCCGCGAGCGTGGCGTGCAACTCTTTGCCGACCAGTACCCCTATACCGCTGGCACCAACCCCCTGCGCAACTTGCTCCCCGTCTGGGTGCACGCAGGTGGCGTCGATGCCATGCTGGAGCGGCTACGCGACGGCGAGTCCCGCGAGCGCATGCGCGGCGACATCCTCCAGAACGGCCTCACCAACTTTGGACGGGTGGAGTCTTGGCACGCCGTCCGCATCGCCATCAGCCCCGAAACCCCTGAACTGGCAGGTCAGACCGTGGGCCAAGTGGCGGAAGCCCGCGGCATCGACCAACTTGACGCCGCCTGCGACATCCTTCTGGAAGACCGGGGCCATACCCGCATCGTCGTGACCTCCATGGAGGAGGGGGACGTCCAGCGCATCCTCCAGTCTCCCATGATCCTCGTCGGCTCCGACGGCAACTCCCTTGCCCCCTATGGCGTCACCAGCCAAGGCAAGCCCCATCCCCGCTTCTACGGTACCTTCGTCCGCGTCCTCGGCCACTACTCCCGTGACATGGGCCTGCTGCCCCTGCACACCGCCATCCACAAGATGACCGGCGGCTCCGCCGAAGCCCTGCGCCTCATCGACCGCGGCACCCTGCAGGAAGGCAACTGGGCAGACGTCACCATCTTCAACCCCGACACCGTTGCCGAAGTCGCCACCTACGACGACCCCCACCAATACGCCACCGGGGTCTCCACGGTCATAGTGAATGGCGAGATTGCCATCGACGACGGCGAACACACCGGCGCCCTATCGGGCCGGGTGCTCCGCCGTGGGGCTAACGGCGTAGAGTAACGGGGAGCTTGGAATGACCACACTCACCCTCACTGGCGCCCAGCGCATGCTGGCAGCCTGCGAACGCCAGCCTGTCGACGCCACCCCCGTATGGTTCATGCGTCAGGCTGGCCGCATCTTCCCCCAGTACCGCGACCTGCGCGAGAAGCACGAGATACTGACCATAGCGCGGACGCCGGAGTTGGCTGCCAAGGTCACCCTGTTGCCGGTGGATGAACTTGGCGTCGATGCCGCTGTCATGTTCGCTGACATAATGCTGCCCCTGGAAGGCATGGGCGTCCCCTTCTACATCGAGCCTGAGATTGGCCCCATCATCCCCGATCCTATCCGCACCAAGGGCGCCGTCGATGCCATTCGCATCGTTGGCCCAGAAGAGGGCACCCCTTACGTCCTTCAAGCCGTCAAGCTGCTCAGGCAGCAACTCGGTGACCGGGCTGCCCTCGTCGGCTTTTCCGGCTCCCCCTTCACCCTTGCGTGCTACATGATCGAGGGACGCCCCTCCCGCGACTACGCCCACGCCAAGGGCCTCATGTTCGGCCAGCCCGCCGTGTGGCACGACCTCATGGGGCGGATTACCGATGTGATCGTTCTCTATGTCAGAGGCCAAGTCGAGTCGGGTGTGCAAGTCGTCCAGCTTTTCGATAGCTGGGTGGGCGTCCTCAGCCCCGACCAGTACCAGCAATATGTCATGCCCTACGCCCGGCGCATCTTCCAGGAGTTGCGCAAGCTGGGCATCCCCTCCATCCATTTCGGCACCGGGGCCGCCTCCCTGCTGGAACTCATGGCTGATGTCGGTTGCGACATGGTGAGCATCGACTGGCGTGTGCCCTTGGACCGGGCGTGGGCCCGCATCGGCTACCATCACGGCATACAAGGCAACCTCGACCCCACCATGCTCCTCGCACCCTTTGAGGTGGCCCAGTCGGGCGCAGACGATGTCCTGGCCCGCGCCGCTGGCCGTCCCGGCCATGTGTTCAACCTAGGCCACGGCGTCCTGCCCCAGACCGATCCGACCGATCTGGCCCGCCTCGTCGAGCACGTACACCAGCGAAGCGGCGAAATCCTCGCGTCCCAAGGCTAGCCGTGTCCGATTCCCCCATCGGCGTCCTCCTCATGACCTTCGGGGCTGCCGCCACTCCCCAGGATGTCCCCGCCTACCTTGCCCGCGTCCGGGGAGGCCCACCCGCCCCGGAACTGGTAGCCGAGTTCCAGAGACGCTACCGCCTCGCTGGCGGCTCCCCCCTCGTCCGCAACACTTGGGCCCAAGCCCTCGCCTTGGAGCGCCTGCTCCAGTCACAGCACCAACCCGCCAAAGTCGGCGTCGGCATGCGTCATACCCCGCCCTTCATAGAAGAGGGCCTTCGACAACTGGCCAGCAAGGGCGTCCAAGAGGTCGTGGCCATCATCCTCTCGCCCCAGTACTCCCCTTACATCATGGGTGGCTACCACCGAGCCTTGGACGAAGCGCGAGAGGCCGTTGCTCCCGGTCTGACGGTGCGAGTAGCCGGGGCATGGCACACCCTCCCCGCCTTCATTGATGCTCTCGCCCTTCGCGTATCCCAAGCTCTGGACTCCGTACCTCCAGCAGAACGCGATGACGTCGCCATACTGATGACCGCCCACAGTCTCCCCAAGGTCGTCGCAGACCGTGAACTCGAATACCTGCAACAACTCCGCGAAACTGCCGATGCCGTGGCCCATCGCGCCAACCTGTCGCCCGACCAGTGGCAGTTCGCCTACCAGAGCGCGGGCCACACCCCCAGGAATGGCTGCGTCCCGACATCAAGGAGTTATTCCCCGCCCTGCGCCAGGCCGGCCACCGCACGGCCCTAGTCGTCCCCGTCCAGTTCCTCTCCGACCACCTTGAGGTCCTGTACGACATCGATGTAGCAGCTAAAAAAGAGGCCGACGAGGTTGGCATCGAACTCATGCGCATCCGGACCCCCGGCGTCATGCCCCGGATGATCGAGGCGTTGGCCGAGGTGGTGCAGCGGGAGTTGGCATTCGTTGACGCGCCCTAGCCTCCTAGGCTAGTCTTGCCCTTTCCGGGGCAAGCTATGACCGTCACATCCGTCGACAACACACGTCTCAAACTCACCGCAGAAGACGGCAGCAACGGCGTCCTCTTGGGCACCCGCTGCACCGAGTGCGGCGTCTATTCTTTCGGCGCAGCAGTGATGTGCCTTCACTGCACCTCAGCTACCTTGGAACAAGCAACTCTCAGCACGCAAGGCATCCTCTACAGCTATACGTTGGTCCATGTGCCGCCTGCCGGATGGCCCGGCCCCGTCCCCTACATCTTGGGCCAAGTGGAACTGCCTGAAGGCCCCCACATCATGGCCGAGATCGTGGATACATCCTTTGAAGACCTCTCAGTGGGCATCCCCATGGCCCTAGCTCTCCGCACTGTTGGCGTACCTGACTCGGAGGAACAGAAGGCCGTGTACAAGTGGTGCGTTGACGCAGGAGGTGCAGCATGACCACCGGACGCGCCGTCATGGTGGCAGGCGTCGGCCTCCACCCCTTTGGCCGCTTTGGTGACAAGGACCTCGCCACCCTGGCACGCGAGGCTGTCCTGGAGGCGCTCAAGGACTCCGGCGTCCCATGGAAGTCCATCCCTGTCGCCTACTTCGGACACGTCTATTACCACGGCATGTCCGTGGGCGAGACTGCCCTCGCTCCTCTCGGTCTCACTGGCGTCCCCATCATCAACGTGGAAAACGCCTGCTCCAGTGGCTCCACCGCCTTCTGGCAGGCCTTCTGGGGCATCAGTAGTGGTGTCTACGATCTAGCCCTCGCTTTCGGTGCCGAACTCGTGCCACGAGGCCCTGTAACCGTGACCGCTGAAGACAGCCCCGACCGCTTTATCGGTGGCGATCACATGATGGCAGGCTACGCCCTACGGGCCCGCCGCTACATGGAGGAGACCGGCGCCCCTCCGGAAGCCCTCGCCCAAGTCTCGGTCAAGGCACGGCAGAACGCCTCCCTCAATCCCTACGCCCACCGCAAGGAGACCTACACTCAGGAGCAGGTGCTGCGGTCCCGTCCCATTGCTGACCCCCTGACCCTGCTCCAGTGCTGCCCCACCAGCGAAGGGGCCGCTGCCGCTGTCCTCTGTGCCGAGGGTGCCCTTGACCGCTACGGAATCGACCGCAGCCGCGTTGTGACTGTGGCGGCCTCAGTCCTGACTTCCGGCTCATACAATGGCCGTGGCAGCGACCACTCCGCCTTCAGTCCCTACCGCACCGAGCCAGGCGCGGAAAAGGCCTACGAGATGGCAGGCCTCGGCCCCGAGGACGTTGACCTGACCCAAGTACACGACGCCGCCACTATCGGCGAGTTGCAGCAGATTGAGTCCCTGCAATTGACTGGCCCCGGCGAGGCATGGCGCGCCACCCTCGATGGGCGCACCGAAATCAATGGCGACATCCCAATCAACACCGACGGCGGTCTGCTGGCCATGGGCCATCCCTTTGGTGCCACCGGCATCCGCCAAGTCCACGAAACTGTCCTCCAGCTAC
Source organism: Dehalococcoidia bacterium (assembly GCA_965204245.1). Taxonomy (GTDB): domain Bacteria; phylum Chloroflexota; class Dehalococcoidia; order Lucifugimonadales; family JAAXIE01; genus JAAXIE01. Next base: position 386,168 of record CBDBED010000003.1, read on the forward strand.
GGAACGAGGCAGGTCAGCGACAGGTGGCGAACGCCAAGGTGGGCGTAGCCCAGTGCTCCGGTGCAGGAGACGTCACCACCGTTCATATATTCACCAAGTAAGAGTCCATATCAGCGAACCCGCACCGTCAAGCCCATATCGTCAAGACAGACCGGTACACGAGGGAGGGGTTATGGAAGACAAGGAACTGGCCTTCACTCCAGCTTGGAGACTCAAGGAGATGCTCGACTCCCGTGAACTCTCGCCCGTCGAGGCTTACCGATGTGTACCTCCGTCGTATCGATGCCCTCGACGGCCAGTTGCACTCCTACCTCACCGTCACTGGTGATGAGGCCCGCGCCGCCGCCAAGGACGCGGAGGACAAGATTGCCCGCGGCGAGACGGGAGCACTGCTCGGCCTCCCCGTCGCCATCAAGGACCTTGAAATCACCAAAGGCATCCGCAGCACCATGGGCTCCTATGTCTTCCGTGACACCATACCCGACCAGGACTCCGCCTTGGTGGAGCGTGTGCGCAACGCTGGCGGCGTCATTCTGGGCAAGACCAATACGCCTGAGTTCGGTTCGGCAGGTATCACCGAGAACAAGCTCGGCCCGCCCTGCCGCAACCCGTGGGACACCGACCGCACCCCCGGCGGCTCCAGTGGCGGCGCAGGTGCAGCCCTTGCTGCCGGACTCTGCCCGCTAGCCTCCGGCAGCGACGCCGGCGGCTCCATACGCATCCCCGCCAGCTTCTGCGGCGTCTACGGTATCAAGGGCACCTTCGGTCGCGTACCACGCGTCGGCGGGTTGGGGCGCCCCTCCCCTAATTTGGCGTCTCACCCCGGCCCCATGTCCCGCACCGTGCGCGACTCCGCCATGTTCCTGCAGGCTATTGCTGGCTTCGACCGCCGCGACCCCAACTCCCTGCGCGAAGAGCCTCCCGATTTCATCGCTGGGCTCAACTCCGGCGTAAGGGGCATGCGGATAGCTTGGAGCACCGACCTTGGCTACGCTGCTGTGGACCCCGAGGTTGCCAGCGTCACCAGTGCCTCTGCCCGCCTGTTCGAGGAGTTGGGCTGTAGCGTGGACGAGTCGGACATCGTCTTGGACGACCCCATACCCACCTTCCTCGACATCTTCTGCACCACGGGGTACGTGGGCAACGGGCATCTCTTGGAAGAGCACGAAGACGAGCTGACCAGCTACGTCCTCGACTCCATGCGACACGCCCAGCAGGTCTCCGGGGGCGACTTCGCACGCGCCCTGCGTGCCGTCGAAGTCCTGCGGACTAAGCTGGGAGACCTGTTCGACCAGTACGACCTGCTGATGACGCCAACTATGGCCGTTCCCGCCTTTCGCATCGGCGAGGCTCCCCGGACCATCGGAGGCCGGGAAGTGCGCCCCGCTTGGGACTACACTCCCTTCACCTCGCCCTTCAACATGACAGGCCTGCCCGCTGCCAGCGTACCCTGCGGATTCTCATCCGAGGGTATGCCCATCGGCCTGCACATCATCGGGGCCAAGGGCCAGGAAAACGCGGTGCTGCGAGCGTCTGCAGCCTTTGAGGAAACCCGGCCTTGGGCCCACCTGCTGCCGCCCGTGTCTTAATTCCTCTCATGCCCCCACCCGGGGAATATCGGCATGACACTTGCCCATTGACATAGCACTGACTCCCCGGATAGCCTCAATGCAGGTTCCGCAATCGCGCCGGGCCTCTTTGAGGATATCCTTGCCGCAGCCCATGGATGACATGCAACTGGAGAACGCAGAAACGTGATATGGCAGCGCAACGCTACGCGACGCTACAAAAAAATTCACGCAAGAAGAAACGCCGCTGGCGCAAAGCTGGCTCGTAGCTGCATGGATGCCAATTTATGTGCAATAGCATGCAACGGGATGTGCGCCGGAATGCAATGGAATGTGTGCCGTTACGTAACGGGATGTGCATCGTAATGTAATGGGATGTGCGCCGGAATAAACCGGATTGTGCGTCGGAATGCACTGGGTTTTCACCCTGATGTAGCAACAACCGACCACGGGAACCACACTCTAGCGGGGGTGACAAATGGCGCTACAAGTGAACGGCGGGGCCCGCTCCTCTCATACCGATTTCTTCCACACCAACCCCGGCACCTTGGCGGGCCGCTACATGCGCACCTTCTGGCAGCCCGTCTACCACTCCGAAGACCTTCTTCCGGGCGACGCCAAGCCCATCAAGATTATGGGCGCCGACTACACCCTCTACCGTGGCCAGACCGGCGAGCCTCATCTGGTGGACGCCCGCTGCGCCCACCGCGGCATGCACCTCTCGCCCGGCTGGGTGGACGGCGACACCATCCGCTGCTTCTACCACGGCTGGGTCTACGACGGCACAGGCCAGTGCGTCGAGCAGCCCGCCGAACCCCAACCCTTCTGCGACAAGATTCGCATCGGCGGGTACCCGGCACAAGACTACTTGGGGCTGGTGTTCGCCTACCTTGGTGCTCCTATTGGTGAAGGGCTGCCTCCTCCGCCAATGCCCCGTTACCCGATGTTCGACAACATTGATGGTGTCCTTGAAATGGACTCCTATTTCCGTGGCTGCAACTACTTCAACAATCTGGAAAACAGCGTCGATACTTCCCACGTGGGCTTTGTCCACCGGGGCGGTGCGGGAGCATGGGACGGGGCTACTGAAGGCGCAATAATCATTGAGCCCACCGACAGCAGTTGGGGGTTCACCAATACCGTGACCCGCCCCGGCGGGCAGGTGAACGTGGCCCAGTTCGGCATGCCCAACATCTTCCATGCCAAGGCCCTGCCCGTGGAGCCAGAGGTGCTCGGCTTCCGTGAGTTCCTAGTCTGGTGGACCCCCATAGATGACGACTCCCATATCCAGTTCACCGTCAATGCCGTGCGTCTGCCCCAAGACAAGGTCGATGACTATCTGGCCCGGCGCGCCGCCCGCAAAGCCAGCCGCACCATCCCCAAGGAGCAACTGGCCGCCGACATCCTCGCAGGCAGGATTCACATCGACGATGTGGACCCCTCCAGCACCGACATGATCCGCCTCCAAGACGACGTAGCCCAGATCGGCCAAGGCATCATCGCCGACCACGGCAACGAACGCCTCGGCCGCACAGACGTCAGGTGTCATCAAAATTCGCCAGCTATGGACCCGCGAACTAAGGGCTCTCGATGAGGGTCGCCCCCTTACCGACTGGCGCTATGATGTGGAAGAACTGATGCTTTTGCGAGCGGGAGAATAGCCCGCCACTGGGACTGCAAGACAAGACCCACGAGGAGAGACACCCAATGACCGCTACCAACGCAAGGACTAACGGCAAGTACAGCCCGGAAGACTACGACAACTTCGCCCCCACTGGCCCCGGCACCTTGGCTGGCGACTACCTCCGCTCCTTTTGGCAGCCCGTATATCATTCGGACGACCTGCCGGTTGGGCATGCCAAGCCCATCAAGATAATGAACCAGGAATACACCCTCTACCGGGGCACGACCGGCGAGCCCAACTTGGTGGACTTCCGCTGTGCCCACAGGGGGATGCAACTGTCACCCGGCTGGGTCGAGGGCAACACCATCCGCTGCTTCTACCATGGCTGGGTCTACGACGGCACAGGGCCAGTGTGTAGAACAACCGGCCGAACCCCAGCCCTTCTGCGACAAGATTAGCATCGGCGGTTATCCCATGCCGTGACTACCTCGGCTTGGTGTTTGCCTATTTGGGTGAAGGCGAGCCTCCCGAATTCCCCCGTTACCCCGATTTCGAAGAGTTCGAGGGACTGTTTGAAATCGACAGCTACCCCCGTGGCTGCAACTACTTCCTGAACCTGGAAAACGGCGGAGACCTCGCCCACGTCGGCTTTGTCCATCGCGGCATGGAGGGCTCCTTTGATGGCTTTACCGAGCGGCTGGACATCCAAGCAGAGGAGTCGGAGTGGGGCATCAAGGTCATCAGCCGGCGTGAGGGTACCGACGTCAGTCGCACGGCCCACTACGGCATGCCCAACACCTGCCACATCACCGCCCTGCCAAACGATACTTCTACGGCCCCTTACCGCGAGTTTCTAGCATGGTGGGTCCCGGTTGATGACGAGAGCCACATTCAATTCACTGTTTACGCTGTGCGTGTGGCCCCGGCTGATGCCGAGCGCTACGCTGAAATGCGCGACGTGCGCTTGGCCAAGCGCACCATGCCCAAAGAGGTTCTTGCCCAAGCCATCTTGGAAGGCAGGATGCGTTTGGACGACGTTGTCCATGAGACCACCGATATGGTGCGTTTGCAGGACGACATCGCGCAGATTGGTCAAGGCACACCCAACCGTCGCACTGACCGCCTCGGACGCTCCGACGCCACGGTGATTCAGAGGCGTCGTCTCTGGAGGCGTGAGCTTCAGGCCTTCGCCGAAGGTCGCCCCCTGACCAAGTGGGTCTACGACCCGGAAAAGCAGAAGGCGGAAGGCGGCTTCTAGGGCGTCGCCGGTATGGGAGTTACGGCCGAGCTAGCCCAGTTCATCTCATCGGTGCGGTATGAATCGCTGCCGCCTGCGGTTGTGGAGGCGGCCAAGATCGCCATTGCCGACGGCGTATGCAACATGGTAGCAGGTTCGGCCCAGCCCCTAGCCCAGACCATCGGCCAGTACACCCGGGACATGGGAGGCACGCCCCAAGCCAGCGCTGTGGGCTGGGGGTTCAAGACCAACCCCCCATCGGCGGCCTTTGCCAACGGCGTGTTCGGCCACTGCCTCGATTTCGAGATTCAGGGATATCCTCCTACCCATGGAACATCGTCCTGCCTGCCCGCAGCTCTTGCTCTCGCCGAGGCCAACGATGCGCCGGGCAAAGCCGTCATCACCGCCTACGTCTTGGGCTGGGAGATCCAGGGGCGTCTGCGAGCGGCATCAGCCCCGCACACGGCCCATGCCTACCACCCGCCGGGCTTGGTGGGTCCCTTGGGTGGAGCCGCGGCAGCCTCCAGCGTATTGGGTCTGAACGCCCAGCAGACCAATATGGCCCTAGGGATAGCCGCTTCACGTACCGGAGGACTGACGGCCAATACCGGCACCATGGTGAAGTCCACCCATCCCGGAAACGCTGCCCGAATGGGCACTGAGGCTGCACTGCTGGCTAGCGCCGGATATACCAGTTCCGATGAAGCGTTAGAGTCGGAGACGGGCTATGCTCAGGCACTGTTCGGAAGGCAGTTGGACTGGGAGGCTGTGACAGCCGGATTGGGCGACACCTACAGGCTGCTCGATCCGGGGTTTGACATAAAACGCTTTCCGGCCCAGATATACATGCAACGTCCCATCGAAGCAGTGCTCAACCTGAGGGAGCAGCACGGCGTGGAGGCGTCGCAGCTAAGCGCACTGACAATCACGGGCCCCCATCGCAGCCACTCGGGACCGCTGCCACGCTCCGGCCTCGACGGTAAGTTCAGCATCCAATACTGCGCCACCATTGCTCTACTGGATGGCGACGTGGGGATAGACTCCTTCACCGACCAGAGGCGCTTCACTCCAGACGTGGAAGAAACGCTGCCGAAGATTCGGCTAGAGACCTCCAAAGAGCAGACCGTTACTGCGGTAGCCGAATTGACTGACGGTAGGACGATAGAGAGTCAGTGCCGGGATTTCAGAGGCTCGGCAGCCAACCCCATGAGCTATGAAGAGCGGGTAGCCAAGTTCTATGCTTGCGCGTCCAGATTGTTGCCGGACGACAAGGTCAAGGACTTGTACCACGTGCTGGAGACGTTGGAGCAACAAGCCAGCGTACGCTCGCTGATGGAGTTGATTCGCACATGAGTGACTGGTGCGCGGTTACTCCATCGGCGAGTCCTCGGCGTCGTTAGACTCGGCGGTACCGGACTTGCGGTTCCACAAGCACAGCAACCCAGCCAACAGCAGGGTGCCGATAGCGAGCACTACAAAGCGGGCGGCTTCCCTCGGAGTCCCAGCTTCGCCAAGGGTTCCCGGCAGGTCTAAGAAAAACGCGGTGGCCGCGAACAACGGATTCCTATCATCAGCCACGCCTTCCGGGCGACCTCCAAGGAGAATCAACAGGATGCCTCCTAGGAGCAGGCCTGGCGAAACCGCTCTTGTCTTTTGGAGGAGGACTACTCCCAAAGCAACGAAGATAATCCCCAGACCGATGTGGATAGTGCCGATCTGAGAAACCTCTCCGGCATAGGCGTTCATCGCATCCACCAGTTCAGTATCGTGTTCCATCGCGCCCTGTAGTATTCCGGGCGGCACCTGTGGCCATCCGTGGAAGGCAGCAGTTGCACTGAAGACCAGCATCATCAAGATAACACCAAGGGCCACCTGAGCGGCCTTCTGCGCCAAGCCCCATGGGCCTCCCAGACGGTGTGCCAGAAGCACGGCGGCGATTATGACTGCCAACACGAACCCGGACTGAAGGCTGGACCCTGAGAAAAGACCGTCCAACGTCCATCCCTCCTGTGGCGCGGGGGCCTAGTTTCATTCGTACTTGACCAGCGCCTCCGGGACGGGGCAATACTCCACGCAGGAGAGATCGCCGGTACACTCGTCCGGGATGACCTCGAACCAGTGGTGGATGTCGTGCAGCTTGGGGTGAATGGCCCCAACGGGGCAGACCTCGCGGCAGAGGCCGCAGGCGATGCAGTAGTCCTGATCGATGTAGACCTTGTATACCTTGTAACCTGCCACGGGTCAGCCGCCTATGGATGTGCTGCGCAGGAAATCAGGGGACTGCAGGAAGTCCAGTGCCTCTACGACTGGCTTCTGCTCGGCCTCGGTGAGGCAGTACATGTCCATCTGGTACTTGCCTTCCATGAAGTGCATGACCTCTTCGTAGTACTGGCTCAGGTTTTCATGGATGGACAGGCTGTGCTTGCTGCTCTCGAGGATGGCGCGGATGCCCAAGCAGGCACCGGCTTCGACGTAGTAGTTGGAGGCGGCCCTAGCCAGCGGGTGCATGTGGGGGAACATGGCTACCATGCCGAAGTAGCTGCGGCTCCCCTGGAAGTTGGCCCGGGGCTCGTCCATCAGGTCGGTCTCTTTCTGGGCTTGGCCGCCGCGGATGAGCACATCTCCGTGCAGCCCGCCGTGCTTCACCTCGTCCCATACTTGGCGAGCGCGCATGCGCAACAGGTCGAGGTAGTCCTCTTGGTCAGAGATGGAGACGGACAGTAGCTGGGTACACATCTGGTTCAGCGAGTGGCGGGGGCCCTCGCTGCAATAGCCCGCAAAAGCAGGGGCGAACTCACCCCGGTCCCAGCCGGTATCCATGCGCTCCACACCTTCCAGCACTCGTATGACCCGCTGGTTCCAGCGCTCCACCATTCGCTCCTTCGTGAGCTTCATGCGGAAGTCCACACCGGGCCCGCGGAAGGGAGTGGGCCACACCCAGTCGTTCAGCCATTCTTCCGTTATGGGATGCAGGTCCATGAGTGCCTCCTAAGCTAGCCCTAAGCTGGTCTGCGGGGCTTCCTGATCCCCGTCATTCCGGCGAAGCCTGGAACCGTGGATCACTTCTCCTTGGCTTGAAGGTCAGGGAGTCTCGTAGCCACTTCTTCTCGCGGTCGCGCCACAGTTCGGGTGGCGGTGGAACCAGCGATCGTCCGGTCTCAACCTCAATTATGGAGCCGGGGGCCGGGCAGTACATCAGGCATACCACGCAGGTGGGGTAGGTGCATTTGTGTATGTCGATTTCGTGCCGGTGCCTAGGCTCGAGTTCAAGGTAGACGGCGTTGATGCCGATCTCCTCGCAGGCCAAGAGGCACATGCGGCACTCGGTGCATTTCTCGTGGTCTATGGCGATGGTAGTCATGGTATGGGCTAGTCCACGTCTGGCATTTCCAACTGGGTGAGGGCGGCAGGAGTGCGGTTGCCCATGACGAACTCTGCGATATAGGTCATGGCGGAGTTGTAGTCGTTACGGGCAGTGCTGGTCATCAGGCGGCACATTTCCACGTCCACTGACTGGGAGACATAGCGCTCCACCATGAACCGGCCCATCTGGACATGGCTGCGGGTCTCGGGAAGCTGGCTGGCGAAAAGGTCCCTGAGGTACTGATCGGGCATGGCGTCAGCCATGCGCTCCAGCCAAGCGACTTCCAGCACCTTGGCCCCGAGGTTAAGGGCGGGGAGTCGCACGTTCTGGGCATAGATGCCGAGGGCCCTCATGGAGCCGACGAAGACGGCGATGCCTGAGTCATAGGGAAACTGGCTGTAGGGGTGTTGCAGAGCGAGCCGCTGGCCCTTCGCCCAGCCGCGCTGGATGATGGCTTGGGAGTAGAGCATCTCGTGGGTGGAATCGTCGTAGATTTGCTTGGAGAAGAGGTAGTCCACCGATGGGGGATACTGGTTGATGACAAGGCTGCTACCCCAAGCGCCGTATATGTAGTAGTACATCCGCTCCATGGCCCAGAGCTGGCCGATGAGCTTGTAGTACTGGTCGTCGGAAAGCGCACCGCTGGCTGCCGCCTCGATGACCGTGTCGAGGGGTGAGGTGCCCGCCAAGCCGCGGCTCTCGGCTTCCAGTTGGGCAGCCAGTTCTTTCCCCGGCATCGTTGTGGTCAACGGCCCTCTCCTTCAGTCGGGAGGTTGGCCTGACTATAGGAGCGGCCCATTGGTGGTGTCAAGGCGGCCCTACACACCGTAGTGTTATATCATGTGTTCTACTAATCTAGGAGGTATTTCAATGCCGCGTCATGAAGTCCAGTTTGATGTGCCATGGCGGCCTTTGGAGCGGGCCGACGTTGTCTTCACGGTCCGGGTCGATGGTCAGGCTCTTGGCGAGCTTCATGTGAGTAAAGGCGCTTTGGATTGGAAGCCGCGTTACCAGCAACACTATCGAAGGCTAACGTGGAGCCAGTTCGACCAACTCGCGCAACGTGAGGGGAACAGGGTCGATCGGCCCCGTGCCGGAAGCCACAGCAACATAGACCTCTCGGAGTAGGAGATAACTAACCGTGGGACGAGACGGCGGCCCGCACGGCGGCGGGCTTTCGCCGGAACAGGCGAACGATCTGCTGGTTCCAGACGACGGCTAGGATGAAAAAGGCCGCGACGACCAATGCCATGACGGGGCCGGAGGGCAGGTTGAAATGGTAGGAGATATAGAGCCCTGCAACGGCTGCGGCTACCCCTAACCCAACGGCGGTGACCATGGCGTACTGGAAGTTGCGAACAAGCAGAAGGGCAGTTGCAGCGGGGGTGATGAGCATGGAAATCACGAGCACGATGCCCACGGCCTGCAAGGCCAGCACAATCACTATGGCGAGAAGGATCAGCAATGCGTACTCAAGTTTTTCCGTGGGAAGACCGATAACGGATGCGCCTGTGGGGTCGAAGCTGGAAAAGAGCATCTCCTTGTGAATGGCATAGGTCGCGATGAGCACGAAGGCGCTCAGACCCAGGGTGACGTACACATCGGTCTGCGATACTCCGAGGACCTGTCCCAGCAGAATGTCCTCGAGGTTTACGCGGATGCCTTTGAAGGCGGTCATCATGGTCAGGCCCAAGGCGAAGAGTGCGGCGAAGATGATACCCACGGAGGTGTCCTCGCTTACCCCGGCTTTGCGAATCAGGTAGCCGCTGGCCAGCGCCACTGCTATGGCCATGGGAATGGCACCGAAGAAGGGACTGACGCCCAATATGAAGGCCCCGACCATACCGGGCAGCACGGAGTGGGCTAGAGCGTCGCCCATGAAACTCAAGCCCCGGGTCACCACGTAGACGCCTAGGAGGGGACACATGACGCCCACGAGGACGGATACGATCAGGGCCCGTACCATGAAGCTGTACTGGAACGGGTCGACCAGTGCCTCAGTGATGATGTCCATGCTCGTCTCCCGCCAAGCCGTGGCCGTGGAATGGGACTGAGCCGAACGGCCCATACAGTTGGGCCATCACTTCTTCGTTCAAGACCTCTTGAGGCGGGCCGCAAGCGCAGACATTGCAGTTGAGGCAGAGGCACTCGTCGCAGAAGTGGGCCATGTGGTTGATGTCATGGGAGGACATCATGATGGTGCGCCCGTCGTCTCGGAGGTCCATCAGCACCGACATGAGAGCGGTCTGGGAGGTTAGGTCGACACCGCTGAATGCCTCGTCCAAAAGGAGGATGTCCGCCCCTTGGGCCAAGGCGCGGGCGACGAAGATGCGCTGTTGCTGGCCTCCGGAAAGCTCATAAATCTGAGACTTGCGTCGGTCCCACATGTCGACGCGCCTGAGGGCTTCCTCTGCGGCTTCCCGGTCGGCGCGCCCTTGGCGGCGCAACCAGCCAGCGTGGCGGATGCGCCCCTGCATCACCACTTCCCAAGCGCTCATGGGTATGCGGGAGTTCACTCGCTCGAACTGGGGAACGTAGGCCACTGCACCGCGGACCTCTTCCATGGGCTTGCCGTGGACCAGAACCCGACCGGAAGTAGCAGGCAGCATTGAAGTGATGACATTGAACAGCGTGCTCTTGCCTGCGCCGTTGGGCCCGACCACACCCATGATGCAGCCGGGCCCGGCGCGAAAGGTCACCTTATCGAGAACGATGACGCCGCTACGTTCTACCGTAAGCTCCTCAGTGGCGAGGGGGGCAGGGGCAGACGTGGTCGCGTTCATGCTACCGCAAGGCCTCCACTATGGCCGTGGTGTTGTACCGCATGAGATCAAGATAGGTGCCGGCCTCGCCGCCCGGCTCGCCGAGGGAGCCTGTGTATAGCCCGCCGATGAGTTCCGCTCCGGTTTCCTCGGCGATACGCCGTGCCAAACGGTCGCTGTGGGAGCGTTCGGTAAACACAGCCGTCGCCCCCTCGTGCTCGATCGTTTCGATAAGCCCAGCGAGGTCCTGGGCGGTGGGTTCTGTTTCGGTCGTTATGGGGAATATAGCCCCGACAACCTCGAACCCGTAGCGCTGGGCGAAATACTGGAAGCTGTCGTGGGAAGTGACGAGCAGCCTGTCCTCTTCGTGGAGCACGGCAACCTGCTCAGAGATCCAGTCGTGAAGGTCATCAAGCTCCCGGGCGTAGGCTGCCGCGTTGTCGCGATAGAAGGTCTGGCCTTCGGGATCGAGGGTCGAAAGCTCGGCTGCGATGCTGTTGACCGCTTGTTTCACCCGTAGCGGGTCGAACCAGAAGTGAGGGTCCAATTCGCCGTGGTCGTGGCCGTCGCCTTCGTCCTCATGTTCGTCGTGGCCGTGTTCCTCATGGTCTTCGGTCTGGCCGAGCACACCGACGAAGGCGATCTTAACAGGCGTGCCAGCCACATCCCAGTGGGCCACCTCTTCCAAGTCATGGTCGTCGAGTTGCAGGACTGCTCCGCCGACGGAATCGGTGACGAAGATCGCCCCAGGGGCCGTGGCGAAATGGGGGCGGCCCCAAGAGCCTGTTTCCACTGGCGTGGTCAAGGCCTCGGAGTTGGTGGCCACAAGGTCGCCATCGTGGGCATCGTACATGCGCAATTCGCCGTCGCTCATAACCACAAGAAGAGCCTCACCATCGTGGCTGATGGCCACCTGGATGGGACGCAAATCTTCCGATGCTGGGATGAGTTGCTCCATCTCCCCGCCTTCGGGGTCGATTTCGTACAAGCCCACTGCGGAGCCAAGGCCGTAGAAGTGGTCTGAGCCTGGATAGCCCCAGACGGATGTGATGCGGAAGTCCTCAGGAGAGCCGTCCGGCCCAGGAATGAAGACGTGCTCGAAATCGCCATCGTGGGCTTCCACTGCTAGGACGCCACCCCTGCAACCGAACACAGCCATGTGTCCATTGCCCGCGTCGCCGTGAAGGCCGTCGCAACCGGGGGCACTGTACAGGATGTTGCCTGAAACGTCACGTATGTCTGCGCCCACTGGCAGGCGGTACTCGCCGGGGTCGGAGGCATAGTCGGGGTGCTGCATGGTGACTGCAAACAGGTCATCCTCAAGGACCACTAGGCCCCCATGCTGGGCGCCAGCATTGAACCGGACCGGGACATAGGAATCGTCCTCTTCCTCCAGTTCATGCTCGTTGATGAGGACAACATCGCCGCTGCCATCGTAGAAGATTCCAGCCCACTCGCCACCCACGTAAAGGTGCGAAGGCGAATCGCCCGACAGGTCGATTCCCAACTGGCTGGGAGCTACTTCTACGAGGTCGAAGTGGTCGCCGTGGGGTTCAAGATAGATGCCTCCGTCAAACACATGGGCAGTGTTCGCGTCGCCGGACACGGCTATGGCGAAGCGTCCGCTCCTAGTGCTATAGATTCTTCCGGCACGTGACCCCATGTCGAAAGCGTCTTGCTCGACATCGCCGTGTTCCAAGTCGATGATGGAGAGGGCTCCAGTTTCGCCGTCGCCTATGAACAGCCGGCCTAGGAGTTCCTCATCACCTTCCTCGTCGTGGTGTTCCATCAGTTCCACAAATTGGATGGGGTCCACGGTATCTCCCAAGGTCACCAGCGCATCGGCGTCTTGGGCTGCGTTCTCGATTAACTCGTTGAGCCATCCCTCCTCGAGGGAGAGTCCGATGCTGAATACGAGGTCGGCGTCGGCGATGCGAGTGACATCCCGAGCCCCTGGCTGGTAGGTATGGGGGTCAGCATCGGCAGGCAGTAGAGCATGGACTTCCACCCTGTCCTGTCCCACTTCCCGTATCCAGTCGGCCACTATGTTGCTGGTAGCGACCACGTTGAGTTTTTCTGCAGGGGCGGCGGTTGCCGCAGGGACAGCGGTCGAGGCTGGTGCTCTGGTGGCAGGGGCACCGGTAGCAGCCGCGGGTTGAGCGGCTGGAGTTTGGGCGGTTGTGGTTGCGGTGGCCGGTGCATCTGTGGCAGCGCTGGGAGTCTCCGTCGCATCCCCGTCACCGCAGGCTGCCGCGAGGATGAGTAGTAGAACAAGGATCGGGGCGAACAGCGTCTTGACCTTACTTGGCATTACCTAGGGTCCTCCTGATTTGTGTCGCTTGCTCCATGGGCCTGAGTCTCAGTAGGTACACTAATTGGGACTCTGTATCGACAAAGCTCTTTCTCTGACACTGAGTATCGATTACTAGCTTTAGGAGACTTAGTATCGAGAACCTTCAAAAAAAGAGACTACATACCCAGTGGCTGGGTGGCGGACATAAGGGTACGGAGGTTGGAAGGGTAGGCCTTGGCAGCGCAAGATCCCAGTGGGGCTGTGCCGCCGAGAGAAATGCTCGAGAGGAGGTTGTTGGTCATTTATCTACGCAGGTGATACGGCGTATCCGCAGCCAAATGTTAAAGCGCATCAATGCTTCTTGTCAAGAACCAGTGAACCAGTGGCAAACGATGAGAGGCTTCCAAGCTCGCACTCTCACCTTGCAAATGGCCGTGGTGGCTGTGGCAGGCATCCCTCCTACAAGTTCAGGATCGCTGCAGTCCTCTACATGCCGTAGAACCGGGCGGGGTTGTCGACCATCATGAGTTCCCGCATGGAGTCCGGGATGTCGTCCCGGGCCTGCATCATCCTTACCAGTTCGGGCTCATTGGCGGGGTCGCCGTGATGTCCGTAGTCGGAGCCAACCAGCAGATGCTCGTCGGGGATGAAGTTGCGCAGATAGGGCATGTCCTCATCGACCTCGGCGGCGATGTACATACGGTAATCGCGGAACAGTGACGGGCCGAAATGAGACGGGTCCCCACCCATCTGGCGCTTCAGGGCATGCAGCACGAAGGGCACCCATGAGGCGGCGGCTTCGATGAAGCCGAACCTCAGCGTGGGGAACATTTCGGGGATGCGGTTGGCGATCAAGTCGCGGAAGCCGATTATGGGCGGGAGTCGGATGGCGGCGAAGGTGTGGTTGCGCTCCAAGTCAAAGATGTCGGTGAAGGGCGGGCAGCCCGCGGCCACATGGCAGCAGATGGGCAGGTCAAGACGCTGTGCTTCCTCGTAGATGGGAAAGAAATAGGGATTGTCCATGGTGCGGTCCCGCTCGATGCCGCGAAAGAAGATGCCCACTGCCCCGTTCTCCTTTGCCCATTGCATCTCCTCTATGGTGTCCTTCACTGACTTGAGGGGCGGGATCATGACCCAGCGGATGCGACCTTCACTGAGAGCGCAGGCCTGAGCGATGTAGCGGTTATAGGCCCTGGCCAAGGCGAGTTCCAAGTCGGCATCGTCGGTCAGGTAGACAAGGAACAGAGTGGGGTAGACGACTTGGCTGCCAATGCCCATCCGGTCCATGTCCTTGAGGCGGGCGCCGATGTCGGTCATTTCGCGGCTGGCGATGAGCATGTCGTCGCGGCCTATTTCGCGGGTCTGCGCTGAGGGTGTAATCAGGGGAAAACTGCCCTTGCCCGCGGGTTTGGGGAAGATGTTGCCGTCGATGAGCCAGAAGGCGTCGCGCTCCTTGTAGAGGGTGTCGTTGGGCACGGACACGACGACGGGCCTGCGGTGACGCATGGAGGGGTCCATCATTTCCCACATGCTGTTGGACTCGGAGATGTGGGTGTCTGCATCGATTACGTGGGCCATGATTGCCTCCTCACCATTGCTGATCCTGTCTATGTTCGGCGTGTGGCGGAAGAAAAGAGCGCCCCGGCCCGTAGGATAGCATGGGCCGGGGCGTGTTGCTGCACTTTCCGTTGCGGCGTCAGTTCTTGCGCTTGGGCGCGAACTCCCAATTGCTGAGCCAAGTGAGGCCGCCTGCTTGCTGCTCCCACGGGTCGAGTTCCGGGCCCAACGGGAAGACAGCGTTCTCGTCGTACAGCGGGATGGTCATGACGTGCTCGAACATCCACGTGGTGATGTCGGCTTGGATCTTGAACCGTGCGTCAGCATCGTTGGTGTTACGACCTTCATCCAGCATGGCTTGGAATTCGGGGTGCTCGAAGCCTAGGTTGAGCGAGTTGTTGGAGCTGTGGAAGAGGTTCATGATCCACAGCGGCTCGATGACGGGGGGTATGAAGTTGCTGAAGGCCCCAGGGTCGACGGCACGGCTGACGTGTTTGGGCCGATATGCAGACCAGGGTTCGTTGGTAATCTTGCAGTTCACGTTGATGGCTTCCCACATGGCGCAGGAGGCTTCCATCTGGGGGATGCCTCGCAGAGTCAGCACTGCGCTGATCTCGAAGCCGTTCGGGTAGCCAGCCTCGGCCAGCAATTCCTGGGCCCGTTCGATGTCATGTTCCCAGAAGAGCTTGTCGAGCCCAAACTGCTTGGCCCTTAGGTCGTGACCGGCGAAGAAGTCAGCGTAGCGTGGCACGCCCTCGCCGAAGGCTAGGTTGTTGACCAGCTTCTGCCGGTCGATGGCGATGGCCATGGCCAGCCGGACGTTGCGGGCTAGGGCCCACTCGGCGGAACTGGTGTCGCCGGTGCAGGAGATGAAAGGTACGTGGCAGTTATCTTCAATTGATTCCAGCTTAACCGGCACTGGGGCGTTTTCACCTTGGTGGGCGGGGTCATCGAGGTTGTACTGTAACCCGGCAATGGGCACGCGCATGGCCTTCTGTCCGGTGAAGGTCATGTACTTGATGTCGTCGCGCTCCAAATTCCTGATGGACTGTATCTGCTCGAGGTCGAAGGTTGCGGTGTCCAACTGACCGGTGAGGAAGTTGGCT
Source organism: Dehalococcoidia bacterium (assembly GCA_965204245.1). GTDB lineage: Bacteria > Chloroflexota > Dehalococcoidia > Lucifugimonadales > JAAXIE01 > JAAXIE01. The sequence goes on from CBDBED010000003.1 coordinate 401,679, forward strand.
TCCCTAGTGGAGGGCTCACTGACAGCACTCCAAGTCATGGACTCCCACTCCGGAGTGTGGAACCAGTGGTCTTGGACAGACTCCATGGTGTAGGACGATCCGCTGAGAAAGTTGCGTTCGGGGTTGATGCGCCATGGGCCGGTTCCGATGTCCTTGAGGACAATGTCCGTTTCCCCTATGTCCTCAAACTGTTTCTTGCTATGGAAGGACATGATGGCGTCGATGGGGTTGCTGTTGTGCCAGAAGACCTCGAAAGTGGGTTGCGGGCGTGTGAGGGTCACGGTGTAGTCGTCCACCTTTTCCATGCTGCAACCCTCGCAGCCGAACACCTTGCGTATACCGCTGGCAGCGGCGTGCGGGGTGCCGGGAGTGCTGATGCGCTCGACGGAGAAGAGGAAGTCGTCGGCGTTGAACTCTCCGTAGTCACCATAGGTGTCATGCCACTTGGCGCCCTCTCGCAAGTAGAAGGTGTAAGTAGCACCGTTGGCATCCTCTTCTAGCTTCCACTCACGCACCAAACGAGGCCTGAGGGTTGTGTCGTTGTTGGTGTCCCACATCGACTCGTGGGTGGTCTTGTTGAGGAAGCGGAACACACCATAGGGCATGTTGGCCAAGTCGGAAATCAGAGGTGCCAACTCGGGGATGGCGAAGTCGAGACTGCCTGAGACTTCCATCGCGGCCGGTGGTGATTGGGCGGGAGCCGCAACGGGTGCCGCTGTAGGTGTGGCGGCAGTGGCAGCGACTGCCGGAGCTTGAGTGGCGGCAGGGGCCGGAGCTTGGGCAGGGGCTGCGTCGGGGCTGGCGGGCGCCGCTGGAGCAGGGGCAACGGCGGCGGCAGTGGCTGCCGGGGCATCAGGTTCTGCGGTGGGTGTGGCTTCCTCACCGCAGGCGACGATTACCGCCAAGAGGACAATGAGTAGACCGACTATTGATGCTCGTACCATACCCAACCTCCAAGTCAGCTATGTTTAAGAGTACCCAGGCCTACCAGCGATGCGCGAGAATAACAACTGACCACATACGTGTCAATGGATTCTAATTACACGATGATACTGCGGTATTCGTAAGAAGAATGCGATATAACTACGATAAAGAATTAGCCGGATTTGGAAGGCCTACGGGCAGATTGGCCGCCTTGACAGCTTCCCATCACGGCTAACATCATTGCGCCAGTTGACGCACAACTACAGGGGTGCCAACGCCCCGCTGGATTCTCGTGCATTGGGCCCGGAAACCTGTGTGGAGGTCCGAAAGATGAAGTTCGCTCACTTCTCCCATGTATGGAACAAGCCGGAAATGACGGCCGCCCAGCGCTATGACCAGTTGTGGAGAGAACTGGAACTGGCTGACAACCTAGGCTTTGAATACGGATTTGCAGTGGAGCACCATTTCCTGCCCCACGAGAGCTGGATGACGTCCCCGACGGTCTATTGCACCGGCGCTGCCCACCACACCAAGCAGATGCGCGTTGGTCCAATGGGGTACATAGTTCCCTTGTACGACCCGGTGCGCATCCTCGAGGAAGCAGCCGTGCTGGACAACGTGCTGCATGGCCGCTTGGAAATCGGAATGGTGTCGGGGATAGTGCCGGAATACTTCAGCCATTACAGCCATTACCGCCAACCCCGGGAATACGTTTTCGAACACAGGAGGGAACTCACAAACGAATTGGTCCCGTTGATCAAAAGGGCATTCGCCGAGGAGGGGGCCTTCAGCTTTTCCGGCCCCTTCCACGACCTGCAGGACGTGCACTTGTCGGTGAAGCCACTGCAGAAGCCCCACCCGCCGATGTGGATACAGTCCCGGGACCCGGAGACGCTCAAGAGCTTGGCCCAAGAGGGTGTGCATACTGGGTACCTGCTCTTCTTTCCAAGGGATGAAGCAGCGCCCCGGTACCGGGAATACCTGCGCCTGTGGGACGAGGTGGGCCATCAGGGCAAGCCCAACATCGGCTACTGGACATTGGTGTATGTAGACGAGACGGACGAACTGGCGGTGCAGAAGGCTGCACCCCAGATCAACCATGCCTTCGGGCAGGTGTTCGGCGTGGGCGATGGTGGCTTTGCCGATGCGAAACGCCTGATCGCCAACTATGAGAAGCGGGGCGAATGGGGAGCCGCCGAGATAGCCCGCAACATGACGAACGTCGAGTGGCTGCTGGAGCGCAATCTGGTGTTCGTGGGGTCGCCCGAAACGGTTACACGGCAGATAAGGGAGGCCGCTACCGAGGGGATGTTCAATACGGTCATGGCCGAATTGAATTTGGGCTGGCTCAGCGAAGAAGACCTCATGCGCTCGATACGACTCTTCGGCGAGCAGGTGATTCCGGCGTTGAAGGACTTTGAGCCGTATTAGCGGCGCGAGTAGCCGGAACGCCTGAATATAGCGCCACTAGGCACGTGCGCCTCCACCCTGTCTGTGCCTAACCCCAAGACCCCCGTGCGTCCCACTTTATGCGGCTGGAATGAGATGCTCTCTCTTGTATGCTGTCCAGTTCGTTATGTATAGTGATTCATCAGTTAGCTTGTAAGGCTCCCTTCGACGGTTCATTTGGGCTGGTGGAGGCCAAGTGAAAGCACTGGTAATCGAGACTGCCCCTGAAGTCGCTGATACGATTTCGTTGTGCCTTCAGGTGCGGTGGCCTGGGACGGCTGTGGTGGCCCTGCGTGATGGGCCGGAGGCGGTGGAGCGGCTCACCCAGGAAGATGTGGACTTGGTGGTGCTGGACCGGGACTCCGTGGAGGGTGACGGGATTCAGGTGTGCAGCGAGATACGGCGCGCTTCACCCGTGCCCATTATCATGCTGTCGAGCCGGATGGGTGACACCGATGTTGCCCGTGGGCTGGAATCGGGAGCCGATGACTATGTCAAAAAGCCCATAAGCACCATTGAGTTTCAAGCCCGGGCTAATGCGGTGATGCGGCGAGTGAACCGGGAGCAGGGAGCCGCGGTGGACGACCCGCCGTATGTCAGCGGGGAACTGCGGGTGGACTTCGCGCGCCATGAGGTATGGCTACGGGGAGAGTATATCCGCCTCACACCCATTGAGTTCAATATCCTGTCATATCTGGTCAAGAACCCTGACCGGGTGGTGCCCCACAAGGAGCTTCTGGCTAAGGTGTGGGGGCCGGAACGGACGGATGCGGGCAACGGCCTCAAGGTGCATGTGCAGCACCTGCGCCAAAAGCTGGGAGATGAGTCTCAGAGCGTACGGATGATCGTCACCCAGTGGAAGGTGGGCTACCGGTTCAACGAGGCTGCGACCAGGGCAGTCAGCCGGTAGGGGGCCGTTGGCATCTCCGGTACCGTAGCCCGTCTGTCTAGGCTGGAGCGGGTTTCTCCGGCACTGTCCGCCTATTCAGTAACGCGCTTGGCTTGGTCCCTAAATCGGCAACAGGGGTTCGGTGCGCTTTTCGGGTAGGTCGACAGTGAAGCCGTTTACATTCAGGGATGACATGCGGTAGTAGCCGATAAGAGTGGTGAACTCGGTGAGTTGCTGGGGGCCGAGGAGATCCAAAGCGGCTTGAAAGGTCTCCTGGCTGACACGCTTGGTGCTGGTGAGTTCCAAGCCGTAGTTGGCCATAACGACCTCGTCTTTGGGGCCGTCCGGCAGGGGTTTCTTATCGCGGATGGCATCGATCATGGCATCGCTGAGGCCCACGCGGCGACCGGCGGCTGCGTGAGCGTTCCAGATGAACTGGCAGTCCATAGAGCGGGCAGCGATGCACATGGCCAGTTCCTTGAGCCGGTCGGGCACATCGCTAATCTGCTCCAGATATTCGGAAAGCCGGTTGGCCAGCAACGCCATGGTTGGACTGTGAATCATCACCGAGGTGGGGCCCTGGACGGGCGCGTGCCCGCGGATTGCAGTGATTTCATCATAGGCATCCCGGAACTCGGGTGCTATGTCGTCACGGGTCACGATGGGCACGCGCCTCTGCATGATGGTTCCTCCCTGGCCTGGACGTATGGTCCGGACCACTACTTGCTCTGATTGGAATGCTGTGGTTCGCGACTAGGACGGGACGACGGCTGTGCACTCGATCTCGATGCGGAAATCGGGGTCGGCGAGACCCGAGCAGAGGACCAGGGTGCTGACGGGCAGGTCGCTGTCGATGTACTTGGGGCGCACCTTGCGATAAGCGGAGATGTCGTCGCGGTGGGTCATGAAGGTGTTGACCTTGACCACGTGGCTGAAGTCGCATCCCACTGAAGCCAAGGCGGTCTTGAGGTTCTGGAAGACCTGCTCGGTCTGGGCTTCGGCGTCGCCCACGCCCACGGTGTTGCCATTGGCGTCCCGGGCCACTTGGCCAGCGATCCAGACGATGTTGCCGTCGCGTACCACATGCGAGTAGCCGCCGGGCTCGGCAAGGTTGCTGGGGTTGCTTCGCTCTATTGCCATCTTTTCCTCCCGTTGCTTTACGTAACTACCTGGGACTCAGGCATCTGTATAGACCAAGGGCCATACAGCGTCAAGACGCCCTAACCCAGCGGCCGGGCCTATTGTACCTGTGGGGTCTGGAAGCCCATGGGGCCCATGGAGTCGATTCCTGGGGGACGCTCGTTCCAGATTTCGACGCGGGCGATGGACTCGGGGGCGACGAAGATGCTGACCTGCTTGCTCTTGGCTTCGGGCTGGTAGATTTCAAACTGGACGACGCCATTGGGTGGATCGGGGAAGTCGACGGCCCTGACGAGGGCGCCTTCGCCGTCCTGCAGGGTCATTACGAAGTACACCTGCTCGCCGGCTTCAGCCCGACGCTGAAGTTGCTGCTGTATTCTGGCCAAGGCTTCTACTGTGAACAAGTCCGTCTACCGCCTTTGTCCGTGATGGTCGTTCTGGATTATACCTGCTCGGACTTGGGGAGGGCTGCAACGTGAATGCCGTTTCGTAGCTGCAGTGGCAGACTGTTCGTAGCTGCGGCAAAGTTTTTCGTAGCTAATTGTTCTGCCAGTACTGCCACTGCCGTATCTGGGACAGCTTAGGAAATCGGTCTGCCACAGGCCGGATTTGATGACGTTGCCTCCGGATGAGAGATTGGCAACTCTGCGTTTACACTAGAACAGCCGTGCGAGAGTTGTCAATGGGCGAGTGTCATGGTTGGGGGTCCTTTACGTCGCGCTGGGCAGCCTGATAGGGAGCGGCCTGGTGGTGTGGATGCGGGTTCATAGATATAATCCCTGTTGTCATAAGCGAAAAAGGGAGGATCGCATGTACGTTATCAGGCGGGTGGCGAAGGCGCAGCCGGGCAAGGTATGGCAGGTTGCCGACCTGCTGGGCAAGATTTGCGCTGAGTATGAGAACAACGGGCGGCCCAAGGCACAGGTGTTTGTATCGCAGGGAATGCCGGGCGAGCCCAACGTGGCCTATGCCGAGTGGACGCAGCCAACCATTGAGCCGAACTGGCCTTCCAAGGTGCCAGCCGCAGTGCGGACGCTGAATGCTGAGATGCAGGCCATGCTTAACTCGTATGAGATTGAGTTCTATGAGATGGTGACGCCGGAAAAGCTCTCGGAGCGGGGCATCTCGTAGGCTTCTGCCTCACTCGTAGGCTTCTAACTGGTCGCTGGAATGAAGAAGGCCCGCTCATCCGAGCGGGCCTTCTCTTGTTGTGCTAGTGTCTTGGGGTCAGGCTACTCGTAGTAGCGCAGTTCCACGACGTTGTCGTCGGGGTCGAAGATGTAGAGGGAGATGCCGTTGCCGTGGGCGCCCCAGCGGGTCGCAGGGCCCTCGCGCACGCCGATGCCCAAGGCCTCCATCTCGGCGCGGACTGCTGCGAGGTCGCAAGGCTCGACGACCATGCAGAAGTGGTCCTGGTTCTTGGGGTCGGTCCTGCCGATGGGCTCCTGATCGGGGAAGGGGAAGAGGTCGATGATGGTGTCGGCGTTGAGGCGAACGGAGGGGAAGGACACCTTGCCGTCGCGGAATTCGTCGATACGCTCGATGCCCAAGCCCAAGACCTCGGTGTAGAAGCGCAGCGAGGCATCCATGTCGCGGCAGCGCAACACGATGTGGTCCATCTCGGTAATCTTCACCTTGGGGGTGATGGTCTCTGTTGACTCCAAGTAGGTCGCAGTGGCCATGATTTTCCTCCAGTAAGAGTCTGATGTTCAGAGAGTCGCTGTGTTCATGGTAGCGATGGGGTGGGGTGGGGTCAAGTTTGGGGTGTGCGTAGGGTATGCGAGGGCCGACTAAGATGCGAAGCCGCTAGGCGACCACCGCAAGAGGCTGCAGCGCATCCATCAGAGATTCCACGTCGTCTAGGTCGTCGCCAATAGTCTGTACATCGAGGGCCTCGTTGCGCCAATAGTAGAAGGTGTGGAGGTCGTTGGCCGCTTTTCCGCCATGTGTGAAGCCGACGATCGCCTAGCCGGTCAGAGGCTAGGCGTCATAGACGGCCGTTGCCCCCACCAGCGACCGCCTCCCATGAATACGCCCTACGACGGCCTTAATCCTCCCTAATGCGTCTCAAATATCTCCTGATACTCCTCAACCTTGGCCATCACTGCCTTCCGTTCGTCGGCGGTGGGGTTGCGGGGGTCGCGGGCTTTGGGCATTCGGCCGAGCTTCATGAGGGCAGCCATGAGGAGGAGACGGGCCTTGTTGGTGTCGAGGTTGCTGCCTTCAATGAAGACGTCGTTGTCGTCGGAGGGGACGCGACCTCCGGTGTCGGCGCGGCCCACGCGGACGACGGGCAGGCCGCTGAAGGTGGCCAGCTCTAGGGCTGCCATCTGGCTGCGGGCACCGTGGCCATAGGGCGAGCTTCCTTCCAGCACGAGGCCGTGGAGCTTGGGAGTGCTGTCGTTGCCGTCGCCCTGCTGCTCTTGGGCCCTGTTCATGCGGGCGATGATGTCGACTTCGTAGTCGGGATTGCCGGTCTCGTCCTCTTCACTGTAGAGGCCGTACTTGACGATGTGGACGCGGGGGATGATCTCGCCGCGCAGTTCACCCGAGTCGTTCTTGACGGCGAGACGCACGGTGCCTGCTTGTCCATCAGCGAACTCAAGGACTTGGGGCAAACGGGTGAGGTTCACCTCCGAATTGGTGGTGTGCTTGTAGTTGGGGACATACCAGATGGTGACCGGGGGCCCCACGCTGCCGAGGACGCCGCCATGGCCGCCGGTCGCCTTGTAGTTGCCGGGGCGGTCATCGGCTTTCTTGAACTCGCGGGAGGCGTAAATGCGCTCGTCCTGCACGCCGACAGCACCGATGCCGATGCCCTTGCCGGAGGTGATGAAGTCAACGGCGTCGACGATGTTGCGGTCGCCGTCGTTGGCAAGCTGGCCGTGGGGACGCTGGGCGGCGTTGCCCGCCATGGGCAGGTCGGTGTCGATGAGCAGGTTGAGCCAGTAGATGGTCTCTTCCACGGCGGGGCTGCCTTCGAACCAGATGCAGCCGGCATATTTGCCGCTGCCCATGCTGGCCGCGACGATGTTGGTGGCCTTGGCGAGGTCTT
>CBDBED010000004.1:0-124083 GCA_965204245.1 Dehalococcoidia bacterium
CGCCTGCTTACCGAGGTGGAACGCACCATGGAGTCAGTCCAGCGTGCTGAGGGGGAAACGCGGTCTGACATCGCCAAACTCGATACCCGTATTGGCTCCGAGATACTCGAAGTCCTCTTCCGGACCATCCGCGGCCACTACGCCGATTCTCCCCCCGTTCGCGAATACTTGGACTCCCTGTTCATGTATACCCTAGCCCACATCAACTACTTCCGCCAGCAACCCGCCGTGGGACAAGCAGCCAGCCCCGTCCCCGATGGCCTCCCCATCCCTCCATCCCAAGCCTCCGCCACCCCTGCCGGCTTCCTGCCCTATGAAGTTAATCTCTTGGTGGACAACAGTGGCGTCGAAGGAGCCCCCATCGTCGTTGAACCCAACCCCACTTGGGGCAACCTCTTTGGCCGCATAGAGCGTCAGGGCATCATGGGTGCCCCCGTCAGCGATCACACTATGTTGCGGGCCGGCGCCATTCACCAAGCCAACGGCGGGTACCTCGTCCTCGACGCCAAGCCCCTGTTGTCCAACGCCTCCGTATGGGGCGCGTTGAAGCGGGTCATTCAGAACCGCGAGGTGCGCTTGGAAGACCCAAACGAGCAGTCAGCCATCTATTCTCCCGTGACCCTGCGCCCCGAACCCATTCCCGTTGACTTCAAGGTTATCGTCACCGGCGACGAGCAGACCTACCGCCAGTTGTCCGCCTTTGACCAAGAGGATTTCGGTGAGATGTTCAAGGTGAAGGCCGAGTTCGACAGCCATATTGACTTGACCCAGGAAAACGTGGGTGCCTATGCCTGCTTCATCTCAGGCATTTGCCGCTCCGAGTCCCTGCGCCACTTCGACCCCAGTGGTGTAGCCAAGGTCGTGGAGTATGGTTCCCGTTTGGTGTCCGACCAGAATAAGCTCTCCTCCCGCTTCAGTCACGTACGGGACCTCGTCGTCGAAGCCGACTACTGGGCTCGCCGCGACGATGCGGAACTCGTAGACGCCCATCACGTGCAACAAGCCCTCGATGAGAAGGTATACCGCGTAAACCTAGTGCAGCGACACATCCAGCGGAACATAGAGGAAGGCGCCCTTATGGTGGATGTCGACGGCGAGGTCGTCGGCCAAGTCAATGGCTTGGTCGTCCTCGACATGGGCGACTACAGCTTTGGGCATCCCAGCCGCATCACCGTCCGCACATTCGCTGGACGCCGTGGCGTCATCAACATCGAACGAGAGAGCCACCTGAGCGGCAGCATCCACGACAAAGGCGTCCTTATACTCACTGGCTACCTAGGCTGGAAACACGCCCAGGACAGACCCCTCTCCCTCTCCGCCAGCATCTCTTTCGAACAGTCCTACATCGGCATTGATGGCGACAGCGCCTCCTCCACTGAATTGTATGCCATCCTCTCAAGCCTAGCCGGCCTCCCCATCAAACAGGGCATAGGCGTCACCGGTTCGGTCAACCAGAAAGGCGAAATACAAGCCGTCGGCGGGGTCATCCAGAAAGTCGAGGGGTTCTTCGAAGTCTGCCGTGCCAAGGGCCTCACGGGCGACCAAGGCGTCCTGTTGCCCGAGCAGAACATCCGCAACCTTGTACTGCGAGGCGATGTGCTGGATGCCGTGAGAAACGGCAAGTTCCACATCTACGCCGTGGAAACCGTGGAGCAGGGCATCGAAGTCCTCACCGGTATGCCTGCCGGCGAACCAGACCCCGACGGAACATACCCCGAAGGCACCGTGCACCATCTGGCGGCGACCCGCTTGGAACAGATGGCCCGCTCCATGCGCGGCTTCTATGCCGACGCCTTGGGAGTGGTCTAGCGGGAGTGGTATAGCCTGCCCCATCTCAAGGCCTTCCGATTATCCGTTCGCCCTGAGCGAAGTCGAAGGGCCTGCCCAGGCACAGAGAACCCGCAAAACAATCGAAGACTCTGGCCCTACTACCCCCGGCGCCTTGGCCGGTACAGACCAGGGAAAGTCCGGTTGTCCAGCAGCCATGTGCACCGCTGCGCCAAGGCGCTCACCTCGTCCGGGGCCAGCATTTGCAGCATCTCCTTCAGCCTCCCCTTGGGGTCAAGCAACTGCCCCTGCAGCCAGTCCACCCCCTCCAGCAACTCATCTGGAATCGGCTCGTCCCCGAAGTCCCAGATGACTGTGCGCACCTTCATGTCCGCACTGAAAGTGAGGCCGTGGTCAATGCTGTATACCTTGCCGTCCTCCCCTAGGATGCAATGCCCCGGCTTCCGGTCCGCATTATTCGCCAGAAGGTCAAAACAGCAGATGACCTTCAGCGGCTCCGGCTGCTTCTCCTTGATGGTGTAATAGTTGTCGTGCGGGTCATGGTCGATGAAGAATTGCAGCGAACCGACCCCGTGCGGCCCCTCCCTGATGATGGTTAGCGGAATGATGTCCCAGCCAAGGACCAGCGTCAACAGGTAGGCCGCATACTCACGCTTGTACAGCGTCCCGCGGGGAAAGTCCCACAAAGGGGCCTCGCCCTTCTGCGGCTTGTAAATCCCCATGCATTGCCGGTCGCCATGGGAAACGGTAACGGCGAAAGTATAGTTGGAGCCAGCGCGCGTCAGCCCTTCAATGTTGATTTCCCCGCGCTGGAGTAAACGGAGAATGTCCGGATCAACCACTGTCACGGGACGCCTTACTCGCCCAGAGCCCCTTAGAACTCCAAGTGACCGGCGTGACCGTTGGAGCGGGGGCAATTGTGGCCCTCAGGGTCGATGGGCCGGCCACACAAACCGCAGATGGGACGCCCTGCTGCGCATACCCGCAAAGCCTCCTTTGCCAGTTCTTTCGCTTGGCTGTACGCCAACCAGAAACTGACTTTCGCTTCGCTGTCTTCCCCGTCCTCCAAGTCGTGAGTGATAAGCAGGAAGGAATTCGTAGCCGGGCTGTGGGCAAGCGACATCCTGCCGATCTTGAAGTCCAAGCTGGTAGCCCCGCCCGACCACTGTGCTTCCAGGATATCCCCGTCTGGAGCGTTCTCCTCGGACTCTGTGGCCTCCTCTAGGTAGGTGCCTAACTGTTGGAGCTGCTCTTTTTCCAGCCACAGGCAGACCGACGCCGCACCCGACTCAATGAGAATTCGAAAGGTGCGCTGGCCCGGTTGGCCAATGGCCTCCGGCCGTATATTGGCTACGCCGCCCAGTTCGTATTGCGCCCGGCTCTCTGCCATAGCGCGCCTATGATATTCGCCTGCCGCCCTGTTTTACAAGGAGCAGCCCATGGCGGTGGTGCATCAGATAGATCGGCCACGCACTGGTGGCATTGGAACCAATCGTTGGTTCTCCGGGTCAACCATTAACCTGTGCAGTTCAAGCGCAGTAACGCCTAGCAGGTATTGGTCCTCGGGGCCAAAGTATACGGGGCATGTCCTGCCTTTGCCTCCGTAGACAATCCAAGCCTCACCCATGGGCCACACCGCAGATTCACCGTTAGCGAACTCCACCTCGTCCACATCCAATTGGTCAACCTTGAGGCTCTCGAGAAGTGACCTTGGAAGCACCGTGTATACCGCACCAGTGTCGACGAGTGCTACCACCTCTTCTAAATCTCCGCCATGCCTGCTATTACCCACTTGGATTGTGACTTCAACCTGCCCCATGCTATCTCTCCTGTACCCAGCCTTCCCTGCAATGAGATTGCTCCACCCACTCCGCGAATACCACTACCTGAAATGCGGGATCACTTCCCGCCCCATCAGTTCAATTTGCCGCATTGCCTCAGCGTGGGCCATGCCGGGCCATTGCAGCCTGAATATCATGTGAGTGACCCCCAAGTCCGCCTCGTATCTCTTGATCTCCGACACCACGTCCTCGGGATCGCCAATCAGGAACCGGTCCCGGGCCAAATCTTCGAACGGAACGCGGAAGCTCTCCTCGCCCGGCAGGGCCTTGTCCTGCCCCCAGCCCGCGTAAGCCTGGTACTTGCTCTCAAGGTATGGCTGCCCCAAGCTCAGGGCCTGTTCCCGTGTGTTGTGTATCGACATCTCCCGCATCAACGGCAAGTCCTGCCCCCCCACCCCCGTGCCCAGAGCCGTCTTGTACCCCACCAGTTGCTCCCTCACCATCGACATCGTCGCATGAGGGTTGATGAGCCAGCAGTACCCCAAGCGCGCCGCCCGCTGTATCGCGCTGTCGTGGTTCGCCGCCACCCAGATTGGCGGGTGCGGCTTCTGGACAGGGCGCGTCACCGGCTTCGTCTTCGGCACCTCATAGAACCTACCCCGAAACTCCACCTCCTCTTCCGTCCACAGCAGCCTCATCACCTCCAAGCCCTCCAGAAAACGCTCCACCCGCTCCTGCCGCCGCACGCCAAAGGCCGCATACTCCTCATCCCGGTAACCCAGCCCCACGCCAAAAATAAATCGCCCATCGCAAAGGGCATCCAGCGTCGCCACCGATTCGGCCATCTCCACCGGGTTGTGCAGTGGCACCAGAATCACCGAAGCCGCCACCTGCATCTCCCCCGCAACCGCAGTCATTCGTCCCAGAAACGGCAGGCTCGTAGGCATCTGGTAGGGTGCCGCCAAGTAGTGCTGCCCCAGCGTCACCAGATCGAATCCTGCGTCGCGACACGCCGCCACCTGCTCAACGCCCTCTTTCAGCTTCTCCGCCATGGACTCGCCCGGCAGGTATTGGTTCATCACGAGCATACCGAACTTCATGCGTGTCCTCCCGTCTCTGACGCAAAGCTGTTCTGCATCGCCGCTGCGACTTGTTACCCCGTCGCCTGCATAATATACTCGCCAATATGACCCAGGAAAACGACATCCCCCGGCAGAACGATGCACAGGACGTGCTTCCCCTCTTCCCACTCAATGTGGTGCTGTTCCCGGGCATGCCCTTGCCTCTCCACATCTTCGAAGAGCGGTACAAGCAGATGATTGGGGAGTGCCTTGAGCACGACATCCCCTTTGGCATCGTCCTGATTAAAGAAGGGGCCGAAGTCGGCGACCCTGCCGAGCCCTACAGCGTCGGCACCACCGCCCGCATAGCCGAAGTGGAACGCTTGGATGGTGGCCGGATGAACCTCATGACCGAGGGCAAGCGCCGCTTTCGCATCATGGAAGTCACCCAGCAGGTTCCCTACCTCAAGGGAAGGGTGGAATACATCTCCGAGGAGCAGGGCCACCCCTCATCCGAGACCTTGGGTGAAGCAGGCGACCTGTTCAGCAGCTACCTGCAGAGCGTCGCTGGCCTCAGGGGACGTTGGATGAGCCGTGCCCGCGTCCCCGGCGACGCCCTGGCCCTCTCCTACACCATCTCCCACTTCCTCGAACTCTCCCCCCACACCCGCCAGCAACTGCTCGAGGCCGACTCCGTACAGCAACGCCTCGAAGAGGTCATGCCCCTGCTCCGCACCCGCGCCGACAAAGCCCGCCAAGCCCTCGTCCGCCGCACCCCCTTCCAAGGCTTCCGCCTCAACTAGCAGGCCCGCCGCAGAGTTGCGAGCTCGCGGTGCATTGCCTCGAGAGCTTTCATTTTCTAGACTGGACCCGTCTCGGTCGTTTCGTTGGGTCGGATGTCTATACTTTTGGGCAGCAGTGCTTGCACCTGTTGTAGGTGACAGCTCCGCTGTTCGGAGTAATAGGTCCACCGTCAGCGCCGGTGCTGAAGATGTGGATATCATCGGGTAGGCTCTTCATCGTCAGGGGTCCTACGACCGTTTTGCAGTGTTGAGAACAGTGAATTCTCCCTGGATTGCCTATCTCCAAAAACGCTATCATAGTTCTTCCTTGATCACACATCCCGAGGTCAACAGGTTACACCTTCGATCATACGTTATGGGGTCCCTAGAACAAACGAAAAGACCGGAGGAGAACACCCCTCCGGTCCGTGCCTAGGCACCCTTACCTTGCCTCGATGCGACTGTATCAACTCTCCGAACTCGGGCCACATGGTACAGCGCGATAGGAATTATATCGGTTCGACTAGGAACAGTCAATTCGTTACGCGGCCACTAACTGTAGTTGAAGATCCGACACCATTACCCAACCTTGAACACATCCCCCTGCAACCGCATCGCCCCGTCCAGCGGCACCATCCCCGTGAACAACTCAGGGTGGAGCATCTCCGCCAGCATCTCCAACCCGTCCACCAAGCGCGGCCCCGACCTGCTGTAATAAGCACTCGCATTGGTCACGAACACCCGGTTGTCCCGCACCGCCGGCAGTTCTCCCCAGCCTGCCCTCTCCGTCAGCAGGTTCACCTCTCGCATCGCCTGCGGGACATCAAACCCGCACGGGAGTACGACCACCACCTCCGGCTCCTGCTTCAACACCTCATCCCATTCCACCCGGCGCGACGGCTCCTCCGCTGTTGCCAAGCAGTCCACCCCGCCCGCCAGATCAACCATCTGAGGCACCCAGTGCCCCGCAAAGAAAATCGGGTCCAGCCACTCCAAACACGCCACCCGCGGCCTGTGGCTCGCCAAACTTGCCCTCTCCGTCACCGCGTCGATTCGCCTTTGCAGCCGCTGCGCCATCTGTTCCGCCTGCTCAGCCGTGCCCGTCGCTGCCCCCACCTGCCGTATGTTCTCCAGCACATCCCCCAAGCTCTTCGGGTCCAGAGAGAGCACCTCAGGCTTCTTTGGCAGTTGCTCCGTTGCCGCGACAACCTGTCGCGCAGTGATTGCTCACTCCTCGCACAACTCCTGCGTCAGCAGCAAATCCGGCTCCGCCGCCCCCAGCACCTCTTGATCGATGTCGTAGATGCCCTTCCCTTCCGCCATCCTCTCGCTGATGAGGCGGTCTACCTCCGAACTCGTAAAGCTGGCGTTCTCAAAAATGCTATGCACCACCACCGGCTTGCTGCGTGCCGGTGCAGGGTGGTCGCACTCATAAGTGACCCCGTGCAGGGAGTCCTCCAAGCCCAAGCCATACACTATCTCCGTGGCACTGGGCAGGAACGAGCAAATACGCATGTCTATACCTCGTGTCGCCTAGAGAAATTACCCGCCATTCTAGCACGCGTCCCTACCCAATCGCCCTGCTGGTCCTGCCTCTCGCCGCCGACCGTATCCCCCTCCGTCAATCCCCCCCATGTGGGAGCCCATGTTCCGGTTCCTCTCCCCCGTTCGCCCTGAGCGAAGTGATGTGGACAACACAACCTCCAAGCGACCAAGCGCGGAGGTTGTGTTGTCCACATCACGGAGTCGAAGGGCCTGCCCGCGCCCCAAACGTACAATCGAAGAACTCAGCCCCCACCTGCGTCACCTTGTTCAGCTATTGGGCAATCGCTATACTCCCCCACTGGAATCCCCATGCCGTCACACCTGATCAGCACCAAGCAGATTGACCGCCCTTGGATGGAGGGCGAACTCTTCCCCTTGGCCGACAAACTCCGGGAAGGCCGCAACGGCTCCCACGTCTTGCAGGGACTCGCTCTCTACTGCCTCTTCTATGAGCCCAGCTTCCTCACCCGGACATCCTTCGAGCGCGCAATGTCCCTGCTCGGCGGTCACGTCCAGTTCACCGAGGACGCCTCCCAGTTCTTCCCCGTCCAGTCAACGTCCTACATCGAGGACACCATCAAGTTCTTGGGACACCTCCACTTCAATGGCGTCGTCTTGCGCAGCAGCCAGCCCAACGCGGCGCAGGCCGCCGCTGATGCCGACATCCTCTCCGTGATCAACGGCGGCAGCGACACTGACCATCCAACCCAGGCCCTCCTCGACATGTACACTCTCAAGCGCGAGCTTGGCGGGGCCGATGGCATCTCCATCGCCGTGGTCGGACGCGTCGACCACCGCAACGTGAACGCCCTGCTGCTCTCGCTAGCCCTGTACCGCGACGTGAAAGTCGTCCTCTGCCCCTTCACCGGCCAGCCCAATCCCGACGTTCTCGACTACTGCCAGGCCGCGGGCATGTCCATGAGCGTCGAGCAGTCTCTCACGCCCTTCGTCCAAGATCTCGACGCCGTCTACCTCAATGGGGCCGAGACCGCAGCCCACATGCAATTGCTGCGGGCGCGCAACCTCGTCAAGGTGAAAATCGATCGTGAACTGATGGACCAACTGAAGCCCGGTTGCGTAATCCTCGACCCGATGCAGCGCACCGAGCCCCTGATTACCGATAACGCCGACGCCCGTTGGGCCGGCTACCGCCAAGCCGAAAACGGCCTCTTCGTCCGCATGGCCCTGCTGCAAATGTTGCTGGGCGCCCTATGAGCTAACGGACACCTCGCCTGGTCTCTCGTGAAGCCCTGAACAGTCCAGGCTCATTCGATTATCGATTCCGTTCGCCCTGAATAAATTGGTGGGGTCAACACAGCCTTCAAGCGAGCCAGCGCGAAGGCTGTGTTGACCCCACCACGACGTCTAAGGGCCCAAGGTCGCAAAGGCCAAGTTATTCAGACGTTTCCCTACGCCTGGTCGCGACTCCGCCAGAAAGGCGTGACCTTCCCCAAGCGGTCCATCACCTCGTTCCGCTCTCCCGCCCTCAACGGCTGCCACCGTGATATGTAATCCCCGTCCAGCATGTGTTTCATGCTCTCCACGCTGAACATCTCCACCCAGTTGGCCAGTGGCATCATCCCCTCTGCCGAAGCCGGGTTGAAGTGAGGCCAGCTGCGCGCGTGCTCTTCCGACCAGAAGAGGAGCATCTGCCCTCAAGCCCGCGCCCAGTTGTGGTGCCTCGCCCCCCATGGAGTGTTCGTATGACCTACTATGGTCGATGGCTCGGCCGAGAGTATCTCCCCGTCCCTTTGCTCAATGACGATTATCTCGTTGCTAGATAGGCAGGGAGTCTCAATGTGGATGGTCTTGCCGGGGAAGAGCCAGCAAACTGCCAGCGACTCAAACCCTCATTGCGCAAACCATCGTTGTTCCCCGTCAATCGTGATTTTGTGCGGAGTGGGAATGTTCGAGAAGGGCGGGAAGGACGCAATCCAGTCCGTATCCGGGTGCAGCCACACCGGAAAGTCCGTATCGCACAGATCATACAGCAGGCGCCGCCCCTCCTCGGGGCCGCATCCAAGCTCCCGCGCCAACTCCGTATAGTGCAGGGCCACGCCGGTATCCACCAAGCTGCGCATGATCAGGTCGAATACCCGGTCCAAAGTCTGAGGGTCGGCCGCCATCGCTTACCTCCAGCGCCATCTCTTTCCCAGTAGAGGAGTATCCCGCAGGATATTTCGTGCTTGCCCCGGATTCGGTGGATCCGCCTAGCGCCGGCTCCACTGTGCCCCGGAGATGTACCGGTAGGCCGCTATCGCCGCCGTGGCTCCGTCCCCCGCCGACGATATCAACTGCGCCGCCGAGTTCTGCCGGATGTCCCCCGCGGCAAAAATGCCCTGCCTCGACGTCTGCATCCAGGCATCCACCTCAATATGCCCCGCCCGGTCAGTCCTCACCACATCCTTCGCTATCGAGGAATTGGGCTCGAGTCCAATGTTGATGAACACCCCTGCCAAGTCCACCTCGTTGACCAGACGGGTGACCACGTTCCTCACTTGAACGCTCGTGACGGTATTGGTGCCCAGTATCTCCCGCACCTCCGTGTTCCAAACCGTCTCGATCTTGGGGTTGGTTCTCACCCGGTCCTGCAGTGTCTGCTGCGCCCGCAGCTTGTCGCGCCTGTGGAACAATATCACCCGCTCCACATACCGGGTAAGCGTCAGTGCCTCATCCGCAGCCGTATCCCCGCCGCCCACAACCCCCACCACCGTGCCCCCGAACAACGGGCCGTCGCAGGTGGCGCAATGAGAGACCCCGTTCCCCGTATACGCATCCTCCCCCGGAATTCCCAGCTTCCTCATGCTGGAACCAGAGGCCACGATAACCGCCTTGGCCACCACCTCCCCGTCGTCCGTGGAGACCGTGCGGTGGTCGGCGGAGAGCCCCACCCGGCTGGCCTCCGCCAGCTTCATGGTCGCCCCCGACCTCATCGCGTGCTCCTGCAGCAGAGGCCCGAACTCCGCTCCAGGAATGCCGTTTGGCAACCCCGGAAAGTTCTCGATGCGCTCCGCGTTCATCACCTGGGCCCCGCCCATCATCTTCTCGACGATGACCGTCCTCATCCCGTAGCGGGAGGAGTATATGCCGGCAGTCAAGCCCGCCGCCCCTCCGCCAACTATTGCAACGTCATAGTCCTGCGCCGCCATTCTCCCTCCCCTTCGTTCTCAGGCCCTTCATCCTTAGCCAAGAACATTTTGTCAACTAGACCCGATTGGTTGGACTATATTGAAGCCGTTTTTTGAGTGTCAAGACGTTTCCGTGCGAGGCTTGACCCGTTGTCGCGCCACACACCGCAATCCGTCCGCCCCAGCATTTGCAGCCGCTATGTCCGCGCCGTACAATGGCCCCGCTCCCGGTTCTCGCTGGGACGTTCCCCCCAAGTGTCGATTATCAAGACGGGGTGTAGATGAAAGCCGAGTTAATGCATACCGTCAGTTCCGACGGCATCCGGCTGGACGGGGCCTACTTCCGGGCATCCGTTCCCGCCCCTGCCAACGCTCCCGTCGACGCTTGGCTCCTCATCCACGGCTCCGGCGGCCGCTTCGCCCAACCCATCCTACTTCACTTCGCTCAGAAACTTCAGGACCACGGCTACCCCTGCCTCTCCATCAACACCGCAGGCCACGATTCCGTCTGGGTCGGCGAATCAGGCCCCCAAGGCAACGCCTTCGAAATCGTCGACCGCTGCCGCTACGACATCCGCGCCGGTATCGACTGGCTGGAAAACCGCGGTCACCCCCGCATCGGCCTCTTGGGCCGCAGCCTGGGCGCAGTCAAGGTCGCTTACTACGCAGCCTCCGAAGATGACCCCCGCGTCACCGCCCTCATCTCCGCCTCCCCCGTCCGCCTCTCCCACTCCTACTTCGCTTCCTGCGACAACGCCGAGGAGTTCCTCCAGACCTACGACGCCTTCCAGAAACTCGTCGACGAAGGCAAGCCCGAGGAATTGGTCCATGTCCGCTTCCCCATCAACAACATGTTCAGCGCCGCCTCCTACGTGGACATGTACCACCCCGACGAGCGCTATAACGTCGCTCGTCTCGCCCACAAGATACAAGTCCCCCTGCTCTGCTTGAGCGGTGAGCGCGAGGTCCACCCCCGCCTAACAGGATTCGCCCGCGAGCTTAAAGAAGCAGCAGTTAACAGCCCGTCCACCCACTGGGCCGAGGTCGACAAGGCCGACCACACCCATGCTGGTCGCTTTGAAGAAGCGGCCGAATTCATGATTGAATGGCTCGACGGCCTGCGCTCCCACGCCAGCCTGCAGCCCACAGCCGGAGATTAGGCAGCCAACCCAGCAAGAAATGCCCCAAAAGAACGGAGAAGCGCATGGAAGTAGACCTAGTCCACACCACTACCAGCGACCACTTCCGGCTAGGCGGCATCTGGCTCGAACCCCCAGTCCAGCCAGACCCGGCCCGCGTCGCCGATGCGCTCCTTCTGATTCACGGTGTGGGCGGCAACTTCTATCAGCCCATGCTCATGGAGTTGGCCCAGCGCCTCAACGAAGGCGGCTACGGCGTCGCCTGCTTCGACAACACTGGCCACGACGCCCTCTGGGCCAGGAATCCCGAGTCCGACATGTGCTGCTGGCGTGGTTGACCCAGTTGCCCCGTGCGCCAGTATGGCGCCACCGTCGAAGACGTGGACTGGTGTCGCACCGACATCAAGGCATGTATCGGCTGGCTGGAACAGCGGGGCTACTCCCGTATCGCCCTCGTCGGCCACAGCCTTGGAGGCGTGAAGAGCGTCTATTACCAGTACAAAGCCGCCGACCCCCGCGTCGTCGCCTTGGTCTCCCTCTCCGCCCCCCGCCTCTCCTACACCTATCTCTCCGAGTCCGAGTCCGGCGAAGACTTCTTGACCTACTACGAGCAGGCCGACGCTCTCGTCAAAGACCGCCGCCCCGGTACCCTGATGGACGTCAAGTTCCCCGTCGACCACATCTTCAGCGCCGCCAACTTCATCGGCAAGATGGGCCCCAAGGAAAAATACGACATCATGGCCCTAGCCGACGGCATACAGGTCCCCCTGCTTGCTTTGGGCGGCAGTCGCGAACGTCGCGCTCATCTCCGTGATGTGGCCCAGCCCTTCGTCGAAGCCGCCGTCAACAGCCCCCAACGCGAGGCCCACATCATCGAGGATGCCAACCACTTCTACCGTGGCAAGATCGAGGAAGCCAGCGACGTAATCCTGCGCTGGCTGGGACAACTGGAACCCGCACCAGTTGTAGTCGAAGAGGAAGAAGAACAGGCCCAGCCCGCAGGCTAACCTAAGCTAGCCAACCCGCGCCGCCGGTGCCGTAGGAGTCTCCCGCGGCTTGGCCCCCGTGTTCGGCACTATGAACGACACCAGCGTCCCCACCGCGAAGCTCCCAGCCCCGAAATAGAACACGCCATCCCAGTTCCACCCCGCCAGTACGCCCGCCATAAGCGACGCCCCGAAGCCCACGAACGTCCCCAGCCCCCACATCAGACCCACCGCGCTCCCTTCCAGCCCGTATTCCGCCGCCAAGTCCATCGCCGCCGCCTGCGTCAGCGAGTTGATTGAGAAAAGAAACGCCCCGAACAACGCCACCGCCCCCGTGAACCCGATCCCCTCTCCCGCAGCCACCATCCACAACGGCGGTATCACCGACGCCGCCATCACGAAAACGATTACCGGCTTGCGCCCCATCCGGTCCGACATCGCCCCCAGCACCGGGCTCGCAACAATGGCAAGGGCTGTGAACAGCGCCACATGGAAGGCTATCTCCCCCGTGCCCATGCCGATTTCATCCTTCAGGTACAGCGGAATTCCTAGCAATAGCGCCCGGTCTCCCACCCCCCGGATGGCATTCACCGTTATCAGGCTCAGCATCCCGCCACTGCGCACTGCGTGCAGCAGAGGCACTCCCTTCCGCTTCAGGTTGAACCGGAACGACCGCAGTCGCCGGTCCGGCAGCGGTCCCCCCACGTTGCGCATAAACACGAAAATCAGCACCGCTATGACCGCGATCACCGGCACTCCCGCCATCACCACTCCCTGCCAGTTCAGTGCCAGCAGCATCCCCCACACGATTATCGGCGCCACCGCCTCCCCGACATTCCCCGTGGAACGGTGCAGCCCCATGAACAGCCCCCGCCTGTGGGGATACATCAACGACAGCAGCGCCATCGCCGGAGGGTGCCACAGGGCGCTCCCCGCCGATGCCACCATGATTGACACCAGAATCACGTAATAAGTCGTCGACAGCCCCACCAGCAGGTACCCGACCCCCATCAGGGCCATCGCCATCCACAGCACATGCCCCATCCGGTGCTGGAACATGTCCACCAAGAACCCGGTGGACATCGCCATCGACCCCGCTGCCAGCGAGCGCACCCCATCCAGCATGAAAGTCTGGAAAGGTGGCAGCCCCAAGGCCTCATGTATCTCCGTCAGCAGCACCAAGAACCCACGCGCATAGATATGCTCTATCGTGTGGGACCCAATGATGCCCCCCGCTATCACCGGATGCGGGCCAGGCCCAGCAGCCGCCGACCCCGGCCGCGCACCCCTCCCAGCAGGCACAGCCTGTCCTACCAAGAAAACCTCGAACCGTGGGTGGAAACGTGTATAGAGGCGGGTGTGGGCGAGTGGCGTTGCATTGGCAAGATTATATCTGGTGAACCCGAATACGGAAAGCGGCACCTATTACATCTATGAGGGTGCTCGTACGAATCGGAGCACTGTCCCGTCAGGGAAAGTGCTGGGCCTCTTACGAGTTCCCTCACGAACTGACAACAGGCCCATCTCTTCCATCGGCCTCAAAGTCTTGACCTTCAGGTGCCCGGAGTGGAAGTCGGTTCGATCCGACTCCGCGAACCTAATGACTTCTTCAATCCTCACCCAATCTCGATCGGCGAACTCACTGTAGAGGTCCTTCATAAATACAGAGTAATCAACAAATTCATCCCCAAACGCGAGCTGACCACTTCGTCCACCCCAAAACCGATAATCTCCGAAAGGGGCTACCTTCCATATCGCCTGTTTCATTTTGTCACAGCCCTTGGTGTCCCCGGTTCCAAAGAAGATTGCGTACACGAGCCTCTGTCCCTCGTATAGCTCAAAGTGAAGCACCTGCTTGGCGCCCGACACCTTAAGTTGTTGCTTATACAGGTCGAACAGGAAAATCTGCCTTTCTATCGTGCCAGTGATTTCGAATGCTTTTTGCCAGTCTTCACAACCGAACAACTTGGTGAGGTGAGGTGCGAAATGTGGATGCTCCAGAAACCTGTTTATGGCGTCGTACATCACCGACACATACACTTCAGACTTTGGGTTGGCCAAGATACGCGCGATCGTTGCCATTGGAGTATCAGAGACCCCGAAAGGATCAATCATGACGAAAGCGGGAGCTAACGAAACCCGTTGTTCGTCAAGGCGGTCCAGCACCTCGTTCAGGGTCTCATCGAATGTGCCAGGGATTACTCGGTATCGACAAAGCGGCGGACCCTCTGGGAACGCTGTCTCAAGCAACTGCTGCAAGTGCTCTGCTCTATCGACACGCTCCTCAATAAACAGATAAAGGATATCCGCGGTGATCCGATCCCTAGCGCTGTGCTCAGTCAATGCCCTCATTGCGATCATTGGCGAACCGTGCTCGCCCCCCAAATATTCCCCAGGACCTGCAAAGGCATCGATGAACAAGACGCGGCCATTCCATCGCGTCATAATGGGTAGCCATGCTTTCATGTACTCTCGGAGGACGAGATGCTTGCCACGAGTATGTGCCTCAAGGGGCCAGATAGTAGGGCTAGGAGGCATACCCATTAACCTCCTGCGGGTATTGGCTCCACTTTAGGCCATCCAACACCGCCTCCTCCCCACTCCGCTTCCCGCGGCTCCCCCCAAGCTGCTTCAGAAAAAACGACACCCCCGACGCCACACACTGGTCCCGAATCCCCCTCGCCCAATCCAACTCCATCGGCCTCGCCCCTCGCCCGCTCTCCCCACCAACTATGACCCACTTCAGCGTACCGTCTTCCAGCCAAGGCGAGATGTCCACGCTTTCTAGCAGCGGTTCCGCAGACACAAAGCGTATGTGTGCGGGTACTTTCTTTAATACCGAGAGCCGCGGAGCATACTTTCGACTCTCAACCGACGTCCCTATCCACACATTGGCAGGCCATTCGCCCAGTAACGCCCTGCCTTCCTGCTCCCACCAGCCCACCGCCCGCCCCGGACGCTTGGTAAGCACTTGGAAGATGTGGCCCTGCTTGGCGGATGCTTCCTGCATCACCTCGAACACATTCGAGATAAAGTCGAAGGGCACCCGCGGATGAAACAAGTCGCTCATGCTGTTCACGAACACCCGCTTCGGCCTTCTCCAACTCAAAGGTAGACCCAAGCGTTCCGGCAGCAGTCGAACATCGCCCGGCGCAGTCTCATAACCTGGGACCCCCATCCCCTTGAGCCGAGGGTACAACGCATACATGTAACATCGGTCGCACCCCGGCGACACCCGCGTACACCCCGTCACCGGGTTCCAAGTCTCGTCCGTCCAGTCAATCGCCGAAGCCATCTCTCGCCCCTACCTTTGCTAGCCCCACCCTATCAAATGAGAGCGCGGCTTCTGCTAGCTACAACATTATCCGGCTCTCGCCGGTTCCTCCGTCAACAGCAAAATGTCATGGTGGGATCCCGACCAAGCTCACTCCATTACTGATTCCGTTCGCCCTGAGCAGAGTGGTGCGGTCAACACAGCCTTCAAGCGACCAAGCGCGAAGGTTGTGTTGACCGCACTACGACGTCGAAGGGCCCTTGGGAAGGGGTATGGAACGGGTCATTTACGAGGTGAAAAAGGTGATCGTGGGCCAGGACCACCTGCCGGAGCTCATAGACACCATCTCAGGTGAAGACAAATCGAATAACACTGGATCAGGACAGGGCACCCAACCCCCCTGCTATAATTGAACCATGGCACACTCAACCCAAACCCCAACCACCACCTCCGACACCACCGCCCGTCTCCTCCGCGCCCTCCTCATTTCCCTCGCCGTCACAGGCGGCTTCGTCCTCCTCTTTGGCGCCATCGGCGTTGCCATCACCGCCGGCGCCCAACTCGCAGGCGGCGCCATCGCCTGGATCGGCCTGGTCATCGGCGTCTTCCTCACCCTCTTGGGAATCTGGCTCCTCCTCGGCAAGAGCAAGCTCTACGTCGGCGTCGCTCAGCGCATGTCCGCCCGCATCAGCCTCTCAGGCAAGAACAAAATCCTCTCCTTCTTCCTGTTCGGCATCGCCTACGCCCTCGTGTCCCTCAGCTGCACCTTCCCCATCTTCTCCCTTGCCGTCGGACTCAGCCTCACCTCCGGCGACTACCTCGACGGCTTGGCCCAGTTCTTGGCCTATTCCTTGGGAATGGGTCTGGTCCTCACGGCCCTCACCCTAGCCATGGCAGTCTTCAAGGGCGCAGTGGTACGCAGAGTTCGGGCCGTAATGCCTATAGTGGAACGCGTCAGCCCAGTGCTGGTCACGCTGGCGGGCCTCTTTATCGTCTATTACTGGCTCAGCATCGGAGGCTTGGGCCCTGAATGGTTGCACATCGGTTGGCTCAACAACATCGTCGAGGGCAGCCTGGGTAGCGCCCAGAACGAGGCCACCAGCGCCGCCAACACCATCCCCCTCTACTCACTCGGTGCCGGCATGCTCGCCACCATCAATCCCTGCGGCTTCGCCCTGCTCCCCGCCTACCTCTCCCTCTACCTCTCAGGCGAAGACGCTCCCTAGTCCCGTCTCTACCTTAACTCCTTCGGCAGCACGAACGTCACGTTCTCATCAATCTCCGACATGCTGGTCACGTCGTCCGGCTCCAGCTTCTCGATGACTGCATTCACCAGCACCTCCGGCGTCGACGCCCCTGACGTAATGCCCACCCGCGAGAACTTGCGCACCTCGGCCAAGTCCAACTCCTCGGCCCCATTGATCAGGTACGCAGGCACCCCCTGCGCCGCCGCCACTTCTCTCAAACGGTTGCAGTTCGAACTGTTCTCCGCCCCAATCACCAGCACCACATCCACCTGCTCCGCTAGGGCCTTCACCGCCACCTGCCGGTTGGTGGTTGCATAGCAGATGTCGTTGCGTATCAGCACGTCCTTGAATTGGCGCTGTATGTCCGACACCGCTTCCCCCGTATCATCCACCGAGAGCGTGGTCTGCGTTAGCACCGCCACCGGCGTGTCCGGGTCCCAGTCCGGCAACTCCGTCTCATCCCGGTTGTCCACCAGCGCCATGCTCGCTTGGCCCATCGTGCCCCGCACCTCTTGGTGCCCCCTGTGCCCCACCAGCAGGATGCGCCGCCCCTCCCGGTCATACTTGGCAGCCTCGTTATGCACCCGCGTCACCAAGGGGCAGGTCGCGTCTATTACCGTCAGTCTCCGCGATTCAGCCTGCTCGAAGTCCTCCGGCGGAGAGCCATGCGCCGAGAACACCACCACCGACCCCTCCGGTATCTCGTCCACTTCCTCCACAGTAACCGCCCCCTTGTTCTCCAAGGACGCCACCACGTAGGGGTTGTGCACAATCTGGTGCTTGACATAAACAGGCGCCCCAAACTTCTTCAAACACAACTCCACCACCTCCACCGCCCGCACCACACCTGCGCAGAACCCTCGCGGCGAACTCAGAATCACCTGCATCCAACCCCTCCTAACTCCAACAACAGTCCTCTCCCGCAGAATTATACCAAAGCCCCCCTCCCCTCTCCCCAAGCCCCCCTCCGTCATTCCCTACCTCCTCCCTAGACCTCACATAGCCCCCCACCCATCATTCCCGCGCCCCCTCCCCGTCATTCCCGCGGAGGCGGGAATCCACGTCCCCAACTCCATAACCAGTCAGCGCCCCGCAGCAACCAGAACCCCCATCCATCATTCCCGCACCCCCTCCCCGTCATTCCCGCGGAGGCGGGAATCCACGTCCCCAACTCCATCACCAGTCAGCGCCCCACAGCAACCAGAACCCCCACCCGTCATTCCCGCGCAGGCGGGAATCCACGGCCCAACTCCATCACCAGTCAGCGCCCCACAGCAACCAGAACCCCCATCCACCATTCCCGCACCCCCTCCCCGTCATTTCCCGCGGAGTCGGGAATCCACGTCCCCAACTCCATCACCAGTCTGCGCCCACAGCAACCAGAACCCCCACTCGTCATTCCCGCGCAGGCGGGAACCCACGTAACCCATACCACCCCTGCCAGCCCACCCCTCCTTCCCAACATCCCCACCGTCCTTCCCGCGCAGGCCGGAATCCAGGAAACGCCCTAGTGAGCGCCCATCCTGTGACAGCAGTCAGCCCACCCTCAATCCCCATCTCCCGCTACCAGCAACTCCTCCACACCCCTCCCCAACGCCCTCGCCACCGCCACCAGCGTCTCAAACCGCGGCGACTGCTCCCCTCTCTCCACCCGCACCAGCGTCACACGCCCGACACCCGCCCTGACCGCCAACCCCTCCTGTGTCAGCCCCGCAGCCTCCCGCAACTCGCGAATCCTGCCCCCCAACGACCGTCTTCCCTCCATCCCAATGCCTTCTACATTGGCACGGTACGACTCATCGCAATAATGACGCGCAAAATCCCATGGGATCTCCACCCGTTCCCCTTCCGCCGTCTCCAACACCAGTTCGTATGCATTCGGAAGCTCAATCCTCGCCAGACGACCCAACTCCCCCACCTCTGGCACAGCAGCGAAGGGCACCAAGCCCGACCTTCCATCAGCAAAGCTGACTTCAATCCCATCCACCTTTGGGACGGCCTTGGTCATCATCCGCTCCGCATTCTTCACAAGCACCATGTTCATCCCTTACCTTCTGTGAATCTCGTCCCAGACTCTCCGTATCTCCTCAACGTGCGCTGCATAGGCCCGCAAGATGTCGCGGTATGTCCCAGCAGGCGGTTCTTCCATGAACATCCCTGAATTCAATTCGATACGGCACACATCTTCCCGGGCCACCCACACATGAACGTGCGGGGGCTCGAAATCGTTCTCTCTCGTGTTGATGACGAATATATACTGCCCTTCCGCAGCGACCCTTACCATCTGTCCCGCCCAAGCGTCACCGTCAGAGTCTCACGACATCTAATGTATCACATGCGATACAACTGCCCCACCCCCCCATGACACTTCCCCATTGACACCCCCACCCCCTCCCACTACCATCAGAACAACTAACAGAACACAGCGGGAACCACCCCCCCAAAGGTCGCCCCCGCCCCCATCTCTCGAAAGGACGGCCATGGAAATCCAACCCCGCCCGCCCCAAGGCTCACGCTCCCTCCTCGCCCGTTTCCTAGCCGTCATCCGGCACCATTCGACACATGTGTCAGCTACGGCCCAGCTACGACCACTCGACACATTCGACACTTCTCAGATACAAAACGCTTCTCCCAGCTACGGAAAGTGTCGAATTGTCGAAATCGAAAAAGCCTCCCGGCCCACTCATAAGACCAGGAGGCCAAAACGCCTGTGGCAGTACTCATATCGTAGCTATCCCAGCTACGGCACTGGCAGTACTGGCAGAACTTTCAGATACAAAAAAGCCTTTTCCAGCCACGAGGAGTCTGCCACTGCCGAGGTTCGTCCCATCAACATAGCCCAAACTCGGTCCCGTCGCGGGCCTGCCCAGCACCCCGGTGCAGTGACAACCCACGCCCCACACTTTCCCAAAATCTGTGACATGCTCAGATACGATTTCATCTCACACTCCGACCCTATCTGCCCAGCTACAAAAATGCGGCCAACAAGACCAGCCCCCCCAGAAAAAGAAGAGGCCCGCCACACGGCAGGCCCCTCCATCGCTTGTTACCCCAGCCCACTTCCCTTATCATTGCCCTTTACCGGCACGCCTTGTTAGTGACGGACACTTCAGCGGGTCCCAACATCCAGAGGAAAAGGAAGAGGCCATGACCATCCTGCAAGACTACATGGACAAGCATCAGGGTTCAGCCCAGAAATACCAGGAAGCATTGGGCCAGTTCCCCTCCGGTGTCACCCACGACAACCGCTATGCCTCCCCCTTCCCCCTCTACGTCACCCACGGCGAGGGCGGCCTCAAGTGGGACGTCGACGGCAATGAATACGTCGACTTCGTCATGGGCCACGGCGCCCTCCTCTTGGGCCACTCCCACCCCGACGTCGTAAAGGCCGTCGCCGAGCAGATGGCCAAGGGCACCCACCTCGGTGCCAACACCGAGCAGGAAGTCCGCTGGGCCGATGCCATAAAAGCCCTCATGCCCTACGTCGAGAAGATGCGCTTCCACAGTTCCGGCACCGAGGCCACCTTGATGGCCTTCCGCTTGGCCCGTGCCTTCACCGGCAAGAACAAGATTATCAAGCTCCAGGACCACTTCCATGGCTGGCACGACT
The DNA here is from genome assembly GCA_965204245.1 of Dehalococcoidia bacterium. GTDB lineage: Bacteria > Chloroflexota > Dehalococcoidia > Lucifugimonadales > JAAXIE01 > JAAXIE01. The sequence continues at coordinate 20,342 of CBDBED010000004.1, forward strand.
ACGCCATGGCAGGCTCCGACCGCGGCGCCCCCGGTATACCCCAGAGCACATGGGACTCCATGATCATAGTCCCCGCCGGCGACCTCGGTGCCGTCCAGCGCGCCCTCGAATCCGACAACGACATCGCAGCCATCATCCTCGAACCCACCGGTGCCCACTTCGGCCAGCTTCCCCTTGAACTCCCCGACTACCTGCTCGGCCTCCGCGACCTGACCACCAAGCACGGTGCCCTGCTCATCATGGACGAGGTCGTAACGGGCTTCCGCATCCACCCCGGTGGCGTCCAGACTCTCTACGGAGTACAACCCGACCTCACCACCCTAGCCAAAATCGCTGCCGGAGGCCTCCCCGGAGGCGCAGTAGCGGGCCGTGCCGACATCATCGACATGATGGCCTTCACCGGCGACGCCGCCCATGACAGCGTCGAGCGCGTCTACCATCCCGGCACCTTCAACGCCAACCCCCTCTCCGCAGCCGCCGGATACACCGCCCTCGAGCTGGTGGCCCAAGGCAACATCAACCGGAACGCCGACGCCATGGCCGCCCGCCTCAAGGCCGGCATGAACGACATCCTGACCAAGAACGAGGTCGCAGGCCACGCCCATGGCATCGCCTCCATCGTCCAACTCGTCATGGCCGACTGCGATTCGGATCGCGGCATCTACGGCATGTCCCACTCCGAGATCAAGCAGGCCACCGCAGCCCCCCGCGTCACCGCCCTCAAGCGCTCCCTCCAGAACAACGGCGTCGACATCATGGGCCGCAGCGCCTTCCTCGTGTCCGGCGTCCACACCGAGCAGCAGATCGACCGCACCCTCGAGTCCTTCGAGCGCGCCCTCGGCGAAATGCGCGCCGAGGACGCCATCTAGGGCACTAACGCCATGGCCACCGTCGACGAACTACAGCAGGCCTACGTCAGCCTTGACCATCGCCTTGAGACTCGCGACGAGTCCCAAATCGACGCTGCCTGCCTCCTCTCCTTCAACTACGACTACCCCAACCAGCCCGTTCAAGTCTCCATCGACACCGAGGAGTTCACCGCCGTCTGCCCCTGGACCGGCCTCCCCGACTACGGAACCCTCACCATAACCTACACCCCCAGCCTCAAATGCATCGAACTCAAGTCTCTCAAGTACTACCTGCTCTCCTACCGCGACGTGGGCATCGTCCAGGAACACGCCGCCAACCGCATCCTCAACGACCTAGTCGACGCCTGCCACCCCCGCTCCATGAAAGTGGACCTCGACTACAAGACCCGCGGCGGCATCCACACCTCCGTCAGCGTCCAATACCCCACGCCAATGGCCTGAACAGGGACCCATGCCCAGCTACGGCGTAACCCTCCTCTCCCCCGTCATCCCCGCGCAGGCGGGGACCTGATTCCACCATGCCCAGCTACGGCGTAACCCCCCTCTCCCCCGTCATCCCCGCGCCATCCCCCGTCATCCCCGCGCAGGCGGGGACCTGACTCCACATGCCCAGCTACGGCGTAACCCTCCTCTCCGGTGGCCTCGATTCCACCACCGTCAGTGCCTACGCCCGTCAGCACGTCGACCGCCTCACCGCCCTCACCTTCCTCTACGGCCAGACCCACAGCAAGGAGACCCGCTGCGCTGCTGAAGTAGCCGCCAACCTCCGCCTCAACCAAGTCCTTGTAGACATCTCGTTCCTGCGCGACGTTGCGTGGTACTCCGCCCTCACCAACCCCGATATGTTCCCCACCCCCAAGGACCGCTCCACCCGCGAAATGGGCGCCTCCATCCCCATCACCTACGTCCCCCTCCGCAATACCCTCTTCCTCACCCTGGCTGGTGCTTACCTCGAAAGCGAAGCGTTGAAAGCCATCGAGATGGACGGCCGCGACCCCGCCGACGTCGAGGCCCACATCTACATCGCCCCCAACGCCATCGACTACTCCGGCTACCCCGACTGCCGTCCCCAGTTCTACGCCGAAGCCCAGCGCACCCTCCTCGAAGGCAGCAAACTCTGGAACCAGTACGGCGTAGTCATGGAAGTCCACACACCCATCATCCACATGACCAAAAAGGAAATCATCCAGTGGGCCATGGAACTGAGCGCGCCGCTCCACCTTACATGGAGCTGCTACGAAGGGGACGAGGTGCCCTGTGGCCGCTGCGACAGTTGTCAGCTTAGGGCCAAGGGTTTTGAGGAAGCCGGGATCAGCGACCCCCTGTTGACATGGCTGGACGGCACCGACTCCCGGCAATAAACAGCAGCGAATTTGGGTCGTGATGGAGTGTGATGCTCGTCGGCCCCGGCCCCGTGGCGATCATCGGCCAAGGCCTGCATCATCAAGCAGTCCCTAAGCAGGTCCCACCAGCACGTCATCACCCTCAATCCGCACCGGGTAAACAGGCACGTTCTCATTCGCCGGAGGGTTCTGGCACTCGCCGGTTATCACGTTGAAAGCAGACCCATGCAGCGGGCACTCAATCTCCTCGCCGCTGAAATCGCCCTCCGACAATGCGGCATACGCATGGCTGCAAATGTCGCTGATGGCATGGATGGTCCCGTTGATGTTGGAGAGCAGTATCTCCTCGTTCCCAACCCGCACCGGCTTGCACTTCCCCGGCGCGATGTCGCTCACCTGTGCCACCTTGACGAAATCCTCCGGCATTTGCCTCTCCTCCAATAGCAATCTCAAGAAGGGCCATCGCAGGGCCTCATATCCGCTGGCAACGGCCCGTACAAGCCCGTAGCCCTGATCAAAGCCAACAGATTATAAGCCACAACCCCATCCGTTAGAAGTGCTTGGCCCCCGCCAAGCTTCCTGCCCTCCCAGGCGCAAGGTATACTTACCCCAACTCATTGCACGGAGGCAGGCAATGACCCAGCACAACCACGACCACGACCATTCCCACGTGGAGACCGAAGACCACGAACTCACCTACTACGAAAAGCGCATCATCGCCATCTCCAATCTCCTCATCGACAAGGGCCTCATCAGCTCCCAAGACCTCCTCAACGTCCTCAAGGAAATGGAAGACACCACCCCCATGGTGGGAGCCAAGGTGGTCGCCCGCGCTTGGGCCGACCCCGATTTCAAGCAGCGCCTTCTCCAAGACGCCAACCTCGTCATGTCCGAATTGGGCATCGCCCTCCAGCGCTTCCGCGTCCTCAAGGTCGTAGAAAACACCGACGCCGTCCACAACGCCGTCGTCTGCACCCTATGCTCCTGCTACCCCATCCCGCTCCTCGGCTATCCCCCCGACTGGTACAAGGACGAGACCTATCGCTCATGGATCGTCGACGACCCCCGCGCCTGCCTCAGCGACATGGGCATGAACGTCCCCGATAACCAGGACATCCGCGTCTGGGACTCCACAGCCGAGGTCCGCTACCTCGTCCTACCCCAGCGACCTTCAGGCACCGACGGCATGAGCGAAGAAGCCCTCACCCAACTCGTCACCCGCGACAGCATGATCGGCGTCGGGCTCGCCCTCCTCCCCGACCAAGTGTCCGTCTCCGCGAACGGATAACATAAGCCCTCCATCCACACCTCCCAGGAATAGCATGGAAACAATCGGCTCCAACCTGCGGACTGCCGACCAAGACTTCCTCGACAATCAAGCCCGCATGGGGGCCTTGGTCAACGACCTCAAGGAGCGATTGGCCCAAGTGCGGGCAGGCGGCGGCCAGCAGTCTGTGGAGTTGCACCGCAGCCGCGGCAAGCTCCTAGCCCGCGACAGAATCGAAAAACTCCTCGACCCCAACACTCCATTCCTCGAACTGAGCCCCCTAGCCGCATGGGACATGTACGACGGGGACGAAGCCTCCGCTGGCATCGTGACCGGCATCGGCGTCGTCCACGGCAAAGAGATCGTCGTCGTCGCCAACGACGCCACCGTCAAGGGCGGTACCTACTATCCCGTCACCGTCAAAAAGCACCTCCGCGCCCAGGAAATTGCCCTCGAAAACCACCTCACTTGTATCTATCTCGTGGATTCCGGCGGAGCTTTCCTCCCGCTGCAGGCCGAAGTATTCCCTGACCGCGACCACTTCGGGCGCATCTTTTACAACCAAGCCCAGATGTCCGCCGCCGGCATCCCCCAAGTGGCCGTCGTCATGGGCTCCTGCACTGCCGGAGGTGCCTACATCCCGGCCATGAGCGACGAAGTAATCATGGTACGACAACAGGGCACCATCTTCCTCGGCGGCCCCCCTCTCGTGCGTGCCGCCACCGGCGAGGAAGTCGACCCCGAGAACCTCGGCGGCTCCGAAGTCCATACCCGCCTGTCAGGAGTAGCCGACCATCAGGCCGCCGGTGATGAGGATGCCCTAGCCATCGCCCGCGACATCATCGAGAATTTCGTGCGCCGTCGTGACCTTCCCTTCCAAGTCTCCACCCCCGAACCGCCAGCCCACGACCCCAAGGAGCTTTACGGCATAGTCTCCCCCGACAATCGCCGCCAGTACGACGTCCGCGAGGTCATCGCCCGCATCGTAGACGGCAGCCGCTTCCACGAGTTCAAGTCCAACTATGGCGAGACCCTCGTCTGCGGCTTCTCCCGCATCTGGGGCTACCCCGTGGGCGTCGTCGCCAACAACGGCGTCCTCTTCTCCGAGAGCGCCCTCAAGGGCACCCACTTCATCGAGTTGTGCAGCCAGCGCGGAATACCCCTCCTCTTCCTGCAAAACATCACCGGCTTCATGGTGGGCAGCCAGTACGAAGCAGGCGGCATCGCCAAGGACGGCGCCAAGATGGTCATGGCCGTGTCCAACGCCGCCGTCCCCAAGTTCACCGTCATCATCGGCTCCTCCTTCGGTGCCGGGAACTACGGCATGTGCGGCCGCGCCTACCAGCCCCGCTTCCTCTGGACATGGCCCAACGCCCGCATCTCTGTAATGGGCGGTCAGCAGGCTGCCGAGGTCCTGCTCACCATCAGGCTCCAACAACTCGAACGTCAGGGTCGCACCCTCGACCAAGAGGAGCGCGACTCCCTCCAGCAGCCCATCCTCGAAAAATACGAAGCGGAAAGCGACCCTTACTACAGCACCGCCCGCCTTTGGGACGACGGCATCATCGACCCCGTCGACACCCGCACCGTGGTCGGCTTGGGAATCGCCGCTTCCCTCAACGCCCCCTTCCCCGAACCCAAGCGGGGCGTCTTCCGGATGTGAAGCCCCGCCCCTTGCGTCTCAACCCCACTGTCCCGCACCGGATGCTCTGCTGATGTTCTCTAAAGTGCTGGTAGCCAACAGGGGCGAAATCGCCGTCCGCATCAACCAGACCCTCCGTGCCATGGGCATCGCCCCCATCGCCATCTATTCCGACCCCGACGCTGCATCCCTCCATGTCCAGACCGCCGAGCAGTCCGTGGCCCTGACCGGCAGCACCGCCGAGGAGACATATCTGAACATCCCCAAGATAATCGACGCCGCCCGTACCACTGGGGCCGATGGCATACACCCCGGCTACGGCTTCCTCTCAGAAAACCCGCAGTTCGCCCGCGCCTGCAACGAAGCCCACATAACCTTCATCGGCCCAACCCCCGAAAACATGGAAGCCTTGGGCGACAAGCTGCGCTCCAAAGAAATCGCCCTCCGCGCAGGAGCCCCGGTCATCCCCAACTCTCCCGCCTGCCTCCCCAACGACCCCGCCATAGACGAGTTCGTCCACCAATGCGGGTTCCCCCTGCTCGTCAAGGCCGCCGCCGGAGGCGGCGGTCGCGGTATGCGCCTCGTTCACCAACTCTCCGACTTGGCCAGTGCCATCGAGTCAGCCTCCCGTGAGGCCCAAGCCGCCTTCGCCGATGGTCGAGTCTTCCTCGAACGCTACATCCCCAACCCCCGCCACATCGAGGTGCAGGTGCTGGCCGATGCCTCCGGCCACACCATCAACCTCGGTGAACGCGAGTGCAGCATCCAGCGACGCTACCAGAAAATAATCGAAGAGACCCCCTCCCCTGCCCTCACCCCCTCCCAGCGCCAGCGCATGTGCCAAGCCGCCATCGCTGTTGCCCGGGAGGCCCGCTACCTCAACGCCGGCACCGTCGAATTCCTCCTCGACCCCCACATTGGCCGGTTCTACTTCCTAGAAATGAATGCCCGCCTCCAAGTCGAACACCCCATCACGGAAGCTGTCCTAGGCATCGACATGGTCCAGTGGCAACTCCGCATCGCCAGCGGAGAACCCCTGACCCTCCAGCAGGACGACATCCAGCCCCGAGGCCATGCACCCTTGGGCCATGCCATCGAGTGCCGCATCTACGCCGAAGACCCCTACCAAGACTTCGTACCCTCCACTGGCCCCCTGCTGCGCTGGCAGCCCCCCACCGGCCCCGGCCTCCGTCTCGACAGCGGCGTCACTGAAGGCGACAACGTCTCCATCTACTACGACCCCATGCTGGCGAAGCTCATCGCATGGGCCCCAAACCGCAATCTCAGCCTGCGTCGGATGGAAATGGCCCTCTCCCAGTTCCAAGCCCTAGGCGTGGTCACCAACATCCCCCTGCTCCGCGCCGTAATAGCCCATCCCCAGTTCCAAAGAGGCGAATACGACACCCACTTCCTCGAATGGAACCCAGCCGTCACCCAACCAGCCATTTCCACCGAAACTCAGACCATCGCCCAAGCCCTCGCCGCTTGGGCCTCAAGCCAACCCATTAACCCAACCCCCTCAACACCTGGCTCCGACATCCCCGAAAATAACAGCCCTTGGCAGTCCGCCGGTCCTCAGAGGCTCCCATGACCCAGAGCCACGGCGAGATGCAGGAACTCTACCCGCGGACAGGAGAAATCTACCGCTACACGCTTGAGGAATCGGAAAACCATTTCACCTTTGACCTCGCACCCGAAACAGAGAACCCGCTGCCCTCCCCCATCTCCCTCAGCATCGAGTCCCAAAACGCCGGTGAAGGACTATGCCGCACCGCTTCCGGCCGCACCCACCCCTTTGCGTGGGCATGGGTCGGCCCCGAACTGCACCTCTGGCTCGACGGCGCCCTCTTCATCTTCCAGCGGCCCCAACCCCGCCGGCGCAGCAACGTCTCCGCCACCCAGACGAGCCCCGCCGAAGTCTTGGCCCCCATGCCCGGCGTCGTCCTCGAGGTGAGGGTCGCCGAGGAAGACCAAGTCGACCGCAACCAGACCGTCATCATAATGGAGTCCATGAAAATGGAACTGGTCATCACCGCTCCCCGCAGCGGCATCATCCGCCGCCTAGCCGTCCATCCCGGCCAGCAGGTCGACCGCGGTGCCCTCCTCATCGAACTGAGCCCCGACAGCGATACCGAGGTCTAACCCCCATGCCAACGAAAAAGAAAGGGGCAGGCTTAATGCCTGCCCCAGCATCGTTGAGTGCTTGTCGGCCCTACGCCCCCGTACCCTCCGCAGTCTTCTCCGGCAAGCCCGCTATGTAGCTGACCGCGTCCTCCAGCGACACCACGTCAGCATACTTGGCCTGCATGTCGAACAAATTGATGGCGTGGGAAGCCTGGCCCCTGTCGAAGGTGCACTCCTCCACGATCGCCACCTTGTAGTTATATGAGAAAGCATCCACCACGGTCGCCCTTACGCACCCGCTGGTCGTCGTCCCCGTAACCAGCAGCGTGTCCACCTGCAACTCCGTCAAATAGCTGGCAAGGGGCGTCCCAAAGAACACGCTCGGCTTGTCCTTCAATATCACGATGTCCCCCGGCTGCGGCGCAATCTCTTTCACGATTTCGTTGGCGTCATTGCCCTTGTCCGTGAAGTCCTCATCATTCCGTGAGTTCTTCCCAGCCCACCGCCCCACATTGAGAGAAATCTGCCTCGGCGGCGCTGAACTATAGAAGATGGGCACCCCCTTCTCTCGGGCGGCCTCCAACAGCCTCTGGGTGTAATACACCCCTGTCCAGCCCTCATCGCCGCAACTGTTCCGGTACTTCTTGATGGAGTCCAGAATCGGCTCCGGCTCCTCTCCCACGAAGTTGTAGTTCACGTCCACCACGATGATCGCGGGGTTCTTTCCATAGCCCTGGCTCTTGCCGTAGCCAGCAGCCTCAAACACCTGCTTGTCGCGTTCTGTCAGGAACTCATTCCAATCGGCCATCATCGCCTCCTGATTCACATCTTCTAACTTGGGTTCTTGGTTCGGCGCCACTCTAGCACAACCCGCCCCGCCTCGGAAGTCTGGCTTGAGGTGGTAGAATCCCATCGCCTCTCACGCTGGATTCCGGTATCAGCCGAAAGGACGATTGCATGAGCAACTGGGACACCTCCCTCATCCGTACCTACCACGACCAGACCAAGCACTCCTACGACAGCGTCCGCTCCGGGGCCCACTTCCTCGACTGGACCAACCAGCCCCTGCCCTTCAAGATTTACGAAGCTGGCGATCGCATCCCCCTCCCTCAGGAAATCCCCGGCTCCAGCATGTCCAGCCTCCAAGCCATCGCTGCCTCCGGCGACCCCGTCGCAGGCGAACTCGTCCCCGGCCTCGCGACCCTCACCACCCTCCTCCACTACTCCGCTGGCATCACCCGCAAGCGCGACTACGGCGGTGGCGAGATTTACTTCCGCGCCGCCGCCTGCACCGGCGCCCTCTACCACATCGACCTCTACCTAGTTTGCGGCGACCTCGCCGACCTCCCCGCAGGCGTCTACCACTACGGCCCCCACGACTCCTCCCTCACCAAGCTCCGCTCCGGCGACTACCGCCCCCTCTTGGTGGAGGCCTCCGCCCGCGAGGACTCCATAACCCGCGCACCCGCCATCGTCGTCTTCACCTGCACCTACTGGCGCAACTCTTGGAAATACCAGAGCCGCGCCTACCGCCACACCTACTGGGACGCAGGCACCATCCTCGCCAACTTCCAGTCCGTGGCAGCCGCCCACCGCCTCCCAGCCCGCCTTATCATGAACTTCGCCGACGAACCCCTGAACAACCTGCTTAGCTTGGACACCGAGAAAGAAGTCACCATAGCCATGGCCCCCATCGGCCGCGCCCAAGCCGCCACCCCTGAAGCCACCCCCGACACACCCCCCCTCGACCTCCCAACCCACCCCCTCTCCCGCCGCGAGGTCGACTACCCCATGATTCGCGCCGCCCACGCGGCATCCATCATGGAAACCACCGCCGACGTCTCCCGCGCCCAAGGCCCCGTCACCATGGGTGCCCTACCCGCACCCTTCGGCCCAATGTTCCCCCTGCTCCCTCCCGAACAACTCCCCGAAGAAACAATCGAGGGCGTTATCCAGCGCCGCGGCTCGACCCGCAAGTTCGCCCGCGAACCCATCGGCTTCAACCAGCTCTCCGCCCTCCTCAGGGCCGCCACCACCGGCGTCCAAGCCGACTTCCTCCAGCCCCAAGGCTCCAATCTCTGCGACCTCTATCTCACCGTCCATGCCGTCGACGGCCTGCCTCCCGGAGCCTACGTCTACCACCGCGACCAACAGGCCTTGGAACAACTCAAGGAGGGAGACTTCCGCAACGAGTCCGGCTACTTGGGTCTCAGTCAGGACATCCCCGCCGACGCCAGTGCCGACATCTTCTTCCTCACCAACCTCGACCCCGTTCTCGACCGCATGGGCAACCGCGGCTACCGCGCCGCCCAGATCGAAGCCAGCATCACCGCCGGCAAGTGCTACCTCTCAGCCTACGCCCAGCGCATCGGCGCCAGCGGCCTCACCTTCTACGACGACGACGTCACCAACTTCTTCTCCCCCCACGCCGCAGGCAAAAGCGTCATGTTCCTAATCGCCCTAGGCAAACGCGCCCCACGCAACCAAGGGTAGGACACGTAGTACCCTGATACGAATCATGGAGCGAAACTCGTGGAATCCCAATTCACGCGCGTGCATTTCCCACTAGAAGAGTTCAATCACGGTGCGCAATTGGAAGCGATTAGCGGCCTGCTGGAACGCCAAGAACGGGCCGACCAGCAGCTTTCAAACGAAATCAGGGAAGCTGACGAGTTTGCGAGGCGAACTACCGGCCGACTCAACGAACACGCCGTTGAAGTCTACGTAGAATTGGCGGAGAAGTCCTGCTATCAGGATGCAGCCCATAGTATGGCGGCGGTGGGCATGATTGCCCCATTCATCGAATCTGCTTTTCGCGCATTCTTTCTCTCTATCGAGAAACCACTGCCCCAGGGAAACCTCGTTGAGAACATAGTAAAGCGTGTGGAAGAAGTTGGCTTGGAGGAGTACATGCCGGCAGACCTTGAGCCAACTTTGTCTGCCCTGTTTGAGTACAGGAATAAGATGTTCCATGGAGGTTTCGAGTGGTCGTCGGAAGAATTGAAGAAGTTTGGAGATCAACTGAGCGAAAATCGCTGGCCTATTGGTTGGTTCTCTTGGGCGACATCCGGCGACGAACCGTGGATGTACTACATGACATCCGACTTTATAGACCATAGCTTGGAAATGGCCGCAGGGGTTATCAGTGGGATAGGAGAGTTTGGTTGCAAAAAGGGCTAGGAGCCGTCTGACGGCATCACCTAGAGAGGTCAGAGCTCTTCCGCGGGGCTCTCCTCATCCTTCGCCACACAAACCTGACACCGCCCGTACACCTCCAGCCAGTGCCCGTTGAGTTGGAAGTTGTGCTGCGCCGCAGCCTGCTCCAATGCCCCCTCCACATCACACCCCACCAAGTCCTGCGACACCCCGCACTCCACGCATAACAGGTGATGATGGTGTCCCCGGTGGCTCAACTGGTAGTGAAGGTTGCCGTCCTCCAGCAGCACCCGGCACACCGCCCCCGCCTCCACCAGAATCTTCAGCGAGCGATAGATGGTGGCCCGCCCCAGATGAGGCAGGTCGCTCCGCAACTCCTCAGCGGCAAAATGGCGCTCCTTGCCAGCAATCACCGTGGTGAGAGCCCGCCGGGGCGCGGTGTCACGGTACCCCTTGTCCTGCAGGGCCTGCATAAGCTGCTGTGCTAGCGGATATACCGGTGTGCGAACCATAGTCCCACCTTAAGTGGTCGTTCTCTCCAGTATATACCTTCGGAGTAGGGCCTTTCGCCTAGTCCTTGGTTGTCTAGGTACTGGAAACCTGGCTGCGGTACCAGTCGATGATCTCCCGTCCCGTCGCGCCCCACACCCCTTGCCGCGTCATCATGTGCCCCAACGCCTCATCCAGATACTTGATCCTGAACGGCTGCCCAATGAGCCACGGGTGCAGGTTCAGCGTCAGCACCCGTCCCGTTTCCGCTCCGTCATGGTACAACCTGTCAAATGCCTCCTTGAGCACCTCGCCATACCGCGTCACCGGCACCAGCCTCTGGCTCAAACACACCTGGTCGTCCAAGTCCACCATCATCGGCAGCGCATGCAAACTCCCCTGTGGGGCCTTCATCGGGTACGGCTGCTCATCGTTCGTCCAATCGCACAGATACTGCACCCCCGCCGCCGCCAGCAACTGCGGCGTCCGCGGCGACTCCCCATATTCCGGCCCCAGCCATCCCGCAGGCGCGCTTCCCGTCACCCTCTCCAGCGACGACACCGCCGCCAGAATATACTCCCGCTCCTCCTCCTCCGACATCCTGCTCGTAATCATCCGCGTGATTGCCACCCCGTGCCCGATGATTTCGCACCCGCGCTCCTGCACATGCCTCACCAAGTACGGGTAGTTTTCCGCCGTCATCTGGTCCATCGCAATCGTCGCCTTCAGCCCATGCTTCTCCAGCGTATCCAGCACCCTGAATATCCCCACCCGGTGCCCATAGTCCCGGTGCCCATACGTGTCAAACCGCGGAAACGGCCTCGGCCCAATCCCCCCGGGCAGACTCGGCAGCGCAAAAGCCCCATCAGGCGTCCGCCAGTCAAAATGGTCCAGATTCACAATCGCGCACACCGCCACCCGCGCATCATCCGGCCAGCGCAACACCGGCCGGTTGATAATCGGCGACCAGTCATAATGCTCGTGGTCCATCCCAAATCGCCTCTGCGCTACCATCCAATCACCTCCGCGCCCGTGCCCCCGTCATTCCCGCGAAGGCGGGAATCCACGGCCCGGACTCCATTTGCAAGTCCTAACCTTGTATTCTGTCGCCCCTTCCCCCTCAGCCCCCCGTCATTCCCGCGCCCCAACCCGTCATTCCCGCGCCCGTGCCCCCGTCATTCCCGCGAAGGCGGGAATCCACGGCCCGGACTCCATTACCAGTCCTAACCCTCATATCCTGTCGCCCCTTCCCCCTCAGCCCCCCGTCATTCCCGCGCCCTAACCCGTCATTCCCACAGCCCCCACCGTCATTCCCGCGAAGGCGGGAACCCACGGCCCGGACTCCATTTGCAAGTCCTAACCTTGTATTCTGTCGCCCCTTCCCCCTTAGGGGGAAGGTTGGGATGGGGGGTGAATCACCTACACACTCGTCCGCTTCCCGTCCGCAACCGCAGCATCATAATAGTTCGCGATGTAATACTCAGCGATCTCATCCGCCGTCGTCTGCCACACCCCGTCATGCCCCATGATGTATCCCAGCAGGTCCTCTAAGTACTTCACCCGGTGCGGCTGCCCAATCAGGAACGGGTGCAGCGCTATGCACATCACCCGCCCGCTCTCGGCCCCCTCCTGGTACAGCCGGTCAAACTGGTCCTTGCATATCTGCGCGAAATACTCACCCTCATTCGGCGTCCGCGTGAACATTCCCGAATCGTTCAACTCCACCGAATACGGCACCGACACCAGCTTCCCCGAACTCACCCGTATCGGCACAGGCTGGTCGTCATGATTCCAGTCCGTGTGATAGATCAGCCCCGCCTCCGCCATCAAGTCCGGCGTCCGCTCGCTGTTCGACAGCGCTGGCCCCAGCATCCCCTTCAACTGCTGCCCCGTCTCCCGCTTCAGCGTCGCAATGCAGTCCCGGTAAAACTCCCGCTCCTCCTCCTCCGACAGCGTGTTCAGATAGCGGGTGTTGTAGATGCCATGGCTCATGATGTCCCAGTTCCGCTCCACCATCGCATCCTTGATTTCCGGGTAATGCTCCAGCACCGCCAGGTTCAACGACACGCAGCACTTGATGTTGTACTTGTCCAGAGGCTCCAGCATCCGCCAGAACCCCACCCGGTTCCCATAATCACGGAACGCATACTGCTGCACATCCGGATAGGGCACCCGCGGCCACGGGTCCCGCAGCCCATCAAACTCCGGCAGATACTCATAATGCTCCACATTGGGCGCAACCCAGAAAGCCACCCGCGCCCCATTCGGCCACTTGATAGCCGGCCTATCAATAATCGGACTATAGTCATACCGGTCAGGTGCCACCGCCATAACATCCCCCTTCCCCAAACAAGACTCCACCCCACCAACGCCCCGATTCTAACCCCAACCCCCAATGTGTCAACCAGCAAGCCAGCCCCACCCCCGTCATTCCCGCGCAGGCGGGAACCCACGTAACCCCGGACAATCTCTACTAACCGGACACCCCCTCCCGTTCGTCCTGAGCGAAGGGAGGGGGTTGCACATCCAACCTCGGCGGTCGGATGTGCAACAAGCTCCTCGCCGACTCCTGCGAGCAGTCCTGGTTGGTGAACCGTCGGGAACCTGTGCTGGCTGACGGCGCGGGTCATCGCGGTGGCGTTCTTCTTGTTGTTGTAGCCGGTCTTGTTGGCCGCATTTCCGTATCTGTTCAGCTTGCGAGTCATGGTCTTATCTCCTATCTGTGTCTGGGGCTGCGAGGGGTAGTTGGGGCGGTCCGGTCAGCTAGGATGCGGCCAGAATCGTAGCTGAAAATCGTTTTTTCGTAGCTGGAAGTGGTCTCAATGGCCGCATCTGCGTAGCTGTCCAGCTTGGATTTTGTGGTCTTACGCCCTAGCTGGAAGGCGTGATTTTGGGGGCGATTCGGGGCGGACCGGGGCGCGGCTCCCGGCTCAGGTCGTAGCTGGAGCACATCTCTGGGGTAGCCGGGAGTGGTCTCGCTGGCCGCATTTGCGTAGCTGTCCAGCTTGGGTTCTCTGGTCTCACGCCGTAGCTGAGGGGCGTGTCCCCGTGTCGGGCACGGGGCAGGCTCTTCGACTTCGGGACGACGTGAGGGGGTAGAGGGGGTTGGGGGGCTGAAGAGGAAGCCGCAACGGAGGCAGCGGAAGACGTGGTTGTCGGTGCGGCGAATCTTGCGGAGGCGAACGGTATCGGGGCTGGGACAGCGGTGGCAGCGGGCGTTGGGCCTGATTCGTTGTTCCACGGGGCGGGCACCTCCAAAGAAATTTTGGTGGCGGCCCCTGGTGGATTCTCGTCTAAAAAAAGACGCACCGGGGCCGACCTTTTTTGGGGTCAGTCCCCAAGCGCGCTCAACAACACCGTTCTGGTGTGCAGGGTTATCTTAGAACAGATGATTTGGGCTTGTCAAGTGCCGACAGCCCCACCCCACCCCCTTACCAACCCGCTATAATACCCCCGCCATGACCAACACCCTCTACTACGGCGACAACCTCACCGTCCTCCGCGACAGCCTTCAACATCGATGCTGGCAAGGACTACCAAGTGGTGGGCGAGCCGGAGGATGTGGGCAGCGCCCGCGCCCTCTGGGAGCAGGACCCCTACCAGTTCCAATATTGGGCCATCTCCCTCCTCCAAGCGAAGCCCCAAGCCGACCAGAAGAAAGGCGCAGACAAGGGCGTCGATGGACTACTACACTTCATCGACGGCAAGGGGCGCACCCCCCACAAGGTCGTCGTCCAAGTCAAGGGCGGGCACGTCAATGTATCCCAGATCCGTGACCTCCTAGGCACCGTCGAATTCCAAAAAGCCAGTATTGGCCTATTCATCACCCTAGAAGACCCAACCAACCCCATGCAGACCGAGGCCGCCACCGCTGGCCACTACCACTCCGAAATCTGGCAGCGCGACTACCCCAAAATCCAGATCCGCACCGTCTCTCAACTTCTCTCAGGCCAGCACTTCGACCTCCCCCACCAACTCCCCTCCTACGAACCCGCCCAACGCCACCAAGAACAACCCGAACAGGGCCGCTTGGCGTAGGGAACCATGTCTCGGCACCAAGAGAGTTGATGACGTGTTAGATCACGTCACAAAATACTAAGGAGACTTCGTGCGAATTAAGAGCATCCACTTAACCAACTACAAGCGTTTCAGCGATTTATATGTTGACGGCATTCCCGCCTCTTGCCGCTTAGTAGTACTGATCGGTCCGAACGGCTCCGGGAAATCTTCTTTATTTGATGCCTTCCTGTTGAAGTCGTGGGTACAGAAGTTCAATTATCAAATATCAGGCAATCCTACATACGCGGGATACTACTCTAAGAGTTCTAGTGGACCAGATACAACAGTCCAGATAGCTGAAGGAATCAAGATTGCATTTCACGACCAAGAAGACATTATGCCGCTCGATTGGGCCGGTGCATTCAATATACGGTCTCCGTACAGGAATGAGGCAGATTTCCGACTTCAATCTATAGAACCTGTTCAATTGTCGCAACAAACGGTTAGGTTTCCCAGAATCATTGACGCAGATCATTCTGTATCAGATAACTACAAGAGGCTAACTTGGAAACGCCAATCTGACGTTGATGGTGATGTGCCAGACGGTGTGACGATGGGCCAGTATCGTACAGGTTTTCTTACACCTCTTCAAACAGCAATGAGCCGCCTCTTTACTAGTCCAGGTCTTCTGTTACAGGATTTTGGTGGTTTCAAGGATGCTGGAGTATTTCGTTTTTCCAAAGGAGAGGCAAAGAATTTCCATTATAAGAATCTATCAGCCGGCGAAAAAGCTGCCTTCGATTTACTGCTGGACCTCTTCGTCAAACGTAATGAGTACGAAGACGCAATCTACTGTATAGATGAGCCAGAAGCTCACATAGCCAGTGCACTCCAAGGTCCTCTGCTTGATAATATGATGGACCTGGTACCTGACGAGTCCCAACTTTGGATCGCAACTCATTCGATCGGATTCGTCCGACGAGCATACGAAATTATGAAGACTAATGGCAACGTCGTCTTTTTGGACTTTACGGGCCATAACTATGACGAGCCCGTTACTATTCAACCATGCCTGCCAACTCGCTCGTTTTGGCAAATGACGTACGAGATAGCCTTAGCTGACCTCGCCCATCTCATTGCACCAGCAAATATAGTTATATGTGAAGGGAACAGAGCCCAAGCCGATAAAGGCTTTGATGCGCAATGTTACAACAGGGTGTTTGCCGACAGCCATCCTGATACTCTCTTCGTGTCATATGGAGGTGCCAACGAGGTTTCAGACAGTCAGAATCTAATAGGTGTCCTTGGGGCAGTTGCGAAGGGTGCCAAGGTATGGCGTTTGATTGACGGAGATGAAATGACTCCTGACGAGCGAACTCAGAAAGGTCTAAATGGAATACAAGTACTGATGCGCCGGGAGCTCGAGAATTACCTATATGACCCAGAGGTATTAAGGACTTTCTTACACAAGCACGACAAGGAACATTTGACGGACTCTGTCTTGGGAAAGCGAGAGGAACTATTGGCCTCTTCACAAATGCCCGATGACGTGAAAGCTATTACTAGAGAACTATTCCAGTTCATCAAACAGGCCACGCGTATCCCAACATTAGGCAATAGCCGAGAGGGATTTGCCGTGACTCACCTGGCCCCCGCGCTCAAAGATAGTCCCGGTGTTCTGTCAGAGCTAGAGCGGGAGGTATTTCCACAGACATAGCACATGTGTAGGCGTTGCCGCCCTTGGTCAGCAAGTCGTTCCTCCCTGCAAAACGAAACCCCAACAAACCCTCACTTACACCCCAACCAGCCCATCCACCTCCATCACAAACCTCTCCACCCTACCCAACTGGGTCCACCCCGCAACCTGCGACACCCCCATCTCAGGGAAGTTCGTGCGCAGCTTTGGTGCCGCACCGAAAGGTCATACAACCCCTCGTCCCCCGTCCCTCCCACCACATTGCCCACCGTTCGGTTCAGCATCCAATGCCCCCAAATGCCACCGCCCGCTGATACCCATCCCGTGACACCCACCCATTGACACCCGCTCCCCCTCCCCACTATCATTAGAACAATCAACAGAACACAGCAGAGCCCAGCGTCCCCAAGCCCGCCTCCCGGGTCCAGCGCAGACCCCCGAAGCGGTTCTTGCGGATGCACTCGCCCCAAAAATCAGGATTCAGGAGGCCAGCCCCAAAATGTCACACCGTGACATTTCCCCAGCTACGAAAATGTCACAAATGTCACAAATGCGTGACGTCTGTGACATTCTCAGATACGAAAAAATGTCACACCATTTTCGTATCTGGCCAGCTAGGGAAATGTCACAAATGTCACAACTCTCAGATACGAAAAAATTATTTTAGCTATAAACCGTGTGACATTGTGACATTCCTCACCCCCGCGCCCACCCCCAACTTGAGGCCCGCCGCCATGGGTGATACCCTACCCCTGCGCTCCACTCCACTCCTTCCCCCCGGGGGTTCCTAATGCCAGCACGTACAGGCGCCCAGTATATCCAAGGCCTCAGGGACAGGCCCCGCGACGTCTGGATTCAGGGCGAGCAGGTCAGGGACGTCACCGCCCACCCCGCCTTCTCCAACAACGTCCTCACCCTCGGCGGCCTCTACGACATGCAGCACGACCCCGCCATCCGCGACGAGATGACCTACGTCTCCCCCTCCACCAGCGACCGCGTCGGCCTCTCCTTCATCGTCCCCCGCACCATGGAAGACCTCGAAGCCCGCGGCCGCATGCTCTACCGCTGGGCTCGCGCTGGCTGCGGTATGCTCGGACGCGCCCCCGACTTCCTCAACTGCAACATCGCCGGTTGGGCCGGCGCCGCCGACTACTTCGGCCAGAACCGCCCCGAGTTCAAGCAGAACGTCCTCAACTACTACGAATACGTCCGCGAGAACGACCTCGTCCTCACCCACACCCTCATCAACCTCCAGCGCTCCCGCAAAAGCCCCATCGTCGAGAACCCCGAGGACGAAGTCGCTCTCACCGTCGTCAAGGAGACCGATGCTGGCATCGTAGTCCGCGGTGCCCGCGTCCTAGCCACCCTTGGCGCAACAGCCGACGAGATTGCAGTCTACCCAGCCCGCATTCGCCATCAGGGCAAGGACGCCGAGCGCTTCGCGTTCGCCTTCGCCCTCCCCTGCGACGCCCCCGGCATGAGGTTCGTCTGCCGCGAGAGCTACGACCTCGGCCGCTCCCACTTCGACCATCCCCTAGGCTCCCGCTTCGAGGAGATCGATGCCGTCGTCTTCTTCGACGACGTCCTCGTCCCTTGGGAGCGCGTCTTCCTCCTTGGCGACGTCGAAGTCGCCAACGGTTCCGCCATGAAGACCGGCACCTTCGCCCACACCGGCCATCAGGTCGTCACCCGCGAGGCCACCAAGTCCGAGTTCGTCCTCGGCCTCACCTCCCTCATGGTCGACGCCCTCGGCTCCGGCGAGCAGCCTCACGTCCAGGAGCGCCTCGGCGAAGTCATCATGTACACCGAGGTCATGAAGGCCATGCTCACCACCGCCATCGCCGATGCCTCTCTCGACGAGTACGACGTCATGCGCCCCAAGATGATGCCCCTCATCGTCGCCCGCAACGTCTTCTCCCGCTTCATCTACCCCCGCATGTCCGAAATCATCCAGCTCCTCGGCTCCAGCAGCCTCATGGCCGCCCCCGCCGAGGCCGACTTCGCCACCGAGCTTGGCCCCGAACTAGACCTCTACCTCGCCACCGACACCGTCTCCGCCAAAGACCGCGCCCAACTCTTCCACCTAGCCTGGGACACCGCCCTCAGTGCCTTCGGTGCCCGCCAGCTACTCTACGAGCGCTTCTTCGGAGGCGACCCCACCGCCAACGCCCTCATGCTCAACAGCATCTACGACAAAGAACCCATGATGGACCAAGTCCGCCAGTTCCTAGCCCGCGACGACGAAGAATTCTAGTCCTAACAACTAGGAGGCCCCCATGAAGCTGGGCTACTTCACCCTCACCGACAACCCGCCGGGCTACGGCGACGAACGCCAAGACCCCAATCAACTCATCCAGGACACCCTAGACCAGTGCGTCTATGCCGAGGAGCTTGGCTTCCACTCCGTCTGGGTCCCAGAACACCACTTCAGCCTCTTCGGCGTCCTCCCCTCCCCCTCAGCCTTCCTCTGCCACGTCGCCGCCCGCACCGAGCGCGTCAAGCTCGCCCCCGGCACCGTTGTTCTACCCCTCAACCATCCCGTCAAAATCGCAGAAGAGTTCGCCCTCCTCGATGTCCTCAGCAACGGCCGCGCCATCCTCTCAGCCGGCCGTGGCTACGACCTCCGCGAATACGAAGCCTTCGGTGCCGATTTCACCGTCAGTCAGGAACTCTTCTTCGAAGGCATGGACATCGTCAAGAAAGCATGGACCGAGGAAGAATTCTCCCACGAGGGCAAGCACTACCGGATACCCGAAATCTCCATCACACCCCGCCCCGTCCAGCAGCCCTTCCCTCCCACCTACGTCGCCTGCTTCAGCCAGCCCACCCTCATGTACGCCGCCCGCAACGGCTTCAACTGCATCTTCGCCCCCTTCGCTGCCGCCATGATGTACGGCAGCGTCCAGCAGGCAGTAGCCGAGTTCAAGAAGGAAGCCACAGCCTCCGGCTATCCTGACAGCCAAGCCATGTGCTCCTACTTCTGCAACGTCACCTACGACGAGGTGGAGACCCTCCGCACCAAGGAGCGCCTCCTCAAATACTTCCACGGCATCATGCCCGCCCTCCCTCAGGAGCGCGAAAAGACACCGCCCCACATCCAATACTTCGTCGACATTACCACCCGCCTCAAGGCCATGAGTCCCACCGACCTAGGCGAGCGCAGCATCATTACCGGCGACCCCGACCACTGCCTTCGCGTCCTCAAAGACCTCGAAGACGCAGGCATCCAGGAAGTCATCCTCTACTTCAACTTCGGCGGCCTCCACCACGACGAAACAATCCAAGCCATGGAACGCGCCGCCCGCGAACTCCTCCCCCACTTCCCATCAGCCAACTAGAAACCAAGGTCGACGGCACCTGGCCCGGCTGGCACATTATTGCCGTATAAGTCCCCTTGAATACCGATGGATGGGAACCAATGAGGGGTGCAATAGCGACCCTAACCACTGTGGTGCTTATCTCGGTGGCCGCTTGTAGTAGCGAGTCGCCTATGGAGCGGTACGCTGAGGCGGCTTGCCAGTTGCACTTCGATATCATTCTGGGTACCAGTGGTCCAATGTCGGAGGAGCTTGGGACAGGCACTCAAAGGGTCGTTGATGCTCTAGAAAATCTAACTCCTCCACCGCAGCTAAGCGAAGAGCACGCAGCCGTCACAGGGGAGTGGAGGACGTTAGCCGATTCGATCCAAGAGCAATCACGTCAACCCTCGGTCAGTGATCAAGGACTCAATGGCACTGTGGGGACGTGGGGGCCAATCAAGTCATCTAGTTCACCCACTTGGGGACAGATTCGCCAAGGCGCAACGGACGCTGTCGATGCTCTCGAAAGGCTCACGCCTCCAGTAGAGCTGATCGAGTATCACTCAGCTACCCTAACCTTTTGGAAAAGTTTGGTCTACATAACCGATAGCCGTCCCCCGGAAACACTCCTTAGCGAGCATGAACTCCCCATCTTCTACTTGGAGCTTATCGAAATAAGCGCCCCTCATTACCGTGCTATAGCGAACCTGTCCAATGACGTCTCCAATACATTGTCGGCTGCGGGTTGCTTTTGAGCCAACTAACCGCGGGAGTGGCTGTCAGACACCGCTAGTCTATCCCCATCGCCGTGACCGCCGCTTCTGAGGAATTACGCCACCCCCGCCTTCTCCCCAGCATTGCTCGTAAAAGCCCGGAACCCCGGATACAGGATCTGTATCCGGTGCCCATCCGGATCATCGAAATACAAGCAGGTCGGGTCCCCATCCCTAGCCTCAACCACAGCCCCCGCCGCCTCCAGCGTCCCCTTGATGGAGTCGCGGTCTCCCTCATCCACTACTAGCGCCAGATGGTTCAGGTCATGCCCCGACAGAAAATCGGGATCGCTGGACTCGAACAACGCCACACCCTGGCTGCCACAGTGCATGAAGGTCTGCCAAGAAGTCTCCCGTTCGATCCTCATTCCCAGCACATCCACATAGAACGCCCTCGCGCGAGCCATGTCGCGAACGTGCAGCACGATATGGTCCAAGCCTGACACCTTCATGGAACACCTCCTCGCCCGGATGCCGCGATTATCCCCTCCCGCGGCCCAATACACAACGCCCGATGTCTTCTGCGTAGGTCATGCTATACTCCCCGTCGCTTCACCCTCAATTAGGAGAAACACATGTCCACTCTGGAAGAACGCTTTGAAGCCAGTCACGGGCTACGGGCTCGCCTAGGCCGTGTCGGTCCCGACGGCAAGTCGCTCCCCCTTGAACCCCATCACTGGGTAGCTCCCGACCTCGAACGCATCATCGGCGAAGCTGCCTTTGGCCTCGTCTGGAACCGCGAAGGCCTCTCCATCGAGCACCGCTGCTTTGCCACCATCGCAGCCCTCACCGCCCTCGACCGCGAGCCCCAACTCAAGGCCTACATCGAGGGCGCTCTCAACGTCGGCATACCTGCCGAACAGGTCGTGGAAGCCCTCATGCACCTCTTCTTCTATGTTGGAGCCCCCTTGGTCAACTCTGCCATGCGCGTCGCCGCCCGCGTCTTCCAAGAGCAGAACATATCTGTCCAGCCCGACCGCATCTACGACCCCACCGAGGATGTTGAAGCCCTCTTCCAGCGCGGCCAAGCCAAGCGTCGTGAAATCCTCGCCGACCCCGATACCGAGACCACTGGGCCATTGGCCGAGGTCGACCAAGCCCGCGAACGATACTCCCGCGAATACCTCTGGGGTGCCATCTGGTCCCGTCCCGGCCTCGACATGCAGTCCCGCGTCATTTGCACCCTCTCCGGCCTCACGGTTCTCGGCCGCGAACGTATGATGCGCAACTACATCGAAGCCGCCGAGCGCGTCGGCCTCACCCGCGCCCAAGTCATGGAACTCTTCATGCACCTCTCCATTTACACAGGCTTCCCCGCTGCATGGAGCGGCATCGCCGTAGCCAAGGAGGTCTGGCGCTCCCAATAACAGACCCGTGAATGGTCGGCTAGTAGTGCCCCAAATGCTGGGTTACAATACCGCCAAATCCCACTCCGGCCCCATATACAACCCATGGGTGCCGGTAGCGCCCCTGAGAGGAGGCCCACTGAATGCGTACCGTTGATGCCGTCGCTGAAATACTCAAGCGGGAGGGGGTCGAATACCTTCCCTGCTTCCCCACCACGCCTGTCATCGAAGCCTGTGCAGCCGCAGGTATCCGCCCCATCGTCTGCCGTCAGGAGCGCGTCGGCGTCGGCATTGCCGATGGCTACAGCCGCATCACTAACGGCGCCAAGCCCGGCATATTCGCCTGCCAGTACGGCCCCGGTGCCGAGAACGCCTACTCCGGTGTGGCCACAGCCTTCTCCGACTCCGTCCCCATGATGCTCCTTCCCATGGGCAACGTTCATGAGCTTTCAGGCGTCGAGCCCCACTTCAACTCCCGCGACAGCTACGGCACCGTCGTTAAGCGTGTTGAAGAGGTCAACACACCGGACCGAGTAGCCGAAGTGATGCGTCGAGCCTTCTCCTCCGTGCGCATGGGCCGCCCCGGCCCTGTCATGGTCGAAATTCCCGGCAATGTTGGCACCGCCGAGGTAGACGAGTCTGCGTGGGGCGGCTACCGCCCAGTGAAAACAGCCCGCTCGGCCGCCGACTCCAACGATATCGACCAAGTCGCCAGGGTTCTCCTCGACGCCCGCGCCCCCATCGTCCACGCCGGGCAGGGCGTCATGTACGCCGAAGCCTGCGAAGAACTCATCGAGCTTGCCGAGCTTCTCCAGATTCCTGTGATGACCACGCTGGCAGGCAAGAGCGCCTTCCCCGAAAAACACCCGCTGGCCTTGGGTGCAGGCTCCGGTGTCATGCCCGCCCCCGTCTACCAGTTCCTCCGTGATTCCGACGTGGTTTTCGGCATCGGCACCAGCTTCACCAAGCACGGCATGTGCACCAACATCCCGTCGGGCAAGGTGATGATTCACGCCACCAATGATGAGACCGACATCAACAAGTGCTACGACATCGACTACCCCGTAGTCGGCGATGCCAAGCTCGTCCTCCGCCAGCTTATCGACGCCGTCCGCGACCGTCTCAACGGCCAGTCCCGCGCAGGCAATGGCGTCCCCGAAGAAATCGCCAAGTGCCGTGACACATGGCTTGCCGAGTGGATGCCCAAGCTCACCTCCAACGACGCCCCAATCAACCCATATCGGGTCCTCTGGGACTTCATGCACACCGTCGACCCCAACGAGGCCATCGTTACCCACGATTCCGGCGGTCCCCGCAACCAGATAGTCCCCTTCTACCAAGCCGGCGGCCCCCGCACCTACATCGGCTGGGGAAAGTCCCACGGATTAGGCACAGGCTTGGGCCTCAACATCGGTGCCAAGCTGGCAGCCCCCGAGAAGATGTGCGTCAATTTCATGGGCGACGCCGCTTTCGGCATGACCGGTCTCGACTTCGAGACCGCCGTCCGCTGCCGCATACCCATCCTCTGCGTCGTCCTGAATAACTCCACCATGGCCGTAGAAACCGGAGCTATGCGCACTTCCCACGAGCTCTACAACACCCGCGACTTGGGTGGCGACTACGCCGACCTCGGCCGCGCCATGGGGGGCTACGCCGAACGCATCACCGACCCCGCCGAAATCGGCCCAGCCTTCCAGCGCGCCCGGCGAGTCACCGAGCAGGAAGGCCAAGCAGTGCTCCTAGAGTTCATCACCACCGACGAGCATAGCTACTCACTAAGCCGTGCCCTCTAGACCGTGCTGCCTTGGGGTGTGCGCGGGGCGCATAGCATAATCAATCGCGGTATAGTCCCCGATGGCGTAGGGGGTCTCCTCCTCGCCATCGGGGATTGGTATCCTCCATAATGGTCTAATCCAAGCAGGCCCTACTTCGCCAGGCCAGTCCCAGTTGGGGAAGTGTTAGGCGTCTGCAGCCTTCGGCTCCAGCATCTCAAGCCCCGTCTCCGCTGCCCAAGCCTGCAACCCACGCCTGAGTGCAAGCATCCCCATCGGCAGCACAACGCACTCAAGGGCCTCCAGCACCTCTTGTGGACTGGCTCCATGGTCAATCGCCAAACGGATATGTTCTCGTATCTGGTCCACATCCGCCTTCAACGCCGTCTCCACAGCCGTCTGGATGAGTTCCTTCGTCTTTCGGTCCAGAATCCTCTGCCCCGTATATGTGTACACCGTAAAAGGCGTCAACGCCTTCAACCAGTCGAAATCAGCGCTGGCCATGATCTTGTGCATGTCGAACACATAGCCGCGCTCCTTCAGGATCGAGTCTAGGTAAGCCTGTCTCTCTTGGGTGGTCAACGGTCTCCTTTCGCATCAGGAACGCTCACATTCGTTCCCTCTTTGCGCTCGCGTCCAAAGTATGTTACTACACCCTACACACTTACAGACATCACACGCCCCTACCCCGCGCCGTTGTCAACGTCAAGGGGCGACTAGACCACGGAAGGAGCCTCATGGCCAAGAAGGCAGCCTTCGTTTACGACGACGCCATGTCTCGCCATGTGCTGAGAGATGACCACCCTCTGAAAGCCACCCGCCTCCGCTATACCTATGAACTGCTGGACGCCTACGGAGCTTTCTCCCATGAGGGTTCCGACCTCGTGAAGCCACGCCCTGCAACAGACGCAGAGATACTGACGGTCCACGCCTCCGAATACCTCGAAGCCGTCAGGGGTTTCAGCAGCGGTCTCAGCATGGAGACTCAAGCCCTATTCAACTTCGGCTCCGGCGGTGACAACCCAACCTATCCCGGCATGTACGAATCCGCCTGCCTCAGCACCGGAGCATCTCTGGTAGCGGCTCACATGGTCGCTGATGGAAAGGTCGATGTGGCATTCAATATCTCCGGTGGACTACACCACGCCGCGCCCAGCAATGCCTCGGGCTTCTGCGTCTTCAACGACCCCGCTGTGGCTATCCAATACCTGTTATCGCGCGGCATGCGAGTGTTATACGTAGACATTGATGCCCACCATGGCGACGGTGTCCAGAACATCTTCTACGACTCCGACCAAGTGCTCACTGTCTCGATTCACGAGTCTGGACGCTTTTTGTTCCCAGGTACCGGACACGTCGAGGAGTCCGGGACGGGAGATGGGAAAGGTTACTCGGTCAATATACCCCTGTTTCCCTACACGGGAGACGAGATATACCTATGGGCCTTGCGCAAGGTACTACCCCCGCTGGTGGAGGCCTTCAAGCCCGACATCCTAGTGGGCCAGTTGGGCATCGACAGTTACCAGACGGACCCCCTTACTCACCTCATGTTGACCTCCCAAGGCTACACGCAGGCAGTCACCGAACTGGCTAACCTGGGATTGCCTTGGGTCGCCATGGGCGGTGGGGGTTACGATCAGGGGGCCGTGGCCCGCTGTTGGTCGCTGGCCTACGGCATCATGTTGGAGACGGAGTGGCCCGACCGCATACCCCAAGCCTACACAGAAAGATACGGCTTGGAAGTGCTCCGTGACACGGCACTCCCAGAGGTTGACCAACCTCTAAGGGAACGTATGCAGAGCTTCGCGGAGGAAACTGTAAGGGATGTGGAGCAGCACATCTTCCCAACTCACCGGTTGGCTTAGAAGTGCGGTCTAAGCTAGATGGTCGAGGCCGGGATCCCTACTCCTCAGCCCCCTGCCGCAGCAGCGCCTTCGCGCTCTCACCTACCCCCTCGTCGACACAATCAAGGTAGGCGGCATACACCGCGCGGTTCAGTGCATTCATCATCCAAGCATCCTTGCTTGGGTCATCTTCATAGCTCTTGCGCACGGCCATCACTCGTTCCAGCAAGCCCAAGCCGTACATTTGCAGCGGGTTGAGTTCGTCGTCGCCCCCCAGTGCATCCGGTGCCATCGCATCCGTCGGAAGGACGTTGCGGACTATTGTGCCCTCTTCTGATTCTTGGACAGTGTCACCCATCTGTTTTCACCTCAGCAACCTTCGACTCGACTATTATACGACTTTCGTGCTACCGCTGTCCCACATTCCGCCTCACCTAAAGCTCTCGGTACTCGCCCTCAACCGTTCCCCCCGGCTGCTGGTCGTCACCCGGCATATCGCCCATGTCGGGACCAGTGGGACCGCCCGCTTGGGCATAGACAGCCTGCCCGAGCCGCTGCATGCTCTCATTCAGGTCTGCGATTCCCGATCGCATCCCTTCTAGGTCGTTGTTCTGCAAGGCCTGTTTCAGTGTGGCTACCTTGCCCTCCACTTCCTGCTTCAGGTCCTCCGGCACCTTGTCGGCATTGTCCGCAAGCATCTTCTCGGTGTTGTACACCAGGCTCTCGGCCTGGTTCCGCACCTCGGCCTCTTCCCGCTTGCGTTGGTCCTCGGCAGCGAATTGCTGCGCCTCGTTGACCATCCGGTCAATGTCGTCCTTGGCCAGCCCCGAATCGGGCTGTATGACGATCTTCTGCTCCCGGCCCGTGCCCTTGTCCCGCGCTGCCACGCTCAGTATCCCGTTGGCATCGATATCGAACGTAACCTCAATCTGAGGCACTCCCCGAGGGGCGGGTAGTAGACCATCGAGAATGAAGCGCCCGATGGACTTGTTGTCCGTCGCCATCGGCCGCTCACCCTGGAGCACGTGTATTTCCACGCTTGTCTGTCCATCCGCTGCCGTGGTGAAGGTCTCCGTCTTGGCCGTGGGGATAGTTGTGTTGCGCGCGATGAGCGCGGTGGAAACGCTGCCCAGAGTCTCCAGACCAAGTGTCAGAGGCGTCACATCCAGTAGCAGGATGTCCCGCACATCTCCCGTGAGCACCCCACCCTGCACCGCCGCGCCCAAGGCCACAGCCTCGTCGGGGTTCACGCTCCGGTGGGGCTCCTTGGAGAACAACTGGCTCACCTTCTGCTGCACTGCTGGCATGCGGGTCATTCCGCCCACTAGGATAACTTCGCCCACCTCCCCCGTTGACCATCCAGCGTCTTGGAGTGCTTGCCGGCAGGGCTGGTCTACCCGGTCCAACAACGACGACACCATCTGTTCCAGCCGCGACCTGCTCAGAGTCAGCACCAAGTGCTTCGGACCGCTGGCATCCGCAGTGATGAACGGCAGGTTGATTTCCGTCTCCATCACCGTGGATAGTTCCACCTTCGCCTTCTCCGCAGCGTCGCGCAAACGCTGCACTGCCATTCGGTCCGTCGTCAGGTCGATCCCTGTCTCCTGCCGGAATTCGCGAATGAGCCAGTTCATCACCTCTTGGTCGAAGTCGTCCCCTCCCAAGTAGGTGTCGCCGTTCGTGGACTTAACCTCCAGCACCCCCTCGCCCATCTCCAGCAGGGTAACGTCGAAGGTGCCTCCTCCGAGGTCGAAGACGGCTATTTTGCTCGCCGCGCTCTGCTTGTCCATTCCATACACCAGCGACGCAGCAGTGGGCTCATTCACAATGCGCAGCACTTCCAGCCCAGCGATTCTTCCCGCGTCCATGGTCGCCTGCCGTTGCGCATCATTGAAATACGCAGGCACCGTGATGACGGCTTGTGTTATCTTCTCCCCCAGCTTGGCCTCGCAGTCCTGCTTGATCTTCTGCAATACCATGGCTGATATCTGTGGAGGTGCGTAGGCCTTGCCCCCCATCTCCACATGGGCATCCCCGTTAGAAGCCCGAACGATTTTGTAGGGCAGCATACCCACCGCCCGGGACACCTCCGCGTCGTCAAACTTGCGACCCATCAGACGCTTCACCGAAAACACAGTGTGCTCCGGGTTGGTCACTGCCTGTCGCTTGGCCATCTGTCCGACGTACATCTCCGAGGACCGCGGGTTCACAGCCACCACCGAAGGGGTGATTCGTCCGCCCTCGGCGTTCTCCACTACGGTAGGTTCGCTCGCTTCAATTACGCTGGCCACCGAGTTGGTGGTGCCTAGGTCAATTCCCAGGACTTTAGGCATCGTTCGACCTCCTCTAACTATTCCGGTCCGTGTTGTCTCTCAGATGTGCCGGTCGTTCCCAGCCTGCAAACTCGATTCGTGGTCTACGACCGTTCTGGGTTCCGCGCCAATATCACCTGCGCAGGGCGTATCACGCGTCCATTTAGCGTATACCCTTGCCGTACCACAGACACTACCTGACCCTCGGCATGAGTGACGCTCTCAGCGAATCCCAAAGCCTCGTGCTGCGCCGGGTCGAACTCCTCGCCGTCAGCCACGATCATCGTGGCTCCCTCCGATTCGAGGATTCCCAGGAGCTTGCGATTGATCAAGCCCACTCCCTCGGCCCAAGCCTTCCCTTCTGGCGCGTCTGGAATATGTTCCAAGGCCATCCCGAAGTCGTCCAATACCGGCAGCAGCTTGCTGATGAGCCCCGCGTTCAGATGTTTCACCATTTCTTCCCGCTCTTGGTCCGACCGACGCTTATAGTTGACGAAATCTGCTTGCACACGCTGCAACGCTGTCCGCATCTCTTCAAGTTGCGTGGTGAGGCCCGGTACTTGTTCTTCCGCCGCCGTGGGCCCCAAAGCCTCCGTCACCTCGGACAAAAAGGCTTGGTCCTCTTCCGGCAATTGCGTGCTATCAGGCATATGCCCCTCACTCATTAGTCTGCCCTTGGTCTGTAGGTGCATCGCTCAGCGGTAGATTGATTGCAGAAAAGAGACGCTCCATCTCCTGTTCCAGCACTCGGCGCATCCGCTCTGCCTCTTCCAGTTGGCTTAGTCGGCGATGCATCTCTAGCAACTGGCTAACCAGTGTGAGGGCCCACTCCACGCCTGCTAGATTCAGCCCCAGCCTTTCCTCCATGTGGCGTATCAAGCGGAGCTGATAGAGGTCCTCCTCCGAGTAGAGACGTAACATTCCCATCGTGCGAGCCGGTTGCACCAGTCCTAGGCGTTCATACTTGCGTAGAGTCTGCGGGTGCATTTCCAGCAACCGCGCCGCCACGCTTATCACGTACACGCCCTCCGTTGCCCGTGAGTTGCCACTCCTGCCCCCCGACTGCTCATCGTGCACATCGGGCGCAGTCTGACCTCGGTCTTGTCGTGCGAGAGATGTGTCTTCGGGTCTGATGCGCACCCGGGGAGGAGGGGAGGTTGGTTCGGTGGACCTTGTGCGGACTCGCGAGAAACGACCGCCCTGTGTCTGCCTTTGTGTGCGTTGTCGATTATCCAAATTCTTGCCTCAAGTGCTATCCTAATACTTGACACGAATCGTGTCAACTCCGATAATACTGCTTGGGTAAATAAATTTTTGGAGTTGGTGTCATGAGCTTGAACCTAGAGAAGCCAGCCCTCTTCCTGAAAGGGTGCCCCAGGTGTGGCGGCGACCTCTCGCTCACACGGGACATCCACGGTCGTTACGTCAGTTGTCTGCAATGCGGACTCCTGAAGGACATCGAGGACAAGGTCGCTCCAGCGCGGCCCGTGCTCCCCGTAAAGCGAGAGGCCCATGCTCAGCCTCGCCGCCGCAACGCCGCGAGTTTGGTGCTCTAGCCCGTGAGTTCGGGCCAGAAACGCTCTTGCTTCCAAGGGTCGCCCTCGTTGTGGTACCCACGCTCTTCCCAGAACCCTGGCCGGTCCTCGGCCATCAGTTCCAAGCCGTTGAGCCATTTCGCGCTCTTCCAGCCGTATCTCATCGGCACTAATAGCCGGACCGGCCAGCCATGGTCTGCCAATAGCTCTTCGCCGTTGTGCTTGTGCGCCAGCATGCAACCCGGTTGCATCAGCAACTCCAAGGCCACATTGGTAGTATAGCCCCCGTAGCAATGCGCCATCACATGCTTCGCTGTGGGCTTCAGTTCCACCAGCTTGGCAACCTCCGAGAAAGCCACCCCTTCCCACGTATTGTCCAATGCGCTCCACTGTGTTACACAGTGAAAGTCCCCATCAATCTTGCTCCACGGCAACTGCAGAAAGCTCTGCCAGTCCAGCACCGCCTCTTTCTCCACCTCACCGAACAGCCGTAGATGCCATGTGTCCAATTCCACTTTCGGCGTAGGTCCATATGTCAGCACCGGGAACTTCTTGGTGACAAACTGTCCCGGGGGCACTCTCTCGCTATTGCTCTCCGGGGCCGGTCTGATATTCTCAGGACTCTTTCTGAGCACTCTTCATTCCCCCGTAGTTCCTTCGACTCTAAGGATTGCGCGGCCACTGGGCATCCTATGACTCTCAGTCGAGTCGTGTCAAACGACTAATCGATACTCCACCCATCCTTTGACATGCGAAGCACTCGCCTAGGGATTGGAATATGCTTGCGAAATCTTTCACAACTTCACTATCATCCTTGCTGAATTTGGTATGCTGACATCCATGAGACTGGTAGACACCAAGCTGGAGCCTGAAGCCCCGGCCGTCCCCTCAACGACCGCAACCGGGGCCATCTCGGAGGAGCGAAAAAACGCTGCCCTTTTCGTCCACAGCCTGCGCAAAGGATACGGACGCCAGCCCGTCCTGTGGGACTTGGACCTCAGCCTGGGTTGGGGTGAATGTGTCGCTCTTTTCGGGGCAAACGGCGCGGGAAAGAGCACTCTCCTCAAAGTCCTTTCCACCCAAGCTCGCCCCGATGCTGGCACCGTCCGCGTAGCCCAGTGCGACGTTCGCTCTCACACGGCGGACGCAGCCCGTCGCATCGGCTTGGTGTCCCATCGACACATGCTCTACGAAGACATGACCGGCACCGAAAACCTGCGCTTCTACGCTAGGATGTTCGGCTTGCAAGATCTCCAGCAACACATTACTGACGCCCTGCAGGCCGTCCGCATGGAGCAGCGCGCCAACCAGCGCGTCCGCAGCCTATCCAACGGTCAGCAGAAGCGCCTCGCTATCGCCCGTGCCATCCTCCATCGTCCCGGCCTCCTTCTGCTCGACGAGCCTGAAGCCGGTCTCGATGCCGAAGGTGTTGACCTTCTTGGTGCGCTGGTGCACCGTTGGACCTCCACTGGCGGAAGCGTCCTTATGACCACCCACAACTTGGAGCGCGGCCTCGAATGGGCCGACCGTGCCGTCGTCCTCTCTCGGGGCAGCATCGTTCTCGACTGCCCTAAGGACCAGTTGGACTCTGCCGACTTCAGGCAGAGCTACCGCAGTGCCCTCGGAGTTGGGTCGTGACCGCGACCTTGCGCCCGGTCCTTACTCTCGCAGCCAAGGACATCCTTCTCGAAGCCCGTACCAAGGATGTGCTCCTTTCGGTCGTGGTGTTCGGCGTGGTCGTCCTCGTCGTCTTCAACTTCGCCCTCGACATAACTCCCGCCTTGGCCGACCGCCTTGCCCCCGGTGTCCTCTGGGTGTCCTTCGCCTTTGCCGGGGTCCTAGCCATGAACCGTGCCTTTACCGCCGAAAAAGAGCGTGGCAGCCTCGAGGGCCTGCTCCTCTGTCCCGTCAGTGGCGATGTCCTCTTTTTCGGCAAGATGCTGGGTATCCTCGTGTTCATGTTGGCGGTACAGGCCGTCCTGCTGCCTATCTACGGAATCATGTTCAACTTCGCTGGCTTCACCCCCGGGTTGGCCTTGACTGTCCTGTTGGTGACCGTGGGCTTTGCCGCCTTGGGCACCCTCTTCGCCGCCATTGCAGTCCAGACACGCTCCCGCGAAATCATGCTCCCTACCCTCTTCTTCCCCATCGTCGCCCCCGCCCTGATAGCAGCAGTGGAGACCACAACGGCCGCCGTAAATGGTGAGGGGATTCTTTCGTCAGGGGGTTGGTATCCTCTGCTGGCAATATTCGATACAGTGTTTATCCTTGTATGCCCGTGGGTATTTCGCGCCGTGCTTGAGGAATAGCCCAATACTCAGATGGAACACTGGACATGCAAGACAGGATTGAAATGACAGGAGGCTTCGGTGGCAGGCAGTAGCGCAACAGCGAACAGGAGTTTGATGTCCGGCACGGGTCCAAAGCTGGCTTTATTGGTCGTTGCCACCGCCCTCATGCTCGCCAACCTATACCTCATCTTCATCTGGGCCCCCACCGACGCCATCCAAGGCGAGGTATACCGCATCATCTACTTCCATGTGCCCATCGCCTGGACCGCCTTCCTCGCCTTCTTCCTTGTTCTCATCGGCAGCGTCGCCTTCCTCTGGAAGCGCAACCAGCGCTGGGACGCCTTCGCCCACTCATCTGCAGAAATCGGTGTCATCCTCGCCACCATTGTCCTCATCACCGGCATCATCTGGGCCAAGCCCGTCTGGGGCGTCTGGTGGGCATGGGAACCCAAGCTGACCACTACCCTAGTCCTCTGGCTCATATACGTCGGCTACCTCGTCCTGCGCAACTATGCCCCCAGCCCCGCACAAGGCGCCCGTTACGCCGCAGTGCTGGGCATCATCGGCTTCGCTGACGTCCCCATAATCTATTTTGCTACCGAGTGGTGGCGCGGCCAGCATCCCGACCTCGTCGTAGGTCCCGCCGCCGAGTCAGGACTCATCGGCTCGGACATTTACACTGTCCTCATGTTCTCCGTGTTGACCTTCACCGTCCTCTTCGCCCTGCTCCTCTGGCAGAGGTTTTCCCTCCGCGTCGTTGAAGACGAAGCCAGAGAACTCACCTATGTCGCCCAAAGACAGGGACTCTTACCGGACTAGGGGCCAAATCAATGTCAGACAATCTCATCTATCTCTTCGCCGCCTTCGCTGTCACATGGATAGTCCTCTTCCTCTATTCCTTCTTCTTGGGAAGGCGCCAGCGGGAGGTAGAGCGCGAGGTCCAGGCCCTCCGCGAATACCTCCAGTCCGACCACGACAAAGAGGGCGGCCAGTCTTCCACGTGAGTTGCGCGGCCCTTCCTCCTAGCTGTATCCTGAGTGTTAGACTCTGCACTGGATAACTGATGTCGGAACTAAATCCATCTCAAGCAACGCCCCGGCCAAGTGGCGGCCTCATCAACAACAAGACCCGCCTCATCCTCGTCCTCGCGGTGATGGCCCTCAGCCTCGGCTACCTTCTCTACAGTGCCTTGGGCAATAACGGGCGCTACTACCTCACCGTCTCCGAGTTCTTCGAGGACGACTCCAACATGGCGGGACGTCCCGTGCGGGTGGTCGGCACTTTGGCCCCCGGCTCCCACGTCATACCCCAGGGCACCCTCGACCACAGCTTCGCGCTCATCGAAGGCGAAAGCCGCTTGGCCTCCTTCTACAGCGGTGTCCTCCCCGACCTCTTCGACAACGAACACTCCGAAATCGTCCTCGAAGGCCAGTACCAAGGCGGCGCTTTCCACGCGGAATCTGTCATCGTGAAGTGCCCCTCCAAATACCAAGCCGAGAGCCGTGCGGAGCCCATCTAGCCAACCCCCGGTCTCGCGGTAGCCTCTACCCGCCTTCTTCTACCTGTCGTTAGCCCCGCCTCTGGGTATTCTCCAAGCAATCACAAGGACCATCCCCACTCATTTCTCACAAAGAAAAACGGCCCCAATATGCGGGGCCGTCTCATCAAACTCGCTCGTGAATTCGGCGTTACAAATCGTACACATCCAGCAACTCATCGGGCGTCCGGAGCGTTGCCTTGCTGTGGATTTCCTGCATGCGCTGTTGCAGCGTTGGCCGCTGCTCCTTGAAAATCACCCCGAGCGGCACCCCCGGGCTGCGAATCACCCGGTAAGCCGACTCCTTGTCGCTGGAATCGTGGCTCTCGGGCAGCGTATACGCCAAGGGCTCAATGCCCTTCTTGGGGTTCCCCTTCAGTGCCTCATAGGTGTCGTTGTAAGTCGTGCAGGGAGACTGCACATGCACTATGGAGAATCCAGGGTGGTCCATGCCCTGCCCGATCAGCCTTGCAAGCTCACGCACTTGGCTCGACATGCTCGAGGCAATGAACGACACTCCCATCGCCATGTACAGCTCAAACGGGTCCAGCGAGTCCTCCGGCTTGCCGAAGGGCGTGGAACTCGTGATTTCCCCCAAGTCCGTTGTTGGCGAACTCTGCCCCTTGGTCAGTCCGTAAACCCCATTGTCCATCACCACAGCGCAGGCATTCAGATTCCGTGTCGCCTGAGGGGCTATGTGCTCCGCCCCGATGCTGAGGAAGTCCCCGTCACCCGCTACCACTATCACGTTGAGTTCGGGCCGCGCCATCTTTACGCCCATCGCTATCGGCAAAGAGCGACCGTGGATGCCATGGAACCCGTAGGGCTGCGCACCTTCCAGCAGGTGCACTAGATTGCCGGAGCAACCAATCCCCGCCACCACCACGTTATTTTCCATTGGCAGGTCAAGGCGCTTGTTCCGCTCCAGCGTGGCGAACTCCAAGGCCCGCCTCACGCCGAAATCTCCACAGCCTGGGCACCATTTGAAATCATATTCCGGGTTCTTGTTAGTCATCTCTTCACCGCCCGTTTCCGTTGGACTATGGTCATCGGTTCGACGTTGCTAGCCCATTGGACTTTGCTCGTTCAGAGAACGCTGCTTCCAAGTCCCGCGCCTTGAACGGCAGTCCCGTGTACTGAGTGATGGCCTCGGCCTTCACTCCCCAAGACCGTAAAATAGAAGCGAACTGCCCTTGGTAGTTCAACTCAGGTACCAACACCAGTTCCTTCTGCTTCAACTCTTCCAACATCTCTGCCGGCAGGGGATGCAGATACATCGTGTAGTACCACGCCAGATCGACTCCCTGTGCCTTGAGGGCATCATAAGCGTCCCGGGCCGGCCCCTTCGACCCGCCCCACGGCACGATAGCGATGGGACAGTCCGTGTTCTCGCTTTCGTAAGTCCCGTTCTCCAGCAGCTTCAGCTTGCTGAAGCGGCGCTCCGTCATATGCACATGATATTGAGGCAAGTGGGTGGTGTCCCCGTATGTATCGTGCTCGCTTCCGTTTGCCACATACGCCCCGGGTCTCCCCGGAATAGGGAAGGGGGACAGCTCCGGGTTTTCGTAGCGCTTGTAAGCGCCGTTCTCGTCGCAGTCCCCCTGAAACACCACCCTGTCTTCTGTGACCACCTTCGACAGGTCCGGTTTGCGTATGTTCTGCGTTCGCTCTGCCAGCGAGTGCTCGCTGAGCACGATCACCGGCCCTTGGTACCTCTCTGCCCAATTCAGAGCACTGATGGCGGCATAGAAGCACTCCTCCACCGTACCCGGTGCTATCACCGGCAGGCACACGTCCCCGTGCGCCGGATACAAAGCGGACATCAAGTCCGCCTGCTCCGTCTTGGTGGGCAAGCCCGTGGCCGGACCTCCTCGCTGCACATTCACTACAACGCAGGGTATCTCCGCCATCCAAGCCAGCCCCAAGCCCTCGGTCATCAGTGAGAACCCCGGCCCGGCAGTAGCGGTCATGGACTTCTTTCCAGCGAAGCCGGCACCGAGAATCGAGGTGATGGACTCTATCTCCGAACTTACCTGGTACGCCACTTGCCCCTCGCCCACCAGATGACGCTCCATGTACAGCAGAACCGGCGTAGCGGGCGAGATCGGGTATCCGGCATAGAACTCCAGCCCCGCGCTCACTGCTCCCAGCGACAGCGCGTCGTTCCCCTTGATTAGCACCTGGCTATATGTCGGCTTCTTCGGAGACTCCAAGTCCACCAAGTGCATCTCGGTATTGGCCACATGGTTCATGCCCAGCTGCAGGGCCTTCAGGTTGGCCTCGATGATGGCATCCCGGCCCTTGAAGCGCTGGGTAATGAAGCTTTGGAAATACTCTTGTGGCATGTTGACCAAGTGGGCCAACGCCCCCATCAGCACCATGTTCGCTGAACGCGACTCCCCGGCCTCCTTGGCTAGCTCGTCGAGCGGTATGCCCAACGCCCGCTGCTCATCCGGCAACTCAAACTTCGAGTCGTAGATCACAACCCCGCCGTCTCTCACTTCCTCGGCATGGGTGTGATAGGCCTCAAGGTTCAAGGCAACCAGTATGTCCAGATCATCGCCCACGCTCTTGATTTCATTGGGCGATATCCGGGTTTGAGTCCACGTCGGCCCTCCCAGGATTTGGGAAGGGAAGGTGGCAAATGTGAGAACGTGGTAGCCTACCGTCGCGGCTGCCCTAGCCAGCATGTCCGAAGCGGTGACAACGCCCTGTCCGCCGTCTCCCGCGA
The DNA here is from genome assembly GCA_965204245.1 of Dehalococcoidia bacterium. GTDB lineage: Bacteria > Chloroflexota > Dehalococcoidia > Lucifugimonadales > JAAXIE01 > JAAXIE01. The sequence goes on from CBDBED010000004.1 coordinate 56,367, forward strand.
ATCTGACCACGAAGTCTCGGGTTTCCAATCCGATACCTCCAAAGAGTCCGCTTACGGCCTACGATGGCGTCATGCAGACACGTTCTAGCGTCCAAAATGGGCGCAGACTTTCGCGCGCTAGCGTACTCTCCAAAGCCCCTGCATGTCAACGGAAATCGTCGCCACCGCCAGCCATCTGCGCCCGCGCCCCTTGGCCGTTTCCCCTAGACCGGTGGCCTCCGCAAATGCCACTCAGTCGCCTTCTCATAAGCACTGGCAACCCTGAACAGCAGCCCCTCACCCAGCCATGGGCCTGCCAGTTGCAGCCCCGCAGGCAGCCCCTCTCCCGTGAATCCGCAGGGCACCGTAATCGCCGGCTGCCCGCTCACATCGAATGGACGCGTATACAGGGTCATCATTCCCTGCCCCTCGAAAGGCCGTCCTGTAGGCACCGTGGGGTCCTCATCAATTCCATGCGCCGGTATGGGGCATGTGGGTGAGGCCAGCACGTCGAACTCTTCCAGTGCCTTCCCGAACTCCTGCTGCACCAGAGTCTTGACCCGCTGCGCCTTGATGTAATCGACGGCAGTCACCGCCGCACCCATCTGAAGGCGTCCCCGCACGTTGTCTCCGTAGTCCGCCCCGTGTTCCAGCAGCCATTCCTCGTGGATGGCAGTGGACTCCGAGCGGCTGATCAAGTTAGCTGCATAAGAACTCGCCTCGGCTAGAGGCAGGGACATCTCCTTCACCTCAGCTCCCAACTCCTCCAGCACCCCCACCGCTCGGCGCACCAGCCCCGCGATCTCCGGGTCGAACTCCATATCCCAGATTTCCTTGGGCAACCCCACCTTGAGGCTACGGACTCCCCCTTCCAAGTCCGCCGAATAATCAGGCACAGGGACTCGCAACGATGACGGGTCATTCCTGTCATACCCCGCCAGCACCTGCAACATGATGGCATTATCCTCGACCGTGCGGGTCATCGGCCCCGCATGGTCCAGCGACCAAGACAGCGGCACCACTCCATACCGGCTGACACGTCCGTACGTTGGCTTGATGCCCACCAAGCTGCACATGCACGACGGTATCCGTATGGAACCCGCCGTATCCGTACCCATGGTCCCCATCGTCATCCCGGCAGCAACCGCAGCACCCGAGCCGCCGCTCGAACCGCCCGGAATGCGCCCGTGCAGCCAGGGGTTGTGGCACGGCCCGTAATGCGCGTTGTTGTTCGTAGACCCCGGAGCAAACTCGTGCAGGTTGTTCTTCCCCACGATGATGCCCCCGGCCCTCTTCAGACGCGCAGTGGTCGTGGCATCATAATCCGGAACGAAGTCCGACATTACCTTGGACCCTGCCGTGGTTGGCACGCCCTTGGTGTAATACAAGTCCTTCAGCGACAGGGGAATGCCGTGCAACGGCCCCCGCCGTCGCCCCCGCGCCAGCTCATTCGTCAGCCTGCGGGCATCCCGCCGCGCTTCATCGCCCATCACGGTAATGAAAGCATTGAGCTGCGGCTCCAGACGCTCAATCCGCTCCAACGTGGCGTCCACCAAGTCCACTGGAGAGGCTTCACCCCTCTCCACCAGTTGCGCCGCCTCCGTTATCGTCAGTTGCGCCATCTCTTCGCTCATCACTTCCTCCTGTTTGCCGGCAGGTTCATCGGTCCGATGAAAGCAGGCTCCACTTCGAACAGGGCTCCCTTGGTGACCTCAGCCAGCTTCCGAATACTCACGTCCAAGTCCTTGGCCACAACTTCCAGCCTTTGGGGGTCCAGTTCCATGCCACGGATTGCCGCGATACGGCTCACCATTTCCGGTGTGAGCTCTTGGTCTTGGGCCATCGGCCACCTCCTCTTCTTCCGGGTTGCAATCGAGGTCGCACGGTCCGACAGGTACAAGGCATGCGATACGCAACGGGCCCATTATATCGGCTAATTCCCCGGGTTGGCGGCCACGACCCCGCAAGCTGAGTTTCGTTGACACCCCAAAGAGTGCAACATAGACTCCCACCAATCTCCAACTACACTCCAACGGAGGACCCATGAAACTCGTCTTCTACGACACCCCCGGCGGCTCCGAGCGCAACCACATACCGGGCGTCCTCACCGACGCTGGCGTAGTCAACATCGAGTCCGCCGTCTCTCACCTCCCCAACTGGACGCCCCAAGTGCTCATGTCCGGCATCATCGATGATTTCGATTCCCTGCGCCCCGAACTGGAGCGCCTCGCAGCCAGCGGCCCCGCTCTGCCCCTCAGCAGCATCCAGTTGCGCCCTCCCCTGCCCCGCCCCAGCAAAATCCTTGCCTGCATCGGCAACTACTGGGAGCACGACCAGCGCGAGGCTCGCCCCCTCAACATGTTCCTCAAGTCCCCCGATGCCGTCATCGGCCCCGGCGATACCGTCAGGCTCCCCAACTTCACCGAAGCATGGGTATTCCACCACGAGGCCGAGCTAGGCGTCGTCATTAAGGGCCCCGCCAAGGACATCACCGCCGAGAACTTCCGTGATGCCATTTTCGGCTATACCTGTGTCATCGACGTTTCCGCCCGCTACGAAGGCCGCCGCACATGGCGCAACGGCAGTTGGATGGGCAAGTCCTTCGACACCTTTGCCCCCATCGGCCCCTGCATCGTCACCGCCGACGAAATCCCCGACCCCAACGACGTCATCATCAGGTTCTGGAACCACGGCGAGCTCTATCACGAATACAACACCGACGACATGGAGCACTGGGTGCCCGAACTCATCCGCTTCGCCACCAACATCATGACCATGAACAGCGGGGACGTCCTCATGTGCGGCACGAACCACGAGGGCCTCGGCCCCCTGCAGGAAGGCGACCACGCCGAAATCGAAATCGCAGGCATCGGCCGCATGGACATCCACGTAGAAGACCCCCTCCACCGCACCTGGGAGCGTGGCGTCTACATGGGCGAAGGCTCCACCAACCCCGCAGCCCGATCCCAGCAAGGTGCGAATTAAGTCCGGGTCCCTTCTTGTGTTGCCAGTGTAGAAAAGACAGGGATGCGTCTTTCGATGCGTAGGAGTGAGGTTGAGCAGTTTCAAGCGGGTGACCAAGAGTGAGGCGCTATCAGAGGCTAACGAACGCTTGCAAGGAGGGCCTCTGACAAATTCCAACACATCCTTTTCAACTGTGAATCGGAGCGTTCCGGTTTGGTGGCTCAATATTCGTCCCGAAAAGCTAACCCAAGACCACTACATCTTGCTTGCAGGTCATTCCAAACTGATTCTGTTGCATCTTGCCGCGAATGACATGAGAGTCCCCGAAGGGGTGTTCAAGGTGAGGAAGGACAATGGAAAACTCCACATTGAAATATGGGCTGAAGGCGATAACTATTTGTGTGACAGGTACGGGACCAAGTACGATTTCAGGCAGCACCACAGACACACATGGGAGTTATCGAGGGACTAGCAGAACCACCCCGAACCTAGCTCCGTCCCCAGCCCGACCATGACATCTCGCCGTTGACAGACCACACCCCTCCCTCTAGCCTCAAAGCAGGCCCACAGAGAGGATGGCGCTTCCATACCTTGCTGCCCCCCTCGCACGGCCCTTGCCACCCCCTCGGGAGCCTGCCCCCAAGGGTCAGAAAAAATGAGAAACCAATCCAGCTACGGCCCAGCTACAAAAATGAGAAAATGAGAAACAAACTAGCTACGAAAAAACACCCGCCAGATACGACCACTTTCTCATTTTGTATCTGGCCACGTCATTCCGCGTGAGTAAATTGCGAGGGATTCGATAGGAAAATGGGAGAGAAATGAGAAACTCTTTCTCATTTCCTGGCATGGAACCAAGACTGAACAGGACAACGCGAGAGGAGACCGCCAATGCCCAAGGCCAACGACATGATCGTCCAAGTCCTCGAGGAGGCAGGCGTCGAGTACCTCTTCGGCATCCCCGGAGGCGGCACCGGCCAGATATATGACAGCCTCTTCGGCCACGACGACAAGGTCCGCACCATCCTGGCCCGCCACGAACAGGCCGCCGCCATCATGGCCGATGCCTATGGCCGCGCCACCGGCAAGCCCGCCGCCATCATGGGTCAGGGCCTCTTCATGGGCTCCAACGCAGCCTTCGGCATCATGGAAGCCTTCCTCAGCAGCACCCCCATGCTCGTCCTCACCGACACCTCCGATGGCGGCTCTGCCCAGCACCCCGCCAACCAGTCCGGCGCCGGCGAATACGGCAGCGTCGACCTCCAGAGCATCTTCCGCTCCATGACCAAGTACACCACCCTCGCCACCACAGCCAAGGAAGCAGTCCTGGGTACCCAGCTTGCCATCAAACACGCCACCAGCGGCCGTCAGGGCCCCACCTGCGTCCTCATGCGCAGCGCCTCCATCGTCGGCGAGGTCGACGTGGAGTCCCCGCCCTTCATCCACCACACCGGCGGCTACCTCAACACCCGCCCGCCCCAAGCCGCCCCCCAAGACATCGAGGAAGTCGTCAAACTCCTCGCCAATGCCCGCAAACCCGCCATGGTCGTCGGCAACGGCGTCCACATGGCCCAGGCCCACGACTCTGTCCAGCAACTCGCCGAGCTATGGGGCATGTCCGTCGCCACCAGCTACAAGGGAAAGAGTGCCATCGCTGAGACCCACCCCCTCTCCGTGGGAATGGTCGGCATCTACGGTCAGCGCGCCGCCGCCACCGCCGTCGGCGAAGCCGATGTCGTCCTCATAGTCGGCGCCAAGCTCAGCCCCCAAGACACCGTCCGCGAGCGCCCCAACGTCTTCGACCCACGCCGCCAGCGCATCGTTCAAATCGATATCGACCCCCGCAACACCGGCTGGACCTTCCCTGTCGAAATCGGCCTAGTCGGCGACGCCAAGTCAGTCCTCAACCAGTTAATCGACGCCTCAAAGGACGCAGCCAACGCCCAAGTCTCCCAAGAGCGTGCCTCCGCCCTCCAGCAGCAGAAGTCAGCCCTCAACTACTACGAAGACCCCGACCTCCAGCGCGATAGCTCTCCCGTCCTCCCCCAGCGCATGGTCCGCATCATGCAGGAAACCCTCGACCCCTCGACCCTCTTCGCCCTCGACGCCGGCAACAACCGCACTTGGATGGCCCACTTCTACAAGTCCCAGCAACCCGGCACCTTCTTCTGCCCCGGCGGCACTGCCGGCATGGGCTGGGCCCTCCCCGCCGCCGTAGCCCTCAAACTCGCCAAGCCCGACCGCCCCGTCGTAGGCGTCACCGGCGACGGTGGCTTCATGATGTCCGTCCACGCCATCTCCACCGCCGTCCAGTACAATCTCCCCGTCATCTGGGTCGTCCTCAACGATGGCGCCCTCGGCATGGTCCGACACCACCAGATAGGCCGCGAAATCTCCTCCAGCTTCGCCGAAACCGATCACGGCGCAGTAGCCCGTGGCATGGGCGCATGGGGCCGCCAAGTCACCGACTCCCGCCAGCTAGCCCAAGCCCTCCGAGACGCCGCAGCCTCCAACCAACCGGCAGTAATCGATGTGGTAATCGACCGAGGTCCATCCCCAGACGATTGGCGCCTAGACGCCAGAGGAGCAACCGAAACCTAGAGCCTGCTATGACTTCAATTGGAGAATACGCAATGGTGGAGTCACGCGAGACCGAGACCAACCAGCTACTAGTGGGTCGTACCCATGAACCAAATACGCTGTCCAAGCTTGACAAGGCAAACCCCAAAGCCGCCGAGCGCATTCGCCACTTGGCGACCCTGGAACCCGATTGGGATGGCCATGGCGGGCACCCTGTTACCCAGGAGGCTATGAGGGGAACTGCTGACCTCTTGCTGCAAATTCAGGATAAGACTGGAGATGCACTCGCCGATGTCTTCATTGCCCCTCTACCTGATGGGAGTTTGGAGATTGAATGGGATTCCCGTTCAGGGGTGGAGCTTATGTTGGTAATACCCCCCAGCGGGGCAGATATCCGATACCTGCTTGACATCCCTAATGCCGCTGGCGAATTTGACGAATCCGAGGGTTTGCTGGCGATAGACTCGAGTCTGGATGAATTGCTCGCCCAATTTCCCTAAATACTGAATATGGAGCATACTAGAAGTCCGCGAACGCAGAGCGGATTCCCAAGGTTATTGCAGGGGAGCGATGCGTTCTATCGTGCCATCCCGGCTAATCATTTGCGCGAAGACGGTACAGTGAGTCCTGGAGCCTTTGCTAGAGCGAGCACCAACAATAAGCTGTCTGTGGATTGGGCCGACCTATCTTCCCCCGAGGAAACCTATGCTCGGTGGGAGCGCTGGGGCGCAGGGCGCGGCGTTGCCTCTATTACCGCGCAGCTGTGTTGGGATAACAGCCAGTTCATCGAATTTGATCCCACGCCTGACAATCCGTCCCACTCTGAGATCACAGACCAACCCGGAACCAGGGTTGGCAACGACCGCCTCCGCAAAAACCTTTCCCGTCAGGCCCGTCTCATAATCAGCCGTGAAGGGCCATGATTGTACCCGTTGTTCTCTCCTACCCCACCCCCACCATAACCGCCCGGCTCGTAGACCAAGTCGGTATCCAAGCCGAATGCCGCCCGTCACCCCCGGCCACGATCAGGTAGATGTTGTCGGTCGTTGTGACCGGCGGCACCATGAAGTCATCGTCCGTTTCATCAATCCAGTCCGGCCAAGTCCGTCCCGACCAGTAAGCCCGGCCCCGCAACGTGCCCACAGGCACTTGCGCCTGCCGGAAAATCTCCTGCTTCACGTCCTCTTTGCTTAACCCCTCCGCCGCAATCTCTTGTGCATGCTCCGGTCCAATCACCATCAAAAGGGGCGTATTCCGTCCGATGATGTAATGGCTGAACGAACCCCCGTGGTACAGCGAGGCGCACAGCGTGCTCAGCACCTCCGTCCCCGAAGTCACCGACATCTCGCTTATCTGGTGAAGCGCAGTCGTCGCGAACAGCGTCACCGTGCTGTCTCCCGGCCCAAACCCATGCTCCACATGCATCGGCTCCCACGGGCTCCGCTCCTCGTTCTCCGCAATGCAGAACGTGTACTTGGCAGGATGCGCCAAGGTCGATTTGTCCGTCTGCCCCGGTATTGCCCCGCCAATGTTCCGCATTGCCAGCCTGAGTGCCCGCCCTATCGTGGCATTCGCCCGGTATCCGCTCCCGAATACGCCCGTATCCGCGTTCACGTTCAACTGCTTGGCAATCGGCCCATTGACCACAATGAGAGGCGCCGCTCCACCCGTCGTAGACTGGATGCCCCCCAGGTTGTACTCCGTACGGCACACCGCCTTCACCGCTGCCAACACCACCGGGAAATGCTCCGGCTTGCACCCAGCCATCACCGCATTGATTGCCACCTTCTCCACCGTGGCACTGCCGTTGACGGGAGGCATGCGTCCCAACACCGTCGAAGCCTCATCGGCTACTGTAGCCAGCATGGCCCGCACCCGCTCCTCGGTGGGAGGCACAATGGGCAGCCCGTCCGTCCAGCCCCTCTCGTGAAACAAATCATTGATGGCGTCCAGCGAGTCAGGGGCCTCAATGTGTCGCGATTTAATGTCCGCCAATACGTTCCCTACCCGCCGTTGGCCATCAGAGCCCCGGCTACCTCGCTCAGGGCGCCCCGCGCCAGTTCCGCCACTTGGTCCGGCTTCATGCTCGCAATGGGGTGCGACACAATCACCGTCGGATGTCCCGGCATCCCCAGATTATTCCTCCGCATGTTCGCCAGTCGGGTGAACACCTCAGTCACTACCGTCACCGAAGGCTTGCCCCGCTTCTCAGTCTCAATCCCGTCGTGGAGACCCCACGCCGTGCACGACCCTCAATCAGCGACGGCATGCACCACCACATCAGCGGCCGCCACATCGTCCAGCAACTCAGGAGGCGCCGGGCTGTTGGCGTTGGCCTTCTGCCGGTGTACTACCTTGGCCACGCCATACTCCGCTATGAGCCCCTCACCAAGCCCAACCAGAAACCGGTCCGAGTTGTGCTTTGTGTTGTCCAGCAACGCCACCGTGACCCCCGACAGCGAGGCAATCCGTGGCGCTATGGGCAACTCCTCCGGCACGTCCTCTGCGGTGGGATCAAGCAATACCACCATCCCTTCATCGGCCATGCTGTTGCCTCCTGACTCAAGAACCTGTATGAGCTGGTCGGCGCCGATTATACTCCGGCCCTCCTTCGCCACGCTAACACGCCGTGCTTGCTATACTTGGCGCATTGCAGGGAAAGGGCCGGCACATGCAGGTAGCAGCAGGCAACAGCACCCAATCCACTCCTAACTTGCCTCCCGATGTCACCGAACAATTGCCCCGAGTGGAACGCGAAGCAGTAGCCATGGCCCGCGAGGCTGGGCGCATCGTCAGCAGCCTATTCGGCCAGTCCGTACAGGTGGACTACAAGGACGAAAAGCAGACCGACCCCGTCACCGCCGCCGACCTGCAGAGTCAAGCCTACTTGTCCCAAGCCATCACGCAACACTTCCCTAGCCACGGCATACTCGGCGAAGAAAAAAACGACAACGACGACCAGGAAGCCCCCGCCGCCGATTGGCTTTGGGTCCTCGACCCCCTCGACGGCACCACCAACTTCCTCAATGGCCTTCCTGTTTGGGCCGTCTCCATCGGCGTCATGTACCGCGGCCTGCCCGTCGCCGCCGCCCTGTATCTGCCATGGCCCGATTCCGACAACGGCATCGTACTGCATGCTCGTAGTGGCGGTGGGGCTTTCCAAGATGACGAAAAGCTGGAATTGCCCGACCCCGAAGAAATAATCGCCAACCGCCTCTCCGGCATCCCCGGTTCCTTCGGAGCCCAATACCGTATCGGCAAGACGCTCCGCCGCAAGGCAGGCGAACCCCGTGTCACGGGCAGCATCGCTTACGAACTGGCCATGGTTGCCCGCGGCGTCATGCAGTACTGCGTCATCGGAGGCCCCAGACTATGGGACATGGCCGCCGGAGTCCTCCTAGTCGCCGAGGCCGGCGGTTCAGTGATGCTGCGCCGCCAGAAATCTTGGGACCCCATGGACGCAATAGTCCACACATGGGAAACCAAGACCCCCACCATGAAGGAACTGCGCGACCGGGTTCAGCCCTTGGTCGCAGGCAAGCCCCGCATAGCCCCCTTGGTCGCCTCCAACCTCACCCCGCGACGACCTTCCGTACTCCGCCGCCTCAAGCGACTGGTCATTCGAAGAAAGCCACGTCAACAGCAGCAACAGCAACCCCAGCCCGCCTCCAGCCCGCCCGCCAAGTGACCACGTCTTCAAACACCATCATGGGGGTGCTTCTTGCCTGATGCAGCCGGGCCTCTCGCCGGGCTCAAAGTCCTCGACCTCTCCGTCATTGTGGCTGGAGGCACGGCAAGCAGCCTCATGGCCGATTTCGGCGCCGAGGTTGTCAAAGTCGAGCAGCCCCGCACCGGCGACCCCCTGCGGAATTGGGGCCCCTTCTACAACGGCGTCTCTCTCTGGTGGAAGGTCCACTCCCGCAACAAGAAATCGGTCACCCTCAACCTCAGCTCCCCTGAAGGCCAAGACTTGCTCAAGAAGCTCGCAGAGCAGGCCGACGTTCTCATCGAAGGCTTCCGCCCCGGCGTCATGGAACGCTGGGGCCTGGGCCCCGGCGACCTCCATGCCGTCAACCCCCGCCTCGTGATGCTGCGCTACTCCGGGTTCGGCCAGACCGGCCCCTATCGCGAACGCCCGGGATTCGGCACCATCGCCGAATGCATGAGCGGCTTCGTCGGCATGACCGGCTTCAAGGACACCCCACCCGTCCTCCCTCCCGTTCCCTTGGCCGACGAAATCGCCGGCGTCTTTGGTGCCATGGCCGGCATGATGGCCCTCTACCATCGGGATAGTGGAGGCCCCGGTACCGGCGGTTCCGGCAAGGGCCAAGTCGTCGACCTCAGCCTCTTTGAGCCTCTGTTCCGCCTTTGCATCCCCCACATCACCATGTACGACCTCTTGGGCATCAACCGCGAGCGCGTAGGCAACGACTTCCCCGATGCCGCCCCTCGCAGCCTCTATCGCACTGGCGATAATCGCTGGCTTGGCCTCTCAGCCACCTCACAGCGCACCTTCGAGAACTTGGCCAACGCCATGGGAATGCCCGACCTGATCCAACGCCCCGCTTTCCAGGACAACGCTTCCCGCCTCGAGAACACGGAAGAACTGAACCAGGAACTCAATGACTGGCTGGGCCAACACTCCCTGCAACAGGTGATGGAGCAACTCGTCCCCGCCGGTGGCGTCGTCGGCCCTGTCTACGACATGGCCCAGATCGTAGAAGACCCCCACTATCAAGCCCGTGAGGACATCATCGAGATAGACGACCCTGATCTGGGACATACCCGCATGCTCGGTGTCGTCCCCAAGTTCAGCGACACACCCGGCGCCGTGCAGCACGCTGGCCCCCGCGTCGGCGAACACAATGCCCTGATTTATGGCAGTTGGCTCGGCTTGAACCAAAAAGACCTGGAAGGGTTGGCCCAACGGAGCGCCATCTAGCCACCACTCAGCAGCACTCGGCACCTCGGAGGAGATATGGCATCGGACACCAAGCCACTGGTAAAGGTCATCGGTACAGGAGGCAGCATCTCCTATGTCGGCGACCACCGCCTCGACTACGTCGACTACAACTACGCCAACAAGCACTTCACCATCGACGAACTCTTAGCCCGAGTACCCGAAGTCCACGACTTCGCCCGCATCGAGTCAGAACAGTTCGCCAACGTGGGCAGCACCGATTTGGGCCCCGACCACTGGCTTCCCCTTGGCAAGCGCATCAACCAGATTTTCCGCGACGAGCCCGGGGTATCCGGTATCGCCATCACCCACGGCACCGCAACCTTGGAAGAGACTGCCTACTACCTCAACCTCGTCGTCAAAAGCGACAAGCCCGTCGTCGTCACCGGCGCAATGCGCCCCCCCACTGCCATGTCCACCGACACCGACCTCAACATCCTCAACTGCATACAGGTCGCCGCCTCTCCTGAAGCCCGTAACATGGGTGTCCTCAGCGTCCTCAACAACGAGGTTCAGGCAGCCCGCGAGGTCAACAAGACCAGTACCTACCGTTTGGAGACCTTCAACGCCCACGACCTCGGCTGCCTCGGCTACGCCGACTCCAATCATCAGGTCGTCTTCTACCGTGCCCCCGTCCGCAAGCACACTCACCAGACCGATTTCGACGTGGAAACCCTGAACGCCCTCCCACGCGTGGACATCATCTACTCCTACGCCGGTGCCGACGACCTCCTCGTAAACGCAGCCGCCGCTTCCGACGCCAAGGGCATGGTAATCGCCGGCCTCGGCTCCGGGGGCTCCCCCGCCCCCTTCACCCGAGGCATGCTCCGCGCCCGCGATCAGGGAAAGGTCGTGATGATCGCTTCGCAGGCTGCTACGGGTCGCGTCATCGCCAACCGCCGCTTCCGAGAGCAGGGCTTTGTCGTATCGGACGGCCTCGCGCCGCGCAAAGCGCGTATCATGCTGATGCTGGCCCTGACGCTTACGGACGACCCCCAGCAGATCCAGCAGATGGCCTACGACTACTAGCCCCGAATAGGGCCCGGCTAGGTGATCACGTTCGAGTCCCGCAGCTCCTTGACCCTCTCCTCACTCAGGTTCACCAGACTCGTGAGGATGTCCTCATTGTGCTCCCCCACCGTCGGCGTGGTGCCAACCACCGCAGGCGTCCGGCTGAAGTGCCAGAAGTCCCCCGACACCACAACCTTGCCCGCGATCGGATCATCCACCTCCACCAGCGCCCTGCGCTCCCACGGATGTGGGTCCTCCGCGGCTTGGGCGATAGTGTTCACCGGAGCGATCACCACATCGTGCAAAGTGAAATGCTCAAGGGCTTCCTTCTGGGTCATATCTGCCAGCAACGTCTTGACCGCCTCGTTCACCTCGGCCCGGTTCTTGAAGCGCTCGTTGCGCTCGGTGAAGCGGGGGTCGTTTGCCCACTCGGGCTTCTCGAGGGCGGCGCATACCCGGTGCCAGTGGTGGTCGTCCCCAGCCGCGATGAGCACCCAGCCGTCCTTGCAGGGGTACTCGCCACCGGGCACGCCACCCGAGGAGCCACGGTTCGGCTGGACGCCACTGCCGACGTAAGCAGTAACGGGTATCTCGGTGTAGCTGTAGCCGGTGTCGGCGAGACATACGTCGATGGACTGGCCCTCGCCGGAGATGTCACGCTCGTGCAGGGCAGCCAGCGTCCCGATGGCAGCGTGGAGGGCGGTGGTGCGGTCGATGATGGGCACTCCGGCCTTTATCGGCGGCATCCCGTCCTCGCCGGTGACCATCATGATGCCGGACATCGCTTGCCCGATGGGGTCATATCCAATCTTGTCCCGGTACGGCCCAAATTGCCCGTAAGCCGACACATTCACCATCACTATGCGCGGGTTCAACTCCTTCAACACGTCATACCCGAAGCCCATCTTCTCAATGGTGCCGGGCCGGAAGTTCTGCACCAGCACATCGGACACCTTGACCAGTTCCCGCAGGATTTCCTTGGCCTCGTCGCGGCGGAGGTCGATGGCGAGGCTCTTCTTGCCACTGTTGTACTGTGGCCAGTATGCGCTCTGCCCGTTGGAATACGGCCCGTGATACCGCGTCTCCTCGCCCTCCAAGCGCTCCACTTTGATGACCTCGGCCCCCAACCGGGCCAGCACTTGAGCACACCGGGGTCCCGCCTGGTGGCGCCCCAAGTCCAGAACTCTAATCCCTTCTAGCGGAGCCTTGACTGACGTCATCGTGCTCCCTCCTCACTCAAGCTGAATCGAAAGGCTTCCAGCCTCAAATTTGTCGGCAATTGTACGACCGCCGCCCACCCATGGCAACCTGATGCCGCGAGGTTAACCAGACCGCCGCTGTATGTGATAAATCCATCCCTCCAGCCGGTATATCTCCTCATCGGGAGGCGTGCTCACCGCCTCCGGGCAGGTCATATACACTGCCGAGTTCAACGCAGCCACCACCGCGTCCAGTGCGTCATGCACCGCCAAACACTGCTCCCCCACTTCTTCCGCGTTAGCCAAGGGCACCGGCACCGCATGAGCCAGTCCATCCAGTATCCGCCTCCTCAGTTCGTCCCGCCTGCGCCCGTTCTTGTAAGCCTTGTACGGCAGCCCCATTCCCTTCAGCGTCGCCCCAGGCATGCACTCCAGCACATTGAGGCGGGCGGGCCCCGGCTGGTCTTGGCACAGTATCCGTATGTCCGGGGCCTGCAGCCTGTGCAATAGCTGCATGCCCCGCAGAGTCATCGGCAGCATATTGGGGTTGGCCTTGTGCAGCACGGAAAACGCCTCTCCATGGCTCAAATCGCAATCCCGCCTCAACTCTCCATGCTCCACCACGAACTCGTCCCTCAGCGCTATGAACCCCTCCATCGTCATGTCGGCCACCGCAGCCCATACATCCCCCATGTGCCTCGGCTCCCCTGCCAGCACCGCAGCGAACGGCTCCGGCACCGAAAAGGGAAAATCCAGCGACGCCACCGACCCCTCGGGTGCCTCTTGCAACAGCCCCAGCAACTCCGCCCGCGACACCGCCCGTATCTCGTTCACCCGCAGCCCCTCAGGACGCAAAACGCCCCTCGCCATCCACGTATTCGCGTCCTGCTTGGCCCCGCTGAAGTCCACCCCTATGACTGGATCCAAGCTCACCTGTAATGCCTCGCCATCTCGTTGGCCCAGCCCCGTCCCAGCCCACTGGCATGCTCGTCCAGCCAGTCCCCTAGACGAATCTTCCCCAGAGGCTTTGCATCGGAGCCGGACACCAGCAGATTAGCGGACAGCCCCGCCACCTCATCCCGGCTCAGCACCACGTCCCGCACCACCATACCCAACGCCCGGCTCGCCGCCATCACCACCGCCGCCGGTACATGCACCAGCCGCACTGAGGTCCCAACGGCCCGGGCCACCAGCATTACCAGTCCGTCATAGGTCAGCACATCCGGCCCCACCGCATCCACCTCCATCTTCTCATCCGCCTCCCCCGCTGCCACCGCCACCTTCGCCAAGTCCTCCACACATACCGGCTGCACTCGATACTCCCCCGAACCCGGGACAAGGAACAGCGGGAACCTGCGCAGCATCCATGCAATGTTGTTCAGCAGCACGTCCTCCTTGCCGAACACCAAAGTCGGTCGCAGGATCGCATACGACAGCCCCGACTCCCGTAGCGCGTTTTCCACCTCGCCTTTGCAACGAAAATATGACAATGCTGACCCCGCAGCCGCATTCGTGATGCTCACATGCACCACCCGCCGCACCCCGGCCGCCTTGGCCGCCCCAAACAGGGTGCGCAGGTTGGCGGCCGCCCGGTCATGCGTCAGATCCCCCCGCGCCACCCGTACCCAGTAGGTATTGAAGAGGGTGTCCGTCCCTTCAAGGTTGCGGGTCAGTGCGCCGGGGTCGTCGAAGTTGAAGGGTAGGAGTTCCACGGCGTCGCCGAAGGGGTTGGGACGGTCAGGATGTCCCGTCAGCGAGCGCACCTGCTCGCCCTTCGCCAGCAGAATCTCCGTGATATACCGGCCCGTGTACCCCGTGGCCCCAGTGACGACGTGGGCTAATTGCTTTGTCGAATCTCCATCAGTGTCGAGGGCTGTGCCAGGTACCCCCACTTCGAAGGTGAAAATCGAATCCAAACTTTGTCCAGAGCCGGTAAATGTCTGAAGGCGCAACCCAGTTTCTCGGGTTAACTTTGTCGTCGTTGTTAGGACCTGCTTGACGTCGAGAGCCGCATTGGTAAACCGTTCTTCCAATGCTTCCACAACATCGCCCACACGGACAGTCAGAGTTAAAGTGCCATCAGCACGTGACCTCTGTGCCAGTCTTCCCATATACGTGTAGACCTTGTCTGCGTATCCTTCAGGCATAACCCGATGATTTCCCTGCAAGTCTGATAAGTATCACTGTGCTCCATTGTGCCACAGTTGGCTGGCTGACTACGGGGGTGCTGACGTAGCGGTCCGGTTGTCGGCCAACAAGCCCGACGGGTACAATGCGCCACGTTGTGCTTGCCCCGCTTGGGGGACGCTGGTCTTCTACGGGAGGACACATGGAGTTCGAGCCCCAGTACACCCAAGAGCAGGAACGATTTCGTGTTGAATTCGCCCAGTGGCTGGACGAGAACATGCCTGCTGGCATGGAGGAACCCGCCGAGCCTGCCGACCTGACATTGGAGCAGTACCAGAAGCAGCGCGAGCTCGGCCGCAAGCTGGGCGAACGAGGCTGGCTCTGGCCCACGGCCCCCCAAGCCTATGGCGGCGGCGGTCTTGATGTCGACCACGCCATCATCATCGAAGAAGAAATGGATGCCCGCGGGGCCTACCTGCCACCCTACTACGACTCAGGAGGCCGCCTCGGAGGCAACACCGTCCTCGTTTGGGGCAGCGAGGAGCAGAAGCTGCGCCTCCTCCCCCCCATCTTCCGGGGCGAAGTCCGCACTTGGCAGTTGCTCTCCGAGCCCGAAGCCGGCTCCGACTTGGCCGGCGTCCGCACCCAAGCCATCAGGGACGGCGACGAATACGTTATCAACGGGCAGAAGATATACATCGGCAGCCACCACGGTGCCGAACAGCTTTGGACCATCGCCTGCACCGACCCCAACGGCGAACGCCACCACAACCTAAGCTGGTTCATGATCCCGTCCGACCTTCCCGGCATCTCGTGGTCTCCCATGGAGTTGCTGAGTTCCGGTGGTGAGGGCGGCGCGAGCTCGGGCGTGAAGAACACGGTGTATTTCGAGGACGTGCGTGTCCGGGCCGAAAACCGCATCGGTGAGGAAAACGAGGGCTGGAAGGTTGCCAGCACCCACCTTGAACTGGAACACGGCACCGGCGGCCGCATCGCCCGCAATCGCATCGTCGACCGCCTCATCACACACTGTAAGGAGACCCACCGCGATGGCGCACCTCTCACCGAGGACCCCGATGTCCGCGAGCGTCTCATCGACGTCTACATCGACGCCGAAATCGGCCGCCTCTTCGGCCTCCGCAACTACTGGCTGAGGCACAGCAAGCGCCCCATCTCCTACGAAGGCCCCCAGCTTTCCCACCATCGCAAAATGTCCGGCCTGCGTATGGGCAAGTGGATTAACGACATCCTGGGCCCCTACGCCCTTACCAACGACGAAACATGGGGCCCATCCGATGGCCACATCGAGTCCCATCAGCGCGGCAGCATAGTAGCCGTCCACCCCGGCGCAACCGCCGATATCCAGAAAGTGATCATGGCGAGGCGTATCGGCATCGGCAGGCCCGAACGGGAGAGGGCCGGAGCACTGGCCTGATTCCCTGCCTCCACCTCCCTGTTCTGAAACTATCAGGAGTCCCTAATGGACCTATCGCTGAACCAAGCCCAGGAAATGCTCAAGGCCGCTGCCCAGGACTTCATCCAGCGCGAATACCCCAAGGAGAAGCTCCTCGAACTGGAGAAGACCGGCACCGGCTGCACCCCCGAACTCTGGGAACGCGCCGCCGCCTTGGGCTGGCTCGGCATGCCCATACCCGCCGAATACGGCGGTGAGGGTCTCTCCCTCACCGATACTGCCGTCCTCTTCCAGGAACTGGGCCGCGGCCCCGTTGTCGGCCCCCACTTCTCCTCCAGCGTCCTTGGCTCTCTGCTCCTCCTCGAAGCAGGCACCGATACCCAGAAGCGCCAGTGGCTCCCCCAAGTCTGCCGCGGCTCCATAGTCCTGTCTGCCGCCATCAGCGACCCCCAACGCAGTTGGGGCCCCAGCGCAGTCCGGATGGCCCCCGACCAGCGCAACGGCGACTACGTGCTCAACGGCACCAAACTCTTCGTCCAAGACGCTGTCATGGCAACCCACTTGGTCTGTGCCATCCGCACAGGCCAAGACGATGATGCCGTCGGCCTTCTCCTAGTCGACGCCAGCCTTCCCGGTGTGGCCGTCCGCAACCTCCCCGGTTTCCTCGGCCAGAGCTCCGAGGTCACCTTCGACAACGTGACCGTCCCCATCGACAACCTGCTTGGCGAGGCCGCCACCGGCGGCTGGAGTAGCCTCGAGGCCGCCCTCCAAAAAGCCCTCCCCATCCTCTGCGCCTACCAAGTCGGCGGATGCGAAGCCGTTTTCGATATGTCCGTCGCCTATAGCCGCACCCGCGTACAGTTCGGCACCCCTGTCGGACGCTTCCAGCGCGTCCAGGACCACATCATCAACCTCGTTAATCACCTCGACGCCGCCCGCTGGACCACCTACGAAGCCCTCTGGAAGCTCGACACCGCCCGCCCCGCCCGCGATGCTGTCCACCTCGCCAAGGCCGTCACCGCAGAGGCCCACTACCAAGCTTGCAACTACGCCCACGAAGTCCACGCCGGCGTCGGCAGCATGATTGAATACGGCCTTGCCATGCACACAAAGATGTCCCGCACGCTGTACTCCTACTTGGGTGACCCCAAGTATCATAGGCGGCAGCTTGCGGATGCTATCGGGCTGTAGCTGGCGTCAGTTACCTCTGCGAGAGTAAAGCCGCTGCTACAGGCCAAGTAAACTCAGGACTGGATAATTGATGAACCTCAAGGCACCCACCTTCGGTCTGTTGCTCAGCGTGACCATGTCGTTAGTTCTCTTGGGGTGTTCGCACGGTGCAACTGATGCGCCAGACCGCAACGACGCATCCTCTGCCTCAATCTCGCCCAAGCTGGCTACGACGGCATCTCCGAGGAGCCTGAAGGAGCGCAGCGATGCATTGGCTCGCTCAGCAGTGCTCACTGTAGAGTGGGTGGTAGATAACAATCCACCTCCAACTGAAATATTGGGTGGAGCCCGCCACGCTTGCAGCCGATACGGATACCTCTCGGGACTGTATGGTCTAGCATTTAATGTAGTTACCGAGTCCCACGAACAACGTGCGGAGTTGTTGGACGAGGAGATTAAGAGAATTGGCAGTGTTGAAAGAGCAGGAGTGCCTAGTCTGACCGTTCTCCGAATCTGGAATGCCAGTGATCCAATTCTCGATGGGCTAGCCCCAGCGTCAGATTTATGTGAAGCGTATTGGGTAGATCAGCCGGACCGTGTGATGGACCTCGCGCGCTTGTCAAAGGAGCCAGTTGAGGGACTGCCAATTACAAGCTGCGACTTATATGGCATAGCGAAGGCCGATTTCGCTCGTGCATATGCCAGTACCACGAGCTTAGAGCAAGTGGGTGCTATGATTGACCCAATAACTGAGGCAAAGAAAGCTTGCGATGCAGATTGGAAAAGGTATATGGAAACTCACGGCAACGTCCCTACGGATGGCTGAACAATTCTAACCATTTAAGCGTGAGGTTACGATGAATAAGGAAACGTACCAAGAGATCCAAGGTACACTTAAGTATCTGGCTGAACTGGACTTAAACGATTTTAATAGTGAAGTCAACCGAGAAATCGCCACCGCAATAATCAAGTTGCTGGTGACTATTGCGCAAGACCTAGATGGGATAGAAGACACTTTGGAAAGTCTGCGCAATACGGTTGCAACTTATATCGACGAGAAGTAACAGCTTCATGAAGAAGGGGCTTTAGACCCCATGCGAGAGGATGTCCACAAAACATGGGTGCAGTATCCCCCATGGTGCTGGTGCTGTCCTAGACTAGAAAATCTCCTTCCCTCGATCGACCCCCTTGACAACCCCCAAACACCCGTTCTATTATCATCCTAGTGAACAGGAATCCAGTCCCTACCCCGCCCGGAGGCCTCATGAAAACATCCGCCCTCCTGCAGTCCCAACCCAAGCCGGCCGGACCCGAAGACTGCAAATTCTGCAGTCCCCACAGCTACAAAAATCATCGCCCGCCCTCTTCCACTCCAACTCTCAAAGCTGGCAGGACCCGAAAAGTGCAGAATTTGCAGTCCCCACAGCTACAAAAAGCATTGCCATAGCTACGACCCGACTGCAATTTTCAACCCCGCCCTTTCTGGGCCATGAGGAATAAAGTCCGGCCATGAGGAATAGAACATGATGAAACATACAGCCGACGCAGTAATCATCGGTGGCGGCGTAATGGGATGCAGCATCCTCTACAACCTGGCCGCCCGAGGCCTGACCAACACTCTGCTCTTGGAGCGGAGCGTCCTCGGCTCCGGCTCCACTGGCCGCTCCCAGGCTATCTGCCGCACCCACTACTCCAACCCCTTCACCGCAGCCATGGCTTGGCAGAGCCTCCAGATTTACCGCGACTTCCCCCAGAGGCTCGGCGGCCCTTCCGGCTTCGTCGAGACCGGCTATTTCGTCATGGTGGGTGAGGAAGACCGCCAAGCCATGGAGTCCAACATTGCCCTCAACCGTACCGTAGGCATCGATACCTACCTAGTCAGCTTGGAAGAAGCCGCTACCATCGCCCCCATGCTCGACGTCAACAACGTCACCGCCGTCGCCTACGAACCCCGCTCCGGCTACGCTGACCCCTATGCCGTGACCACCACCTATGCCCGCGCCGCCCGTGAACTGGGCGCCACGGTGCAGATGGGCGCCGAGGTACAGTCCGTGCAGGTAGAGAATGGCCGGGTAACTGGAGTGGTCACCAGCCAAGGCACCGTCGCTACCAACACTGTCGTCGTGGCCGCTGGGCCCTGGTCACCGCCGCTGCTGGAGCCTTTGGGCTTCGACATCCCCCTTGAGCCCGTGCGCCACCAAGTCGTCCAGATTCAGCGCCCTTGGGACATCCTCCCGCAGCATCCCGCCGTCGCCGACATAGCCACCAAGGCATCCTTCCGTCCCGACGGCGACCAGTTCACCCTCATAGGCGTGGGCGAAGACGAAATCGTGGACCGCGACAGTTTCAATCCGGCAGTCGATCTGGAACCGGCGGCGGCTGCCTTCGAGCGGGCCTCGCGGCGGATGCCTGCCTTGGGCCAAGGCTACTTTCGCGGAGGCTGGGCCGGCCTGTTCACCGTCACCCCTGACTGGCACCCCGTCCTCGACCGCGTGGAAGGGGTTGACGGTGCCTTCTGCGCCGTTGGTTTCAGCGGACACGGCTTCAAGCTCGCCCCTATGATTGGAGCCGTAATGTCGGAGCTTGTGACCGAGGGCCAAGCATCATCGGTGGACATAACGCCCCTGCGCATGTCCCGATTCGCAGAGGGTGACCTGGTCCGCTCCAGCTACCGCTACTCAGTCTTGGCGTAGGAGCCCCGTGCCACATCCGCCTCTGCCATAGGGATACTCCCTACCCGTTCGCCCTGAGCGAAGTGGTGCAGTCAACACAGCCTCTAAGCGACCAAGCGCGGAGGCTGTGTTGACTGCACCATGAAGTCGAAGGGCCGGGACCCCATTCACTGGAGATAGCTTGGGCCGTCTGGCCCTGCTACGGCCTCTCACTCAATCCCAGTGCCTGTATCCCAGCCCGTGCGCAGTCCTCGTCCTCCTGCGACGTCCCGCCGCTGCCTCCGATGGCTGCCACCAGTTCGCCGTTGCGGTATACGGGCAGCGCCCCCTGCCCGGGAATCATGTGCCCGCCCTCCATGGCCATGAAGCCACGGAAGATAGCCCGCTGGGAGTTGTCCTCCAGTTCACCGCTGGCGCGGCCGAAGGAGGCTGCTGCCACGGCCTTGCCCCGCGATACCGCAGGGGTGCGCCATGGTGCCCCGTCGAGACGGCACATGCAGATGAGGTCGCCACGGGGGTCCACCACCGATATGGAGCCTTTGAAGCCGATGGATAACGCGTGGGCCTTGGACGCTGCCAGTGCCCGTTCCGCCTCTTCAAGATTCAACCAAGCCATGTTGCTGCCTCCCATGTAAGTGTCAGGCCTTGTATATGTTGCGCCCGGCATTATAGGGCGGAAAGATGCCCGCTGCGCAACGGCCCATGACATCCTCGTTGCTGCGCGAGCCATATGCATGTGCTAAGATGGGCCGGATTCAACCTCTGAGGACCTGTGAGGGCCTCCAAGGGCACCCGAAGAACCAAGGGAGGTACGAGGACGTGGACAAGGCTCTGGAAGGCATTAAAGTTATCGACTTGACCCAGTTCGAGGCAGGGACCTCCTGCACGGAGACTTTGGCTTGGATGGGCGCGGACGTCATCAAGGTGGAGGAGCCCAATCATGGCGACCCCGGGCGCCGCAGCCGTACTGACCGGGAGGGCGTAGACAGCCATTACTTCATTCTCCTAAACATGAACAAGCGTAGTGTGACCCTGAACCTGAGGAGCGAGACGGGCAAGACCATGTTCCTCGACATGGTGCGCCAAGGCGACATTGTCGCCGAGAACATGGCCCCCGGGGCCATGGAGAGGCTGGGCTTGGGCTACGATGTGCTTAAAGAGGTCAATCCACGCATCATTATGGCGCGGATTAAGGGCTTCGGCACCACCGGCCCTTACAGCGACTACAAGTCCTTCGACATGATCGCCCAAGCCACCGGCGGCGCCATGACCCTCACCGGCTTCCCAGGCAGCCCGCCCCTCAAACCCGGCCCCACCATAGGCGACACCGGCACCGGCCTCCACGCCGCCATCGGCATCCTGTCCGCCCTCTGGCAGCGCGAGCGCACCGGCCAGGGTCAGGTGGTCGAGGTCTCCATGCAGGACGCCGTCATGAACTTCTGCCGCGTCCGCCTGCGGGACTACTATCAGACAGGCGAGTCCCCGGAACGGCCCAGCAACACCATCCCCGGCTCGGCCCCGGGTGACATCTATCGCTGCAAGCCCGGTGGCGTGGATGACTACTGCTTCATCTACTGCCAGCCGGTACGCCCCCACATGTGGGACACGCTGCTAACAGTGATAGGCCGCGAGGACCTGATCGGGCACCCAGATTACTCAAGCTCCCAGTGGCGCATCGATCACGCCGACGAGGTGAACCAGATCATCGAGTCTTGGACGATGCAGCACACCAAGCACGAGGTGATGCAGTTGCTGGGAGAGGCGGGAGTTCCAGCCGGGGCCACGCTGAATGCCGTCGACCTGCACCAAGACCCGCACCTCATTGAGCGCGGGATGATTGCAGAAATCGAGCACCAGATGCGGGGCAGCATGAAGTTGCCCGGCTGCCCGATACAATTGAGCGAGTCCCCCGTGGACATCACCACCTCGCCCCTCCTCGGAGAGCACAACACCGAGGTATATGCCGATATGTTCGGCTATACCGAGGAAGACTTGGCCAAGCTGAAGGAAGAGAAGGTCATCTAGCCGGCCAGCGTCTCCTTCCGGGAGCGCTTGGCTGAGTGGGAAGGCTAGCGTTGCGGTCACATGCTGCGCTAGCCTTGCTCTTCCTCCTCACGGGAGCGTTGCTGTTGGGGCCCCTTGGCGTCGGATGCGAAAGGCCTTCCGCTGAGCCCGCTACCCAGCCTCCCGTGGTCACCGCCTCGCCCACGGAAACCCCAACGCCTGCGCCTCCTCGACCACCTGCCGTCACCCCCGGTCAGGAGCGCTTCGAGTTGGAGTTGATCATTGACCCGCCGGGCTCCGGCTTTGTCGCTGCCATCCCGCCCTTCAGTCCCTACGCACCCGGTACCAGCGTCACCCTGGCCGTGATACCCCCAAGAGTGCACCCCTATGTCTTCAGCCACTGGACCGGCGACGGCTCAGGCACCGAGCGGGCCGTCCAAGTGATTATGGACAGCCCCAAGCGTGTGGTGGCCCGGTTCTTCAACCCATATATCACGCCCACCCCATCGCATGAGGAGGAGTGAGGCACACGGATGCTTAGACGCGTAATCTGGTCTGCGATCTTGCCAGCATGTTTGCTGGTTGGTGTCGTGGCCTGCTCCTCAGAAGAGCAGTCACCAACTCCACCCGACTATCTGGTGGCAGTCCTCTCCCAAGACCTCAGCGTCGGCCCGCAACGGGTAGCCTTCATCATCCTCGACCCAGAGCGGGAACACATCCAAGTGCCTCAAGTGGAGATCACCACCTACTACCTTGGCGAGAACCGCGAGGCTGTTGGCGAACAACAGGAGACCGCCACCGCAGTATTCCGGGCGTGGCCCATAGGCGATACCGGCCTGTACAGCGCGAGGGTGAACTTCGAAGAAGCCGGACAGTGGCGGGCCGAGGTTGCGGTAACTCCGCCGGGAGAGTCCGCACGAACCGTGCAAGGCTACTTCGGAGTCAGCCAGAGGAGCTTCACCCCCGCCATCGGCACCGATGCGCCAAGGAGCGTCACCAAGACAGTTGACGACGTTCCCTCGTTGGAGCAGCTAACCTCGTCTCCCAACCCGGACCCGGCCCTGTACCAGATATCCCTAGCCGATGCCGTGGCCTCCGGAAAACCCACCATGGTCTCCTTCTCCACGCCAGCCTATTGCAGCACCGCCACCTGCGGCCCTCAACTGGAGGTGGTCAGAGACCTCCAATCCGCATACGGGAACCAAGTCAACTTCCTCCACGTAGAAATCTACGACAACCCCCACGAAATCCAAGGCGACCTCCGCAACGCCAAGCGCGCTCCCGCCGTCACCGAATGGGGCCTCCCCAACGAGCCATGGACGTTCATCGTGGACGCCGAGGGCAAAGTGGCAGACAAGTTCGAGGCGTTCACAGGCAGGGATGAATTGGAGGAGTCGTTGCTGAGGGTGATTGGGTGAGGGGTGACGATGCAGTCCGCTGGTTTATCGCCGTCAATCGGTGAGACGCACTGCTGTTAAGCCCTCCGTCGTCTCCTGGTAATACACCACCACCCGCTCAAATCGCGCCTTGTGCTGCAGCAAATGCGACGTGCTGAACGTCACCGAAGATTCAATGGCGAACTCCCAAGTGCGGCCACTCGTATCGCGGATGCTGAGATATTCGGGCAGCCCAAAGGGTGGGCCTAACGCCTCTTCGACCTGGCCTTCCACGCGCTTGAGGCCGTCAGAGTTATCGCAGGTGGCCGCGCACAGCATCAACAGGAGCCCTAGAGACAGTACCGCGAGTCGCCGCATTGGGTCGATTCTAGCTACCGCCTTCTGGACTTGGGAAGGCTCACGGGGTGACAAGTTTCGGTTGACACTCATAGGGGGCCGACTTACCATGGCCCAGAAGTGCACAGCTACGAATGTCGTAGTCGAGACGAGACCGAGGAGACGCCCATGGCGGATGAGATCGGGCTGTTTGAAGCCATGTATACCCAGCGGGCCCTGCGCTATATCAAGCCCGACCCCATACCTGACGACCTTGTGAAGAAGGTCATTGAAGCTGGGATTCGTGCTCCCAACGGAGGCAATCAGCAGCGTTGGGGCTTCGTGGTCATCAAAGACCCCGAGGTGAAGCGCAAGGTCGCCGAGCGGTACAAGGTGACGGACCGGCCAGCCCACACCCGACCGCCCGATTCCTCGTCGTCGCGCAACGACCGCTCGGCCAATTACCTAGCGGAGCACCTTGCCGAAGTGCCGGTGCTGGTCTTGTGCTGTGTCAGGCGTCCCGGCGGCGAGGGTTCGACCAGCGATATTGGCCATGGCGCCTCCATCTATCCTGCGGTGCAAAACATGCTCCTAGCGGCCCGTGGCTTGGGACTGGCCAGCGTGCTGACCACTCGTCCGCGGCGCGGCTTCGAGCAGGATATGAAGGAGTGGGTGGGAGTGCCCGATGAGTTCGATACCGCGGCCCTGCTGCCTCTGGGGTACCCCGCGGATGGCTATCGCTACGGCCCGACCACGCGGCGCCCCATGGAAGAAGTCACCTACATGGAGCAATGGGGCCAAAACTGGCCGCCGACCTGCTAAGCACGAGCATGCGGGCCCGCCCTCAAGGGGAATCCCAGGAGAGGAGCCCTAAGAATGAAGCTATACAAACTACGGTTCAGTATGAGCCCTCCCAGCGAAGACACCGAAGACAAGTTTATGGCCGAAATAGCCGCGCTCCCAGGGTGTAGGGCGTGGGGGGATACGGCAGACGAGGCTCTGTTGAATCTACAAAGCGTGGCTGCCGCCTTCATAGAGTCATATACCGATTGGGGTGATGAATTGCCAGCTCAGGTCGAAGCGGCCTCGATTGATACCGCCGAAACCGATGAGCTGCTGGTAACTGTTTGAACTACAGGGAGCTCACAGGCAAATTGCGCAGGCTGGGTTGCGCATTCGTGAAACAGGGCAGAGGTGACCACGAAATCTGGATGAACACAAAGGGCCGTGCAAAGACTACAATCCCAAATTGGCGAGGCCACGACTTGAGGGAGGGTACTATAAGAGGGATCTTGCGCGACTTGGGCATCTCCAAAGACGACTTTGATCGCGCGTAAGCATCCTTCAGGCCATAGTGAAGCCCTCAGGTAAGCTGGAAAGGAGCACCAAATATGCCAAGGATGACGGGGAAACAGGCACTGGCCGAGATGCTGCTGGCCGAGGGAGTGGAGTACATCTTTGGCAACCCGGGCACCAGCGAGACCCCTCTGATGGACGCGTTGCAGGATTACCCGCAGTTGCAATACGTGACCTCGTTGCAGGAGGCCTCGGCCGTTGGCATGGCCGACGGCTATGCCCGTGCCACTGGCAGGCCCTCCTTTGCCAATGTGCACATCGCCGCCGGGCTGGCGAATGCCGTCAGCATGCTCTATGACGCCTATCGCGGCGGGACGCCCTTGGTGCTTACTGCGGGGAACTCCGACACCAGAATGCTCCTCACCGATCCCACGCTTACGGGCGACTTGGTGGAGATGACGCGCCAGTACACCAAGTGGAGCGCCCAGATTACCCACGCCTCGGAAATCCCGATGGTGGTGCGCCGGGCATTCCGCGAAGCCATCACCCCGCCCACGGGCCCGGTATTTCTGGCTTTCCCTTGGAATACGATGGACGACGAAGCAGATGTCGACATAACGCCCTCGTCGACCGGCTATTTTCGCCTGCGCCCCGACCCCGCTGCGGTAGCCGAGGCAGCCCAACTTCTGGCCCGGGCAGAGCGACCCGTGATGGTTGTCGGCGACCGCGTAGCCCAGTCGGGTGCGCTGGCAGAGGTGGTCCGGGCCGCCGAACTGGTCGGTGCCAGAGTGCATGCCGCATCGGTCGCTGAGGTCAACTTCCCGACCAGCCATCCCCAGTATCTGGGTGGGCTGAACCTGAACCGGGGTTCCACCAAAGAGCTATTTGCGGACGCCGACGTGGTACTGGCTGTTGGCGCGAATATCTTCCAGTCGTTCCTCTATGTCGAAGACCCCTTCTTGGGCCCCAACAGCGACCTGATACATCTGGACAGCGCTACACAGGAGATTGAGAAGGTCTACCCCACCCGCGTGGGCATGACCGCCGATCCCAAGGCTGGTCTTGCCGACCTGTGCGACGCGCTGGAGACCCAGATGTCGGGGAGCCAGAAGGAGGCTGCCAAGACCAGGGCTGCAACCATCGGCGACGAGAAGCAGAAGGGACGAGACAGTCTCAGCCGTAGGGCCCAAGCCAACTGGGACTCCGACCCAATGTCTCCCGAGCGCATGATGTCTGAAATGGCCAAGGCCCTGCCTTCCAACGTGGTGATTGCCGACGAGGCGGTGACGTCCCGGCTGGCCATGCTGAGCGCGCTGGAGTTCGACGAGCCGGGCAGCATGCATGCCATTCAAGGCGGAGGCCTGGGCTGGGCAATGGGCGGTGCCTTGGGGATCAAGCTGGCCCACCCGGACCGGCCTGTCGTAGCCGTGGTGGGGGACGGGGCCTCCCTCTACACTATCCAAGCCCTGTGGACGGCTGCCCGCTACAACATCCCGGTGACCTACGTCATCTGCAACAACCGCACCTACCGCATCCTCAAGCAGAACATGGACATCTACCTGCGGGACATGCTCGATGACAAAGAGCGCGTCAGCGAGTACGTGGGGATGGACTTCCCGCTGCCGCTGGACGTGGCTGGTATAGCTCGCGGATTTGGCGTGGAAGGCGTGCAGGTGACCAAGCCCGAGGATCTGGCGCCTGCCATGGAGAAGGCGTTGGCCTCCGGGAAGCCCCAAGTAGTGGACGTGGTCATCGACAGCGCCCCGTACCCATGGCCCACGCCTCCGCGCTAGAATCGCGCGATCCCAGTCGCTACTCCCTCAAATCTACGGTAGCCGCCACCGGCAAGTGGTCGGACGCCGTGGTCTTGGCGATCGACGGGTCGCTCAACTCTAGGTCGGCTGAGGCCAACACGTAGTCAATCTCCTCGATAGGCTCGTCCGATGGGAAGGTGGCCCTGTCCTCTACGCCTTCCAGCGCGTCCGAAAAGCCGGCCCGCCAGAATCCCAGCATCTCCGTCCAGTCGGGCTCAGCGTTCAGGTCTGCGAGCACCACCGTTTGAGGGTGCGCGTTCCAGAAGGACAGCACCGCTTCCGTCTGTAGCAGGCGCGCCGCTCCCCCATCTTCCGGATGGTGGAAATGGGTGGCGATAACCCGCAATTCCTGTCCTTCGCCCAAGTCGAAGTCTGCCCAAGTCAACTGGCGCAACAGGGGCAGGTCACGGGGTGGCAGTTCCACAGTGCCCCACTCGGTCACCGGGAAGCGTGACAGTATGGCATTGCCCCACATGTGCCCCGTAGCCGGGCCGTAGATATAGGGCATTTCCAGTTGGTCTGAAAGCCATGAAAGTATGTCCGCTGAGCCGTTGATGGCCCACCCCCGCGACACCTCCTGCAGAGCGAGGATGTCCGGGTTCTCGTACTCAATGATGTTGGCCAAGTCCTCCAAGTCCAGCTCACCGTCGGTATTGAAGCCGTTGTGGAGGTTGTAGGTCATCACCCGCACCGGATACCCGCTGCCGGTCTCCGTCTGGTGGGGCTGCCACATCACCCACATGAACAGGGGCGCGACTACGAACATCGCGGCGAAAACCCCGGGCCTCCATAGCGGAAAGTAAGAAACCCCGTCGCGTTGGCTGGCCAGTGATGCCCGTAGAGCGGCTAGCCCAACGATCACGCCTGCGGTGGGCAGGAGCATCTCGCGCGAGAAGGGCATTTCGAGTTCCAAGCTGGCGTAATAGCCGAACAGCAACGCTACCAGCAGAATCATCCCGACCCCGTGGAATGCGCTTCCGAAGCCCGAAGCCCGCTCCGGTCGGGCGTCCCCTCGCTCATCCCCGCGCGACTTCCCGCCCTCGAACCCAGCGAGAACCACTATGAGCAGGCTGGACAAACACGCATTGCCGATAACCAAGGCAGCAGCGATGGCGGGAGGGGACGGCTCCACGACAAAAAGGGTGGCTCCCACAAGCAAGACGCCAAACAGCAGCGCGGCTGCCCAATGGCCTAAAGCTGCCCTGCTGGCCACCCCTGCCGCGACCAAGAGGCCTACGGAGTTGCTCACGACAATCAGCAGGAAGGCTTGGTGCAGGGCCCAGCCGGTTGCGGCCGCAAAACCCGCTAGGTTCTGGAACACTTGGACCTGCAGGAAGATGAACGGCCCGATAGCCAGCCATTGAATGTGACTGGCCGGGCGACTTGTCGTGGTGCCGCCGGTTTGCGACGCAGATGCGGACTCCACAGCCCTTCCGTAAGGCACCATCAAGAGGCCGCAGAAGAACTGGACCATCAGCATGAAACTCACTGTCCATGTGGGGCCGATGCCCGTGCGCCAGAACGGCCCCCAAGTGTCAAAAGCCCCTAGTATGAAAGTATCGATTGACATTCCCAGCAACAGGGCCAAGCCACAACTGGTAGTCCCGTAGCCGCTACTGCTGCGGGCATGCTCTACCAAGGCAAAGAGGAACAGGATGAAGAAGACCGTGCCGGCGACGGCCAAACCGAGGTCCACTACTGGAGAGAGGGCCCATATCTGTGCAAAGAGACGGGTGATTCCCACACCTGCCGCGGCAATCCCCAACGTGGTTGATGGGCCGAGGCGTCTCGTCAAGGGCCCTGCTTGGAAGCCCGTGCTGAAGATGACCAGAGCTAGCACGCCCACCTGCACGGCGTCCCATCCGTAGCCGTCCCGGAGGACATAGACCAGCAGGGAGAGCAGGGCTCTCAGGGTCTCGAAACCGAAGGCTACGGTCGTAGCCGCCAAACCCCAATAGAGCCACGGGCGGGGCTCGGGGATCGCTCCGAGTGCAGTGCCTACTGCCATCGGTGCGCTTCTGGTTGTCGACTACCACTGCACAGGCACATCAGGCCGCTGCTGGGACCTCGTCGAAAGCGGGAATGACATATTTGCCGAACAGTTCGATGGACTTCATCACCTGTTCGTGGGGGACTGACTCGGTGGCCATGAGGAACTGCACCTCGTCGACTCCTGCCGCCTCGTGGAGCTTTAGAGCCTTGATGCAGGAATCTGGGTCGCCGGCGACGATAACGCCCCGCTCGCACAGGGTGTCGGCATCCAGTTCGGACCACGCCTTTTGCGCCAAGGCAGCCCCGCCCGACAGATCAAGTTCCTGCTGGGCGTCGCCATCACCGTTCTCGTTCTTGACGTAGCGCGAGAAGTTCTGCGCCAGATGTTCCGGCACTCCGCCCCAAGCCTTGACCAAGGTCTCATAGACGTTGACTTGGTCCTGTAGATAAGGGCGGTCAGGCCCGAAGAAGGTCTTCAGGGACTTCTCCCCCAGCAACCGGGCCGAGCGGTCATCCTCGCCGCAGACGCCCACGGCACCGCTGAGCCACCGGTCATTGATGAAGCCGCCGACAGGGTCGGCGTTCTGCACGTTCTGCTTGTATTCCTTGATGTGGGCTTCAAGGACCGATGGCGCGCTTACGCCCAGTGCCATGACGCCAATGCCCTTCTCGGCGGCGAGAGCATACGTGCCGGGTTGCAGGGCGGCGACCCAGATAGGCGGATGGGGCTTCTGGTAGGGCTTGGGCAGGACCTTGCGTGACGGAACGTTCCAGAACCTGCCCTCCCACTCGAACATGTCCGATTCCCAGATCTTGGGAATCATCGTCAGGGACTCGTCCCACATGTCGCGAGTATTGCGAGGGTCGATGCCCAACCCCGTCTGCTCGTAGGGAGCAGACCGGCCAGTGCCGAACTCCACCCGGCCTTGAGACAACAGGTCCACCATGGCGACGCGCTCGGCAACGCGTACCGGATGGTGGTAGGGAAGTATCACTACGCCGAAACCCAGCCGTATGCGCTTTGTGAGGCGGCTAAGTGCGCCCAGCATCACCTCAGGGCACGGAGAGCATGAGAAGCCAGTGAGGAAATGGTGCTCCACGAACCAGACCGCGGAGAAGCCAGCCTCATCGGCGGCAACGCACTGCTCTATGGTCTCATCCACCACCTTCTGGTCGTCCAAGGTAGGCCGTTGCATCTCATAAGCCAGAGATATCTTCATCGGACACGCTCCTCCGGGGTTGAAGGCAGACCGCAGGTACTCAGAGAGTCACTGGGCGAACACACGCAAGATGCTATCGCGCACGCTGACTGGATACAAGGGGCGACACCGCGACGGGTAACCGGAGCAATCCCAAGGAAGCTAGTGGAAGGGGCAGGCGAAAAGGAACCCCTTGGCCATCCAACCTCCGTCACCCTCGGTGCCTGACGGGTCCAAGGGTGATGCCGCTCCGGCCATAGCGCCCTGCTCCGCCTTGCTGCTGACAAGGCCGGTGTATTGCCCTTCCAAGTCGGCCGATACGGCCCATGCGCCGAAAAAGATAGTGAGACATATCGCTATGACCAGCACCACCACGAAAGTCCACGGTACCTGTCGTATGGTCATGACATCACCCGGCGGCTGCGAAGCTGGGTCTCAATTCAGTCTGTGCCGACTCGGGCAGGCCCCGAGTGTATATCTGTCGCAGAGGTGGGACCACCACGCTGAGCAGCACCAAGACCAGGAACAACAGCCCGGTGGCGGCCAGAATCCTTGGCGCATCTATCCATGAGAGTTCTGCAAGCGCGGGATTCACTAGGTTGAAGGTTGCCATCATGCCCATAGTGTGCCACATGTTGACGCTGGATATGCGGCCCCTGATCCCATCAGGGATGATTTGTTGAATTGTAGCATGGGTCATGGTCATGAATCCTGCTGTAGCACCGCCAATGGCTGCTGCCGACAACACGGCAAGGAAAAGACTATTGGAGAAGGCTAAAGCCAGCGGGGCCAAGCCACTGAGAACTCCCAGCCAGAAAATCAGGGCCCCCCGCCTTCGCTGGTCGCGCACCCTCGCCAGCACCCCCGTGTTGACAATCACCGCTCCTATCCCAACGCCGATCATCATGTACATGGGCCCGCTGTACAGGGAACGGTCTTCGCTCATGCCTAATTGCTCCCGGGCAAACAGGGGGAAGAGAGCTTCGAAAGCCATGGTTAGAGCGCAGTGGAACACCGCTAGCATGATGACCGACAACACGATGGGATGGGTGTACGTATAATGAATGCCCGCCACTAGGTTGTAGAAGACGCTCCGTCCAACCTTCTGACCAGTGGAGCGCGTCTCAATGGCGAGCAGTTGCGTGCCTCCCAAGAAATACATGGCGGCCGGAATGAAGAAGACCCAGTCCGTGCCAACGGTTGCCACCAAGGGCACCATCGCCAAGGCACCGGCTGCCCTTGAACCCTGCTGGACTGCTTGGTTCAAAGCTATTCCGTTGAGCAGGCCCTCCTTGGGCACCAAGTTGGGCAGGAGGGACTGGGATGCAGGCATCTGAACAGACCGGGCACAGCCGTTGACTATCGAAAGGCCCAACAGCCACCAGATGCCCCCCGGCCCATGGATGACTCCAAGCACCACCGCGATTGCCAGCGCCACGGCAGTAATGAAGTTGGTAACGCAGCAGGCCAGCAGCAGCGTGCGCCGGTCCAGCCGGTCAGCAAGGTATCCGCCGATGGGATTGAATGCCAAAGCGGGTATGAGGGCTGCGAAGGTGATTATTCCTATCCATGTAGCCGAGTCCGTTACCTGATAAGCGAGGGGTCCTCGGGCCACGATGAGAGCCCAACCAGCGGATTGAGTGAAGCCCGTAGCGGCCCATAGGCGGCGATAGTCGGGGAATGCTAGAGAGGAGAAGTAGCCGGGTTTAACGGGTGCTGTCTCGGTTGTGGAAGGGGCCTCGGTCGATGAAGGTTCTGCCAAGTGCGTGCTCCTAGGCGGTCCGGTGGGTTTGCAAACCCATGCCTCGACCGCCTATGTACATGTACAGCTACAGTTGCGGTTACAGTTTGTTGTGCGCCTGAACATGCAGGGCATTTTACCCGCTTTGCCCGGAGTTTGCACCTCCTTCCCTTACCGGCTCAAGCCAACACCCCGGGGCCTTTGACATCAGTCTACAGCCACGACTATCATCCGTCCGCCTCGCAGGTGTACTAGCTCTCCATTATAGTAGCTCGCAGTAGCTCTCCATTTAGGTACACACTGCTGAAATCCCCCCAAGCCCTGCGAAATCCTCCATGGGTATTCATAAAGGCGGACTGTGGTACTGGTGTCCAGGTGGAAGCCCATCTTCACCCTTCTGGGTATCGCCCTCATAATAGCGTCTTCACTGGGAAGCCCTTCCCTCGCCAGCGACCATCTCCCGGATCTAGTCGTGGACATCAACGGACCATCATCAGCGCACGCTGGCGAACCCATCGGCGGCAAAGTCACCGTAACAGTCGATAACCTAGGTAGCGTAACTGCTCATGGCACCACTCCCGACGGTGCCCGCCATAACCCTCTTGGCTATACTCTGGAAATAGTTCTGTCATCCGATGACGACGCGCCAATCAGACCCTCCGTCTACCAGTCAAAATTCCGCGAGGATGTGCAACTCAGCGGTGGCAGCCTCTCCATCACTCCTGACGTGAGGCCCAATTACATGCTCACCTTGTGGGAAGCAGGTTCCCATAACGCTCACGACCTCCAGATACCGCAAGATACTTCCAGTGGCCGCTATTTCGTTTGTGCCATCGTCGACCCAGGAAAAACCGTCGATGAAGCGGATGAGAGCAATAACGTTGACTGCGCATCTCTATCTGTGGTTGGCAGCGAGCCGGATCCCGGTCCCATCACAGAGACCCCTTCGCCATCTCCGGAACCGCCCGATCCGTCAACGACATCTGAGAATATCGACGAGCCTACCCCACTCGCTGTGCCGGAGTTGGCCAATCCCATAACCCGGCTCACTGTTTATGAGGATGACCCTGACCTCACGGTAGACCTCTCCAGCTTGCTGGGAGACGAGTATGGCCCCGTCGACTGGGTTACCGTGCGAAGCAACGACAACCCCCAAATCGTCGCGGCGTCTGTTGCCAGAGGAGATGTGGTGTTGCAGTTTGGCAAAGACCGCCACGGTGCCGCCCGGATCGCGGTGGACGGCGTGGACGAGGACGGTTTCCTCTTTAGCTTGTCCCTGTTTCTCGATATCGAGCCTGCCAACGACGCTCCCGTATTGAGAACTGCCTTGGGGGAGACGAGGCTCCAGGCTGGCGATGGCGACTTTCATCTGGACCTCCTCCAAGTCTTTCATGACGTTGACCTGCATTCCAACCAGGACCGCCTTACCTTCAAACTCACCAACGACAACACCGCACTCCTCTCCTTCTCCCTGCAAGATTCCGACTTGACCGTGCATCCGCAGCCAAATCAGCATGGAGAGGCCAATCTCACCATCACGGCCACCGACCAGTGGGGCCTATCTGCGATGGACACCCTGCTTATCGTGGTGGACCCTCCTGAGACTCCTGTAATGCGGTCGGAGACGGGAGAACCTCCAGCCCAAATACCCGCGAATGAGATGCCTTCCGTTGATTCCGATGATTCCGATGACGTCGGCGACGGCGTTGCTGGGCCTGAGACACTCACCCCAAACGCCCCTCCACAGGATCAGCAAGCCCTCACCCCTAGCTCTGACTCGACTGAATCTCACTCGACTGAAGAGGAGATAACAAATCCCGTGCCCACGGCCGGACCCGAGGAAGCTATCGGTCCAATGACCACCATCGGAGACGAAGTTGTGCCTGTGGCTGCCGAAACCACTACAGAAAATCAAACTCCGCTTGACTTGGATGAACCCGTCGACGAGCCAAGTCCGCCCCCATCTCCAGTAATTACATCCTCCCCTACCCCGTCTGCGGTGCCACTATTCACTTCACTACCGCCAGCCCCGGCATCTGCAGCCCCTTTGCCAAGCCCTCCCACGTCAATCCTCCATACCGAATCTGCCCCTAGGGTGACCCCTGCTCTCACGCCAGTTGCAGACCCGCTCAAAGCATTCCCGTCACCTTTTCCTGCATCAGTTCCCAGCGAGGTGTCGCCTCAACCGGAAGTGGTGACCCTGGCACCCACTGCGGACTCCCCTTCAATATCGGGCCCCGCCCTCATCGCCCTGTTTGCCCTTGCAAGTGTCGGCGCATTGGCAGTGATGGCCTTGGCCATCCGAATTCGCCGTCGTGCAGAAAGCTGACGCGCCCGGCAATCGGCTCGTTGTCCTCTGCGTCAAGTGACGCTAGAATGGGTAGCGATTACCTCAGCTATGGCTTTCCAAGGAGGCAGCTTTATGGACCTGGCTGGACTGATCGTAGACGACAAGGAACGGGGCATCTTCCGGTACCACCGTTCCGCAATGACCTCACAAGAGATATTGGACCTCGAGCGGGAACTGATCTTCGACAAGTGCTGGCTCTACCTTTGCCACGAGACAGAACTCGAAAACAGAGGCGACTACCTGCGACGCACGGTCAACGGGCGTCCGTTATTCGCCGTGCGTGGCAGTGACGGCCAGTTGCGGGTCTTCCTCAATAGCTGCCTGCACCGCGGCGCCCTCATCTGTCGCCAGGACCAAGGCAGCGCCGAGGTCTTCCAGTGCTTCTACCACGCATGGACCTACAACAACAGGGGCGAACTCATTGGCACCCCCGACGAGGCAGGCTATCCCGAATCGTTCAAGCGTGAGGAAATGAGCCTGAAGCAGCCCCCGCGCGTCGAGTCCTATCGTGGCCTGGTGTTCGTCAACTACGATCCCAATGCCATGAGCCTCTACGACTTCCTCGGCAACTCCCGCGAGTACATCGACGCTATGATGGACCAGTCGGAACTGGGCATGCGGGTGATTGCCGGCTCCAACAAATACGACATCGGCGCAAATTGGAAGCTGCTCATCGAAAACAGCGTCGACGGCTATCACGGCCTGCCCACCCACCAGACCTTCTTCGACTACGTCCGGGCACTATGGCCTGAAGCACCCAAAGGCTCCGTCGGTTACGGAAGGGCACTCGGCAACGGGCACACCGTCACCGAATACCAAGCGGCTGCGGGCAAGCCCATCGCAGTATGGACGCCCCAGTTTCCGTTGGAGGCCCGCCCCGAGGTCGAGAAGGTCCACGCCCGCCTCATCGAACGGTTCGGCGAGGAGTACGCTTCCCGCATGGCCTACTGCCAGCGCAACCTTTTCATCTACCCCAACCTGATTCTCAATGACGTAGCTGCCCCCACCGTCCGCTACTGGGAGCCTGTCGCTCCTGATTGCATGCGCGTCTCCGCTTGGGGCCTTGCCCCCAAGGAGGAGAGCGAAGTCCTCCTCAAGACTCGCCTCAACAGCTTCCTTGGCTTCCTCGGCCCGGGCGGCCTAGCGACTCCCGACGACTCCGAAGCCTTGGAGTCCTGCCAAGCCGGGTTTGCCGTGAAGGAAGTGGAGTGGTCCGACATCTCCCGCGGTATGCACCGCAGCCCCAAGTCCATAGATGAGATACAGATGCGGGGCTTCTGGCGCCAGTGGCATGCCCACATCATGGGACAAACCGAGTGCGACGTCTCCGACGGCACGGAACACGAACTTTACAAGGCTTGGCTGGACGAGAGCATACGCCCTCAGACCAGCGTTCCCCGTTAGCTCATGCTCGACCTGCTGGTAAGCGGCGGCTTGGTGATTGATGGCTCCGGCAGTCCGGGGTTCTATGCTGCGGTCGGCGTGGAAGGCGACCGCGTCAGCGTCATCCGTGGCGATGTGTCCTCCTTGGAGGCAACTCGCACCATCGATGCCTCCGGGCAGGTAGTCTGCCCCGGCTTCATCGACTTCCACGCCCATTCCGGGCTGGTGATTCTCGCCGAGCCGCGCCATGAACCCAAGGTCCGTCAAGGCATCACCACCGAGGTCATAGGCGTCGACGGCAACTCCTACGCCCCCTTCCGCAACGAACGCGACCTACGCATGTTTATAGAACTCAACTCAGGCTTGGACGGTGCTCCGCCCCTGCCCGGCCTGTGGTCAAGTGTTCCCGACTACCTCGCAATGTTCGACAACAAGGTGGCCGTGAACATCGTCTACCTGATCGGCAACGCCCCCCTCCGTATAAATGCCATGGGCTGGGACAATCGCCCTGCCAGCGCGGACGACCTCGCCAACATGAAGGCCCTGCTGCGGG
The DNA here is from genome assembly GCA_965204245.1 of Dehalococcoidia bacterium. Taxonomy (GTDB): domain Bacteria; phylum Chloroflexota; class Dehalococcoidia; order Lucifugimonadales; family JAAXIE01; genus JAAXIE01. The sequence continues at coordinate 92,487 of CBDBED010000004.1, forward strand.
AGGCGATGGAGGACGGCGCTTTCGGCATGTCCACCGGCCTCGATTACCCGCCCGGCTCCTACGCCGACACGGCCGAACTCTCGGAACTGGGCGGCGAGGCAGCCAAGTTGGGCGGCTTCTATCACACCCATGTACGCTACAGCCTGGGCGATCGCTTCCTCGATCCCTTCCGTGAAGCCGTGGAAATCGGGCGCCGCGGTCAGGTCCCGGTGCACCTCACCCACCTCTTCCACCGCCTGCCCTATCGTGGCTCGGGACGCCACATGCTGGAGTTTGTGGATGAGGCCCGCAACGACGGCTTGGACTTGACCTTCGACTGCTTCCCCTACCCCTATGCCGGCACCCGCTTGCTCATCATCATTCCCCAGTGGGCCCAAGACGGTGGCCCGGAGAAACTCAAGGAGGTCTTCCGTTCCGAAGAGGGACGGGCGAGGCTGCGTGAAGAGGTCCGGCCAAGGGGGAACACTTGGGACGGCATGTGGCTGACCTATTTCGACAAGCCCCACAACCGCCAGTATGACGGCAAGACCATCGCCGAGATCGCCGACATGCGCAACGCCCACCCCGTCGACGCGGTCATGGACCTTCTTCTGGAGGAGGACCTGCGCATCTCATATACCGGCGCGGTGGTGAACGCGGCTACGTTACCGAGCTTTATCGACCACCCTCTGTACATGGTGGGCAGCGATGCGTTGCTATTGGGCGAGAACCCCAGCCCCATGATGTACGGCACCTTCCCCTACATCCTCGCCAACTATGTTAGAGAAGAACAGCGCTTCAGCATGCAGGAAGGCATCCGCAAGATGACCAGCTTCCCGGCCCAACGTCTGGGCATCAGCGACCGCGGCATGCTGCGGGACGGCATGAAAGCTGACATCGTGGTATTCGATCCCTCCTCCGTAACCGCCCCCACCTCAATGGCCGACGCCAAGCAGTTCCCCGGCGGCATCAACCACGTAGTCGTTAACGGCCAGTCCGTCGTCCAAAACGGCGTCCACACCGGCGCCACCCCCGGACGCTCCTTGCGCCGGCGATAACTACCACTCGCGGTCGTTCCCGCCCCTCTCACCCTCTTGCCGCGCTCTCGGCCTACTGCGATGATTCCCGCAATTCAGGCGCCATGCGCCTAACTCCGTTCCCCGGAGGTCTCCCATGAAAGCTATGGTCATCCACGAGTTCGGCGGCCCAGAGGTCATGCAATGGGAAGACGTCCCCACTCCTAGACCGGGCCCCGGTCAGGTGTTGGTGCAAGTCCGGGCCGTGTCCGTCAATCGCGTCCTCGACATGGAGGTGCGCCAGCACGGAGGAAACTACGGCGTGACTCTCCCCCTCGTGCTGGGTAACGACCCCTGCGGCGTGGTGGCCGAGGTCGGACCCAACGTCACGTACTTCAAGCCCGGCGACCCCGTCACCGTCTTCCGTTCCATTCGCTGCCTCAATTGCCCCACTTGTCATTCAGGCGATACCGAGCGCTGTCCCAATGCCAAGATGCTCGGTGTGCAGACTTGGGGAGGCTATTCCGAGTACCTCTGCGTCCCGGAAGCAAACTGCGTGTCCATCCCCGAAGGAGTCTCCTTCCCCCAAGCCTCCATCATCACCCGTCATTTCCCCCTCGCCTTCGCTGAAGCCTCCATCGGCCGCTTGGATAAGGACAACTGGACGCTCGTCCTAGGCGCAGCAGGAGGCCTTGGCAGTTGCATCGTTCAGGTGGCCCATTCCATCGGCGCCCGCATCATTGCCGGTGCAGGGGCCGATGAAAGAGTCCAAGCAGGCCTCGACTTGGGCGCTCACCACGGCGTCAACTACCGGCGCGATGACTTGGAAACCGAGGTAGCCCGCATTACCGACGGCTACGGTGTCGACGTGGTGTTCGACAACATAGGCGACCCAACCATCTTCTCCAAGGCAATCAACAGCATGGCCAAGGGCGGTCGCTTGGTGACCGTCGGCGCCCACGGCGGCGGTTTGGTCACCCTCGACATGCGCACCCTCTACCAGAACCGCCTCCAAGTCCTGAGCGGCCTAGGCGCAGAACAGCCCCACGACCTCACCCACTCCCTCCAGCTATGCGCCGACGGCAAGATACAGGTCCTGATCGACCAGGTAATGCCCCTCCGGGACGCCGCCGAGGCCCACCGCCTAGTGGCCCGTAACGACACCGTGGGCAAGGTCGTGCTGGACCCCGCGATATAGCGACAGTCCATGACTACTGTCATTCTGACGAAACTCGGACTCCTGTAGTGCATCGAAAGAGAGCCTATGACTAACCAACCAGCTAGCAGCAACCAGTCCCCACAGGAGCTTGCCCTTCAAGCCCTCATTATGGATCCCGACTTTGAACGCTTAGAAGACCTTCTGGCAGAGTTCAACTTGTTTGATGTGCTTGGCATTCAAAGGAGAGAGCTTCAGCACTCCGCATTCCTTGCTTGGTTGCTCAACCCAAAAGAGTCGCACGGACTGCGGGATTATTTCTTGCGCCACTTTCTCTTGTACGCAGCGGCGGCAGGTCGAGGGGACCTTACCCCTATTGACGTAGATCGCTGGAAACTTACTGACATGGACATTCAAGTAGTCACTGAGCGCCATAATATAGACATTCTGATAGTCGATACGGATGACGAGTTCGTTTGCTTGATAGAAAATAAAGTTGGCGCCGCGGAACATGATGATCAACTCAGTCGCTATCTCGAAACCGTCGAGACCGAATATGGAGGTCTTACGGCCCTCCCCATATTTCTAACACCAGACGGCATAGAGCCGGCGTCGGAGAGTGATGCTGAACGATGGATACCCTTAGGCTACGATAAGGTTTTCTATATGATCGAGCACGTCTTAAAGATGCGGGGATCCACTATTAGCGCAAGCGTTGCTAGCTTCTTAGAGCAATACAAGAGGAGTCTTGGGAGGTACGTGTTGCAGAGTTCGGATAATATCGACGAACTTGCCCTACAAATCTACAACAAACACCGAACTGCCATCGACCACATTGTGAGCGCGATGCCTGCAAGACAGGCCGTAGGTTGGAGGAACATAGACGAGGCCATCGAACAGTATGCACCTGACCTACGTCGTGACTACGACAGTAAGTCGTACCATAGGTTCTTCGTGCCGGGCCTTGAAGACATACCTGCTTTAAAACAAGGTGCCGGATGGACGGCATCGCAGCGCATCCTGCTCTTCGAAGCCAGGTATCCGAACAGGGCCTTTGCCCTAGTCATCGGACCTGGCCCTCAAGACACGCGCAACAGGCTATATGAGTTGCTCCGAGGAGTACAAAGTGCGAGTATCCGTACCAGACCGAAGCTTGCTGGAACATGGCATGCCATATACAGCAAGAGGTTGATTCCTAGTGGAGCGTCATACGACCTAAACTCGGATCAGGCTACACCACACATCGAGCGAGCGATCAAAGAATTCTACGAAAACGACTACTGGCCCATAGTGAACGCCATACGGGAGGAGTTCGGTTTGCCCGTAATCCCATCAACGGATTAGGCTTCTTCTAGCGATCCGAGGAAGGGTTATCGCCCCTCAACACACCCACGAACAGGTTTCCCCCATATCCCCACTCACAGCCCGGCACCTGCCTCAACTCCACCTCAAACCCGGCCTCCCGTATAAGCCGAAACCATGTATCCCGTGGGAAAATGCCAGTGGTGTGCCTGTCGTGTTCCACTGTCACTTGGCTTCCTTGTTGGAGGGTGTATACAAAGGTCGACTCCACTACCGTGCTGTCGGGCGCGATGTCTGGGAGGTTCTCCGCGACATCCAGAATGATGTCACCGTGGTCTTGGTGCCAGTTCATCGTATGCTTACCGGGGTACGTCTCGCGGAACCAGTCAGGTGCGGCTAGCAGTAGTCCGTTCGCCTTTAGGTGGGCACGGGCGCTGGCCAGTGCTTGAGTTATATCGTCTTCAGTGAGCATGTAGTCGATAGCATCGTAAATCAAGACGACATCGAACAGCGCATCGAGGCGGACAGTACGCATGTCACCGAGGTGATGTTCCACTGATGGATTCAGCCTCTTGGACAATGCCAACATGGCCTCGGAGACATCGACGGCCGTCGCGTCGTGGTCGGAGGTTAGATGGGAGAGAAGATGCCCTCCTCCCACTCCCAGTTCGAGGATGCTGTGTCGTCCCGGTCCCAGCTTCTCGCGGATGATGCCCAAATAGACCTCTTTCTCGTCAGCGTACTCTTCAGGAGGGCTGAAGAGGGGCCACAAATAGGAAAGCTCGCTGTAGAGGCGGGGAAGCACCATTACCAGTCCCTTATAGGCCGGCCTGCCAGTATCGTCGCCCTTCCACTCGAACAATCCGCCCAAAGCCGGGCGCAGGGAAATGGCAACTAACCACCGGGGTGCCGTCAGCTTCCAATTCATTCAACAGCTTGTGGCGGGTCAACGTAGCCAAAGCTGGGTCGCCATCGAAAAGCGGCGTCCAGTGCTCCTCGGTCACCTGTGCCGGGTGAATCAGCACATCCCCCTGAATATAGGCCCGCTGGCCTCGCGACGAGACCACCACGCTCATGTGACCCGGCGTATGTCCCGGCGTGTGTACCGCCCGCACCTCGTCCGTAAGGTCGGAGTCGCCGTCGAGGGGGTCAATCATGCCGGCCCTGGCTATGACTTCAATGCATTCGTCCATATAGGGGTACCGGGAGCGGGCGTGGACTTCCGGTTGCCGAAAGTGGTCGAGGTCTGCACGGTGCATCACGTAGCGGGCGTTGGGGAAGGCAGGGACGAGCCTACCCTCGCGCTCGATGGAGTTCCATCCCACATGGTCCAGATGAAGATGGGAGAGGAACACGGTATCCACTTGGGCGGGATCGATTTTCTTCGCCGTCAGGTCGGCCCAAAGCTCGCCTTCTAGTCCGCCCAAATACTCGATTGGCCCCGGCCCATAGCCCGTATCGATGAGAATGGTCTTCCCTTGAGACCGCACCAGATAGCATCCAATCTCGATGTTCATGTGGGTGCCCCGTCCGCCGTCAGTAAACGTGTCGGCATACCGCCCGCGAAAAGCATCCCAACCCTCATACGGCACATTCGGCCACAGGTCAGCCAAGGGCGTCGGATATACACAATTCATATCGGATAGGGCAACGACCTCCGCGTTGCCCACCGTCATCTGGAAGTCACCCATGAAACGACCTCCTAAAAATGGTTGTACCTAGCGCTACTACACCCAACCCATGCTTCCTCTTGAAAGGCGATTGACATAGACCACTGTGGCAATGTCATGGCTCTCGACGAACGCAACGACGACTCCCATGTGGGAAACCGCCCAAACAACCTCACTCTCGGAGAGACCAAACTCGGCCTTATCTTCAGGGCCAAATGACCAGTCCACCCGTTGCTCGAGACGCCACTCGTCGTCCTCTAGGTTGGCTAGCGTCCCACCGAGCCTTCCTTTGTCTATGGGGCGCCATTGGGCAATAGTGGGTTCGATGAACTCAGGTAGGACGACCTTCACTAGATGCTGAGTCTCTCCTTCATCTCTTCCCAAGGGACTGTCTGCCCGGATTTCATTGCAGCAATGCCACGCTTAAGGTCCCGCCTCACCTGCGGGTCTTCACCCATACGCCTCAAAGCCTCTGGCTCCAGTGTTGGGAAGTAGTCGCATATGTTGGGAAGGGACTCGAAGTGTTCCCGAAGTTGTTGGTGGGTGATTGCAGCACCCGGCACAGAATGCATCCAAGGTGGCTCCTCATGGGTCTTCTCGACCAATTCCACCGCAGAATACTTTCCGTAATCAGTGTAGATACTATCCAGCAGTGTCTTCGTTGCAGAGTCATACAACTCCATGTCCAAGTCCACAGGAGGAGGGATGGGAGCAGACTTGTAGGACTTGTACTTATTGTCCAAATTGGGAAGAACGGGGCCGTACTGCCAATGCTTGATATCGTCGTGAAAGAGCGGCCGTCCTTGGACTACTAAGGCGATACCCTGCGCGTAGTAGCATAGCTTCTGTAGTTTCAGATTAGTGATGGGCTCATGATGGTTAGTGTCTTGGCACACTAAGAAATACTGGGCAACATCGTCCGCTCTCAGCATGAGAAGCCTCCTCTACGCCTCCATCTGCAACCATTGTAAGCACTGTCCTGATCTCTCGAAAGTTCTAGTTGTCATGTCTGGTACTCCCCTCCCCCTCCCGAATCAACTCCCGAACATAACTCGGGCTCAACGGCATGTCCCGTACCTGCACCCCCAAGGACGAGAGCGCATTCGACACCGCGTTGGCCAGCACTGCCCCGGTCGCCACAATTCCGCTTTCCCCCACGCCCTTCACTCCCAATGGGTTCAGGGGCGACGGCGCCAAATCCAGTTCGAACACTTCAAGCTCAGGGACCTCGGAGCATGTTACCGTCAGAAAGTCCATGTAGCTGGCGCACAGAGGCTGTCCGTTCTCATCGTATGCCAGTTCCTCCAACATGGTGGCCCCGATGCCCTGCGCAGCTGCTCCCACAAGCTGCCCATGGGCCAGAATGGGATTGATGATGGTCCCCACATCGTCCGCCATGACATAGCGCAGAATATCGACCTTGCCAGTCTCGGGATCGACGGTTACGTGGGCCACATGGCTGCCATACGAGTGGGGCAGCATGTGCGAGTGGAAGTAGTGCGTGGTCTCAAGTCCAATCTCTCCTTGATTGTACTGGCTGGTCGGCCCGGCCAACTCCAGCACCCTCCCCAAGTCCATGAGCGGGCCCTCAACCCGCGAACTCCTCCGATAGACCTGTCCCTGCTCGAATTCAAGCTCCTCCGGGTCGACATCAAGGTATCCCGCCGCAACCCGTAGGATTTTCTGCTGCAGTTCCTGCGACGCCAAATAGACCGCGCTCCCTCCCATCACCGCTTGACGGCTGGCATTGGTCCCACCGCCATGGGGCATCAAATCCGTGTTCCCGCCATGCAGTGTGACGTAATCATAGGGAACACCCAAGCCCTGTGCGCACACCTGCGCCATGGTCGTCTCGTGCCCCTGCCCCAGCGTCGATATCCCCATATACACCACCACTTGATCGGGGCCCTGCACCGTCACCTTGGCCGCCTCATACGGGGCCCCGCCAGCAGTGAACTCCACAAAAGAGCCAATCCCGATGCCATGATACTTGCCGTCAATCAGCTTCCCCGCCTGCTCCTTCAGGTTGTCATAGTCGAGTGCATCCAGTGCAACCTGCAACGCTTGTGGGAAGTCGCCGCTGTCATAGATGGTGGGCGGGTTTTCCGGGGGGCGTATGATGCCAGTGTCATAGGGCATCTCCGATGCAGTGACCAGATTCTTCATCCGGAGCTCGGCTGGGTCGATGCCCAGATCCTGCGCCATCATGTCCATCAGTCGCTCGCGGGAGAAGGCGGCCTCATACATCCCCGGCCCCCGCAGTGTCCCCACCCCCGTCTTGTTGGTGACCACGCACAGGATGCGTCCCTCGAAGTTCGGCGTCCGGTAGGGGCCAGGCAGGTGGGTGATAGTAAGCAGAGGCACCACGCCGCCATGAGTGCGTACATACCCTCCGTTGTCTCCATAAACCGCTGCCCGCATCGCCGTGATGGTCCCGTCCCGCTTGGCAGCAATCTCAATACGGCATGTCTGGTCCCGCGAATGATTGCACGAGACCAGATGCTCCCGCCGGTCCTCAATCCACTTGACCGGGCGCCCCAGCATTTTGGAGGCAAAGGGGATGATGAAGTCCTCCGGATAGAACTCCCCCCTCGCCCCGAAGCCTCCGCCAACATCAGGCTCAAAGCAATGGATGGCATGCGCCGGCATGTCCAGCATGGATGACAGAACGCCCCGGTTGAAATAAGGCACCTTGGTCTCCCCCCAGACCGTAAGCTCCTGTCGCCCTGGATCATAGGAAGCCACCAGCCCCCGAGTCTCCATCGGGTTGGCCGTGTATCTGGGTATCTGGAACTCCTCCTGCCGGGTGTACTCGGCGTTACGGAACGCCTCATCCACATCCCCCAGCGTCACCATCTGGTCGCAAGCCACATTCGTCCCATGCTCCTCGTGCAGCAGCACCTTCCCCTCATACGATTCTATGACGTTGGTGACCACCGGCAGAGCCTCATACTCAACCCGTATGACGTCAATGGCATCCTCGGCGATATGACGGCTCTCCGCGACCACCACCGCAACGGGCTCTCCCACATATCGCACCTTCTCCCTTGCCAGCGGGTGTTGCAGGAAGCGGTCCAAACCTTCAAGCGCCGATGTGCGCAGCGGTATCCGTCGTGGTGTCAAGTTGGCTTCCACATCCGCGGCGCTATACACCGCCACCACGCCCGGTATCTCCATCGCCTCCGACGCATCAATGGACCTGATAAGCGCATGTGCATGGGGACTGCGCACTATCGCGGCATGCAGCATGTGGGGCAGACGTACATCATCGGTGAAGCGCGCCCGGCCAGTGAGGAAACGCCGGTCCTCCTTGCGGAGAATGGGAGCCCCAATATAGCTTTGCACCATCGCTTCCTCCTACTGCTGCACGGGCTTTGGGAGTGCGGTGATTATACAACCGGCCTAGCTGCCCTTCTCCCTCGCCCTGTCCCTTAGCTGAGCGGCACGATCAGCCGGAAGCCCCAACAATCGGCACGACGCCAGCATAGCTATCGGCTACGTCCGTGCTATCATCACGTTACTAGGCCATCGCCTCATCGAGGCAATGGCCCCCATCCGGCCTTGCCCAGCCGTCCGAACCTCGGGGCCGGACATCCGGCACAAGCATTCGCGAGGAGTGCCGCCATAGATATCCTGCTGTCCACTGCCGCAGCGGATCTTTCCGAAGGCAGCGCCACGCTGCTGAAGGATTTCACCATTGCCATGGTGATTGCCGCCTTGGGCTTGGGCTTGGCCAGAATCACACGCCAGCCTTCCGTCCTCGGTTACCTGCTGGCGGGCGCAATAATCGGGCCGTTCACGCTGCCCACACCTCTCATCAGCGATTTGGATACCATCGGGCTTCTCGCTGAACTTGGACTCATCCTGCTGCTGTTCGGCATCGGTTTGGAACTTGGGTGGCGGCGCATCCGCAACATAGGCCTCCAAGTCATCGTCATCGGCGTCGTCGAAATCAGTGTCCTCACCCTCTTCGGCGTCTGGCTCGCCAGCATTCTGCCCGGCATCGACCCCGGCCACGGCCTTTATCTGGGAGGAGCGCTCGCCATCAGTAGTTCCGCCATCCTCCTTAAAGGACTACGCGACAGAGGAAACCTTTACACACGTTGGGGCCAGACAATAGTGGGCATCCTCCTCGTGGAAGATTTCGTCGTGGTGATCTTGTTGACTGTACTCAGCGGCCTCTCGACAACGGGCACGACCAACCTCGCCGATGCCGGCCTGCTGGCTGCGAGGTTGGGGGCTTTCTCCATCATCATTCTAATGCTGGGCACGATGGCCGGCGGCCGCGTGATGGACTTTCTGTCCCGGTTCCAATCCGACGAAACCCTCCTGCTAATTGCTCTCGGTGCCTGCTTTCTCTTCGCACTGTTCGCCACTTTTCTCGGCTTGTCGCCAGCCGCGGGAGCCTTCCTTGTCGGCGTGGTAATCGGTGACACGCAGGTTTCAGGACGCATTAACGGAATGGTAGCGCCCGTGCGCGACATGTTCGGCGCCCTGTTCTTCCTGTCCATTGGAATGCTGATCGACTACCGCACTTTGGACGACTACATAGTCCCGGTCGTGGTGCTGGTTGCGGTATTCATGGCAGCCAAGATAGCTGCCAACACTGTGGGCTCAATAATGGCAGGCCTCGGCCCGACAGATGCTCTCCGGGTGGGAATGACCATGCCGCAAATGGGGGAGTTCTCTCTAGCCATAGGGCGTTTGACTCCATCTACTCCGACAGGCGCTGCCGCCGTAGCTCCTATATTGTCCATTTGCACGGCCGTCACCTCCATATTGGCCCCGTTGACGAGTCGCTCCGCTGTGCCTTTGGCCGACTTGATCAGCCGCCGTGCTCCTGCCGTCCTGCGCGAGAGCATGCTTTCCATCAGGCTCGGCGTGGACGTGTTCTGGTCGTCCTTCTCCCAATCGGAGGGCTCAGGAAAAGGCTTTCGCGGCATCGGGCGTGGCATCCTCATCAACATGTTCATCATTGCCCTCTTGAGCGGGGCAGGAACGGAAGTCCTTCACTTTATTCCCCAAGTATTCGGTGACCGCCTCCCTGTGTCAGAGGGAGTGGCGGGACTTTTGGTAGTCGGAATTTTTGCTGGCCTTAGCATCCCCTCCGCAATCGCCATCTGGCGCTCTCTGCACAGTCTGGCTGGAGTTGCCACCAGTTCGTCCGAGCCCCTCGACCATCAGCCCCAAGGTCAACAGCGCCGTGTTGCCCTCCGCACCATGGTTGAGTATGGGCTCGCCATGGTGTTCATCGCCCTCCTGTTCCTGTTGATTCTTCCTCTGACCAGCGAGTTGTTCGCCCTGAGTAGCTCGTCCGTCCCGGTCTCCCTCTTGCTGTTGCTATCGCCCGCGCTGGCAGTGGGCTTCTTTAGCTTCCGGCTCCACAGGGTATTGGAGCGTGCTGTCAGTCAGACCTTCACCTCCGGGGAGGAGGGTACAGGGCCGCATACGCAGGATACCGCGCAAAGGGCGCAATCCAGAGACCTTCAGGCAGACGCACATGCCCCCTCGCTGCAACCAGCCGAGAACACCCTGCTACCCGAAGATAGCCCGCTTGCCCCCGCAGTGGAGCGCATGCCGGAACGCGATGAGCTAGCGCATCTGCTGATGGGGGATGGCCATCACCATGAGCCGGCAAGGGATCATGACGAGAATGGTAGCGGGGGCGAAGCTGTGGAAGAAGCGGAAGGCACGGGAGAACGCAGGGATAGTCCGCAGTCAGGGTGATGGGAGCAACTGCTGTTCTTGACAGCTTGACCTGCGGGCGGGATGTCAAGGCGACTACTGCAAATTGACCCGCGGAGGCGGTAGTGCTACCGTCCGCGCCAAGGTCGCAAAGAACTCTCAATCCCTTCTCGGAGCCAAGCGATGAATAACGGCAGCCATTCCAATGGACACCATACAAACGGAGACCATGCCGGTGGCAAAGCCCAAGATGTTCGCCTGAACATCCCGGACCGGACCGAGGAGACCATGTACGGCGTCTCCCAGATCGGCATCCATGATTTGGTGCCCCAGATGGGATACCGGGAATACTGGTACCCAGCGATTGAGCTCAGGAAGCTGGGCCGCAAACCGCGCCGCTTGAAGATGCTGGGCGACGAGCTAGTGCTGTTTCGCGGGAAGGACGGGAAGGTGGGCGCCCTCAAGGACCGTTGTCCCCACCGTGGTGCCTTCCTCTCCTACGGGAAGTGCGAGTTCCAAGGCACAATCTCCTGCCCCTACCATGGCTACACCTTCGACGAAACCGGCAAATGCGTCGCAGCCATCACCGAGGGCCCTGACTCCCCCATGGTGGGCAAGTTGAAAGCCCGCGCTTACCCCACAGCCGTCCTGGGCGGCATCGCCTACGTCTGGATGGGCCAGACCGATCCCGTTTCCCTCGACACAGACCTCCCCTCCGAGTTTTTCGATTCCAACTACGCCGTCCATGTCTACAGCAAAATCTGGCCCATGAACTGGGCCGTCTCCATCGAGCAGAACGAGGACGCCCACTTTTCCTGGATTCACCGCTTCCGCATCCGCCGCCTCTTCAATCTGGAGGCCTTCCGCCAGATACCCGCCTACTGGAGCGGCATGAGCGTGGTCGGCGAGACCGACAGCACCATGGGCATCAAGCCCACCGTGAATATAGCCCAGCAGGCCTATTACCCCGAACTCGGCAAGAAATGGCCCCAGCACGTTTGGTGGAGGGTCCGCAAGTTCCCAGTGCCGGGCATCAACGTCAAGAGCTTTTCCGGCAAGCCCTACCGCAGTGAGCACTACCTGCCGAGCATCACCCGCGTGGACATGGGCAACCGCATGTACAACCGCTGGGCCGTCCCGGTCGACGAGAACCACACGATGATGTTCACCTACGACATAAGAAAGGGCAAAAGCCTCTGGGACCGCATATTCGCCAAGCTCTGCTTCCACACCGTAGTGCGCTACTGGCAGGTGAAGGGAGTGAACGAACTCGAAGACCTCCCCGTCCAGCTCTACACCCGCATGGACCCCAAAGAACCCCAGAAACTCGGCCGCAACGACCGCGCCATCATCCACTGGCGCCGCAAAATGCCCCTCAAGTCCCGCGACGCCCAGCGCGTCTGGGGCCACTCCGAACGCGCCCTAATCGAAGCCGACGCCGTCCGCGAGGAAAGAGAGGGCATGGTCGAGGTTGGCGATGATGATTAGGAGATAGGGAATGGGAGTTGACGGGTATTCGCTATTTACCGAATGCCACCTGCTATACATGCAGGGCATCCGACGCGCCTTGAGAGAACGGTTGGAGTCAGTATTTGGCGGCGAATGGTTCCAAAGGGGTGTGCTACCGGCCATGTCGGATTTTCAGCGTGAGACCCTCGAAAACGAATTGGGCCATTGGCCGGATCCCGATTATGCCAACCTTCTTGATGTCGCACACTTCAGCCGCATCGTGAGAAGGAACCATGCTGCGGCTTTCACGAAGGAACTCCCGGAGCTGGACTTGGTGCTAGGCCAGTTCGACCAGTTGCGTGCGATACGGAATGACTGGGCTCATGTGGTCCCCGACAGCCTGCCTTTGAGAAGGGCTGCATCGGCCGCCCAGCTAATGAAGGAACTCCTTCTCAAGCTACATTGTCCAGAAGCAGTGCAAATTCAAAGCCTCTTGGCCGCTAACAACCTAACGAACATGGAGGGCCCCATTGTGGAGTCAGCATCCGATGGTGGGCGTTCAGACGATTACCAAGATGATAGAGGTTCGACTGAACAGATGCGGCATCCAGCCGCCTTGTGGCAGACCCTACAAGGCTATTTGGTCTCAGAGACACAGGTCGAGCCGATGGAGGAGCTAGCAGGCACTCGTGCAGTCCCTGAAAGACAAGTACGAGTGACCGTGCGGGTGTCCAATATCGCTCCAGCCAGCGAGGACATGCCAGAAATATGTTTTGAGAATGTACAGCTTTCGGTATTGTCTGCGCGAAACCGCCAACAAAGTGATCTAGGATCCTTGGCGCCCGGTCAAACGGTCGAGAGGCAGTTCGAAGTGCTCGAAAACGCGGTAACACAGTTCGAGTGCCACGTTCAGGGTAAGGTCGATCATAGGAAGTACTTCTCAGTGCAGAGAAAGAATGGCCTGCCCCTTGAGGTAGTTCGTCCAGTGATTGACCGGTTCGCTGGCGGATTTGATGCGATAGGGATTAAGGAGCCTTTCAATAGGGCCCTTAAGGCCATCGCCGATGTCCGGGCCAGTATATACGCAAGATGCGCAGTGGCTAGCCTCCCCATTGACAACACCCGCACGCCCGTTCTACTATCTATCCAGAGCGCGCAGGGAAGGGCCAACCCCTGCGTTTCCTTCGCAACCCAACTCAGGAGAGACCATCATGAAAAACAGGCCTGTGGCAGTACAAAAATCGTAGCTGTACAGACACGGCCACTGGCAGTACTGGCAGAGAAAATAGCTACAAAAACGTTCGCCTCAGCTACGAACAGTCTGCCACTGCTCATAGGAAACAACAGTCTCCGTGAGGTCCGGCCCCGCCCTTGATGATTGGAATGATAGGAAATCAGCGAGTAACAAGGACTTGTCCCGGCTCACCATAACTTGACACCTTGATGCCATTAGGCGTATATCAGTCAACATCCAGGGGATTCGACGGCTCCTTGCGAGGCCGCATGTCCTTGAGGAGGCCTTAACACCTGAGGAGGCCCTAGTACCTGAGGAGGAAAGATGGCGACTGTTCAAGATAGGCCAGAGGTACAGCAGGTTGAGCCGTCCCCCAATGGACATGACGACGGCGAACAGCAGGAATGGAAGCCCGGCCCCGACGCTCCCTTCTTGGGTCGCAGCGTCGAAATGGTGGGGCCTTGGGAGCCCATCAAGGCCTCCGAGAACCCCCACGAAAAAAATAAGCGGGGTGAACTCGGCAAGCCTCTGTTCAACTGGTACTTCAATCGCACCTCCAAGGACCCCCTCGGAAGGATTTCCTTCATCCAGTCCTCTGCCGACAAGCGCAACGTCGCTTTCTTTGCCGTCGGCCAAGCCCCCAAGGGTAAGGTCAACGAGGACCAGGCCAAGGAGACCGACCCCAAGAAACTGACCAAGCACCTCAAGCGGGTGGCCCATTACATGGGCGCCGACATTGTCGGCATCGCCCAAGTGCATCGCTCGCTCCTCTACAGCGACGGCGCCGAGGTCGACAACCTCGGTTCCGTGCCCGGTATGGCGCAGAAGAACGAGGCGGAGCAGGGTGTACCCATCCCCGAGCGGTACCCTTACGCCATAGTCATCACCGTGGCTTGGGACTACGACAAGATTCAAGCCCACCGGCACCATATCGGTGACCACGCCTATCACTTCAGCCAAGCCAAGCTCGGCGCCATCTATGAGAACCTCGTCCGCTACATCAAGGAGATGGGATACTCCGCAGTGCGGAACCTCGCCCAGCCCATGCCCACCGCCCTCTCCGCTGGCTTGGGCGAAATGGGTCGCAACGGCATCCTGATTACCGAGAAATACGGTGCCCGCATCCACCTCTCCAGCCCCATCCTCACCGACATGCCCTTGGTCGCCGACAAGCCCATCGACATCGGCGTCACCGACTTCTGCGCCAGGTGCCGCAAATGCGCCACCACCTGCCCCACCAACAGCATCACCATGGAAGACAAGGTCGTCCACAACGGCATCAAGAAATACAAGCTCAACTGGGAGACCTGCTACCGCCTCCGCGCTTACGTCATGGACTTCTGGGAAGTCTGCATGTCCTGCGTAACCATCTGTCCCTACACCAAGCCCCGGCGCTGGTGGCACGACCTAGCCATACAGACCCTGAAGCGCACGCCGGTATCTTTGCGGGCCGGTGTAGTGTGGCCCCTCAAGTGGATTGACGATGCGTTCTGGGGCACTGTGCCCCGCAAGCGCGTGAAGTGGCTGGACTACGACACCGCCGTCTACCATGGCAAGAACGGTACGAATGGCAACGGCACCCACGAGGAGCCCGATCCCAAGTCGAAGATTGGCTACTACCATCCGTTGAAGGAGAACACTAGGCGGTTCGAACTGGCCAAGGAGCGGGACCAGCAAAAGGCTGGACGGGCCAAGTAGCATCCATGGCCCCAATGGAATCCAAAGGGATTTTGGGTCGGCTCTTTGGCGGTAGGAACAAGGACCCGCTATGGGACAGGTTCGTAAATCGGCCCTTGTCCGACCCAAGCAACGACCTGTCGGCCGCCATTCGCTCGGCCCCAGAAGGTGCGGTATACCCGGTCAAGACCGAGATACCTCCGCCCCCCGGCATGACCGCCAACATGAAAGAATTGGGCGTCTGGCTCGGAGTCGACATCGTCGGCATCACCCGCCTGCAACCATCCCAGGTTCGCGCCGTAGAATTTCGGGATGACCAAGAGACTAAGTCCCCTGAGGAAATAGTACAGGAGTACCCCAACGTCATAGTCTGCGGCGTGGAAACCGAGCACGACCCCAAGGATGCCGACGGCATGGCAGGCCGGGTCGCAACCCTGGAGGGCAATCTGGTTAGCTTCAATCTGGCAGCCTACATCCGCGAACTCGGCTACAAGGCCAGCTTTGGCGGCGCAGACCCGGTGCAGGTCGCCGAGGCAGCGGGTCTCGGTCGTGCCGGATCAGACGGCCATTTCACCGCCCCCGGGCGCAAGGGCTGGATTCACCTCAGTGACCCCATCCTGACCGAACTGCCCTTGGAACCGGACCCTCCGGGCAAGTAAAAGACCAATATGACTTCTCAGTTTTCAGCTTACGTCATAACCCAACCATGTGTCGGGGTAAAAGACGCCACCTGCCTCGAGGTATGCCCCGTCGACTGCATCCACAGCACCGACAACGACGACCAGTATTTCATAGACCCCGAAATTTGCATTGCCTGCGAGCAATGTGCCCTAGTATGTCCCGTTGAAGCCATCTTCCTGGACATCGACGTCCCAGACAAATGGCGCAACTACATCGACAAGAACGCGGACTTTTACCGCCGAACAAAGGGGGAGCCCATGCCTGTACCCATCGACCGTGCCATCACGATGATACAAGCCGGACACGCCAAGGCACGGGAGCTGGATATCGCAGTAAGCGTTGCCGTCGTCGATGAGGGCGGCCGTCTCATAGCCTTCGGGCGCATGGACCAAGCCCGCCCCATGAGCGTCGACATCGCCGTCAACAAAGCCTACACCGCCGCCACTTTCCAGGTGCCTACCGCCCAACTGACCGCCACCGCCACCCAGAGCTGGTTCCAGAGCATGATTGTGTCATCTCAAGGCAAGGTCATCGCCGTCGCCGGCGGCCTCCCCGTCCTCGACACCCCCAACATAGTCGGTGCAGTGGGTGTCAGCGGCGGCACCGATGACCAAGACGTCGAGTGCTGCCGCGCAGCAGTAGCGGCCTATTAGCAGGACTCAGCCTCCCAGCGAACCCGATAAGTGCAAAAACAAGAGGCCCCTGAAACTCAGGGGCCTCTTTAATGTTCTCAATCATTCCCCAACTACAGCCCGTACAACTCCTTGGGGTTGTGGCAGAGAATGCGCTCCTTGTCCTCAGCACTGATTTCGTCCATCCCTTGAAACGTCAGGATGGCACTCGTGTCACTGGAGGGATCAAGGTGCCCGTAGTCAGTCCCGATAACCAAGCTATTCGGCCCAGCATACTTGCGGACCCAAGGCAGGTCATCGTGCGTCTCGCAGGTCACATACACCTTCTTCGAACCGAACAAGTCATCGGGGAACTCACGGCCCGACGTGTGGTAGCGGTTCTCCACCTCCTTGTATATCCACGGCACCCACTGTGACGAGGCCTCAATGAAGGCCCACCGCAGGTTGGGGAACAACTCCGACATGTTGCTCATGAGCAACACCCAACTCAGCACCACCGTCGGCCCACGGAACACAGAGAACCCGCTATTCGACTGCCCCTCACCAGGCATCGGCGTGGATGTCCAGAGACGCACATCACGCCGGTTGCCGTTGGCGATATGAATGGCGATCGCCATATCCTGCCGCTCGGCCTCGGCGAAAATGGGGTGGAAATAGGGGTCGGTCAGCAGCCGGTCCCCCTCCAAGGGCTTCATGCACACAGCGACAGCCCCGTTCTCCTTGGCAAATCGTATCTGGTTGACCGCCTCATCCACCATCAGGTCCGGCACAACACATGACCACCGGAGCCGCCCCTTGCCCTGCTTCCAGATGTCGGCCAGCCACTTGTTCCAAGACCGGCACAGGGCAGCCTGCGTCTCAGGCCAAGTGGTGACTGTCTCCAGCCAGATGGTGTTATGCAGCACCTGAACATCCACACCAAGCTCGTCCATGTGGTCGAGACGCATCTGTATGTCGTTCATCTCACGGGCCTCTTTGGGTGTCCCCATGGCCCGTCCAGCGTTCTTGGAAATCTGCTCGATCTTCTGCTCGCTGAGAGGAGGGAAATACGGTCGCCCGAGTTCCCCGTTAATCAGCCAGTAGTCGCTGACGCTCTTGTCTGGTGAGCTATAGAGCAATGGGCGGAGCTTCTGTTCCGAAGGCTCCAGATAGTCCCACGTGCGCTCAGTCTCCACCACATGGGCATCGGCATCAATGACCTGCAGTTTCACCTGTGTCGTCATATAGTGTCTCCTTAACTAGTTGCTCTGGGAGGTGTCGGAAAACGTCGAGTCTTCTGGTGAAGGCGAGCATACTTGGAATCGCCCTTGCTTTCAAGACTGGCCGTGCCTTGTGCAGCACTGGTGACATCCTGCCCGGAGCGCCTCCCAGCGTCAGGACAGCCTGGTCCCCGCTCAGATCAGTCCAAAGCAAGAGGCCCCTGAATCTCAGGGGCCTCTCATCGTTCCCGGATAATCTACAATCTAGAGCGCGTACAGTGCCTTGGGGTTGTGGTACAGAATGCGCTCCTTGTCCTCAGCACTGATTTCTTCCATCCCCTGGAAGGCGAGAATCGCATTGGTGTCGCTGGACGGGTCCAGGTGGCCGTAGTCAGTGCCGATAACCAAGCTGTTCGGCCCAGCGTACTTGCGGACCCAAGGCAGGTCGTCGTGGGTCTCGCAGGTCACATACACCTTCTTCGAGCCGAACAAATCCTCAGGGAACTCGCGGCCCGACGTGTGGTAGCGGTTCTCCACCTCCTTGTATATCCATGGCACCCACTGGGACGAGGCCTCAATGAAGGCCCACCTCAGATTTGGGAAAAGCTGGGACATGTTGCTCATCAGCAGCACCCAACTCAGCACCACCGTCGGCCCGCGGAATACTGAGAATCCGCTATTCGACTGGCCCTCTCCCACTGCTGGTGTAGACGTCCACAGCCGCACATTGCGCCGGTTGCCGTTGGCGATGTGTATGGCAATCGCCATATCCTGCCGCTCGGCCTCGGCGAAGATCGGGTGGAAATATGGGTCGGTCAGCAATCGGTCCCCCTCCAAGGGCTTCATGCAGACTGCGACGGCCCCGTTCTCCTTCGCGAACCGTATCTGGTTCACGGCCTCGTCGACCATGAGATCCGGTACGACGCAAGACCAGCGAAGACGACCCTTGGCTTGCTTCCAGATGTCGGCCAGCCACTTATTCCACGAGCGACATAGGGCCGCTTGCGTGTCCGGCCAAGTGGTCACCGTCTCCAGCCAGATGGTGTTGTGCAGCACCTGCACGTCCACGCCAAGCTGGTCCATGTGGTCAAGGCGCATCTGTACGTCATCAAGTTCACGGGACTCACGGGGTGTCCCCATGGCCCTGCCCGCATTTCGCGAAAGCTGTTCGATCTTCTGCTCACTGAGGGTCGGGAAGCGGGTGCCCCCGATCTCCCCGTCAATCACCCAGTAGTCGCTGACATCGTTGTTGTTGGACGTATACAGGAGCGGCCGGTACTTCTGTTCCGACGGCTCCAGATAGTCCCATGTGCGGTCAGTTTCCACCACATGGGCGTCGGCGTCGATGACCTGCACTTTGACCTGTGTCGTCATATCGGTGCCTCCTTGAGTTTTGACTGTGTTATCAGTGATATTGCGCCCTCTGATGAGAGTGTGGCGAGAATACAGCTAATCGCCCCCGCCTTCAAGACCAACATGCGGGACCAACCGGAGGAACCGCATTTCCGTCAGCTCTGTGTTGACCGCAAGGTAGGCCGCCAGTAAACTCCCACTCACCAACGGCCCGCTACAGCCCTTACCATTTTCGTATCGCCAAGCGAGCCACCAGCTACTAACGGGAGGCAACCATGACAACCCAGGAACGTCTGAGCATGTCCGTGGGAGAAGCCATTTTCAGCCAGCGCGCCATCCGGCGCGTGCGCCCCGACCCTATTCCCGAAGACGACCTCCAGCACATTCTGGAAGCTGCGATTCACGCCCCCAACGGCGGCAACCAGCAACCTTGGCACTTCATAGTCCTCCGAGACCCCGACACCAAGGCCAAGTTCGCCACCCTCTACGAGGAGGCTTGGTGGGCCAAGCGCAAGGACGAGGGGATCAACGGCCCCCAGGATATCCCGCCCGGCAAGGGCTCCCAGCAGTCGGCCATGCGCTTGTCCAAAGAAATCGGACAAGCCCCGGTGATTGTCCTCCTGTGCGCCACCCGCTTGGGTGCCGGTGCCGCAGGTTCCATCATCCCCGCCGCCCAGAACCTGCTCCTCGCAGCCCGCTGCTTGGGCATCGGCGGCACCATCACCACTCTCCACGCAGTAGTGGACGAGCGAGCGAGGGAGCTGTTCGGCCTGCCTGACAACGGCCAGATTGTCTATGCCCTGCCCCTGGGCTACCCCAAGGGTAGCTTTGGCCCTACCAGCCGCAAGCCTCTGTCTGACGTGGTCTCCTACGACCGCTGGTAAGCTACCCCGGCTACCCCTATCCGGTTAGTTCTGATTCAGAAAGGGGTGTTATGGGCAGGCTGGACGACAAGGTCATAATCGTGACTGGCGGAGCCCAAGGCATAGGTAGAGCCTATGTGGAGGGCCTCGCAGGCGAGGGGGCCAAGGTAGTCGTTGCCGACCTGAATGCCGAAGCGGCAGGAGCGGTAGTCCGGGCACTGGGCGAAGACGGTAAGGACGCCATGGCCGTCACGGTAGACGTCTCCAACCCCGACGATGCCGAGCGAATGGTCAGCGAAACTCTGGCAAGGTTCGGCCGGGTAGACGGGCTGGTCAACAACGCTGCCATCTACCAGCGTCCCGGCCTTTTCCGTGGCCCCTTCGACCAGATTCCGCCTGACGAATGGGACCGCGTGATGGCCGTCAACCTCAGGGGCATATTCCTCTGTTGCCGCGCCGTGATCTCCCACATGAAGGAGCAGGGCAGCGGCAAAATCATCAACATCAGTTCCGGTACCGTTGCCCAAGGCACCGCCAACTTCGCCCACTACGTCACCTCCAAGGCTGGAGTCATAGGCTTCACCCGGTCCGTCGCCCGCGAGATGGGCGAGTACGGCATCAACATCAACGCCGTAGCCCCCGGCTACACCCTCAGCATGGACGAAGAGGATGTGGACGATGCCGTCCGGGCCAACGACCAGCGCAGCGTGAACAACCGGCCCTTGGCCCGTTCCGAGCGCCCCGAAGACTTGGTGGGCACAGTGATTTTCCTGTGCTCCTCCGATAGCGATTTCATCACCGGGCAGACTCTGGCCGTGGACGGTGGAAACACCATGCGCTAGGAAGTGCAGCCGCATTTTCGCGACAGCATCTCCCCAACGACTTCCGACTAAGAAGGTGCTTGATGGGCAGGCTTGATGACAAAGTGATAATTGTGACTGGTGGCGCCCAGGGTATCGGCAGGGCTTATGTAGAAGGATTGGCAGGCGAAGGCGCCAAGGTGGTCGTGGCCGACATCAATGCCGAGGCCGCCGGTTCGCTGGTGCGTTCCCTAGGCGAGGACGGCAAGGACGCCTTGGCCGTCACCGTTGATGTCTCCAACCCCGACGACGCCGAGCGCATGGTTAGCGAGACCCTAGCCCGGTTTGGGCGCGTTGATGGTCTTGTCAACAACGCTGCCATCTACCAGCGTCCCGGCCTGTTCCGTGGCCCCTTCGACCAGATTTCCGTCGACGACTGGGACCGCGTGATGGAGGTCAATCTCAGAGGCATATTCCTCTGTTGCCGCGCCGTGGTCTCTCATATGAAAGAACGCGGCAGTGGGAAGATTATCAACATAAGCTCCAGCACCGTCGCCCAAGGCACCCCCAACTTCGCCCACTACGTCACCTCCAAGGCCGGGGTCATCGGGTTCACCCGCTCCGTTGCCCGCGAGATGGGCGAATATGGTCTCAACGTCAACGCCATCGCCCCAGGCTACACCCTCAGCATGGACGATGAGGATGTGGACGACCGCGTCAGGGAGACCGACGCCCGCAGCGTGAACAACCGCCCCTTGGCCCGGTCCGAGCAGCCGGAAGACTTGGTCGGAACGGTCATCTTCCTCTGCTCCTCCGACAGCGATTTCATCACCGGCCAGACCTTGACGGTCGACGGCGGCAACACCATGCCCTAGGGGCGCAAAGCAGGAGCCAGGAGGCTTCCATGCCAGCGCTTAACGGCGCTCAATACATCGAGAGGCTGCGGGAACACCATCCGGACGTGTGGATTGAGGGTGAGCGGGTGAAGGATGTGGTTTCCCATCCCGCCTTCCGCAACAACATCCGCACTATGGCTGGCCTGTACGACATGCAGTGCGACCCGGCACTGCATGAAGAGATGACCTACTGCTCTCCAGCATCTGGGGAGCCTGTAGGTCTGTCGTTTATTGCCCCCAAGGACATGCAAGAGTTGGAAGCCCGTGGCCGTGCCATGTTCCACTGGGCCCGCGCCACAGTGGGGATGATGGGACGCAGTCCCGACTTCATGAACGTCACCATGACCGCCCTCGGTTCTGCCCACGAGTATTTCGGACAGCGCAACCCGGAGTATGGACAAAACCTCCAAGCATATTGCGATTACATTCGCGAGAACGACATGGTCCTTACTCACGCCCTGCTGAACCCGTTGCGCCAGCGTAACGTGCTGCGGGGCACCGAGCCCATCCAGTCCGGTGAGGTTGGAGTGCATGCAGTCCGGGAGACTGACGCGGGGGTTGTCGTACGTGGCTGCCGGATGCTGGCTACACTGCCAATAGCCCACGAAATTGCCTGCTACCCTATCCGCCCGGAAGCTGGAGAAAAACACGCACTCTTCTTTGCTCTGCCATGCGACACTCCCGGCATGAGGTTCCTCTGCCGGGAGACCTTCGACTATGGGCGGTCCCACTTTGACCATCCCCTGAGTTCACGCTTCGAAGAGTTGGACGCAGTGGTGTTTTTCGATGACGTATTGGTGCCATGGGAGCGGGTTTTTATCTTGGGTGATGTGCCCATAGCCAACGGCATCACCGCCAACACCAACTTCCTCAAGCACAGTGGACAGCAGATATGTCAGCGTCGCATCGCCAAATCCGAGTTCCTGTTGGGCTTGGCGACCATGATGGTTGAGACTCTGGGGCGGGAAAACGAACCCCACGTACAGGAGATGCTCGGCGAGCTTGCGATGTATGTGGAAATCATGAAGGCATCTCTTAGGGCCGGCATCTCGCAGGCTTCGTACGACCAGTATGGGGTGTTCACGCCCAACACCGCGCCGTTGACGGCGGGCCGTGACCTCTATGCCCGCAACTTCTACCCTCGGATGGCCGAGATTATCCATCTGCTGGGTTCCAGCAGTCTTATGGCCCTTCCGGCATCCGCTGACTTCGATTCCGAATTGGGACCCACCCTGGAGCGGTACCTGTCCACTCACAGCATGTCTGCGGTGGACCGGGCTAGGGTGTTTCACCTAGCCTGGGATCTTACATGCAGCGCATTCGGCTCAAGGCAGACACATTACGAGCGCTTCTTCGCTGGCGACCCCGTCTACAATGCCATAGTTGAGACCCGGACCACTGACCTAGAGCCCGCCAAGAACATGGTGCGGGAATTCATGGCCGGGTAAACTGCCACACCTTCGCCGCGCCATCCCTCACCCGTCGTTCCTGCGAAGGCAGGAACTACATACCCCCAGACCTGCCACCCCGCCCATTGCCAAACCACCCGAACTGATGTACCATATCCCTATGATGATGACGAACGTCCCCGGCATATCCGCCGGCGACCTCTTAACCTCCGTCCTGCGCCAACTTCCAGTCTCCGTTCGTCCTGAGCGAAGTGGTGCGGTCAACACAGCCTCCAAGCGACCAAGCGTGGAGATTGTGTTGACCGCACCACTAAGTCGAAGGACCCCCAAAACGCCCATCCATGGGAGCCCCTCCAAAATGTCACACTATGACATTTCTCCAGATACGAAAATGTCACAAATGTCACAATTCCCAAAAATCTGTGACATCCCCAGATACGAAAAAATGTCACACCCAATTCGTATCTGGTCCAGCTAGGAAAATGTCACAAATGTCACAATTCTCAGATACGAAAAAATATTTTAGCTATAAACCGTGTGACATTGTGACATTTTTGCCATGGGCTATCCCCTTTGGCAGGATAATGGTATAGTCAGCCCAATCCCACCAAGGCCCCATACTTGGTCTGAAGTTAGGAGGCAGTCTATGGCGAGCAACGGCAACGGCGCCACTACCGTAATCCGAAACGGCACCCTCATCGACGCCACCGGCGCTGAGGCCACCCCCAACGAGGCCGTCGTCATCGAGGGCAACCGGATTCGCAGCGTCGGAGGCCTTCCTCCCGACGTCAACCTCGAAGACCGTGACAATGTCCAAATCATCGACGCCTCAGGGCAGTGGATTATGCCCGGCCTCATCGATGGCCACTGCCACCTCTCCTTCGGCTTCCCCGAGATGAAGGGACTCCCCACGGCTAGGGGCACCATCAGCCCCGAGTTCAGCTCCCTGCGAGCCGCCCGCAACTTGGGCAAGATTCTGCGCTCCGGCGTCACCAGCGTGGCAGCCCCCGGAGGCACCTGGTTCATCGACGTAGCCCTCCGCGACGCCGTCAAGGCCGGACTCATCGAGGGCCCGCGCATCAACTGCGCCGGCCGCTTCATCGTCACCTACGGCAGCATCGCCGACGACGAGCCCTCTTGGGTCGGCAGCCCGGAACACAAGCTCGGCAAGCTGTGCAACACCCGCGACGAGATGATTACCGAGGTACGGCGCCAGCATAAGCACGGCGTCAACTTCATCAAGATTGCCGACAGCACCTACGGCCAGACCCAGACCTTCTCCCTAGAAGAGATGACAGCCGTCGTGGACGAGGCACACCGCAGGAACTGCCCTGTCACCATCCACTCCCGCGGCGCAGGCTCCACACGCGACGCTGCCTTGGCTGGCATGGACTGGATTCTGCACGCAGACTTGGCCGAGGAACCCGACTTGGACGCCGTTGCCGAGGCCGGCAGCCGTCTCATGCCCTCCGCCACCTTCCTTTGGCGTGCCGTGGAGATGGGCGAGGAGTTCGGACGCCCTCAGCAAGAGATCGACAACATCCGGCGTCACGCCGAAGGCACCGCCCGCGTCATCCAACGCTCCCGTGAGCTGGGCATAAAGATTCTCTGTGGCACCGACAGCGGAAACAGCACGCCGATGCCCTACGGCGAGCTTCACGCCAACGAGGCCGAGATACTGGTGAAATACGGCGGCTACACCCCAATGGAGGCCATCCAGTCCATCACCAAGGAAACCGCCTACGTGATAGGTCTGGAGGGCGAGTTGGGAACCCTCGAAGAGGGCAAGCTTGCGGACATCATCATGCTGGACTCCGACCCCCTCGCCGACATCACGGTACTACAGGGCGGAAAGCACCTCACCAACGTGATGAAGGACGGCAAGCTGGTGAACCTAGCCCCCTCCGATGACAACTACCTGCCCTTCCAGCAGGTCGGCTTCTAAAGCCACCTGAGACTTAGCCTCCCCGAATCGCGAAACCTAGAAAGGCTGTCGAGAGGCCACTGGGCCTCCCGGCGGCCTTTTGCTTTCCGCGTCAGCGACATGCCGGGATAGGCGCGTTAGATGCCCCAGCGAGAGGAGGAGAAATGGCCCATAAGGCACAACCCATCGACATAGACATCACCCTCAGGCACATGAACGGCGGCGGTGCGTCCGTGAAGCAGTATGTGGCCAGCAAGCTGACGGGTGTGGTCAGTTCACTCCCAACCATCCAACAAGCCGCCGTGGAGGTCACCTACGAGTCCAAACGACCTCGCCATCGCCAATACGTGGTCCAAGCCACGCTCAAGGGCAAGGGTGTTGTGTTACGTGCAGAGGAGAGGGGTCCCGACCCCCGCTCCACCATCGACGATGTGCGGGACGTGCTGGAGAGGCGAGTCCGCGACTGGAAGGGCAGACTCTACTTTCAAGGCCGACGGGAAACCGCTGCCATGAAGGAGGCCACTGCATCCCGGGCCTTGGAGTTGGAAGACGCAGATCCCCCGCCCGTCGCCGAAATCATTCGTACCAAGAGCCACGACACAAAGCCCATGTTCCCTGAAGACGCGATTGAGCAGATGGAGTTGCTGGACCACGACTTCTTCCTGTTCCTCAACGCCGAGACCAGCCAGCACAACGTCGTCTACAAACGAAAGGAGGGTGGCTACGGGGTCATCGAGCCAGCGGCATAGGTCTCACCCTCAATCTTGACCACCCCTCAGCTTTGTGGTGTACTTGGACGACCCAGTCACCTGCGCCTGATATGCGTGCGCGAGAAACCAGACTTGAGGGAAGAAAATGACGGCTACTATTGACGTCCTGCTGAATGGTCTGAACTTTCGCAGTGACCAAGGAACCTTTGGCTTCTGCAGCATCACCCTGATAACGGTGGGCGACAAGCGGATTTTGGTGGACCCGGGCCATGTGGGCCGGCGGGTGCATCTTCTTGAGGCTATGCAAAAAAGAGGGCTCACCCCGCAGGACATCGACTACACCGTGATGAGCCACGCCCACTGGGACCACAACCAGAACTTTGACCTGTTCTACCACGCCCCTGCCCTGGTGCACCACCTTGAGATGAAGTACGCTCACCGGCCCCACCACAACGACTGGGCCACTCCCCAGTGGACGGGGGCCATGATCGACCATATTCCCAACGTCGTAGAGGTCGACGAAGGATACGAGATCGAACCAGGCGTCGGTGTCATACACGCCCCTGGCCATTCACCCGGAAGCATGGGCTTGACCGTGGAGACTGATCAGGGGATGGCGGTGGTTGCCGGGGACATCATCCACTTTGGTGGCGTGGCCCTGTCCAAGACCAGCCCCATCATCTTCTGGAGCGAGGACCAAGCCCGCAAGAGTATCGAACGGGTCACTGAGCTTGCCGACGTAATCTACCCCGGACACGACCGGCCCTTCCGGTTGGCTGGAGGCGGGGTGGAGTACCTTACCCCTCAGGACATCACCCTGTCCGGCCTCACCCCTGATATGGAGGGAGTGGTGTTCGACAACCCGCCGCGCCCTCAGTACGTGATGCCCGGCATCGAAGAGCAAACACTGGCATCACTTGAAAGCTAGAGACGAAGAGCCTGAATCGCTTGGAGGTAATGACCATTGGCCCAGGAAGCAACGACCACCATACTCCTTTACACTCATCCCGACTGCAACTACTCAGACGCTCAGAGAGCCGACTATGTCCGGGACGGTGTCGAGTTCACCGAGATTGATATCTCCGTTCAGACGGATCGGATTGACGAACTGGTAGCCCTCACAGGAGGCGAGAGGATCACCCCGGTTATTGTCGAGGGTGACAAGGTTTCCGTCGGCTACTACGGAGTTGGTTGAGCCTTCTAACCGGGGGACGGTCTGTCCCCCTTCAAGCGAGTGCTTACTCGCCTCTACTTAAATGACACGTCAGGGCGGGCTTCATAGCGCCCGCTCCATTCTTTGATCCCGCTATCAATCTGAACAGGAAGCGTCTTCAATGGACATACTAGTTTCGGGCTCGCTAGCCTATGACCGCATCATGGACTTTCCGGGTCGTTTCTCGGACCACATCATGCCGGACAAGCTGCACATGATAAACGTCAGCTTTACAGTGAACGGCATGGCAGAAAACTACGGGGGCACTGCGGGGAACATCGCTTATTCCCTCTCTCTCTTGGGTGAGAAGCCCCGCATTCTTGCGGCCATCGGCCACGACTACCACCGCTACTTCGAATGGCTGGATCGGTGTGGACTGTCCACGGAGGACATCCGTGTGGTGGCGCAGGAGGCCACATCCTCAGCCTTCATCACCACTGATTTGGCCGACAACCAGATCACAGGCTTCAATCCGGGCGCGATGAAGCACCCCTCTCTGTTCGACCTCAATAAAGTGGACTCCAGCAACAGCATCGCCATCGCGGCCCCCGGGAACCTTCAGGACATGGCCGACTACACTGCAGGATGCAAACAAAGAGGCATTTTCTGCATCTTTGACCCAGGCCAATCGCTCCCGGCATGGCAGGGCGATGACCTCGCCCAGACCATACTCAAGGCAAATATGCTCGTTTCCAACGACTACGAACTGGAACTGATCAAGGACAAGACAGGCTTGACCGTAGATAGCATCTTGGACCAGGTCAGCACCATCATCACCACCAAGGGTGAAGAGGGGTGCGAGGTTGTCACCAAGGCGGGTGTTACCCGTATACCAGCGATTACAACGGAAAATGTGGTGGACCCCACCGGCGCGGGTGACGCCTTTCGCGGCGGTCTTATCAAGGGACTCGTTCAGGGCCTTCCGGTTGAGCGGGCTTGCATGATGGGCACCGTATGCAGCCACTATGTGATCCAGAAGTACGGAACGCAGGAATACAACTTCACTCCACAGGAGTACGCCCAGACTCTGGAGGCAAGTTTCGGCCCTTAAGACCCTAGCCCACAGGAACAGACGTTGAGGCTGCCGCCTGCTGTTCATCCGCGTGGTAAGAACTGCGGACCAATGGGCCTGAGGCTACGTGCTTGAAGCCCAAAGACCGTCCGATATCACCTAACTGGTCGAACTCTTCTGGCGTGTAGAACCGGGAAACTGGGACATGCTTCAGAGACGGCCGCAGGTACTGCCCGATGGTGAGCAGGTCGCACTGGTTGCGACGCAGGTCTTCCATCGTTTCAACTACCTCGTCCCACTCCTCACCCATGCCCACGATAATCCCCGACTTAGTCGCCATGCCATAATCTAGGGACTTCACGCGCGCCAGCAGTTCCAAGGAAAGTTCGTAGTCTCCCCGGGGCCGAACGCTGTGGAACACGCGTCTGCAGGTCTCGATATTGTGATTGAACACATCCGGCTTGGCGGAGACCACTTTCTCCAAGGCGGGTTCGGAGCCACCAAAGTCCGGCGTGAGCACCTCAACTTTGCAGTCGGGCACTCGGCGGTGAATCTCCTCAATGCACTGGGCGAAAATGAAG
Source organism: Dehalococcoidia bacterium (assembly GCA_965204245.1). Classification (GTDB taxonomy): domain Bacteria; phylum Chloroflexota; class Dehalococcoidia; order Lucifugimonadales; family JAAXIE01; genus JAAXIE01. Next base: position 120,928 of record CBDBED010000004.1, read on the forward strand.
GCTCCGCCATCGGCTAGGTCGTCGCGGTTGACCGAGGTGATGACACAATAATTCAAGCCCAAGCGAGCCACGGTATTGGCTAGGCGCTGGGGCTCCATTAGGTCGAGCCCGACGGGGCGGCCGGTGGTGACGGCACAATAGTGGCACCGGCGTGTGCAGATATCCCCGAGAATCATGAAGGTGGCGCTGCGACGCTCCCAGCACTCACCTATATTGGGGCAACGGGCTTCTTCGCAGACAGTGTGCAGCGCACTACTGCGCAGCAGGTCCCGTATCTCCAGATAGTTTGCTCCACCGGGCATCCGCACCTTTAACCAAGAGGGCAGACGAGGTCGGAGTTCTTCCTGTGAAGAGGTCGCCAAGAGGTCTCCTTCTGGCCAGGTTCCTCCCCATCATATCATGCTGCCGTCCAGCGCCGTCCTTGGGTTACCCTTAAAGCCCGCTCTCCTTAAACCACTCTGCCCGCCTTGCAAGTTCCTCCCAAGTATGGCGCATCGACTCCAGCTGCTTTGGCGAAACCTCTCGTTTCACTTGAGCAGGAGATCCGACCACGAATGAGTTGGCGGGAAATCGCGCTCCCGCCAGCACAACAGAGTTGGCTGCGATGAGGCAGTTCTCTCCCAGAATCGCCCTGTTCAAAACCGTGCAATTGTTGCCCAGCAGGGAGCCGCGACCCACCCGGTCGCAATGCACCACCACGCTGTGGCCCACGGAAACCCGGTCCTCCAACGTCAGGCCGTTGCCATGAATTACCGACCCTTCCTGGATATTGACGTAATCGCCGATGACTATGGCGTCCTTGCCATCACCACGGACCGTCACGCCCGGCCAGATACTGGCGTATTCGCCAATCGCCACGTTCCCGACCACATAAGCAAACTCACTTACCCAAGCGGTTTCTGCAACTTTGGGCGTGACGCCCCTAAGAGCACGGATCAAGTAGGTCCTCCCTTGAAATAGTGTGGCAGGGACTGAGTTACAGACATCCTAGCATGTCTGTAGGTTCACATAGGAAAACTGGCCCGGACATACCTATCCGCTAAGTTAGAGCAGTGATCATGGCCGTGGCCAAGCCTAGAAAGATAGCGAACCCAGCCAAGTCGGTAAAGGTGGTTACGATGACGGCGGATGCGACAGCCGGGTCGAGACGCAGCCGGCGCAATAGCAACGGGACGCCAGCACCGGCAAGGCCTGCAACCAGCATGTTGGCAAGCATCGCCAAGCCCAGCACCAACCCCAGGAAGGGACTGCCCTTCCACAGCCCTGCTACCAATGCTACAGCCACGCCGAGCAATGTCCCGTGAACCAAGCCCAAGGCTACTTCGCGTCCAAGAAGACGCATCCCCCGTCTCCCAGGCAGTTCTCCCAATGCCATGCTACGTACAACAAGAGTAAGGGTCTGGGTGCCTCCAATGCCGCCTTGTCCGGCGACTACCGGAAGGAATACGGCTAGGGCCACCACCCGGGCGATGGTGGACTCAAAGACGCTGATAACTAAAGCGGCAAGAAAGGCGGTGCCTAGGTTGATATACAGCCAAGGGAGCCGGTGTACGATGGAGGCCCCTATCGGCCCGGTTACCCGTTCTCCCGGTATGCCTGCCATCTTGTACATGTCCTCAGTCGCTTCTTCTTCCGCGACATCCACCAAGTCTTCGCCAAGAATCACTCCCAATAGCCGCCCCTCAGGTTCCGCCACAGGAATATAGTGCAGACTGTATCGCTCCATGAGACGGGCGCACTCTTCTTGGTCTGTCAGCGGAGTGACCGATTGTACAGAGGTGTCAGCAATCTCACTTATCACCATGTCGGGTCGCGCGACGGCCAAACGCACTATATTGACCGAACCATAGAAGTGCTGGTGGGCATCAACTAGCAGGATCGCCCCGATGCTTTCCGCTGCAGTGCCTCGCAATCGCACGATGTCCAAGGCGCTTGCGGCTGAAGCGTTCATGTTGACCTGTGGATAGTCAGTGGTCATGAGGCTCCCGGCAGAACTGTCGGGATACTGGAGCAAGGACTGCACAGCCTCGGGGTGCAGCATATTGGCTTGCATTTCGTCGGCCTGCGGGCGAGAGAGGTGCCGAAGAACATCTGCGGCCACGTCGGTGCTGGACACATCAAGAATGCTGGACAGTATCCCTGAGTCCACGCCGTCAGCTACTTGTGCGACCTCCTGTGGCGACAGGTGCTCCAGAATGTGTGCCGTGTGAGATGGGTCCAGCAAGCCCAGAATGCGGCTGCGCTTAGCGCGGTCGAGGTCAATCAAACTCAAGCCTTGATCGGCTGGATACATGCGCTGTAGGGTATCCAAGGCCGAGTCGATCTCGTCCCGTTCCAAAAGGTCTAGGAAGTGTTCTGGCCTCACCTGCTCGCTATCATCGGGCGCAGCAACGGGTCGCTCAACGAGGGCGTCGGGTAGGTTATCGGCTGGCTCCATCCATTCAACTCTAGCCGCCGCAACATCAGGCCTACAATCGTGCGGGGCACGGGTGGATCGCGAAAGTGAAAGAATAGACTGCCTTGGTGCTAGGGGCCGACAATCTTGATGGTGGAATGGCAGCGGTAGTTGCGATTGATATTGACCAAGAGAGTGGTCAACTGTTCGACATAACGAGCGTATTCTAAAGCCCCACCGTCAATGGCCCGCAGGTTTGGTATACGCTGCACCATGCTCATCACCTGTTCCTTGGCTTCGCGGTGGTCCGAACACACGACCACATCGCTCTCCATTGCCAGATCGGGCTGCATGAGGTCTTCGGCACTGAGGTTCTGGAGAGCAGCCACCACTTGGGAGTCCGGCAGTAAGTTTTGGCTCTCCTCGGCTGCGGAGCCGTCTTCCACCTGAATGGCTCTAGCACGGCCACGGTTGAACACCATCGGCGCAACCACGTTCACTACAACCTTGCCTGCTAGTGATGGGGCTACCTGCTGCAATAGGGGCGTTTGCCCCTCATAAGGCACTGTGAGGAAAATCACGTCGCCCTGCTGGGCTGCGACGTCGTTCACGTCTCCCGTCACCTTCAGGTTCTGAGCTAGCTCCTTTAGAGACTCGGCCGCGTCACTCGCGCGAGTGGCGTCGCGCGACCCGATGACCACCTCTTCTCCGGCCATGGCCAATCTCAAAGCGATGCCCTTACCTTCAGGTCCGGTGCCTCC
>CBDBED010000005.1:0-60106 GCA_965204245.1 Dehalococcoidia bacterium
GACGCTTCTGATCCCGTCGTCCAGACGCTCTATCCCTTGATCGACGCCGTTCTGAAGGGTCACCAAGGCGCTGGCCGTTTCCATAGCAGTCTTCGCCTCAGATTCCCTCATCTCCCTTAGCTCTTCTCTCAGCCCCCTAATATCCCCGGCTACGTCAACTATCCTTTCCTCAACGGCGGCTCGAAACTCACCAACCATACCGTTCAGTCTATCTAACGAAGCTTCTAGGCCGTCGACACGCGCGTTGACTCCCGACAGCGATTCCGAATTGGATTTCACTGACTCCGCTATTCCCCTCAGCTCCGTGCCATCCAGCAGGTCGGCACCAGCCTTGAGGACCTCCACCACCTTCCCTTGGGCAGCCTCCATCTCCTGGAGGACTTTGGCCGCTTCGGCGACGAACCCCTTGACCTGTTCCGACGCCTCCTGAAGCCTCGCATTAGAGGCTTCCTCAGACTGACGGAGTTCCGCCAAGACTCGCAAGTGTTCCCTGATGCTCGACAATGCCTCGGTCGATTCGGCGAATCTACGGACTACGGCATCCAGTTCGAAGGGCTGCCTGCTCTCATCCGGCATCCGTCACACTCTCCATGGCCACATCAAGTTCTTGGGAAATACGGGACAGCCTCCGCGCCAAAGCGACCACCCTGATGCCCGAATTGGCTCCGGAATCATTCAATACCCTCTCCTCTATACGATCTACCGTGTCGGTCGCTATCCCCAAGCGGTCCGCTACATCTAGCGTCAAGCACATTCCATCGGAGGATCTAGACTCAAGTGAAGCAAGAAGACGACCTACGAACCCGTTGAGATCTGCCGCGGAAACGGCATATCTGTCTCGGGCAGAGATGAGCGAAGCCTCCAGGTTGGCGGCGAAATCCTGAAGGTCGCCCTCCGGATGAACAACTTCAGCGTATGCTCTGGCATAGAGCAAGCCTGGGTTGAAGGGAGAGGATACAAGCAGTCTGGCGGAATTCCCGCGCAACTCCCTAGCATCATCCACACCTTCGAGTGTGCCCAACCTGTCTTCCCATGCCTCGTAATCGAAGTCGGTGGCGTCGACCATCCCTTCCAAAACAGGGCTGATGTCGCCTTCGGTCAAGTAAGCCAGTACCCTGCCTCGCAGGTCATCCTTCCCGCTAGGGGCGTCGCGAACCGCGTCGTACATCTCGCGAAGTGAACGCCGCCTCGACTCCACAACGACATCATAGATGAATATGATAAGTTCCCGGGCGGCTGCAGAAAGTGCTTCCCGGAGCCCGAGGTTGCTCGCTGCCGCTACGAAGTCCGCTATGGAAGAATGCTGAGTGCCCGTCCTCTGCACGAAGTTTGACAAGCTCCGGGCCACGCTCTCCGACGTGGCCTCGGCAAGGCTGACTACGAACTTTGATTCAACCAGATAGTCTTGCACTACCCCGAGCAACATCAGCCTGTACAGGGCGCGTTCTCGTTTGGCCTTCTCTTCATCACTTCCTCGGGCCAATTCAACGGTGGTTCGCTTTCCGAGATTGCTCAGAATGTTGTCGTCGTCCACCAGCCGCTCGACTTCGGCCAACTCGACGTCCACTCCTTGGAAGGTCTCCAGCAGGAAACGGAGTTGGTGCGTGATGGAGTCATTGTCGGCCCATGACAATGCGCCGTGCTCCGCTCTCACGTCCTCAAGACGGCCCTCCAACAGCCGGTCACTGCGTGTCGGGTCCTGTTCGTTCCACATGAGGATACAGTGAGCCCTGTGCTGATCTCTCCCCGCACGTCCTACCTCCTGGTAATAGGCCTCGATGGACCCTGGCATCCCGTAGTGAAAAACGTAGCGGATATTGGGCTTGTCGATTCCCATCCCAAAAGCGTTGGTGCTGACCATCAGCGGGACCCGATTGCCCTTGAAGCTATCGGCAAACGCGCGTTTACGCACTTCCCACTCGGCCTCCCCGTGGATATTCCGTCCGCGCTCTCTGGGCGGGCCACCGGAGTATATGGCCGGCTGAAACCCCGCCACTCCAGCCGCGGCTCTCTGAACCTCTAATATCCCGTAAGATCCACCTCTGTGAGGACAGAAGATTAGTCCCGAATAAGTTCCTTCGGCCTGAGGGCGGAAGAATTCCGAGGCAGGGACTCCGAACTGAGCGGGCAACGCTCTCAACTTGCCAGTCAGTTCCGAAAGGGACGCGTTGGGGTCGTCGCACCTCTTTACCGCCATCTCCAGTTCCGGCCGGTTGAAGCTCGTCGGCCTGACGATCGAGTTCTCAGAGTCGGCGGAGATCTCCAACTGTATTAGAACATCTTTGAGGACCGCCCTTGAGGCCGTGCCAGTGAGGGCGACCAAGGGAGGGGGAGAGCCGGATTCGTCCTTGCACACTTCCCGAAGTACTTTCCCCAAGGTCAGGTAGGAAGTACGGAACTGGTGTCCCCATTCCGAAACACAATGTGCCTCATCGATGACGGCCAGATTGATCGGATGGGCCTGTGCCAGCGATCGCATAGCGTTTCTGAAGCGGCTTTGTTGGAGGCGCTCGGGTGCTACGAAGATGAAGAGGGCGTCACCAGACTCTACTTGCTTGAGCAGGGAGTCGAGTTGGCCCCGGGCCACCGAGAAACTGGAGATCCCCACCACCCGGTCTATTCCATGTTCCTCAAGGCCCCTCTGTTGATCTTCCATCAGGGCAATCAACGGGTCGATAACAATGGTGCGGCCAGGCTTGCAAATCCCAGCCATTTGGTAGATGAGGGACTTTCCTCCTCCGGTTGGCAGCAGGACGGCGCAGTCCCGGCCTTCCAGAACTTCGTTGAGTGCCTCCAGTTGGCCCTCTCGGAAGATCTCCTTGGAGAATACGGCCTGAAGTATCTCAGTGAGGGCGTCTGCCCGAGCCTCAGGTCCGGCGTTGAACAGGTTCGCATTTGCACGAGGTTCGTATGGGTCGTCACCGACCCAGACGGGCAAACGCGCGCTTCTAACCACAATTTCCGCGGTCCCGCCCTTGGGACGTTCGAGTCGGTCGAAGGCAGTCATATAGGGTTGCGACCGCACCATCAATTGGGTCTCTGAGTCGGGAGGATCGCAGACTATGGGCCGCCCTGGACCGTGAATATCAAACTTCGTCCATGTGTCTCCACCTCTCAGCAGGATTTCTTCGGGCATGACCGAAGGGCCCCACAGGGAGTCCACTGCGTTGAAGAGGCGGATATACGGCCAGAGCATCGAAGGACTCAGCTTAAGATCGTCTTCGAGTTCGATAACCCACTGCTGGCCGTGGAGAAAGCCTGCATCCACGGCATCCAGGAGGGCAATGGCCACGCGGTGAAGGGACACGGGGATTAAGGCCGCGTTTACGGCTTGAGAGTCAGGCGTCCTTGAGGCATTGTCCCAGAGGGCTTTCACTTGATCTAAATTTGGCCCACTACCATGGTCTATCTCGGAGGTCGGGATTCTGACAGCTTCGATGCCGACCTGGCCCAGCATGAAGTCCCTATCGCCGTCGGACTGCCCTGAATCCTGATGCTGCGGTCCGTCAATCTCCACGACAAAGGGCGTCCCGAAAGGGGCATGAGCCAGAAAATCTACGCGCCGCCCGGATGGACCATAACCATCGAGAGCGGCGGTCAAGGCGTCGAATGAGGCCTGAGGGACAAACCACCGGGGTGCGTCGGGTCCGAGGTTCTGTGGAACCCAATCAAGGGCGAACTGCCTCTCATGACCGGACTCCAGCCTCACATCTTCGTCAGGCTCAAAGTCCGGCCCCACAGAACGGCCCGTACCGGGAACGATCCTGAATACATCAGGAGACAGTTGCCAGCTAAGGTCTCCGGGCATCGTGGACCGGCGCGCTTGGGCCAAGAGGCCTAGGGAGTCCAAGGTTTCCGTCTCTGCATCGGGATGGATGGGAGGGTTGCTCCCCCTTTGGACCAGCTTCCTGATTGCTCCGGTAACCCGGCGCACTTCATCAGGTGCGACAAAGTCAGTTGCGGTGCGGGCTATCCAGCACTGTCGAAACTCAGAGGACAGTTCAGTCAAGGCAGGGGAGGACCGGAGCCTCCCACCCGCATTCGTGTATCTACACTGCCACCCAAGTCGGTCCAGCGTGGCATCGTTCCACAAGACTCTGACCTGAGGCACTGAGCCCGTTTCAGCCAAAGTTTCGGATTTGATCGGGTCTGGATTCACGTCACGAGTTCCCCGACAGGCAGGGAAACTCTTGCAGCCCCAGAAGGGTGTGCCGTCTCTGCCATTTGTGCGACGCACCATCGGTCCATCACACGAGGGGCAGTTGGGGGCAGTTATTGGTTCTTCCACGTTAAGCATGGACGGGTCCAGGTGGCTCTACTGGTTTCTTAAGCAACGAACGACGAGACGTTCCTAGGTCTTGGTTTTCTCGTAGACCTATCGGGCCTAACAGGCTGCGGGAGAATAGTTGCCTTGCTCATGTGACAATGGGTTCAAGTATAAGGATGACGTTATCACTGCCCCTAAAGAGATTGTTCGGGGGGTGTCGTTCCACACTGCTTATTCTACTACGAGTATTGTGCGGGGTGTTGATGGGCTGCTTCTATATGCCATTTTGGAGTAGTACAGCGTGGCAAGCAAGCAGGTGCAGTTTTAGGTAGTGTATTTGGAGCAGATTTTCAGAAATATACCAACACTGTCCACATTTCGTGCAGGTATGGGCATTTGTTCCATGATGTGGTACAAATGTAGCGGCCCCGTCGGCCTAGCCCAGTGGAGGTCTCACAACCCTCTGCCGCCGACGGGGCCTGGATTAAGCGCCACCGCTAGTGAGGTCACGATGGTGGCAACATTGTAGCGTTAAAATGACACAGAAAACAAGCCTAGACCGTCTAACAAGCTACAACAACCCCACCAACCAATCCAAATCGTAGGGATCAGCATCAAGGCCCGCAGCCACGGCGGGCGTCGTCCCGAGGGACAGGTATACCCGGCACCAATTGTAGTAGGTCACATGCAGGGCGACGGCGTGGCAGTGGTCCTCGACCTTCTTGGTGAACCCGTTGCCGGGTGTAGCGGCTCATGCTCATCCGCATGGTCAGGTCGTTGCGCTCGACGTGGGACGTGGTTGCCAGTGGCAGCACGGGCGTTCCGGTGACTACCCTCTTGGTGCCCTTCACATCCATCACGTAGTCCACATGGCCCGCGAACGCCTTCTCCATACCCTCGATGTAGGCCAGGACATTGGAGACCTGCTATGAGGCACGACAACGGGCAACAGGGAGAATACGACCGGATGCCGGGGTCGTATTTGGGATACCCTTGGAGAATAATCTGACCTTTTTCTTGGCGAAATGGCTGGAGATAGGGCCGGGCCGTGTGGTGCCGTGATGCTGCAAAGCGGGAACAGACGTAATCTATGAGACTCGACGAATGCTCCGTGCTTGCACAATCATCTTAGCAAGGATACGCAGACCTTGTAGCCGCGACTCTTCCTGCTCGGGCGTGTACGCCGGGAATGCTTGTCGCTCAGGACCCCTCAGCGTTTCGTGTCGACCAGGCGAATCCACGGTCCTGGCTTTGTGTTGTCTCTTTTCGACTTCCATACACATCCTCCAATGTCTGAAGTGATGGAAGTCTGAATTCCCCAAGAATCGCCCGTAATCCCCTGTAGGGTGGTGCGCACGCGCACCCTACAAAGATGAAGTCTCCAGTAGAGACGCAGCCGACCTGTGCAAACCAAGGGAGTGGCGCCCATCGTGCAAGGTCAACCGAAGGCTAGGGAAGGCACCAACACATCCGGGTTGCGCCAGGCCGGCCCCAGTGGTCCGACCTTCTCCAGCGCCTCGGTGTGGGAGACCCACAAGGGCAGATCCACCCCCGTACGAGCCATCTCAGCCCGGGCCACCGAATGGAAGCGGGCCTCCACCAAGGGGTCGTCGAAGACGATGAGGACCTTGGGCTGGACGCCGTGGTCGTGGATGGGCCGGTTGGACGAATAATAGCGCAGGTAGGGGGCGAGACGGTCAGCCATGGTGCTGGGACGCACCGCCCGGCGCTCCCACTCCAGGAAGAAGGCCGACCGCTCGCGTCCCCGGCGGACCATGCCAAAGGCGTCGGGGTGGATCGAGCGCTGGCCCCCTCGATGGCGGAAGTGGCGTGATGCCCGATGCGGTGGATCGAACTGGACGATGCGGTATCCGGCGGAACGGGCCTGACGAGCAAACTCTCCCAGGAACCAGTGCACCGCCTCGGTGTGCTCCATGTTGCGGGCGAGGAGGCGGCTGCGCCTGCCGGTCATGTCCCGCCACGATGAAGGGTTGGCTCCGGCCTTGCTCCCTGGACTCCATTGCCTTCGCAGCCCGCCCACCGAGGTGCGGTCACGGCGGGCGAGCACCTTCAGCCCCAAATCGGAGAGGGCAAGGTGCCCGCGGCGTCCCATGGTCACACTCGATACAAGCCCGCCCTCGGTCAATCTCCCCATCAACTGCGACACCCGCGCCTTGGAGACCCCCATGATGCCGGTGAGCTCCTTGGGGGTGAGCCATGGCCAGTCGGCCAGCACGTCCAGCGTCCGCTTCTCAGCCGGCTTGAGGAGCAGGGGAATCAGGTGGTCCGTTACTTTCAGGCCGGACTCCGGAAGGGAAATGGCCCTCGGCATGTCCAAGTCGGCTAGTGGGCTGTCTGAGGGGGTGAGGGCCCTCCTGGCGCCATAACCCAGTGCCGTGCCCAACTCCACGGGAGAGGACTGGTCGTCCCAGTGCCATATCCTCCTCCCGGGGACGGCCCGCACCGCGTTCTCTTCCAAGGCCACGAAGGATAGCTGGGTTACTCGCGACATGAGGGCAAGGGTATGCCTGAGACGCACAGGGTCGGGCGCCAGCACCAGAACGGACCCTACCAGAGGCCCCTCCTGCAACCGCCAGACCCTCTTGGAGAACCCCGTCTTATCGGATGTGGCTCCTTGGCGGAGGATGCCTACCGTCCTGTCTTTTGGCAGGAACAAGGTCGCGTCCAAGGCGTGAGAGCGGTGCCAGTGCAAACTGACAGGGGTTTCTTCGGTCTGTGCTGCTGTCGAGGCCACGCGATAGATGGCAGCCACACCGTCCAGTCTGCCCAGCAGGTTGCGCTGCCAATGTCGCGAGACGGGGTAGGCGCGAAGGAGATTGTCCAGTTGCACTCCCCTATCCCGTGCCAGCCATCGCAGTCCGTCAGGAGTGATGTAGAAACGGTGGGTAGGGCTCAGGTGGTCAGTGGCGTGGGGCACCGAGTCCACCAGGCCCATCTCGTGGAGCTCTGCCACCTCCTCGTAGATCCTCTGATTGGGGATGCGCATGAGGTGGGCCAGCTCCTGCCGGTCAAGGAAGGGCATCTCCAGCAGAAAGTCGATGATATATGTGAGGTAAGCATCCATCACTGACATTTTCCTGGTTCCAAGTGTCCATGAGGCGGCTAGACTTGAGCAAGAAGAAAATGTCAGTGCGCGCGCTGGTTGGCATGACGCTGGGAGCGGGGATGCCTAATGGGGGGGAACAAGTGAGGGGCCGTGAGGGTAAAGAGCGGTTCCCGCATGTTGGCGGGTGTGCGGGTAGTACAGAGAATGGCGTTAGTTGCAAGTTGCAATCGCGGGTGTCAGTCATAGCTGGGTCGTGAGTGCGGCAGCCCCCTACAGGACGTCGACCGGCGGCACTTTGGTTTAGGGGGCGTCCCACATAACATTTGCAGGCGCAGGTATGAGCACTCGCAATGGGTTGCAGTTTTGCGCAAGCGCTGATGGTGGGTAGAGAGGCGCTCTGGGCCGGCTCGTCACCGGCGGATGGCCCTGCACGAAGTCGACTGGGCCGGCCCGTGATCCTCGGTCGAGGCACAACGCGCGGGCTGATTGAAAGGGAGAGAAGCCGGGGACTGGCATGGAAGCACAACAAGACAAGGGCAGCGGGTGGACAAGCATCGGGTTGGATGACTATGACCTGCGACTGATGGCGCTGGTGCATCATCTGGTGCGCAAAGAGGGGCGGATGTACGCCTCAGCGAGACTGGGAGTTGACTCCAGGACATTGGCCTCATGCCTGTCCAAGGGAAGACTGACGGACAAGATGCGGGGAGCAGCGGAGTTGATCCTGGCCTCAGGTGACAACCCGGTCATCGTTGAGTTGGGGGCCGGCCTGAAGGCGTTGGAAGGGCGTATGGGGGATCTGGAGGGGGAGATGACCCGGGCCAAGAGCGAGAGTGAAGCGGGACTGGCTGGACTGAGAGAGGAATACGGCGAGAGGCTTCGCGAGGTGGAATCGTGGCTGGAGTCGTTGGAGGCCGGCCATGTCCCCGGGTCGAGCGCGTCCGGGCTCCAGCGAGCGAGAAAAGAGCCAGAAGCCAAATCTCACCGGAAGTACCCTGACCTCGTGACCATGGAGCCGGCTCCAGACGAGAGGGAAGTCCTCAGGACCGCATGGCCACTGGTCGAGGAGTGGCGCCGGCTCACCAAAGAGCACCCTGAGGAGGGCAAGTCACTGTCATGGCTGATGGCGGAAGAACGCAGGTTGGTCTTGGAGATTGACCTCTTAGAGATACACGGGCTGACCGTCCCACCTAGGACGCATCCACTGCGAGATTCGCTCCTGCGAAGGTACGCTCTGGAGGACTTGAACCAAGCATTGTCGGACGTGCGCATCAGGCGATTTCACAGGCAGATTCTTCGCTGGGTGCGCCGGATACTGACGTTGGGTAGGTGGTGGAAATAGGGTTGCCTGCTGCACTAGCCCACGGAGTTTGCAAAGGAGGCAATACTCCTAGCCACCAGCGATGCGCTCGCCTTTGTCCATCTCTGGGCTACGGTCAAATCCGACAGGTTCGGCTGGTCGCAAGGGGCTTATCCCTCACCCAGGGGACGAGTCCTATTCTTGACCAATTCCAGCGTAATTGCAACAAGCACTTCCCGGCAGGAGCGTCTCAAAGTCTTGCGGGTTAGCGAAAGCCCCGTGATACTAGAGTTGTTGTCAGGCTTTATCAGGATTTCCTGCCGAGATACCTGGGTCCTCTCCACAAGAACGGGACAGACCTGAAGGATTGAGCCCTGCTCTCTGGAGTGTCGCTGAACAGGGGAGCCGTAAAGGGTTGGAAATGATTAAGCTCTTCGCTCTTGGCACGGTAGTCAAAGTTGCCCGAAATGCCACAGAGTAACTATCCAGGAGGCGTGGCACTAGAAACTAGTCAATAGTCCCAGCTTTCCAGGTCGAAGTGCGTCGGGCGCTTAGGCCGTCCCTTTCTCTCACCTCACGGGTGGCGCAGTTGGAAACGACTGAGCCATCTCCGCCATATCCAACTGTCGAGGCTAGGCACGATTGAGAGTGCGCCATTCGAGGTCTGGCAGTTGGCCACTCATATGATCTGATCCTAGGATTCGATGGCCCCGGGACCAGCACCTCTCACAATCTCCTCAACTCCCCTTTGAGAAAACCCCACTTTACATACACTCTATGCCGACTTTCGTTCCGATACCACTCCCACATCCATGGCTGGTAGTTGGTCGTTCTAAATACGGGCTGGTCAGCTTCACGGTGGAGTATCCCACCACGATGCCACATCGACTCTATCGTCCCCAGGCGATTCACTGCGCTGGGATGTCGTTGGAGCTGTGAAGCAATTTGTTGCGGTACGTATAGCAGTCTCCGTTGGCATCCGTCCAAGGCATGGTCGCTCCTGTAAACTGGATCCCTTCAGCTCATCCCTTGTCCAGCCCTATACTATGAAAACCTACCCATCCACTCCACCTTTCCTGTCTCCCATCGCCTAGCTCGATTGCAGGCTATTGTCGGGATCGAGACTGCCATTTCGAAACCAATGCCGCTCGCCAGTGGAAGACTCGACAACAGGTCCATCTTCTCTGGGAATGGTCGTCCTGGGCCAACCTTGCGGCCATTGCGCTCCCCCCGTTGTTAGGGCACCCAAACAGTGAAGTTATCGAAGCTCACCGTCCCTTGTCCGCCCTCTCGGTAAAACCCCGATGCAGATGCACTGCCATGGTCTTGGTTTCTGCTCAGGTCTAGCTTCGCGACGAACTCTCCATTCGACAGCACCCAGCCTACATCTTCAAGGGCAATGAGGAGCAGATGGTGTGAATGAGAGGACCTCATCCGAGGCGCAGCCAAGAGTCCTTCGTTCACCAACGTATAGTCGAGGTCCTGAGGCATCTTTGTGACGTGGCCCCACCACCCATCATCTCCCACATAGAATATGTCTAGACTGTCGAACTCCGGGTTGCGAAATACGAAACCGTAGTGCCACTCTCTGTCCTGGGGATTGACGAACTCAGCTTCCATGACCAAGTCGCGGGTCCACACGCCGGCGCGGTGGCTGCCTATGGTCCCGTCATCATCGTCCCGAACAGTGTCGGCTACCGGCCCGTACTCTTGGGCCATCTCGTAGACCGCAAACCCCTCGTACCTTGTCACCTCCCCAACCACCTCATGGCCCGTATACATACCCGCAAGAATCGACACGTCTCCCGCGTGCGTCACCTCGCTTAGGTCGAGCGTGGCCGTGTACTGCCCGTTGACGAACAACACCCCCGTGTCTCCGAAGGCCATAACCCTTACGTGGTTCCTCGCGCCCTTGTCGAGCTTGAGAGACGTTATGGCGCCGCTGTCCACAACTAGGCTGTAGATAGACGAGTCCTGCGTCCTAGCTATCAACTCCCAATGACGGGGACTTGATATCGCAATATGGAACCGCTTCTCCTCCTCCTCTCTCCAGGATTCACGGAAGGAGAACCCATAGCTCCATTCGTTACTGGATGAGGAGACATAGGGGTTGATGAAAGTTGCTTCCACGATGAAGTTTGCCATCGATACGAAAGCCGCGTATCCCTCAATCAATCCATCATCGTCATGCCACAGATCCCCATCCACGGGACCGAACTCAGCCGCCATGCTAGGTGTGGGAGTGGGCCTTGGCGTAGGCGTCGGTGTTGGCCTTGGCGTGGGTGTCGGCGTGGGTGTCCATGCCTGTAGACGCGGCAGCGTAGTCTGGACCGAATGGGCAGCTATTGCAAAGCCCACCCCATCTACTCCCACCCGAACCGGCTTGAAGGTGTTGATGCCCAGTATCTCTCCATCTGTGGAGAACATGGGCCCACCACTGTTGCCCGGGTTTATCGGGGCATCGGTCTGTATTACCCAACTGGAATACACATTGTCATAGCGCATCGCCGATACGATCCCCCTGGTCACCGTGGCCTCCCCGGGTATGCCCAACGGATAGCCTATGGTCACCACCTCCGTTCCAGCATCCAAGTTCCAAGTGTTCGCGAAGGCCGCCTTGGCGAAACTCCCGCAGCAGATCCTTAGCACCGCCAAGTCTTGGATAACGTCGGTGCCCAGCAGTTCGCCGGCATAGGTCTCTCGGTCGTTCACGGTAATGGTGACGAGACTTGCGCCGTCGACGACGTGCTCATTGGTGACGAGGTATGCGCTCTGGCCCCCTGTCTCATAGATAACACCTGAGCCAGAGCCGAGGTCCGTTTCGATCCTCACCACGGAGGGCCTCGCCCGGTCCAGCATATCGGTCAGCGACGGCGTGGGTGTCGGGGTGGGAGTCGGGGTTGGCGTGAGTGTCGGGGTGGAACTCAGTGTAGGCAGCGCTGCAGCCACGGCTTCGGCAGCAGCGGCCACCAAGACCTCCATGTCGGGTGTAGGCACCGGCGTCGGAGTTGGCGTGGGCACGGGGGTCGGGATTGGAGTTGGTCGGGAGGCCTCAATGCCCGCCACAGCCGCCGCAACAATGGCTGCAACGTCCGGCGTGGGTGCTGGGGTAGGCATGTGAGTAGCCGTGGAAGTTGGCAGTTGGGGCACAGGCGCAGTTCGCCTAGGCAAGGCCGATGCAACGGCCTCCTCCACCAACTGCCTTACGTTGGGAGTCGGAGTCGCGGGCCTTTTGGTTTCTCCGCACGCTAGGACAAACAACCAAAGCGAGGCGAAGATCAGGAGCCTGTAGAGAAAGGTGCCACCTCACATACGACGAACGGATTGCGGTTGACTGGACTGGCGCACCCAGTCGTTGAGCCAATTTGGACCACTAATCCAGTGCTGGTAGAGTGTGGGAGGAAGCCCGAGCAGCAATGCCTGCTTTGATACCCACAATCTTCGGGGGGCCGGTCGCGAAACATATCCCCCACTTGTCAGCTTCCCAGCACGCCCTCACCTGCGACGGGAATCAGGTAGTCTATCATGGTTCGCCTCATATCCGAAGGGAATATTCGGCTCTGACCCCCCATACATTGACGCAAATTTCCAGGCTCGGTTTGAGCAAATCAAGAAACGATAGGGGCCAAATCGGAGGCGATACTGTCTTCCAAGTCCCTCTCCCTAGAAGAATCACCTACTTCAGTGAGGTTAATGAACAGCGCCCACAGGTCTGTTGGGTTCCCAGAACCGAGAAGTCTCCATCTAATGACGCCCTTGGGTTTGCCTGTTGGACTAGGATAGATCAGCCCTGCCACGCCACAGTTTCTCAGCCATGCCCCCGTCACTACTTGATAGACGTCGCTCGAATTCGGTTGAGAATGCCATATCTTGTATTTCGCGTCCAGGACAGCCAGCGTTCGTCCTTTCCCCTCTAGCCTTACGTCAGGGATGGTCCACAGTGCCCGTGTACCTTGACCAATAGGGTTGGCTAACCTCACGCGGTGGCCAGCTATCTTGAGTCCGACAAATCGACGGCGTATCACCCGTTGGATCAAATACCACGCGAACCGCTCGAAGACTTCAGCGCTCTTCCACAGAAAGCCGAACAGATCTTGGCTCCCGCTGCCGTGTTGCAAGCCTCGCCCTACTAAGAGTAACTGGCCGACAGTCACTGCAGGCTGTAATGAAGCATGATGAGTGGGCAAAGTAATGCGCTCGGCTTCCGCCAATGAAGGCGGTATAGCAGACACCGTTTTCAGGGCGAGTGCTTCCTCGGACAACTCATGCGCTAGCTTAACTGACCGGACTTGTGAAGACAGTTGTTCAGATGCCCAACGCAAGAGACGATTGGTGGGCACGTCCTCTGCATACACATCGTACTCGCAAGGCACTTGGCCAGGGTGAGTTAGGAAGTCCATAATACGTGCCGTGTCGAGGCGTCCTTGGAGGTGTGCCAGCCTATTCTGCTCTGTGATGTAACCCATTGGGCGCCCACTCGGTTTGGTAGCATCTAAAGAACCCAATAACACCATCCCCAACAAGTCTGGCAAATGGTTGGCAGCCGTCACCTGACCTGGAGTAGGTGACCCTAGCACTGGAGCCCTATATACTCGAGCAAGAATCGCCCACAAAGACTTCCTCCAATGCTCCTCTCTCTCAATTGATGGGGACAGAAACTTTGGAGCAACCTCTACAGCGAGGCTGCCGAGCGTAACAAAGCCAGTCACCTCTCTGGCGGACAGCTTCCCATCGTCATAAGCGAAGGGCCTACGGCTCAGTCCAAGGCTGGATTGCCAGAAACGATTTTGTCGGGCCAGCAGCACTTGTTCTTGCTGACTTAACGGACAACGTTTGCCTGGATCGTTCTCGGTTAATGTGATAGTTCGTAAAGTTGCACTGGTCATAAATGACCAGCTAGATACCGGAATGTGCTCTTTAGGCGTCCCATGTCACTATCGGCCAGTGGCTCTAACGACACCGGCTGTAGCGATGGACGATCACCGGCCTCACGGTTGAATAGTCCCTCCCTTGCTTGGAAGGGGTATTTGTCGGGCACGTCTTCAGCGACTCTAAGGATGCGCAACAATTCATCCTGCCTAGTCAAGAAGCGTTCATATAGCTGGGGCATAATTGCTTGGTCCCACACCACTGCGAGCCTGCGGAAGCCGTCGTCGTCAGTTTCGGCTCTCCCTACCGGGAGCATATAGGTATGACCTATTTCAAAATCCGGCCCGAGTGTGGTGGCAAGCTGATAATTCAATTGAGCTAGGATGAGGACTGCACACTCTCTTGAGGTTAGAGCAGCCTCTCCTGCCTCAGCTTCATCGACCTTCTTCTTGGCGTCCTCTAGGTTCACTTGCAAAAGACTCTGCAGCGTTCCCAAGTCTGGGCGCATATCGATTCTCTCAAACCGGCGTGCTAAAGCACTGTCCAAAGGAGCTACCGTACGGTCAACCGAATTCATGCTAGCGAGCGTATAAACGTGGCGCGGGAAAAACCAAGGCACAGGCACTCTCTTAGTCCCACCCCCGGGTAATTCGATATCTTCGCTTTGACCACCATCGGAGTTCAGTATTGCCAGAGGTACCGGCAGGCGGCTGGGGTTCACTCCACCGTCCTCTTCAACGTCTCTGTACCCGGATTCCATGAACGTGATGAACTCGCCGAACACGCGGGATGTATTGCCTCGGTTGATCTCGTCAATCAATAGCACTGCCGACCGTGCGTCGTATTCATCCGACGCGACCTTGATTGCGAGCTCTAGCAATCTCCCAGCACGGGGCCGCAGCGTGAATGAGCCTTCCCCTCCGTTAGGACGAGGCCGGAGACCAACTATGAAATCTTCGTATCCATAGTTCTGGTGAAATGTCACCCAGTCCCTTATCGCCGGAGATGGCAATGGCAAAGCAGGCGTAGCTAGCCGAAATGGACTTGTACCATCCTCCGCATCCAGAATCACTACAGGCATTCCATCACCAGACTCCAGCAATTGCCAAATGGCGCTCATCGCATATGTCTTACCAGTTCCGGTCGGCCCATACAAAAGTACGTTCGGTTGCCGTTTCCACGCCTCCAATACCCTATGTACTACCGGCGGAATATCAATGATGCTGACGCCAGCTCGAAAGGGAATCAGGCCACCAGGTGTGTTGGGGTCGAACAAGGCTTCAAGCCCAGCTCCTTCTGGCCAAGAACTAGGCATTGATGTCCCGCGGGTATGCCCGGCGAAGTACTCGCCTGTAATACTCTTCACCAGATAGATCCGCGTTGCGCCTCCAAGGTAAGTTGCGGCCTCCTCTCTTGTTGCGACATCGTCCGGTGCTTGTGGAAATCCATAGGCCGCAGTCCAAGCCGGGTGACGCTCTGTTTCTGGGGACTGACGATTCTGGTTCCGGATACGGTATCGAGGGTCGTTCCCTCGATTATGGTCAAAGTGCAGAGGTTTCGACGTAGACGGGTCTCCTATAACCCTCGCGTCCACGACGCCAGGGGGCCACTCGTCATCGACATTATTGGGTGCGTTGAGGCCGAGCATCGTGAACAGTCCTGCTTGAACTGTAGTAGGTATGTCGATGAACCGTTGCCCACCCCCGCTCTGGGCTCCGACAGAGCTCGAGCGTTCGATATGAAAGAAGTCACCGGCGGTTATCCTCCGGTGCCAGATACTTTCAATCTGGACCACGGTCATCGTCCTTGCCTTCGCTTATGAAATCACATACTACCTATCGGGCAGACTGCTATGTGAATTCTGGTATAAGCATCCTCTGGCTGTGAGTGTTCTTACGACGCCGCAAGGGGCGCTTGCGCATATCGATCTCGTCGCCCCACACCGAGTACCCTAGCCTCCTAGCTCGGGCAAACAACTCGATCCGAGGCTCTGGAGAAACTGCCTCAATCAACGTATACAGCTCGCTGGGTTTTTCAGAATGGGCTTGGCGCTCCGCGAAAATAACTCCATTCACATCATGACGAAGGGTGGGCAGTTTCCCCTTTACTGCAAATACTACGAATTCCGATGCCCACCGAAGATAGAGGCCCATGCCCATACGGACGGCCGCATGCAGGTCTCCATTGGCTTCTTGTACATGCTTGGCAGCATTCCTCTTCACCTTGACCCATGGGATAACACCCTTGGGAGAGAAGCCCCAAGCTTCTGCCAATTGGTGAGCTTCAACGATGAATGCTCCGGTAGTCCATATGTACAAGTGGGCTCTCTCTGCAACTATTTCATGCACCGGCAGCTGAGATAGTTCATCTAAGGACAGGGTAGCGTAGTGATTAGCGGCACCCCTGTTACCACCCTTGGATGGGTGTACCGGGCTATATCCACTAGTGCCCCCGCCAGATAATTTCTTGCTGTAGTCCCATGGAGGATCCGCAACCACAGTAGCGAATGGTCCAGCAGGCAATGGAGTGAACTCAACCGAGCTTGTGGTCATTGCTGGTCTATAGGCCCCTCATTATGGAATAGTCGCTCCTACCATGGCTGGTTCCCGCATCTCACGAATTCCACGCAATGATTGAGCAGACGCGATTACGTCAGTGACCCATTGTCTCTCAGCGTGGGTAAGTCCGTAGAGGTCTTGTACGAGAGACTCTATCCTCGCTTCTACGTCTTCTCCCTTGGATCGCCTATGCGCAAGAGCGGATATCTCAGTTGCTCGGTCACCCAAAGTGGTTCCGTCTTTGAAAGGTGATGGAATCGGCAGCGTCTTGACTGTGCTGGGTGTAATGTACGGGTGGGAACGCCATTCGCTTTCCCCCGACCACCTGAGGTGGAACGCCAACATTGTCTTGGAATTGAGTAATCCCGCCATATAGTCCAAGATAGTGTCTGGTACGCCAGCTTTGGGGATGAAGTGGTATACGGTCTGTAACGTCAGTGCCCCTACGCGATCAACCGCAGCTCTAATTCCAACACCTGTCTTCCTGACCAGAAGTTTAGGGCTCCGCATCATCTGCGGGTCCTTGTATCGAATTCCCGGTAAATTGATCAATACCTCTCGCGATGGCACGCAGCAATAACGGCCCACGTCCTCTCCGACAATAATCGAGGCCCATTCTGGTCCTCGACTGGACCCGTTGTAGTGTTGGACTATCTGATGCGTGCGAGACCCCTCTGGGAAAGTGGCACTGCAATGATGGCATTTTGGCGTCGACGCCAGGCCTTTTTTGGGTACGGCGCGATAGTTATGGCACTTATTGCACAATAGCGCTTTCCCGCTCTTACCAATCTCTACGCCGCGTCCCATCCAGAGCCAGTCACTCCAGTGCATAGTGCCTTGTGCCAGCATCTTGTATACGGCCGATTCTCCTGTACGGACATCCAAGGTCAGCTCTGCGTTAGGGTTCGAGGCGAAGCTCTTTTGTGAGATATTGTAGGATTGCGACTTTCTCATTGCTTCTAGAGAGGCTCCTTCTCGAAGGAACGCGTTTCTCCCTTCCGGCTGTAGGCGAAAGCACTCAACGTCGCTATCCTGCACAGGGTGACTGCGTAAAACCAAGACCACCGTGCCACGGTAGACTCCAGGGAAGAGGCCTTCGCCGAGCCGTGCCAAGAAGAGTATCTCGGTGTTTCGCAGTAGGAACTTCCTGAGCCTGGTGTGTTCAGGAAGGAACAAGGAGTCTGGCAGAATGAAGGCCATGGGCACATTGTAGAATCCCCTGACTAGGCGCTCTACAAAAATCTCATACAAGTCAAATTGTCCCTTAGCCAGTTCGTAACCTGCAGCCTGTAGCTGGACTCGGATTTGCTTGTCGGGGCGCCCCCAAGGAGGATTAACAATAATAGCGTCGGGTTTCCATCTCATACCATCTAAGATTCCAGGTCGTAGGCTGTCGACCACAGCAAAGCTGGCAGAACCTTTGATTCTATTTGAGGCAACTGCAATGGCGCTTGAGTCCACGTCCATACCTCGCAGTTCAACTGGCTGAACGGAGACTTGAGAGATGCTCAATAGGAGTTCACCATCGCCACAGGCAGGGTCAAGGATACGCAGGGCGGTGGGGGGCGCGTACCGTAACAATTGGGTGGCAGTCCATTCAGCTAGTCCTGAGGGTGTATATACTGCACCCACGCCGTTTGTGACCATAGCGCCTACTCTTCGAAACTAGATCGCGTAGAATCCATCAAAGTTAGTGTGCCCACGATGTCTCAACCAGCTGCCGTGGGGCATTCCCTTCGCTACGGACATCAAACTTGTTGCGGTCTTATGGCTGCGTTGGGGCGCGAACGCCCTCGTGGTGGCTTGCGGGCATACTGTCTGCAAACGATGTTTGTCGAACCCTACTAATCTAAGCGGCGCCCACTTGTGGGGGTATCGACCTAAACGCGCGCGTTAGCAAGGCAGTATCCTTGGTTCGGGTCATCGTGCGGCTCTCCAAGTTTATTCAATCTCACGCCTAGACGGCGCGTCTCGTAACCCCGGTCTGTTGGCAGCAACGGCATCGTACCATCGCACCACAAGGGTGTCACTACCAGCAGGCTGCGAAAAAACGGTCTCGTGAAGTAGGAGGGCAGCACTATGGGGCGAGAGGTGGGTACACGTCGGAAGCGTGATTCGGCAGGATACGATTCTGGCCTTGGTGAGTCGGGAGGAGTGGGTTCGGAAAGACCATCAAGGACGCGGAGGACAAGGCTTGAAGCGTCTCTCCGGGGATTCGTCGGGGGGTACCCTGATGTGGGCTGGGCATCGGTGGCGGCATAGCGACTACTGGAGCCTCGTCGCTCATCCCCTCTAATTGATGCGGTCAGTAGACATTCCCTATAGGCAGGTGGGGATAGGTAGCGGGATAGAGGTCAACAGTGAGTAATTCTGACAGTGTCGACTACGAAAGGTGGGAGTTCTCCTAGTCAGGAAGTGGTGAGCATCCTATTCTGTCAGCACTCATAGCACAATAGTCCACATGAAGGTTCGTCTTACAGTACTATTAGGGGTACCACCTGCTACAGTCCTTATAGCGTGGGTACCAGCCTCCCCAAGCATATCTTCAATCGCACTTGTTGGAATTACCGCCTCCAGATGACGCGAGCGTGGGCAAACTCCGGTGGGCCTAAAAGTGCCCCCCATCCGACCCTGGTACAATGAGTGTACAAGCCTGTGCCATTGTGGTATACAGTCGGGTGCCTGTTATAGGCTTGATTGGGATGAGAATCGCGGGGCCCCAATCAGCTTGGAAAGAGTAGAACATGGCTAGCGAGTATGTCACTTGCATTCAGACCGCAGGTTACCAAGTGTCTTTGGTGCTAAATGCTACCTATAAAACCGTTCCGGATCATGTTGCCGAGAACCACGAGATGATTCGCATCATAGACGAGTCTGGAGAGGACTACTTGTATCCCACGTCGTACTTCCTTCCTGTAGGTGTGCCTGCGACAGTTGCAGGACAGGATATACGTATCAATCACTGATTATACGGCACCAAGGGCCGCAACCCGTTACATGGCCGGAACTCCACGGATAGGAGTTCCGGCCTAATTTTTGAATCTCTAACCCCCGACTAGGGCAGGGTATGAGCGTTCCCAATATCATTGGTGATCTGGAACGGACCGAAACCATCGCAACAGGTCCGTCAGTTAGGGAGCGACATCGATTAGCCTCTGAGTATGGGGGGCAGCCACGCATGTGGCGAAAGATGAAGGGATTGGCGACCGTCGAATTGCCGGATGGCACTCTCATGCGTGCTGAGGTTCACTGGTACGAGGCGCACGGGATTGGGAAGAAGGAACATAAAGTGAAAAACCTGCTTTACCCAATTGCTTGATGCCCAAGTACCCTGAGCACCTCCCCTAAGCTATCTCCTCGGTCGATTGTGCGAGGATCTGGGAATCACAAGAAGCCTCTGTCCTCCGCTAAGTGCACCTGCCCGGGTTCGCTCGTCCTCCGTCGAGTTGCCTGCGGGCTGTTTTGGCCTTATTTGCCGTTACCGCCGTTCCGGAAGGCGGGTATGACTTCCTGACCGAATAGCTCGATGGACTCCATTACCTTGTCGTGGGGGATGGTCTCGGTCTGCATGATCAATATGACTTGGTCGACGCCGATGTCCTCGTAGTCCTTGATGGTCTTGATGCAGCTTTCGGGGTTGCCGGCGATGATGACACCGCGGTCAGCCAGTGTGTTCGCGTCCAACTCGGCCACTGCAGCCCGCGCAGCCCCTGGGCCGCTATCCAAGGAGATGCCTGCCTCGGAGGCTTGGGCTTGGTGTTCCTCGTCGGACTGACGGAGCCAGCGACCGAAGTCGGCCTTCAGGTGTTCCGGCACGCCTCCCCAAGCCTCCAGCAGTTCCTCGTAGGCACCGATGCGGCCCGCAATGTAGGGCTTGTCCGGGCCGAAGAAAGTCTTCATCGACTCTGCACATAGCTCTTTAGCGGCTTGGTCGTCCTTGGCGCAGAATGAATGGACGTTGTTGCCCCAGAAATCGTTGATCTCCGCCCCGATCAAGTCGGCATCCTTGATGGCATCGCGGTATACCTTCACGTGGTTGGCCAAGACGTCCACGGCGTAGGATGCCGAGGAGAGCACCCCGATACCCTTCTGCGCAGCGAGGCGGAAGCTCTCGGTCTGCGTGCAGGCTAGGTACATCCTCGGGTGGGGCTTTTGGTAGGGCTGGGGCAAGACCCTGCGGGGAGGCACGTTCCAGAAGTTGCCTTCCCAAGAGAACTCGCCCGATGTCTGCCAGATCTGGGGAATCATGCGTATGGCCTCGTCCCAGCGGTCGCGGGTCTCACGGGGGTCAATGCCCTGCCCCGTCTGCTCGTAGGCGTTGGAGCGGCCCGTGCCGAACTCCACGCGCCCGTTGGTGAGCTGGTCGACCATGGCGGCGCGCTCGGCGATGCGGACGGGGTGATGGTTGGGCAGAATGGACACACCGAAGCCGATGCGGATGTTCTTGGTTCGCTGCGAGAGGGCCCCGAACATCACTTCAGGGCACGGCGAGCCGGAAAAGCCGTACAGGAAGTGGTGTTCGACGAACCAGAGGTTGTCGAAGCCAACCTGGTCCGCCAGTTCGCACTGCTCCAAGGTTTCCTGGTACAGGGCATGCCAGTCAATCTCGTCGTCATAAGGGCGCTGCATCTCATACAGGAGTCCAAACTGCATGGGCTTGCTCCTCTTTCATCCCGCAACAGGGCCGCTATCGGGGGCCGCAATCAGGGAAAGTTGCCGCAAGTATACTACCTCGGGATGCACGCCGATGGGCCTTAGGTTGCACGCCGATGGGCCGAAAATCATTGCAGGAAACCAATGATGCCCAGGCTTCAGTGTGCTGGACGATGAAAAAAGCAGAGAGGCCAGCCCAAAGGCCGGCCTCTCTCAAGCCTCGCTAGTTTAGTCGGCTACTCGTCCGCCGCATCGGCGCACACTGCAATCACCTGTAGACGCCAACTGTCCTCGGTTGGCTGCAACTCCATGGCCTCGGCTTTCCAGATAGCCTGTGGGGTGCCTGAAACGCCTACGGGGTAGGAGGCTACGACCACCACGCCGGCTGGGGCGTCATCGGTGGTTTCACCAAGGATCCTGGCTCCGCCGCCTATTGCCACCCTGCCACCGGTGCACGTTACTTCATGGGTGATGGCGGTTTCATCAGCGGCTGTGCCTGCGCTTGTTCCTACCAATAGCCTAGCGTTGCTGACACCGGGAGGCCCCTGCCTGCCTTGGGGTCCGAAGGGACCGGCTTCGCCCTGGGGCCCCTTGGAGACCGCGC
Organism: Dehalococcoidia bacterium; assembly: GCA_965204245.1. Lineage (GTDB taxonomy): Bacteria > Chloroflexota > Dehalococcoidia > Lucifugimonadales > JAAXIE01 > JAAXIE01. Next base: position 21,319 of record CBDBED010000005.1, read on the forward strand.
TGTCCCGGGAATCCTTGGGCGCCAGTGGGACCCGGAGGGCCTTGCGGGCCTACAGCACCCTGCGGCCCTTGCTCACCCCTGAGTCCTGCGGGGCCCTGCAATCCCTGGGGTCCTTGGGGTCCCTGTGGCCCCTCAGGACCAACAGGCCCTTGAACTCCGGTGTCACCCTGCTGACCGGGCTCTCCAACGGGTCCCTGCGGCCCGACGGGGCCTTGAGGACCTTCGGGCCCTTGGGGACCGGAATCGCCTTGCTGACCGGGCTCTCCAACGGGGCCCTGCGGGCCGACGGGGCCTTGAGGACCGGTTTCTTCCACGAGGTCCACCGGGGTCGCCGGGGATACCCTGAGCGCCCTGGGGCCCCTCAGGCCCAATCGGTCCCTGAATGCCTTGCTCGCCCTGAGGACCTCGAGGTCCCTCAGGCCCTTGCGGTCCACCTGGGTCGCCCTGTTCCCCTTGAAGTCCTTGGGCTCCTTGAGCACCCCGTTGGCCCTGAGGGCCTTGGGGGCCTGCCTGGCCTGTATCTCCCTGAGGGCCCTGAGGGCCTGTCTGGCCTGCGGGCCCTGTCTCTCCCTGAGGGCCTCGGGGGCCTGCAGCGCCATCTTGGCCAGCGGGACCTTGCGGACCCTGTGCGCCTTCTGGGCCAGCGGGACCCGTCTCTCCCTGCGGGCCCCGGTCACCCATTTCTCCTGCACAGGCGGCAATCAAGAAGGCGCCTGCGATCAGGAGAACTACAAGCAACATCGGTCTGCGAATGAATCTCATCCGTCTGTCTCCTACCTCGAGAATTTATGTCACCGACACACCCTACACCATAGTTACATAAGAGTCCGAAAGTCAAGGGAAAACGCCCTTAGCTAGAGGACTTTCTTCAAACTCCTCCGGGAGTTGGGAGCAAGCTAAGGACCACACGGCAACGGCTAAGCTGCCCCCGTGCACGTGTCAACCAGAGCGCCTACGGAAATGACAGGTGAATGCAGTGTATAGCCCTTGAGCCTATTACTTGGAGTAAGCGTGTGAGCCTAGCCTAACGCAAATAGCGGGCTAATACAAATAGCAGGCTACCCAGTGACCGGGGCTCATCTCCTTGAGTTCCGGCACGTCTTGGGAGCACTGGGGCATGACGAAGGGGCATCGGGTGTGGAAGCGGCATCCCTCAGGCGGGTTGAGGGCACTGGGCACCTCGCCGGTGAGCACGATCTCCTCCCGCTCCTCATCGGGATGCGATGGCAGGGAGGCAGCGAACAGGGCCTTGGTGTAGGGATGCAGCGGGTTCTCGCACAACTCCAGGCTCTCTGCGATCTCCACTATTTTCCCGAGGTACATCACGGCGATGCGGTGGCTGATATGGGCCACGGCAGCGAGGTCGTGGCCGATGAACAGATAGCTCACACCCAAATTCTTCTGCAGGTCTTCCAGCAGGCCGATGATGTGGGCGCGAATGGACACGTCCAATGCCGACACCGGCTCGTCCAGCACGATAAGCTCCGCATTGGTGGCCAAGGCACGCGCGATGGCGATTCGCTGGCGCTGCCCGCCACTGAACTCGTGGGGGAACAAACGCGCCATGTCCGGGCGCAGGCCGACAAGTTCCAGCAACTCTCCGACACGCCGGTTGACCTCTCCCCGAGAGACCTGCTCATGGGTGATGATTGGCTCGGCCAGTATTTCCCCTACACGAAGTCGCGGGCTGAGGGAACTGAACGGGTCTTGGAAGACGACCTGCACCTTGCGCCGGTATTCCATGAGGTCCTTGGGCTTGAGGCCGACGATGTCCTGGCCCTGGAAGAAAATCCCTCCCGAGGTCACAGGTTCTGCTGCCAAGACCAGCTTGGCGGTAGTGGTCTTGCCACAGCCCGACTCACCCACCACTCCCAACGTTTCACCACGGGAGATGGAGAAATTGATGTCGTCGACCGCCTTGACCCAACCCTTAGTGCCGCTCAGAAAGCCGCCCACTGGGAAGTACTTCCTCAAATCCCGGACTTCGAGGAGTGTGTCAGCCTCGGCCATATTCCTAGTCCCCCTGGATCGGATACCAGCAGCGCGCGTTGTACTGACTGACCATGTCTACGTCTTCAGGCTCTTCCTGGAAGCACTTCTCCTGGGCCCGGGGACATCGGGGGCTGAAGCTGCACCCAGGAGGCAGGGCTGAAAGATCCGGTGGGGCCCCGGGGATTGCGTACAGGGGCTCTTTGCTGCCCAGCTTGGGGATGGAGTCCATCAATGCCTTGGTATACGGGTGCTTCGGCTCGTAGAAGACCCCCCGGCATGACTGCATCTCTGCAATCTTGCCGGCATACATCACCGCCACCTTGTCGCACATCTTGGCGATGATGCCGAGGTCATGGGTCACGAAAATCAGCGCGACCCCCGTCTGCTGCTGCAACTCCTTGAGCAGGTTCAGGTACTGGAGTTGGATGGTCACATCCAGATTGGTCGTGGGCTCGTCGGCGATGATTACCTTGGGCCCGCCTGCCTGTGCGATGGCGCCCACAATGCGCTGTCGCATCCCTCCGCTCATCTGGTGAGGGAACTCCCTCATCCGCACTTCCGGCGAGGGTATCCGCACCAAGCCGAGCAGTTGAATCACTCGTTCCTTCAACGCGCTTCGCCTCAGTGAACGGTGGTAGTAGGCAGGCTCGGCCACTTGGTCATAAACAGAGAAAAGGGGATCGAGGGATGCCATGGGGTCCTGGAGTATGTATGCAATCTGGCGTCCCCGTATCTCCCGCATCTCGCTGGCCCGCTTCGTAACCAAGTCCTCGCCATCGAGATATACGCTGCCGCCGACAATACGTGCCGAACCGGGCAGGACCCGCACTATGGCATGGCAGGTGGTCGTCTTGCCGCAACCCGACTCGCCCACCAAGCCCATGGTCTCACCCTCTTCCAGGGTGAAGCTGACCCCATCCACGGCCTTCACCACACGGGTGCCGCGAAAGCCGAAGAAATAGGTCTGCAGGTCTCTGACTTCTAGGATTGGAGCCACAGCCCTCTCCTAACCTTTTGCACAAGATATCTTGCCGTGAACGCTTGGAAGCCCGCCCCATTTGGGACGAGCCTCCAAGAAGACTGACACCCCTGTCTACAAGGCTCCTACCGGTTCCGCAACTGCGGGTCCAGACGTACCCGCATCCAGTCGCCGAACAGGTTGGCACTCAGCACCAATAGCGCAATGCAGAGGCCGGGGAATACCGCCAGCCACCAGTTGCCCTTGAACAGCGCATCCTGACCCTGCTGGATCATCAGCCCCCACGCAGGGTTCGGGGGACGTATGCCAAGCCCGAGGAAGCTGAGGTTGGCTTCGATGATAATCGCGACTCCCACTATCAGGGTGAAGAACACAATCACCGTGTTCATAACGTTGGGTATCAGGTGGCGAGCCATGATGCGCATTTTGCTGACGCCGTTGACCTCGGCCAGCCTGATGAAGTCACGCTCTCGCAGTGTCAGCACCTCTCCGCGCACCAAGCGCGCATAACGACTCCAGAAGACCACCGCAAGAATAACCACAATATCCCAAATGCTGTTGCTGTCCTTCATGCTTGAGAGAAGGATAGCAAACACCAGCGTGGGCAGGGTCAACCACGCATCCGTTATGCGCATGATGACCACGTCCCACCACTTGCCGAAGTACCCCGCGACAACCCCGAGAACGGTGCCGATTGCCCCGGCAACCAGCGTGCCCACCAAGGATACAAGCAGGGAAATGCGAGCCCCATACATGAGGCGGCTCAACATATCGCGGCCTTGGTAATCAGTCCCAAGAGGAGTATCCCAACTGCCGTGTCGAATGCGCTCTTGGCCTGCCACCGTCAGTCTGTCAGTAAATCCAACGGGAGGGCGCTCGTTTATAGCGGGGCAATTCTCGAACCCGAAGGCGAGGCGACAGTCTTCCGCAGTGGGTTGAACCCTCTCCAGCGGGTCGTGTGGGGCTAGGAGGGGCGCGAAAATCGCGACGAACACCAGGATGCCCAAGATGACCGTGGGAATCGTGGGAGCTTCACGCAGGAACCCCCACGTAAGGCGCACTCCCCGGCCTATGGCAGGTAAGCCAACTCGGCTAGTTATCTCAGCCATTCTCTCACCTACCTCGACAGCCTGATTCGAGGGTCAACCCAAGCATAGGTGATATCAATCAGGAAGTTCAGCACCACTATCATCAAGCCGCCCATCAATACAACGCCCTGCACCATGGGGAAGTTGCGGTTGACCATGCCGTCAAACAGCAGCTTGCCAACTCCAGGCCAGTCGAAGATCACCTCAATGGCGATGGCCACATTCACCATGATCACCAAGTTCAATCCTGCCAGCGTCAGGACCGGAATCATGGCATTCTTCAGGGCGTGCTTGGCCATGATGACCCACTCGGGCACGCCCTTCAGACGGGCCAGCTTGATATAGTCGCTGCCCATGACCTCCAGCATACTGGAGCGAGTGATGCGCACCATGCTGCCCGAGAAATACCAGCCCAGCGCAAACGCGGGCATTATCAGGTGGTGCCAGTCCAAAAACCAGAAGCCCCATGTGCTGGGGCCGAACCATTCCAGTCTACTGTCCCCTGCTCCTATGGGCGGCAGCCAGCCCAAGGCCACCGAAAACACGAGAATGAGGATTAGTCCAACAAAGAAATTGGGCACGGACAGGCCAAGTATGGCAAACACTTTGCCCGTGTTATCCCACGGAGTATTGACCTTCATGGCTGAGAGCATCCCCAGAGGGACACCCAACCCAATCGATATGATGAAGGCGGCCAAGCCCAGTTTCAGGGAGTTGGGCAGCCTTCCGAAATAGATATCGGTGACCGGCAGGTTATCGTGGAAGGAAGTGCCGAAGTCCCCTTTCAGCAGGTTGCCAACGTACTTGAAGTACTGGATGTGGACAGGGTCATCAAGGCCCCAGCGCGCCTTGATACGTTGCTCGTAGTCAGCGTCGACCCCCGCATCCTCCATCATCTTGCTCGGGTCGCCCGTCAGGCGTACCGCGCCAAAGATGATGGTCACCAGCAACCAGATGGTGATTATGCTGTAGAACGCACGGGTCAGGATGAACTTTTGCACGTCTTACCTTCTTCTGCGTTCTTGCTAGCCGGAGGCGCTCCCCCGGACGGGTTGACCTGATGATACGCGCAGGTGCGGTCTAGCTGTGGCTCTTCCGCACCTGCGACTCGTTTTGAAGTGCCTCGGAGTCCCCTCCGAGGCACTTTTCATCTAGTTCTTTACGGCCCAGTCTTCCCAAGGCCAGGCATAGACCGATAGCGGGCTGTCCCAGTAGGAGTGATACGTGTCGTCATCGGGCAACACATTAGGTCCGATGACATGCACGAAGGGGTTCAGATACAGGGTGATTATATGGAAGTCCTCATGCAGGGCCCTCTGGAAATCATGGCTGAGTTGCACCCGCTCTGCCGGGTCCAAGCTCGTTTCATACTTCTCGAGTATCGGCTGCAGCTTCTCCTCATCGCATACCAGAGAGGACGCAGACCGGCAGTCGGCATAGACGAAGGCCGTCGTCATCTGAGGCCCAGCCAGCAGACCTATGCTCTTCAGGATGGTGCGGTTGTCATCATAACCTTGCCGTCCCTGCGAGCGCTTGGTCCTGTACTCAGGCCCCTCATAGACCTCCATCTCGACTTGGATGTTCACCGACCCCAAATCACCGATGATGGTCTCCCCCATACTGAGGTACGGGTTGAAGGGGATAAACCCATCCAGCTTCAGCGGGTTGTCGGGGCCATAGCCCTCTTCCGCCAGCAATTGCGCGGCCCTCTCGGGGTCATAGGCTCCCTGTGGCAGGTCCAGCACGTCCGGGACGTCGGGCGGCACCCAGTTGCCCCACGGCTGGGCAATTCCCTGCGTCTCCAGTTGGCTGAGGAACTGACGATTGATTGCCAAGCTCACAGCCTCGCGAACGTTCTTGCTGTGGAACGGGCTATCGGGGTCCTCATAGTTGGGGAAGAAGAGCACCCAGGAAGAGGAGTAGTTTGGCGTCCAGCGAAGGTCGCCAGCTTCGGCAGCTTCCAGGACTTGAGGCAGAATGGGGCCGGTAAACCCGTAGGCCAAGTCGAGGTCGCCCGAAAGCAGTCCAGCCAAGCGGGGTGTCGGAGGCCCGCCTATACCCCTTATGACGAGATTCTGCACGGCAGGCACCTTCCGCCAGTAGTCCCCGTAAGCCTCGAAAACAAACTCGGCTCCGGGGTCTTGCTCAACGAACCTGAACGGTCCGGCGCCTATTGGGGCGGCAGTGAAGCCCTCGGATCCCACGCTCTCGTAGTAGTCCGAAGGCACTATCCAGCCAATTCCGCCAGCCCCACCGTTGTAAACGTTCAGGAAGTCAACAAACGGCTGGTTGAAGTGGAATATGATGGTGTAGTCGTCGACCACTTCAATGCCGCCGTCCGCACGGCTGCTATCCAGCCGGTCTTGGAACAGGCTGGCCCGGAAGCCTGCATAGTTCTCGTATGTCCACTTCACGTCTTCCGTGGTCAGGGCAGAGCCGTCATGGAATGTTACGCCTTCCCGCAGGCGGAACCCGACCGTCTGGAAGTCGCTGCTCATCTCCACCAGTTCGGCCAAGCTATACGTCATCAGCCCTTGGGGCATTGGCTTTATCAGGGCGTCATGCAGTATGTAGTCATAGTGCTGCTGGGTGGCAGCGGTGATGTGCTGCTGCGGGTCCAGCCACTGGGAGGACAGGGTGAAGTGCTGCGCCACAGTGAACGTCCCGTGCGAACTTCCGCCCGTCTCAATGATCGCATCCTGGCAGCATCCGAACAGGGCCAGGTCAGCCAGCTCTTCACCGCGCAGAATCTCGGCTGCTTCTTCCGCCACCGGAATGGCCGTGGGCACGGGAGTAGCTGGCGCGACAGTTGGAGGCGGCGATGGGATGGCCGCGGCCGGCGTTGCAGGGGCGGTGGTTGCAGTGGCCGGAGCAGGCGTGGCCGCGTCGCCCGCTGGCGCAGGTGCGGCAGTGGGCGCGGGCGTTTCCTCGGGGGCCGCCTCTTCGCCACAAGCTACGAAGATGAGGCTGAGAGAACCCAGAATCACCAAGAGCAATACGATAATTCCGCGAGCCATACGACCTCCACTAGATATTCGGTTTTCTGTGGCCAGGCACTTCGCCTAGTGGGTCCTAAGTCGCCTCCGAATGGGTCCCGGTTGGGTTGGATGGCAACCCCTAATTTCGATAATCGACGCTATTAAGACGGATTTTGTTGGCTTTCGACGGGCCCGCCAATAGCACACTGGCAGCGATTTGGCGGGCAGGCTAGCATACAGCCGCAAACCGTGTCAACAGATTGTTATGGTAGGTAGCGACACCCGCGATTACTAGCTACTCCGTGCCCCTGACCATTGCTCGACCGCTATAGATGCGTGGAATTATCGCGCGGGTCTATGTGGAAGACGCCGGTCCCCGTGGGGCACTCCATCTCGATGCTCGCGAGCCTGCCCAAGCAACTCCCACCCCCAGCACCGCCGCCACACCCCCCGCACCCGCAACCCATCCCCACATCCGCCGCTCGCTCCTCACCTTGTCCCGCTCGGCCTCGAACACCGTCTCCAGCCCCTCAACCTGTTCCCCGTCTCCACCCCGCTCAGCCTTGCTGACCATGGGCCCTTCCCAGAGGTCCACTTGACGCAAGTCCTCCCGGGCCAACACCATGAAAAGCAGGGCAATCAGGAGCGTCGCGATGCCCAGTGCTGCCAGCGACAGCCCGGCGAGCCTCACAACTCGCAGGTCATGCCCTCAACCGGCCGCGAAGCCGTGGGTCCAGTATATCCCGGAGCATGTCGCCGAACATGTTCCCCGACAGCACGGTCACGGCGATGAACGCCCCCGGCGCCAGCCACAACCACGGGGCGGTCGCTAACACAGAACGCGAATCGGCTAGGTCTTTGCCCCAAGACGGCTCTGGAGGGGGAACGCCCAAGCCGAGGAAGCTGAGGCTGGCCTCGGCTATGATCGCTTGGGGCAGGATAACGCTTGCCATCACTATGACCGGCACGAAGGTCTGGGGCAGTACGTGCGCCCACAGTATGCGGATGTCTTTCGCTCCGACGGCACGGGCCGCGGTCACGTAGTCCGACTCCTTCACCGAGAGGACGACTGAGCGCACCAGACGTATCAGGTTCGGCGTCTGCACCGTCGAGACCGCCAGTATCACATTGGGTATCGACGGCCCCAACGCGGTCACGATCACCAAGGCGAGCAAGAGCGTCGGGATGGTGAGGAACATATCGACGACGCGTATCAGGACCAAGTCGACCATGCCCCCCACATAGCCTGCTATCAAGCCGATGCCTGTGCCAACGACGGTAACCAGCACCAGCACGCCCACCCCGACGAAAAGGGATATCCTCGCCCCTCCGATGGTGCGACTGAATACGTCGCGGCCCGTGGGGTCTGTGCCGAGGAAATGCTCTCCACTGGGGGCCAACAGATGACCGGCCCCGGTGCTTATGGGGTCATGGGTCTGAATCAGAGGACCGGCCAGGGCCAAGATGAGCAGACCGACCAGTATGAAGCCGCTGATGACTCCCACGGGCTGGCGTCTGAACAAGCCCCACAGCCGGCGCAGAGAACGAGAGGCAGCCGGACCCTTTTGCCCGGTCAGCGTATCGGTACGATTGACTTCCATGCCCTCTCGCTCCTAGTCCCGGCGAATTCGCGGGTCGAAGAACCCGTATGCGAGATCGGTCGCCAAATTTACCAGCACCACCAAGGCCCCAACGATGAGCAGTGTAGCTTGGATGTACTCATAGTCACGGAAGTTCAAGGCCAGAACAAAGGCCTGCCCCATGCCCTTCACGTTGAAGATGTTCTCCACGATAACCGAGCCGCCCAAGAGGTTCAGGGCCAGCAGGCTGTACATTGTCAGGTTGGGGGCCATCGTATTGCGCAGCGCATGACGGAAGGTCACCAAGCGGGAGGGCAGTCCCTTGGCACGGGCTGTGCGGATGAAGTCCTCCCGCAACACCTCCAGCATGGTGTTGCGCACCATGCGCGTCAGCAGAGCACTGAAATAGAAGCCCAGAGCCAGTGCGGGCCAGATCATTTGCTGGAATGCTGGCCAAGGGTCTTCCCACAGGGCAAAGTTGCCTACAGGCGGGAACCAGTTGAAGTATTTGACCAAAAAATAGACGATGAGGGTGCCCGCGAGGAAATTGGGAACGGCCATGCCGCTAACGGCTACGAGGCGCACGATGCTGTCCAGCATGGATCCTTGGTGTATCGCAGCCGTGGTTCCCAGAATCAGGGCTATGATTAGTATCATCAGCAGTCCGACGACCGTTATCTGTAGCGTAACCGCAAACTTGTCCTTGACCACTGAGAGTACGGGTTTGTCTCGAAAGGCCACCGAGTTGCCCAAGTCTCCAGTGAGCGTATCGGAAACCCAGATGCCGTACTGCTTGATCATGGGCTCGTTTAGGCCCATCTTCTCCCGCAGTTCAGCATGCCTGACCGGGTCGATACCCCGCTCCGCCGAGGCCTTGGCCGCAAGAATGCCCAAAGCGGGATCGCCCGGTATGATGCGCACCAAGACGAATATCACGATGGACATGAAGAAGAGCAGCAATATACCGCTCAACAAGCTGCGGATTACATAGTTCCGCACGACCGCTCCTTAACAACGCCGGCGTCTGTCGTCTCTCCCGTTTCCTCCCCGTCACTTCCACGAGACAGGAATCGACGGCCCGGAATCACATGAAAAGGTACCACCGGGAGGAGTGCCCTCCATGCAAATCAACAGGGAGTGGCTATTGGGCCACTCCCTGTTCTTCTTGTCAACCTGCTCCCAATACCGAGAAGCTTCCCTTAGGACTACTGCTCCTTCCAGATATCCCAGAAGCGTCCCCAGCCACGTAGTATCTTCGGGGGGTCCCAGTGTGTCTGGGGGCTGTAGGTGTAGGGGTGTCCCAAGGTGTGGGTGAACATGGCCCAGAGGCCCTCTTCCTCGTCGTTTATGAGGATCTCTTCCATCTCTCCCACACGGGCAGCCCTGTAATCCGGGTCCAAGCTGGTAGCTTGCTGGTCCCAGAGAGCCCACAGCTTGGGGAAGGGGATGTCGCAGCGGTTCTGGGCCTGACCCTCTTCCCACATCACCAAGTAGGCACCAGGGTCGGCATAGTCCGGTGCGATTCGGCTGACGATGTAGTTGAAGTCACAAACGCTCTCTCGCCGCTGCCTTTCATTGTCGTCGGGTGGGACGTCTGCCGACACCGTGAACCCGCCTTTGCGCAGGCCATCAGCGTATATCTCAGTGGACTGACGTGTGGCCAGAGCCCCTGCTTGGAGATACTGGATTTCCAAACCCATATGGCCCGCTTCTTCCAGCAAGCGCTGGGCCTCGGCCCAATCTTCCGTCTTGTCACGGCGCAGGCCGGGAATCTGCTCCATCTCCTCCAGGGTAGCTCCTCCAAAGTCGGGAGGCGTTGCGATGATGGGCTCGCCAGCGCCCAACTCGATCTTGTCTATCACGTCCCAGCGGTCTAGGGACAGGAAGAAAGCCCGGCGTACCCGGTAGTCCTGGAACGGCTCGAAGGAGGGGTTCAGCATGTACCACATCAAGCGGGTACCACTGGTGGCCCCGTAGTTCAAGCAGTCTTCCATCTGTCCTGCTTCACACTGGGGCTTCTGCCGCTTAGCTTCCAACTGCTGGGCAGGGCTGTTGCCGATGCCCCAATACATGTCCGCTTCACCGGTGAGAATCCAAGCGTTGCGCACCTGTTCATCCGGGGAAAGGAGCTGCTTGACGCCGTCGAGGAAGATTCGGTCGGGGCGGTGGTAGTTGGGGAACCGCTCCACCTCAAAGAATTGCTCGTCTTGATGCTCCTTGAACATGAAGCCACCGCTGCCGACGGTCATGGTCTCGTCAGTCAGTTGTCCTTCGCCCGAAGACCCACCAAAGCCCTCTATGAGCTCGGTGGGCAAGACGGCGAAGTTGTTGTTGGCGAAGACGGCCAAGGTGTCGGGCCGTATCGCCTTGAGCGTCATCCTCACTGTTTGATCGTCGACGGCTACCAGGCCCCCGTCGGCAACCCAGTTCTCCAAGAACGGGGCCACTGCAGACTCGTAGGAGGGATGCTGGTAGTGGCGGTTCATGCTCATGACCACGTCTTCAGCCGTAAGAGCGCTGCCGTCGTGGAAGGTGGCGCCGGGTATGAGCTTGAAAGTATAGGTCAGCCCGTCTTCGGAAACGTCATAACTCTCGGCCAAGTCTTCCACGATAGTTATGGTGGGCTGGGTCCAGTCGTAGTTCACCAATCCACTGTACAGAGGCCACAGGGTATGGTGGGGGTCGTCGGTGGTGTGCGGGTCGAAGAAGCTGCGAGGGTTGGAGGCGATGGTGTTCATCACGCCACCCTTCTGCTTCATCATTGCATCGTCTGGCATTGTTGCGTCTTCGGCAGGCATTGCCGTGGGAGTGGCTGCGGGTGCTGCATCTGTGGCAGCCGCGGCTGGAGTAGCGGTTGGCTCTGGCGTGTCCGCCGGTTCCGCCTCTCCTCCGCAGGCAACGATGACAGCTACTATAAGAATCAAAAGTCCAATAAGGCCTTGCCTTGGGACATACCGTCCTAACATCTATGAGACCTCCACGAACATGATCACGGGCTGCAAACTGGTTTTATATCATATTCTCGCGTTTGGCGTCAAACCTGAGGCCCACTTCAGCGTATCTCATCAGCGTGGTGTGTCCTGTTGGCGACGCCTCAGCCCATGATGCTACCCCGTTGCCTGCCCCCTCCCCACCCCTTATCCTGCACACAAGGTTGGTGGCTGGCCCCTAAGCGTCGTCCCCAGCCTGTTTTCAAGACTGCCTTCCGGGCAGCCCCGGACCCTCTGGCATACAGCTACGAAAAAGGCCAGTGAATGCCAGAGTCCAGCCATAGGAATGCCACAAAATGCCAGAGGTCTCTGGCCGCGAAAACCTCTAATCGAGGAGGTTCCTGATGGCTCAACCCTCTTGGGACATGCCCTCATGGGACATGGAAGTGGACGTCGTCGCCGTCGGCTCCGGCATGGGAGGCACCTGCGCCGCCATCTCCGCCCAAGCCCAAGGCCAGCGGGCCATCGTCTTGGAGAAAGCCGATGTCCTTGGCGGTGGCACCACCTACTCCTATGGCATAGTTTGGGTCGGCGAAAATCACCTCGCCCCCGCCCTGGGCGTCCAGGACACCCGGGATGAAGCCTTCGCCTACCTCCAGCACCTCGGCGCAGGCCACCAGAACGATGCCAATCTCCGCACCTACATCGACAACGCCCCCAGCGTCTTGCGCTTCTTCTGCGACGAAGTCGGCATCCCCTTCTATGCCGTCCCCAACTTCCCCGACTACTACCACGGCATGGCCCCCGGCTCCCGTGGTCAGGGACGCAACCTTCAGGTCAAGCCCTTCGAGGCGGCTTCCCTAGGCGCAGACCGCGACCGCCTGCGCGTGGCCCCTGCCGTCACCCACCGCGCAACCTTCGAAGAAATCGGCGCATGGGGCGGGCGCGCCAAACCCCAAGGCTGGGACCGCGACCTCATCCGCCAGCGCATCGACCAAGATATCCGCACCTTCGGCGCTGGCCTCATTGGCCACCTCATACACGCCGCCCTCCAGCGCGAAATCCCCATGTACACCGACACCCCCATCGATCGCCTCGTAGTGGAAGACGGCCGTGTCGTGGGCGTAGTTGCAAAACAGGCAGGCACCGACCTCCATATCAAGGCCCGCAACGCCGTGGTCCTTGCTACCGGCAGCTACAACCGCAACGCCGCCCTCACGGAGCGTTTCAACGAAATCCACAGTGGCAAGTCCGTCCTGCCTCCCACCATCGAAGGGGACGGCTTGGTCGTCGCCGGAGAGGTCGGCGCAGCCATCAAGTTCACCCCCATGTTCCAGCAGGACCTCGTCTACGCCATTCCCGGAGAGACCCACGACGGCGGCCCTCTCTACCGCGGGGCCACCAACAACGAGTCCGGGTTCCCCCACAGCATACTGGTGAACCTCGACGGCAACCGCTTTTCCGACGAGTCCATCGGCCAAGAGGTCGGAGTGGCCCTGCGCAACTTCGACACCCGCCGCCACCGCTACCCCAACGTCCCCTGCTTCCTCATATTCGACCAGACCTACATGGACAAATACGGCTTGGGCAGCATCCTCCCCGGCAGCGAAGCCCCGGACTGGCTCACCCGCAGTGACACCATAAAAGGCTTGGCCCAAACACTGGGAGTCGATGGAGACGGCCTCGTACGCACGGTCGCCCGCTTCAACGGCTTCGCCCGCGCAGGCAAGGACGAAGACTTCGGACGTGGCGAGTTCCCCTTCGCCAATTCCGTCAGCGGCGACCTGACCAACTCACCCAACCCCAACATGGGCCCCCACGATCAGCCCCCCTACTACGGCCTCCCCCTCACCCCAACCGCCACCAGTTCAGCAGGCGTCATGACCAACGAAAACGCCCAAGTCCTCCACCTGCGCGGCTACCCCATCCCCGGCCTCTACGCCTGCGGCAGCACCGCAGCCCACTACTACGGCATCGGCTACCAAGCCGGCTGCGAACTGGGCGGAGGCATGACCTTCGGGTATCTGGCCGTCAAGCACGCCGGTAGGGCGTGAAGGTCGATGCTATACTCAAATCCAAGGCCGTGTCGGCGTTTCGCCGGAGGAGGCGACTATGGGGGACAAGAAGACAACGAAAACGGGACCGATTGAGGCGCTCCTGCATGGCTGGCTGAAGGAAGTGAATTGGGACAAGCGCACTGCGCAGCTACATCGCCTTGGCTCGGAATCTGTCCGATTACACTTCCAGCCTTCCCTTGACGACGAGATCGCGAGGCTGGCAACACGGTATGTGGAAGTGAGCGGCCGTGGTCACCTTAACAAGCAAGACCGATGGGTCAGTGTTGAAGTGGAGCAAGTCGAAGCGACCGTTCATGTTGGGAGCCATTCGATTTGGAAGCGTTCCTCAACGATCCCAACCCAAAGATTTTCGACCCTGAGACAGTGGTGAGGGCCAGCGAGCCGTTTGACGTAGACGAGTTCCTTCGGGGTATCTATGAGGGACGCAACGTAGGGCGCAAGAAATCTTAGATTGATAGGGAGAGCCCATGGCGTTCGTACCGAACAAGTTGGCCGACTTTGAAAAAAATGTTTGCAGCATACTAGCTCAACTAGCGCATTTTGTGCATCCAGATGTCTTGCACCGTATCCAACAAGGAAATAAAGAGGAATACAGCTATTTTAAGGGACTCTTCGGGAACCGAATAGAGATTAGTGAATATTTGTTCGAAGGGTCAGCGTGTGTATTCCCAGGAGTCAAACGGTACGTGGCTGGGCGTGGAGACCGCCGCAAATATAACCCCAACGAAAAAGCAATCATCGATGACAACGCGTTCCCGCGTCACCTCTGGTGTTATCTCGCCATCGGCAAACCGTTTAACGGGCCTAACTGGAAAGCCGCACACCTTGATCAGTTTGAGATAGCGCATATCTTCGCTCACAAAGGGTCGGAACTCAGTCTTGAACGCGACTATTTCACGACTGTCGAGGAAAAGCTCCAACCACATGGGCAGTTTACGTGTGCTGGGAATATTGTCCTCATCCCAGAGGGTATGGTTAGACCAACGGATAAGTCACCTACGACCAAAGCGGTCTTCTTCAAGAGATTTGTGGAACTGTACGGGGAGGCTCCGCTCAACGGACGTAGCGGATTCAAAGAATCCCTTCTCCCGGATTGGTATCGTAACCTGCGGTGGAACGATCCAGTGGTTCCGCACGATTGGGAATCAAAGGTCGACAAGCTACTCGCATACAGGAAGAAAACGATCGCGGGTATCATCGAGCGAGCCCAACGGGATGGAGCTTGGTCTGCCTAGCCCCACCCCATGAACTCCCGCACAAACTCCTTCGCAGGCCCCTTGTCATAGGCGGCATTTACGACCTGGGCGCTCCCCACCGGGTTCCCCGCGAAATGCCTTTCATAATGCAATTGCCGCGACCCGAAGGCACTGCACGACACATCCCAAGCAAGGTGGAACAGACGGGCCCGGTCGATGGCCTTGGACGTATCGGTCGCCAGATAGCGATCAAGCTGGTCGCGTATAGCGCTCTCGAAGTCTGCTTGGCTCGGCAGTGCCATCAGACTGCTCGAACCCAGCAGGTGTATCACCTCAATCATCCGTGGGTTGAAGATGCGCGCATACAGCGTCCTCACCGACGCGACCTTGGCATAGGGCGGCGTGAGCACTCCACACTGGTCCACATACGCCTCCGCCTCGGCCGCCCGCAGCCCCCCCTTCATCACCTCCAAGTACATGATCAACTCGCCCAGCCGCTCCTGAACATGGGGCTGGTCCTCGTTCCCCAGCGTCTCCGTCATCAGGCAGGCCAACCCCAACAGGAACTCCGACTTCACTATCTGGCGCATCACCGCTTGATGGTCCCCATGGGTCAGATAGTTGGTGTACCGGGTAAGCCCGTCGCACAGCCCTACATCGCCATACAGGAACACTCGCTCCCAAGGTACCAACACGTCATGGAAGAAAACGGTGGCATCCATCTCCTCAAAACGCGACCCCAGAGGATGGTCGAAACGCGACCGTCCGTAGTCGAAGCTCTCCCGGCACACCATCTTCAGACCAGGGGTGTCGTTGGGTATGGAAAAGGCGAGAGCATGTCGCTCCGGGTGCTGCGTTGGTTGCTGCGGCGCCACGGGATACACCGCGACCTCATCGGATATAGGGCCCAGCGTCGCAAGCCGCCGGCACCCCCGCACGATCAGACCCGCATCCGTCTCCTTGCGTACATGCAGCATCCGCTCCTCAAACAGCGCACGGTGCTCCGGCAGGGGCGACCGGTTCCGCTGGAAGTTGTCCAGCGAGTGGGTGAGCACCAGATCGTTCTCCCGGATGTGCTCGAAATAGTTGCGTATGTTGCGCCCGAACTCGGGACGCCCCTGCGCGAAATACCCCTCTGCGGCAGCCATCGCCATGAGCGACACGTTCACATAGTCCGGCGTTCTCCCCATCATCCCCGCGCTGGCCAGTGCCCAATGGCGCACCATCACGCTGCGCCTCTCCAAGTCCCCTTTCTCCGTCGGTGTCAAGTAGGACAACCCCACACGCTCGCCCGTGGTCGGGGACACGTACGTCATCTCATCGCCAATCACCGGGTCGTGCTGCATGTCCAGCAACGCAGCCATCGTCCGTATGCCGTTCTGGAACCCAGGGAACGTCGTTACATCGGTGATTCTCTGGCCGTCTATCCAGACCTCCATGTCCCGCTCTTTGAGGCCCTGTATGTACTGCGCGCCCGTTCGGGCCGGCATATTGCTCCTCGCCTTTCGGTCATGACGCCCGCTCATGACATTGACGCTTGCCGTATCTTAAGCCCTGCGCACCCAAGGCTGAAGGGGTGCCAACTTCCGAATCCACTAGCAGGGCTGATATACTGCGGGGCGCCACAGGACAGCTTCTGCTTGCCATTGCCCACGCTGCCACCGCAGCGTGACGCCTGAAACGCCCAACGTAACGCCTGAAACGCCCAGCGTAACGCCTGAAACGGTTGAAGGAGAATTGAAATGCCATACATCGGCCAGCCGGTCAAGCGCTTTGAGGACCCTCGTCTCGTCACTGGACAGGGCGAGTACGTGGACGACGTCAAGCTCCCAGGCATGGTATACGCCGCCTTCCTCCGCAGCCCTCATGCCCACGCCATCATCAAGTCCATCGACACCACCAAGGCCCGTCAGTTCCCCGGCGTGGAGATGGTGGTGACCGGAGCGGACTTGGAAGGTCAAATAGCGGGCATGGAGGCTAGGCAGCTTGAAGAATGGGAGATGGACACCCTCGACGTGCCTGACCTCCCCGCCTTGGCCCATGGCAAGACCTTCTTTGTTGGCGAGACCATCGCATGCGTCATCGCCTCCGAGCGCTACATCGCCCGCGATGCCGTGGAACTCATCGAGGTCGAGTACGAACCGCTCCGTCCCATCCTTGACCCATCTGAGGGTGCGGACGGGAACTCCGTCCCCGTTCATGAGGAGCTGGGTACCAACGTCACCATGCGCAAATATCACGACCGGCAGGGCGAGGGTCTCGATGACGCCTTTGCCCGGGCCGACCGCATCGTTAGCCAGCAGTACACCGTGCAGCGCATCGCCCCCTTCCCCATGGAGACCCGTGGCTGCGTGGCCTACCACTCCCAGGACGACGACCTCCTCACAGTGTGGGCCTCCACCCAGGGCGCCCATCGTGTCCGCAACAAGCTCGTCCAACTCCTGAAGCTGCCCAGGGACAAGGTACGCGTCATCACCAACGACGTGGGAGGCGGGTTCGGTGAGAAGGGCGGCGTCTTCCCCGAGGACTTGGTCATAGCCTTCGCCGCCATGAGGCTTCACAAGCCCATCAACTGGATAGCCGACCGTCAGGAAAACATGCTCACCTTCCATGGACGTGGCCACAGTGTGGACATGGAAGCAGCCGTCCAGAATGACGGCACCATCCTCGGCATACGCATGAAGAACATCGTCGACGGCGGTGCCTTCTGCGGCAACTCCACCACCACCCCTCCCTACACCTCCAGCCACCGCATCGTCGGCCCCTACAGGACCCCCGCTGCCCGCGTGGAGGTCGTCGGCGTAATCACCAACAAGGGCCCCAGCGGTGCCTATCGCGGTGCTGGCGGCCCCGAGTCCGCCTACTGCATGGAGCGCACCATGGACCTGATTGCCCGGGAACTGAACTTGGACCCGGTCGAGGTGCGCCGCAAGAACTTCATCGCCCCCGACGCCTTCCCCTATCAGACGCCCACGGGCATCACCTACGACTCGGGCGATTACGAGAAGTCTCTTAACCGCGCCCTCGAACTCTCCGACTACTACGCCTGGCGCGAGCGAGCCCAAGCCAGCAAGAACTCCAGCGGGCCCCTGATTGGCGTTGGCCTTGCCACCGTCGTCAAGATGGCTGGCGCAGCCGGTGAGATGAGGGTTGAGGACGCTTGGCTCAACATCGAACCTTCCGGGAAGGTCGTCGCCCGCACCGGCGTCTCCCCTCATGGCCAAGGCTCCGACGTCTGCTTTGCCCAGATAGTGGCCGACGAATTGGGAGTCACTCCCTTCGATGTGGAAGTTCTCCACGGCGACACCGACGTAGTGCCCGATGGCGGTGGCACAGGCGCCACCCGTGGCATGGCCGTCGGCGGCTCCGCCATGTCCGTGGTCGCCAAGCAGGCTAGGGCGAAGGTCGCGCAGATCGCCGCCCACAAGCTTGGTTGCCCCGCAGAAGAGGTTGTCTTGGAGGAGGGGCAGGCCTTCCATCCCAGCAATCCCCGCCAGACTGTCACCTTCCCCGAACTCGCCTCTTCCGCCTTTGACGAAGAACTCCTGCCTCCCAACGTGGAGGTTGGTCTCGATTTTTACGACAAGTTCCACTTGGGAGTCCCCTACTACAACCCCCACTCCTTCGCTGCTCATATCGCCATCGTGGAAGTGGACCGGGACACCGGCGACGTGAAGGTGCTCCACTACACTGGCGTGCACGACTGCGGTACCGTCATCAACCCCATGGTCGTTGACGGCCAGGTCCACGGCGCCATCGGCCCCGGCATCGGTCAAGCCCTCGTGGAAGGCATGCAGTTCGGCGAGCAGGGCCAGCCCCTGACGGCTACCGCCCTCGACTACGCCCTGCCCATCGCCGAGGAGTCGCCCACCTACGTCACCGACACCATCGAAACACCCTCTCCCCTCACGCCTACCGGCGCCAAGGGTGTGGGCGAGCTTCCCACCGTGGCCGCCCCCGCAGCCGTCGCCAACGCAGTCATGGACGCCCTATCTCAATACGGAGTGCGCCACATCGAGACGCCCATCACCCCGGAGAAGGTCTTCCGCGCCATCCACGGTATCGATGACTAATGGGAAAGAACCCCTTCCCTCTGAGGGGGAAGGTTGGGATGGGGGTGAATACTAGTGCCTAGAGTAGCCATCGTCAGTTCGGACATTCGCCGGTCTGAGTTCATGATTGGCATCGCCCCCGAGGGATGGGATGTCTTCCTCGTCAACCACGCCCTCAGCGACGAGGAGAAAACCCCACTTCTTGAAGATGTCGACGCCATCATCGCCTTCCCCGCCGATGTCTCTCCCGAACTGATGAAGCACTGCCCCAGGGTCAAGTTGGTGCAGACCCTCAGCGCAGGCTACGACCGGCTGGATGTCCGCGGCCTTGGCGAAATGGGCATCCCCGTCGCCAACAACGGCGGCGCCAACGCCATCGCCGTAGCCGAGCACACCCTCGCCCTGATGATCGGCCTCGGCAAGCGCACCATGCACCAGTGGGAGAAGGCCGGCCGCCAGCGCACTTGGCGCGAGGGTCTGCCGCTAACCCTCACTGAAATCACCGAAAAGACCGTGGGTATCGTTGGATTGGGCCGTGTCGGACAGCAGGTCGCCAAGCGCCTCACCGGCTTCGACACCAACACTATCTACTACGACATCGTGGACATCCCCGGAGACATCCGTCAGCGCCTGAACGCTGAACCCGTCGAATTCGACGAGCTTCTCCGCGAGTCCGATTTCGTCTGCCTCCACGTACCCCTCACCCAGCGCACCCGCGGCATGATTTCCGACCGCGAATTGGCCCTGATGAAGCCCACTGCCTACCTCATCAACGCCTGCCGCGGCCCCGTCGTCGATGAGAAGGCCCTGCATCGCGCCTTGGTCGATGGTCGGATTGCGGGCGCAGGCTTGGACGTACTCGAGCAGGAACCCACCCCCACTGACAACCCGCTCTTCGACTTGGAAAACGTCCTCATCACTCCCCACCTAGCAGGGACCAGCGAGGAGACCAACCAGAGGGCCGCCGACTTCGCCTATGGCAACATCGCCCGCGTCCTCTCCGGTCAATCTCCCGAGTCAGTGGTCACCCCCGAAGACTAGCCCTCACACCACCCCATATCACCCTCCGCCGTCGTACAATAGATACCCACGGGGCGTGGCGCAGCGGTAGCGCGCGTGGTTTGGGACCACGAGGTCGCCGGTTCGAACCCGGCCGCCCCGACCACCACACTACGCCTAGTCGTCGCTGATGCTCACTGCTCCTGACCGACCATCGTAGGTCATGACGTAATTTCGCAGGAACGTTCTGCCGAGTAAGGCTTGGTGTTGCTGTCCCCCTGCAGCTAGATGGACACCTGCGAATCTGCCGTAGAATGTCCTTTGCAGATCCGGGATATGAATTTGGGCGAGGTATACGTTAGCCGTACTTGCACCTTGCACACCAACAATTGTTTGCTGATCTACTATGGGTAGTCTCAATAGACCAGCCAAGTCCGAGTCGATGCAACTTTCAGTCGCGCCAGTGTCCACTAACGCAGGATGAAGACTGGCTGGCAGGACTGGATGTGATCGACTTCCCGGCCGGAAACCGACATCAAATCCAATCTGAACTTGCAGCGTGGGTCCGAGTTGCACTAACTCCCGCGGGCCCGTCCCACCGCCGAAACCCGCGTTAGCGGTCGGCATTAACCTGTCTGTACAACACCGACGCTGGCAGCGTAATTGGGCCTGAACCAACTTGCCGTATCAAATACGGCCCACGCCCAAAGCGGCACACGGCCTCCTCAGCCGCCTCCTCGAAGGATTCGTACGTGCCAGCAAGCTGTTCATCATACATCACGATCCATTTACCGAAGTGATCGGCCTCGAGGTTAGCGCGCATTTCATCGTACACGGTCATCTGCCGACTGAGTTCAAACATGGTTCCGCTCCTACGCACTCGGCTGTCAGCAGCTTTACCCCCCCACTGCGCTAGTCAATCGGCGCTCAGCGGTTATCCCGCCCATTTCGAGCCGACGGCGGAGGCTCCTCAAACTCCTCGCCGCTGGCTTGCGCCTCCCGGTATCTGGCAAGCCACGCATCCCACTCGGAATTGTTCTCTGCGATGGCTTCCTTGCGGCCCTTGTCCTTAATCCACTTGAAGGTCGCCGGTATTATCAGCATGACTGCACTTCCAACCAGTTCCGAAAGGATGGCGACTCCCGCAGATGCGCCAGCACTTACTCCGAATATAGCAGAAACGAAGACCATCCGGTCAAGAGAGGGCTCATTGGCAAGGTCTCCCCACAACAGCCCCAACAGGATCCCGGCAACGGCGACATATACTAGGAAATAGATGGTCCAATACGGCCTTCGAACCAGTACGTCTTCCACGGCCACATACTACCATGCAAGCTACCACCGCCTGCCTCCTCTTCTCCGTCGTTCTCACGCAGGCGGGAACCCACATAACCCGTACCACCCCGGAACTCACCCACCCCCAGCCTGCCCTCCATCCGTCATTCCCGCGCAGGCCGGAATCCAGAAGCCCCATCCCGTTCACCCTCAGCAAAGCCCCCCCATGACACTCACCCATTGACACCCACCTCCCGCCCCCATTACCATTAGAACAATCTCCAGAACACAACGGAGCCCGCCTCCCCAAGACCTCCTCCCGGGTCCGGCCAGACCCCCGAAGCGGTTCTTGCGGATGCACTCGCCCTAAAAATCAGGATTCAGGAGGCCACTCCCAAAATGTCACAGTGTGACATTTCTCCAGCTACGAAAATGTCACAAATGTCACAAAAGCGTGACGTCTGTGACATTCTCAGATACGAAAAAATGTCACACCATTTCCGTATCTGGCCAGCTAGGGAAATGTCACAAATGTCACAATTCTCAGATACGAAAAAATTATTTTAGCTATAAACCGTGTGACATTGTGACATTCCACTCCCCCACCTCTCACGCTCCCCCTCCGTTCCTCCCGATCGTTTGCACGCGTGACGGCGGCCATTAGCCTCTGCTACCATGACCCCCACACAACTACCTAGGGAGAACCGCCCATGAAGATTGCCCGCGTTCGGCTGCCCGGCGAGGAAGGTCCCACCATCGGCATAGTGGACGAGGCCAACTCGCAAATCCTCGACGCCGGGCAAGTCGTACGGCAGCTTGGCCTGCGCGTAGACCCCTCCACTGCCGTCGAACTGGTGCGCTACAACACCGACAGCAACGGCGCCCTCTCCGACGCCGTCAAAGACCTCTCTCAGTTCAACGCTACCCGCTGGGCCCTCGACTCCCTGCGCTTCCTATCCCCCATCGAGGCCGCCTCCCTCAAAGACTTCCTTGCCTTCGAGGTGCACCTAAGCAACGCACGCAAACGCAACAACCTCGAAATTCCCCCCGCATGGTACGAGCTGCCCGTCTATTACAAGGGCAATCACCGCACCCTCGGCGGCCATGACGAGTTCGTCTACTGGCCCCGCTACAGCGAGCAGATGGACTACGAACTCGAACTTGCCTGCATCGTCGGAAAAGAGGGCAGCGACATTCCCGTGGACCATGCCGACCAGTACATCGGCGGATACTGCATCATGAACGACTGGAGCGCCCGGGACATACAGGCCAAGGAGATGTCGGTAGGCCTCGGTCCGGCCAAGGGGAAGGACTTCGCCACCACCTTGGGCCCATGGCTCGTGACCCCCGATGAGTTCGATGCAGCCAATGCCCGTATGATCGCCCGCATCAACGGCGAAGTGTGGTCCGACGGCATGTATTCCACGGTCAACTGGAGCTTCCCTCAGATGATCTCCCACATTTCCATGGGAGAGACCGTCTACCCCGGCGATGTCCTCGGCTCCGGCACCGTGGGCTTCGGCTGTGGCTTGGAGCACGGCAAATGGCTGCAGCCCGGCCATCTGGTAGAACTGGAAATCACAGGCTTGGGCGTCCTCCGAAATCGCCTCGTTCGAGTCTTCAAGTAAGGGCGAGGAGGCAACCTATGCCGGCACGCACTGGCGCCCAGTACATTCAAGGCCTTCGGGAGCGCCCGAGAGACATACGCATAGGCGGCGAACGCATCTCAGACGTCACCACCTATCCCGGCTTCCGCAATGGGGCCCTCTCCATAGCCGCCCTCTACGACATGCAGCACGACCCCGAAACCCTCGACGAGATGACCTATGCCTCCCCCGCCACCAGCGAGCGTGTCGGTATGTCCTTCCTCATGCCCGAATGTGTTGAAGACATCGAACGTAAAGGGCGCGCGATGTCCCGTTGGGCCCGATACCACGGCGGGATGATGGGCCGGACGCCCGACTTCCTCAACGTCTCCTTCGTGGCAATGGCTGGTGCCGCCGCCTACTACGCTCAAGGCCGCCCTGAGTTCGGTGAGAACATCGTCCGCTACTACGAACTGATGCGGGAAGAGGACTTGTGCCTTACCCATACTCTGGTCAACCCTCAGCGCAGCCGCCGCCCCGCCCATTTCCTCACCGACACCTTGGCCGAGGATGTCGCCCTCAAGGTAGTCAAGGAGACCGATGCCGGCATCGTCGTCCGCGGGTCGCGCGTCCTCGCTACCCTAGGCCCCATATCCGATGAGATTGCCGTCTACCCCTCCCGCTCCCACCAGACCGCCAGCGACGCCGACCTTTATGCCGTCTCCTTTTCCATCCCCTGCGATACTCCCGGCTTGAAGTTCGTATGCCGCGAAAGCTTCGACTACGGACGCTCCCACTTCGATCACCCCCTGGGCTCCCGCTTCGAGGAAATGGACGCCATTGTCTTCTTCGATGATGTGTTCGTCCCTTGGGAGCGAGTGTTTCTGTACCGGGACATCGACCTCTGCAACCAGATGTCATTCCGCACCGGCTGGATCGTCCACAGCTTCCAGCAGGTTATGACCCGAATCGTTGCCAAGTCCGAGTTCCTCCTAGGCTTGGCCACCATGATGACCCAAGCCCTGAGCAACGACGACCAGCCCCATGTCCAAGAGCGTCTTGGCGAACTGGCTATGTACTTGGAGGTGGAGAAAGCCCTGCTACGGGCAGCCGAGGTCGATGCCGGCCCTGATGAATGGGGCGTCATCAGCCCTGCCCGGATTCCGTTGACCGTTGGCGAGAACATGTATGCCCGCATGTTTTACCCGCGCATAGCCGAGGTCATCCACCTTCTCGGCTCCAGCAGCCTCATGGCCCTCCCAGGCCAGGCCGACTTTGATAGCGAGTTGCGCCCCGATTTGGACCGCTACCTAGCCACCGACACCATGGAAGCCATCGAACGCGCCAAGCTCTTCCACCTAGCATGGGACGTATCCTGCAGTGCCTTCGGCTCTCGCCAACTGCACTACGAACGCTTCTTCGCCGGAGACGCAGTCCGAAACGCCCAGATTCTCATAAACATCTACGACCGCGATCCCGCCATTCAGATGGTGCGAGAGTTCATGGAACGGGACGCTTCGGCCTAGAGAAGTCCGCGCCATGGCTAGCGGCTACAAGCTGACCCCACTACAGCGCGGCTTCAATGCCTGTGTGAAGCTGTGGGTGCGCCTTGGCCTACCGCCCAAGAAGTATCACTTGATGTCCGTAAAGGGCCGGCGCAGTGGGCGGACGCACACCATACCGGTGTCTGTCGTAGTCCAGGATGGAGAAAGATGGTTGGTCTGTCCCTATGGTGAGCGGGAATGGGTCAAGAACGTGAGGGCCGCCGGCCGGATAAAGCTCTCACGAGGAATGACCACCCTGAACCTTACGGCCACTGAAGAACTCACCCCAAACATCAGCGGCGCAGTCCTGCGCGACTACTACAGGGGTGAGCCCATTACGCGGAAGTTCTTCCGGGCAGGCCCAGACTCCAGCTTGGCGGAGTTCGCGGCTGAGGCTGCCCTGCACCCGGTGTTTCGTTTGTTGCGCGATGACTAGGCGCTGCAGGCTATGCGCCTGCAGCCGCCAGAGCCTCGTCGATCTTGCCCGTGTTGTAGCCAACGACCAAGCTGTCACCAATCACGGTGACTGGCGTGGCGCGGTAGCCCAACCCCAAGAGCGTCTCTCGGGCATCGGGCTCTTGGGAGACGTTATGCTCGGTAAAGGAGATACCCTTGCGTGAAAGATACACTTTCACCATGTGGCAGGGCCCTCAACCATCGGACGTGTAGACAGTAATCTCCGGCATCTTATTCACCTTCCCCTTCGGATCGGTCGCGCCGCTTGTGCTCCGCTTTGGATTCGTAGTTGTCGAACAGCCCCTCACCGGGCTGCACTGCTTCGTCCAAACTAGAGGCGAAATCCTCGCCTGCTTCAAACTTGCGAAGAAACTCTTCGCTTACGAAGAACATTCAAATGCAGAATCCATCTCTTTTTATGTCCTCGTGGTGACGGTCACAAGGGCAGATCTTCTTGCGGTCCTCAACGGGATCGCCACTGAGAGGCATTCAAGGGCAGTAGCGGTAGCCAAACTCCACTTGGTTCTTCGCCAAGCCCTCTTGGACTACCTTGACGACATCGGGCTCTGGAAAGAACTGGTAATCGCCCCTCTCCACATACTTCTCAGAGAAGGCGATGGTGCCCTTCATGGCCTGTTCCATGGTCAGCTTGCGTGCCATGTTTATCCCTCGCTAACCTCAGGCGTCTTCATCTGCCCCGTGGCCAGTCCACCGCTCCGCATCTGGGCATGTGCTGTACACGGCATCTTGCGGAAGGCCCGTTCCCGGAGCCTCAACTGTTCCACCAAGCTGGGCAGTGCCTCCTCCACGTCGCGATAGCTCTTGCTCTGCTCTACCTCAACGCTAAGGACGGCTGCTGTGCCACATTCGCAACTGGCGGCCACGAAGACCTTATGTACATTCATTGTACCTGACAGGTTCGGCTTGAAGCCGCGCAGCAGTCTCATTCCCTTGTCCGCAGCCAAGGCTTGCGAGAACAGGTGGTGCAACTCGATTTCGGTAATGGCTTCTGTGGTGTCCATGGAATGAGAACCCCAAGTAGGGTAGCGGGTTGGGTTTGATGTGATGGGTTAGGCCGAATCGCTGCCTAAGTCCTGCTCCAGACCTCGCAAGAAGCTCTCCAGTTCGGGGGACAACGGTACGTCCGCCTCGCCGGTAGTCGTTCCGGTGGTCGTCTCCTGCGCATCGTACTGCGCCTCCAACTGGCTCAGTACCTGTTTGACCTCAGGGTTTTGCTCTACGGCAGCGGTGAGTTCCTGATACTGGCGGCGCCCCTTTTCGACATCGGCGAGGTCGGGTGGCAGGGGGTAGAAGCCGCCGAGTAGTTCCAGCAGCTTGGCTGTCCCCGCGTGGTCCTCCTCTAGCTGTACATACTGAGGCAAACGGGCGATAAGAGTCATATTCTGCATGCCCATCCGCTCGGTCTCTTGGGTGACCATGTAGGTGATAGTCGTAGGACCTTCGTACCGGCTGGAACGGACTCCCAACTCTTGCAGCCTGCTTTCCGGGTCTGGGGACGTGCCGCTGCCGCTCACCAGAAGGTCGCGGGTATGGGGCACCACGTCATACATTCCGCCGATAAGGCAATAGCGCTTGGCTCCGAAGTGCCTCATCACCTCAATGACGGACTCGGAATAGTCTTCGCCGAGATAGTGAGGCTCACGCATGTGCAGGAACAGAAGGTCCTGGCCATCCTCCCGCTGAGCATACTTGAGGAAGGTGTTCGGAATATTCAGGACTCGCTTTCCGTTCACGAAGCGAGTTCGTGGCCGGTAGCGCGTGAAGTCGTAGAACGCACCTGGCCGAGCCAGCTGTCCCAGGTCCTTGGCCCCGAAGTGCTGCTCCAAGCGGGAGAGTGCTAGGGTGCCGACCCGGCCGACGTTAATCCAAGGCCTGAGCACGGCAATCACATGAGGCTCATTCAGCTCGGGCAAGGGTTCGTTAATTTCAAAAGCACCCAGTCGCATAGCAGTCCTATTCTGCCAGTGCCCCCCTTTGTTTGCAACCTTTGGTGTCGCGTGGCATATTCCAACCGAGTCCACGGCCGTCTGGGTGGGCAGACCTGACGAGAGGTAACGGTTCGCATGTCTACAGAAGACCCTAGGCGCTTAGCCAGTAACGAGGCCCTAGCCCGCGCTGCCCAAGCCTTGGAAGCCCGCAACGTGAGTGTCTTTGTCGTCGACAACCGCGATGAAGCACTGCAAAAGCTGAAAGAGATTGTGCCTAAAGGAGCTCAGGTGCTGGCTGTCACTTCTGAGACGCTGGACGATGTTGGCTTTACGCAATACGTTTCAGAAGGCGGGGCCTACGAGAGTTTGGCAGCGAGGTTTCAAGCAGCAGCTACACTCGACGAGCGAGCCGAGTTGTCACGTACTCTGGGCTCCACTCCTGAATATGTGGTGGGAAGCGTGCAAGCCGTGGCCGAGACCGGGCATGTGGTCATAGCCAGTGCGTCAGGCAGCCAGCTTAGCAGCTACGTATTCGGTGCCAAAAACGTGGTGTGGGTTATCGGTTCCCAGAAAGTGGTACCCACCCTCGAAGACGCCTTGGCACGCACCTACGGGTACGCCTTCGACCGCCACAAGGAATGGTCTCCTGCACATGGGCACGGTCCTTCGGCCATGGGCAAGGTCACCATCTTTGAGAGTGAGAGGCGCCCTGACAGGACAACGGTCGTATTCGTGAAGGAAGCATTGGGCTGGTAACCAGCCGTAAGCGTCAGTTGGGAGGAAAGCGATGAGTCTGTTCCGCATCCAGCCCCACGGCCGCCTCCAAGAGTGGGTGGCGGAAGAGAAGGGTTATTTCAAGGACGAGGGCCTCGACTACGAATTCGTCCATGGTATGGCTACCGTGCAACCTGCCGTCCAACAGGCTGGTCCCGTGCGGCAGGTAAAGGACGGCGCATTCGAGTCCTACGAACGCGGACGCGAAGTCGAGGTCAGCTCTGCCTGCCACTGGGCGGTCAACATGGCCTCCTCCTCGGGCCACGGGCGTATGTGGGGCCACGCCTACTCCATCACGCCTGCAGGGATTTTTGTGCCTCCCGAATCTCCGATGAAGAGCGCCGAGGACCTAGCCGGAGTGGAGGTGTCGGTTGGATACCATTCCGGCAGCCATTTCTCCACCCTGATGGCCTTGGAAAGGTTCCTTCCGAGTGAGCAGATCAAGCTCCAATTCGTGGGTGGCCCCAACAGCCGGTTGGAGCTGCTATTGCAGAAGCGAGTGGACGCAGCACAGGTATTTTCCGCCCAGTACTATGTGATTGAGCAACAGGGCTACCGAAAATTGGTGGACTGTAGCTTCATGATCGGTTTCCTCTTCTCTGTTGATGCCGACATCGACGACGTGGCCAAGTACTTCAAAGCCCTTCGCCGCGCCCAACGAGACATCGACTTGGACCTAGCACGCTACAAGCACTATTACATGAGAGAACTTCCGGAGCAGTACCATGGCATGGTAGATGTACAAGCCTTCGGCCCTGGGGAGCGCCTCATCTTTGAACCCTACACGCGAGAGATGTACGAGGAGACCCACCGCTGGATTGAAGAACGGCAACTGTTCCCTGAGAACGCTGCACCCGTTCCTGAGTACAGTGAGGCAGTGGCGATAAGCTAGTCCACTGCCACAATCGCCGACAACTCCACCTTCAGGCGAGGGTGCGCAGCGAGGCGCGTAATCTCGATGGTTGCAGTCCCCGGCCGGTGGTCGCCGAAATACTCCCACCACACATCATTCATCTGGTCCTGCTCGTCGATGTTGGTCAGGTATCGGGTGACCTGCACAATGTCGTTGAAACTGGCCCCCACGGCGTCCAGCCCCAGCTTCACGTTCTCCAGTGCCATGCGGGTTTGCTCCGCCATGTCATCGGGTATATTATCGAACTCTTCGGGCCGGTGGGGATGATGGTGGTAGATGGGCACACAGGTCACTCCTGCTAGGTAGACCGTCGAGCCTCCCGTGACCTTGACCGCTGGTGCATAGGGAAGGTTGATGGATGGATTCCGGTCGGCGGTGTGTATCACCTCGATCTGTTTTGCCATGCTGCGTCCTCCCACGGATAGCAATGCCCGCATGAATCGTTGGAATGACCTATTCTACTTCGGGGGCAGCCTGGCTATGCGCCACCGCTGACCGGGTATAATCGGAATAGCATGAAGAGCCAATCCCGTATAGGACAGGCCCGCCGGATTGCAATGCTTGGTTCCGTGACTGGGGCTTTGGCACTGCTGATTGCCATGACGATGGCCTGTGGTGAGGAACCCACTCCTGCACCACCTGCCGCGGTAGTGCTCTCGGCGCCACAACAGTTGGAACAACCATCAGAACTGAGTCTGGACGCCGCGCCTCCAATGGCTGTGCCGGAAGGAGCAGCTGGTGCGTTTGGCTTCTCCCATTACGTCTTCGAAGATGTGGGAGGCGAGGTGATAACTACCTTGGTCGAGGGCCCGGTAGGAGAGCAGTTCCGGCCCTCCATCTCGTATCAGCAACTCAAAGCCATACACCAAAACAAGGGACCCTTGGACGAACTCGGAATGTCCTACGATCAACTTGGAGAACTGGTGGGCCAGTTGGACACAGTCCGGGATGCCACTGCCAAGTATGCTGACATCCAGGTTGCCTTAGGCGAGGGTTACATCCAGACAACCGAAGACGTTCCCAACATGGGGGCCCATTTTATCCACCCTGTCCGCGCCTTGGACGGACTTTTCAACCCTGCCGAACCCGAAATACTCATGTACGCAGGCGATGAGGAGCTTGGCTGGCGTTTGGTAGGCACCTCTTTCGTGCTGCCACGCGAGCAGGTAGGAGACGACCATCCTGAAGCCTTCGCAGGCCCGCTGGACAATTGGCACGTCCACTACAGTTTGTGCACCGGCCCCGACAACATCTCCCGCTCGACTACAGCCGATCAGTGTGCGGAGGAGAACGGTGTATGGCTCCCCTCTTACGGCTGGATGATTCACGCATGGGTATGGGATGAGAATCCCATGGGTGTGTTCAGCATGTGGAACCCCAGTGTGCCACCCCAAGTCTCAACCGAAGAGGTGCGTCAAGCACGGGACGTGTTCGCCCCTGAGGCTGGTGTCACGGTCTCCACAATTGAGAACTTCAGCTATACACCGACGAATGTGGGAGTTGGCGAAACCCTTACTTGGACCAATGTGGACGGCGTACCTCACACCGTCACAGCAGGCTTGGACAGCGAAGCCGTCACTTTCGACTCAGGGCTGATCGGCCCCGGCCAGTCTTTTGCTGTCCGCTTCGACCAAGCCGGCCTTTTCCCCTTCGCTTGTGCCCTGCACCCCTCTATGACGGGTGTCGTATCAGTGGGTCAGTAGCCTTTCGATTACTATCCGCCCTTAGATGTACAGTGCGCGTCCCACTCCTCCGCCCGCAGCAATGACTTCGCCTGTAACCGACACCGAAAGTGGCGAGGCTAGGAAGGTGATCAGGTAAGCCACCTCCTCCGCATCCACGATCCGTCGGATGGCTGTATGCCCGTACATCCGCTTCTCCGCCTCATCCTCGCTGATGCCCTGTTTCTGTGCCTCCTCAGCAACCAAGGCTGCAGTTCGCTCGGTGCGCGTTCCCCCCGGATGAACGACGTTGGCGGTGATGCCATACTGTCCCAACTCATCCGACAGGTTCTTGGTCAAATGTGTGATGGCCAAGTTGCGGGCACCTGCGATCGTACCCACGTTGCGCCCGGCCAGCCCCCCTACGTTGATGATGCGCCCAAACCCTTGGCGCTTCATGTGCTCAGCTGCGGCCCGGGAAGACCGCAGGTAGGTCATGAACTTGAAGGTGATGTCCTCCATGGCATCTTCGTCGGATACATCTGACAGCGGGCCGGTGGCTTGTCCTCCCGGTCTGCCAGCGTTATTCACCAGAATGTCCAGCCGTCCCAAGGAGTCGACGGTGGTCTGGACCATGGCGTTCACCTGCTCGGGTACAGTGGTGTCCGTCGGCAGAGACAGGATGCGGCGTCCTGTCTGCTGGGAAATCTCTGTGGCTGCAGCGTCTAAGGTGTCCTTGGTACGCGCGCAGATGGCGACATCGACGCCTTCCTGGGCCAGTTGCAAAGCCGTCGCCTTGCCGATGCCGACGCTGCCTCCCGTTACAAGTGCTACTTTACCGGCAAGTTGCAAGTCCATGACCTGTCTCCTTTGACCACCCGAGTTAAGGGTGAATTGTTTACTAGAAAGTTTGGCAATTGTACCATCGGGTGGTTCCGCTCCCGTTGAGGAGCTAACCGAGCCATGATAGATTTGCCAACGGGGCCAACAATCGGCCCATGAGAAATTTCTGGTGAGAGCATCGGGAGGATTTATGCCGAGGCAGTACGTTAAGGGCGAAAGAGAAGAAACAAGGGCCTACTCGCGAGCGGTATTGACCAAAGGGGGGACAGCCATTTGGCTAGCTGGCGTGACTGGTGGCATCGCAGCTGATGGCAGTTCCCTGGCTGGCGATTTCGAAGCACAGGTGCACCGGACCTTCGAGAACCTCCGCACTAATGTGGAAGCCGCGGGAGGCACTCTGGCAGACATTGTGACCATGACGGTGTTCATCACAGACATGCGCTATGGAGACCGCTTTACCGAAATGCGGCGGGACTACTTCACCAACTACCCCGGCAGCGCTCTCATTGGAGTAGAGTCGCTGGCCCGCTCTGAGATGATGCTGGAGATACAGGCCATCGCGGTCATCGGCGACGATTAGCAGCCTGGCTTCGGGCCGTTAGGCTTCTTCTGCCAGCTATGAGCGGTCATTTGACACTCCTAGCTGGCCTTGTTAGCATGCACTGTTGCGTGCCCCCGCGAGGGGCCCCATGCCGCTGGCATCGAAAGGACAATTCAGTGCCTTTTGTTAACGCCTTGCGCTGCAAGGAATGTCTGCGCGAGTACCCCGTAGAGCCCATGAACGTCTGCGAGTTCTGCTTTGGCCCTTTGGAGCCCGTGTACGACTACGAGGCTATCCGAAAGGTCATCAGCCGCGAAAGCATTGAGCGCGGGCCGTACACCATGTGGCGCTACAAAGACCTTCTTCCCGCCAGCGGCGAGAACCCGGTAGATATCTCCGCTGGCTTCACCCCCTTGGTCAAGGCCCAGAACCTCGGCGAGGAGTTGGGCCTCACCAATCTCTACCTGAAAAACGACTCGGTTAACCCTTCCTTCTCCTTCAAAGACCGTGTGGTGTCGGTGGCAGCTACAAAGGCTCTGGAGTTCGAGTTCGATACCCTGTCCTGCGCCTCCACGGGCAACCTTGCCTGCGCTGTGGCAGCCCACGCCGCCCGGGCCGGGATGAGGGCGGTGGTCTTCATTCCTGCAGACTTGGAAAAGGGCAAGGTCATCGGAGCGGCCATTTATCACCCTACTTTGGTGGCAGTGGACGGCAACTACGATGAAGTGAATCGTCTCTGCAGCGAAGTCGCCGATCGCTATTCGTGGGCATTCGTGAATATCAATATGCGACCTTTTTACGCCGAGGGAAGCAAGACCCTGGGATATGAGGCGGTCGAGCAGCTTGGATGGCGAATACCACGCCACGCCGTGGTACCAGCCGCCTCTGGCTCCATGTTCACCAAGATATGGCAGGGCTATAACGAAATGGCCGATTTGGGCTTGGTCGATGGCCCGGTCCATGCCAGTATGCACTTGGCCCAAGCCGAGGGCTGCAACCCCATCGTGGATGCCTTCGAGTCGGAAGAGAGTGTTATACGACCCATCAAGCCCAACACCGTGGCCAAGTCCCTCGCCATAGGGAATCCCGCCGACGGCATCTATGCTCTCAGGGTACTCCGCAAGTCTGGCGGTACCGCGTGCGCCACACCTGAGCCGGAAGTGCTCGAAGGGATGAAGCTGTTGGCCCAAACCGAGGGCATCTTTACCGAGACGGCTGGTGGCGTAACTGTTTCAGGCCTGAAGCAACTGGTGCAGCGGGGTATCATCAAGCGGGACGACCTTACTGTGGCCTACATAACCGGTAATGGTCTCAAGACCCAAGAGGTGGCTGAAAGCGTGGTGGACCCTCTGACTATAGCTCCCAATTTCAGGTCTTTCGAAGCAGCCCTGAATGGCTCCAACAGCCATAATGGCTCCAACGGTCATAACTAGGAGGACGAGGGAAGCCGCCGTGAGTAAGCAGCGGGTCAAGTTCACGTTTCCCACAAATCTCGTGACCCGGCCCGTTATCTACGAACTGGGGCGCCAGTATCAGTTGGTGACCAATATCCGGCGCGCCGATGTTCGAGAGGATATGGGGTGGGTCGTCCTAGAGTTGGAGGGCGAGGATTCGGAAATCACCCGTGGGGTTGAATGGGTACGGTCTCTTGGCGTGCGAATCGACCCCGTTAGTGGCGATGTCATTGATGGCTAATGTTATCGAAGGTTGTGGTGGGGAGCCCGTCGGATACCGGGGGGCACAGCCATGAGGAGGTCTAGTACATAATGGCGGTCCAGGTAAACATTCCTACCCCGTTGCGCCGGCTGACTAATGGCAAGAATCAAGTAGAGGCCGAGGCCTCTAATCTAGGCGATCTCTTGAATGCCCTCGACCGGGACTACCCCGGCATGCGTGACCGCTTGATAGACGAGGAAGGCGAGATACGCTACTTCGTCAACATCTATCTGAACGGAGAGGACGTCCGCTTCCTCCAAGGCGCCGAGACCCCCATGTCTTCCGGCGACGAAGTCAGCATTGTCCCCGCAGTAGCAGGCGGCGGCAGCTACTGACCCTCGCCGCAAAAGGCGGTGCCCCGTAAGCTGCCTCGCAGGGACACTCAGCCCCGAACGGCCTTCACCCTCTTCCCAAACTGTGCCAGCCGGGCCGCCTCGTTGGTAGGTCTGTAACGTTCCATAAATGCCTGTCGGAACCTCTGGTACTGCCCTGCCTTTATGGCTGCACGCATCTGCTCCATGAGTCGGGTAATGAAGCGCAAGTTGTGCAGGCTTGCAAGTCTCAGTCCCAGTAGTTCCCCGCTCTTGAACAGATGACGCAGGTAAGCCGCCGTGAAATGAATGCAGGTGTAACAGTCACATCCGGGTTCCACTGGATTCGGGTCGGTCCGGTAGCGACTATTGTTAATGTCTATGCGTCCTTGAAAAGTGAACAGACCGCCGTTGCGAGCCGTGCGTGTTGGAAGCACACAGTCGAAGATATCCACACCCCTCCCTACTGCTTCCACCAAGTCCTCCGGGGACCCAACTCCCATCAGGTAGCGGGGACGGTCCTCGGGAAGCAAAGAGGCCACCTGGCCCACCACCTCGTACATCTGTGACTTGGACTCTCCGACAGCGAGTCCTCCGATAGCGTACCCCCCAAAGTCTAGGCTAGTGATGTAGTCTGCGGACTCACTACGTAAATGAGGAAAGACCCCTCCTTGTACGATTCCGAAGAGTGTCTGTCGGTGTTGGGCTGAGTGGGCTTCCCGGCAACGAGCAGCCCAACGGTGGGTCCGTTGCATCGCTTCGGCAACTTCCGATTCGGATGCGCTATATGCGATGCACTGGTCGAAGCACATTGCCACATCGGGCCCCAAGTCCTCCTGTATGACAACGGCGTCCTCAGGCCTAATGCGGTGTTCACTGCCATCGATGTGCGAACGGAAGACAATGCCCTCATCATGCACCTTGGTCAGGTTCCCCATGCTGAAGGCTTGAAAACCACCGCTGTCGGTTAGGATGGGCTTGTCCCAGCCCATGAACCTGTGCAGCCCGCCCAATTGTTGCACCACCTCCACACCGGGGCGTAGATAGAGATGGTAGGCGTTCGAAAGCAGCATGGGGGCACCCATGTGGGTGAGGTCATCTGGGGTGAGCGACTTGACGGTCGCTTGAGTGGCGACCGGCAGGAAGACCGGCAACGGGACCTCGCCATGAGGGGTGGTGAATCGCGCAGCCCGTGCCGCGCCGTCGGTGGCCTCGACCTGAAAAGAGAACGGCTCTTGCATAGCTGGCACAATGTAGCGGACTGTCAGTCTGGTGTCCAACACTAACCTGGCCGGTATTAGACATGGCTAGGTGGTAGTATGGTAGCTCTGACTTTCCCTGACGCTGCGTCCTTCAAGTAGCACGGATAGTAAAGTCTCGGTAGCGCCCGAACAGTTAGGGACGGGAGAAATACCCTTGAGGAATCATTAGAGCCTTGGCTGAAGCATTTCTTTCCCTGAGCTCCGACCTCCCTGCGGGACTATGGGCCTTGCTAGTGGTAGGGACGATGTTGGCAGGAGCCACGGTTCTGTTTCTATGGTGGGAGTTGTTCTTCAGGTTCGTTGGCATGGTTTGGCAGCGGACCGTGTCTGGCAGAACGTCGGCTCGACGGGATGGGGACTCTAGTCGATGATGGAGTTCCCTAGCACTGGCGACAGCGTTAGCCTTATATGGCTCCTCTGTCTCGGACTCTCCGTAGGCGTTCTCAGCGGCTTCTTCGGGGTAGGTGGTGGCTTCTTGGTGACAGGCGGGCTGATTGTCTTGGGCGTGCCCGAGTTCTACGCCGTCGGCACAGGGCTGGCCCTCATAACAGGGTCTTCCACCATCAATGCCCTGAAGCACCGCAAGTTGGGGAACGTGGATATACGGCTTGGGCTGTGCATGGTATTGGGGTCTATTCCCGGAGTAGAGACAGCCAAGAGGCTACTGTTGTACTTGGAAGGATTGGGCTTAGAGGATGAGGTTATCCACTACGTCTATGTGGTCGTGCTGGGAGCACTTGCCACATTCCTCCTGTACGACTGGGTGCGCGCTGGACGCAAACGCATTGGCGGAGACGTGGGCCCGCCTGGCCCATTCGTGATGAAGGTGAGAAACTTCGCTCTGCCGCCCCGAGTGTCACTTCCTGTGGCGGGCATAGAGGGTATCTCGGTATGGGTGCTGGTACTTCTGGGCTTCGCGATCGGCCTCTTCGCTGGTCTGTTAGGGGCGGGGGGAGGATTTTTGCTCATGCCCGCTCTCGTTTTCCTGTTGGGCATTCCCACTATTACTGCCGTCGGCACAGACCTCTTCCAAGTAATGATCACTGGCTCCTTCGGTGCCCTGACTTATGCCCTCGCCAACAAAGTCGACCTGTTGATGGCCTTGGTGATGCTGGGAGCAGCATCTGTGGGCTCACAGCTTGGCGCCATCGCGACAAGGGCCGTTGATGGCTCCCGCATACGCTTCCTGTACGCCCTGATAGTGATGGCTGGCAGCATCTCATTGGCCTTGGACCAGATCTCTGAGGCTGGAGAGAGCGTACACTTTCTCTCCACGGTCGGTGCAGTAGTATTGTTGGGAGCCGCAGGCATAATGTGTCTCTGTATTGCGGCCCTTGTGGTAGCATCCAGAACTAGGGCCGGAGCCGAACCCGTGGCGGTGATGAGTGATGCGGAGCGCGGTTGAGGTCAAGCGAACTGAAATCAAGGTAATGGGGGGCTAGTTGGCTACTTACGTGATTCTACTCAGCTACACCGACGAAGGCATGCGCAACGCCGCCTATCTGAGCGGACACCCGAGAGCATTACGGCAATTGATTGAAGAAGCGGGAGGGAAGCTCCCCTACATCTGGATGACCATGGGGCCCTACGATTTCGCGGCAATCATGGAGGCGGACAGTGATGAGGAGTGCGCTGCAATCGTTCTAAGTCTCAGCAGCTTGGGCAACTTCCGCACCGTGACCATGCGAGCTTTCAGTGAGGGGGACTTGCCCGCCATCGCACAGAGAATTCCCTCCTTAGAGGACCAGTACAAGGAGATTCTTCGGTTGGTGCCGGGTGGCGGTACTGAGGTGGCGTCTAAAGAGTAAGTTCGCGTACTGTCTCCCGGACCAAGTCCGGGGGCACGTCTCTGCGCACTACCGATTGACCGACACCTTCTAGGAGTACCCAGCGCAGCGAACCTGCCTCGGTCTTCTTGTCCCGGGTCATCTTGTCCAAAATCACGTCGGGATCGATGCCGGGTGCAGTCAGCGGTAGTTGGAAACGCTCGAGCACCCTGCGTTGGCGCTCCACGACTTCATCCGGTATAAGCCCCATGGCTTGGGAGATGCGTCCGGCTCCCATCATGCCAACCGACACGGCCTCTCCGTGCATGTAGTGACCATAGCCCATAACTGATTCTAGGGCGTGGCCTATGGAGTGGCCGTAGTTGAGCAAAATGCGTCGGCCAAGGGTCTCACGTTCGTCCTCAGTCACAATTTGAGCCTTGATGGCCATGCTGCGACGTATCACGTCAGTGGAAATGTCACCCCGCAGAGACATCAGGTCTTCTGCGTGCTCCTCGAACATATCGAAGAGTTCGGAGTCCAGAATCAGACCGTGCTTTACGGCCTCGGCCCACCCTTCAGATAGCTCACGCTGTCCCAAGCTGGAAAGGGTGTCGACATCGGCCAGCACCAACGAAGGCTGGTAGAAGGACCCCACCAAATTCTTCCCTTGGGGCAGGTTCACAGCCACCTTGCCACCGATGGAGGCATCAACCATGGCAGCCATGCTGGTGGGAACTTGAACGAAAATCATGCCTCGTAGGAATGTGGAGGAGACAAAGCCACCAAGGTCGCCGACTACTCCGCCACCCAAGGCAACGATCGCATGGCGCCGTTCGGCCCGGAGTTCTGCCAACCAAGCGTAAATATCCTCCGCCAAGGCGAGGCTCTTGCTTTCTTCACCAGGGGGGATGGAATAACTGTGAGCTGCAATTCCAGCCGCCTCCAGGGATCGTTGCGCTTGGCGTCCATAGACCCTAAACACATTCTCATCGCTAATAATGTAGGCGGTGCCCGTTACCCCGAGAGCTTGAAGACGCGGGCCAAGTTGTTCGAGTACGCCTCGTCCCGCCACTATGGGATATGATCCGCCTGAGTGGTAAACGGTTGCGGCTAAGTCACTCTCTGTCATCAGGTCTCCTGTTGGGGGGAATGCGTGAGCTCAGGCAGGCCTGCTCTGCCAATTTGTACCACTGCCACTAGAGCCTCAGCGACCTGTTCCAAGGACAAGCCGTCGGTACTGAGACTGCTATGCGCCATGTCGTAACGGCTCTGGCGACTGCTCTTCAGTTCCTTGATTCGACGCAGTGGGTCCTCCCCTTGCAGCAAGGGACGGACCATGGCGTCCGGGGCCGAAGAAAGACGTTGCCATATCACTTCGGGAGGCGCTTCCAAGCACATCACCAAGCCGGCCGCGAGCATGAGTTCCCGGTTCTCGGGGTCGATGAACGAACCCCCTCCGGTGCCAATTACTCGTCCCTCGCCAGAGCATAGAGAGCGAAGGGCTTCCCGTTCCATGACACGGAAGGCAGCCTCACCGTCTCGGGCAAAGATGTCTTCTATGGTACGGCCAGTCTGAGAGATGATCATCTCATCACTGTCTGCGAACTCCCAGTCCAAGGCCTTGGCGGCAAGCCGTCCAGCTTGGGTCTTTCCGGTCCCAGGGAAACCCACAAGAATCAAGTTGCGTTCCATAATAGGCTTGGGCGCTCAGTCCGCAGAAGGCGCTCCACTGCGACGCACCACTTCTCGCGGACCGACCGTCTTCAAGTAGGCTTGGTGATTGCGTCGCATCTCGTCGACGCTATCACCGCCGAATTTCTCGGCAAAGGCATCAGCAACGACAAGAGCCACAACCGCTTCACCGATCACGCCTGCTGGCGGCACTTGGCAGACATCAGAGCGTTCATAGTGGGCTTGGACCAGTTCCCCAGTGTTGAGGTCGACCGAGGGCAAGGGGTTTCTCAGGGTTGAAATGGGCTTGATAGCGAAACGTGCCACCAATGGCATGCCGTTGGTCATGCCCCCCTCGGTGCCCCCGGCACGGTTCGTTTGGCGCTGCCAAGGCCGGGACGGATTGTCACTCGATTCGATGACATCGTGTACCTGTGAACCCAGCATGTCCACGTTCTCCCAGCCTTCACCGATGGATACAGCCTTGACTGCATTGATGGACATCAGCGCTTGGGCAATGCGCCCATCAATTTTCCGGTCCCAGTGAACGTGAGAGCCGAGGCCCATAGGCACCTCATAAGCGATGACCTCCACTACGCCGCCAACCGTGTCGCCTGTCTCCCGCGCTTGGTCGATACTCTCAAT
>CBDBED010000006.1:0-352634 GCA_965204245.1 Dehalococcoidia bacterium
ACTTTCGCTAGAGGGGAGTAAATGCCCGCGCATGTGATGCGCGGACAGCAGGCTTAAGGCTAGCCCGATTACTCCGGCAGCACGATAGGCAACGGTTCGATGGCATCCAACCCCGGTTCGTTGATGTCATCAAGTGCCTGCAACAGAGCATTGATGTTATAGGTGACCTCTGTCAGTTCAGGGTCCTGTATGTTCAGACCCACCGCGCGCCCCAGCGCCGTCACCTGCTCCTTGGTCAAGTCATCCATATGTTGTTCTCCAA
The DNA here is from genome assembly GCA_965204245.1 of Dehalococcoidia bacterium. Taxonomy (GTDB): domain Bacteria; phylum Chloroflexota; class Dehalococcoidia; order Lucifugimonadales; family JAAXIE01; genus JAAXIE01. The sequence goes on from CBDBED010000006.1 coordinate 263, forward strand.
GTCACCCTAGGATTCCAACGAGGGCAACTAGAATGGCCAAAGCAGTGAAACCTAACCCCATAGTCCAGCGGAGGGAAGGGACTTCTCCCCTCAAGGCGGCCAAGTCCACCTTCACGTCGCCGATTTCCTGCTGGAGGTCGGCCTTGGTCGCTTGGAGGTCGGCCTTGGTAGCCACATGCTCGTATGTGGCCTCCAGACGTGTCACGCGCTCTTCTGTCCGCTGCTCTGCCAACGGACCTCCCTGCATCTGTATCCGGGACAGACCCTCTGAATTCGTTATAGACCCCAATCAACCTCGCTGTCAACAAAGCCCTGCCGCCTCTTGACAGTGCGCGCGTATCTGGCCAGCTAGCACAATGTTACAGTTGTCACACTCTCCAGCTACAAAAACATGTCTTTAGTCATGGGCACTGTGACATTGTGACACTCCACCCCGCCCCTGCAACCCGGCAACCCCCGCCGCCTTGACTTCTGCCCACCCCCTCCAGATACTTGACCCGCCCCACTCCCGCTTGGAGGTGTCCGGCAATGAAGCTCCTCTTCTTCGACGACTACCGCATGGGCGTCCTCCGTGGCGACCGCGTGGTCGACGTCACCAGCGAACTCCAACACGTCGGCATCATGCCCCCCGAATACCTCATGGAAGGGGTCATCGCCAACTTCGATTCCTTCCGCCCCCGCTTCGAGGCCATCGCCGACCGCGAGCAGGGCGTCCCCATGGACAGCGTCAAAATCCGGCCTCCTCTCCCCCGTCCCCATAACGTCCTCGCCGCCTTCTCCAACTACCAGGACAAGGACGAACCCAATATCCAGCCCCCCGACTTCTTCTACAAGGGCGCCACCTGCGTCATCGGCCACGGCGATACCATCGAAATACCCGACATCCCCGAGGCCCTTGTGCACCACCCCGAACCCGAACTCGGCTATGTCATCGGTCGCGAGGGCAAGCACGTCTCCGAGGAAGACGCCCTCGACCTAGTCTTCGGCTACCTTAACTTCGTGGACGTATCCAACCGCGCCATCCCCAACCGCCGCACCACCTTCATGGGCAAGGGCATGGACACCTACGCTCCCATCGGCCCCGTCATCGTCACCAAAGACGAGATCGCAGACCCGCAGGACTTGCAGGTCCGCCTCTGGCTCAACGGCGAACTGAAGCAGGACTACAACACCGGCGAAATGAACCACTCCGTCCGCGCTCAGATCGCTTGGCTCACCCAGTACATCACCCTCATGCCCGGCGACGTCGTCTGCTGCGGCACCCACCACATCGGACTCTCCCCCGTGAACGACGGCGACCGGATCGAGGTGGAAGTGCAAGGGTTGGAGCGCCTCAGCCTCAACGTCCGCTCCCACGGCCCTCGCAAGGACGCCCACTGGCGTCCCCCCGGCACCCGGACCTCCTAGCAGGAGACGCAGTTGGACGACGACATCCGAGTTCTCATCGAGAACATCCACAACGCCCAACCTCAAGCCGTAGTAGCCCTCGCTGGCGCAGGCTCCGAAGCATTGGCTTGGCTTCTCAGCGTCCCCGGCGCATCCCGCACCCTGCTGGAAGCCCTTGTGCCCTACGGCCGCAATTCCATGATTGCCTTCCTAGGCCACGAGCCCGAGCAATACGTTTCCCCAAGCAACGCCCGCGACATGGCCAAGGCAGCCTACCAGCGCGCCCTGACCCTCCGTGAGGAAGACATACCCGTCCTCGGGCTGGCCTGCACCGCCACCCTTGCCACCGACCGCCCCAAAAGAGGCGACCATCGCTGTTGCATCGCAACGTGGAATGAGCAGACCGTAGCCACCTGCAACCTCCTCCTCCACAAAAACCTGCGGGACCGCCCCGGCGAGGAGGAGGTCAGCAGCCGCTTGGTGCTCCGTGCATTGGCCGACGCCAGCGCAGTCGCATGCGACATAGCTTCCCTCCTCACCACCGGCGACCGACTGGAAACGGCCCACTGGAAGCACTCCAACCCCATAGAAGCCCTCACAGACCCCGATTCCGCCTCAGGTGTCCACACCGTCACCATACACCCCGACGGTCACACCGAGGTCAATGAACCTTGGCACGGAGCAGTCCTGCCCGGCTCCTTCCGCCCCCTCCATGAGGGCCACGTCAAGCTGGCGGAAGTAGCGTCACGCTTGACCGAAGCCCCCTTGGCCTTCGAACTTTCCATCGCCAACGTGGACAAGCCATCCCTCACAACATCCGAGGTGGAGGAGCGGGTCGCCCAATTCCAGGGACGCTGGCCCGTAGTCCTCACCCGCGCTCCCCTGGTTCCTTGAGAAAGCTCGCCTGCTCCCCAACTGCACCATCGTCCTCGGCTGGGACACCGCCATACGCTTAGTGCATCCCCGCTACTATGGAAACGATGAAGCTGCAATGAAAGCCGCCCTTCAAGAGATCGGCGAATTGGGATGTCGCATTTTAGTGGGAGGCCGCCTCAGCGACGGCTCCTTCCGCGAACTCCACGACGTGGCGATACCCACCGAGCACATCCACCTCTTTCAAGCCATACCGGAAGCCGAATTCCGCGCCGACATCTCCTCCACTGAACTCCGCGGAGCCCCCTAGACCCTCTACAATGGCCCTGACCCATCGCCATCCCTAGGGAGGTCCACTGTCATGAACTTCTGCCCTCGTTGCGGTACCCCGCTGATCACTCAATTCGAGGGCGGGCGTGACCGGCCTGCCTGTCCCAAAGAAGGCTGCCGCTACTTCCATTTCGGCGACTACTCCATCGGCGCCGGCGGAGTGGTCATCCGGGACAACAAGGCTCTCCTCATCCAGAGGGGATGGAACCCTAACCGCGGGCGCATGGCAACTCCCCGGCGGTTATGTGGAAGCCGACGAGGAAATCGTCCCGGCGGTAGAGCGCGAGGTCCTCGAGGAGGCTGGCGTCCAAGCCAGGGTGGAAGACATCATCGGCTTCCGCCACTCAGTCGCCGGGTCCATAGGCGGTCCAAGTGCCAACATCTACGTGGTATTCCGCCTTACCCCAATATCGGGCGAGCCCAGCTTTGACGGGGACGAGACGATAGGAGCAGGCTACTTCAGCCTAGACGAGATAGCGGAAATGGAGCGTGTGCAGGGCCTCTCAATATGGGCCATCCGTAGAGCCCTTGAGCTTCCTCCCGCCGAGGGTTTCGGCATAGACCGCAGCGACGACAACCTGACCCGCCCCGGATGGATGCTCTTCGCCCCAAAGTCCTGATCCGCGATTCAGCACTGGCAGGAGCTAAGGAGCTTCCGATACCTCCAGCAACTCCACGTTGAACGTCAACCACGAGTCCGGCGGTATCACATTCCCACGCCCACCCTCTCCATACGCCAAGTCAGGCGGTATGATGAGATGACGTTCGCCTCCAACCCTCATGCCGGCAACGCCCTCGTCCCAACCTTCAATCACCATCCCTACACCGAGAACAAACTGAAACGGCTGTCCCCTCTCCACCGAACTGTCAAACACGCTGTTGTCAATGGTCAACATGCCGGTGTAATGCACCGTAACAACGTTACCCGGCTCAGCCACAGCCCCGCTTCCCGTTACCACATCGATATACACCAACCCCGACTCCGTCTGCACGGGCGGACTTGGAGGAAGCGGAGGTGCTTCCGGCGTTGGAGGCATTGTCGGTTCAACCGTAGCAGTTGTTGTCTCCTCAGCGATGACATTCGGAGTTGCAGCAACGGCGGCAACCGGTGTGCCGGCCTCGCTGTCGGGAGAAGCATCCCCCGAGCACCCCGCCATCACAACCACCAGCAGAATCAGGGCAAAACACCAGACAGATTTCACCTTGGAACCCTTTCCCTACGAAGAATACGGACCCAGCGGCTCGGCACCCCAAGAGACAGGTGAGGCGTTAGACGTGCTCCGTCTCATACATGCGGTACCGGGTCGCATACATCCCTAGCGACTCATAGGTGTGTTGGGCAGCCCCGTTGTCCTGGTCCACATACAAACGGAGCCCGCAGACATCTCCCTGGCTAACGGCAAGTTGCCGCACCCATTCATACATGGCACGGTAAACGCCACGACGGCGCCACCCTGACTCGACGAATACGCTTTGCACCCACCAAAAGTTGCCTGCCCTCCAGTCACTCCATTCATAGGTTACCAGCAAGCCGGCAATGACCACGCCGCCCGTTTCGGCAACCAAATAGAAGCCCCGTTCAGGACGGCTGAAGACGCCCGCTACGCCTTGTCGGACGGTATCCAGCGAAAGCTCCATCCGCTCAGTTTCCCAAGCCATGCTCCGCTGAAAAGCCACCAACGCCTCTTGGTCATCAGGGGTGGCCAAACGCACAGAAAACCCGGACACAGAACCCACCTCTATTTGATTTGGTCGGCGATCTTCTGGCCCAGCATGATCACCGTGGGATTGATGGCATTACGCACCAAGTCGGGCATTATCGATGCATCAACTATGCGCAGGTTCTCCAGCCCGTACACCACCCCTGTCTGATCCACCACGGCCATAGGGTCGGAGTCTGGGCCCATCTTGCAGGTGCATGAGATATGGGAGAAGGTCGTCGCTTGGCGCATCAGCCAGTTGTCCAAGGCTTCATCTGTAGCCAAATCCGCATCGGTGGGAGCCACCCGCTCACCCAGCATACCCTCAAAGTCCCGATGGCCTCCCAGCTGTATCGCCAGACGCACCGCGTCACGCATGCGTTGGCGGTCAAAAGGGTCATCCAGATAATTGTAGTCCAAGTAGGGCTTGTCCGCCGGGTCTGTGGAATTCAAGCGCAACTCACCTGAACTCAATGGAAGCAGCAGCGGTACCATCATCTCTATGAGACGGGACTCCGTGGGGTCGTCGGTCAGATTGGTGCGGTTCTCATCCAGCAGGTTGGCTCTCTCGGTGACGAACGTGCTGACGTTCACCGAGACGTCGTTCGGCATTGAGGAGCCCGGCGAGGTGAGGCGAAGAGTGATTCCTGACCGTGGCCGGTCCCATTGAGGGCGATAATCATCCCTAGCACTCCAGGTCACATACACCTTTGGATGATCCCCGCAGGTTCTGCCCCACGCCGGGCAAATCCAAAACGACTGGAATACCCAAGCTCCGCAGGTGATCTGCCGGGCCCACCCCAGACAGCATTAGTATCTGGGGAGTCCCTACAGCACCAGCACTGAGAATGATTTGGTCCCCATCGAGGGTGAATGTCTCACCGCCACTCTCCACTGCTACGCCAGCAGCCCGCATCCCATCGAACACCAATCGCTGCACATGGCAGTTCGGGCGAACGGTAAGGTTCAGTCGGTGTCGAGCCGGATCCAAATATCCCAAGGCGGTGCTGAAGCGCACCCGGTTATGGTTGTTGTTTATGGACGGACCAACTCCGGTGGAGTAAGGCGCATTATGGTCCTCCACTTCAGGGAAGCCGGCATCGATGCAAGCATTGAAGAACGCCTGCTGAATTGGGTGCCAGTCCTCCTTCTTGGCATGGTGCACAAAGATAGGTCCGTCAGTGCCATGATAGTCGTCATGAAAGTCGACATCCGTCTCAATCTTGCGGTAATACGGCAGGACGTTCTCAAAACTCCACTGGTCGTTCCCCATGGAAGCCCAAGCATCAAAATCCTCGGGCACCCCCCGGTGGAAGCCTGAGAAGTTCACTGCGCTGGAGCCGCCCGTGACCTTCCCTCTTGGTATGGGCATGGGCGGGGCAATGCTGGTGGAGCGGGCCACATACTGCCAGTTGTGCGGGTCCGTCTGCAGGGTGATGGGATGCCCTCCAGGGGTACGTATGATTGGCCCTTCAGCAGAGGCATCGTACCCATATTTCAGCTCATCGGGCAGGTGAGCGAAATCGGGGTAGTCAGGCCCAGCCTCCAGCAACAACACTGAACGGTTGGGGTCCGCCGACAGTTCGTTGGCTAGGATGGCGCCGCATGAGCCAGCCCCGATAATGATCACGTCATACTTCATGCTCGCCTCCGTATCCCAACACAATCTGCGTTATGTCACTTGCAGAGTAGTGGGGCGCGTTCGGGAGTGTCAATCCCCCGATACTGCTTTGGTCACTCACATGGCGCCTGAATCATCCACTCGAGCACAATTCGACGACGCCTCGGGTGCGGGTACTCCTCCGAAGAGTTCCAGTTCGAATTGGCTTGACATCAGAGGAACACAGGCTCTAGCCTCTTACGAGCAAACCAATTTTGACGACTGCATCATGACCACTACGCAGACTACCGACCTCATCGAACTCATGTACAGCACGGGCTGGAGCGACGGCCTTCCCTTGGTGCCTCCCACTGAGGAAAAGGTACGCCGGTTCGTGGAATATGTGGGTAGACCTTCAGAAGAGGTGGTGGCATCCATACCTCCTCTGGGAGGGAAGGCCACCGTCGAGCGTGTAGCCGCCAACGCAGTCATGGGCAGGCTGCCTGCCGGAATACATGCCGGTGGTCGTCGCAGCTATTGAAGCTGCCATGGATAACCGCGTGAACATACGCGGCGTCCAATGCTCCACTGGCATACATTCCCCGCTAGTCATCGTAAACGGCCCCATTGCCCGCGAACTGGACGTCAATGGTGGATACAACTGCTTCGGGCAAGGCTGGCGCGCTAACGCCACTATCGGGAGAGCCGTGAAGCTGGCTCTGGTCAACCTTGGCGGTTCCGTACCAGGTGAAGCCGACAAGTCGACCTTCGGACATCCCGGCAAATTCTCCTTCTGCATTGCGGAAGCGGAGGAGGCCAATCCATGGGAGCCCATGCACGTTGAGCATGGCTTCCGCCCTGACGACAGCACCGTGGCTGTATACGCTTGTGAAGCACCCCATAACATCATGTACCACGCAGGCGAACCACGTGACTTCCTCATGGTTCTCGCGGATACCATGAGCACTCTGGGCAACGTCCAGATGTACGTCATGGGAGAGACTTTGGTAGTCCTGGGGCCGGAACATGCTAGGATGCTGCACGCAGACGGTTGGCGCAAACGGGACATACGGCAGTTCCTCTTTGAGCACGCCCGGCAACCCGTTGCGCGTTTGAAGCATGGGGGGCCGCCCCAAGGGGACGGTCGCCGGGAGTTGCTATGGCCCAAGTTCGTCGACCCCCAGGATGACTCCCAGATGGTGCCCGTAGTTCGTCGCCCCGAAGACATTCACCTGATAGTAGCTGGGGGTGCCGGAGGCCCCCATTCGGCCTGCCTCCCCGGTTGGGGCTCTCGCATGGCCATGAGGAAAATTGGCGCCTCAGGAGGGTAAGCATGGTATCGATGCCCGCCGAATCATTGCAGGAACAACTGCGCCAGTGGGGTGTGGTGACTCCCGTAGACCCGGAGCTTGCCTCTCGCTGGCATGGCGCTCCACGGCTCCCGGGTCTTCACGGAAAGGTGGGGGGATTCCTCGGCAACCGCAAGGCCAACGCCAACCAACTCCTGGTAGATGTACGAGAGGTCTTGGACAAGCAGTTCGAGCTTCAGGACGGCTTGGTTATGGACAAGTTCATCTATTCCCGGCCCGCTGCCGACGAAGTAATAGATGCCCTCAGTGAACGGTGCGACTTCGTGGTCACCGCCATAGCCGATTGAGGGTCCTGCACCGCGTGCAGTGTGCACGACGCCATGACTCTGGAAAACCGTGGTATCCCAACAGTCGTGATATGCACGGCCCCCTTCACCAATTCCGCCTTGGCCCAGTCGAAGGCTTTCGGGCGACCCGGTTTCCAACCCATATCCATACCGCACCCTCCTTGGGCCATTGCCCCGTGAAACCGTGGTCCAACGGGCTACCAACATCAGCGATGATATCGTCCGGGCGTTGACCTCAATCGGGGATTAACTTCCTCCATACAACGCATGCTCCTCAGCTCAAAATCGGCTATCGAGCAAGTCGTTGCACTGGGACGGACTAAACTTGGGAGTCAATCGCCGGATCGCTGTTCTGGCCGTCATCACGACCACGTTCGTCGGCATCGGTTGCGGGGCGATCATCCAAGCCCCTGATGGTTGGAGCGAAGCTGAGACTCCACCAGACGGGACGCTCGCAGTCTTCTATAACCCAGAGCCCGACTTCTACGACCAACTTGCCTTCACAGCCAAGATCACTGTCGTCGCAGAGAAGGCATCCGATCTAACACTTGAAGAATATGTTGCATCCTCCAAGCAAGTCATATCGAATCTTCTCCCAGATGCTGACGCAGCCACATCCTTTACCGAACTAGGCGGTCAGCCAGCCTTTTTCATCGATAGCACGTTCCACCAAGGGCTACTGCCCCTACGGGCCCGTCAACTCTGCGTCGAGCGGGACGGCACGTTCTACGTTCTCACTGCCATGGCCTTGGCAACCCACTGGAACAACTATATCGAAACTTTTGAGCGTTCACTGCTGAGCCTGAAGCCATAAAGGCAGCACATCGTACTTACGGGACGGGGACTCCGGCAATCTTGACGGGCACGCGACATAGCTCGTTCCGAGTAGTGAAATATAGCGTTTTCCAGTCAGGCCCTCCGAAGGCCAGGTTAGTGGTGGCGTTATACCCGTGTGCAATGGTCCCCAAATGCTTGCCATTTGGGTCAATTATCCAGAGACCGCCCGACCCGCCACAATATACATTGCCCTCCACATCCACTTTCATCCCATCCGGCACACCGGGTCGCTCACCGCGCAGGTCACAGAATATCCGGTCTGTCTGCTTGGACAGCAGGCCGTTTGTGGGGTCAATGTCGAAGGCGCGTATGTGTCCGCGGCGGGAGTCGTTAATGTAGAGGATGCTCTCGTCGGGGGAAAAGGCCAGTCCGTTGGGCACTACGAAGTCCCACACCAAGCAATTGATGGTCCCCAAGTCTGGAGTAACACGGTAAACGCCAGCATAGTCCAGGTCCGAGACCAGGCCAAGAGTTATGGGATCGGTAAAATAGATGACCCCATCGGACTTCACTACCACATCGTTCGGCCGGTTTAGACGTGTTCCTCGATAACTATTGGCCACTACCGTGATGCTGCCGTCAGGCTCTTGGCGTGTAACACGACGGGCATCGTGCTCGCCAGCCAAAAGTCGGCCTTGACGGTCCCGGGTCAGCCCATTAGCTCGGTTGGTGGGCTCGGCGAAAAGCGTCGCCCCCTCGCCATCCGCCCACTTCATGCGGCGGTTGTTGTGGATGTCGCTGAAGAGAAGGTATCCACCCTCCTTCCACCATAGAGGGCCCTCCGCAGGCCCCATATCCCCACCATAGCCTCCCGCCAACTCCTCAACAGAGGCGTTCAGGTCGATAATGCGCTCCAGTTCGGGTGCATGCTGCTCAATGGGCATAGGAGACTCCTTTCGGTGGATGGCTTCGGGCTGCTCGGGTTCTCAGGCTCTGACAACTGATTAGTGGCCGCCGGGGGTCCCACAAGTCGTGCCTGTAATCGTATCACGCTGTTTTGGCATGCACCTAGTGATGGTGATGCCCGCCGCCCATCCCCGGCATATTGGGCGCATGGGAGTGTTGGTGTCCGTCATGGTGGTCATGACCCGGACGTTCCGCCACACCGTCGACCAACTGGGCAGCAACTAACCTGGCATACAGCCCCTGCCTGAGCAACAGATCTTCATGGGTGCCGTGCTCCACCATATCGCCGTCATCCAAGACAATTATCTGGTCGGCATCTCGTACCGTCGAGAGCCGGTGGGCTATTACAAGGGTAGTGCGCCCTTGCATGAGGCGGTCCAAAGCCAGGCGAAGCTGCTGCTCATTCACAGCATCCAGATGCGAAGTAGCCTCATCCAGTATGAGAACGGGGGCATTCTTGAGCAGCGCCCGGGCGATGGCAATTCGCTGGCGCTGCCCACCCGAAAGCTGTGCCCCACGCTCTCCGACAGTGGTCTCGTAGCCATCCGGGAAGGACATGATGAAAGCATGCGCATTGGCCTGCCTTGCAGCATCTTCCACCTCCTCGTCGGTGGCATCGGGACGGCCCAATCGCAGGTTGTTGCGGGATTCGTATCGTTGAACAGATAGGTGTCCTGGGAGACCAGAGCAATTTGCCCGCGCAGGTTATCCAACTCGAATGAACGCAGGTCCTCGTGCTCGATGGCAACCCTGCCCGCATTCGGGTCCCAGAAACGCAAGAGCAGGTTGGCGCATGTGGTCTTACCCGCGCCGGAGGGTCCTACCAACGCGGTAGTGCGGCCAGCAGGAAGATCAAAGGAAACGTCGTGAAGAGCTTGGGGTTCCCGGTCACCGTATGCGAACGAAACTTGCTCGAATCTGGATCTCGGGAGCCGCCGAAGGCGTCGTAGCTCCAGGTCCGTCCAAGACAGGAACCGGTTCGTCATGTACCTCAAAGACGCGCCGGGCCGAAGCCGCTGTCTCCATCAACTGCTTGATAGTGCGAGCTATGTCGGATATGGGAGCAAAGGCGGCAGTGGATAGCACCACCGAAAGAATCAACTGAGTACGTGTCATATCCCCTTGCGTCAGGAACCACACGCCTAGGGTAAGAACGCAAAGGCTACCCAAGGCAGTCATCGCCTCAATGAAGGACACCTGGAACGAGCGCACCTTGAGGAAGCGACTCTGATAATGGGCAAACTGCCAGCCGTTGCGGGCAATCTCTTCCTGACGGGAATCACCGCGCCCGAATGCCGAGACCTCCCTCAAGCCCTGGATGCTATCGACCATGTGAGCATGGATATCCCCCAGACGTCCCCTCACCTCAGTGGCCAACTGCTCCGAGCGGGCTTGGGCAATGAGAGGGCTGACAGCAACTGCGATCAGGAAGGGCGAGAGAATCAAGGCCAAGGGCCAAGCGATTACCGCCAGCACTGCCAGTACTCCCGCTGGAACCACAACAGCTACGAAGGCTGGGGTGATGGTGTGGGCGAAGAAGTACTCAACGGTCTCAATGTCACTGCCCACGATGCTAACAAGGTCACCGGATCGACGGCGTACCATGTATGCCGGAGCAAGCGGATCAAGCTTGCGATACATGTCGACACGCATTTCGTTAAGCAGCCGGTAAGCCATGTCATGGGCCTGCCACGACTCGGCCCATGTGAAGAAGCCTACCAGCGGCACAAATGCCCCCAACAAAATCAACAACAGGGTCAGGCTGCCGCCTGTAACCACCTGACCCACCAGAAGAGCGCCAATTACGGCCAGACCGATCACAGACCCGTGATGCGCCACTCCCAGCAGGAATGTGAGTATCAACTGGCCCCACCACGGCCGGGACCAAGACCACCAGCCGGGCTCCCAAGGCCAACATGCTCAAAAAGCGTTGCGGGGACGCCTGTCCGTCGGGAGTGTGTGCCATGGGAGTGAGCATGGCTGGCGCCATCGGAGGCTGAACCACCGTGTTGGGGCCGATGACCATGCTGGTGCTGATGTTGATGCCCGTGCCCCTGCCCGTGAGCCTGTTGGTGATTCCCGTGGTGCGCAGTCGGTGCCCGCTGCACCTGGGCTTCTCCTTCAACGGCATGCGACAACACTGCATGAGGGACATGGCGTCCGTCACTGTGGTCATCTTGCGCGGTCTGCTGATTGGCCATCAGTTGAGTGTATATGCCTCCGGCCGCCACCAGCTCTTGGTGGGTTCCTTCTTCCGCCAGCCTTCCTTCATCGAGCACCAGAATACGATCGGCGCCAACGACGCTGGAAAGGCGGTGGGCAATGGTCAGGGTAGTCCTGCCTTCCATGAGGCTGTCCAATGCCTTCTGGATGGCTGCCTCGTTCTGGGTATCCACGCTTGAAAGAGCTTCATCAAGAATCAGGATGGGCGCATCTTTCAGCAGGGCGCGGGCAATAGCGATGCGCTGCCTCTGCCCGCCAGAAAGGCGCACAGCCCGCTCGCCCACCACGGTATCGTAGCCGCTGGGCAAGGCTTGAATGAATTCGTGGGCATTCGCCACCCTGGCTGCTTCCTCGATTTCCTCTTGGGTAGCCTCGGGCTTGGCAAATCGCAAATTCTCTGCAACGGTGCCATGGAAGAGGTAGGTATCCTGCCCCACCACCGCAATGTGACGGCGCAGGTATTCAAGCGGCAGTTCGCGCAAGTCTTGTCCACCTAGCAGGACCCGTCCCTGCTGAGGGTCGAAGAACCGGAGGCAGAGCGACACCACCGTCGACTTGCCCGCACCACTGGGCCCCACAAGCCCCAGGGTCTCGCCGGCATTCAAGGTAAAGGTCACTTGCTCCAAGGCAGAGCGGCTGCATGATTGGTAACCGAACGTGACGTTCTCGAAGGTAATCTCAGGCGCTAAGGCGGGCGTTGTGCCATTTACTCGGCGCGCCCCGGTCTCGGACTCCCTGACCTGTATGGGGGTGTCTAGGATTTCGTAGACCCCTTGGGCTGACGCCAAAGCGATCATGCCCTCATGCCCCAACTGTATAAGCTCCCGCAGTGGCCGGAAAATTTCGACGCCCAGCATCAGCACGATGAGCAGCGGACGAAGCTCCATGTCACCCTGGCTCACTCGCCACGCACCGAAACCCAACGCCAACGCCGCCCCTGCGGATATCCCCATAAGGGTCACGGCACCGGTGAGGCTGTTAGCCGCGAGCACCCCCATGGTCGCACGGAACAATGCACGGGACCGGTTTGCGAGCAGATCACCGCGGGCACGGCTCTGACCAAAGGCCTTAAGGGTGGCTAGGCCCTGAACACTATCGAGAAAATCCGCGCCAAGCGCACCATAGGCATCGCGGCGCCGGATGTTCTTCTCGGTATTCCACTTTGCCAACGTGTTGGGTATTAGTAACGTGGCCAAGGCAAAAACGAGAAAGATTACGGCAATGGGCCAGTCAATGAAGGCCATAAATGCGAAGATCAAGGGTGGAGTCAGTACAGCTACGGTAAGTTGCGGAAGATAACGCCCGAAGAAGGCCTCCAAGCGCTCCACTCCGTCCGCTAGAGTGAGCACACCGTCGCCCGTGCGGCTCTGGTCGAAATAACCGGGGCCGAGGGCCAAGCAGTGTTGATAGAGCCTTTCCCTCACCTGCACCTTTATGAGGCTTGCGGTGTGATGGCTCACCAGTTCCTGTAGATATTGAAAAACACTGCGCAGGACGATCAGTACCGCCATGGCTATCAGGGGGGCCATCAATGTGTCAAACGCGGCGCCTTCATGGATTACTTGGACGATTACTACACCAGCGACCGCGAGACGGGCGACTCCTGCGCCCATGGCGAGCAGCCCCAAGAGGGAAGCCAGCAGAATTCGTAAGCGGACTCCGTGGGTATATGCCAGTAGTCGAGGATCCAGATGCATCTGAGCGCTACCTCACAACTGATCAGGGTCTCAGCGGGGGATTATGGCCTCGGCAATTACTCAACCAACTCCACCCTATCGCCCACAGCGGCCTCCCCGGGACGTTCCACGATGGCATACACGCCGAAGTAAGCAGCAATAGGATTGGGCCGATAACTCATAATCAGCCTCAACGTATCCACGTCTCTCTCGCCAGTGTCCGGGTCATGGGTTGTTATGGCGCATCGCGGGTCAGGGGAAATGAGCCTCAAGCGCAGGCGGTCGCCAATCTGGATAGCACGCCCCAACCACCCGTCTTCCTCATGGGGTTGACAGCCTTCCAGCAGGAAGTTTGGACGGAAGCGGCGACCATCGAAAGCATCCCTTCCTCCCGCGACCTCGCCCAACTGTCCAAGAGAGCCCTGTGAGAGTACCGAGATGGGAAACTCGTCGTAACACTGGCCCGGCGAATCCGCTCGGACCAGTGCCAGCGGCACACCCGCCGCCTGTGAAAGGGCGGGGCCCCAAGGCCCCGTGAGGACGTGTCCGTGAGCCACACGGCCCCACATTCTGGTCGCTACCTGCTCTCCCGTCACCGGTTCTTCCTCCACCACCTGACCATCCGGGAGGGTCAACCGCAAGCGCTCCGGTTCGTTCTCGTAGGAGGCCTTAATCCGTACCAGCCAGCCCAACTCTCGCTGCGTCACCAGCCGTCCGATCTTGTCGATGATGTAGAATCGGCGGTCCTCCAAAATGCCGGTGAGCCCCACACTGACCCTCTCAGGACTGACCAACCCCGCCGACTTGACCGGGGCGATGTGAATTGCGCTGAGAGTTATCATCCCGTAGATGATACGCCCGCGAGTTGCGTCTGCCTACCCTAGATGCGCGGGCTGGCAGGGTGCCAGCTAGTCCGGGGCGACAGAACGGACGATTTAAGCTAGACTATGTTATCGCAATTCGTCACCCCCAACTTTCGGGTGTCTATCGAGGGGAAGCATGGCAACTATCGCACTGGAGCTTATTCCCACTTCCAAGAGTGGCGGACAAGCCCTTGCCGAAGAGGAAGCACAGAAGACCCGCGCCCAATTGGACAAGTCCGGACTCATCGACCACATCAACACGCTGGTAGTGCCTCAGATGATTCCGGAGGAGGGCGACCGCCCAGTGGCGTTGGACGAGAAGATCGACGCCTTGGACTCCAGCGTCTTCCTCCGCCAAGAAATCCCGGCGTCCTGCATCCTCACCCAAGTCACCGTGTTCACTCCCAAGAGTCAACTTGATGAACGCGTGGCCAGCCTCAAGCAGGCGGGTGTCGAGCGCGTCGTATTTGTTGGCGTGCCTCGAGTGTTCGATGATGCTGATATCGTCGGCCCTTCGCCCAACGAGGCCTTGGGCATTTATAGCGATGTCATGCCGTCTCGTGGCGCGATCCTCATCCCGACAAGGCTGGAAGAAGAGGGACGCCTCCTCTATAAGCTGGAGTGCGGTGCCAACTTCGCCATGACCCAGTTGCTGTACAGCAACCAGATCGTCTCCTTCTTGGAGACCATGAAGGAGCATCCTCACCGCCCTGAGATACTCCTGTCCTTTGGCTTTGTGCCTCAACTGGAGCAGAGACTGGGACTAATCCGCTGGCTCATCAAGGACGACACCAGCGACCTCGTCGGCCCTGAACTGGACTGGGTTACCGAGTTGGCTGGCATGCCATTTCAGCAGAAGAAAGCCGCCATGGTCGACCACTACAAGACAATAGTCGAAGGCGTTGCAGAAGCCGGATTCCCCATTGGCATCCACTTCGAATGTCCATACGGCGTCTCCGACCCCGCTATGGAAACATTCAACGCAATGCTCGACGCGTGGCACCCAAATAGCCAGGCGTAAGACTCAACCATCCCCCACAGATCCCGCCATATGAGGCTGCAGCATCGCCCGCTATACCCTTGGACCACGAACACATTGAGCCCGCTTTGACAGATGTTGTTAGTGTATACATAGTATCGCCTACTGTGTATAATCACATCCGAAATTAGTATGGACTACATGGTGCGGAAAGAGCATACCGACATGGAAGCTGCTGCCCTAACGCGACGAGAAAAGAGGGACTCGACGGCACGCATCGGAGGGGCCCTGCTGCTACTCAGCGCAGCCGCCACCGCCGTGATGGTCATTGCGAGGGTGACCGCTGATGCCGACCAGCCTACCTTCGCGGAATCGCTGCAAGCCATTGCCGACAGCCGGCCCATCTACATCGTGAATGGAGTAGCAAGGCTGGTCGCGGGTTTTGCCCTAACTGCTGGAGCCCTCTACCTCTTGAGGACATGGATCATTCGGTCCCGGTTCGCCACGCCTATAGTCCCATACCTGTTGGCAGGCTCAGGCGCAATCACGGCATTATCGGGCGTATGCACCATCATACTGGCGGCCTACGCACCAGACCTCACCGACCTCTCCGAGGCGTTTGAGAGCGCACGATGGATTACCGGGAAGGTGGGGTTCACTCTGGCTGGCCTAGCCCTCATCCTAGCCGCCAAGTATCAGTGGCAGGTAGGCGGTGCACTTAGAAAGGTCGCCCCTGCCTCTGCACTCTTCGGCATAGCCATGCAGTTCATCTGGCTCGACGCCGTCACCTTCATGCATCCCATCATCGGGGCGGCCTTCCTACTGTGGCTCGTGGTCGTCGGCGCTATGCTTGCAACCGGGCGGACAGAGCGACTTTTCGTGGCTACCTTTGGACGTCCCGCCGAGGCCGCCTAACAACACTGGCTACTCGCCCCGAGATTTAGGGGACTGCCAGTTCGGGTTATCAAGCGGGATACTGAGCCAAGAGACTATCTGGCGCAGGCCATCGTAGGCTTCGAGGCGCGCCTCGTCAGTAGCCGCCTCCTCCGCCTTCTCTATCAAAGCGCCCATCTGACGCACGACAAGCGGACCCACCTCCAGCAGGGCATCACTCCCTGAAGTGGTCCATCTGGCTAGCACATACCGCACCAAGGCACCGACAGGTATATCCAGATTGCGGCTCATTCGGTCCAGTGCAGGCATGGGGTCCAAACGGCTGTAGGTTGCCACGTCACGCTTGAAATTGGCATCCTTGTCGTCTGAACTGAACTCGGTGCGATACGTCTCCAGAGTAACTTGCCTGTCCGCCATACCAAACCGTCCCTCATGCAATTTCCCAGCCTGCCTACTGCTAGTCCAAGTGTGTCGACTCGAATTGTAACCGTGTTGCCAAGGTGATACACTCCCGACCTACGGCACACTCTTCTCCCGCACTGAGTAAATGCGCGGGCAGGAGGCAGCTACGGAAGATTCATCTGGCAACGCGGCCTTGCCTGCGAACAGAATGCCCTCAAGCCCCAAGCGCACCAAGGCTCCCCTCTTCTATGGATGGGTGATTGTTGCCATCACCTTCCTCGTGGCCTTGGTTTCCATCGGCTCCCGCAGCAGCTTCGGCAACTTCGTCACCCCCATGAGCGACGACTTCGGCTGGAGTCGCGGGCTGATTTCCACCGCTGGTCTCGTCGGCATGTTAGCCGCCGGTTTCTGCCAGCCCTTCGCCGGTTGGTTCTACGACAAGCTGGGAGCCCGCAAGGTCATCCTCACCGGCGTGCTTATCCTCACGGTGAGCACACTGATGCTTATGGCCACCCCTCACATCGCCTACTTAATTTTCGGCTTCGGCATCTTGGGTGCCATCGGCTCCAGTGCCAGCACCATCAACATAGGCAGTGCGCTGTTGACCCGGTGGTTCCGCAAACGTCGCGCCACCGCCTTGGGCATCAGCACTGCCGGGGCTTCCGTAGGCGGACTGGTCTTGGTGCCCCTGAGTGCCTACCTCATCCAGGAATTTGACTGGCGCACCACTTGGATGGTGCTGGGAATTATCATTTTCGCACTGGGCTTTCCGCTCTCCCTCATCCTGCTGCGCAACGACCCCGCCGATATGGGCCTTCGACCCGATGGCGAGCGGGCGACCGATGATCAAGGACAGCCCACCACGCCCACTCAGCAGACCCCGGGACCTCTCGAACTCGAATACTGGAAGCAATCTCTGAAGTCGGCCCCCTTCTGGCAACTTTCCGTCGCCTACTTCGCCTGTGGTGCCACGACTTCAATTATGAGCTTCCACTTCATCCCCTACGCCGAAGAACAGGGAATGGCGAAATCAACAGCGGCCTTGGCCTTCGGACTAATGAGCGGGTTGAACGTGGTCGGTCTGCTCGGAGCTACTTTCCTAGCCGACAAGTTTCCTCGGAAAAACCTGCTGGCCTTGGTCTACGGCGGACGTTTCCTCGGCTATATGATGCTCTTCATCCTGCCAGCCCCATGGTCCATTTGGGCCTTCGCCTCGGTACTGGGCTTCTCTTGGTGGGCCACCGGCCCGCTAACCACCAGTCTCGCCGCAGACATATACGGGTTGAAGTTCTTGGGCACCCTGACCGGCATGACCTTCCTGTTCCACCAACTCGGCGCCGCCTTCGGCATCCAGTTCGCAGGCAGCATGCACGACTGGCTGGGTAACTACGACTGGGCCTTTGCCATAGTCGCATGTCTGCTGCTCGTGGCCACTCTGACCTCCTTTGGTGTAAGGGAAAAGGAGTATTCGGCCAGGTACCAAACAAGGGCACAGGAAAGCCCGGCAGCCACAGGTTGACCCCAGCATAACGTAGGGGGCGACATGACAACTCAAAGCAGCAGGTTCCTAGACGCACAACACGGCATGATGGAGCGCCGCATCTTCTCCGACAAAGAGATATATCGGGAAGAACTGGAGAAAGTCTTTGCCCCAAGCTGGCTCTTCCTCTGCCACGACACGGTCATACCCAACCCCGGCGATTTCTTCACCACCTACATGGCCGAAGACCCGGTTCTCGTGACACGCGACGCCTCCGGCCAAGCCCGCGCCTTCCTGAACGTATGTCGCCACCGCGGCAACCGGGTCTGTCGAGCCGACAGTGGCAACGCCTCGGCCTTCGTCTGTGCCTACCACGGTTGGACCTACGACAATGCCGGTAAGCTAATCGCGGTGCCCAGCCTGCGAGAGGCCTACTACGATGAACTGGACACTGACAAGTGGGGCCTCGTCCCGGTAGCCAAGATTGACGACTACAAGGGCATGATATTCGCCACCTTCAATCCCGACGCACCACCCCTGTTGGACTACCTAGGTGAAATGACCTGGTACATGGACAACTTCTTCGACCG
This sequence comes from Dehalococcoidia bacterium, assembly GCA_965204245.1. GTDB lineage: Bacteria > Chloroflexota > Dehalococcoidia > Lucifugimonadales > JAAXIE01 > JAAXIE01. Next base: position 18,659 of record CBDBED010000006.1, read on the forward strand.
GCACGAGGGTGGCATCGAGATGATTGGCGGCATGCACAAGTGGGTTGTGCCATGCAACTGGAAGCTGGCGGCTGAGAATTTCGCTGGTGACTCCTATCACGTGCCCTGGACCCACCGCTCCGCCGTCGATGCCCGCTTCAACCGCCCAGCCAGCGAAAAGCCGGGCAGGCTCGTCTCAACCGATCAGGGTCACTGCATTCTCGCCCTGAGCCCGGGAGAAACCGCCGACCCGTTGATGCCTGTGCTGGATGCCTACGAGCAGAAGCATTCGAAAGAAGTGCGCCAGCGGTTGGGCGAGAGGCACGACCTTGTAAACCCCATCGCTGGCAACATCTTCCCCAACTTTGCCATCCTTCGCACCGGCTCGCGCACCATACGCGTGTGGCAGCCCCGTGGCCCCGATAAGACGGAGATATGGTCATGGGCCTATGTGGACAAGTCCGCACCCCAAGAAGTGAAGAACGCCATTCGCCTAGCAGGTTCGCGCGGGTTCGGCCCCACCGGCACCTTCGAGCAGGACGACATGGACAACTGGCAGGAAGTTACCAACACCAGTCGGGGTGTGGCGTCGCGCCGGATGCCTATGCATACCGCCATGGGACTGGGTCACGAGGGGTTCGACGAGGATCTGATGGCATGGGCCAGCGACACCCGCATGAGCGAGGCCAACCACCGCGCCTTCTACGGCCGCTGGGCACAGATGATGGGGAGTTAGTGTGCGGCAAGTCGAGGAGGCTGTGACCGTCCTATGGTAGCGACTAGCTACCGCCTCAGAGCATTGCGCGCGCTATCCACATTCCGACTCAGGCGGCTAGCTTCATAGTAGAGGTAGTCAACCCACCTGTCGGCCTCAGCCGCTAGTCGTGCCCTCTTTTTCTCATCTGCTTCAGTCTTAAGTGCATTGAGGCGATTTGTTATTACTACCTTTGCGCCGCGGAAACCCTTTATACCCACAGCCTCAAGGTGTCCTCTAACCTCCGACCAATCCACATCCAACTCTTTGCAGATTCGTACAATAGTATAGCCATTCTTGGCCATGAGCACAGCTTGTTCTCTCTGGGTTTCAGTTAACAATCGTCCATCCCCCGACCTATTTCTGTGTCTTAGTCTATACTTGGAGGGATGGGCAAACAAGAACTGTTAATGATAGTAGCCGACTCCGATACGTTAGCCAACCGTCGCGGACATTGTTGTTAGCCAAGACATTAATCAAACCTACAACCCCAACTCAGCCTTCACGACTGCTGCTCCCAGTGCCAGTGCTCGCAACTTGCCACGGGCGACATGGCGTGGCAAATACTTCATACCGCAATCCGGCGCCAGCATCAGACGTTCCGCAGGCAGGTGTTCAAGGGCGGCGCGTATACGCTGTGCGACGGTCTCGGGTGTCTCAACCGTCATGTCACCCAGATCGAGTACTCCTACGATGACTATCTTGGATGGCAACATCTCCAGCATTGAGAGGTCGAGCTTGGGCTGGGCTGCCTCAATAGAGACCATCTCAGCAGCGGTCCCTTCCAACTCAGGGAGGAACGAATAAGCCGAAGGCTTTTCCTGCCCACGCATAGACGCGGCATACCCAAAGCAGAGGTGCAACGCCGTCGAACCCTGCACGCCATCCAATGCCCGATTAATGGCCTCAACCCCGAATTCCCTAGCATTCTCGACGCGTGCCTGTAACCACGGCTCGTCCAGTTGCACAATATTGGCCCCCGCGTCGAAAAGCTCTTTTACCTCTTCATTCACCGCTTGGGCGTAGTCCATGGCTAGTGCCCGGTTGCTGGGGTAATGGTCGTTCTGGGCCTGCTGCGACATCGTGAAGGGACCCGGGATGGTCACCTTGATACGACGCGTGGTGTTGCTGCGGAGAAATTCCACATCGCCCACCTGCACCGGACGGGTGCGGCGGATGGGGCCAACAACACGGGGAACAGTGGTCGGAGTTCCGGTACGACCCATGGTCGACCCGGGATTTTCAGGGTCCACTCCCTCCAACGCAGTGGCAAAGCGGTTGGAATAACTTTCGCGGCGTACTTCACCATCGCTGATTATGTCAATGCCGGCCATCTCCATATCGCGTATGGCGAGGAGGGTAGCATCATCCTGTGCCTGCTCCAGCAAGTCCGCATCTACTCGCCAGAGTTGCGGAGCCCTGACCCTCGGCACCAAGCTCCCCTCCAACGCCCCTTGGTCCACCAGCCATGCTGGCTGAGGATAACTGCCCACCACGGTGGTCAATAGCGGTTCTCGGTACATGGTATGCTCTCCTCCTACGCCATCCTAACCCGTCCCGGCATATCGCGGGAAGGGACATTCCCTCGCGCTGAAATTCTCGAGGCGGAGGTGTCCATGGCCAATCAGATAACACCCCCCGGTGCCATCTATTCGCTCGCAGACATGAAGTGCTACGAGGTGACCTACACCGGGTACAACGGCGACCCCGTGCCCGCCTATGTGGCCCGCCCCGCCGATGAGGAACAGCACCCCGGGGTCATCATCGTTCACGGAGTTCACGGCTACGAGGAGCACCTGAAGGACGTAGCGCGGCGCCTTGCCGTCCACGGCTACGCCGCCATTCTTCCTGCCCTTTACAGCCGCAACGAGTTCACCACAGTTGTGGAAGAAGCGGATGTCCAGATGACAGGCCAGTGGCTGCGAAACCGGCCCAACGCCCAAGCGAACGCCGATTTACAGGGAGCGCTCGATTTCTTGCGCGCGGCCCCCTTCGTCAATGACCGCATCGGCGTCGTCGGCTTCTGCTCCGGGGGCCGTGTCGGACTTGTTTTCGCCTGCAACACCTCGGGGCTTGGCTGCTACGTCAACTTCTATTCCAACGGCATCATAGCCCCAACTGATGCCAACCCCGTGCCTCCTATTGATATGGTGAACGACCTCTGCTGCCCCATGCTTGGTCTGTTCGGAGATGACGACCCCAATCCGTCACAGGAAGACGTGGCCAAACTCGGAGCGGAATTATCCAGATGCGGGAAGACTTACGAGATTGTGAGCTACCCTGATGCAGCCCATGCCTTCTTTTCCGACACCCGGCCTAGCTACCGGCCCGAGGCCTGCCACATGGCATGGGGACGTACCCTGGAATGGTTCAGCAGGTACTTGAAGTCCTGACCCAGTCTACAGGCTTCAGGGCTAGGGACGAATAACCCCCACGTCTCCCTGGATGGTGATTTCGGTCCCGTAGGGGCGGGAGACATCCTGAAGCCACTTCAGGGTCTGCTGGGCCATAGGCCCCTCTGCGAGCACTGGCCTGCCTCGTTGGGCAATTGGACGTCCGAATCCCATATCGATGGGATACAGGACGATCTCACGCAAGTCGCCTCCAGCGTAATTACACACCGCCACCACGCTCTGCCAGAAGACAGGATCACCAGCGAAGGCGCGAGTTCCCCCACCGGAACGGGCATCAAGGTAGTCCCCCGGAGTCTGGTCGTAGCCCAGCTTGAACCGGCGGTACGCCTCATCGGGCACCCACAAAACGCTCTCGTTCTGAAATATGAAATTCCCCAAGCTGTAGAAGATCGGCCGCCCCTTGTATATCTCGATTCCCCGCAGGAAGTGCGGCCCGTGTCCTGCGAAGAGCGCACAACCCTGGTCAATCGTCCACCGCGCGAACTCTTCCAAAAATTCCGGCGGTGAGACGCGGGAATGGCCGTGATAGTCCCCCGATTCACCACTCTCGTGGCAATGGACGCCATAAATCACCCAGTCGGACTGCTTTTGGGCACCCCTTATCCACTTGCCGATCCCGCCTAGGTCATCCTGATTGACCGAAGTCTCCATACGGAACTGCTCGTCAAGCACGAACCGCTTCTCCAGGAATTCCACCTCTGTGGCTGGGTCCAACTCTTCCTCGCCCCCTCGAAAACCGAAGGCTTCGTAGGCATCGTGGGCTTCTTGATAGCCCAGTTGGCGGTTGGCGCGGTGCAGGGCGTCGAACACCTCACGGTCCACATGATGCACCAGCTTGTGCCGCAGGGCGTTGATCCCAGGACGTCCACGGAAGTCAGGCCTGCCCGGCCCTGCCCGGGACTGGTCGCTGAAGGTGCTGGAAGCCGACATGACGGCCAGTCTTCCGCGGCCGGAGTCCACGTAGGCTGGAGCACGTGCTTCATCAATGCTGCGCCCGCCACCTGCTTGCGGCAGGTCGATTTCCCTGCAATGGTCCAGAGTAGTGAGAAAGCCCCCCTCGGAGAAGTCAAAAGAGTGATTGTTCGCCGTGGTGACGGCATCTATGCCCATCCACTTCAGTTCGTCCAAGTTCCGCGGATCGGAACGGGTGTAAGTGGCGTTGCTCCACTGCCAGCTACTCTCGTAGTCATGGAACAGCATCTCCAAATTGACAACGCTAGCATCGGCCCGGTGCAGGATGTCCCTCAGCTTCAAGAACCCGTCCTCATTGAAGGCACGCATCCGGCGAGTAATCATGGCGTCGCCACCAACAGCAATGGAGATGTCGCGTTTTTCGGCGTTATAAATCACGAGGGCCTCCTAGCAGAGGTGGTAGTCTGACCGCAGGCATTGAGGCAGCGGCGACGCTATACCCCTGCTATTACCGTGTCAAGAGCGCGGCAAGTTGGCAAGATGAACAGACCCGATGTAGCCCTCTCTTCAAAGCAGTCAAGGAAAGGCGTATGCTAAGCCTTGTCGGGATTCGAGGTACAAAGCGATCCCACAACAGGAGCGTGGCAATGTCCGAAAACTTGGAAGCGCGAATCCAGAGGTTGGAGGACATCGAGAACATACGAGCCCTCAAGGCCCGCTACTGCATGTACTGCGACGACCACTATGATGTGGAAGGCCTTGCCAGTCTGTTCACCGAGGATGCCGTTTGGGATGGAGGCATCCGGGGCAAAGCCATAGGCAGGGACGGTATTCGTGAGTTCTTTCAGCGCGCCCCGGAACGTCTGCCCTTCGCCGTGCACATGGTGATGAACCCGCTTATTGAGGTCAACGGCGACGAGGCAACGGGCGTCTGGTATCTGTTCCAAGCCTGTACCTACGCGCGAGGCGACCAAGCAGTATGGGGCTCCGCCAGGTATGACGAAGAGTATGTACGGGTGGACGGGCGGTGGATGTTCAAGAACCTGCGAATCACCTCAAACTTCTGGACACCCTTCGACCAAGGCTGGGCCAAAGCCCAGTTCGTTTAAGACCCTGCATCAGGCTCCAAGGGAGATGTCGTGACACAAGAGTCGCCCAATACTCAAGCAACAGACGGGGACTGGCCCATAGTAAAGGCCCACCCCAGGAGCTTCTTCAAGGCGCCTCTGTGTACTGACTTGGACACTCTCGATGCCGACGTTGCCTTTATCGGTGTGCCCTTCGACCAAGGCACTCTCGGACGGCCCGGAGCGCGTTATGGGCCCGACGCCATACGGGACGCACCCCGGGGCTATTCCTACGCCGACCCATTTGGACGTGGTGCGGAAGCCGAGGGATACTACGACATAGAAGCTGGCGACGAGTTGCTGCGAGGCATCACCATGGCCGACTGCGGCAACATCAACATCCTCCCGGTGGACCTTCATCGCAACTTCGACAAGCTGACCCAGGTCGTGGAGAAGGTCGCGGCCCAAGGGGCATTCCCAGTCATCGTTGGCGGCGACCACGCCATCACCTATCCCGCGGTGCGGGGGCTATCCCGGTTTGAGCCTCTCAACATCGTCCATTTCGACGCCCACATGGACTACTCCCACGACTACCAAGGGGTCCTCTACACCCACGGCAGCCCCATACGCCGCTGTCGTGAACTCCCCTTCGTCGGGCACATAAGCTCGGTGGGCATCCGGGTCGCGCGACGCCAACCCTATGAAGACTCCCAGCGCGACGGAAGTCTTATCATCACCACGAAGCAGTTTCGGGACATGGGCCCCGAGGCCGTGGCAGCCCAGATTCCCCGCGGCGAAAACCTCTACATCACCTTCGATATCGACGTGATGGACCCCAGCCAAGCACCTGGTACAGGTACTCCGGAGGTGGGAGGCTTGGTGTACGATGAAGCATACCCCTGCCTGATGGCGTTGGTACGGGACCATAATCTGGTGGCTATGGACTTGGTGGAGGTGGCCCCTCCCTACGATTCCTCGGAACTGACGGTACAGTACGCATCCAAGCTAATAATCGACGTGCTAGCCGCTCGGTTCCCCTCCAAGTGAGACGGAGGGACAAGTCGACGCCTGACGAACAGGCCCCCAGCGTGAACGGGGTCCGGTTCAGGCGACGCACCCTTGGCGGGCGCCCGCTAAGGGCATTTACCTACACACCGTTCCGCATATTGTGGGTAGCCTCGCTCATATCCTTTATCTCCTTCTTCATGGTGCTCACCGCTCGCGGTTGGTTACTGCAGCGGGAGACCGGGGACCCGTTCCAAGTGACCGCAATTCATGCGGTCGCCATGCTGCCCATGTTGCTTTTTTCCGGCTGGGGCGGTGTGCTTGCAGACCGTTTTACCCGCCGTTCCGTCTTGGTCATGGGCGAAACTTTCAACTTCTTCATCATTGGCCTGCAGACTGTCCTGCTCTTCCTGGGAGTACACGATGTCTGGCCAGTGTATGTTTTGGCATTGGCCAATGGCTCAGTGTTCGCTCTATATCATCCTGCGCGAAACGCCATGGTGCCCAATGTTGTAAAACCTCGCGACCTGCGTAGCGCCGTCATACTCTTCACCACCATATTCGCTGTGTCCCAGATCATAGGCCCAGGCATGGCAGGCTACCTGATTAAGTGGTCAAGCATGAGCATGACCTTCCTAGTAGCCACGTTGCTGGTGCTACCCGCCGGAGCCATGGCTTTGTTGCTGCCAAGCGGTAGCAGCAATCAAAGGCCAGCCGCCAATGGCACATGGAATTCCATCATGGAGGGGATGCAATATATCTGGGCCAGGCCTCTTCTAATCGGACTCACCCTCCTCGGTCTTGTCGGAACTCTGTTCGCCCTCCCCTACAACTCCATACTGCCTGTGTTCGCAGACGACATCCTGCACGCCGGGCCGCAAGGACTGGGACTCTTGGGGGTTGCGGCAGGAGTTGGCGGGATTTTCGGAGTTATCACTGTCGCCTTTTTCAGCGGTCACCGCCAGTTGAAGGCCTTGCTGTTGGGTGGCGGGGTAGTGCTGGGTCTGGCCATACTGTTCTTCGCTCTTTCCACCTCGTTCCCGCTCTCGCTCGCCCTAGTGGCCATTGTAGGGTTCATGATGCAGTTGTTCCTGACAAGCAATATGGCACTATTACAAATAGCCTCCCCCGACTATATCCGTGGGCGGGTCATCGGGATACGGCTGATAGTGATGGGGATGGGACCCTTCGGAGTGGTCCTATTGGGTACGGGAGCCCAATTCATCGACCCAGCCTACAGCCTGGCTCTATTCGGTGGCCTCACTGCCGGGCTTGTTGTACTTGTGGCGCTAGCCATACCGGCTCTGCGCAGCGCTGAACAGCACGTGATGCAGGATACAGGGTCTCCTTCGCAGAGGACGCCAGCGGAGGCTCTTGAGGTAGCGGAAGGGGACGGGAATTGACGTGCGTCTTTATCTCGTGGACGGGACGTACGAACTATTCCGTGCCTACTTTGCCATGCCTTCGACCCAGACTCCTGACGGCCAGCCCAACGGCGCGGTCCGCGGGTTGGTACAGACCCTATTGGCCCTGCTACGGCGCGATCAACCCACACACATTGCTTGCGCCTTCGACCACGTAATTGAGTCCTTCCGGAATCGCATGTTCGCTGACTATAAGACGGGAGAGGGCACGCCTCAGGAGTTGCTGGACCAGTTTGACTTGGCGGAGAGGGCGGCCGAAAGCCTTGGCATCGCCGTATGGCCCATGACTGAGTTCGAGGCCGACGACGCCTTGGCAGCAGCGGCATCCCGTTGGGCCTCTGCTCCAAGGATGGAGCAGGTGGTCATCTGCTCGCCGGACAAGGATTTGGCGCAGGTGGTAAGAGGCTCCCATGTGGTGTGCTTGGACCGGCGACGCAACCAGACAATGGACGAAGATGGCGTTGTAGCCAAGTTCGGCGTGCGGCCAGAGTCTATGCCCGACTACCTCGCATTGGTCGGAGATTCCGCTGACGGAATACCGGGTATCCCCCGCTGGGGGGCCAAGAGCACGGCGCAGGTCTTATCACACTACACCCATTTGGAGGCAATACCTGATGATGCGTCGTCGTGGGATGTGGAGTTGCGCGGTGCGCCAGCACTGGCTGCCAGCCTTGCCGAGCGCCGGGAAGACGCCGCCCTCTACAAGCAGTTGGCCACGCTGAGGACGGATACGCCACTGCCCCACTCGCTGGAGGAGTTGGAGTGGCAGGGTGTCCCGCGCGGGCTGTACGTCGCCTTTTGCGAGGAGTTGGGGCTGGGGAACCTAGCGGACGCTCCTCACCAGTGGGCGGAGTAAGCCGCGCCTTCTCCCCGCTTTATCAGCACTACATAGTCGCGCTCAATCTCGCGGTGAAAGCTCTCCGGTAGGTCCGCCCAGTCGTGCGGTTGAACGAGGATTGGAATATTCGATTCTTCCAACGCTTCGATGAGGCCGACGAACGCACTGGCCGTAACTTGCCCCAAACTCGGGGAACGAATCACGAGGTCCAAGTCACTGCCGTCGTGGCTCTGGCCGTTGACGCGACTGCCATAGGCCCACACCTCACAGCCCGGCACGTATTGCAGCAGTAATCTTTCTAGCTCTTCCCGGTGGCGTGGGGGCAGGGCCAGACGTTCTTTGTAGTCATGGACAGCCTGTCGATTAGTCATTGTTGCCACCTGCGATGACCGCTACCAGATCGTTTGCGTCGGCAACAAATCTGGGCAAGAGCTTGAGGGTCATTTCGGCAAATCCTTCTCCATAGTCGTGGGCGGTATTGTTACGATTGTCGCGGTATTCGAACCAGCGCTCGCACGTTTCGGGAGACAGTAGATCGTGTTTGACGGCATGCCGAAATACATCCTTGTAGGTCAGTCGGTCCACCTCCCGGTTGGATGCAAAGAACGGACGCAAGCGCTTCTTCAACAGACTTCCTGCCTGCTGGAGGATAATCTCGAACTCCTTAACACAGGCAGCGCGATAGAGGTCGTATAGGATTTCTCCGGGTCGTTGGCTTTGCAACTCAGAGTAGCCCGTTTCAAGCGTCTCGATACAGCGTGCTATGTAGTCCGTATTGATGTTCATTAACGGTGCCGAGCGCTTTCCGCAAGAAGAACTCTCTAATCGTCTGCTAAGGCAGGTTCCTTTGCTTGCGCCGTGAAATGGGGCATGACCTCAGTGCCGAACCATTCCAGTTGTTCGAGGATGATTTTCTGGCTGGCCCCCACTACCGAGCCCACGTTGATTTGCTGCAGGCCTGGGTACTTGGCTTGGATGTTCTCGATCTTCTGCTTGACCACTTCAGGGGGGCCCACCAGCCACTGACCTGCTTCGACCGCCTGCTCAATGGTGGGGAGACCAGCGGAGCGTGCACGCTTGGGGTCGCCTAGGGCATCAATCTGTTCGGGCGTAAGGCCGCGGACAAAGCCTAGGGGTCCGAACATCTTCATGTTCTCCTCGAAGATACGGCGCCCTTCTTCAATGGCCTTGGCCTCAGAGTCGGCAAGGTGGATCGTGAAGCCGATGCACAGGTCGGTACCCAGCACGGCATCTTTGCCCGCTGCCTGCAGGGTGTCGCGCCAAGCCTCCATCACACGCTCAGTAGCGCCGCCAGCAGCAGCGCCACCACCGATGAGACCTTTGATGCCCCACTTCACCATGAAATCGAGGGCGCGCTGGCTGGCGGAAACGACGGGCTGCCAGCACTCGACGGGGAGGGTGCGTGGGCGGGGGACAAGGGTGATGTCCCTGAGGGTGTAGCCACGGTAAGGGACTTGCGGCGGTATCTGGTAGTGCTTGCCGTAGTGCGAGAAGGAAGGCTCATTGAAGGCCCTCATCATGACCTCAACCTGTTCCTCAAAGAGTTCGCGGTTGGCATCCTGGTCGATGATGGGGTTGCCGAAAGTCTCGACCTCACGGCTGTGGTAGCCACGGCCAACTCCGAAGATGACCCGTCCGTTGGTCAGGATGTCAGCGGTGGCAAAGTCCTCGGCCAAGCGCAGGGGGTGCCACATTGGGTTGATGTTGAACCCACAGCCGAACTTGATGCGCTCGGTGAGGTGGGCGAGGTGTACGTTGTACATCAGGAGGTTGGGGATGCACTCGTAGCCTTCCCGCTGGAAGTGGTGCTCGGCCATCCAGAAGGTGTCGTAGCCCAAGCGGTCCATGGTCTGGGCAATGGCCTGCCCCTTGTCAAAGACGCCGGCGAGTCGCTCGTCGGGAAGCCACCGGTCATTGGCAGCGGTAGCGTCGAAACCTATATCGTCCCCAAAGTCCACATGGCCAGCAAACAAGCTGCCGAAGCTGGTAATCATTATTCATCTCCCATAAAGAGTGGGGTAGTTGGCCCATTGTAGCCCAAGTTTTGCGCAACTGGCTAGAATGACACGTCCCGCCTAGGCCGTCAGGTAGTCGGTTGCCGCTGGGGCGACCCCTACAGGGGAACGTGCTATTCTCATGTCCCTAGAGCATCAATCAAATGGGAGGACAAGGCCATCAGCGAGCCAGCCGAAGGTACGCCCCAACGGCAGCAAGCGTCGGTAACGCGCAGGCAGTTTGGAGAGAGGGCCAAGGCCTACGCAACCAGCGCCCTGCATGCCCGGGACGAGAGTCTGGGGATCATGGAGGGGATGGCGAGAAGACACCTCGGGGCGAGAAGAGGGCCATACTCGAACATCGTCGACGCGGGTTGCGGAGCGGGCTTTACGGCGACGGCTATGAGCGCACTCGCGGATCGGGTGCTGGCGACAGACCTGACACCGGAGATGGTGCATCAGGCGCAACTTGTGGGGCGAGAGCGAAACGCTCGAGGCATGACGGCCGCCATAGCAGCCGCATCATCGCTGCCCGTGCGCAGCAGGTCTGCCGACCTGTTGACGTGCCGTTATGCCTTCCACCACATGCAGGATGCGGAGCAGGTGTTAAAGGAGTTCCACCGGGTGCTCGCAGACGACGGCTGCTTGCTGCTGGCGGATACTGTGGCTACGGAAGACCCGGACGTGTACGAGTGGATGGACAAAGTGGAGCGTTTGCGGGACCCCAGCCACCACCTGAACCGGTCTCCCAGCGAGTTACTGAAGCTGATTGAGGAATGCGGGTTCCGGGTGACAGAACAGGGAGAGTCGCGGGTACATTTGGACCTGGAGAGCTGGGTGCAACGGTCAGCGACGGCACCTGAAAATGTCGCCCAATTGCGAACAATGCTGACCGATGCCGGCACCAATGTGGCAAATGCCTTCGAAATCGTGGAAGAGCAAGGGGAGATTCGGTTCTCTTGGCCCGTGCTGGTGGTCCAAGCGGTCAAGGACTGAAGCAACCCAACCTCGCTCGGTGCCCGGTTGGGCTTTACGGTCACACCAATCTTCCATCCTCGGCCACCACGCGCCCTGCCTTGATGACCCACAGCCGCCTGACCTGATTCACCACTGCCTCATGGGCGGTCGGTGCCTCCAGCACCATGAGGTCCGCATGTTTACCAACGGCGACTCCGTGCTCATCAGCGAACCCTAGCGAGCGCGCTGCCCCCAAAGTGCCCATATCCAGCACGGCATCCAGCTCCGCGTTGGTGTTGAACGGAGTGAGACGTGCAGTGAAGATGGCCAGCAAAAGCATGTCACCGTTGCCGTGGGCCACCCAAGCGTCTTGGATATTGTCGGACATGTAGCTGACGTTGATGCCCGCTTCGCGTGGGATGGCAATCCGCTGGCGCAAGCTGGTATATGGAGTACAGCATATGGTGACGTCGGCGCGGGCGCAGCGGTCTATGACGTGCCGGTACTCGTCGTCGGGGACGTGTCCCAAGGCCCAGCAATGGCTGGCCATCACCCTGCCCTGCATCCCTTCGGCGATGGTCCTCTCGGCGATGTGGGGGAGGACGAAAGGACGGGCTGCCTGCACCTGGTCGGTGTGGAGGTCGATACCCAACCCGTACTCGTTGGCCAAGGCGAAAACCAGGTCAACGTGGGCCCTGCCGTCCTCGTCGGCTTCAGGCACACCGCCCACCAAGTCCGCCCCCATCTCCAAGGCCTGTCTCAGCAGTGGTTCCGACTGGGGCTGACCTTCGAAGCCATTGATCGCATAGGGGCAGACCTGTATGTCGATGAGGTCGCGCACCTCCTCTTTGGCTGCCAGCACGCCCTCCATGTCCACCAATCCCACCACCTCGTCGATGTCGACATGGGTGCGCAGGGTGGTGGTGCCGCGGGCAGCGCACATGCGGGCCAAGCGCACCGCGCGATGGCGCACGTCGTCCACTGTGAAATGCCTCTTCATTTTGTCGGACTCGACCACGGAAGTCATGCGGGGGGTAGCCTGCATCTCCCGCTGCGCCCAGTCGTAGCGGTCGAGCACCAAGGCCTTGTCCAAGTGAGTATGGGCATCCACGAACCCGGCGGAAACGAGATTCCCAACGGCGTCGATTTCCCGGTCAGCCTCACCTTCCACCCGAGTCTCGACAGCGGTGATATGCCCGCCGTCAATACCAATATCACGGGTGCCGGAGACGCCGGTGATGGAGGCGTTCCTTATGACCAGTTGCATTCTGGACCCCCTTATCTCGTTAGTGGGTACGTGCCACTTCCTAGATGCCCTCCGCCAGTTTGCCGTCAACGGCCACAATACGGCCAGACTTGATTACCCACCGGCGCCGGGCTTGATGCAGCACAGCCTCGTGGGCCGATGAAGCGTCCAAAACCATGAGGTCGGCCCGCTTCCCTACGCCCACACCCACCTCGTCCGCGAAACCCAGCGATTTCGCTGCGCCCACGGTGCCCATGTCCAGAAGTTCGTCCAACTCCTGATTGCTGTTGAAGGGCGTAAGACGGGAGGCGAAGACGGCCAGCAGCATCATGTCACCGTTCCCATGGGCCCGCCATGCGTCCTGGATGTTGTCTGACATGTAGGACACATTGACCCCAGCCTGCCGAGGCAGGGCCACCCGCTCGTGCAGGCACTCAAAGGGAGTGACGCAGATGTTCACGCCAGCACGGGCGCACAGCTCGATGACCTGCCTGTGTTCTTCATCGGACACGTAGCCCAAGGCCCGGCAATGGCTGGCCATCACTCGGCCCTGCATGCCCTCCGCAATGGTCTTCTCTGCGATATAAGGCAGGGCGAACGGCCTAGCCGCGCTCACCTGGTCAGTGTGGAAGTCAATGTCCAAGCCATACTCGTTGGCGAGGGCGAATATCCTGTCCACATGAGCAACGGGATCGGCGTCGGCCTCAGGCACACCGCCAATCAAATCTGCACCCATCTCCACGGCTTGGCGCAGCAGGGGCTCCGACTGGGGCTGGCCCTCGAAACCACGAATGGCATACGGGCTGATCTGGATGTCCACCAAGCCACGACACTCTTCCTTGGCAGCCAGCACCCCCTCCATATCCACCACGCCAACGACGGTATCGACATCGACGTGAGAGCGCAGGCTGGTGGTGCCATGGGCAACGCACATCCGGGCCAAGCGCACCGACCGCTGCCGAACGTCCTCCACAGTGAAGTTGCGCTTCATCTTGTCCGACTCGGTCATGGCCGTGATGCGGTGGGCGGCCAGCGTCTCACGCTGACCCCAGTCGTACCGGTCCAAGACAAGCGCCTTATCGAGGTGCATGTGAGAATCGACGAAACCAGTGGACACGAGGTTACCGGCAGCATCGATCTCTTGCTCGGCTTGTCCTTCTATATGGGATTCAATGGCGGTGATGCGGCCGCCGTCGATGCCAATGTCACGAGTGCCGGAGACTCCAGTGATGAAGGCGTTCCTTACGAGGAGTTGCATATCCCACATGCTCCACTAACGAAGATAGGTTAGCTCCTCACCCTGACATATGACGCTCTAAGGGACTCCGGGATACAGCCATGCGCCGCTTGAACCATACAAATCCTGTCCTCCCAACCTTCGAATACGGCTTGAGCTACGGTTGCGTAGCCCTTATCACCATCCGCCGGGAGCCATTCATTGTCGGATTTCCGTGAGGGCTTGCGACCTTTGTAAACATGACAGTCCTCTGAATGAACCCTACAGGTCCACACAACTCGGTCAACAAATATGCGATAAGACATAGTCGTACCACCACCCTCTTGGCTCTAACGCAACGCAGCCTTGCTCTCAGCCATCCCAGCAGCATCCAAAAACTCATCAAGCATGGGATAGAACCCGTTGGGTTCCACGGCCCCACAGCGGTTGAAGCGGCTGCGGAAGTTCTCCAAGGCGATGATGGAGGCAAGCTCAACAATCTGAGCGTCGGTGTAATGCTGCTGCAACTGCCCGAACAGTTCGTCGGTGACCCGCTGCGGTGTCTCCGTCATGGCCTCGGAGAGTTCGAGGGCCACTATCTCAGCTGCGGAGAAGAGGTCGCTCTGGCGAAAGTCCAATAGCGCGAGAATGCGCTGGTCGGAAGCCCCCTCTGTGCTAGCCCCGCTAGCGTTACGGTCCACTCAAAAGGGGCAGCCGATCATGGAAGCGACCTTGACATTGAGGAGGAGCCTCAGTTGCGGAGGAATGCTGCTGCCCTCAATGGCCGCGCCCAACTCCTGCGTGGCAACCATCATTTCGGGGAAGTAGGCAGCGAAAGCCGTGCTGTTGAAGACAGTGCCAAAGGCAGCCTGCTGCCGTTGGAAGTAGACGCGTGCGTTTTCAGGTATTTCGTCCTCTCGCAGCGGGCGTAGTCGGGACATGAGTCACCTCCCGTCGTGTTGGATGTGAGTAGTGGACTGCCTCAGAACTCCCTCAATAACCGCGTACACCCATACATCTTGTCCTCAATCCCGTTATTCCGCAATGAAAGCCACCATGTAGCGGCGTTGATCGCAATGACGGGCTTGTCCAGCCACCGCTCGGCCTCGTCGGCCAAGGCGACCATGCTGAGGTTGGTGCCCGCCTGCACCAGAGCGTCTACGCGGTCGGTGTTGACCTTTATCAGGGCTTGGCGCAATTCGTCTTCCTGAACATGGGCGATGGAGACGGCAGTAGGGCAACGCAGGCCGACCAGTTCCTCCACCTCGAAGCCCAACTCGCTGAAGAAACGCCGCACGTTCTGGTCGCCGACGGGCTGGTAGGGGGTGACGACGCCGATGCGCTTGGCCTTGAAGTTGTTGAGCGAGCGTTCGCAGGCCTCGGCCCCAGTGGCGACCTGCAGACCGCTGAGGTCCATGATGCGCTGCTGGAACTGGCGGTTGCCCTCGACGCCACCCCAGAAGGTCTCGGAACTCATGCCCATGACCATATAGTCGGGTTCCGCGGTCATGACGCGCTCGACGGCAAAGCCGATCTCGTCGCGTATCTGCACCATCAGGGCCTCAAAGGCAGCATCGCTGCTGAGGTCCTGATCACGGATATGGATGCGGGAGAAATGGCATGTAACGCCGGGCACTCCCATGCGATAGAAGTCGGGCTCGACGATGGTGTTGGTGCTGGGGGCTAGCACGCCAAACTTTTTGCGCCACCCTAGGGCGTCGGGCATCATCTCCCTCCCGGACTGGAGAGTTCGGAACAGGGCGCGGCAAGTGCGCACTATCCATTAGTAGTCGGTCATGCTATTTTACCCTGCGGACTGCCCACAATGGGCCGATATGTAGGCCAATGAGGCCACATGCCTTTACGGGAAACGCAGGGCGATAATGGTGCCGTGAGGCCTGACATGACATTTGTTGCAACCATCGATGCGACCATTGGAGGAGTGCTGTAGATGACCACACCCGAACTGCCCTTCGAGCGCTCGTATTGGGCCGACCCCGGCAAGCTGATGGCTGGCTATTACCCCGGCGATGCCGATGAGGCAACGGCCCAAGCCAAGCTGGAATTGCTTCTGGAGTGTGGCATCCGGCATGTGGTCAACCTGATGAAGGAATCGCAGCATCCCGCGGACAAGAGCGACGTCGTCCCCTACCGCGACCAGCTTATGAGCATCGCCAGGGACTCCGGCATCGACGTCACCTACGCCGTACACCCCATCGTGGACCAGGACATACCGTCGCGGGAGATGATGAAGTCGATACTGGATGACATAGACCGGGCCATCGGCGAGGGGCGCCCCGTATACGTCCACTGTATGGGAGGCATCGGGCGCACGGGGACCGTGGTCGGGTGCTACATGTCGCGACACGGTCTCGCAGTAGGCGACAAGGCCATAGACCGCATAAAGGAACTCAGGGCCAAAGACCCCTTCCTGCGCGCCCAGTCACCCAATACTGAGGCGCAGCGGGGGATGGTGCGTTCGTGGAAGGAAGGCGAGTAGCGATGAACACTCCCGACGCTCCCTACGAGCGTTCCTACTGGGTATTGCCCGGAAAGCTCCTCGCGGGGTATTACCCAGGAGACCGCGACCCGGACACGTCAAGGGCCAAGCTGGAGGCCCTTGTGGACGCAGGCGTGCGCCACGTGGTCAACCTGATGGAAGAGCAGAGGCTGGACAACAACGGGAAGCCTCTCGATTATCCCTCCCAGATGGCGGTGATAGCCCGCGCGCGGGGCATCAGCGTCACTTACTCCCACAACCCCATCACCGACTTGGGCATACCCTCCCGGGAGAAGATGAAGTCGATACTGGACGATATCGACGCAGCTATCAGCGATGGCAAGCCCGTCTACGTCCATTGCCTGGCCGGCATAGGTCGCACTGGTTCAGTAGTCGGATGCTATCTGTCGAGGCACGACATAGCGGTCGGGCCCAGAGCCTTGGACATGATTCGACGGCTGCGGGTCAATGATCCCCAAGCAGCCGTCCCCTCTCCCGAAAGCGACATTCAACGGCAACTGGTAAGCTCGTGGAAGGTCGGTGAGTGAGGCCCCCATCAGAACCAAACGCCAGACGCAAAGAGGGCGCCCGAATCGGGCGCCCTCTTCATTTTTGCAGGGTTGAAAGCAGCCTAGTAGAGGCTGGCCTCGCCGGTCTCGGGGTTGTAGCGGTGGCGCGGGACGCGGGAGAGTTCCTGGCCCTCTACGCGCACTACCACCGAACGTCCCTCGTTGACGTTGCGGGTGTTGTGTATCTCGCCGGGAAGGAAGAAGGCCACGTCACCGGGGTTCTCCACATAGTCCTGGTAGCGCTCGAGGTGCGGGGTGGTCCACTTGCCCTGGTCGTAGACCCAGCCCCACTTCACCTGCTCAATGGCTCCCTCATACACGCCATACACGACCCAGGAACTGCCGTGGTCATGGGGCCAGTTGTCCTGCCCGGGGTGCTGGATCGAACACATCAGCAGAAAGCCGGGGCCGGGGTGGCCGTATTCCTCGTCTTGGTGGAGGTCAACGCGCCCATAGCCCTCTTCCGGCGGCAGGTTGATAGCCTCTTCAAGCCAGCCGGGTACCTTGAGAGCTTCCTGCATATGCGCGGCGACCTGCTGGGCCTGCTCACGGGGATCGCCCGTGGACGCGAAGACGTGCCGTATGCCCTGTACGAATTTCTCCATCGTCTGCGTGGTTGCTATAGTGGCCACCGGTCACCTCCTAGCAATTGGTTGTCATGCTGCCAGACTTCCACAAGCCTTGCAGACATGATAGGGAGGTCTATCGCCAAAATCAACAAGCCGGAACAAGCAGGAATCCACGTCCCCGACCTCCCCTCCCCATGCGCTCCCGCATTGACAGCCTCCAAACACCCGTTCTATAATCAATCCCATCACCCCGCTCCCACGACAACACCATGATAAGAAACCACCTCAAAACAGGGCAACCCGATTTTGTCGCACCCTCGTGCCCGACACAGCCCACCGCCACTCCTCCATCTCATTACACCCCCACACCCCGCTCTCACGACGAAATCCGCCGATGTCTCCTGTCGCCCCAATCCCCGCCGTCCACCCCCCAATGCAACTCATTCGTCAGCTACCGCCCAGCTACGACCATGCAACTAATGCAACTCCTCCCAGATACGAATCGCTCTTTCTCAGCTACGAAAGGAGTTGCACGCCCCTATCTGCGATGCAACCGCCACCGCCCAACGCCCCGCCGCATCCGTCACGACGAAATCCGCCAACCCATCCTCACGTCCCAATCCAACACCCATTCGACACATGTGTCAGCTACGGCCCAGCTACGGCCACTCTACAAATTCGACACCTCCCAGATACAAATCACCTTTTCTCAGATACGAAGAGTGTCGAAATGTCGAATGGTCTCCTATCTGGCCCCACGACGCCTACCGCCCCAAATTCTCGCCCCGCATCACGACGAAATCCGCCAACACCGCCCCGCCCCCAAAATCCCCCCTCGTGGAACTCCTTGGTCCAATACAACCCAGCTACGGCAGTGGAACGAATGGAACGCCCTTCAGATACAAATCATCCGTTTACAGATACAAACCGAGTTCCACGCCCTATCTGCCATGGCACCGTCCCCTACCCAAGTTCCCCGCCCCATCTGCCCCAACGACCACCATGAAACACGTTCACAGTCCAACGAATATCGTCATCCAGCCCCTCACAGCAAAGCGATGACCCCAGATTTAACGCGAGGTCCAAAACCATGACCACTGTACCGGCCATCCCCGACTCCACCCTGCGCACACTGCTCGAAATACCCACCCAGACCCTTATAGACGGCCTGTGGGTAAAGGGCTGGCCCATGAGCTACGTCCAAGGAGCCCGTCCCCTCCAACCCGGCCAGAAAATGGCAGGCCACGCCGTCACCCTCAGGTTTGTCCCCCACCGGCCCGACTTGGCGAGGGACAAGCCCCAAGGCGACCAGTCAGCGGAATACGTGGCCATTGAGCTATGCGGGCCGGGCGAGGTATTGGTCATTGATGCCATGGGCTGGCAGTACAGTTCCATCGGCGGCGACATCAAGTTCATGCGCTTGATGCAGCGACAGGTAGGCGGTCTGGTAACCGACGGCGCAGTACGCGACAGCAACGTACTCAAGGAGTACGGCTTTCCCGTCTATTCCGCCAGCACCACGGCCAAGCAGGGGCCCGCCGAGTTCTGGCCTTGGCAGGTGAACGATGCCATCCAGTGCGGTGGTGTGCTTGTGCGCCCCGGCGATGCCATTGTGGGTGACGATGACGGCGCCGTGGTGGTGCCTCAGTCCGTTGTGGACGAGGTAATCCAGATCGCCCACCAGCGGGAAGAGGTGGAGGAGGTCATCAAGGCCCAACTGGAAGTGGAGCGCTGCTCGCCTGGGAAGTACTACCCTTTCAACGAACGCACTTGGCAGCTATACGAGGAGAAGACAGGCAAGAAGCGCCCGTCTTGAGGCCTCTGGACATTTCCCCGATGAGCAATCCCCGCTAGGAGGACGACGATGAAATTCGCATTCAGCATCACGGGACGGGGCCCGCTCACAGCCTCCGATGCCGTTTCAGCCATGGCGCGTCGGGCCGAGGAGTTGGACTTCGACTTGGTGATGGCCCCCGACCACATCGTCGTCCCCAAGGACATCGACTCGATCTACCCCTATACGGAGGGCGGGGAGTTTCCCGGAGGCGCCACGGGCGAGGCCATCGACCAGTTGACTACTCTCTCGTTCATGGCGGGTCACACCAGCAGGATCCGGTTGGGGACCAGCGTCATGATCGTCCCCCACCGTAACCCGGTCCTCACTGCCAAGATGCTGGCCACCTTCGACATGCTCTCCAAGGGCCGCCTTGTTCTGGGTGTAGGTGCCGGTTGGATGCGGGAGGAGTTCGAGGCCATAGGCCTGCCTCCCTTCGAGGAGCGGGGAGACGTCACCGACGAATACATCAGGGTCTTCAAGGAGCTTTGGACCAGCGACGAACCATCCTTCGACGGGAAGTATGCCCGCTTCAGCAACATCACCTTCCTGCCCAAGCCGGTGCAGAAGCCCCATCCGCCCATCTGGATAGGCGGTGAGAGCCTGCGGGCCTTGCGGCGGGCTGCCGAACTGGGCAACGGCTGGTCGCCCATCGGCTCCAATCCCCAATTCCCGTTGCATCGCCCGGAGCAGCTACAGGCAGCGATAGGACGCTTGGCAGAACGATGCCGGAGAGCGGGCCGGGAGCCGTCGGAAGTGGAGATCGCCTATCGCTCCCACCAGTACAGGCTCGATGACAGCCCCAACACGAACAGCGACCGGTTGCCGTTCACCGGCAGTGCAGAGCAGATCGCAGGTGACGTCCACCAGTTCGAAGAGATGGGAGTGGGCACGCTTAATCTCGATTTCGCCCGCTTGAGCAGGAACATCGAGGAGATGCTGCACCACATGGAAGAGTTTGCGATGCGGGTCAAGCCCTTGGTGTGAGGAAGTTGCTCGCACCAGAAGGCGTAGGTTAAAGTTGAAATCAGATCCTCCAGGAGGTGTGCTGTGGCGACCGATGTGAGGTCATTGGTAGAAACCAGCCGGGGCATGGTAAACCGGAGCATCTTTTTCGAGCCTGATATTTACCGGCAGGAACTGGAGCAGATTTTTGCCCGTTGCTGGCTCTATCTTTGCCACGAGAGCCAGATTCCCAATCCCGGAGATTTCTTCTCCACCTATATGGGCGAGGACCCGGTGGTGGTGGTTAGGGACGCCAGCGGTAAGATCAACGCCTTCCTCAACGTCTGCCGTCACCGGGGCAACCGTGTGTGCCGGGCCGACTCAGGCAACGCATCGGCCTTCGTGTGCGCCTACCACGGATGGACCTATGGCAGCGACGGCAAGCTCATCGCCGTCCCCAGCTTGAAGGAGGCCTATTACGACGAACTGGACACCAGCAAGTGGGGCTTGGTGCCGGTGGCGCAGATAGACAGCTATTGCGGTCTGATTTTCGCCACCTTCGACTCCTCCGCTCCTCCTCTGCCCGAGTACTTGGGGGAGATGGCTTGGTACTTGGACAACTTCTTCGGGCGTCGCGAGAACGGCATCGAGATAGTCGGAGGCACCCACAAGTGGGTAGTCCCCAGCAACTGGAAGTTCCCCGCTGAGAATTTCGGTGGCGATGTATATCACGTGCCTTGGACACATCTCTCCGGTGTGCTCACGGGCTTCAGCGGTGCCGCCACGGTGCGTCCCGATTTCACCGGGAACCTGATCTCGCCGTGCAACGGGCACCTCATCATCGCCATTGGCCCCGACGACCTGACGGACCCGCCAATGGACGTGATTGCCCAATATGAACGGGATATCCATGCCGAGGTGCGCGAGCGCCTCGGCCCCAGGATGGAAATCACCAAGCCCATCGTGGGCACCCTTTTTCCGAATTTCTCCTTCAACCGCTCCACGTCCCGCGTTCTGCGGGTATGGCACCCCAAAGGCCCGGAGCAAATTGAGGTCTGGTCCTGGGCCTTCGTGGAGAAGGACGCGCCTCCAGAGGTCAAAGAGGCCCTGCGCTTGACGGCCATTCGCGGCTTCAGCCCCTCAGGCGCCTTTGAGCAGGACGACATGGACAACTGGCAGGAATGCACCCAGACCTGCCGTGGTGTGATGTCGCGCCAGATACCCGTCAACCTGCAGATGGGTCTGAACCACGACGGCTTCAACGAAGAACTGAAGGCTTGGGCCAGCGACTATCGCAACAGCGAGAGTAACCACCGGGCCTTCTACCACCGCTGGGCCGAGGTGATGTCGGAGGACGGGTGGGAGAACCTGTAACATCGGGAGAGGGCCAACTTCAATGACCGCCGACCCTAATATCGTGAGAAGCGCCCCCAACGCAGCCGCGCTACTTGGGGGCGCTATACGTTCACCGGAAGACCTGCCCGACCGGGCCCGTGGCGTGATGCTGGGGCTGGCGGTGGGAAACCTTTTGGGGCTGCCGATGGAAGGCGATTCGTACCAAGGGATCCAGCGTAGCTATCCCGAGGGCGTGCGAGACATAGACCTTCGTGAGGCGCAGCGGTCCATGGACGACGACCTCGCGCAAGCCGTGGACTTGGGAGAGGCGTTGGTGGAGGGTGGAGACTACGTAACAACGTTCGCTGACCGCCTAGTTACTTGGAGGTATGAGAACGGTCGTGGCATCGGAATCACGACCGACGCTGTCATAGACGAACTGGAGGCGGGAAATCCTCCTCCTGAAGCAGCCCGCATACTCTATGAAAGGCGTCCCATCGCGCCCAACGGTGGCGTCATGCGATGCGCCCCGGTAGCCATAGCCCGTCTGAGACAACCTGACCTATTAGTCAGCGACAGCGCAGCCACCTGCGTGGTGACTCACTACGCCGATACTTGCCAGTGGTCGTGCATCATCGTCAACGCCCTCATTACGCGGTTGTTGCAAGGCGCTGAGCCGGACTTGCCGAGCCTCATGGCGGCGGCTTCTGCCGATGGCATGCCTGACTTGCTTGCACAGGCTAGCAGCGACCGTATACCAACTGAGATATTGCGGGCCATTTCTATAAACGCCCCGGTCCAGTCAGACGCCTCGTGGCTCAAGCAAGACCAGAGGCTTATCGGGCATACCCTCATCTGCCTACAGGCTGGCTTGTGGGCTGCGGTGACACAACTGGATTTCGAGATCGCCCTGCGGGGCATCATTGAGGGCGGCGGAGATACCGACACCAATGGAGCGGTGGCAGGGGCAGTGCTGGGGGCGCGCTATGGTGCCTCTGCGATTCCTCAGCGCTGGCTGAATTGCATCCCTGAACGTGACCGCATCGAGAGGCTGGCTGACGACCTGTTGGAGTTGGCGGGCTAGGCCGCCTCGGCCGCGATCATCTCTTCGGTGATCTCGGTGAGCTTGTCCTTGCTCAGATATCCCGTCCAGCTTCGGAACACCTCGCCTTGCGTAGTGATGAAGACGGTGGTGGGCATTCCTGTGACGTATTCCCTCACGGCCTGACCGTCCTCAGTGAAGCCTGCGGGATAGGTCACTTCGAGATCCGAGAGCAACTCCTTGGCATCTTCCTGGCTGCCCAAGTTGGTGAACTGGCCCACATCGACTCCCACAAAGTTGATGAGTTCCTCGAACTCGTCGTAGAACTCTTGGAAGTGGGGCATCTCTTCACGGCAGGGCGGGCACAGTCCGGCCCAGAAGTTGACCACAGTGGGCTTGACGAGCAACTGTGAAACATATACTGCGCTGTCACCAAGAACATCTTCCCCCTGATAGAGGGTGAAGCAGAAGTCGGCTTCCAACTTGCCGTCAACTTCGTCGGGAACCTCACCGGGAGGCGGGCAATCACCCAAAGGGGTAGCGCTTGAACCGCACGAAACCGTCAAAGCAACAGCTAGTATGGCTGCCATGGCTACCAAGGCTTTTGCAATCAGGACGCGCTGTCTAATCAACGTTGGCAAGGCCTCCGCTCGGATAAGAATTTGTAGCCGTTCTTTTACGCCCATGTTTGATACCATGCGTTCCCTGAGAATCCACCCTGCGGCCCTCCATATATCTAGTATACGGCACAGTTAGACCCATTTAACTCGCTATCACGATACAGCTTGCGATAGCATTCGTGGCTCAATACACTCGTTGTAAGCGACGGCACAAGTTGGGAGTAAGACTTATGACAAGCACTTCATTGTACCAGTCTCTCAGTCCTCACGACTTTCTGGAACGAAGCGCCCTTGTGTATCCCGACAAAGTGGCTGTTCGCTACAACGACCAGCATTATACCTATCGGCAGTTGCATGACCGTGTGAACCGGCTGGCGGGGGCGCTGAAAGCTGCCGGAATTCGGAAAGGAGACCGGGTGGCTATTCTTGCCCCCAACGTTCCCGCCATGCTGGAGGCTCATTTCGGGCCCATGCGCATGGGGGCGGTACTGGTGACCATCAACACCCGCCTTTCCCCCAGCGAGGTAGCTTATATCCTGAACCATTCCGGGGCCAAGGCACTGATATTCGATTCTGAGCTTGCCCCCACAATACAACCGGTGTTGGACGAAATTCCCGACGTCGCTACTTTCGTGCAGATCGTGGACGCGGTGCCGGAAGCGGATGACATCCCGAGCATTGAGTACAACCGGTTCCTGGACACTGCACCGGAAGGCAATCACTACGTCGCCCCCGGGTCTGAGTCCGACACCATTACCATCAACTACACGTCGGGGACGACCGGGTTGCCCAAGGGGGTCCAATATACAGGGCGCGGGGCTTATCTGAACTCCTTGGGGGAGGCTCTGGAGATGGGCCTGCGCCCAGAGAGCGTCTATCTCTGGACCGTGCCGATGTTCCATTGCAACGGTTGGGGCTTCACTTGGGGTGTCACCGCCATGGGAGGCACCCACATATGTTTGCGCAGGGTGGACCCGGTCGAGATATTCCGTCTGATTAGGGAGCAGGGCGTTACTCATATGGGCGGGGCGCCTACCGTGCTGATCGCAATGTACTCTTCGCCTGCCGCCGAAGGCCAGCGTCTGGACGGACTCGCCATCACCACTGCCGGAGCGCCACCAGCGCCACCAGTGATACGCACCATCGAAGGCATGGGCGCGACGATTCACCACGTATACGGGCTCACCGAGACGTACGGGCCGCATACCATTTGCGCCCCCCAAGCCTACTGGGAAGACCTCTCCACCGAAGATTTGGCCCGGGTGAAGGCACGGCAGGGAGTACCCTATATCATCGCCAACACCAACCTCATCGTTGCTGACGACGAGTGCAACGAAGTCCCGCGCGACGGTGAGACGGTCGGCGAGGTGATGATGAGGGGCAACAACGTGATGGCCGGCTACTACCGCGATCCGGAGGCTACGGCTGAAGCCTTTCGCCACGGCTGGTTTCACTCAGGCGACATGGCTGTCTGGCACCCCGACGGCTACATAGAGGTCATGGACAGAGCCAAGGACGTGATCATCTCAGGTGGCGAGAACATCTCCAGCCAGCAAGTGGAGAAGGTGCTGATGGAACACCCCGCCGTCCTAGAGGCGGCGGTGGTAGCCACCCCTGACACCTTTTGGGGTGAGTCGGTGAAGGCATTCGTTACTCTAACCCCAGGCGAGAGCACTGATGAGGGCGACATCATCGCCTTCTGCCGTGAGCGTCTGGCCCACTTCAAGAGCCCAAAGTCAGTGGTATTCGGCGACCTGCCCAAGACTGCTACCGGCAAGATACAAAAGTATGTGCTGCGCGAACGCGAGTGGCAGGGGTACGAAAAGCGGGTGCACTAGCCGCGCTAGGGACCCAGAACGATTCCTTCAGCCCACTGAAGGACGGCACTAGCAACTGCAACAGCAGCTTGATGTTCGTGCTCGGTTACGCGCCTGACGGTTCCGGGATATCGAGTCACTACCGCGTACACAGTGAGAGTTTCGGCCTCCAGAACACCTTCCGGGATTGTCAGGCCAGCAACTTCCACCAACCTAAACAGTTGCCCGATGTCATGGACGTACGGGAACTCAACCCTTAGTCCGATTAACACGCCCTTGATGGCTTTTTCGGCCGCCTGCTGCGCTTCAAAGCATAGGTCTTCCAGTTCGACGTCAGAAGGTCGGGTTCTAGCCAGAGTGAGGTTGCTCCTCGCTCGCCTGAGCCACTCCCTCGGGTCGTCAGGAGGAAAGCGCTGGGGAAGACTCATATACTGTGCGACCCTCTCGAAGTGCGGGTTTGATAATCAGTGCGTGGCAGTCCTTGTATCGTTGCACGTCCTCAGGGGAGACTACAATGGCGTCGACAGCAGCGCTAACCCCGCGTAAGTTTTTATAGATCCGCGCCATCAAATCGAGTTCATCTTCGCCTTGCTTGATTATGAGAAGGTCGACATCACTGTCGCGACCCATCTCTCCTCGCGCCGCCGAGCCGAACAGGATGATCTGTTCCGGGTCGGCCACCTCGACTATGCGCTGGATTATGTCTTCCAGGACTTCCTTGTCCAACAAGGCCTCAGCCTGCCTTTCCGACTATTTCAACTGGGGAAATATATCCCGCCCGTAGGCTTCAATCGTCTCCCCGACGCGCGCAGGGTGGGGTGACATCAGTATATGCCCCACTCCGTGCTTCTCCAGCATAGCAATCTTGGCCAAGCACTGCTCGGGCGTGCCCGCAATACTGGTGCCTTCAAGCACGCTCTGGGTGACGTAGGGTCTCTGCCAGTCCTCCAAGCTCACCACGTAGTTTCGGTAGGTAGTGATGTGTTTGCGCCGCGGGTCGGTGGCCCCGCCCGTCTCGCCACGGTAGGCATGCCGGATATCACGCCATTCCTGCTTCAGTGAATCGGGCACTGTGGTAGACATAGATGCAATGCGGCTGAAGTTCATGGCAGGGGCCATGCTCTTGGGGCCCAGTTCCGTTTGAAGCTCTTCGAAATTCCACTCATGGTCCGTAACCAACACTGACGGAGTGACGGTGATTTCGATATCATCCGCCCGACGCCCAGCTTTCTTCGCCCCCACGTCAAGCAACTCGCGACAGGTATCGATTACATCGGGCTGGGTGAGACCGCCCAGAATGACGGCGTCGGCGATTCTTCCCGCCATCTCCAGACTGTTGGGGTTCGCAGCAGCAACGTAGAAGGGGATGGGGTCCTTCAGGTTCATCCACGGCTGGTCCTGCCGCAAAAGCTGCACTATTGTCGGCTCTCCCAGCAGGTCCACTTCCGCCTCGTTCCCAGCCAAGAGTTGGCGCAACTCTCCGATGTACTTCTCAAGTTCGGCAATGCGGGCGCGGCGCATTCCCATCGCCAGAGTAGCCGTGAAACCTACGCCAATGCCCAAGGCCACGCGGCCCGGCGCAAGAGCATTCAGCCCTGCCAAACATGAAGCCGTAACAGGAGATGTGCGTGTGAGTGGATTGGTGACGCCTACGCTGAGGGTGATGCGCTCTGTGATTGCGGCCGTTGCTCCCATCGACACCCATGGGTCGCCGAACAGGGCAGGCGAGTCCACGAAGAAGGCCGTGTCGTAACCCTGTTGCTCAGCTTGGTGCACCAGCGTTGGTGAGTCAGAGCCAGGGGTCAAAAGGATGCCGAATTTCATTCACTCTCCGGAAAGCCGAGGCATTTTCGCGTAAGCCTAGGGGTGGAGCATTTGGGGCAGTCGTTGACCCAGGATGACCTCAGCCTCCTCCACCATATCGCGCACGATGTCACCCACTGGCCGTATGTCGTCAATCAGACCGGAAGTCTCCCCGGTATAGAGCACTGAGTTATCGGGGTCTCCCGCTTGGTGGGCTTCGGCCACCCGCGCAGCTACTTCAGCCCGGCGGTAGCGCAACTCACCCTCTCGCCCAACCCAGTCCTCTATGAGTTTGTTCCGCTTGGTGCGCGCGTATGCTCCCGGCCACACCCGCCCACTTATCAGGTCCGGTATCTCCGTCAGGGCAGTATCGTGGCCATCGCTATCGAGGATGGCCTGCTTCTTGTCCGACGAGAGCGGGGCTTCGGGCGAGGCAAGGAACCGCGTACCGAGCAGTACCCCCTCGGCACCCAACGCCAAGGCCGCTGCCAGACCCGCTCCATCGCCCACGCCGCCTGCGGCCACCACGGGCACGGGAGCCACGGCCTTGACCACCATGCGCACCAACGGCATGGTGCCCATGACCCCAACGTGCCCACCGCCTTCCGTGCCTTGCGCCACCACCATGTCGGCCCCAGCCTCAACCGCCCGTTGCGCTTCCGGGACAGTGGAGGCCATGTGGCATACCTTCAGCCCCGCTTCATGAGCGCGTCCGAATATGGATTTGAGGTCGGCCTGCGGAAATGCCCAAGCCGTGGACAGGACATCAGGGGAAGCTTCAATGACCGATGACACCGACTCATCGTCAGCAAGAAAAAGCAGCAGGTTCATGCCGAAAGGCTTGTCGCTGCGGCTGCGTATCTCCTGCGCATTGCGAGCTACAACGTCGGGAGGCATCGAGGCACAGCCAAGTATGCCAAGGCCTCCTGCATTGGAAACCCCTGCCACCATGTCAGGGTTGGTATGGGTCGACATCCCGCCGAGGAGGACGGGATGCTCGATACCCAATAGCTCGCAAAGACGAGTTTTCAGCAATAGCCACCTCCAGGGGCGGTAAACGTCCCGCCTATGGGTAATCCATTCTCAGCGCCGCCACCGCCCCGGAGCGCGGCTGGTTATGACCAGTTACGCTTCAGCCAGCGGACGCAGCAAGCACCGAAATCGAATCTATCACGTCGCCGGGCAGGGGATGCTCGTGCCACGACGACCCGCCGTCGTCGGTGCCGAACACCTGACCACGACGGGTGCAGAAATACACTTGGTTGGAATCTTGGGTGTTCACCGACAGGCCGAAGGTAGTGCTGTCTACCGACTGGCCGTGGTCGAACCGCTCCCATGTGTCCCCCAAGTCGGTGCTGCGGAGAATGCCGCCCTTGTCGCCACGGAAGTCGCTGCCGACGCAGGCGTACACGGTCTGGTGTTGGTTGGGGTCTATCTGGACTCCGCGGGAGTAGAAGATGGGAGAGAAGCGTTCCAGTGTGAGGTTCTCCCAGTGGTCACCCCGGTCGGTGCTGCGCCATACACCCTCGCGGTTCGAGATGAACACTCGGCCCGAGGACGTGGCCACACCGTGAAGGTCGAGACGGTCTTCGTGAGGCGCCAGGTCGCGATTGGTGATTGTCCATGTGCCGCCGGCATCGACACTGTATGCAGCCCCGCCGATTTCCATCGCAGCATAAATCTCAGACGGATTGTCAGCTGTGGTGGAGAGTCCGAGAATGCGTGGCGCGAAGCCTATGTCGCAGATATCCGGGCTGTTTATGGTGGAGAGGTGCTGCCAAGTGTCTCCGCCGTTGTCGCTGCGGTAGACCTCGTTGTAGATGGTCCCGGTATACATTACGCTGGGGTCGTTGGGGTGGAACAGCAGGGACCAGACAACCCGCTGTTGCGGGAAGTCCATCCTCTCCCACCGCTCGCCATGGTCATCGCTGCGATACACGCCATCCTGCGTGCCTGCGTAAATCCGGCTGGCGTTCTTGGGATGGGCCACCAAGGCCCTCACTTGGGGCTCCTCGGGTAGTCCGTTGGTCAATTCATGATAAGTCGCTTCACCGGGCGAACTCCGAAGGAGTCCAGAGGACTCGGTACCAACGAAAATGAACGGCTTGTGGTTGCTTTCTGTCATGGCTACCCCCCTTATTTCACTGGTTGCGGCCACATTGTGTCGCGGACTTGGACACAGGCCGCAGTATAGGTGCGCCGACGCAGCGGGTCAACAAAGATGTCGACCTGCTGCGTCGGTGGGGGTGCAATAAAAGAGGTGTTGTGGGGAGACTAGGGTCTAGGCTTCGGGGGTCTTGCGGGGACGTCCGCCGCGCCTTCGTTCTTCCCAAAAATAAATGTCGTCGCCCACGACCTTAATCGTGATGTTCTTGCCCGACTGCTTCACCGCGGTGCCCAAGCGACGGCGTACCGTGGCCTTGGTTTCGCCTGCGGAGGGCGTAATCTTCCCCGCTTGGTCACTGGTCAAACGATCGAGATATTCGCGATACTCCAGAATAGCTTGGGATCGCTTTCCCGTAGTGGTTCGCTTGATAGCTTCGTTGCGAGGAACTGACTCAAACTGTGGCATTGCCAAGCTCCCTTTCGTGTAACATACGGATAATTATAACAGTCCGAAGCGGCTATAGCGGGTATTTTGGATGTTCAAAAGCACCAATTTGACCTTAAATTACCGACTCACAACATGACCGGTATCTGCACCGAGTTAGTCACGACAAACGGCTTGAGTGTGTCGGTCACCATATCTGTTATCTTGCTGTGCTAGCCGACACTTCACATAGAGGGAATGGCGACCCTTGATGAATCGTGCGCTGCGGGACGTTCATTTGCGCCCAGCACCATTCCGGCAAGGTGCACTAGGAACCCGGCACAGCTTGTTTTCGAACGCGCACCTCCACGTCCAGTTCCGAGGCCCCACCTCCCATAAATATGCCTCTGATGGGCGCAACGTCTTGGTAGTCACGGCCGATACCTACTCTTATATGGCGTTCGTCAGCAAGGCTCTGATTGGTGGGGTCGAAACCTATCCATCCCAACTCCGGCAGTAGACATTCGACCCATGCATGGGAAGCGGCTCCCGGGTCTGCATCATGGTCTCGAGACTTCACGTACAGGTATCCGGATACGTAACGGGCAGGAATACCCCAGTCACGCGCGATAGTAATCATCACATGCACATAGTCTTGGCACACGCCTTGTCTCCACTCCAGTATGTGCTCGATTGGGGATACTACTGTGGTGGTGCCGGGAACGTAACGAAACGACTCGTGCAGAGTGTCGGATAGTCGCGAGATGGAATCGAAGGGGTCGTCCACCCGGCGTATGCTCATTTCATCCATGAAGGTGCGCAGAGCATCCGAGGGACGGGCAAACGCGCTGTAATTGAGGAATTCCCATTGGTCGAACGCGGTCTGCCATGATCGTACCTCCTCCCAAGCTGACGCTCCTAGTGAACTCTTCAGGGGAACCTGGCGGTCTAGTTCCAAACTGGAACGGGAGGTTACTTCCACCACATCCGTACTCTGATGGATATGCAATATGTGTTTGGTGTTGCCGAAGGAGTCCAATTCTGAAGTAGTCGAACCGGACGGGTGCGTCTTGAGGTCAAACGCCAGAAGCTTCTGGCGATCATCACTGCGAGGCTTCAGGCAAATGGACAAGGCGCAGCTTCGAACCGGCGACGAGTAACGATAACGGGAAATATGCTCTACTTGGTAGACCGCCGGCGTGGCCATGGGACTAACGTCCCGAAGTTTCTTCTATCGGGTAATCGAAGTAGGCTTGGGTTACAAGAGAATGCAGCTCTCGCCCGTCATCCCGCACTCGTTGCAGCAGCCCTTCCCGGTCCTCGGTATCAGGCCAGTCATAGTGCACCAAGGCCGCCATACGCCCTGCCAACCTGCGGGCTGCGCCACTGGCCCGGGGATTGGGCCCTGCCGAAATGGACTCCAAATTGGATACCGTCCGGTCCAGCGAGCGACAGAGCGAGTTGGGCAACAGCGGATCGGTTGCCAAGAGGTTCAATACATGCTCAGGGACAACCTCAACGCTATAGCTGTTGTTGTATGCCTCGACAGCGTGGTACACACGCAGCAGACTCGACCAGTCCGCGTCGGAATATTCGTCGGCCAGTGCCGTAGAATGCAACTGCGCCAAGAACAGGGAAGCCGACATCTGGCTCCACTCAATGAACCGTCCAAGCTGCATGAAGCGCCAGCTTTCGTCGCGGTACATGGTCGCAGCGGCCACCCCTGCAAATCGGTCCATTTCGGCCGCAGTGTCGGCATAGAACCCCTCTGGTGAGGTGCGCCAGATATCCTGAATGTTGAGCTTCTGGATGCGCAGGTAGCTGAGATTCAAACTTGTCCAAAGCTCTCCGCTAATGCAGTGCCGCATCTGGCGCGCGTTCTCCCGCCCCATGGAGAAGCAACTCCACACAGAATCAGGGTTGGAACGTTCGAATGTAAGGTCATCGGCCAAAGTGTACGAGTCTGCCAAGGTGAAATCATCGCTTGAAGACTTCTCTAAACTGCCGCCTGGAGGATTGCGGTTCAGCCCGTTGTATATTCGATTCCAGCCGAAATGGATGTCCCGGAGAGGTCGGTCCACCAACGCTCCGGTCTGTAACCTCAACAAGCGGCACAGGAATTCTGCACGCTCTAGGTAGCGTCCTATCCAGTACACACCTTGTGCGCTGCGAGAAAGCACGTGACCTCAGCCTTCCATATTCCGCAGAATTTGCGGAGTCATCAGTCTTCCAACACCCACAGGTCTTTGCCGCCGCCGCCTTGGCTGGAGTTGACCACGAGGCTGCCCCGCCTCAAGGCCACTCGGCAGAAAGCCCCGGGCACCATGCGCGTTTCCTGGCCGTGCAAAACAAACGGCCTGAGGTCAACGTGTCTGGGCTCGAAGTTCCCTTCAATGAGACACGGCGAGCGTGAGAGAGCGAGCACCGGTTGTGCGATGAAATCCGCAGGGTCTGCTCGCAGTTCGACCGCGTAGTCCTCTATTTCTTGCTTGGTGGCATGGGGCCCGATGAGCATGCCGTAGCCGCCGGAGCCTCCCACTCGTTTCACCACCAAGCTGTCCAAGTTGTCCAGTGTGTACTCCAAGTCTTGGGGACGCCGGCAAAGATACGTCTCGACACTGGCGAGTATGGGGTCCTCCGACAAGTAGTAGCGCACCATGTCCCCGACATAGGCATAGACGCTTTTGTCATCGGCGACTCCTGTGCCCGGAGCGTTGACCAGCCCAACATTCCCAAGCTTGTAGGCATGGAGCAGTCCGGGAACTCCCAACAGGGAGTCGGGTCGGAACACCAGCGGGTCGATGAAGTCATCGTCCACGCGGCGGTACACCACGTCGACCCGGCGCAAACCGGTGGTGGTCCGCATGTAAACGAAGCCATCATCGACCAACAGGTCACGTCCTTCCACCAACTCGGCGCCCAGTTCACGAGCTAGGAACATGTGCTCATAGAACGCCGAGTTGTACACGCCCGGCGTCAGCAAGGCAATGGTAGGCTCCGAGCCACCGCGAGGGGCCATCTCCACCAACGTTTGCAGCAAAAGCCTCCCGTACTGCTCGACCTCCTGCACCTGGGAACTGCGGTAAAGCCGCCGCATGTTGGCCTTAACCGCCTTCCGGTTGGCGATCATATACGAGACGCCCGAGGGCACGCGCAGATTGTCTTCCAGGACCTTGAACCCATCGTTCGTGCGCACCAAGTCGGTGCCGCAGATGGAAACCCAAGTGCCGAATGGGGCACTGAATCCACGCATCTCGACGCGATACTGGGGGCATTCGCGCACCACATCCACAGGAATCACGCCGTCTTCAATGATGCGCCCTTGGTTGTAGACGTCTTCAAGGAAAAGGTTCAGAGCGTTCAGCCGTTGCGTCAGACCCTTCTCTAGGAAGCGCCATTCAGCATTGGAGATGACCCGTGGCACACAGTCCACCGGGATTATCCTCTCCTCACCCTCCTCGTCGCCATAAACGGTAAAGGAGATGCCCTCATTGGAGAAAGACCGCGTGACCCGCTCCTGTATGGAAACGAGCTCGTCGGACGATAGTTCGGTCAGGGTTTCGTAGAGGTTCTGGCAGTGCTCTCTCGGGGAACCATCGGGATTGAACACCTCGTCATAGACGGCCGGCTCAAGCTGGTAACCATCAAAATTCATCAGGGTCTGCTACGCCTCCACCTCAGCCATCTCGCTCGCTTCCTCTTCTACAGATCCGTCGTCAGACTCACCTCCGGCAGGCTCTGCTTGGGCCAGTTCTTGATCCATGGCAGGGTGGACTAGGGGCAGTGAAATAGTCATCAAAGTGTATTCGTCGGGCTCCGACTGCACGTCGATACTGCCGCCGTGTTTTCGAATGATGTCGGCGCACATAGCTAGACCCAAGCCCGTGCCCTTGTCCGTGGGCTTGGTGGTATAGAAGGGAAGGAATATCTTCTCAATGACCTCTGGCGGCATTCCGGTGCCGTTGTCGCGGATTCCGATTTCGACATGGTCTTCATGTCGTTTCGAGGTCAACAGCAGGGTAGGCATGTAAGACTTGTCGCCGCCCTCGGCATGCTTCAGCCTCTTCTCATCGGTGGCATAGCAGGCGTTGCTGACCATGTTGAGGAAGACCCGCCCGATCTCCTGGGGTATCACTTCTATCTCTCCCACGTCCGGGTCCAAATCGTTTCGCAAATCCAACTGGAAGTCGGCATCCGTAGCGCGCGCACTGTGATACGCCAGCCGCGCATGTTCATCCAGCAAGTTGTTCAGGTCGGACATCTGACTCTGGCCCGAGTCACGTCCCATCTGGAGCATATCCTGAACAATGCGGTTTGCCCGCTCGCCGTGGTTACGAATGCGTCCGAGGTTATCTCGCAGGTCCCCGAAAATGTCGTCCATGACCCCACTCTGCTCGGTAGGGAGTTCGACACCCTCCTCGTGAAGCACCTCTTCCATCTCTTTGATGAGCTCCTGCGATACTTCGGAGAAATTGTTGATGAAGTTCAGAGGATTTCTTATCTCGTGGGCAACGCCGGCAGTCAACTGGCCCAAGGCTGCCAGTTTCTCCCGCATCACGATCTGGTCCTGGGCTCTTTCAAGGTCTGCCAGCACAGCTTCAAGCTCTTCATTCTTGCCCCTGAGCTCTTCCGCCAGTTGCTCAACCAAATTCAGGCGTTGCACCTCCAAGGCGTGCCTGCGGAACACTTCCAATGCTGCCGCCATTTCCGCTACCTCGTCCCGACCGTCCACCTCAACTACACCTTCAAGGTCACCGCCAGCCATGTCTCTCATGCGCTCTGACAAGAACTTCAGCCGTCGCACCAACATGCGTCCCACGAAAATCCAAGCGATGAGAGCGCCGCCTGCAACGCTTATTCCCGTGATGACCATGAGGAGAATTTTTCCGGTGAGGATTGCTTGACTCGATGCGTCGGTGGCCTCGTTGGCGCTTATCTGGGCGACACGAACCTGGGAATCTACGTCCTCCACCAAGGCGATGGCTATCTCGCGGTTACTGGTCAGCAGTTCCCGCTGGAGTTGTTCCAGCCGTAGCATTGATTCCAGCACGTCGAAGCCGTCGTTGTCACCGATACCCAATTCGAATAGTCTGCCAAATAGAGGGGCCACCTGTTCCCGCAAGGGGGACTCCTCCAAAGCAGTTAGATTACGGTCTATTCTGCCCCTAGTGGCCTCGAACCGCTCCCGCAGGGGTTCTATCTGCGATGCTTGAGAGACGCTGAAGGCGTTGGCCAGCAATTCCAAGGCAATGTTGGCATCCACTTGCAACTGGGCCAAGTAGCGATAATGGCCCACCTCCTCGCTCGTTAGATATTCGGACCGGAGTGCCAATGGAGGAGGCTGACCGCCTGCTTGTAGAGGGTCCACAGGGGTGCGATAGCCTTCCATCAGATACAAGAGCTGGTCGTCGATAGCCTGCAACAAAATGGCGTCAAGCGCGGCGCGCATGGCCACCAGTTCAAGTCCGAGGGCGTCCGCCTCTTTATCAAGCCGGAAGGTCTCTGATGTAGCAAGTTCGATTCTCTTGATATTGGCATCAAGATTGTCGGCGCGACTCCTGATTCTGCTGAAGCTCTCTTCTTCCGCGCCTGCCTGTTGCAGCAGGGTTAGCTGCTCCTCTAAAGCAACGTGGGATTCTTCAATGCTCTCTACCACATCGTACAGTTCCTCGGGATTTGCCGCCGCCGCCAAACGCGGGGCGGCGGCTACCAGCACTCCACTGTATTGCGCAACCCCGAAGGAAGCCCCCATCTCAGGAATACTGCCGTCGTTGACTCTATCTTGTGCGTCTCCCACACGGTTGAAGGAAAGCCATCCTATGACACTGGCGCATACCGTGAGGGCGATGGCACCCCAAATTGCAAAATGGAGTTGCGTGGAAACCCGCGTGTGGCTATCCCAAAGTTGCTTCAGACGCTCTTTCATGGCACTAGTTCTGTCAGGGTTTTAATAGAGCGATAATTACCGTTCTCATCAATGACTGTTAAAAATACAGCGTCTGAGCCTTGGTTGTCATCCTCGTTTTCATACAGCAGGTCGAATCCATCGAGGTCGGTCTTCGCAGCCCGAATTCCTGCCAGAAAGCAGGAGCGGTCCAAGTCGCGACCACAGTTCTCCAGTCCGGCAATGACCAAGCGCCCAGCGAGATAGCCCTCCAGCGATACGAAGCCAGGCACTGCTTCAGGCTTATGCACCTTCAGCGCATCCACGTAGGATTGAACTACGGGGGGAGAGTCTTCCATCGGTATCGGGAACGGCACCACTTGAGTGACGAACACTCCCCTTCCTTCCGAACCCAAGGCTTCCGCTAAGGCGTTGCTCCCTACGAAGGAAATGTTCATGAAAACAGCGGTAATGCCCAAGTGCCTCGCCCAAAGAATCAGCTCGGCCACGGGTTCATAGGCGCCTATCACAATTATCGCTTGGGGTACAGCCCGGTTCACGTCCAGAAGCCCTGACTTGACCGCCAGCGTATTGCGCGTATAGACGCCAACGGAGGCGGGTTCCATCCCAAGTTCATCCAGCGCAGCCAAAGTGCCATGATAACCCGCCAAGCCATACGAATCGTCTTGGTACATGATACTGATTCGCTGTATTCCCAAGTCCTCCGTCAATCGGGTGACCATCTCTTTAGTCTCCTGATTGTAGGAAGCCCTGAGATTTATAACGTGCTCCAGTTCATCATCCCGGAGCAGACCGGCCCCTGTGAAGGGAGCAATATAGGGCACTCCCTTCGACTCAGCCACAGGCACCGCTGAACGGGATGTAGGCGTGCCCACGGCCCCAATGAGCGCGAACACGCCCTCATCGTCAATCAGCCGGGTGGTGTTGGCAATGGCCGCCTCAGGTTCGTAGTAGTCGTCTTGCGACACCAATTGCAGTTGTCTACCGTGCACGCCTCCGGCATCGTTGGCCTCTTTGAAAGCAGCCTGAATTCCCAATTCCATCCCGATGCCAAGTTCCTGTGCTCTGCCGCTGAACGCAGCCGATTGACCGAAAACCACTGTGCCGTCGGTTATCCCGATCCCCAAGGGGGTTGGAGTGCTCGTGATTGTGGGAGATGGTGACTGGGCCAGAGGGTCTTCCGCCATCCGGGCCCCGCCCGTGATGTCGACCCGTCCGAGAACGAACCACACGACGATGCTGACAACGAAGGTAAGGAAGACCCCGCCAACTATGCCCAAGAGGAAGAGAATATCAGAAGGCAGCCGGAGTAGTCTCACTCGTCCCTACGCTTGACCAGAATCAGGTGGTTCTTCCCCTCCTCGCGTTTATACTCAAGCCCGTCCATCATGGTGCGCACCAAGTGGATGCCCAAGCCTCCGATGTGCCGGTCGCCCAACTCGCCGCTTGTGTCGGGTACCGGCGCGTCTTCCAGCGGATCGAAGGGCCTGCCGTCGTCGGTAATCTCTATGGTCAGCGACTCATCTTCCGAGACCAGACGAATCAGGACCTCGTGGCAACCCCCTTCATGCCCATAGTTCAGGACATTAAGCCACAGTTCCTCGAGGACCAGGTTCACTTGGAATGTCAGAGCAGGAGGCCAGTCCTCTTCCTCCCCCAAATCCTCAACCGCAGCGGCCAGCCGCTCCATCTCCTCCATACGGGTCTCTACTGTTAAATCCAGCGTCGCACTCACGGCTACGCCTCGCTACAGCAAAAGACTAGACATGTAATGTCGTCCGATTGGGGGGTCTCCCCAGCGAAGTCGTTGACGGCCTCAAACACAGCGTTGGTTGCCTCCTCGGGATCATGCGGCTGGTTGGCCCCGAAGAGTTCCTGCAGGGGCTCTATGCCGAACTGGTCTCCATCTCCGTTCATGGCCTCGGTCACACCGTCGGTATAGAAAATCACCGTGTCGCCGGGCTGTAGGGTTACGCTGGCCTGATCGAAATCATAGTCAGGAAAGACCCCTAATGCGATGCCGCCCGTAAGGGGCAGCAATTCAGTGGAGCCGTCCCGATGTACTACCAAGGGAGTGTTATGTCCGCCGTTGGCATAAGTCAGTCCCCTGGTTGCCGGATCGTATACCGCGTACAGGACGGTAACGAACATCGCACCGTCGTTGTTCTCCAAGAGCAGTTCATTGACTTCCTTCAGGGCCAGTCCCGGGTCTTCGGGGTGGCCTATGGCAGCACCCTTCAATAAGGTGCGGCTCGACATCATAAAAAGGGCTGCCGGCACCCCTTTGTCGGAAACATCCGCAACGGCAAGGCCGACCCTGTCGTCGTTCAGGTAGATTACGTCGAAGAAATCACCGCCCACGTTCCGGGCGGCCTGCATCTTTCCGAACAGACTATAGCCCGGCCCCGCCGGAAATTGGGTGGGCAGGATGGACTGCTGCATCGACCGAGCCATGTCCAACTCGTTCTGCAGAGCCACCAGTTTGTCCCGTGACATCAGTGCTTCGCGCCATTCGGCCATGTTGCGCAGAGTTCGCTCGATAGTGACCTGCAGATCCTCGAAGTCCAGAGGTTTGGTCACGAAATCAAACGCACCGCGATTCATTGCGGTGCGGATGTTCTTCATGTCGCCATAGGCGGAGATGATGACGGAGCGAACATTGGGATCAACTTTGGGTATTTGCTCCAGCAGCGTCAGCCCATCCATCTGGGGCATGTTAATGTCGGAGAGAACCATGTCTATGTCCTCTTCCTGCTGGAGCACCTCCAGTGCCTCAAGGCCGTTATGGGCAAACAGGAAGTTGTAGCGCCCTGCCCTGATGCTGCGTCGCATTCGCTGAAGCATCAGGGGTTCTAAGTCCGGCTCATCGTCGACAACAAGTATTTTGTAGTTCTCTTGACCTTGCGGTTCAGCTTCTGCCATCCAACAGCACTCCTACCTTGGCTTTAGAGGTCGCGCGGCGGCGAGTCAAACCTAACCGCCGATACGTGGCCCCAGAGGCGAGGTTTCACGCTACATATTAGCTAGTCCTTGAAAGAAGCCAGCGCCTCGGCTTGAGTATTGTGGATAGAGATGATCTTGTCGAAACCGCTGATCTCGAAGACCTCACGGATTGGGGCCGACAACGAGCACACCGCGAACTTGGCGTTCTGGCTACGCAGATTTTTGGCCGTCAACAGAATCACCCGAAGGCCTGCGCTACTGATGTAGGAAAGTTCCTCCATGTCCAAGATGACGGCTCGTTCATTGGCGTCTATCGCTTCTTCAAGGGCGGACTGGAATTCCCGGGCGTTGGCCCCATCCACTCTGCCGTCGGTCTTGGCTATAAGAGTATCTCCTTGTCGGTCTGTACTAACCCCCATACGGCGCATCTCCTTAAGTATTGCGATGTAGCTCCCGCCGCCACGTCTGTGGGGCCCTAACGCTCCTCCCCGGAATCGGGAGCCTCCTCTAGCCTCACAGGCTGGACACGGCGGAGTGCCGCTGGTCTCTGCCCTTACGAGGACAGCCCATTATACTCCCATTTTCGCCTATCGCCACAGCAATAGCAGGCAATCTGTTCACAGTGGTGAATTATTCCTCTCAATGCCCCCATTAAGATACACACTTCCAAAGGCTTCTGTCCATGAACTTATGAGACACTTACAAATCGGCCCGTGCCCTCCGGCGACATTGCCGTTGGTTGCAAACCTATTTCCTCATACCCCATATTGTGTTATGTGTCAACCCCAATCCACTACATCTTGGTGGTCCATCGAACACATTATGTTGGCGCCCATTCCATCCTTCGCAATTCAGGGCGCAGCCCCTTGCCCACGGCACCCCGCAGTCCAAGGGCTACGCAGGGCCTCTTGACACCGTCCACTGACGCAAAAGTCATGCCCTTTTCCGCACGGACGTATACTATGTGAATTCAGATTTCCCTTGGCAATGCCAACGTGACAGGGAGGATGCGATGCCCGGCTATGACACTATTGTCCTCGGAGTAGGCGGAATGGGCAGCGCTGCCATCTATCATCTCGCGCGGCGGGGTCAAAAAGTGCTGGGGCTCGACAGCCATGACATACCCAACGTCATGGGCTCATCCCACGGAGTCACCCGCATCATACGGCTCGCCTACTGTGAACATCCTTCCTATGTCCCTCTCCTGCGCCGCGCTTTCGAGCTATGGCATGAATTGGAGCACGAGGCCCAAGAGCCACTTCTCATAACAACGGGCTCCCTCGACATCGGCCCCGAGGGAAGCATGGTGTTCCAAGGCTCCCTCGAGTCCTGCGAGCTTCACGGCTTGCCCTACGAGGCCCTCTCCGGGCGTGAGATCAACCGACGCTTCCCCGGCTACAACATGCCCGAAGACCTCCACGCAGTACACCAGCCCGATGGCGGCTTCGTGCTCCCCGAGCGTTGCATCGTGTCCTACGTAAACGCCGCCATCAGTGCCGGAGCCGAAGTCCACGGCCAGGAGAAAGTGGTGTCTTGGGAGCCGGACGGCGAGGGCGTGCGTGTGCGCACTGCCCGCGAGACCTATACCGCCCAGCGACTGATCCTGAGCGCAGGAGCTTGGCTCCCACCCTAGCGCCACTGCTGCAGCCCGTCGTCCAACCCGAGAGGCAGGTTATGGGATGGTTCCAGCCCACCAACCCTGACACCTTCAAACCCGACCAATTCCCCGTATTCAACCTCATGGCCGAGGAGGGCAGGTATTACGGCCTGCCTGTATATGGAGTGCCCGGCCTGAAGGTGGGCCGCTACCACCACCTAGAGGAAGCCATACACCCCGAAACCATGGACCGCGAACCCAACCAGCGTGACGAGGAGACATTGCGCGTCCTGCTCCGCCGCTACTTCCCTCAAGCCGACGGACCCACCATGGCCCTCAAGACCTGTATATTCACCAACACCTCCGACGAGCACTTCGTCATCGACCTGCATCCCGAAGCCCCGCAGGTGGTGCTTGCCACAGGCTTCTCTGGCCACGGCTTCAAGTTCTGCAGCGTGATGGGCGAGGTGTTGGCCGACCTAGCACAGGACGGGACCAGCAGGCACGACCTCTCCCTGTTCCGTCTGGACCGCTTCACTCAATAGTGCCATCGCAAATATTCACCGGATTAAGATGTAACCGATGTTATACTCAAGGGGTTTCTTCATTCGTTCGACAAAGAGGGGTTGGTGGCAGCCGGAGAAGCCATTCGTTGTGAACACCTGACGAAGCGTTTCGGCAGTTTCACCGCCGTCGACAACCTCAGTCTGACCATTGAGGAAGGCGCATCCTTCGGATTCCTTGGCCCCAACGGCGCAGGGAAGACTACCACCCTACGGTTGTTCACCGGTCTCACCAACCCCAGTGAAGGACACATGTGGGTTGGCGGTGAGGACGTTTCGGGCCAGTCCCTCGACCTTCGCTCCCAAGTCGGATACCTGCCCGAATCCCCCGCCTTCTACGGCTGGATGACTGGCCGGGAATTTCTCGAATTCACGGGAGACCTCTACGGAATGCCCCGCCCGGAGACTCGCGCCACCGCAGCCCGCCTTCTCGAGGAAGTGGACTTGGTCGAGGCAGCAGACCGCAAAGTGCGCGGTTACTCTCGCGGAATGCAGCAGCGCCTTGGCTTGGCCCAAGCCCTCATGCACGAACCTAGGGTCCTCTTTCTCGACGAGCCTGCCTCCGCCCTCGACCCCATTGGCCGTCGCGACATGCTGGAGACCATCAACTCCCTGCGCGGACGTACCACCATATTCATCTCCAGTCACATCCTCGCCGATGTCGAACGTATTTGCGACCGCGTCGCCATCATCAACCACGGCAAGCTCGTCACCTCCGGCTCCATTGACGAACTGCGCAACCAGCAGGGACGGTCTCTCTTCTTGGTGCAGGTGGAACAAGACCCGGCTTCGTTGGTAACTCGGCTACAAGAATCTCCATGGGTGTCATCGGTAGAAGCGGCAGACGCCAATGGCTTCCATGCCCTGCGGGTAGAAGCCGGAGACTTGGACACAGCCAAGACCCAACTACCCAGGCTGGTCTACGAGAGCGGACTCACTATGTTGAAATATGAACTCATGTCCGCCAGCCTTGAAGATGTCTTCATGGATCTCGTGGGACCCGGAGGGCCAGCCTGATGGAAGGCTTCCTCGCACTACTTCGCAAGGAGCTTCTGGAGCAACGCCGCACTTGGAGGTTTGTCGGGACTGCGGCAGTCTTCACCGCAGTGGCCTTGCTCACCATCCTCATTCCTCTGATTGTCTCATTGGTGCTGGGAAGCGATCGAACAGCCGAGGATGTGCGGGGCCTCCTATACGTGTTCGGCATCACCCTAGTCACTCTGGGCACACTGGTGTCCATCATCGTCGCCATGGGACTGCTGGCCAACGAGCGAAGCACGGGCACCGCCGGCATGACACTGAGCAAGCCTGTCACCCGGGCCGCCTTCGTGCTGGTGAAGCACCTCGGCTTGGCCTTTACTCTCCTAGCATCCCTGTTCATTGCTATAGTCGTGGCCTACCTGTTGGCCTTGGCCTTCTTTGGCGACCCTGGATTCCCCGGATACCTCTTGTACATGGCGACCGTCGGTCTCTGGATAGTCTTCATGGGCTCCGTGACCCTGTTCTGGAGCAGTATGTTCCGCAGGCAGATAGTAGCGGCTGGCTTGGCAGCAGTGATCTTCTTCGCCCAGTTCCCCTTATCGGCCATACCCCACACAGGCAATTACTGGCCTGTGAATGGTCCGGAATGGGGAGCCGCGCGCATGGAAGAGAGCGTCCTGTTTGGAGAGGTCGGCCCGGTGAATTCCGATGCTGACGACAGGTGGCCAGCCCTGGTTATCAGCTTGGGAGGAATTGCACTGCTGAGTGTGGGCGCTTGGGCAGTTTTCCGCCGGCAGGAACTCTAGACGAAGCACACGGCTGGGTGAGGCCGCCCTTGGAGGGCAGGCCAAGCAGAGGCTAGCCCTCCAAGGACTCCAGAAACTCCGTGATAACCCGTCCCAGCTCCTCCGGCTGGTGGTACCCGATGTCATGACTCGTATCGGATATCCAGTGCACTTGGCAGTCTTCAATCACCCGTGATGCCATTGCGACCTGCTCCCGCCGCATGATGGCGAACTCGCTGTTGGCCCGCTCCGGCCGGGGCTCCGCAGGAATAATCAGGGTCGGTCTTTGCACGCTCGGCAGCACCTTCGAGGCTGGCTCGTCCCACATCTGTCGTATCACTTGAGCGTGGTTCTCCGGCCGCAGGATATCCTGTATCTGCCCATCCTCATCCTCATACACCATCGACAGGACTATCCCTTCCAACTGGTCGCTCCAGCAGTCTGACAACTGCTGCCGCAGCCGCCCAAGGAACTCCTCCTTCGTGCCGGTGACATCCCGGGGACGCACCCTGTTGCGGAAAGCCTCCCAAGTCGCGCCGGGGCGTATAGTCCCATCTTGGAAGCCTCCATCTATGAGCACCGCACCTTTCACCCTGTGAGGATGGCGCACCGTGAGGTTGCTCGCAACATGTCCTCCCCAGGAATGCCC
The DNA here is from genome assembly GCA_965204245.1 of Dehalococcoidia bacterium. GTDB lineage: Bacteria > Chloroflexota > Dehalococcoidia > Lucifugimonadales > JAAXIE01 > JAAXIE01. The sequence continues at coordinate 61,473 of CBDBED010000006.1, forward strand.
CAGCACCGCTGCCTTCTCGATTCCCAAATAGTCCATCAACCGGGCCACGTCCCCTGCCAGCGTCTCCCAGTCATACCCGCTGCTTGCCTGCGTCGTCCTGCCGTGCCCTCGCTGGTCCGGCGAGATCACACGGAACCGTCCTCGCAAGAACGGCGCTACCAAGTCATACCAGTGGCCCGAAGATGCCAACCCGTGCAGGGCCATCACCGGCGGTCCGTCCCCGCCCCAGTCCATATAGCGCATTGTGAGGTCCCCGATCTCCGCCCAGCTATCTTGGGGCACACCCGCACCGGTCATGTTTTCCTCCACGTTCTTAACGACGACAATAAGGACGCTAGTAAGAGAAGTCCGCAGTTAATCCGGGAACCTTCAGCTCTACACGTCCGCCGGCAAACTCTCGCCCGGCTTGAACACCTGCCACCCGTCTCGCCATGATTCACGATAGACAGTCACGTTCCCTGACCCCACCACACGCCAACTACCCGGGTTCCCCAAGCAGCCCGCCCTCGCATCGACCCCCAAAATCGTCAGGCCCGCCGGCGCACTATCCCGCAGCTCACGCCAAGTCTCCTCCGGGTCACGCCGCTCATGGTGTGGCAGCACTCCCACGCCCGTCACCACCCCCAAGCCCTCGACCCAGCCGCCACTGGAAGGACGCCTCATCATGCTCCCCATCACCATGGCCCCCGCGCTGGACCCGGCCAATACAGCACCGGCTGCACTGGCCTGTAGCACGGCTTCCATAAGGGGAGAATCTCGCAGGGTGGAAAGCAGGTGGTCGGGGTTACCGCCTGTGAAGTATATCACTCCCGCCCCGGCGACCTGCTCCACCAGCTTGGGGTCGCGGGCATCATCCGCATTCAGCGCCATCAGGGCTGAGGCATCGCCTCCCAGTGCCCCAAAATGGGTAGTCCCGTCGTTTGCTGCCTTGGCGGGTCCCGTTAGTTGCGCCGTCGGAACAATCAGCACCTTGGCAGGACTCTGGCCCGAGGCGCGCATGATTTCCCGGTCCATCTCTTCACAGCCAACCCTGAACTCCTCGCCGCCTGCCAGCCCGATCTGTCCCGCCATATAGCCCGCCTCCTTCTCGTGTCACCTTCAAACGGATAGCAGTGCCAATTGTAGCAAAGACCTGGCCTCACCAATCCTGCGGTTGGCACCTACCTACCTGCGGTGTACGATTGGGTCTTCACCCCCACCTGCTATCCAGTCAGTATTAGCAGCAAGAAAGGGGCACCCGCTTGAGGGTACTGTTCTTGACCCCCTATTTTCGCCCCTATTTGGGCGGTATTGAGCGGGCCATTGAGCAACTTTCCCTGCAACTCCTCCGCTCCCAGGAAGTCGACGAAATCGGCGTTCTCACCACCAAGTACGCCTTCCCTCGCATACCCCAGCCCGACTGGCCAGACCGCGACGTCACCGAGGACGGCATACGCATATGGAGGCTCGACGGCTTCCCCCGGCGTGCTCCCCCCTACTTCTCCGTGCCACTTGTCTGGTTCCCGCCCTCACAGGTAAACCGCTACCTCAGGGAATTCGACCCCGATATCATCCATTTCGTGGGCGACGGCTGGTTCTGGGGCCACTTCTGGAGTTGGTTCCATTACAGGGGCCGCGCCAAGTTCATCTTCACCCCGTCCTTCCATGTCCTGCCCCTGTCGAAGCAGTGGCTGCGTCCGATCAATAGCTTTATCTGCCGACGCATGGACCGCGTTGTTCCCCTTACCACCCTCGAGTTGGAGGCGGTGCGCCGGGCATACTGGATACCCGAGCGCAAAATGGAGATCATCGGCTGGGGCGCATCCGAAACCGGCGTCTCCTCAGAGGCAAGCTCCAGCGACACACTGACCCTGCTGTGTGTCGGCAGACTCGGACGCCACAAGGGACAGATGTGGCTCTTGGAAGCCTATCGCCTCGCCCGTAAGAGGTTCACCAAGCCCGTCCGCCTCGTCCTCATCGGGCGCGACGAAGGAGACGAAGAGGCCATACGCGACCTCGTCTCCTCCTCCGGCATGCAATCCGAGGTGGTCATCACCGGCGAGGTGTCCGATCAGGAACTCGCCGAGTGGTACGCAGCCTCCGATGTCTTCGTCCTCTTCTCCCACTATGAAGCCTTCGGCTTGGTATACGCTGAAGCCATGCTCTACAACCTTCCAGTCCTCACCCACGACGTGGGCGCCAACCGCGAGGTCCTAGCTCAGGGGGCGGTCATCACCCCCCGTTTCGACCAGCACGGAGCTGTCGAGGGCTTAATCCGTTTGGTCAACGACGACGACTTCCGCATCCAGTTGGGACGCCAAGGCCGCGACTATGCCTTGGAGCACCTGACGTGGTCCGCCGTGGCCCGGAAATACCTCGACCTCTACCAAGCAGCCTCCTGAATCCCAACTTTTGGCACCTGATATATGAGTCCCGCAACAAGGCCTCTCAGGCAGACCTGCGAGCCATGATGGATTCCCATTGACAAGCCTCAAACACCTGTTCTATTATGGGCCTGAAGTTAGTCTCCCGGAGCAATGAGCGAATTCTGGAGTGCCCCACACATCACCCGGCCCAAGCGACAATGCGACTAGGTAGTCAGCTAGGGGCCAGCTACGCCAATGCGACGAATGCGACGGTTCTCAGATACAAAACGATGTGTTCTAGCTACGAGGAAAGTCGCACGCCAGCTACAGACGAGTCGCCAGACCCTTGGGCCGCGAGGGCCTCTGGCGTCTTGGCAAGAGTCCCCCATGCCAGAGAAATGCCATACAATTGCCGGTGAGATGCCAGACCACTCTGGCCGCAAGCCTCCGTCCTAAGCTCAGCGCTCTGAGGAGACATACTCAATGGACCGTCCGCAACTGGAAGAAGCAGCCCGCAATATCCTCCTGAGCAACCTCCGGCAGGGTGTTGCCGACTGGAACGGCAAGGAATACTCCTTCGTCGTCCCCTCCCTCGTGGGCTACCCCTTCCAGTGGTTCTGGGACTCCTGCTTCCACGCCATCGCCCTCACCCACCTCGATAAGCAGCAGGCCGTGGCCGAGTTGACCACCCTCATGAGCGGGGCCCAGCCCGACGGCTTCATCCCCCACATCATTTTCTGGGAAATGGAAAAACAGCCCGACTTCCTCGCCCACAACATCGTCGGCATGACCAACCCCAACACCAGCGCCACCATGCAGCCCCCCATCATCGCCTACGCCGTGGAGCGCGTATACGAGGCCACTGGCGATGAAGCCTTTCTCCAAGCCGCCCTGCCCGTCCTCACCGCCTTCTACCGCTGGCTGCCCCAGAACCGAGACCCCGATAACGACGGCCTCATCGCCGTCATCCAGCCTGAGGAGGCAGGAACCGACTGCTCCCCCAAGTACGACGATGCCTTGGGCTTGGAGGAACTGACCAATCACGGCTTCATCACAGCCCTCCGTAAGGTGTACGAAGCCTACGAGCCCATGCGGGGAAACGACCACCGTATCCTCGCCGCCGACCTCTTCCACTTCGAAGACGTGCTCGTTAACTCCATCTACGTCATGGGACTCCGTTCCTTGGCCCGACTGTTGGGCCCCGACGCAGGCAGTGAGTTCGCCCAGCAGGCCGACAGGACCCGCGACGCTCTGCTATCCAAGTGCTGGAATGAAGAGGCAGGCGCTTTCTTCGACCTCTCCGGCGTCGCCGAAAAGCCCGTGAAGGTAGTGACCATCAGTTCCCTGATGCCTCTCATTCTCGAAGACCTGCCCCGCCCCTACGTGGAGCGCCTCGTGAACGACTGGCTCACGTCCCCCGACCACTTCTGGCTGCCCTATCCCGTCCCCTCCGTGCCCGCCTCCGACCCCACGTTCATGCCCGGCAACCCACGAGGTTTTATTTGGCGCGGCCCAAGTTGGATGAACACTAACTGGTTCCTCGTACACGGCCTGCGACGACACGGCTACCACGACCTAGCCGCCCACATAGTCAACCGCAGCCAGGAATGCATCGAGAAATCAGGCATCCGGGAGTACTATCACCCCTACACCGCCGAGGGGTTGGGCGCACGGGACTTCGGCTGGTCCACGCTGATTCTGGACATGTAGGTTAGATTGGCTTTTGCCCTGGTTCTAGCGGCGTCGTCAGCCATCATCTTTGGCATCGGCACCATCTTCATCCGTATAGGCACCCAGCGTGTGCCGGCGGTGGTGGTAACCGTCATCTCGGTCGGCGTCAGCGCCTTGCTGGCTTTGGTACTAGCCTTTAGCCTCAATGCCTCCGAGATGACGAGCCTGAGAGACAACAGCCTCCTCTGGCTGCTTCTCCAGGGCGTCCTCGCCTACCCGCTGGGAAGGCTGCTGAACTACACCGCCATATCCATGGTGGGCGCAGCCCGGGCATCGCCAATCTTCTCCATCTCACCGGTGCTGGCTTTCGGTTTGGCGATGCTGTTTTTGGGAGAGCGTCCCACTCAGTTGGTAATCCTCGGGACGCCCGTCATGGCCTTCGGGCTGGCCTTGGTGGTGCGCGCTGGCATAGCCTCCTCTGCCAATCTGGAGGGGGTCGTCTCCAACCGGGCAGGCTTCCTTTTCGCCGTCGGCTCGGCTTTGGCCTTCGGGGGAGTGGCCGTCGTAGGCAGGCATATCGTATCAAGCATAGCTCCAGCCTTTGTCACAGCAGCGTGCGCCATGACCTTCGGCTTCGCAATGCTCACTGCCATGAGCCATCGGCGCATCATACCCGGATTCCGCCGGTCTCCTCCCAAATACCTGTGGATATGCGTTCTTGCTGGCCTCTTCCAAGGAGCGGGAGCCCTTCTCCTCTACGCGTCTCTTAGTGAGGCCCCGGCCACTATCGTGACGCCCATTTACTCCTCCAGCCCGCTGCTGATACTGCTGCTGTCGCACGTCTTCCTGCAGCGTCTGGAAGCGGTAAACCTAGGCTTGGCGCTGGGCACCATTCTCAGCGTCGCGGGGGTCGCCTTGGTGGTAATCGGGGCCACCAGTTGATTGGGCAGACCCAGGGAACGGTACGGAGTTAGTCCCGCACTTCCACGATCATCTCTATCTCCACCGGCACCCGGTCCGGCAGGCTGCCCATGCCCACGGCGGAACGGGCATGCCTACCTGATTCCCCGTACAACTCCACCAGCAAATCCGAAGCCCCGTTGGCCACTTGGGGGGTCTGACCGAAATCCGGCGCGCAATTGATCATGCACAGCAATTTGACAATGCGGGTTACCCGGTCCAAGTCCCCAATGGCCATCTTGAGGCCCGCCAGCGAGTTGAGGATGCACAGCCGGGAGCAGTCATAGCCTTGTTCGATGGTCACGTCGCTCCCCAGCTTCCCCACATGCAAATAGCTCCCATCGGGAAGGACGGGCACCTGCCCGGCCATATATACCAAATTGCCGGTCTGCACGAACCGGACATAGTTGGCTACGGGGGCGGGAGCGGACGGCAGTTCATGGCCCAACTGCTTCAGCTTGTTCTCAACCTCCATGGGGCCTCCTCTCTGTTTCCGACTGCCAGCAAGCATACGTGTTTAGCGTCCTTGTTTGAACCCCATGGACGCCTTCTCCCCACTTGGCCGATGCTGCTTGCCATAACGCCAATCACACCGTCAAGGTTGACAAAAGGCAGGTATCAAGCTAATTTGTTTATCGTGACTTGCCGAAGAGTTATACGGGGCACCGACCCACTGCCCGATAAGCGCTCAAGGGCCAGGATCAAGCAGTTCCTTCCCACCGAGACTTAGCGCCCCTCATCCACAACCCAACTCAGCCCACCGCAAGGGCGCGCCTAGATTTTCTCACCTTCCACTGCCGAATGGCTGTGCGCCTACGCCCCTTGCCGTGTGGAACCGCTAAACCACTTCTTGCGGCCAACTCCTTTGAATGCGTGCATGTGCGCCGCTGGAAGCAACCATCGGGAGGGATAGAGATGAGGGAAGTTCTCAGATCAAAAATACACCGAGCCTATATCACCGAGGCCAACCCCGACTACATCGGCAGCATCGTCATCGACCAAGACCTAATGCGCAGGGTCGACCTGTGGCCCAACGAAAAGGTGTTGGTATGCGACATTAACAACGGGGCTAGGCTCGAGACATACGTCATCCCCGGCCCTGCCGGCAATGGCGATATCGCAATCCAGGGCGCTGCCGCCAAGCTTATGGACCAAGGCGACTGCGTCATCATTATCTCTTTTGAAGTAACCGAAACACCCATCGAGCCCAAGATGATCTTGGTCGATGAGCAAAATCGATTCGTCGAATACCTAGAAGGAGCGACGGCATATGAGTACGAGCCAGTTCACTGAGCACGAGACCGAGTCTTACTATGACGCTGAGGATACCGTCTACCGGTCCATCTGGGACGCCGACGGCAGCGTCCATTGGGGAGTCTTCGATGAGAGCACCGGTACCGACTTTCTGAAGGCTGGGGCCAACCTCAACCGGATAATGGCCGGCAGGGGCGGCATCGGCGCCAACTCCAGGGTCCTAGATATCGGATGTGGCAACGGCAATGCCTGCACATGGCTCTATCAGAACTACGGTTGCACCGTGGTCGGCATCGACCTCAGCGGAGTACGCGTCGACGGAGCCAAAGAACGTCTTCAGACGTTCCCTCCCGATGTCGTATCCCACGTTTCATTCGAGAAGGCGTCGGCCACGGAGCTTCCCTTTAACGATGGAAGCTTCACCCATGTCTGGAGCCAAGCCTCCTTCTATCACATACCCGACAAGCACAAGACCTTGGAAGAGGCATACCGGGTGCTGGCTCAAGGCGGCACGCTGGTATTCGACGATCTGTACAAGCCACGGCCTGACATCAGCGAGAACGCTTGGAAGCACGTCTACGAGCGCCTGCTGTTCGATACGCCTTTCAACTTCACCAGCTACCAGGATGCTCTACAGGAGAAGGGCTTCCAAGTATTGGAGGCGCACAACTACTCCCACCACCTGAAGCTCAGCTATCTGCATCTCTCCGACGCAGCCGCCCAGACAATCGGCGGCGAACACACCGAGCGGTCCGAATACCTTGCCCACGCCTACAAGCAGACGGCGCTGGCTGTCGATACCCGCGAAATCGGCTGGGGCCTCTATATCTGCCGCAAATAGGGCACCCACAGGGAGACGCCATGGAACAGCAGAACCGCGTGCAGTGGGTCTACTCCTCCAACAACAACGAAGAGTTGGAGGAACGCTACGATGTATGGGCACAGGAATATGACGCTGACTTGGACCAGGATTTCGGCTGGGTCTGCCCTCAGCGCAGCGCCGAAGCACTGGCCCGGCACACCCCCCTTGACGCGTCCATACTGGATGCTGGCGCCGGCACGGGCTTGGTCGGAGAAATCCTGGGGCCTTTGGGATACAAGGACATGGTGGCCATGGACCTCTCCCAAGGAATGCTGGACGTGGCAGCCCAGAAGGGTGTCTACCGAGCCTTCGACCAGATGACCCTAGGGGAACGGTTGGGCTACGACGATGGTCAGTTCGGGGCTGTAATCAGCGTCGGCGTGATGACCTTGGGACATGCTCCCGCCAGTTCCTTGGAAGAACTGGCACGCATTACCAAGCCGGGCGGGTTTGTCGTCTTCAGCCTGCGGGCCGACATGTACAGTACCGGCAGCGAGTTCGAGCAGCAACAGACCAAGATGGAGAACCAAGGCATCTGGTCTCTGGTAGAAGCCACCGACCCTTTTCTGGGTCTCCCCAAAGGCGAGCCTGACGTCTACCACCAGGTGTGGGTCTACAGGGTCAACGGCTAGCCCGAAGGTTTCAAGGTAACGGCTAGCAGCGCTCGCAACTCATCAATCCCCGCAATAGCGCCTCAGTCTCGGGCATAGAGACTGAACCCTTGCTGTTATAATTCGCGCCACTATGCCTCTGGGCCTTTCACCATAGCCCATGGCCCTGATTTCCCCTTTCACAGGGCGGGCCACTTGGGCAACGTCCTTCCGCTATCGCGACTTCCGGCTATTCTGGGGCGCCACGCTCATGCAGTCCCTCGCCATGGGAATGGAGCATGTGGCCCTGGGCTGGCTGGTCTTGGAGATGACCGACTCCGCCTTCATGGTGGGCGTCGCTTCCGCAGCTCGCATGGCTCCGTTCTTCTTCCTTGGGATAGTCTCAGGCGCCATTGCCGACCGGGTGGACCGCCGCATGTGCCTCCGTCTCGCCAGCCTGATAGCCGGTATCGTGGCGCTCATTACCGCGCTCGTGCTCATTACGGACGTTGCGCGCGTATGGCACATCATCCTTCTTGCATGTGCCGCAGGCTCCGCCTTCTCCTTCACCATGACCATTCGTCAGTCCTACACCTACGACATCGTGGGGCCACAACACGCCTTGAACGGGCTCTCTTTAGGCGGTATGGCGCAACGGGCTGGCGCGGTTGTTGGAGCCCCGATTGCAGGCGTGGTGATTGATGCCACTGGCGTAGGTGAGCAATATCTGGTGATAGCGGGGGCCTATGTGCTGGCAGGACTGAGCCTGTTCGCACTACGGGACGTGGGACAATCGGCCCCCAGTCAAAGGGACAGCGTATGGCAGAACCTCACAGGTTACATACGACTGTTGCGCGAGAACCGGACCCTGATGATTCTGATGCTTCTCACATCAATCACCGAGGTCTTCGGCTTCACCCACCAGACCCTCCTCCCCATATTTGCCCGCGACATTCTGGGCGTCGGTACAGTGGGGTTGGGCTACATGACGGCGATTCGGCAGGCGGGCGGTGTCCTTGGCCTCATTTTCCTCGCCAATTTGGGCGATACCAACCGCAAGGGCCTGCTCATGTTCTGCGCAGCCATTGGCTTCGGGTTGGGACAAATGGCCTTCTCGCTGGGAGAAAACCTCTTCTTCTTCCTTGCAGTTCTCGCCTTCATCAACGCCTGCGCCTCAATGTCGGACACGCTGTACAAGACCCTGATGCAGGCCAGCGTGACCAACGACCAGAGAGGACGTGCCATGGGTTCGTGGGTCCTCAGCATCGGCTCCGCTCCTATCGGTCACCTCGGTATCGGTGCCATGGCGGCCGCCCTTGGGGCGCCAGGGGCGCTGTTAATCAACGGAAGCGTCCTGCTCGCCGCCAGTCTGTCGGCGGCCGTCGGAGCACCCCGCATACGCCGATTAAACTGACGCGCCGCATTGACGGTCAACCTAGGCGTCGATACACTCGCACCGTTCGGCCGGGCCTTTGCCAAACTGGAAACCAGGAGCTGTGCAACCATGGGCTGGTCATCTCATCACCCCTCAGGCTTGATTCACTATTCACCCAGTCGCGCCTTCCGCGGGTATACCATCATATGCACTGGAGGAGGCAAGCTGGCCTATCTTCTCGACATGGAAGGCAGGGTGTGCCACACATGGCACTCCGAGGCCGGAATCGACTACGCCTACCTCTTGCCCAACGGTAATCTTCTCCTGCGCAGCAATCCTCCCACAACAGTGGATGTGGGCAACATCGGAGGAGCCTCCTCCAAGCTGGAGGAGTTGGACTGGGATAGCAATCTGGTCTGGGAACTGGACAACCCCATGGTGCACCACGACTTCGAAAGATTGCCCAACGGCAACACGCTGGCTCTGCTCTTCGAGCGGATGCCTGTAGACCTATCGGCAAAAGTGCAGGGCGGTTACGTCAGCGACAACGACCCTGAGGAGATGGTCAGCGACATGGTCCAAGAGGTCACTCCCGACGGACAGGTTGTATGGGAGTGGCACGCTTGGCAGCACCTCAACTTGGATGAGGACCTGATCTGTCCCTTGGAGGGTCGCCGCGAATGGACACACCAGAACACCCTGAACGTGATGCCCAACGGAGACCTGCTCGTGAGCTTCCGACAGACCAGCGTCATTGGCATAGTGGACAAGGCCACAGGCGACTTCCGCTGGAAATGGGGGCCCGGTCAGATATCTCATCAGCACCACCCCACTCACTTGGATGGCGGGAACGTACTCCTGTTCGACAATGGGGCACACCGCCGGGGAGTGAACTTCTCCCGCATACTGGAAGTGGACCCCAGCACCAATGGTGTCGGCTGGGAGTATCGTGGCGACCCGCCCATCTCCTTCTACAGCTACAACATCAGCAGCAGCGAGCGGCTGCCCAACGGCAATACCCTGATATGCGAGGGAGCCCCAGGCCGGGTCTTTGAGGTGACCCCTGACCGCCAAGTCGTGTGGGAATACATCAACCCCTTTGGCGTGCAGAGGCCGTCACGCTTGGCTGTCCAGACTGAAGCCGGCACACGGCCCACCGCCTCTGTGACGGCAGGGGCCACTGAGTGGACCAACGCTGTGTTCCGCGCACACCGCTACGGGCCAGACCATCCAGCCCTGCAAGGCAGGGACCTGAGTCCGGACAAATACTCCAACCTGAACCGGCTGTACGCAGGGTAATGAGCCAACCCTCCGGCCCATCTCCCGCTGCACGGGAGGCCTTCGAATACTCACAGCCCACCCGCTTCGTATTCGGCACTGGCCAACTGAGCCAATTGCCCAAGTTGGTAGATGAATGGGCTGGTCCTGTACCGAGAGTCCTCTTGGTAACAGGGCGCAGTAACTTGCGTGCCACTGGAGTTTTGGATGCCGTCTGCCACTCACTGAGGCCACACCACATCACCATATTCGACCAGGTGCCCACGAACCCTTCCCCGGAAATCGCACAGCAGGCGATAGACACCTGCCGGAGCAACAACTGCAACATCGTGGTGGCCATAGGCGGCGGAAGCCCCATCGACATAGGCAAGATAACCGCCCTGCTCGCCCTTGGCTCCTCCGACATGATGTCCTACCAGCGCCAACCCACCACCATCGACTTCGCAGGGCTTCCCTGCATTGCCGTGCCCACCACGTCGGGCAGCAGCAGCGAGGTCACTCCCTTCGCCGTGACTTGGGACAAGGAGGCGGCCGTTCGGTATCCCATCGCTCACCCAAACCTCTATCCCAAAGTCGCCATCGTAGATCCCGACCTCGTGGTCACCATGCCTCCGAGCTTGGCGGCGGCAACGGGAATGGACGCCTTCACCAGTGCTTTTGAGGCCTATTGGTCATCCCATGCCCAGCCCGTTTCCGATGTGTTGGCCTTGGAGTGCATAAGCCTTTACCGGGAGAACCTCGAATCCTCGTGTCTGGAGGGCAATGCCGATGCCCGCGCCAAATGCGCCCTTGCATCCTCCTTGTCCGGCATGGCTTACAGCAGTGCCCGCACCACCGCCCCTCATGCTTTTGGGACGCCCCTCAGCCTCTTCTTCGGCACCGTACACGGGGAGGCCGTCGGCATCACCCTGCCTGCTTTCCTCCACTGGAACATACCGACCTTTGAGCGAAAGCTGGAGCCCCTGCTGAGGGCCATGCGATGTGAATCGCTGGAAGAGGTTTCCGATACCTTGACTGGCATGATGCAGCATTGCAGCATCAACACCCGCTTGGGAGACCTAGGCGTGGGCCGAGACGACCTGCCACGCATCTCAGGCCGTGCCTTGAAAGAGCCCCAGATGCAGTTCAACCCCCGTCCTATGACCGTCGACCAAGGCGTCTCCCTCTTGGAAGACATCCTTTAGACTCTGAAGACCCTTCTCGAACGTTGAGTTCCTGGGTCGCCCCACCTCCAGTTACTTCCAAGGGCATACGGAACCTATTCCGGTTGACCTGCGTCTGTATTTTGTAGACCCCAGCGTTGGGTCGCAAGAATCAACGGTAAGGTGACACCATGAGGACCACATTCAGGATTGCCCTTCAAACGCTAGTCGCCATCACGCTGCTCCTACTAACAGCCATCGCCTGCGGCAGTAGCTCCGAACCCACGGGCACATTGGAGGTGACTTCCGGTGAAAGCCCCAACGGATGGGTTACGGGGAGCGTCACCTACAGGGAGAGGATTGCCCTCACACCTGGGGCCCAATTGGAAGTCGAATTGAGAGACGTTTCCTACCAAGACGCGGCGGCTCCCCTTATTGCCCGCCAAGTCATTCCCGATCCGGGGCAGGTGCCCTTCAATTTCCGGGTCGGGTACAACAAGGATGACATCTCGGACCGGAACGTCTACTCCGTCACGGCCAGAATCATTGAGTCGGACGGTCGGCTGGCATTCATCAACGACACTGCATACGAAGTCATAACCCGCGGCAACCCGGACAGCGTCGACATGGTCCTGATACTCGTCGAGCCTCCACCCGATCTCGTGGAGCAAAGCGGCATAGACGACTGGCGCACATGGGTCGATGTCCCCGTTCAACCCATCAGCGCAGAATGGATACCGACCGACTCCGAGTTGCTGGTGATGGTGAAATACTACCGGTCCACGATCGAAGGTTGTTCTCGTCCCGGCACCGAAGCCTTGGAATTGGATGGCAACAATCTCAGGGTCACCGTAACCCTCAAGCAGCCTCCCCCCACGGCTTGGGCCGTCCCCTGTGACGAAGACTTAATCGAATTCGACTCCGTAGCCCGCGCGGTGGGGTTGCTTACTCCCGGAGAGACCTACCGCTTGATTGTGAACGGTCAGGCCACTGGTTCCTTCTACGTCCCGGAGGCTGAATTCAGCCCGTCCGCCATAGCCCCATCCCTCATCGAAAGCGCGGAAATACGGGTTATGGAAAGCTGGCCGCCCCAATACCAACTCGATGTCGTCTCAGGTATGCCCAAGGGCGGCAGCTGCTCCCGTTTCAACGGCTATGCGATTGACCGTTCCGAGGAAACGCGGATAGAGGTGCAAATCACGCAACACGAACTCATGGCCCAGTCCATGGCCTGTACAGCAGACTTCCCCATCATTGAGACATCAGTCCCTCTGGGCTCCGACTTTGAGTCGGGCGTGGAATACACCATCGTGGTAAACGACGACACTGTCGAGACCTTTGTAGCCCAATAGGGGGTGAATCTCAGCCATGGCACCGCGCCTGCAAAGCCCCGGTCAGACCAGATGACCGGGGCTTCCCACATAGCCTTGTACTGAGTCCGTCTATTCGCCGAGGTTCACCACTATGTTGTCGGGGCCGCGGGTGAGGACTGCTTCGGCAGGCTCGTCGGTGACGTTGCCCTCGATGTGAAGGGTGTTGGCGGGGACATAGATGTAGTCGCCGGGGAAGGCGTCGATGTATTCCTTGAAGTCCTCGCCGAAGTAGACGCGGATGGAGCCGCTCAGCACATAGGCTGCCGTCTCAGCATCCCCGTGATGGTGAACCGGGCCCAGTGTGTTGGGCACGCAGGTCACCCTTCCCATCCAGATTTTGCTGGCTCCCGTGGTGTTGTTGTCTATACCCGGGCGTCGCTCCATGCCTCGCGTCTGGGGCGTGGTCTCCAAGGGCTGGGTGCCATGCAGCACCATTGGTTTCTGCGTATCGGTGGACGTGCTCATGTTCTGTCTCCTTCGGGATGGCTCTCGCTTTAATATCGTCTCTAGGTTTGCGGAGGGCTGGTGGAAAACTCCAACCGGTTGCCCGCCGGGTCATTGACGTAGATGGAGTAGCCGTCGTCCTCTTGGTGCACCCGCACTCCCTGCACCTCAATGCCCATACCCTCAAGCTCTTTCACCGCATCTTGAGCGTCCGCTGGCCCCTCAATGTCAAAGGTGTGATGGGGAACGCCGGGCCTAGGGCCGCCTTTGGCATCAAAGACGCCCACGACCATGTTGCCCAGCATGACGCGGGAGACGTCCACTCCGTTTACCTGATTGAAGGAGCGGTCCTCGGCCCCGAGTATGTTCCGGTAGAAATTGACCGTATCCTGAAACTTGTCCGCATTCAGGTTCCAAGACCGGAAGCGCACCACTTTCATAGCCTAGCCTCCTGAATCATTTTGCCTTGGGATAGCTCGAAGCAAGGATACACCTTAGATCAACCTGCCAGCTGCTTCTGATAGGCATCCGCAGCCCGGAGCACCGTTGCATCCTCACCGACTCGGCCCACCAGCATCATCCCCACTGGTCGCCCGTCGGACATACCTATGGGCACGTTAATCGCGGGGTGGCCCGTGACGTTGAAGCAGCAGGTGTTGGCCAGCATCTCAAAGGCCCGGTCCATGTACTCCTCGCGGCTCACATCGTCATCGGGCAGGCGTCTCGCCTTCATGGGAAGCGTCGGCATGACCAGCAGGTCGTGTTCCTGCAGGGCCTCATCATAGGCAGCTTTGAGGGAACGGGCCAGGTTCTGGGCCTTCGCGTAGTAACGCCCGTGGTATCGCTGCTGCATGTAGTGGCCGTAGAGCACCGTGAGCTTGGTGGAGTCGGACAAGTCGTCAGCGCGGGAGATGCGCCCGCGAGCATAGACGTCCAGAAGCCCGGTCAGGTAATGGCCCTTCCAGTTCGTTCCCATGCTATTGCCCTCGACCATGAGGCGGGTGGCGCCCTCATTGGCGATGGGCTGCCAGACGGCGGGGCCGTCGCGGTGCCAAGGGATGGATATGTCTGCCACACTGGCCCCGATTTCGGCGAATGAATGGGCTGCGGCAGCCACCATGGCGTCTACGTCTTCTTCCGAGAGCCCTTCCCAGCCGAAGCCCTCTCCCACGACGGCGAGGCGCAAACCCGCAGCATCCCCAGAGAGAGCCTGCGTGTAGGGTTGCGGCTCCAGCCCTGCCCGCTGCCTCGGGTCCAAGCCGTCTGGGCCGGCAATGGCCTCAAGAAGGAGGGCCACTTCAGCAACGGTTCTCGCCATGGGGCCGGTATGGTCCAGCGTGAGTTCAATGGGGAAAATGCCGGTGTAGGGGACGAGGCCGTAGGTGGGTTTGAGGCCGTAGATACCGCACCAGCAGGCTGGGATGCGTATCGATCCGCCTTGGTCGCCGCCTATGGCTAGGTCCACCTCGCTGGCTGCCACCAATGCGGCGCTGCCGCTCGACGAGCCGCCAGCGGAGTAGTCCGGGGCATGGGGGTTCCGCACAGGCCCGGTATCGGAGGTATGGCTGCCACCAGAGAAGCAGAGGCTTTCGCATACCGCCTTCCCCAAGATGGTGCCACCAGCATCAAGGATGCGGGTGACGATGGTGGCATCCACATCCGGCGCATAGCCCTCAAGGGTGCTTGTGCCGTTCATCATGGGGACGCCAGCGACGCATACGTTGTCCTTGATGGCGACCGTCTTGCCCGCCAAGGCACCGGAGGCGGCGCCTCTAATCTCGCTCCGCCAGTACCACGCCCCCAGTGGATTGTCCTCGGGCTGTGGCCGGTAGCCTGGAGTGCGGGGATACTTCACCGGCAAAGTGGGTTCGGTGAGTTCCTCGAGCCTGGCGTAGCGTTGCAGGGCAGCTTCCATCAAACCCTGGTAAGACTCCAAGTCATCTTCGGTCAGGTTGAAGCCGTAGTGCTCCGCCACCTGTTCCAAGTCATCCAAGCTGGGGCCTTGAGGTACCATGGCGTCTCCTCCCATTCGGGGCGTTTAGGGCATTCAGGGGGTATTTGCGCACTTATTTGCAGTATGCGGGGGCAGTTTTCGTATCTGAGCTGCAGATTAACATGAAGGCGGAAGATGTGTCAGCTACGGGGAAAAGTGCAGGAGGGTGTTCTCTCCGTAGGTAAATTTGCAGTAAGTCCGTAGCTGGAAACATCTGATTCGTATCTGAATGGACTGCAAAATCTGCAATTCCAGATAGGGAACAGATACGGCTTGGGGACTGCAATTTTCACTGAAGCTCCAATGCCATTTCCCATCTTCCTCACTTTGAACCTCACCAACTCTCCCTGAGAAAGCCCGGCTGGCACTGAGAAAGCCCGGTTGGTGCGAGGGACCGCGGTTGAGACGTGGAGTCCTATTCCTATCTCGTTGGTCTCTCGCTGGGAGGATATTCACAGATACGATCCGGGGCCAAGTGAGACAGGTCTCGTAGCTGGTAAGAGGAACTTCGTAGCTAGATTGTGTCTCATTTGTCTCATTGAGGGCCGGGCCAGATACGATTCCTGTGATGGATTGGCGAGACAGTGCGTCGAGATTGACGGCTTCCAAAACAGGGCCATCGGGGTCAGCCATATACCGGAAACTTCCTTTCAGTTTGCCCGATGCAGGGTCATCGCGACTTGTCCACAGGCAAAGGGGCATTGCAAGAGGATGGTACATCAGTTCTATGCGGTAGGGCAAGGGGTTGTTGTCACGGTGTTGTTGGCAGGAGGCTCGCACGGGAGAGCAAGACGCCCCCGGGTCCCGTGGGAGGATGCGCCAGTTGCGCGAGTCTTCCCACGGGACCTCAAGAAATGGGAGCGGGTTAGTTGAGGCCGTAGAGGGCCTTGGGATTGTCGCTGAGAATCTTCCCTAGCTGCTCCTCGGTGAGGTCCGCCCTCTTCTGGAGCTCGAACAGGGAGTCCGGGAACGTGCCGTCCCAGTGAGGATAGTCGGAGGCGAAAACGACCTTGTGGTCGCCGATAACCTTCAGGGTCTCCGGGAGCAGTCGCTCTTCGGGCTCGCAGGCTACCCAGATGTTGCCCTCGATTATGTAATCGCCGGGCTTCTTGGTGAGGGTAGGAGCTTCCACTTCACCGCGAATCTCATACTCCTCGTCCATGCGGTCCATCCAGTAGGGTATCCAAGTGGCGCCCGCTTCAAGGTAGGCAATCTTCAGGTCGGGGAAGCGCTCGGGCACGCCGTCAAAAATCATGCTGGTCATCTGGCGCATCAGCCCGTAGGGATGGGACAAGCAGTGGGCTTGCACCAGTCTTTCAAACAGGTATTCATCAGGACCGCGGCCCTTGAGGGAGCCGGAAGCATGGACTGCCAAGGTCGTGTTCAGTTCCTGCGAAACCCGGTAGAGTTCGTCGTATTGGGGCTTGCCCAGCAGGTAGTGACCGTCGGCAGCAAGCATTCCGCCCACCAGACCCAAGTCCTGCACCGCGCGGCGTATTTCCTTGGCGGCCTCGTCGGGGACTTGCAGAGGGAGAAGGGCAACGGCCTTAAGACGCGGGCTTACCTTGCAGAACTCCTCGGACACATAGTTGTTGTAAGCGCGGCAGAATGCCGTGGCGTAGTCGGGGTCGTTGAGGAAGCCGACACCGAGACCGATAGTGGGGAAGAGTACGGTGGTCTCCATGCCGGACCTGTCCAACATGTCGATCCAGTTCTGGGCATCGATGTACGGGGGGCCGCCGAGGGTGCCGAACATGGCACGGTCGAAAGCATCCAAGCCAACTCCCACGGGGCCTCGCTTGTCGTAGGGAGGCTCGATGTACTGGCGGTAGTATTGTTCGGTATCCCTTATGTGGCCGTCGGCGTCTATCAGTCCACTCATATCCGGTTCTCCTTACCTGTTGCGTTTATCTTGGTTTCCTCGGTTTTGGCTATTCAGCGTAGTCCTAAAGAAGGCATCTTCAATTCTCATGGGACTGCGGAATAACCCTTTGGCGCTATTCAATCCTCTAGCGTTCCTGACGGAAGTATGCCCCTGATTCAACATCGTGCGGAACCCTCAGGAGACCAGTGGCCTCTGGGGCCACGGGCGGGCCTGTTCGTAGGCGGCGGATGCCTTGAGCACGGTGGCTTCGTCTTCATGACGCCCCACGATGTGCAGGCCTATGGGCAGGCCATCGCTGGACATTCCGCAGGGTATGCTGGCAGCGGGAGAGCCTATGACGTTGAAGGGACGGGTGAAGGGCGAGAAGCCGCGACGGGGGTCTTCCATTACACGGTCGCCAATCTTTGCTGGGAACTGGCCATGAGGAAAGGCTGGGACTGCGACGGTGGGGGTCATCAGAAGGTCGTACCGTTCCAGCACGTCGGCCAGCTTGGCCCGCATTATCTCGACCGCAGCGATGGCCTTGGCGAAGTCGACTCCAGTGGCGTGGGCACCGTGCTCAAGGAAGGTGCGTCCGTAGTCGGTGAGGCCGTCGGGGTTTTCGTCGAGCAGATGCCCCCAACTGGCAAAGTTGTTGGAATAGAAGATGTCGTAGAAGGGAGGCAGCGGATTGTCCAGAGCGAAGTCCGTCTCCTCAACGAGGCATCCGAACTCCTGGAATAGCTGGGCGGCTGCGGAAGTGGCAGCAAGTACCTCAGGATCGACGGGGCAATAGCCCATGTCGGCACTCCACGCTATGCGGAGGCCGCGGATGGACTGGCCCAGCCCAGCAGAGTAATCCGGAAGGGGCGAGCGCAGGGAGCTGGGGTCACGAGAATCGTGCCCGGCAATGACCTGCAAGAGCAGGGCGGCATCCTGGACGGTGCGGGCCATCGGACCGGCTTGAGAGGTCAGGTTGGGCGATGGCTTGCCGAACCCGCCGGCGCGAGGCACACGGCCCAAGGTGGGCTTGAGACCGTAGAGCCCACAGAAACTACTGGGGAGGCGAACGGACCCGCCACCGTCAGTCCCTGGAGCCACTGAGGAGAGCCCGGCGATGACGGCTGCCGCAGTGCCTCCACTGGAGCCACCGCTGGTGCGAGTGGGGTCCCATGGATTGCAGCAGGGGTCGCCGAGCCGGTTCTGGGTAACGCCAAGGAGGCCGAATTCAGGGGTGTTGGTCTTGCCCAAGATGACTGCGCCAGCGTTCTTCACGCGCTCCACAAGGACCGAGTCTCGGTCAGGCACCATCTCGGCGAATACGAGGGAGCCCATGGTGGAGCGGATGCCCTTAGTTGATTCCAAGTCCTTGATGGAGGTGGGTATTCCCAGAAGAGGGCCGCGCTCGCCGCGAGCCCTCGCGGAGTCGGCGTCCCTGGCTTGGGCCATGGCTTCATCGCCGGAGACGGTTAGGTAGGCGTTGAGGCGGGGATTGAACTCCTCGATGCGGCCTAGGAACATCTCGGTCAACTCGACCGATGAGACCTCCCCACCGTCCATCATCTCCAGAAGCTGAGACGCAGGGGCGAATGCTAGGTCGGCATCGGCCATGGGGTCCTCCTTAATGTGCCGCTAAGCGAGGGAGTCGGCCACAGAGGCCGCTGTCGCGCGTCGATATTATCGCGCATCCACGATTGGCGCAATGACGGGTTCGCGTTGGATTGCTCAGACGACGGTGATAAGCTTGAAACCCCTACTACTGAGATTAATGAGCTTGAATGGAAGGCTACCGGCACAATGGCAACATCAGAAAGACATCTCGAAATCAGCCAGGAGTTCCTCGACCACGCTGAAGAAGAGTACGCCAAAGGGGACCTATTGCAAGCCTGCGAGAAAGCTTGGGGAGCGGTGGCCCACTACACCAAATCGGTGGCCATAGACCATGGGTGGGCACATCAATCCCATTATGACATCCGTCGAAACGCCCGTCGGATGATTGCTCTTACCGACGACCCACGGCACTACTCCAGACTTCTCACGGTCGTCGAACACCTTCACGTCAACTTCTACGAAGAGGAATGGGGGCCAGACGACGTGAGGCCTGGCCTTGACGATGCCAACGAACTGATCACGAGTTTCCAGCTAGTCGAATCGAAGCTGCCCACATAGTCGCTCGACGGTCCATGTCCAATGAGCTATACGACAGACAGGAAGGCTCCATTGTCCAAGTCTACAGGCGCGGCCAGCAGCCCTTGACACACTACTCGACGGGGCATACGTTGACCCAAAGCTAGGGTATAGGAGGACTGACATGCCACTTCACCCTCAGGCCAAGGCTGTGCTGGACAAGATGGCGGAGATGGGGCTGCCTCCCCGTCATGAGCAGACACCGGAGTTCGCCCGTACTAACTCGGCTACGCCACCTGATCCTGGACCGGCGGTTGCGAAAGTAGAGGACAGGGACGTGCCGGGGCCCGCCGGGGGCGTTCCGGTGCGCATCTATACTCCCGAAGGGTCGGGGCCATTCCCCATACTTGTGTGGTATCACGGCGGTGGTTGGGTGGTAGGCAGCCGCGACTCCGTGGACGGGACTTGCAGGCGGATGTGCGTGGGGACCGGGGCTGTGGTGGTGTCGGTTGACTACCGCTTGGCACCGGAGCATAAGTTCCCGGCAGCAGCGGACGACTGCTATGCGGCCACTGTTTGGGCTTCGCAGAATGCTGCCTCGTTGAATGCCGACCCCACCAGGCTGGCTGTTGGCGGTGAGAGCGCGGGCGGGAACCTAGCCGCGGTGGTGCCTTTGATGGCGCGGGACAAGGGCGGCCCGGCAATCGTGTACCAAGTGATGGTGTACCCGGTCACGGAGCGCAATTTCAGCACCGATTCTTATTCCAGCAACGCTGACGGGTACGGGCTGACCCATCTGGGCATGGCTTGGTACTGGGACCACTACATGGCCCAGGACAGCGATGCGGAAAACCCCTACGCCGCTCCCATGAAGGCCGCTGATTTGAGCGGTCTGCCTCCAGCAATGGTGATTACCGCAGAGTACGACCCGCTGCGTGATGAAGGCGAGGCTTATGCGGCACGGCTTCAGGCGGCCGGCGTCCCAACAGTATGCACTAGGTACGCCGGGCAGATACACCTGTTCTACGCCCTGCCGGACCTTATCGATGACGGGGCCAAGGCGGTGGCGCAGGCGTGCGACGCGTTGAAAGCTGCCTTTGCAGGGCAGGCAGTGGCAGCCGACAACTAGCCCCTAGATAACTTGGAGGCAAAGGCCACTCCGATGCCCTGCACTCGGAGTGGCCTTGATGCTGCGTTGTTTTCCGCACGGCCTGATGATAAGGTAGGCAATGACCCACCATGCCTATCATTGAACATAGCACCGTAGTTAGCGAGCGGGTTTCTTCCCATCTTCGGGAGCGGGCACTTGTCTCGCAAGAGCGCGGTGCCCATTCGCTGACCATCAAGGAAGTCGAGGTTTCCCCTGGGTGGGAGGGCGTCATGCATAGTCACCCAGTGGACATGGCGGTCATGGTTATGTCAGGCGCAATCCAGATGATAATTGATGATGAGTTGCGCACGGTGCGCCAAGGCAACACGCTGCTCGCGCCTCCCGGCGTTCCTCACAAGCTCGTCAACAAGCTCTGGATACCGGTGCGCCTGATGGTGACCTACCCCTCAGCCGACTTGGAGACCACGTTCCTCGAATAGCGTCCCACGACAGACTTTCAGCACCAGAACGGAGGGATACATGGCCCTTCAAACCCGCACCCTAGCCACACCCCAACTGATACCCACCAATGCTGGCGAGCGCACTTGGGCCGCCCCTCCGGCCGCCCTTCAGGAGGCCGTCACCCCCACCGACCTTTTCTACGTTCGAAATCACTGGGGCGACTACCCCCAAATTGATGCAGCCACCTACCGGCTTGCGGTGGACGGAGAAGTACAACGAAGCCTCAATCTGTCCATGGACGATATCCGGGGTCTGCCGCAGAAGCGCTTCCAGGTTACCTTCGAATGCTGTGGCAACAGCCCTGTCCCCGAATACTGGGCAACAGCCACCCGCACCAGTTCTGTGATGGAACAGATCAAGGGCCACGGCATCATGGGTAACGCAGAGTGGGCAGGGGTGTCGGTGCGGGATGTGCTGGAGATGGCTGGGGTCAAGGACTCGGCAGTTGAAGTGTTATTCGAGGGCGCCGACCATGGGCCGGACGAGACCGTGGGTGACCCGCCGGACGTAACTTACGAGCGCAGCTTGCCCTTAGACAAGGCACTGCATCCCGATACCCTGCTTGCGTATGAGATGAACGGTGAGCCGTTGCCTCCCATCCACGGTCATCCTCTGCGCTTGGTCGTCCCCGGCTGGTATGGCATGACTTCCATCAAGTGGCTCGTCGCTATCCATGTGCTGGACCACGAGTTCAAGGGCTTCTACCAGATGGAACGGTATATGACCATGAACGGTCCCGACGCTGATACCTACTACACCTACCACACCCGCATGAAAGTCAAGTCCATCATCACCAACCCTGCCCCCGGAGAGCTGGTGCCGGATAGCCGCTACACGATTGCTGGCGCGGCATGGTCGGGTGAGGACGACATCACCAGCGTTCAGGTCAGCACCGACGGAGGCGCCACTTGGTCACCGGTAGACCGCCTGCTGCCTCGCACCGGCTATTCCTGGTACCGTTGGGAGCACGACTGGCGGCCTCCGGGGCCCGGCAGCTATACCCTGATGTCGCGGGCCACCAACAGCCGAGGTGAGAGCCAGCCCCTGGAGTTCCCCAACAAGTGGGACGGCCGGGGATACGGCAACAACATGGTATTCCCATTCCAAGTCGAGGTTGGCAGCAGTTAATGGCCCACGCGGACTCCATCATCAAGGGAACGGGTATCAAGGGAACGTGCCATGGCTGATCCGCTGGTAAGCTTCTGGGACAAGCCCGAGGCCACCAACATGATTGCCGGATGGCGGAGGCAGTGGTCTGATGGAGGCGATATCTCCAGCGGACTGCCACGCTATCTGATTGAAAAGCTGAACGCCCGCAAAATCGGCGAAATGAGCGAGTACGTCAATCTGATGTGCTACCCCTTCCAAGTTGCCGGCACTCACGACGCCTTCCGTCCGAGAGTCTCCTTCAAGGATGGGCTACCCACTGCCGACATGCACCGCGAAAACGCCTTCTACGATGCCGGTGACGGTCTCATTCTCTTCCGTGGCGAGGAGCCTTGGCAGCGCATTGACATCTACGGCCAAGCCTTCTTTGAGGCCATAAGCGAACTCGGAGTACTCCGTACCGCCTCGGTAGAAGGCTACAACGGCCCAGCACCCCCTGAGATGGAGCGCAACGTGAACTGCGTCTTCAGCGTACCCGAGATGCGCGAGGAACTGGAAAAACTCGGCATCGGCTTTTCCAGCTACGGAAGCGAGCGCAGGGCTGGTCCGACCATCGGCATGGCCTTGGTGACCATGGCCCACTACCACCATCCCGGCGTTGAGATGGTCCGCATGGGGGCCATGGCCCCTATGTACCCCTTTCTCACTAGGAGCAACGAACAGGTGGGCATCCAGCGCGACCACCGCGCCTTCTACGACATCATGCGACGCATCAAGGCTATGTTCGGCCTGACCATCGACCTCAGCGAGTTGGAGTCCTTGGGTGCCAGTGAGTCTCGGAACCTCCAGGAAACCCTTGACCGCATCGGCGCATCGGACCGGAGCGCCAAGCAGATAATCGACCGAGCCATATCCGACTACAAGCCGTTGCCCTTCGTCGAGCCGGTCGACCTGCCACCCGAACTGGACAGGACGCTGGAAGACATCATCCGCAACATGCCCGAGCAACCCGACGAGAGCCAATAGCTCTTAGCTGAGCTCATCTTCATCGGTAGACCCCAAAAACAAGAGCCCGCGCTTGCAAACAAGCGCGGGCTCTCAGCATCTCAACACAATCAGCTTACTTGAAGATTGCCATGCACTTCCCGGCGTTGTAGCACCAAGTCTCCACCCAGTCCAGTACATCCGCCTTCTGACCCAGTTCGTGCATCGCGCCAGCCAGCACCACCCAGTTCAACAACTCTTGGTGCCCGGCGTCTTCAATGTCCTCCAAGGGGATATCCCGCCATTTGACATGCTCACCTGCGTCAAGCTCTGCAAGACGGGCGCGGTCAGCCTCAACATCAGGGTACATGAAGTGGTTCTTCTCGGTGAGGAAACCATGGGACCAACTGGAGGAGGCCATGACGCAAACCCGCCATGGACTGTCCTGCAGCACTCGCGCCATAGCCTGCCCCATCTCGAAGCAGCGCCGAGGTGATGGAGACGGCGGGTCAGGCTCAGCCTCAAACTGGGCACCTCCGCCCCGGTAGCGGATAACGTTGCTGCCATAGCAGTTCACTGCCAAAGGTAACACCGGATAGTCGAAACCAGTGCGGTCCAAGTCCAGATACAACAGCGTATTGGCGAACGCATGCCCCAAGCCGTCCCCGTGCAATGGCTTGTAGGCATAGGACATGTCGATGCCCTCTTTCAGCAAGCCGCGCGCCAGCGAACGTCCCGCCATGTGGTATCCCCTGTAG
This sequence comes from Dehalococcoidia bacterium, assembly GCA_965204245.1. Classification (GTDB taxonomy): domain Bacteria; phylum Chloroflexota; class Dehalococcoidia; order Lucifugimonadales; family JAAXIE01; genus JAAXIE01. Next base: position 85,212 of record CBDBED010000006.1, read on the forward strand.
TTGAACACCTTGTCATTGGGCTCATCCCAGATGTTGGGCCGCTCGCCCAGCCTGTGGAACGGTATGGCGTGCATCTCGTCATAAGCCAGCACGCAGAACGGCGGGATTATGTCCTCTTTGAAGTTCTCGTACTGGTCGTCCCCGATGATCAGCAAGAAGTCGGGGTTGAACTCATCAATTCGCTCCCGGATGGTCCGGAAGGCCTTGAACACGCGGGCCCGGTGCGGCTTGTGGGAACTGATTCCCTCGTCGTCGCCCCACTCCATCCTCATAGGCTCGGGCCAGTTGTTCACATCCTTCATGTGTTCCGGAATACGGGGGTCGTTGTGCAGCATCCGCGCCAAGGGCCAAGGCTTGTATTCCTCCGGCACCAACCCCGGCGGGTAATGGGTCGCTCCAATTCCCAGAATCTCTCCCATATCAGTCCACCTCTCTGTGAACAGATTTACTTGGCCGCAGTGTATAGCGGGGCTGAGATAAGCGTCAACGTGCTTCCGGGACGCAGGCGTACGTTCAGCTTGCCGCTTCCCTTGTCCCTGCTTACAATTGACAGAAGCAATTATCCAACTGCTCAGGGACTTGATGCCTCATGCGAAATGCTTGTGTCCTTCAGGAGCATCAGGGTGGCAGGGTCGCACTGCTAGGCTTACTTCTCCGACGCAACGAGAAGCGGAACGGCCCCAATAAAACGACCCTAATAATCGGGACGTAAGGAGAGCTTTTATGAAGCTCCAAGCCTTCGGCTGGGGAGCCTTGGCCGGTGTCCTCTTACTCGCTCCGATAATTGCCGTCATGTACGTGGCGGACAAGCTACTGCACTTGTCCTTTCCTCCCTTTGACGTGTTCGACTGGATAGCCCGCATCCTGCCGGGGCCTGTGATTACATTCGGCATCGACCTGATGATTGATGTATTGAGGTTCTTCGGTCTCAGCGTTGCCGATACGGCCAAGACCGCCGAGCAGGCCATAGCCATCCTGATTTTCCTTGCCGGCGGAACGGTGTCTACTATCATAGTTTTCATCCTCGTCCACCGCTGGGAGCGCCTGCGCATCTGGCCGCTCTCGGGGTTGGTCATCGGTGCCATCGCCGGAATACCGATCACGCTCATCACCGCCGACATCGCCCAGTCATCGGTTCATCCAGCTTGGATTATCGTGTGGACGCTGTTCCTGTTCCTCACATGGGGAGTGGTCGCGGTAAGAATCGCAATCAGGCTGCTCATAGGCCGCCAGCCCGCCCCTGCGCTGCATCAAGTGGCCGGGGACGAGACGGCCTCCGTGCAAGTGCTCGGCCGGCGTCAATTCCTGATACGCGTGGGCGCAACGGCTGCCACGATTACGGTCGCCGGGGCTGGCATAGGGCAGCTCCTGTCGGCCTCAGCAAGCAGGGCGCGCGAGGATGAACTGGCCTCGATGCAGACCAAAATGCCCGGCAGCGGACCAATGATTGAACTGCCCAACGAAGACGACCCGGTCAAGCCCGCCCTAGGCACACGCCCCGAATACACCGCAGTGAGAGACCACTACAAAGTCTTCATCCGCTCCCAGCCAACCATGATCGACGGGGCATCCTGGAACCTGCCCATCACCGGGTTGGTGGAAAATCCGACGACGTTTACCCTGGACGATATCATGGCCCACTACGAGCCGCGCAGTGAGTTCGTCACCCTCACCTGCATCTCCAACCGTATCGGCGGCTCCCTCATCAGCACCACTCATTGGACGGGGGCCAGCCTTCAGAACATACTCGCCGACGTCAAGCCGACCTCCGATGCGCGTTACCTCTTCATAACAAGCGGCGACGGCTTCTATGAGACCGTTGACCTTGACCTCATAGCCAATGATGAAAGGATTATGCTCGCGTATGCTTGGGATGGACGCCCCATCCCCTTTGACCATGGTTTCCCACTGCGAATCTGGCTCCCGGACCGCTACGGCATGAAGCAGCCCAAGTGGATTACCGGCATTGAGGTAATCGGAGAATACAAGCCCGGCTACTGGGTGGAGCGCAACTGGGATGAGGTCGCTCGCATCAAGACGACTTCCGTAATCGATACTGTCGCCGTGGACGGCACCATCACCGATGGCGACCAGAAGCTGGTCCCCATCGGCGGAATTGCCTTCGCCGGTGTGCGGGGAATCTCCAAGGTGGAGGTTCAAATCGACGGCGCAGGCCCGTGGCAAGAGGCGCAACTGCGTAAGCCGCTGTCCGAGGCCACTTGGGTGATTTGGCGTTACGACTGGCCCTTGTCTGAAGGACATCACTCCTTCGAAGTGCGTTGCGTGGAGGCCGACGGCACTCAGCAAATCGTGGAGCGCGACCCTCCAAGACCCAGCGGCGCGACGGGCCTGCACAGCAAGACGGCGCAAGTGTAAAGACCCATAAGCAGGGCCTTGGCTTGCCATGCGCCTCAACTTGGTGAGGGTCTTTGCTCTGGTTGCGTCGGCTCAAGATGGCGTCTTTAGAGGAGATACATGAGAGCAGAGCTTCCCGCCCACGCCCTAGTGAACCAGATCGACGACCGCTTCCTCATCCAGACCCTGACCGAACTGGCCCAAATCCCCACCGATGTCCCCCTTGGCGAAGACACCTTCATGGCCCCTGACGACCCCAAGCTCGTCCACTACGTGCAACGTGAACTGCGCCCGCGCATCCAGTCCCTCGGCGCATACGACATTATCGACGCACCCGGCAATCAGTTGGTCGTCCGCTTGGGCGACGGCTCCGCCGACCCTTGCTTCCTCGTCATGGTCTACACGCCGACACAACACCACAACCTGATGGAAGACCCCTTCTCCGGCAAAATCGCCCGCGGCACCGAGTGGGGTTACGACGAGCCCTGCCTCTTTGGTCAGGGCGTCAGCCAGAACAAGGCTCACCACGCGGTGATGCTCGCCCTGTTGAAGCTATTTTCAGAGCAGGACATTCCCCTGAAAGGCACCTTCTATATCGCCGTCAACAATGAGGGCAACAGCAGCCACGAGTGCTTCCAACAGATTCTCAGCGTCCTCCCGCGAAAGCCCCAGTTCGCTCTCCTCCTCGTAGGCAACGGGCTCAAGCTGTCTTTGGGCAACCGCGGCAGGATCGACATCAACGTCGAAATCCGGGGCAAGGCTTCCCACTCCAGTAGCCCGCACCTCGGCGCCAGTGCCATCGATGGGGCCAACGCCCTGCTGAACCGCTTGGACCGCGTCCCCCTAGAGGGCTCCCATCCCATACTTGGCGGACGCCATGTCCTCGCCTATCAAATCGTCTACGAACCAGTTGCCCCGCACACCCTGCCCGACGTAGCCCGCCTCAAGATCGACCGCCGCCTGATTCCCGGTGACGACCCCGACCTAGCAGTCTCCCAGTTCACCGAGGCCATCGGCGACATCCCCCCATACCAAATCACCGTGGATAAAGGCCCGGTGATGCTGCCCGCTCTGGTGGAGCCTGAAACCCCCGGCGTCCAAGCCTTGATGCAGGCCCACCGGCGAATGTGTGGCACAGACCCGGAGACCATATACGGCATGGGCACCTACGACGCTGGCGGGCCATGCGCCGCCGGCATACCTGCCGTTATGTATGGCGCGGGCGGTGGAGTGCATCCACTGGGCGTGGACTTCGTGCCCATATCCCAAGTCAAGACAGAAGCGCGGGTAGTAGCTCACACTGCCATTTCGCTGTTAGGCTGATACCCGCCCAACGCTGGCAGACCACAGGAGGCACACATGGCACAACCCATGGCAGCCAAGTTCGGTATCAGCCTGTCCAACCGCGCCATCCTGTTCGGCTGGGCCACCATCGACGACCTCCTCGACGCCGCGGTGACCGCCGAGCAGTCGGATTACTTCCATAGCGTCTGGGTCGGAGACAACCTGCTATCCAAGGCCCGAGTCGATGCCATGATCGCCCTCTCCGCCATCGCTGCCCGCACCCAGCAGGTCAAGCTGGGCACCATCTGCATGGCCAGCTTCCCCATGCGCCACCCCATACAGGTTGCCATCCAGTGGGCCAGCCTCGACGTTCTCTCCCATGGTCGCACCATCCTCGCTGTGTGCAACGGCGCCGCTGCTTCCGACGGGCCCCAGTTCAAGCATGAGCTTGAGGTGTTCGGCATGCCCTCCAAGGAGCGTGTGGGCAGGCTCGTCGAAGGCGTCAACGTCATACGCCGCCTGTGGAGCGAAGACCAAGTCACCCACGAGGGCGAGTATTACCAGTTTGCCGACGTGAATCTCATGCCCAAGCCCGACCAGCAACCGCTGCCCATATACATCGCCGCCAACCCCAAGGAAGGGGCCGACCCGGTGATCGAGGACCGGGTGTTGCGCCGTGTCGCAGCCCTCGGCGACGGCTGGCAGACCGACGCCACGCCCGCCGACACCTTCGGGCGACGCTTCGACACCATCAAGAACTACGCAGCCGAGCAGGGGCGTGACCCGTCCGAGTTGGAGTCCTGCCTCCACCTCATGGTCAACATCAACGAAGACCGCGACCAGGGGTTCGAGGAGGCCCGCGGCTTCCTCATGCGCTACTACGGCGCGGGTGCAGTGAGTCGCGAGCGTACCGAACTGTGGCTGGCGTATGGGAGCCCTCAACAGGTCATCGAGAAAATCCAGTCATATATCGACGCAGGCTGCACCATGCCCGTCCTTCGTTTCGTCTCCCACGACCTCAAGGGTCAGCTAAGGCGCTGCATCGAAGAGGTCATGCCCGCCTTCCGCGCGTGACCTGCCATGAATGCGGAAGTTGGCCTGGGGAATCTGAGAACCTATACTGTTATGAAACTGAAGGCGTGGAACTATCGAAATGAGGAACATCACGGTATCCGTTGACGATGAGACTTACCGGCATGCCCGCACGACGGCGGCAGAGGCCGGGACATCGGTATCAGCCTTAGTACGCGACTACCTGCGCTCGTTGGTCCATGAGCAGCGTGGTAAGGACACCATGATCGACGAAAACGGCGAGTTGGAGTCCGAACGACGTCGCAATGAGCTATCTGAGGTGCTGGCCGATATACGCGCTCGCGGGGGCGGGCTGCGAGTCGAAGACAATCTAACGCGCGAGGAGCTGTACGATCGTGCTGCCCGTCGCGAAGAAGCGCGCCTGTACTACGGGAACTCGTACGGTGAAGATGCGCTTCGCTGATACCAACCTGCTACTGTATGCCGCCCTTCCCGACGCGGGAGACGCGAAGGCCCAAAGTGCTCTCGACTTACTCGCCCAAGGCGACCTTGCCATCTCTGTTCAAGTTCTTCAAGAGTTCTACACGCAGGCCACACGGCCCAGTCGTCCGGGAGCGCTTACCTCGCACGAGGCTCTCCGATTCATTCACGGGATACGTGATTTCCCAATTCAAGACATGACGCCTGAACTATTCCGCGATGCCATCGCAATCCATCGCCGCTTTCAAATATCCTATTGGGATGGTGCCATTCTCGCCGCTGCACGCGCTCTTGGCTGTGACATCGTCTATTCCGAGGATTTCAGCTCGGGGCAAGACTATGACGGTATACGCGTGGTGAATCCCTTCGCCGACCTGAGACGACCGCTCTGACTGTTGAGCCGGTGCTCCAACGTCATGCCGGCCTTCCGCGCGTGACCTGCCATGACATTTTGCGCTTGCCCCCTGCGCCCTCACGTTGTTACGCTCTAGTCAGCCTGACCGGAGTCGCAGTGTGAAACGCATGAATGTCTACTCCAGACCCGATAACAATGTCGTCCCAGCCCTAACCTACGAATGCGGCCAGACTCTCAGCTACGATTCAGCTACGGACATGCGGCCAATGCGGCCAACGTTTAGCTACGAAAAGTTCCCCCAAAGCGCAAAATGGCCGCATCCTCACCAGCCCTCAAGCTGCCACCCAGCCCAACAGCGCGGCCAGACCCTCAGCTACGATTCAGCTACGGATATGCGGCCAATACGAGTAATTTTAGCTACGAGAAATTTTCCGCAGCTACAAAAATGGCCGCATTCCAGCTATGAAGTGGCCGCATCCTATGCTGCCCTCCAGCTACGAAACGCCACGGCTGTGCGGCCACTCGGCCGCCCGCAAGCTGCCAACCCCCGCACACTCGACATCCCCGCTCCCCTGAGTGTGTTATTCTCGCCTAATCGCCTCAATGAAGAGGCCAACAATCCTCAGGAGGAATTGCCGTGTCGATAACAGGACAAGGTGTCGTATCCCGTACACCTGGCGAGCCTGCCCTGCTGGAAGAAATCATCATCGACGACCCAGGTCCCGGCGAGGTCTTGGTGCGCATCCAAGCCAGCGGAGTCTGCCACACCGACCTGCACTACAAGCTGGGCAAAATCAGCGACCAGTTTCCTTACCTGTTGGGTCATGAGGGAGCCGGGGTGGTGGAGGCCGTCGGCCCGGGCGTCCAGACGCCCGCGGTGGGCGACTACGTCGTTCTCGCATGGCGTGCCCCCTGCGGGGGGTGCCGCTTCTGTGCCATCGGCCAGCCCAACCTCTGCTCCGCCAGCCTCAACGCCCAGCCCCGCATGCGCACTGCCCGCGACAACATCACCCTCAACCCTGCCATCGGCATCGGCACCTTCTGCGACCGCACCGTGGTGTCAGCCGTTCAAGCCGTACCCGTACCCGAAACCTGCCCACCCGAACAGGCCTGCCTCCTAGGGTGTGGCGTTACCACCGGCATCGGCGCCGCCCTTTATACCGCCGGCATCCGGCGTGGCAGCACTGTCGCCGTCTACGGCTGCGGCGGCATCGGCTGTAGCGTCATCATGGGGGCCAAGATCGCCCACGCCTCCCGTATCATCGGCGTGGACATCCAGCCCAACAAGCTGCAATGGGCCAAGGACTTCGGAGCAACCGACGTAGTAGACGCCACCCAAGGCGACCCTGTGCAGGCCATCAAGGACCTCACCGGGGGAAACGGAGTCGACTACTCCTTCGAGGCCGTGGGCACACCCCAGACTCTCCTCCAAGCCCTCTGGTCCCGCGACCTAGCAGGCACCTGCACCCTGATCGGAGTCCCCGACCCCACCATGGTCATGGAACTCCCCATGCTCCAGTTCTTCGGCTTGGGCGGCTCCCTCCGCGTTAGCTGGTACGGCGACTGCCTCCCATCCCGCGATTTTCCGATGCTGGCCGGGTGGTACAGCCAAGGCCAACTCGACCTCGACCGCGTAGTAACCCGCACCGTAAGCATCGAAGAAACCGAGGAAGCCTTCGAAGCCATGGAGCGAGGGGAGACGCTGAGGTCAGTGATCAAGCTGTAGGGAGTCAGAACACTAGATAGCGCCACGCAAAGCGGATGTACAATGATCCTACAGCCACAAACGGCGAGGTCCGACATGACCATGAAACCCACATCGACAACGGCGGAGGCCGATGAATTCGTCCGACTCCCCGACCCGCCAGAGCCCGAGGACATGCATAATCACCTGTACCTGAACCTTCTGGGCAACGCCATGCACCTCGCGAAGCACTTTGGCAACGAGGACACCACCCTTATCATGGCTGGAGTATACGTCAGCTGGGAACCTGTCCGCAGACGCGATGGACTCTTCGAACCCGACCTCCTCATCGCCTTTAACACGAACGTCGCTGCCTGCATCGCTCGCAACGGCTACGTCATCTCGGAGCAGGGCAAGCCCCCTGACTTCGTCTTGGAAATCGGCTCGTCCTCCACAGGCAACCGCGACGTGACCGTGAAACGCGACGGCTACGCTGCGTTGCACATACCCGAATACTGGCGTTTCGATCCCTCCGGCGGGAGCTACCATGGCGGCGTGGCCCTGGCCGGAGACCGATTGGAAGTCGACACATACCAACCGATGCCCATAGAGACTATCGCTGAAGGAGTCCTCCAAGGCTACAGCCCTGCTCTGAACCTGCACCTGAGGTGGGAGCACGGGCAACTGGGCTGGCACGACCCAGTTACTGGTCGCCACATCCTGACGTTCGACGACGAGCGCGGGCGCGCCGACGCGGCCGAGGCCCGCGTTCGCGAACTGGAGGCCGAGCTAGAGCGCCGGAGGGGCAACGGATGACCGTAAGGCCATCCACTACGTTGGCTACACGAACTCCGGAATCACCTTCTCAGCAAACAGCTTCAGGGAGTTCAGTGTCTGCTCCTCGGTGAGGTTGCCAAAGAAGAAGGAACTCACGAAATAGTTGGTGCCCGTCGTCTCGATATGGTGGCGCACCTGCTCGGCTACCGAGTCGGGCGAGCCCACTACATGCAGACCATCGGCCATACGCGCTTCGAAGTCGCCTAGGAACTCGGCCCGGCTGGAATCGCCACGGGAAGTGCGCAGGTAGTTGAAGTTGTCGTTGAAGTAGGTGAAGGCAGCTTTGGCCTCGCTCATGGCCTCTTGGTCGGTCTCTCCCACATAGACATGGCGCACGATCCCGTACTTCGGGTCCGGCTCGTGGCCGTTCAGGCGCCCCTCGTCCCCTTGGTGTTCTTCCCATACCTGCTTGTAGAGGTCGAACAACTCCCGCATCTTCTCCATGGTGGGGTAATGGGTGATGGTATTGAATCCCTCCCGCGCCAGCCACTCGGTGCGGTCCACGCTGTCCGTGGGGTACCAGAGGGGCGGATAAGGGCGTTGGTAGGGCTCCATGTGCAATTGCACTTTCTCGAAGGAAAAGTGATCGCCTTGATGGTCGAGGACGCCTTTGGTGAGGCCTTGGGTGATTATGTCGAGGGCCTCTTGGAACATTGGGCGCGACTGTTCGTTTGATACGTTGTAAAAGGAGAGTTCGATGGGCGAGATGCCCCGGCCCACACCAAGCTCCAATCTCCCGCGGGACAGATGGTCCAGCATGCAGATTTCCTGGGCGAGGCGAAGGGGGTTGTAGATGGGCAACAGGTAGACCAAGGGACCCAACCGGATATGGTGTGTCCGTTGGGCGGCCGCCGAGAGGAACAATCCGGGAGAGGGGGCCATCCCCAAAGGAGAACCCTGGTGCTCCGCTAGGTGGTAGCAGTAGAAGCCCGCGTGGTCTGCATACTCCAGCAGCCGGAGGCGCATGTCGAAATTGTCTGCGATGGTCAGTTCGTTGCGGTCAATCCAGTCGAAGATGCCGAAATGCACAGACGTCATGTAAGGGCCTCCCATTGCGGGCAGATTAATGGGTCACTACTAGGAGTCGACCGGGCTATTGGGGGTACAGTTCCCCTAAACGATGGCACCCTGGCTGCGCAACTCGTCAACCTCTGCTTGGCTCAAACCGCCCAAAGTCGTGAATATCTCATCGGAATGCTGGCTGAAGAGGGGTGCGGGTGAGACCTCAACCGGCGAGTCCGACAGTCGTACGGGGCATCCAATGATGGAGACGCGGCCCCGTGTGGGATGGTCAACTTCCGTGACCATCCCACGCTCGCGAAGGTGGGGATTGGCCATCACCTCTGCGGTGTCAAACACTGCTCCACAGGGCACGCCTTCTCCGGCAAAGGCCGCCATCACTTCCTCTTTGTCGCGCGTGGATGTCCACTCCTGAATGATTGCCGACAACTCGGCACCGTGCTGGTCTCGGATAGCCCGGTCCGCGAACCGCGGGTCTTCCAGCAGGTCCTCACGGCCCATGGCTCGAACGGCAGCGTTGAACATACCGGGTATGTCCGAAGGCACCAGCAGGAAAACGTATTCGTTCTGGCCAGCGGGTGCGCACTTGAACAAGCCCCGCACCTCGCCCCCGGTGCCACCAAGATGGCTCTCGGCACGGGGAACCGGGACGCCACTGGAAAGAGTGCTGGTGAACTGGACGCGGGTGAGGTTGAGTACGGCTTCCTGCATAGCGACTTCCACCTTCTGACCTTTTCCGGTGGACTGGCGCTGCACGACCGCCGCCAGTATTCCTATCACCATGTGCATGCCAGTGCCCGAGTCCCCCACGTTAACGCCTGAAGGCGTCGGAGGACTGTCGGCATACCCGGTGATGCTCATGGCACCGCTGGTGGCTTGGGCTACCGGTTCAAAGCACTTGTACTCGGCATAGGGGCCGTAGGAACCAAACCCCTTCACCGACGCGTAAATCAAGCCCGGGTTGATGGCGCTGAGGTCGTCGTAACCCAACCCAAGACGGTCCATTGCCCCCGGCCCCCTGTTCTCCACCATGATGTCGGCCTGCTGCACCAGAGTCTTGAACAACTCTTTACCCTTGGGATTGCGCAGGTCGAGGGTCGTGCTCTTCTTGTTGTTGTTCAACAACAGGAAGAAAAAGCTGTCCTTGTCCGGATCGTCGCGGCGCAGCCAGCGGGCACGGTCTCCACGTCCATCGGGTATTTCGATCTTGATGACTTCCGCGCCCAGCCAAGCCAGCATCTGTGTACAAGAAGGACCGGCTTGGTCATGGGTCATATCGATTACCCGGATACCATCCAACGCCTTGCTCACTTACCTACCCTCCCATGTGCCATTGCGCTCGATTCTAGGTTTGGGCCATAGGAGCGTCAAGCTGATAGCGTCTGTCGCCACTCCATCACAAGCCCCGCGTGTTAGTATGGTGGATATGCCAGAGACCCAAACCCAACGCATCAGGGAAAGGCTGCAACGGGACGGTTGGTACTTGCAAAGGCATGGTGCCAACCACGACATCTTCCGACATAGAGATAAACCAGGCATCATAACTTTGCCCAGACATCGCACGGTCAAGATCGGCGTGGCTCAGTCCATAGCGAAGAAGGCCGGCTGGGAGGATTGAAGTGGAATATCCCGCCATCATAGAAGGGGGCGGCGAAGACTACGGCATATGGTTCCCGGATCTGCCGGGCATTGTAGCAATGGGGTCTACATTGGAGGAGGCCTTGCTCCACGCGGAGGAAGCCCTGCGGGACTACGCGATAGAATCCGAAAGGGACGGCCTACCTTTCGCAACTCCAAGCCATCCCGACGCGATTGAAGCTCCATCGGAATGCACGCTGACAACCATACAACTGGTGAGACAAGTTACTGAAAGGTCGGTACGACCATGACCACGCTCTCCGACGATGAGTTCCGCTTCCTAGTCCAGCGCGCCGGGCTCTCAATGCCCGATGACGAACTGCAAGAGTTAAAACGGTTCTACGAGGCCCTGCAAGAACGCCTGCAACCCCTGCGCGAGGCCCATCTCGCCGAGGAGGAGGTGTCGGGCATATTCCTGCCGGGGGCCAGCGGAGTTCCCGGAGCATCAGAGGAGGTGAGGCCATGACCGCTCCCGCTGCTCCTCTCCACCATTTGACCATTCATGAGGCTGCGTCGCTGATAAAGGGCCGGCAATTGTCTCCCGTCGAACTTACCCAAGCCTTGCTCGACCGCATTGATGCCGTCGACGACCGGCTGAAGACCTACATTACTCTGCTCCCTGATACGGCCATAGCCGCAGCCCGCCAAGCGGAAGCAGAAATATCCCAAGGCAACTACCGCGGCCCGTTGCACGGGATACCCATTGCCCTGAAAGACTTGTACGACACGGCGGGAGTGCGGACTACGGGTCAGTCTAAGGTGCTGGAGCACCGTGTGCCTGATAAAGACGCCACGGTGGTGACGCGCCTGCGTGAAGCGGGAACAATCCTGCTGGGCAAGCTCACCATGCACGAGTTCGCCCTTGGCTTTCCGGCCAGTTTGTACGAGTCGCCCCGCAATCCATGGAACCTAGACCACGTTACGGGTGGCTCCAGCAGCGGGTCCGGGGCAGGCATCGCGGCAGGCACCTGCATGGGAACACTTGGCTCATGCACTGGGGGCTCCATTCGCGGGCCAGCCTCATATTGTGGGATCGTGGGGCTCAAGCCCACTTATGGGCGCGTCAGCCGCCATGGCGTACTGCCTCTGAGCTGGTCCCTTGACCATGTGGGACCGATGACATGGACGGTGGAGGACACGGCCCACATGATGCAGGCCATTGCTGGCCGTGACGCGCACGACCCCACGAGCAGCGGTACACCTGTACCCGATTACGCTGCATCGCTGCGGGAGGATGTCAATGGCCTGGTCATCGGAGTGCCACGCCACTACTTCTTCGACTCCAGCGCTGGTATCGACTCCGAGATGCTGGCTGCGGTGGACAAGGCCCTGAACGATTTGGAGGGACTGGGAGCCCGAGTCGAAGAGGTGACAATCCCAAGTCTCGATTTCGCTGGCCCAGCCAACTGGCTGATCATGATGAGTGAAGCCTACGCCTACCACAAAGAGAACCTGGCCTCCCAACCTGAGAATTACGGGCCGGTGGTGCGTCACCGCTTCTATCTGGGTGGTCTGTTCGGCTCCGGGGACTATGTGATGGCCCAGCAGGCCCGGAGTCGCATCCGTCGTGAGTTCGCGGAGGTTATGCAGCGTGTCGACCTCATCGGCTGTCCCACCATGCTGGGTCCAGCCCCTGTGTTCGACACCTTCGATCCCTCGTCGGTAGTCCTGAGCCGCAGCTTTACCGCACCCTTTAATGAGACGGGTATGCCCGCCATTTCAGTGCCCTGTGGATTCACTGAAAGCGGGCTGCCTTTGGGCCTACAACTGGCTGGCAGACCGTTTGAGGAGGACACGGTCATCCGGGCGGCATACACGTACCAACAGCACGCAGGATGGTATAAGCAACGGCCAGCGATTTAAGAGGGTCTCACCTGAGTTCACGGCGCAGGACTTTGCCAGCCGAACTGACCGGCAGGCTGTCCCGGAACTCGATGATCCTTGGGACTTTGTAGGCTGCCAGTTGGCTACGGCAGTGAGCAGTGAGGGCTTCACGGAGAGCGTCTTCGGAGTCCGTAGCGTCATCCTTGAGGACGACGGTTGCCTTCACGGTTTCCCCACGGTAGGGGTCTGCCGTGCCTGCTACGGCCGCCATGTGGACCAGTGGGTGCCGATAGAGCACCTCCTCCACCTCGCGGGGCCATACCTTGAACCCGGCTGCGTTAATCACATCCTTGATGCGGTCGACGATGTAGAAGTAGCCCTCCTCGTCCATGCGGGCTAGGTCGCCGGTGTGGAACCATCCATCCAACATCACCTCGGCGGTGGCATCGGGCCTGTTCCAATAGCCTTTCATGACCTGAGGCCCCCGCAGGGCCAGTTCCCCCACCTCGCCTACGGCCAGGACCTTGTTGCGGTCGTCAGGGTCAACGACCCGGGCATCGGTATCGGGCAGGGGCACACCTATGGAGCCAAGCCGTGCCCTCCGGGGCGGGTTCACATGGGTCAGAGGCGAGGTTTCCGTGAGGCCGTAGCCTTCGATGAGGACTTCACGTCCGACCAGTGAGTCGAACGACTCCTTGACTGCCTCGGGAAGAGGGGCAGCGCTGGTGCGGCTGGGGCACATGGATGACAGGTCATATTGGGCTATGTCGGGCTGGCCAAGAAGGTTGATATACATGGTGGGGACACCGAGGAAGCGGGTGGCACGATAGTCTTGTGTGGCTTGCAACACCCCTTGGGGATGGAAACGCCGGAAGAGAATGATGGTCGCTCCCACGGCGACGGGTACGCTCATCACTCCAGCGATGCCACCGATGTGGGATAGAGGCAGGGTAGCAATAAAGACTTCCTCACCGGGGCAATAGTCGAACCATGTTGAAAACTGGATGGCGTTTGCCACCATGTTGGCATGGGTGAGCATCGCGCCTTTGGGGACACCCGTGGTGCCTCCGGTGTAGGGCAGGAGGGCCAAGTCTTCGCTGGGCGTTATAGCGGGCAAGGGGTCGAGTGGGTCGTATTGGGCGATAAGACCGTCCAAGCAGTGGGCTTGGTCAGGAGGCTGGGGCATACCGGCAGCGACCGTGTGCCTTACACCCACGTTCTCACGCACCTGCTGGACAACTGACAACGACAGTGGGTCACAGATAATGGTGGATGCGCCTGCGTCCAGCAGTTGGTGGGAAAGCTCGTCGGCTTGGTACATGGGGTTGCAAGGAACGGGTACGGCCCCAGCTTTCAGGATACCGTAGAAGCTCAGCACCAGAGACGGCGAGTTCTGGAGAGAATAGGCGACACGGTCGCCCACGCCCACGCCCAATCCAACCAAGGCTGCGGCCAATCGTGAGGACTCGTCGTCCAAGGCGCGGTAGGTCTTGGCAGAAGTCTCTCTGCCGGTCTCGCCGTCGTAGGAGATGATGGCAGTACGGGAGGGGAAACGGCGCGCCGAGTCTTGTAGCAAGTGATAGAGAGGTACGCCGGGGTATTCCAAGGTGGGACCGAGGCCAGCGGGGTAGTGGCGGAGCCATGGTTGTGCCATTGATGTACCTTCCGTTGGCCGGTAACTATCCAGAGGGCAGGGGTTGCCTTAGCCCGAAAAGCCCTTCTGCAACTTGCCTAGGATGTCGTCCAAGTCCCCGACGTATTCTTCCATCAGTTGCAGATCGGCCTCACTCAGGTGAGCGTAGCGCCGCTGCGATGCAGTGTAGTCGCGCACGGTGGACTTGCGGGGGATGTTCTGGCGGGCGAATACGCCGTCCTTCCACTCGTACAGGGGCCACATCCCGGACTCGACGGCAAGGCGGGATACCTCCACGCCTTTATGGTCGTCGTAGCCCCAGGAGGGGTTGCAGGGGGTGAGAATCTGGATGAAAGCAGGGAGGCGGTCACAAGCAGCCTTGATCTTGCGCTCGAGGTCCTGCGGGTGGGAGGTGGAGGCGGTGGCGACGTACTCGGCCCCGCTGTGCATCAGCATCAAGGGGAAGTGCTTGGGGTGGCGCAATTTGCCAGCGGGACGGACGCTGGTACGGGCAAGGGGTTGAGTGCTGCCGGTAGCGTGGCTGCCGCTGGCGGCGTGGGCTTGGTTGTCGCAGACCACATGGAGATACTTGTATCCCTGCTGGAAGGCGGTGGCCATATCTTCCAAACCTATGTCCACTTGGCCGTCCCCGTCAATCACCACAATGGGACGGTCGATATCCCGGACCTGCATGGCAGTCAGAAGGCCGACGATGCCACTATCGTGAGTGCCCAGTCCGCTGCGTTGAAGGAAGTCCCGGCCGATTCCACACCCTTGGCCGAATACAATTGGGTCCTGCTCAGCCAAATGGTCGAACACGATGTGCATGACGAGCCGAGTGGCAAGGTTTTCAGGGCAGCCGGGGCACTGGTTGGCCGTCACGTTCATGAACACGCGCTTGGGTTCGGTCTCCATCACCATCTTGATGGGCATTGTCGTCTTCCTCTCGCCGTTTTCTCTGGTTTCGGGGTTGGACTCCAGACCTCAGCGGCTCAGGGCTTGGGCCAGCATGTCCTCGTCCTCTATGGTCTCGAAGTGCCATGCATGTTGTCGCTGGGCGTAGCCACGGCGGGTGGCCTCGAGGGCTTCTTCCGCCATGTACATCACGTCGTAGAAGGTAACGTCGCGCCCTCCGAGGCCAGCGATGCGCCCTAGGACCATGGGCGGGTTGACCTGGCCGAACATGGCGCTGCGAAGGTCGTGGTAGACAGCGGCCACGGGATTCCGGTCGAGGACCACCACGGCCTTCACGTTCTTCAGGGCGGTCACCAACTCCTCGCCGGGGAAGGGGCGAAAGGCCCTTATTTTCACGAGAGCGACCCGCTTGCCCTGCTCCTGCATGAGTTGGGCGGCATAGCGGGAGGTAGCAGCCAGCGATCCCATCGCTACAACGGCCACTTCGGCGTCCTCGGCACCTTCTACTTCGATGAGGCCGCCGTAACCCCGCCCGTTGAGGCGCAGGTAGTCGGCATGGGCGCGTTCGATGGCTTGCTTGGTGGTGACGTTGAGGGCTTCATCAAGCTGGTAGCGGCGCTCCATGTATTCTCGTTCCACGTCGATGTACCCGTAGCCACTCATGCGCGGGCCGGAGTAGTACTGGGCGAAATCCAGGTTCTTGACGAAATCGATATCGGCAGGGAGTTGGAAGCCGGGCAGGAAGGCATCGATGGCTTCCTGCGTTGGCAACTCGACGGGGTAACTGTTGTGTGATACTTCCCAGCCATCGTAGGTCATGAAGGTGGGGAGGAGCACGTTGGGGTCCTCTCCCACACGATAGGCTTGGATGAGGGTGTCCAAGACGTCCTGGGCATTTTCACAGTGGTAGTGAATCCAGTGGATGTCCCGGTACATGACGGTGTCATGGTCGTCGGTGCGCACCACTGCGGGGGGCTCCAAGGCGCGGTGGGCCACGACCACGACGATGGGTATGCGGGCATAGGAGGCGAAAATCAGCTGCTGGGCAGCGATGAGCAGTCCCTCAGAGTTGGTGGCAAAGGCGCAGCGCACTCCGCCTTGGGTGGCAGTAATCTGGGCGTTCATCACGGAGCGCTCGTGCTCAAGCTCAATGAGCTTGGCATCAAGGTCGCCACGTTGAATCATGCGGGCTGTTTCCTCGCCCACTTCGTCGGAGGGACCGATGGGGAAGGAGCAAAGCACCTGTATCCGGGCCAGCTTCAGGGCGTGGGCGGCGGCCTTGTTTCCGGTGAGGGCAACACGATTCGCGGCTTGGGTCATCAGTTGGCCCCTCCCTGTCCTGTTCCCTCTTGGCGAAACCGCAGGGGTATGGGGGATTCCATACCCGCTCGCTGGTGAGTGGACACTTCGGGCCAGTGCGGCTCCACCGTCACGTCATCATAGGCCGGACGCTCCTTGCGCAACTGGTCCTCATCCACCATGGTCAGAGCATCGCCTACGCATACTTCCACGCAGATGCCACAGCCACGGCAGAACTCCACATCAATGCGATAGCCTTGGTGGGCCAGACCCTCGCGGACGATGAAGCCCGTGCCGTCGGGGCACATCACTTCGCTGATGCAACTGTTGGGGCAAATGCACTGGGCATCGTTGCAGACGGGCACCTTGTCCCTCCAGACGAAGGGGCTGCCCTGCCGGAATCCGGGAAGCTTGTCGTAGCGGTCGAAGCTGTAGTATTGGGGCAGGCTGGCGATTTCGGCGTGCTGGATGCGGGACGGGCGTCTTTCGGTGCTGAACTTCACGCCCCCGATGGCTTGCACCTTCTCGTAGGCCTCGACGGCTGCTTGGGCGTTCAGGTCGCCCAGCCTGCCGGAGAAGTTCTCGCGAATGCACTCGCCGAGGGCCGACATGTCCACGGCTTCGGTGATGCGGGCGTAGGCTCCGAGCATGGTGAGGCCCACTGGAGGGGGAGTCCGACCGAGCAAGCGCTCGGCGATCTCCGTGGCGTCAACGGTGGCTAGGACGCCCTCAAAATCGAAGGGAAGGTCAAGATCGCTGGGGTGCTTGGGGCTGTTCACCAAGAGGACGCCGCGTTTCATGCGGCCAATGGCATCAGCGATGAGTTCGTGGCTGTTTTCCTTGGCTGTCAGGAGGAGTTCCTCTTGAAAGACGATTACCTCTTCAGGACGGTAGTTGGCGCAACTGGCCAAGCCGGGCGAGTCGGATATTTTCACGTAGTTGATGACGGGAGAACTGCGAGCCCGTGTCCCTGGGTACACGTTGACCGAGACGTAGCGGCCTTGGTCGGAATAGAGCTTGGCGAGCACCTCGCCAGACTGCACCGACCCTTGGCCGGACATGCACAGCAGGTTGAGTTCCTTAGTGTTGGGCATTTGCCCTCCATGTCCCCTGCACACGGACCCAGCCAAGGGGGTGCGAGGGTATTCGGTGCACGATTATATCATTTGTGGTGCAGGCTTCGGATTGCTGGGCAGGGGACGGCGCCGGGGCATGACGGGGATGCTTTGCTCCGAGTGGACTGACGACGAGAAGCGATTGGGAGGTGGACGTGTTTCGTCTTGGATGTTGGGGCGAATGGGGCGGAAATTTGGATGGGAGACCGTCGCGCGCCAGATAGGAACGTGCGACGGTCTCCGTAGCTGAAACGATTTCTTTCGTATCTGGAAGGCGTCGCATTCGTCGCATGGCGGTATCTGGGCCGTAGCTGACGAATGAGTCGCACGGGGGAGCTTTGTGTGGGTGAGATGGGGTTGGCGGATTTCGTCGTGGTTGGGGGAAGGAATATTGGACGGTTGGCGTCGACACGCAGATAGAGGCATTCGACATTTCGACACTCTTCGTATCTGAAGAAAGGTGATTTGTATCTGAGAGGTGTCGAATGTGTCGAGTGGTCGTAGCTGGGCCGTAGCTGACACATGTGTAGAGTGGGTTGCGGATGGCGGGGATTTGGGGCGAGAGGCGGGTTTGACGGATTTCGTCGTGATGGCGGGGTGCGAGGACGCAAGCGGATGCGGGAACGGCGGGGTGCGGCGTGAAGAATTGTTTGTATGCGCTGGCATGTGTTGGCCACGCAGGCATGACAGAACCGGGTTGCCGTGGTCTGACGTGTTTTCCTATCATGGCGTCCTTTGGGGAAGCAGGGTTGAATGAGGGGAGGGAGCGACCCTAAGGGGTCAGTCACCTGCTCGCTCTGTCTGTAGCGAGCATAGAACAGGCGTTTTGGGCCTGTCAATGGGAAAACGTCATGGCGGGGTATGGGATCAAGCGGGAGTACAAAGGGTCTTATGGGGAAACGCCGTCAGTCATCGGGGACGGGTGGTAAGAGTGACAGAATTTCTTTGACAACGCGGGGATTCGATGGTTAGACTGAAGGTGTTAATGATTTTCCTAACTTCTTTGAGTGCTACCGCGACCCTGAGAGTTGGACTCCCCTTCCTTTGCGTCCTTCCGCGTTCGTGTCGTTAGCCCTGCCTACGGAGGTCTCCCTATTATTTCCTCATTGTTCAGCAAAGTATCAGGTATATTCCGCCGAAAGGACTCAGCGGCCACAGTAGATGAGGCAACCGCCTCCCCCATAGCCACGGCAACGCCTACTCCCCGTCATACAACAGCAGCGACAGAACAACGCTCCCTTCCACACGAAGCGCCTGCCACGGCTCCTCCTCGCCAGAAACGGCGGTCCAGCGGCAGCAAGGGCAAGCCTCGCGCCGATGCCGTAGATGGGGCCTTTGGGGCTCTGCCGGTTGAGGCGAGCGTGGCCCGGGCCCTTGCGGACATGGGCTACACTGATCCCACGCCGATACAGGAGCAAGTGGTCCCGCTGGTGCGGAATGGAAGGGACTTGGTGGGACAGGCCCAGACAGGGACGGGCAAGACAGCGGCCTTTGGCATCCCGCTGGTGGAGAAGTTGGACCCCAACATCGGCGTCCCTCAAGCCTTGGTGCTGACTCCAACGCGGGAGCTGGCCAAGCAGGTCCATGGCGAGATTACGCGCCTTGGCAAGTATCGCCATGTTCAGGGCGTGACCATCTATGGCGGGCAAGCGATGAGCCGGCAACTGACCGCGTTGGACCGGGGCGTACAGGTGGTCGTGGCCACGCCTGGGCGGCTGATGGACCACATGTACCGGGGCACGATAGACCTGAATCACGTCTCCATCGTGGTGCTGGACGAGGCGGACCAGATGCTGGACATCGGGTTTGCCGAGGACATCGAGTACATACTTCAATACGTCCCCAAGCCAAGGCAGACGCTGCTATTCTCGGCGACCATGCCGGGACCCATACGCAACTTGGCACGACGCTACCTGCGCAACCCGGAGTGGATACGCACCGGCGGCGATGCCGAGCCAGTGGAGCAAGTGGCACAGGTCTATTACGAGGTAGCCACCGAAGACCGCACTCCGCTCTTGTGCGAGCTTATGGATGGTTCTGATGAGGTAACGCAATGCCTCATATTCCGGCGCACCAAGATCGGCGTGGACAGGCTGGTCGCTGAACTCAGGCGTCGACGCCTTGAAGCCGAGGCAATTCACGGGGACATGAGCCAAGCGCAACGGGAAGCCGTGATGAACCGTTTCCGTTCGGGAAGGCTTCGGATTCTGGTGGCTACCAACGTAGCTGCACGTGGGCTGGACATACCTGCCGTGTCCCATGTGGTGAACTACGACATGCCAAGCAACCTAGAGGAGTATGTGCACCGCATTGGTCGCACCGCCCGCATGGGGCGCCACGGCACGGCCATCACGTTTGTGTCGGAGTGGGACTTCGACATGCTGGACACGATACACGCGCACATTGGTGACGATTTGCAGCCGGGGCGCTGGCCCCATGAGCGGGACGCTGAACGGACCTCAGACGACAAAGCACAAGCCACCGTTGTCTGAGCCCATGGACAAGGACGACCACTGACCGGAGTGGGACCCCGGATGTCTCTCTCGAAAGAGTTGTTTTTCCTCATTTAGCCCTAAGGCAGTCAAATGCGCGTGGTCTCGCGATACACTTGGGGCGTACTCTCAGCCGCTGGTACCGGCTATAGCGTCCTACAATTGGTTGTCACTCTTTGGAGGGACGACTCCTATGTTACCAAGCTGGCAGGGTGGGAATTCAGCCCTGATGTTGTATTTGCATTCTGGTCAGCATTACTAGCATTCTCCGGAGCATTTGCGTTCATTTTTCTTTACCCGCTATTCGGTAGACTTGCCGGTAGGTTCTATTCGGCCCACAAGCCGAAAGTTTGGCGGTTCAACGATATGTTGCCAGAGTTGGAGAATCTCCAGACCATCCTAGCGCCTACGGCTACTACCAATGGACCCATGTTCCACTCTTCCCCATCGCTGAGTGCCGAACTGAGCGTGATGCACGATAAGCTAATGGCACTAGAGATAGCGACTCCTAGGAGTAATTGGGAGACGAGGTTGCGTGGACAATACAGGTCTCGGGACCACTTAGATTCTTGGTACCAGTTCGTATCCGCGTTGATTGTGTATTGCAGGGAACATCGGTACGAACAAGCCAAAACACTCACACGGGACTTAGAGCTCGCGTGACGCTGTCAGCCTAAGACGACTTAGTATGGGCAGTTCTTCTAAGCTCCCGGAGCGCAGGCGCGAATCACCCTCTTGGCGTCCTCCAATGCCGTTGGGCCTTCGACACGCGGCGTGACGATTGGCAGCTTCAGTCCTGCCGCGTGATACTGACCGATGCGGGCGCGACACTCTTCCGGCGTTCCTACAAGGGCGATTTCGTCGATGAGTTTCGCAGGCACCAACGCCCTCGCCCGGTCATGGTCGCCTGCCTGCCAAGCAAGCTTCACCTGTTCGATCTCGTCGGGATATCCGGCGTCGGCCATGAGCTTGCGGTAGCGAGGCCAGAACCCGCAGTAGGTGGCCATCGGGCCACGCATCTTGTCGCGGGCTTCATCCTTGTTGCTGGAGACGAAGCAGTTGACGAGGCTGGTGACGTCCGCATCGTCGGGGTTCTTGCCTGCCTGCTCCGCACCTAAAGCCACGTTCCCGGCAGCCATTTTGGCGTGCTCCGGAGTGCACCAAGTGAGGATGGCGCCTTCGGATATCTGGCCGCATATCTGGAGCATTTTGGGGCGGACGGCGCCGATGTAGATGGGCATCTCGGTGCGCTGCGTGTTGAACCAGAAGTCGAAAGACTGGATGTTGGTGACCTCGCCTGGGTAGGAGATGCGGCCATCTTTGAGGAGGCCGCGTACGATGTCGATGCACTCCCTCACCCGCTGCACAGGCGCGTTGAACACCAACCCGTGCTCTGGCTCCACCTGCACTTTGTGGCTGGAGCCTAGGCCGAGGATGAAGCGTCCATGGGAGTAGAGGTCCACGGTAGCTGCTGCCATGGCGACTGTGGGGGCAGTGCGGGCGAAAACGCTGCTGATGGCGGTGCCGAGTAGTATTTTGTTGGTGCGCATGGCGATGGCGGTGAGGATGGCGAATTGGTCGCCAGCGTGGCCTTCGGCCACCCATGCCGATTCGTAGCCGAGCTCTTCAGCGAGCACGGCGCATTCAACGATTTCGAGGGGTTCGAGACCTCGGGAGAAGCCTACGCCTACGCGTCCTGTCATGGTTCGCCTCGCTATTCGGATTCTTGGTGAGGCTATAATAGCGTATAGGCAGGTGGGGTGCAGGATGAAGCTGAGCTACTACCCCGAAACTGATAGCGCGTACATTGACTTCAACCAAGGTCTCTCCGCGGAGACGCATGTAATTGTTGATGGCCTGAATGCCGACCTAGACTCTGATGGTCGGCTTCTCGGCATAGAGTTCGAACGCGCCTCCAAGCACCTATATCCAGAACTGCTGGCTGCTCATGGCAGCGAGAGGAAAGTCAGGGCGTCTCGGGAGACGTTGTTCAAATGGCCGATGCGGTTGACAAGCGTCCATGGGGAACGGTCATTGGAGTTGGAGGCTATGGTGGATACCGGCTCGACCTACACCATCGTACCGTCGCAGCTTCTGAGGGAATTGGGAGTCGAGCCGTTCGACAGCATGTGGCTGGTACGGCAAAACGGTCGAGCCTCCCGAGTGGACTTGGGGAAAGCGACGGTCACCATCAACGGGAGAAGCGAACGGACGCTGGTGATATTCGGGGAGGATATCGACGAGCCTTTGATGGGCGCGTACACGCTGAGCGGGTTGCGTCTGGCGGTGGACACGGTGCATCAGAGGTTGGTGCCTGCGACGACGGCTTGGGCGTAGCGGCTTTCGACCCACTTCGCTAGTTCCCGTACGTACAGTACTAAGGGGCCCGATGTGCATTGAGCAACTTGCTAATCGTGTAAGCTGCTTCAGTACGAACGGCGGCCAGAGTCTGGCCTTTGGTAGTGATGAGAGTGCCAACCGGCCCCCCGCCGTCTTCAATCGGCACAATCCCCACCGCCTTGTACCAATCGAGCTTTTGACGCCACCGTCTACGATAAACTGTTTTATCTAACATCCCTAGATGTTCCCAGTAGTATGTCCTCCCTGTGTACTCATCACAAATGGTGAAGTCTGGGTATCTAGTGTAACCTTGACCGAACAATGGGTTTTCGTACCGATAGTCCAATCCATGATAGTGAAGGAAGTCAGCGATTATGGCTTCCGATTTGGAGCGGACTAAATGTCCCTTGGATGTTTGGTGACGTAGCTTCTCGGGATATGGAACTTCCAGTGTTGGTCGACGAAGTTGGGCCTCTCGTTGCGCTTCTCGTAGGCGGAACCACTTTAGTCCTGCTTCCTCCTTAGCCTGCTCCAGAACCTCAGCGGTCCTAACTGCTCGTAGCTGGCGTTGAACATCAGTTTCTTCTTGGTGCCGCCGTAACACATCCGCCGCTCTTGCTTGCCGGCGTTTCGCCTTCTCACCAGTCCACAATAACCACAGAATAAGCCCTGAAAAGCTGACTATGCCAAGTAGGGGTAGGATTTTAAGGGGGAAACTTACCACGCTGGTTGCAACTGCGAGGCCTGTGAATAGACCTAAGCAGAGATAGACTGCACATCCTACGGCCTCGAAGTCCGAGTTGCGTCGCCTACCCATGATTGCGCTCTACCCTACGTCTGCAGGGCCTCCAACGCCTGCGTGACTAGCTGGCGGCGTAGTTCTTTTTCCTCTTGGGGGGAGACGCTGGCGTCGCCTAGGACGTGGACTATGCCGTGGCCGAGGACTACGCGGTTGGCGCCTACCATGCGGGCTACTGGGGCGACGGAGGTGACTTGGGCTACGGGGATGCCGGCTTTTTCCAGTTCGGTTGCTATCGCAGCACCGCTGCGAGTGGATGTCCCTCAAGCAGAGGTGAGGACGACGGCATCGACGCCCGATTCCTTGAGCTTCTGGGCCATTTCGCGGCCTAGGCGGCGGCTGTTGGCGAGAGGGTTGGCAAGGCCGGAGGTGGACAGGAACTCATCGAAGACCTTGCCGATGACCCCGGCCTCTTCCATTTCGCGGAGGACGTCCACGGGGACCAAGCGGTCGGGGTCCTGCTGGACGTAGCGGGTGTCGTAGCCGCGGTGGGCGACCTCGTAGTCCTCGCCCCGGAGGTCGGCAACCTCGGAGATGTCGTAGGAGCCCCAGATGTGGGCTGCGTAGTTGGGGATGCGGTCGGGGTTCCCCTTGGGCACGAGACCGCCGTCGGTGACAACGGCGATGGTGGCACCGGAGAGGTCCGTGATGGGGGCTGGGGCTTCGACGGGCTCGAAGGTGGTGACGACCAGTTCGGACTCGAAGTCCTCACCGCGGCCCTTGGCCAGAGCCATGGCGACGAGGCGCTGGGCACTGGTCTCGTTGACGAGTTCGTCGCGGAGGATGCCACGGGGGAAGTAGCCGTCGTCGATAGGGCGGCCGACGGGTTCGTTGGCTAGGAGTTTTTGGGCGAGGGCGCAGATGCGGGCCATGACGTCCTGCATGGCGGCGGCGTTTGCGCCGGAATCGATGATGCAGAGGTCTTGGCGGTAGAGGTCGACGCCTGGGTTCTCCTCGGCCATGGCGGTGACGGCGGGGATGCCGAGTTCGTCTTGGACGGCGGCGCAGAGGTGGCCGGCGACTATGCCGTAGCGTCCTGCTTCGAAGCAGGGGCCAGCGATGAAGAGGTCGATCTCGCTGGACTTCACCATTTCGAGCACCTGCTCAGTGACCGCCTCGATGTTCTCAGCACCGTAGTTGTCTCCGCAGACGAGGGTGGTGACCACGGTGGCGTCGGGGCCCATGGTCTGCAGGAGGAGGCGGCCGGGGCCCACGGGGCCGTCGCGTTGCTCAAGGGGCGTTCCGGCGTGTTCCTCGCCGCCGAGGCCACCGAAGAACTGGTTGACGTAGTGGGCTATTCGCATGTGGGGCCTCCTTTAGAGAAGCTTAGGGGCAAACAAAGTCGCCTATTTCAGGGCAAGAATCAATAGACGAAGGACCGGATGCGGGATGCGCCCTGCTGGTTGGTGGCACCGCAGACGTTGGCGGCGCTGATTTCGCGGAGTTCGCCGAGGGCGGCTGCGGTGGCGGTGCTGCCTGCGATTACGCGCTGGGGCTCAGGGGTGGACCACTTGGTGTCCATGCCGCCGCAGTAGACGATGGCGTCGATTTCGGGGAAGTTGAAAAGCAGGGCCGACTCGGCGCGGCGGTCTTGGGACATGTCTGTGACCTGAACGGCGGTGCGCATGCCGAGGGCCTCGCAGAGGCGGGCCGTTTCGGCCATGTCGGCGTGGGGCGCGCCGCCGCCGTACTTGGTGAGGACGACGATGTCGGCGCCAAGGTTCCACTTGGCGAGTTGGGAGGCCATCATGCAATTGCGGTTGCGGTCGTCGCCGTCGGAGGCAGCCATGGTGGCGATGGTGCCGACGAAGTTGATTTCGCCTACTGCGTGGCGCTTGTGCAGTTCGAGGACGACGGGATGGTTCTGGTAGAAGTAGGTCTCGACCTGCATGTTCTGGTAGGCGCAGACGAGAGCGCCGTCGAGCCATTCGTTGGGGTGGAGGGGCACCGGGACCATACCGGCGGTGTTGTTGCCGTAGAGGACCTGCTCATCGACTTCCGCGACGCGCTGGCGCGATTGAATCTGGGCGATGTAGGCGACGCGGGGCAGGGTGTTGCGTCCTGCGGAGGCCGGACCTTCTAGGTCGAATATCTCCCGGTGGGCAGGCTCGTGTCCCTCGGCGGCCAAGGCGAGGTGGACGGCGGCTTTGACGGACGCGCTGCGCAAGGCGTGGAGACGGGCGCGACGGGGCAGGTCGGGGATGACGTGGGGCGCGATGACGACATGATGTAGTGCGCCAAAGGCTGTGGACTCGGCAGGGGGACCGTCCATCTCCAGCATCTTGCCCGCTGCCACGGGGGCCGATTCGTCCAACACGGTCACGGCTGCGCCTCGCAGGACATGGGTTTCTCCCTGCCCGGCCACGGCATAGGGGCCAAGGATGCCGGGAAAGTCGGAGCCTGAGCCTGCCTCTTTGGCCCGCGGCTCAAGGATGTCGAAGACGATGCCAAGACGGCAGGACTCGCCGGGGGAGACGAGTTCGATGTCCACGCTTTCGATGCGGCGGTCTTCCAATAGCAAACGGGTGAGGGCCTGCTTGCTTACGTCCAGCCGTTGCCCTTCCAAGGCGGTGTGGTCGCCAAAGGCAATCTCGGAGACGGGGTGAATGGAGAGGGTCAGGTGCATGGCAGGCTCCTACGTTTTGTGAAAGGCTACCGACCGGCTATAGCCCAGCATCGGAGCGGACTTGTTGCATGGCGGCGGCGATGTCGTCAACGTCCATGGCGAGTTCCGCCAAGCCGATATGCTCCTCGTAGACTGCTGGATCAATCTGCTCTTTGATTTCGCTTTCGGTGACGTGGTAGACGGGAAGATTGAGGTTGGCTCCGGCTAGGGCGCCTGCCCATGACGGGTCGCCTTGGGTGACGGTGATGCCGTAGAGGCGGCTGCTTTCGGGGTTGGGGGTGCCTAGGAGGACGACCATGTCGGAGTCTCTTCCCGCCTGGGCCATGGACTCGACGACGCGCTTGATTTCTTCCTGACCGTCCAGGTCAAGGGCGCCTGCGGATGTTCAAACGAAGCAGTGGGTAGCCTCCAGAGCGATTTCAGCGCCTGCGCTCTGGGCACATAGTGCTAAGGATGCGCCCTGAATGCCGTCGCGCTCGCCCAAGGCGATGGCGTATTTGTTTTTCAGTTCCACGACTCTACACCTCGGTTCAACTAGGGGGACGGATTGCGTTCCAAGATGAAGGACATGCCGTCGGACATGTGGGTCATGCGCCCGAGGAAGAGGCTGCCCTTGGCGAGGAACATAGCCCGCTGCATCTCATCCGCCATGATACCGTCGATTGCATGGGCGAGGAAGGGCACGGCGGAGGCGATGTGGCCCTGGGTGGGTGAGAAGCCGGGCATGCCGTGTTTGCGCACGAAAGCAGGGATGTCTTCGCGGCTAATCTGCTTGTCGAAGGCTGCAAGGGCCGCGATGAGACGATAGTTCTGGGCAGGCACGTCGCCAGATGCGGCAGGCTCGGTTATATCGGGGTTGTGGAGTTCGGTGGCGTATTTGTCGATGTCGCCATAGGCCAGACCCAATCGGGATAGAGGCTCCTTGACCAGTGCGTTCAGGGTGGCCTGCTGTGAAGAACCGGCGGCGACGGAATGCTTGCCGACAGAATCGAGGCGCAGCACGGGATGCAGGCCATCGTCGGCTGACACCAGCACGGCCATCCCGACCAGCACGTCTTCAAGGACGGGCATCCCGGCTTCTAGGTGGCTCTGGAACTTCATGCCGAGCTTGGCTAGGGAACAGCCGCCAACCACGGCTACCTGATCATAGAGGCCGGAGTTCACCAAGGCGGCCGCCATCACCAAGCCGTGGACGGGGCCGCAGCAGAAGGCTTTGACGTCAGTGCCGGTGGCGTTCTCGCATCCGCAGGCTTCGGCCACGGCCTTAGCTAGATTGCCTCCGCCACGCTGGTAGCGGTCGCCGACGGCTTCCTCACCGCAGTTAATCACGTAGTCGATGCTGGCGGGGTCGATCTTCTCATGATCGATGAGGGTGCGCAGCGCGGCAACTGCGGTGGCCTTGCACGACAGGTTTTCCAGCAGCACATCTGCGGTGAGTGAGGCATCTTCGGCATGTCCGGATGAGATGCAGCCGACCAAGCGGCCGTCGCGGAGATGGAGGGGGAGGGCGCCCGTGGCGGGATCATGGAGGCTGCCTTCGATGCCACTCAGGGGTTGGTAGGAAGACGCAAGGGCCGGGGCGCCAGCGGATTCAGCGGAACCGACCTCGGCTGCGAATTCCTCCTCGAGGGACATCAGGTTGAAGGGATCGCATTGCTTGAGGAGGGCGTAAAACTGCTGCTCGGATAGCAGGTTGCCATGGGGGCCGTTGGGCGATGTCTCATTGTCCGCTTGATGCCAAGGGCCTTGGTGCCACGGACGCTCGATGCCCCAGAGTTCGTCGGGCTGGAGATGGCCCAAGAGGACACGATGGGGCGGGTAGGCAGCGGCTTCTTGGAAGCTCCTGAGACGATCCCGAATGAGTGCCAGGAGGCTGGGGTTCTTGGCCAATTCGCGGCTGGGCTTGGAGCCGTGTTGCACCAAGCCTGGGGCGTGGGCCAAGGAAAAGCGGGCACCCCGCAAGACAGCTTGGCGTGGCCCGTTCCGGGATGTCATGGCGGGAGAGACACAGGGGCGCTAGTGTCGCGCCCCGTGTCCTACCGGGACAGCCCGAAGGCCGTGCCTTTGACGTCTGAGTCTTCAGAGGAGTCCATGTGCTTGCCTAGGTCGACGATGAGGTTGCCCATGGCGGTCTCGCCCCAGAACCAGCGATGCAACTCCTCCTCGCCTGCGCTGGGGCGCTGCTCCATGCGGGCCTCATAGTAGAAAGCCTTGAGATCGTCGACGCACCAGCGAATGTACAGGGGCTCGGAGACGCCATCGGGACGCTGCGGGGCGTTGCCGTTCTGGCCTTGGGAGTAGTCCTGCAGGTAGCGGACAATGCCACGAAACTGCCTCTGGGGTACGCCTGTGAGGCCGACGAGAGTGCGTCCGTCCTGATTCTCCACCCAGCGTTCGTAGTACTCACGGAGGGAGGTCAACTCGTCGGCGGGGTCGGACAGTGCCTTGGTGCCTTCGGCTTGCACCGCCGAGGCTTGCAGCAGGTTGACCGGGCCCTCGCCATCCTCGGGGAACTCGGCTAGGACAGGAACATCGTTGCTGGTCAGCAGGTCGAGGGCGGCAGCAATGACCTTGTGCTGGAAGGCAGCGTCGTTGGCACGGCCAAGAGCAGAGCCGTAGGGGAAGGGGACGGCCAAGGCCCGCGGTGCCTTCACCCGGGCGGCGTGTTCCTTGACCAAGGCGACACAGGTGGTGCTGAGGCCGGCCTCTTCGAAAACCCTAGCAATCACACAGACTGTGTGGGTGCAGAGGGGTCAAGTGGGTGTCAGGATGACGGCGTCGACTCCTTCGGCCAAGAGACGCTGGGCGACCTCGGGTGCGCCGTCGGAGAGGATGCGGCTGGGGTCGCGCTGGGCCCCCATGAAGGAGTAGAAGTTCTGAGAGAGGCTGCCGACCCGCCCTTGGTCTTTGAGTTCCCGCATGCGGTCGACGGGAAAGGTGATGTTGGCGTCTTTATAGAAAGGGACGTGATCGTAGCCGATGCTGCTGTGGCTCATCAGCACGTCTTTGGCGGCGGCATCGGCGGGGATGACGCGAAAGCCGGAGTCGCCACGCCCGAAGGGCTGGTCGCCACGGAGGTGCAAGCCCGCGCTGGTGACGAGGGCGACCTTGGCTTGGGAGAGGTCCTTGCTCATAGGGGTGACGGGAGAATCGTCGTGTTCCATGCAGGGGAACATGAGGGCTTGGTTGCGCTGGGCTTCGCTGAGGTCTTCGAGTCGTGGCATCTGTTGTCCTCTTTCTCGTGTCTCGGAGGGGCTGGCGCGCTATGGCGAGGCACCGTGCACCAGAGAATTCAATCCGAAGAAGCTACTGCCCCCCGTTCGGGCTCCGTTATCGCCTCCTCAACAGTAGCGGTTGCTGCTGGTTTGCACTTAAGAAGGGCCCCTGGAGGAGGAGTCCCCGCCGTCCGCCCGAAAGCATAGGCCTCTCTGATTTCCTCTTCGGTGTATTGCACCTCGGTCAGGTAGACCACCTTGCCATCCTGCCATGCGGGGAAGGAGCCAAGCATGGCGATAGCCTCGCACTCGGCCTTGATGGCGGCCCTACGGAGGGCGGCTACGGCGCCTAGGGTGTCCGCGCTTGGCTCATTGGTAGTTATTACGTAGTTCCTCTTTTGCGCACCATTGGCATCAGACATCGGCGCGCCTCCCTTCCTCCAGGAGTATCGGTGGAAACTTAGTAGCATCATGTAGAGCCCACTCATCCACCAAGTCCTTGTATATTAGCTCAAAATTGCGCAAGCCGGAATCGAATCTACGGCGGATTTCCTCTTCGGGCACGTGATGCCCGCCCCTGCGTACACGATGGGCCACGCGGTCTACAGCTACGTCGGCGCTTGGCAGACGCAGAAAATGAAGTTTCACCCAATAGCCCTGCTGCTGCCATTGCGGAATCATGCGAGCGAAGCCTCGGCCGCTGAGGGTGATCTCGAAGGCAAAGCTCTCGCCCTGGCGCACGTAGTCGTCGATCATCTCCAGCATGAGCCTGCCAGCGCGAACGGCTGAAAGCTCTGGTTGGAAGGGGTTGAGGCCTGCGGCTATGAGGTCGGCGTTGATGAAGGTAGGGCAGTCTGCTTCGTTCAACAGGAACTCGTTGGCGAAGGTGGTCTTACCTGCTCCGTTGGGGCCGGCGATTATGAGAATCTTCTTGGATGGAGTCACGAGGGCGAATCATACTCCGTCCCGGGGCGACTGCAAGGTAGTTCGGAGATGGCTTTGGGGAAGAGAGGTGTATTGGTCTGTGACAAATTCAGGTTGCCGAGGAACGATAGGCGGCTTATACTCTGCCCGAATCGGGCCTCTTGGCCCATGGGCGAAATCGAGGAGGAGAGCGCATGGCGGACTACAAGATTATCGATTCCGACGGGCACATCATTGAGTCGGTGGAGGGCATACGCAAGTACATCGAGCCCAAATTCGACCGACCCCGGCTGTTCGGCGGCGACACTTGGGACCGGAACCTGCACGACAAGCTGGGCGCGAACCCGCAGTCTCCGCAGGAGCAGTTGGACGCCATGGACCAGGATGGCGTGGACGTGGCGATTCTGTATCCCAGCGCACTGCTGTCGCTGGCCTTCTACAAGGAGCCGGGTTATGCGCTGGCCCTGTCGCAAGCCTATAACAGCTGGCTGCACAACTTCTGCCAAGCTGACCCGGACCGGCTGAAGTTCTCGGCGGTGCTGGCTCCGCAGGACTCCGAGGGGGCAGCCAAGGAGTTGCGTCGGTCGATCACGGAGTTGGGCGCGGTGGGCGGTATGGTGCCCATCAATGTGCCCCAGCGCCCGGACTGGAGCCACACCTACTACGACCCCATTTATGCCGAGGCGCAGGACTTGGACGTAGCGCTGTCGTACCATCCGGGGACCGGGGTGTTCTCCATTGGGAACTCCCGGTTCGACAACTTCATCAACGTGCATACCATCGATTTCCCGGTGGAGAACATGATTGCCCTGTGCAGCGCGGTAGTCGGCGGGGTGCTGGAGCGGTTCCCCACGCTGAGGCTGGCCTTCTTGGAGTCGGGCATCGGCTGGGTGCCCTACATGATGGACCGGCTGGATGAAGAGGTGGAGAAGCGGGGTGAGGATGAGGCCCCGTGGCTGACCATGAAGCCCAGCGAGTACATCACGAGCGGGCGCTGCTACTTCGGGGTGGAATGTGGCGAGAAGACGATCCCGGACGCGATACGCACGACGGGCGATGACTGCGTGATATTCGCCTCGGACTATCCCCACTGGGATGCGGACTGGCCTTACACGGTGAGCACGGCCCAAGGCCGGCAGGACCTCATGCAGACCACGAAGCGCAAGTGGATGCACGATAATATCAGGCGGTTGTACAAGCTGGAGGTCTAGGCCTCTCGGCTAGACTAAGGAACAGGGAGAGGGGCAGTGTTCACTGCTCCTCTCTTTGGGTTTGCGGATGGGCCAAAGAAAAGTCCTAAAGCCCTAGTTGAACAACGATAGCGCGTATGACTCCCTGCATATCTGCCTCAGATAGTTCTCCTGATTTTGGGCGAATCGAAGTTTACCGACTGTGGCCACCTGATCCGCCATTGCTTGGGACGAACCCCGTTGACCTCCACCAGCGCTTCTCCGGGATGTTCCATATCTGAATAAAACGAGTTTGACAATCATGTTGAAATGGAACATCACTTCCTCCGAGCAGGTGACACGCCCCTGCTGGGGCCGTAGACAATTGAAACAGGAGCTAGTGAAGCCAGATGCAATGGAACGGTAGGGCCTACCCACAGCCCCCACACGCTCGCTTCAGCATGAACATCCGCTGGTTCGTCACCATCGCCTTGGCGCTCGCCACCTTGGTCGTCATCGTTAGCTGTGGGCCGGATGTGACTCCCACGCCTACGCCTATGGCGACTCCGGCCGCCCTGCCTATGCCCACACCTGAAACGACCTCGACCGCCACACCCACGCCCATAACTACGCCGACCCCCACGCCCACGCCCATAACTACGCCGACTCCCACACCCACGCCTACAGAGACCGCCACACCAACATCTGAGCCAACAGCCTCTCTGGCGGATCTGTTCCTCACCGATACCACACTGGGCGGCGAGGTTATGTCCCGCCTCTCCGGGTCAGAGACGGACTGCATCCGCGCAGCGCTCGGAGAAGCCGTGTACGCAGCCGTTCTAAACCTCCCGATGGCGACATTGGTCAGGGAAAGTGGGGGCGGAGGCGCCGGTTCATTCCTCCGATGTCTAACGGAAGACAACCTGGTGCTGATGGGCGAGGTGCTTATAGAC
Organism: Dehalococcoidia bacterium; assembly: GCA_965204245.1. Classification (GTDB taxonomy): domain Bacteria; phylum Chloroflexota; class Dehalococcoidia; order Lucifugimonadales; family JAAXIE01; genus JAAXIE01. Next base: position 117,201 of record CBDBED010000006.1, read on the forward strand.
TCCCATCACGGGAGGACCGACATTGAGGCGCGTGCATGCCGCGTCGCCGCAGGGCGGGCGAACCCGGACGTGGTCCGCATCAGGTTTGCCCTGCTGCGCTCGGAGATGGGGACGCTCGACGCTGAGTCGCTGTTATCCTCTGCCAAGGAACAGTTCGACTGCCTCAACGCGCTGGATCAAGCGAACCTCCTCGTCCGCCTTACTACGACGCTGGACGAGGAGGATACGTTCACCGGGCAGGATATCGTTGAGATGGTCTCCGAAGGAGAGGTGTCTTGCATACGCGAAGGGGTCGGCGATGCGCTATTCGCCGGATTCCTGAGTTCCACGGTCACCGGAGCGTTCGCACCGTCAGCCTCCCTGCTTGATTGCCTCACGCTGGAAAGCAAGACAGCGATATTCGCGGCATTTACGGCATCAAGGGTGGCAGGGCTGCGTGAAGAGTCTGTGCTATGCATGGCCAACCTCGTCGCGGACAGCCCCAACATCCTAGCCCTCGGGTTCGGGACCCTTGATGTGGACCAGGTGGAAGAAAGCGAACTGGCTGGCCTCGGCGACGAGGCTGCCAAGTTCTTCGACTGCCTCAACTCGGAAGAGGTAATCCAGGTATTGACGTTGCCTGCAGTCGTTGAACAGTAGACATCCGTAAGGTGCAACACAAGCGCGAAATCGGTCTCGCCGCCTTGCTGGGAGAGGCCGCCATCTGCAATGTCGAGCACGCGGCTCCAAAGAGCGAGGACTTCCAGGCCATGTGGCACCAGTTATTGTGAGGGGACGAGCCTTTCCTAGACAGATCGAGACATGCGGTACGCTACCGTCTAACTATCTGACCTGGCTTGAATGGACCCAAGACGACCGCCCACGAGTACCTGACCTTTCCGTGTCTAATTGAATTCATCAAAAGAAGGTAGCGAGATTTACCGCGTGACGCTATGTCATATTTGATCCGCCAGCTACGCTGATGGAGAGGCCGGTGAGGTAGTCGGATTGGTCGGAAGCCAGGTAGGCGGCGGTGCGGGCGATGTCGTCGGCTTGGGCGACACGGCCTAGGGGGACGCGCTGATCGCCCTCGCGGATCATGAGGGCGTGCTGCTCCTTGGCTGATACGCCTTCGGGGGCTAGGGCTGCCGCGATGTATTCGGGGCGCTCGGTGTCGACTAGGCCTGGGCAGATGGCGTTGACGTTGATATTGTGGGGGGCCAATTCCAGGGCTAGGGCTTGGGTGAAGCCGACGAGGGCGAACTTGGAGGCGCAGTAGGCGGCATAGCGGGCGACGCCGCGTTTTCCGGCGACGGAAGAGATGATAATGATCTTGCCGCCTTGGCCCCGTCTGACCATTTCACGGGCCACGGCTTGGGAGCAGAGGAAGGTGCCTTTCACGTTGATTCGCTGGACTTCGTCGAAGGCCGACTCTTCAAGGTCAACCACCGGAACGCGGTCAGGGCCGGGGCGGGAGCCTGCGTTGTTGACCAAAATGTCGATGTGGCCGAAGTGGGCGAGGGCCCGTCGCACCATCTGTTGCACTTGAGTGGAGTCGGAGACATCGGCCATGACTGATATGGCCTGCCTGCCCATTGCCTCTATCTCTTCCACTACTTGGGCGATGCCTCCCCATTCCGACCCGGAGTCGCTGGCGCGGTCGGAGTAGGGGTTGGCTGCGATGTCGTTGACGACGACGTCGGCCCCTTCCTGGGCTAGCCGTGTGGCGATGGCCCTGCCCATGCCACGCTGTCCTCCGGCACCGGTGACCAAGGCAACTTTTCCTTCCAAGTTGTACATTGCAGGCTCCTTTCCGGGCTACAGCCGACATGACTGGGCGTCATGACGGGCTGGGCGGCAAGGCTAGGGATGAAGCCCATTATAGCCACCTCTTTGCCTCAAGACATTGTGTGTTATTCCGTGACGAATCCCTACGACGGGCTGGCGGACCACGTTTACGTGATGAGCAAGGGCAGGATAGTATACGAGTCGTCTCCTTGGGAGCTTTGGGAGGTAAGCTATTAACCATGCGTGTCGTCATGATTCACGCCATTGCCGAGTCCATCCCTCCGGTGAACACGGCTTTTGGCGAGGTGTTCCCCGAAACCGAGGTCGTGAACCTGCTGGATGAGGGCCTGTTCCTCGATTTCGATGACCACATCACCCCTGCGCTGAGGCGCCGCATGAGCGGGCTGATCTGCTACGGGGCCGAGCATGGGGCCGACGCCGTGGGGCTGGCCTGCTCGGTATATGCGCCCGTGGTGGACTCGGCGTGCGACTTGGTGGATGTGCCGGTGGTGTCTTCTTATGGGCCTGTGGTGGAGGAGGCCTTGGACCACGGCAACCGCGTGGGTGTCATTGCGTCGGTGCCAGCGACGCTACGGGATGCGGAGTATTACCTGCGACGGTCGGCTACGGCAAGGGGTATCGAGTTGGAGCCCCACTTGGCCCTGGCGGAAGACCTCATTCCGGTGATACGCAGCGAGGGCGTGACGGGCTTGGAGCGGCGGTTGGTGGAAGAGGTGGGTAAGCTGGCCCCGCAAGTGGACTTGGTGGTGCTGGGGCAGTTCTCCTTCGCGGCGGCTTATGCGCAGGTAGCGGCCAAGGCATCGGTGCCCGTGCTGTCGGCACCGCATAGCAGTGCCAGGTTGCTGAAGAAGCTGGTGACAAAGTAGCGGGAAGTCGAGGCCGTTTTCGAGGTCCGGCATCACACTTGGCCCTACTCAGCAAGGAAGTCTTCCAAAACGGCGATGGGCAAACCAACGACACCACGAAAGTCGGTGTCGTTGGTGATGAAGAGAGCGCACCCAGCTCGAAGTGCCGTCGCAGCGTGAAGTGCGTCGGGCGTCGCCAAGCCTGTCTCGGCCCGAATGTGCGCGGCGTCTTCGAAGACTGGATAGGAGGCTTCCAGCAGTCTCACTGCATTTGACTCGAATAGCTCGCGATATTGCATTTCGATCTCTGTATTGCCATCGCGAAGCGACTTGACCAGTGCTTCCACGATGAGGATAGGACTGCTTACGATGGTGAGATTGCCGTCCTTGTGCTTCCTGCCACATCGGTTCCAGCAGCGTACGGTACGGCTCCACCCGTTCGACGCTGTAGATAAGGCTGCTGGCATCCAAATAGACCAAGCCAGTTAACGGCAGGATTAACGGTCCCACGACGCCTTCTCTTCCGCCAAGTATGCTTTCACCTCCTCGGCTGTCTGAAAAAGGCGTCGATCAGGGCCATCGTTGAGGATTTCCATCACAGAACGCCCCTTCGTGTTGGACTCGTGCAGCACCACCACATCCACCGTCTGCCCCGCATCCAACTCCGGGCTGACTATTTCCACCTTCCCCCCAGGCAACACCATCGTCCGTACGTGTAGTGCTCTCCGCATCGCCTCTTCCTTAATTTGCTGGTTAGTCGTCCCGCCTTCAGCCGACAGCGGATGCCGCAGAGGTAGCCTCAGACGGAATTCGCAAATCGGTACGTCATGATGGCCTATCTTTCCCGAAGGGGCAATGGTTCCTTATGGATCGGAGTGACGACGACTCAGGCGTAATGGGTCTTGACTAAGACTCCCTGGGGGGGCCACCGCAACAGGGAGAGTCTGCTCGAACTCCCAGCAAGAGTCTCTGGTCCAGGATCTGATCGGCTATAGAACGCCAGAGTTCCGTAACCGTAGACTTGTCAAGAGGGACGGAACAGCCTTTGACGCCCTGACTCAGGCCGGGAGTGAAGTACTCCCGAGGCAATTCAATCCAAGGGCGCGGGCAAGACATCTCTGTCTCCGCAGGGAGGCAAGGGAAGAAGCTGAACATGCCATCAACTGGCACATCATGCGTCGCCCCTCGATACATTCTGCGATTGTTCGGAGGCTGAACGCCTTGGTGCGTCGGAGCCATCGCCACATCCCAGTAATACGAAGGAACTCGTCCCTCAAGAAGGGGCTTATAGTCTTCAGATGTGTGGTCCACATAGTCGGCGACCACAAACACGGTGTCCATTACCCAACGGGCGTTCTTTTTGCTTCCAAAGACTATGACCGAACCACGTTCCAGTTGCCGGAGACCCTTATATGCGTGTTGTTTGCAATCGGTGTAGTAGAAGCCTCCGAATATGGAAGGGTCCGTATTTTGCATTCCCCAATAGTCTGGTTTGGGCAGCCATGTGGGTTCCCACAAGTAGCGGGGCGAATCTGCGTCTGATGGTTCAAAACAGCGCAGAACTCGAGATTCGGCTTCCCATTCTGCCCATGCCCAGAGTTTTCCTTCTTGAGCCCTCGATCCCAATGACTCTAGCCAGGCTCCGCCAATCTCCACGAACTTCCGGCCATTGCCTTGCCGGTTCCACTTCTTCCAGTCGCCGAAATCCGGAGAGTGTTCACGGCCGGGATGGGGGAATTGCACGAAATAACGATTATCGGATACCGCCCTGCGAGCGTGTTCTCTCGCAATTGCCCTACCTGACCCTCTTCTCATGGCTCACTATGCTTCACGACATAGGTCCTGCCACTGGCTAGAAGAAGTTGCTGACGTTCTTGGCCAAGAGGACGTTCTGGTCGAGGACGGCCTTGCGGCGGCATATCTTCCAAGAGTCGTCGATCCGGCGCAGGGTATCCTCACGGCAGCCAACGTAGAAGTCCTGCTCCGTCTCGCCACGGGTGCGGTACATGATGAAGTTGGAGAACACCTGCACCTCGTCGCTCTTGTCGGTTTCGTGCACCTCGATGTTGGTGATGAGATGGCGGGTGCGGGAGGGCGGGTCCTCGGCCCACGCCATGCCCGTGTCCAAGCGGGCTACACGGCGCTCCAAGCTGTCCTTGTCCTCGTCGAGAATGGCGAGTTCGTCTTCCTTGGAGATTTCGTCCTCCACGTAGCGCTCTTGGTCGGCGATGGATATGGCCTTGCTGATGCGGGGGTAGCGGGTGGTGCGCACTGGCACCCAGTAGTGGGCGTCCTCCGTCCAGAGTTCCAGCCACTCGTGCAGGCGCCGGTTGTCCAGAAGGCGCACCTCCTGGTACATGAATTGCTCTATTTCGCGTGCCGTATCCTGATCCATGGCTACCGCCTTCCTCCCGTTGAATCCTGGTTGATGAGTGCGCCTGCCATTATATCCGGTATCAAGGCTGGTTTGTCCCAATGTCAGCCCAGCTATCAGCCTCCATGAAGTGGGCCCACCGCGAGTAGAAGCGCCGGTGGGTGTTCTCGCTCATGCGGAAATCACTGGTCCACGACATCAAATCCTCGTTGAAGGAGTCGTGTCCGATGCCCATCTGGTTGTTGAGAGGGATGCGCCGTGACACGGGCCCCTTGGCGGTGACGGTGCATTCCTGCCAGTTGTCCATATCATCCTGCTCGAAGGTGCCCGACGGGCTGAACCCGCGGATAGCCCCCAAGCGGACCATCTCCTTGATCTCCGGCGGGGCTGCCTTGTCGCAGAAGGCCCACGCCCTGACCTCCACCTTGTCGGGCCCCTTGGGATGCCACACCCGGAAGGTGCGGGAGCCAGCACGCAACATGGAGAAGTTGGGGAAGACCGTGGCGACGAAGGGGTTGAGCAGGTCGCGCCTCGGCCCCAAGCGGTCCCTGATTTCCTGCTTGACGTCCGCCTCGTACTGGCGGAGGGCAGGTATAGGCGGCGTGGGGTCGTCGTCGGGGCCGAAACAAATCATATTGGCGGGCCCAGCGGCAACGATGGAGCCTCCCGTCTCAGGCTCGATGGCTGTTGAGCTGGCGAACGCGTTCCTAATGGCCGACAGATGGCTCCATCCCACATGGTAGGCGTCACCACCGAAATTCTCGGCAGCGAACTTCCAGTTGCAGGGGATTGTCCACTTGAACATGCCCCCGAACACCTCCACCCCGCCCTCGCGCCGGTCGAAGAAGTTGTCGAGGTACCAAGTCGCCTCACCCAAGTAGTCCAGCAGTGGCGGGGCGTCGGCATCGAAAGTGGCGAACACCAGACCCTTGTACATCTCCAGCTTGGCCACGGGCACGAGGCCCCACTTGGAGGTGTCAAGCTCGTCGTAGTAAGCCTCTTTCAAACTGGGGACCGCAATGAGCTTGCCATCGGTGCCATAGGTCCAGCCGTGATAGGCGCAGACGAAAGCGGACGCGTTACCCGCATCGGCCCGGCACACCCGGTTCCCTCTATGACGGCAGATATTGAGGAAGGCCCCGATCCTGCCCGTGGAATCGCGGGTGACCAGCACGGGGTCCTCGCCCATATAGGTGGAGAAGAAGTCCCCCGGTTGGGCCACTTGGCTTTCATGACAGAGAAACAGCCAGGAGCGGGCAAAAATCTGCTCCAGTTCCTGCTGGTAAATCTCGTCATCAATGAATATGCGCCGGTCCACCAGCCCATCGCGCGCATTGACCAGTCCCCTGACTTCGGTAGCCATGAACCCACCTACGCCATACCTGCTGGAACCTTGACAACGGCCCAGTTCACTACCGGCCGCCCGTATGGACGGGTGTAGCATGGGGTGTTGGGGTTGTCAAGCTAAGTCCTGACTGACCTCGCCCTTAAACCGTCGGCACAGGCCTCCTCACCCTCAATGAACTCCCCGAATCATTCAGCACCGTGGTGCCGGTGATGGTCCCCGAAAGCTCCTTGCAGGCTAGGAAGAGGTAGGAGCCGACTAGGTCGTCGGGGTAGAGGGCCTTTTGCATGGGGGCGTTGGCGCGGATGCGCTCCACGTTCTCGGGGCGGGAGGAGTGGGAGGTCATGTGCTGGTCCAGCGTCTCCAGACCGCGCAGGTCGGTGGCAACGCCTCCGGGAGCCACGCCATTGACACGAACGTCCGGGGCAAGCTCGGAGGCTAGCTGCCGTATCATGCCCAGCACCGCGTGCTTGGACGCCGTATAGAGCACACCGCCACCGCCGGAGTTGAAGCTGGCTACCGAGGCGGTGAACACCATGCAGCCTTGGGTCTTGGCCAGCTCCTCGTGGGCTGCCTTGGCCCCGAACAGGATGCCCTTGGCATTGACCGCCATCTGCTCGTCGAAGGCATCGCCCAGCTTGTCCTCAGGGAAATCGGCCAGAGTCATGAACTGGTCGAATATGCCAGCGTTGCCCACGAAGATGTCCAGTTGGCCAAAGACGCGAATGGCCTCGGCCACGGCAGCCTTGTTGTCCTCCAAACGGGATACGTCGCCGTGGAAAACGGCCACTTCTTCACCGAACTCACCGCGAAGCTGTTCCACACGGTCGGCCATGCGCTCCACCACCACGACGCGGGCCCCTTCTTCAACGAACCGTTGCAGGATGCCCTTGCCGATACCCGAGCCTGCTCCGGTGATTAGTGCAACTCTGCCTTCGAGTACGCCCATTTGCCTGACCTCCGATATATTCCGTGATTCTGTTTGCCGTCGTCGCTATTTGAATGGCCGCCCCTACTTGAAATAGGGGATGATGTATTTCCCGTACAGCTTGATGGAGTCCATAATCCGGGAGTGGGCTAGATTGCCCATCTGCATGAAGCAGAGTATCTGGTCAACGCCCGCGGCCTCATAGCCCTTGAGCACCTTGATGACGGTGTCGGGGTCACCCATGGCAAAGGCACCCGAGTCGAGGTGGTCTTGGGCCGTTTTCTGGGCACGCTCGTCCTGCACCGCGTCCACGGCGAACTTGTAGGAATCGGGGACGTTGCGGCCCTGCCATGGACCGTACAATTCGAGGGCTTTGTGGACGAACCATGCACCTTCCGGGGCTGCCACACGGCGGGCCTCCTCGTCATCCTCGCCGCAGTGGGTGACGCACAGGGCCGCCACATTCGGGTTGACGAACGCGCCCACGGGGTTTGCACTCTTCAATCCCTGCCGGTACACGCCGACCCGCTCTTCCATCTGCTCATAACCGCCCAAGTTGAAGCAGAGGACGCCCAGACCCATCTCGCCTGCAGAGCGGAAGCTGTCAGGCTGGCTGCAGGCCACCCACATGGGCGGATGGGGCTGCTGCACAGGCTTGGGGATGACCGAGCGTGGCGGGATGCTGTAGTACTGGCCCTCGTGGGAGAAGGGGTCCTCGGTCCACATGCGGGGAATCATGCCGATGGCTTCCCTCCACTGGCCCCGGGTGTCCTCTGGGTCGACCTCGAAGCCGTCCATCTCAATGAGGGTCGTGGAGCGTCCCGTGCCCAAGTCCATGCGCCCGTCGCTCACGATATCCAGCACGGCCGCCCGCTCCGCCACGCGCACCGGGTGGTTGTAGCGTCCCGGCAAGAGTGCAACGGCGTGGCCTATGCGCATCCGCTTGGTGCGTTGGGAAATGGCCCCATACAGCACTTCCGGCGCGGAGCAGTGGGAGAACTCGCGCAGGAAATGGTGTTCCACCGTCCAGAAGTAGTCGAACCCCACCTCGTCGGCCAGCTCGGCTTGGGCCAGCACCTGCTGGTACCGCTCGTACTCAATGCCGGGATAATGGGGTTCGGGTATCTGAATCTCATACATCATGCCGAACTTCATGCGATGCCTCCGGCCATGAGGGTGGGATGACGTGGCTAAAATAACCCATTTGAACTGGTTTTGCACTGTTATGGATAGGGCCGAGCCTAGGTTGACAACGGCCAGCGACGCCGCGTTGACGCCCACTGGCGATTGCAGTAGCTTTAGCGGCAATCGCTGCCCAGCAGAGAACGGTGAGGAGGTCTCTTATGTTCATCATGAGGTTCACCGAACGGGCTTACACCAACTACACCGAGGACGACGTCAAGAACAGCTTCAACAGCGCATCCCGCGTGACCTTTCCCAACACACATTTCGACCCGTCCGTCGGCTCGCGAATCTACAACGAGCATCTGGACGAGTGGGAGTTCTGCGAGGACATCGGGTTCGATGGCCTGATGCTGAACGAGCACCACAACACCCCGACATGCCTCGGCGCCGCCATGAACCTCGAGGCTGCTATCCTTGCCCGCATCACCAAGGACCCCAAGATAGTGCTCATGGGCAACATCCTGCCCATCCACGAAAACCCGGTGCGCTTGGCCGAAGAGCTTGCCGAAATCGACATGATTTCCGGCGGCAGGCTGGTGTCCGGCTTCGTGCGGGGCGTCGGCACTGAGACATGGGCCACCAACATCAACCCCGTCCACAACCGGGAGCGGTTCGAGGAGGCCCACGACCTCATCCTGAAGATCTGGAGCGAGCCGGGCCCCTTCCGCTGGGAAGGCAAGCACTACCAGTTCCGGGTGGTCAACCCCTTCGTCAGGCCCTTGCAGGTGCCCCACCCGCCAGTGTGGGCCCCCGGCACCGGCAGCGAGGACACCGTCCTGTGGTGCGCCGAGCGCCACTACCCCTACTTCTACTTGGGCCTCGTCCCCTCCTCCTTCAATCAAATGCAATCCATCTACCGGGACGCCGCCCGTGAACACGGCTACGAGGCAGGGCCGGAACACTTCGGCTACATGCTGCCGGTGTTCGTGCAGGACACCGACGAGGAGGCCAAGGAAAACGGCCGCGGCTTCTTGGAGGCCTTGGTCGGCGTGGGGCGTGTACCCCTGCCGAAGGAGTACCAAGCCCCGCCGGGTTACATGACCTTCCGCAAGGCTGCCGAGGGCGCCGACCCCCGCGCCGCCGCCGTGCGCGCCGCCCGGGGCGGCGACCTGCTGCGCTACGGCCACATCAGCGATGAAGACTACCAAGCCATGATCGATGACAACCGCTTGGTCATGGGCAGCCCGGAAACCGTCATCCGCAAGATCCGGGAAGTCCTCAGTGAGATTCAGCCCGGCGTCCTCTGCATGTGGACCAACGACGGCTCCATCACCCACGAGCATGCCATGCGCTGCCTGCAGCTAATCGACCAAGAGGTCCTGCCCGCCACCCGCGAGATGGCCAAGGATATGGAGCTCGTCAGCCCCTTCGAGCGCGCGCCGTAGCACTTTACCCGGTGGCAACATACGGGGCGCTGGCCCGCCCTCCTTCGCAACCTCGACGCAGGACGGCTGAATGGAACCGTTGTCACACACTGGGAAACCCGTGGCGCTTTTCGCGGTTTGCTTGGTGTTGGCGGCCTTGGTTGTCTTCCGCGTTCCCGAAGTTGCGCGGGTCTCATTTGTGTCCTTGGCCGCGGCGCTGCCCTTGGTTGGACTACTGTTTGTCCAACGCCACGCACTTGAGTTGCAGACTCGGAGAGTCCTGTTATGGGCAGTGCTTGCCGCTATCTGCTTCTTCTTCACAGTCCAAGCGATTAGGATCATCCAGTCTGCCTTGTCTGACTTTCCCCTCGCTTACCTCCTGATTGAGGAACCCGAGTTAACGGGTATCGCACCTAAAGCTCTTTCCCTATTGGGCCAAATATCGGTTTTCAACGCCCTATCACTGGCATTCTTCTTGGGAGCTATCGCCGGTTTTCGCTGGCCTGACGGCTTGATTGTCCCTTTGGGCGCCTCACGCACACGCTTGGAACTCAGGGTTGCTGCCAACATCGTGGCAATAGTCCTGATGGCCATCTTGTTCGCCTACACAATAATACCCGGCTACTCATATCCCATTGGCATCCTCTGGTTTCATTTCCCAGACCTTTACAGAGAATGGCAACTCGGGGCCAACTTAGCCGAACTACTCGCGGTGTCATTGGCGATGATTGCTCTGGCCGAGTGGCCCATGACCACACCGCAACTGCGCCGCGTCATTCTTGGAGGACTAGCCGGCATGGTGGTCATGGTGGTGCTGGGAGGCCTGCTTGTTACATGGATGGAGGTCGAGTTCGCCATAGTTGGAGAAGGCAACCCAGAGCGACTCGGCCTCATTTCCTGGATGCCAGAGGTATTTGGCCTCAGCACACAGGTGTTCATTTGGGTGGGACTCGCCATAGGAGCGTGGGCAGGACTGCGATGGCCGGAGAGACTGTGGCTGCCGACCAATTTCAGGGCTGAGGCGCGGTCCATTGGACTCGAGAGATGCGCGACTGCACTGGTCCTGTATTCGGTACTCGCCGTGCTCATCTACATCCTTGCCTCGTTGGCAATAGTCAACATCACCCACGAATAGCGGGAGAACCCTGAGTGGTCATCTCGCTGCTCACATTCAAGACCGTGCTGCTCCTCTCGGTGTGGGTCTTGATTTCTGCTTTTTTCGCTGGATTCCTCTCGATTCCTCTCCTTCTCCTGTGTGCCTTAACTTTGATGTTCGTTCATCGCCATTTCTTGGAACTTCAGACTGTGCGAGTAATGGCGTGGATAATCGCTGCCTTCGTTTGCGTTTCCTTTTTCTCTGCAGGTGTGCGGATGTTGACCACAATCGACATATTTGAGAGCACTCCTTGGTTAGGCGCGTCGCTCCGATCTCCAAGTACATACTGGTTCGAATTATTCCTCGGAACCGTGGCAGGCCTGAAATGGCCTAAGGCGTTGTTCCCATCCTTTCAATTGCTACAAACCCGTCGGGAGTTCAGCATCGCCGCCAATATCGTCGTGATAGCCCCCTTCGCATTCATTAGCGGATTCTTGCTAACACTGAACGGCATCTGGCCGTTGTGGATACCTCTGGCGCTGGAATGGTTTCCAGTACTCAGTGTTGTGTGGTATTTCGGGTCTGTAGCCTCCGCATTACTGGTTGTTGTACTGCTGGCGGCAATATCAGTAGAGTGGCCCGGCTTCACAGCACAAACACGGCGTGTGGTTCTCGGTGGGCTCTCCGCGATCGCCGTGACGACCATTTTGCAGGTGCCTTTGCGTGAGTTAGCGGATGTTGTAGTCCAACTGGCCCAGCAGAGTGTTTACTTCTCCCAACCCCGCGTTACCGCCGGTACCGTGATTCTGATCTGGGTCTCAAGTGCAAAGGTGGTCTCCGGGTTGGGACTCATCTTGGGAATTTGGGCGGGATTGCGATGGCCGTACCGGCTATTGTTGCCTGCCCGGCTATCGGAAGGCACGCCGAGGGTTAGGTTTGCTAAGAATGTTGCAGCGGTGGTGGTCTACTTGATACTGGCTCTCCTCGCACACGTCACCATCTCACTTTGGATGACATTTCTGGTTTGGGACTAGTCACCCGCTTCAACTCTTTCCACAATCAACATCTTGACATCAAAAACACACGACATCATGATGCCTGTATGAGAACCACACTCACACTCGACGACGACGTAGCCAACTACCTCAAGGAGCAGTCCCTGCTCCTGAACAAGCCCTTCAAGCAGGTGGTCAACGACACCCTGCGCCGGGGGATGTCGCCCACCGGGCCCACCGAGCGGCCTAAGTTCAAGGTCAGGCCCTTCAGCAGTGGCGGGTTCCTTCCGGGGGTAGACCCTGACAACCCTAAGAAGTACATGGAAGACCTCGAGATTCAAGAGTTCTTCAGAAAGAATCCCGACTGGTGATCATACCCGACACCAACCTGCTTTGCCCTTGCCCTCCGATAACGTAGGAGAAACGTGAGATGTTAGAGATTACCTGTTTGAATTGCCAGCAAATTGTGAAGTGCGACACGCTTCACCATACTTGCCCCAATGACAAGTGCGGTGTGAAGTGGCAAGTTCTGGATGGTGACCCTAAGTTCATCGTAACCGGCTACGCGCCGGGTATCAATCCATTGAAACTCAATCAACTGCTCGATGAGCTTGAAACCGAGGATTTCCTGAGCAAGAACTCGAAGTGATCATTCCCGACACCAACTTGTTAGTCTACGCCCACAACACCGCCGACCCTAACTACGGGCTGGCCCACGACTGGTGGAATGAACTTATGGAAGGCAGTGAGCAGGTTGGCCTCCCTTGGGTCGTCACGACAGGATTCGCGCGGCTGATGACGAGTTCCAGGTTGCTCAGTCGACCACTTACACCGGAAGCAGTATTCGATTCCGTACAGGAGTGGTTCCAATTCCCCCACATCTCCCCCATCAACCCCGGCGCCGACCATCTCACTCTCTTCAGGCAGAACCTCACCGCAGCGGGCGTCGGCGGCAACCTTGTCACCGATGCCCACATAGCCGCCCTCGCCATGGAACACCAAGCCGAGGTCCACTCCAACGATGCCGACTTCTCCCGCTTCCCCGGCCTTCGCTGGCGCAACCCGCTCCGATGACCCGTGCGGGAGAGCCCTGCGCGACTCCTCACATCACCCTCAACTTGAATGAAATCCGGTCTCAGGTTACAATAACAACCGCCGATTAGCCGTGACTCCTACCGAGCGTCCGGCTACCCTGAAGCTATAGGAGTTGAGACCATGGCCGACCGTCTTACCTTGGATGAAGCTCGCGCCATTATCGACCGTGCCGTCGAGAAGGGCACGGAGGTGGGCTACAACTCCTGCTGGGCCATCACCGACGAGGGCGGAAACGTCCTCTCCATCTCCAGGATGGACGGGGCCCCAGCGGCCGCCGTGCCCACCGCGCGGGCAAAGGCCTACTTGGCTGCCGTGATGAAGGGCCCCACGGGCGGCTTCTCCGAGCGCATGCACCGCGTCCCCGAACGCTGGGCTGCCTACCAGCAGTTCCTCCCCCAGCCGGGCTTCCCCGGCCCAGGCGGTATGCCCATCCACAAGGACGGCGATGTGGTCGGCGGCTTCTCCAGCAGCCTGTCGGTGCGTGTGCCCGACAAAGAAGTGCCCAAGGAGGACGGGCAGGACGTCAACCTAGAGGACTATGTCACCTGCTACGCCCTCGATGTCCCCTACAAGACCCAGCATTAGTCAAGACAAGCGCGGGCGCACTGCCCGCCAGAGGTTGTACGAAAATGCCGATGACACTGGCCGAGGCCCGAGGCTACGCAGACAAGGCGATCTCCAAGGCCCGCGAAATGGGACTCCAGATATCCCTAGCCGTGGTGGATGAGTTCGGACAACTCGTTCAAATGGACCGCATGGACGGCGCGTCCCTCATGTCGCCCGACATCGCCGAGGCCAAGGCCGTCACCGCCCTCAACTTCCGCCGTCCCACCAGTGCCGTTGCCCAGCAGGTCAACCCCGACATCCTGCGCAGCATCCAAGCCTCGGTCCACTTCAACATCCTAGCCGCCGCTGGTGGCGTCCCCATCTACAGGGACGGCGACCTGGCCGGGGCCATAGGCGTCAGCGGGGCCACCGGGGAGCAGGACGAGGAAGTGGCGAGCGCAGGGGCGGCATAACTCCGGCACCCCCCACAGACGAAACACATCAAGAAAGCCCTCCCCGAATCGGGGAGGGCTTTGCTTTTTCTAAGAACGACCACCGGCTACCAAGGCTTGGTCGTAAGCCTCAGATACCGCGCAGCGTTCTCCCACATCATCTTGTCCAACACCTTCTTGCCCAAGATTCCCTCCCAGCCGATTGCCATGTCGGTGTGGTCGGGGTAGATGGTCTCCGGGTGCGGGTAGTCCGATTCATACATGAGCACATGGTCGCCAAGAATGTCCGCCACCGCCTTGGTCATCTCTGCGCCCTCAAAGAGGTCCACGCTGCAGAAGACGCGCCCCTGCTCGGTGTATTCCAAGGGACTGTATTTCAGGTCGGGCGAGACGGACCCTCGCACATAGTCAATCTGCCGGGTCAGGCGCAGCAGCCACTGCGGTAGCCACCCATGTCCGCACTCCATGGTCCCGATGCGCAGGTTGGGGTAGCGGTCCAGCATCCCACCCATCAGCATGAATGACATGAAGCGCTGCCCTCCCCAAGTCTGCCCGGCGCAGCGACCCATGGCAGGGTTGTCCCAGATGTCGCGATAGCCCGGGAAATAGGGAGGCTCGATGTGGAACCCGTGGTACATGATGGGGAAGTTGCCCTCATTCGAGGCCTTCCAGATTGGCTCCAAGTCCGGGTCATCTATGGGCATATCCGTCGGCAGCAGGGGCCACACCGCAGCAGCCCAGTCCTGGTTTATGTGGTCGCGTATCACTTGGGCCGACCACTCAGGGTCCCGCCCCGGCACCAGCACCATGCTCTTCAAGCGCCGGCTATCGGCAGAGCAGTAATCAGCCATGTACTGGTGGTATGCACGGTACAGGCCCTTCTCCAGCCCCAAGTCCATGGCGGGAGCGCCATAAGCCCACGGGCCGGGGATGATGAAGTCGATATCCCGCCCCTCCACATCCATATCTTCCAACCGGCCCGTCGGGTTGTCCTCCGCGGCACCGACCGCGATGGGTATTCGGTTTGCCATCTGGGTGCGCCCTGCTAGGTTGTGCGTGCCGCTCGTGTCGGCATCCGTTGGGGGTTTCGCGCCCGCTATCCTCTGATACCGCACCGGAGCAATGGAGATAATGGATATCTCCTCCCTGTCCTCCGCGTCCCCCTGCCCCGGCCGTGGCGTTACCGCCCGCAGGTACGGCTTCAGGTCATTCATGCGGTTCTTCATATCCTGGTCGGCATGGTCCAGCAACACTTCAACACAGGGATTCACATGGGTATCGATATCTATCACTCGGTAGCCTTGCCTCAAGGGAGACCTCCTTCGAGTTTCAGCCCTACCGTCAACGGCAGGCGGATTTGAGCCGATTTTAGTGCCATGGCAGGCATGGAGCAACACGGCATTGACTCTATCGCCCGTTGGGCCCCTCTATTGGCAACAGACCGCGCCGGGCGTATAACTAGGCTGAAGGTGCATAAGCCATGAGCGACGACAAGAAAACCGACCCGTTCGACAAGCATCGGGACGCCGAAGGGCATGTCCTACGCCGCTGGGGCCACCTTGAGGTGACCGACGAGCAGCGCGACATCGTAGCAAAGAGCATGGAAGCTTGGCGGGTCTACAACGAAACCGGCGATGCCAGCCTGCTCAAGGAACTTGGCATTCTCCCGCCACCCAAGCCTCAATGAGGCCCTAGCAGGACCAGCCTGCCCAGCGTGGACTACGAAAGGGGCGGAGTAGCCCAAGCACCCTCAGACTCGCCGGGCCGCAAGTCCGGGTCAAGCCAGCGGGCAAAGACGCTGTGAGGCGCACGGGTCAGCGCTTCCAGTTCCAGCGGGTCCAAGTAGACTTCGCGCCCCGTCTGCACGTCGCGGATATGCAGACGGCTGCCATTGGCCGAGTCATCACGCGCCACCTCTACCGTGGCGAACTCGTTCTTCAGTACCACCCGCTCCTGTTCCATCGTCTGCCTGCAAGCCCTTCGCTCAGAGAATAAAGGTGAGGTTATAAAGAGGCATATCCCGGTCTATCAGCAGCACCTTCTTCAGTGCTATGCGCCAGCCGCCATCCTGCGACACCAACCGATAGAAGCAGCGCCCCGCCAGCGCCCGCTGGTTCCCAAGCCCTCTCTGTAGCGCTTGGTGGTCCCCAGGGCGCAACTCAAGGATGAGCACATTGCACCGCAGGTGCGCTTCCCCATCCGGGGCAGGCTCCACTTCAACATTCGACAGATAGTGGATTGTGCGCGAGGCGGGCAACTGGGAATACCGCGCGCCCTGCCGTAGCTGGTGTACCCGCTTTTCCCGCTGCAATGGGTCGTCGTGTATCACCGAGGCTTGCCGCTCCGGGTCATCCTCCTCGTCAATGGGCAGCCAGTACATGCCATCGGAGGTGAAGAGCCCCAGCCACTCCTCCAACCGGTCTTCGTCCAGCAGACGAGCCTCCATGTAAAGGAAGTCCTCGGCCTCTTGGCGGGTCATGTTGCGTGCTAGGGTAGCCATCCGTTAGCCCCCATGCCCATTGCCGTTCCCCATGATCCTCGACCAAGCGCGCCAGACCGCCCGCTGCGGCACTTCATCCATGCGGCCCCCCACCGTCTCCCCATCAGGCCGTCGCTCCTCCCGCATCAAGCCACGGGACAAATGCAGCCAGTCCAGCTTGTTGGCCGCCAGCCCGCTCTGTACGCGGGCATATATCTCCGCATCGTCGGTATTCACCGCTCCGGATATGAACGACCCTGAAGACACCGATATGTCTTGGGCGATGCGCCGGAAGATCGCCTTGTTCACCCGGTCAGGGACTTCCTCCAGTTCCACGGGGTATTCATAGATGATGGTGCGGTCCACTGCCACCGGCTGTATCACCCGGAACTTGAACTCCATCAAGTGCAGGTTCGGAAACAGCGCGATATGGCGCCTCATATAGAGTTGGTCCGCCTTGTCCTTGCCGTAAGTCTCCCGCAGCAAGTCCAAGTGCTGGTCAAACTCCTCTCCCACCTCAGGAGGCACATCATTACGCTCAGCCTCCAGCAGGCCATGCCCCTGTGGGAACCCGCGGGTGCAGCCCGGCCAGCCCACGGTCCTGCCGCGAGAGCCATACTCCTCGATGGTCTGCAGGGCCGATTCGTGTACGTAGCGGGCATGCCACCCATCGGTGGAGTTCTCGATTTGGCACTTCCAGTTGGCAGGGAAATACGCCCGGTATGGCTTGCCCAACTGCACCCGGCCCACTGGTGAATGGTCAAACCAGTAGTCCACGTAGGTCTTCAGGGCACCCAGGTGCTCTTCCAACGAGGGCACGTTCTCATTGAAACTGGCGAAAATCATACCCCGGCACGACTCCACTCTCGGGGCCATCACCAGACCGCCGATTCCGTCTTCCCAACCTTCCGGGTATCCCTCGCGGTCAGCCACGCCCACCACTGCGCCGTCGTTCCGGTAGACCCAACTATGGTACGGACACCGGAAAAAGCGCGAGTTGCCCCGCTCGTCACGACATACGGCAGCCCCACGGTGGCGGCAGATGTTCAGCAGCACGTGGACTTGGTCTTCAGAACTTCGGGTAACGATTACCGGCATCCGGCCGATGGCCGCAGTGCGGTAATCTCCAGGCTGAGCAATCTCACTCTCATGGGCCACATACACCCAGTTGTTCTCGAAGATGTTCCGCATCTCCTGCTCGAACACGGCAGGGTCTGCATAGGCCCTGGTGTGCACCCTGAAGTTGTCTCTCTCCTCCGACACCAAGTGGTCGTAGGTAGTCCCCAAGTGAGTCTCCGAAATCATACTAGTAGCCTCCAAAGGCGTTACTTGGATTCGACGGTGCGTGGGAGCAGCGACGAGGATTAGCCTATTCCTAAGATTCTCGTAGACGCCGGATCTCCTCTTTCAGCCTCATCACTTGCTCCTCCGCAGCCTGACGGGCTTGGTCCGCAGCCTCACGGGCTTCAGCTTCGGCTTGGCGAGCGCGGATTTCTGCTTGGTGGGCGGCTCTCTCCTCCTCAAACGTGGGCAAGTAGTCTTCCGCCTGCCAGTCCCAGAATCGCAGGTTTCCGTCTTCCCAACAGAGGGCTAGGTTAAGGGCCTCGCTGTGGCCCCAGTAGCCGCCTGACGCTGTGCGGTGAATTTCGATGGGCTGGTAGACGCCCTGCACCAAGCGTTCTCCCGCTAAAGCCGTCTCGTACTGCTCACCGTCCGTGGGGTCGAACCGCCAATACTCCCCCACCTGCATGGAAGCGTAACCTTCCTTTTTTACCGTCTCGTCCCTCGATGCAGTAGTCTTCGACGCCACCTCCATGACGAAGTCCGGCGGCTTTCCCTGCTCGGGGATTAGATAGCCGTTTCGTGCTCGATAGGCAGGCGGGTTCACATCGAAGGCCACCAGCAAATCGGGGAAGAGAATGCCCTCATAACTTGCGGTCGGCCTCACCCCGCTGGCCAACTCGCTGCTGATGATGGTGGTCTCAGGCTTTCCAAAATGCAGCATCAGGCACGCAGGATAGGCAGGGTAGTTAACGTGATGGAACGCAGTCATCTCTTCGGGTGGCGGGTCGGGAAATTGGACAATCTCCGCTGCGTCCTGTGTTGGAATAACGGGCTTCGTGGTCATGGTGGCCTCAGACCAGGGGAGTGTGCCTGCATTATACCGACCGGCCCCTGCCCCGTCACCTAACCTTGACCCCTCAAATACCCATTGATACGATGCCCCCAGCCAGAGCCCACACCATAAGGAGGGCGCACCCGCATGGCCATCCACCCCGGCGCCGCTGCTACCGGGAACCTCGTCGACCTCTCCCAGGGCACCATCAGCCGCGAGGTCTTCGTCAACAACTCCATCTACCAACAGGAACAGGAGCAGGTTTTCGCCCGTAGCTGGCTCTTCGTCGGCCATGAGAGCCAGATACCCTCGCCCGGCGACTATTTCGTCTCATCCATGGGCGAGGAGTCGGTGATAATGTGCCGCGACCGCCAAAACCAGATACACGTGTTCCTCAACACCTGCATGCACCGCGGCATGAAGGTCTGCCGCTACGACGAGGGCAACACCGCCGTATTCACCTGCCCCTACCACGGCTGGAGCTACGCCACCGACGGCCAGCTTGTCGGTGTCCCCTACTTCAAGGAAGCCTACCGCGAGCAGCTCGACAAGTCCCAGTGGGGCCTCATCGAGGTCCCCCAACTCGCCAACTACAAGGGCACCATCTGGGCCAACTGGGACGCCTCAGCCCCCAGCCTCACCGACTACCTCGGCGACATGAAGACATACCTCGACACCGCCTTGGACGCCCGCGACGGCAGCGAGGGCGGCTCCGAAGTCCTCATGGGCATCCAGAAATGGGTCATCCCCAGCAACTGGAAATTCGCCGCCGAGAACTTCTCCGGCGACGCCTACCACAACATCAGCCACCGCTCCGTCGACATGGTCGGCATAGGCCCCAGCGGCCGCAACCGACGCGACACCGACGAGCGTGACAGCGCATTCCGCATCTGCACCGCAGTACCCGAAGGGGGCCATGGCGCCCTGTCCTACTGGCAGGCTGAAGACATCCCCTATTCGTCCGGCTACCAGAACCACCCAGTCGTCGACGAATACTTCCGTCACTGCTACGAGGAGCGCAAGCGCCGCATGGGCAAGGATGCCGGGCTGCTGGGATCCGTGGGCACCGTCTTTCCCAACGCCTCCTACCTGGCACGGCAGCCCCGCTCCATCGCGGTCTGGCATCCCCGCGGCACAATGAAGACCGAGGCCTGGCGCTGGTTCCTCGTGGACAAGGACGCCCCCAACGAGGTCAAGGAAATCCTCCGCCACTACTACATGCGCTACTCCGGCCCCGCAGGCATGACCGAGCAGGACGACATGGAGAACTGGAACTACGCCTCGGCAGCCAGCAAGGGTGTCATCGCCCGGCGCTACCCCTACAACTACCAGATGGGCATGGGCTACGAGGGATCGGACGTCCCCCTCCCTGGCTTGATCACCCCCAACATCACCGAGCAGAACCAGCGAAACTTCTACAAGCGCTGGGCCGAATACATGGATGCCGACAACTGGGAGGACCTCCTGACTCCCAATGGCAGCCACACCAAGTAACTGCGCGTCAACCGGCGACGCAGCAAGGAGCCTATTCATGCGTGTAGGATTCATCGGAACAGGCACCATGGGCCACCCCATGTGTAGCTGCCTGCTGGACGCCGGCTACGACCTCACTGTCAACGACCTCCGCCGCGAGGCCACCACCGACCTCTGCGAGCGTGGCGCTAACTGGGCCGACACCGCGCGGCAGGTGGCAGAAGCGTGCGAAGTTGTCTTCACTTCGCTACCGGGCCCCTACGAGATGGAAAAAGTCGCCCTCGACCCCGAAAACGGCATCCTCGCAGGCCTCGCCCCCGGCAGTGCCTATTTCGACATGACCACCAACTCCCCCAACGTCGTCCAGCGCGTCGCCGAGGCCTTCGCCGCCAAGGGTGTCGACCTCATGGACGCCCCCGTAAGCCAACGCCCCCCCAACATGACCATCATGGCAGCGGGCCGCCGCGAGACCTTCGACAAATACAAGCCCGTGCTGGATGCCATGGGCAAGAACGTCTTCTACGTCGGCGAGAGCACTAAGGGCTGCACCGCCAAGCTGGTGACCCAGCACCTCGGCTACACCAACTTCATCGCTGCCGCCGAGGGTCTCCTCATGGCCGTCAAGTCGGGCGTGGACCTCAACGTCCTAGCCCAGATCGTCCCCGTCAGCGCTGGCGCATCCCGCGCTTTCGACCACTACCCACGCTCCGTGTACGACGGCGTGTTCCCCTCCATCGGCAGCCTCGACATCGTGGCCAAAGACCTCTCTCTTGCCTGCGACCTAGCCCGCCAACTCGCCGTGCCCTCTCCCATCGGCGACATCGCCGACAACGTCTTCAAGCGTGCCCAAGCTCAAGGCCTGGGCGAGAAGGGCTTCCCAGCCGCCGTACAGATTCTCGAGCAGATGGCCGACGCCGAAATTCGCGCCCCCAAAGAAGGCGAGTAATGTCCGAGCAACTGTCCCCTGCGATACAGCGCCTGCTTCTTACAAAAGAAGTAGAGGAGTTCTTTTACAACGAGGCCGAACTCCTTGACCAGCGCCGCTACGAGGAGTGGCTCGACCTCTTTACCGACGACACCCACTACTTCATGCCCATGCGCCGCAACGTCAAGTTCGATCAGACAGCCCGCGAAAACACCACCGGGGTCGGCGACATGTCATGGTTCGACGAGGGCAAGGAGACCCTGAGCCAGCGCGTCCGCCAGATCCTCACCGGCATTCACTGGGCCGAGGAGCCCCAGTCCCGCGTCTGCCACATCGTCTCCAACGTCCAAGTCCTGCGGGAAGAAGGCGACGAGGTAACCACCAAGAGCCGCTTCGTCGTCTACCGCAACCGCGTCGAGACCGAGACCGACTTCTTCGTCGGCAAACGCCAGGACGTGCTGCGCAAAGTCGACGGCCAGTGGAAAATAGCCAGCCGCGAAATCACCCTCGACCAGAACGTCCTCCTAGCCAAGAACCTCACTGTCTTCTTCTAGGACGCTCTAGCTCTGCTGTCTCTTAGCACCACACGTCCACTACGGCAGCGCCTCAAACACCTCAACAATATCCTCAGCGAACGCCAACCCCTCCGTACCGTTCTGTGAAGAATCCGACGCAGATTCCAGAAACAGCACCATCACCCACATCCCGTCCCGCGGGTTGGACACCACCTCAGCCGTCGTGCCGTCGGCAAGCCGTAACCGCTCGCCGGTCTCTAGGTTGACCACGTTGAAGTCCGTCTTGGGGGCCCCGAACTGTGGGGAGTCGGTCATCTCTGCCATGGCTATCGGCACCGCCTGCTTTTAGTCAAAGCTATCGGAGCTATAGGGCAAGAACGGCTGTCCCCTAGGCCGGGGCCTTCCTGTCCGAGTCCACCATCTGCAACCTCCACCCATCCGGGTCCCGCAAATTGACGTTCGTTCGCCCCGTCTCCGCCACATAATGCGGTGCCCGCTCCGGGGTCAGGCCCTTCTGCAACATCTCCTCGTGAATGCCCTGCGCGCTTTCCACCTTGAAGGCAATGTGGTTGACCCCGATGTTCTCCTCGCCGCTCACCGTGTGGATTTCGAACACCGGCTGGTTCTCTCCGGGAAGCTTCAATTCAGCCGAGCCCCCGTGATGGCTCGTCCGCATCAGCACCTCAAACCCCAGCTTCTCGTAAAAATCGACGAACTCGTCCACATCCCGCACTATCAACTCAATATGGTCAATGCCCAGTACTGCCATGTTCCCTCCCATTAGCCCTCAAAGCTCGGATACTTCAGCCAAGCCGAAATCCAAGAGGCCATTAGCTTGGAACATAGCTGGTAGGGCATGGGGTGTCAATGCAGACCTGACAGTCCTCCTCGATGAGGCCAAGGTGCTAAAATGCCCCCAACTTCATCCCAACC
This sequence comes from Dehalococcoidia bacterium, assembly GCA_965204245.1. Lineage (GTDB taxonomy): Bacteria > Chloroflexota > Dehalococcoidia > Lucifugimonadales > JAAXIE01 > JAAXIE01. Next base: position 139,655 of record CBDBED010000006.1, read on the forward strand.
CATCACACCTTGGAGGCCGCCATGGAGCTGGACCAGCGACGCCTCATCTCCATGTACCAGCGCATGTACACCATCCGCGTCTTCGACCAGACCGCCGTCGACGAGTTCCACGCTGGCACCATACCCGGCGCGGTCCACTCTTATGTCGGCCAGGAAGCCGTAGCCGTCGGCGTCTGCTTCGCCCTGCGCGAGGACGACATGATTGTCAGCACCCATCGCGGCCACGGCCACACCATCGCCAAGGGGGCCGACATCCGCCGCATGATGGCCGAGCTTCTCGGCAAGAGCAATGGCTACTGCAAGGGCAAGGGCGGTTCCATGCACATCGCCGACTTCTCCATCGGCATGCTCGGGGCCAACGGCATCGTCGGCGCGGGCCTCCCCATCGCCACTGGCGCAGCCCTAGCCGCCCAACTCGAGGGCAGCGACCGCGTCTCCGTCGCCTTCTTCGGCGACGGGGCCAGCAACGAGGGAGCCTTCCATGAAGCCCTGAACCTAGCAGCCGTCTGGAACCTGCCCATCATCTTCGTTTGCGAGAACAACCTCTGGGCTTCCAGCGTCTCCTCCACCGAGACCGTCTCCGTGGAGGACATCTCCGCCCGCGCTGTCAGCTACAACATCCCCGGCGTCACCGTCGACGGCAACGACGTGATGGCAGTCCACGAAGCCGCCTCCGCCGCCATCGACCACGCCCGCCGCGGCCTCGGCCCCACCCTCCTCGAATGCAAGACCTACCGCTGGCACGTCCACAACGCCCAGCGCGGCCCCATCGCCGACCCTCGCCCCGAGGAAGAAATCGAAGAGTGGAAGCGCCGCGACCCCATCGCCCGCTTCGGCGCATACCTCATCGACACCCGCTCCACCGACTCCGAGGTCCTCGAACACCTCCACCTCCAAGTCCACGAGCGCGTGGCCCACGCCCTCTCCTGGGCCAAAGTAGCCCCATCCCCCGCCCCCGAAGACGCCCTCCAAGACGTATTCGCCAACTAGCGTGAGGGTGAGAACATCATGCCCGAACTGACCTACACCCAAGCCACCATAGAAGCCTTCCGCGAGGAAATGCGCCGCGACCCCAAGGTATTCCACCTCTGTGGCGGCCTCGGCCCCCTTGCCTCCCTCATCCCCGAATTCGGCGAGCAGCGCGTCCGCGTCTGCCCCATCTCCGAGTCCGCCTACGTGGGCGCCGCCGTCGGCGCCGCTGGCGCGGGTTTCCGCCCTATCGTCAGCCCCGGCATGATGACCTTCGCCTTCACCGCCATGGACCAGATAGTCAACCAGATGGCCAAGATTCACTACATGTTCGGCGGCCAGACGCCCTTCCCCATCGTCTTCCGCGCCTCCATCGGCGCAGGCCGCGCCGCCGCTGCCCAGCACTCCCAGAGCCCCCACCCCCTCTTCATCAACATCGCTGGCCTCAAGGTCCTCATGCCCTCCACCCCCTACGACGCCAAGGGCCTCATGAAAAGCGCCATACGCGACAACAACCCCGTCGTAGTCCTCGAAGACCAGATGTTTGGCATCGACAGCCTCAGCCAGGAAGTCCCCGATGACGAATACCTCATCCCCATCGGCACCGCCGAGGTCAAGCGCGAGGGCACCGACGTCACCATCATCGCCCTCTCCAAGATGGTCCACCGCGCCCTCGAAGCCGCCGACCAACTGTCCACTGAAGGCATCTCCGCCGAGGTAGTCGACCCACGCACCCTAGTCCCCATGGACAAGGACACCCTCCGCGCCTCCGTCCAGAAAACCGGCCACCTAGTAGTCGTCGACGAAGCCTGCCTCACCGGCAGCGCAGCCGCAGAAATCTCCGCCATGGTCGTCGAAGACCCCGCCACCTTCCGCGCCCTCAAGTCCCCACCCATCCGAGTCTGCGCCCCCGACGTCCCCATGCCCTACGCCCCCATCATGGAGCAATACTGCATCCCCAACACCACCCGCATCATCGAAGCCGTGCGCGAAGCCCTATCCGGGTGTTAACCTTCCTTAGTGGGGGAAAGCCGAACGAATCAGCCGAGAAGGATGTCTACTCACCCTATCCCATAGTAGTCCAAGAACCAGAAAATCAACGGTGTCGCTACATCTCCATCTCTAAAGGCGTTGATGCGGTTTATCACCCCACGTCGTGCGGCCCCGCATAAAGCTGGATGGCAAGTGTCATTTGCATACGCAACGGCCAATAATGTCATGAGCCCATCATCACGATATAAGTTGGATCGAGCAAGCGTACATGGGTCGTCGGCTTTCCGGTCACTGTAGTCGGCCAATGTTTCTTCACTATCCGGCAGGAGGCCTCTGCGCTGGAGCATACGCACGCCCTCTGCTATTTCTCCACGTTCAACTACATAGCCTCTCAGCCCAAGATAGTCGCGAAACGAGGGATAACCCAACGGGTTTGCGACGGCCTGGACCACGTAGGCACTTCCAACTTTCATAAACTGCCTTTCTAAAAGCCCACGTGCTTCATTCGCGACCGATTGATAGTATGGATCGGCAGCCAAGAATCTCGTATAGATGACTTCCATTTCTTCCACGGACTCCAAGGTGACCACACTACAAGGATGCGGAGTCGGTGTCGGTTTCGGAGCAGGCGCGACATTAGGCGTCCCAGGTAGTGGAGTCCCCACGAACGGGGAGGTAGCCACCGCTGGACTCGGTGTCTGTCTAAGCTCCCTCTCCAGCCGCTCGATACGCGCTTCCAAAGCACTGTCGTCAGACGTTGGAAGCGCCGCCGGAACTGCTGTCGGCGTTGGAGTTAAGAGTGAGACCGCAGTCGGCAAGGCGGGAACCACTGCCGCACTCCCCGACAACGACGGCAGTTGCGCCAACACAACATCGCTGGAAACAGCAAACCCCAATCCTTCCGCATCGGTTATCTTGAAGGTGTTGATGCCTAGGACCTCTCCATTCAGAGAAACCATAGCCCCGCCACTGTTTCCTGGGTTGATGGCCGCATCCGTCTGAATCACCTCTGCCTGATACCGGGAGTCATAGCGCACCGCCGAAACAATCCCTTTGGTCGCCGTGGCTGTGCCGGGTATGCCTAGAGGGTATCCAATTAACACAACCTCAGTGGTGGGCTTGAGGTCAGCCACATCCGCAAAGGTGGCCTTCTGGAAATTGCCGCAGCATATCATCACCACCGCCAAGTCCCGCACAGCATCCGACCCGAGCATTTGTCCTTCGTAGGTATCCCTGTCACCCACCGTTACCTGAATCCGTGTCGCCCCATCTATCACATGATGATTGGTGACCACATACCCCGTAGACCCCTGTGTCTGCGCAATGACGCCCGACCCCGACATCACGTCGGTATTGATTCTCACCACCGTTGGCCACACTTGATCCACTATGGCATCAGAGGAGAACAATCCCATGCGTGAGTCAGGAGCGCCCGGCATCGATACGGGCATGGACACGTCATCACCAAAGCCCGTAGCCCCAAAGCCGTCCGAAGAGGTGCCATCTGCGCTGTCCTGCCCACACCCCAATAGCAAGAGCGCAAACAAACAGACCACCATCACCGCTGCTAGTCGATGCAGCCTCACGCTAACCTCTGAATCGGGGTTGGGGGTCAGTTCATTCGTCCCGCGGCCCAACCGGCAACCTCCTCACCACCTCCCCTACCTCACGCTCCGCCACCACCAAATCAAACTGCGTCTGCAGGTTCATCCAAAACTGCGGCTCCACCCCAAACCAGTGCCCAAACCGCAACGCCGTCTCCGCTGTCACCGACCGTTTCCCAGCAATAATCCGGTTAACCCGATTAGCTGGAGTCCCAATCTGACGCGCGAACTCGGCCCGGCTAACCCCCAACTCCTCCAACTCCCCTGCCAACACCACTCCCGGGTGCACCACTCGCTTTAACATTCCCTGTTCCTTCAACCAAGCATGTCCTACCCCCATTGTGCAACTACTCACCCCTCCATGCAAAACCCCACCCCCACCCGCTATAATCCCCCCAAACACACCCCCAAGGAGCCCAAGTGGACTATTCACTAGCCGAACTCCCCGACGAACACCTCCAACTCAAGAACATGGTCCGCGACGTCGTCGAGCGCGAATGCATGCCCCTCGAAGTCGAATACCTCAAGGAAGACCTCTACGACGAACTCAAGCCCGAACACGAACCCCACCTCCGCAAGGTCTCCCAAGACACCGGCATCTGGGACGCCCATGTGCCCAAGGAGCACGGCGGCGGTGGCATGGGCATCCTCGGCCTCTGCGTCATCGACGAGGAGATTTACCGCAGCGCCGTCCTCCTCCCCAAGAGTCCCGTCAACGTCATCCTCTACGAGTGCAACGACCAGCAGGCCCCCACCTACCTCGAACCCGTCATCCGCGGCGAAAAGCGCACAGCCTTCGCCCAGACCGAGCCCCAGTCCGGCTCCGACCCCGGCGGCTCCATGCAGACCCGTGCCGTCCGCGACGGCGATGACTGGGTTATCAACGGCCACAAGTTTTTCATCAGCAACTCCCTAGCCTGCGATTTCTGGATGCTCCAAGCCGTCACCGACCAGGAAAAGCGACGCCGCGGCGGCATCACCATGTTCCTCGTCGACAAGGGCACCCCCGGCATCAACGTCACCGAGATCAAGACCTGGCACAACCGCCCCTTCGAGCGCGCCACCTGCGAGATGACCCTCGACAACGTCGTCGTCCCCCACGCCAACGTCCTCGGCGAGGAGGGCTACGGCTTCCGCCTCGGCCAGCAATGGCTCGTAGTCCAAGACCGCCTCACCCGCGGCGCATCTTCCCTCGGCCAGATGCAGCGCTCCCTCGACATGAGCATTGAGTGGGCCCGCCAGCGCCACAGCTTCGGCAAGCCCATTGCCTCCCGCCAAGCCATCCAGTGGATGATCGTCGACATGTTCGTCGACATCCAAGCCCTGCGCGCTATGACCTACGGCGCAGCAGCCAAGTACGACGCCGGCGACCTCGAGGGCGACTCCCGCTACCTCGGCTCCCTCATCAAGCTCCTCTCCGGCCAGTGGGGCCACCGCTGCCTCGACAACGCCCTCCAAGTCCACGGAGGCATCGGCGAGACCTACGAACTCCCCATCAGCCGCTTCTACCGCAACCAGCGCCACGCACGCATCGGCGGCGGCACTGACGAAATGCACAAAATGGTCCTGGCCCGCTGGCTCCTAGGCCGCGACGTCACCGACGTCTAGCCACCACGTCGGGAACTCACGGGCTGACAATCCCAGTCTGCGAAGGGCAATAGGCCGACACTCAAATGACGCAATTGACCAAGGACGGTGTTCTGCAACTACTACGCCAGCATAGCCCGGTACTTGCCGAGCGTTTCGGTGTAACTCGTCTCGCCCTCTACGGGTCCTTCGCCCGTGACCAAGCTAGCGAGATCAGCGATATCGACATCCTGGCCAGCTTCGACCCCCGACCCGACTGGAAGCGATATTTCGGGGTTCAGTTCTACCTGGAAGACCTCCTGGGCCGTCCCGTCGACTTGGCCATGGATGGAGAACTCCGACCCGAAATCCGTTCCTACGTGGAACGGGACCTCACTTATGTCTGACTCCAGCCAACCACAACTTGAATGGCGCATGTATGTGCGCGACATGATTGAGTTCAGTCAAAAGGTGCTCTCGTATACAGACGGATTAACCGAGGAAGGTTTCTTAGCCAACGGACTGGTCTACGATGCCACTTTACGCAACATACAGCTTATCGGACAGGCTGCAATGTACGTCCCCACCGATGTCAGAGACAGGTTCCCCGGCATTCCGTGGCGTGCCATTATCGGCGTACGCAACCGCTTGGCCCACAGCTACCCGGACCTCAGCGACAGCATCCTTTGGTCCATAATCGAGGACGCCATCCCTGAAATGCTCCCTCAATTGACGATAATCCTGGAATCCGACGACGTTGGCGATCAAGATGCAACAGTCCCTTGAGTTGCCCTTCACCTAGCCACCCCCCATCACTCCATCCCCTCCACCATCTTCCTTTCTCCCCCCGTTCGTCCTGAGCTAAGAGCACGCCACCCCTGACCCATCCCGCCCACCAACAATCCCTACGTCCGCTCAATCACTCCGCAGGCCACTCGCTCCCCCGTATCCGACTCCTCTTCCCCATACTCATCAGGCTTCTCATGCACGATGATCGCCGAACCGTCGTCGTCAAAAACGGAATGACGCGGGCCACTGTCCAGAATAATGCCCGATGTGAAGAAATCGGCACGGGCCGAGCCGTCCGACGCGGCATAGATGTTCGGCAAATCGCCACCATGGCCTCCAGTCGATTCGCTTCCCTTCCAGTTCGAATGAATAAGTCCGTGTTCCGTTTCCTCCGGGTTGAAATGGTCCCCTGCCGCCCCGAAGTCCGGCGCACATGACCCGGACTCGTGAATGATGAAAGCATGGCCTCCCGGAGCCAGTCCCTTCACGTCGGCCATTATCAAGACCCCGTTGGAAGCCTGCCGGAAAGTCACCGTTCCCATCGCTGCTCCCTGCGGAGACTGCAACGCCGCCGAAGCCGTCTGTCCAACCGTAGGCTCTGCCGCTGCGCCATTGCGAACGATTAGCAGGAACGCACCGACGGCCACTATGACGACCACCGGTGCTAGAAAAAGAGCCAACTGCAGTCTTCTAACCATTCGTGGCGCCTCCTCGGACTACATACTCCCTAGCAGTCCAGCCCTCTGTTCCCTGAATCGGATATGCGCTTGCCTCTATCCCGCTGCCCAACAAAACCACATCGTGAGTTATAGTATCATTTTAGCCCACCCACTCACCCCTGCAACCCACCCACTATCCCATCATTCCCGCCCTCCATCCATCATTCCCGCACCCCCATCCGTCATTCCCGCACCCCCTTCCCGTCATTCCCGCACCCCCATCCCGTCATTCCCGCACCCCCTTCCGTCATTCCCGCACCCCCATCCCGTCATTCCCATACCCACACCCGTCATTCGCGCCCCCTCTCGTCATTCCCGCCCCTCTTTTTCGTCATTCCCGCGCAGGCGGGAACCCACGTAACCCCCAGCCTGCCGCCCGCACCCACACCCGTCATTCCCATACCCACACCCGTCATTCGCGCCCCCTCTCGTCATTCCCGCCCCTCTTTTTCGTCATTCCCGCGCAGGCGGGAACCCACGTAACCCCCAGCCTGCCGCCCGCACCCACACCCGTCATTCCCATACCCACACCCGTCATTCCCATACCCACACCCGTCATTCCCATACCCACACCCGTCATTCCCGCGCAGGCGGGAACCCACGTAACCCCCACCACCCCGGAACTCACCCCTCCCCCGTCATTCCGGCGCAGGCCGGAATCCAGAAGCCCCATCCAAAGACCAACCCCCCATCTCGTTCACCCTCACCAAAGCCCCCCCATGACACCCACCCATTGACACCCACCCCCATCCCCATTACCATCAGAACAATCACCAGAACACAGCCCAGCCCAACTCCCCAAGCCCGCCTCCCGGGTCCAGCGCAGACCCCCGAAAGCGGTTCTTGCGGATGCACTCGCCCCAAAAAATCAGCAATCAGGAGGCCAGCCCCAAAATGTCACAGTGTGACATTTCTCCAGCTACGAAAATGTCACAAATGTCACAAATGCGTGGCGTCTGTGACATTCTCAGATACGAAAAAATGTCACACCGTTTCCGTATCTGGCCAGCTAGGAAAATGTCACAAATGTCACAATTCTCAGATACGAACAAATTATTTTAGCTATAAACCGTGTGACATTGTGACATTCCACACCCCTATCGACGCCCGTCCCCTCCATCGCTATCATAACCCCCAAAGGCCAACAGCCCACCAAACCCCATCAGAAAGGAAGACCCCCATGGCAGAGCGCATAATGGACGGCGGCGACATCCTCATCGAGGTCCTCAACAGCCACGGCGTTGACCACATGTTCGGCTCCCCCGGCTCCGAGTGGCCTCCCCTCTGGGAAGCCCTCTCCCGCCGCAAGGCCGAGGGCGAGCAGGCCCCCACCTACCTCAACTGCCGTCACGAGGGCCTTGCCATCGGCGCCGCCCTCGGCTACCACCGCGGCACCGGCAAGCTCGTCGCCGTCCCCCTCCACACCAACTCCGGCGCCCTCAACTGCGCCACCAACCTCCGCGGCGCCATGCACGACTTCTCCCCCCTCGTCGTCCTCGCTGGCGAGAGCATCGGCTACGGCGAGATGGAAGTCGACCCCGGTCCCCAGTGGCTCCACAGCCTCAGCTCCATCGGCGGGCCCTCCCGCCTCATGGAAGACCTCGTCAAGTGGCAGTCCACTGTCCGCACCAGCCACACCCTCGCCGACACCTTCCACCGCGCCTGCCAGATCGCCCAAGCCGAACCCCAAGGCCCCGTGCTGGTCAACCCCCCCATGGAAATCATGCTCGAGCAGATCGCCATAGACCAGCTTCCCACACCCCCTGAATCCGCATCCGCACCTCAGCCCGACCTGCGTGTGCTGGAGCAGATTGCCCGCCTCCTCATCGAGGCCCGCAACCCCGTCGTCTTCACCGAGGCCGCCGGCAAGGACCCTTCCACTGTGCCCCTCCTCACCGAACTGGTCGAACTCCTCGCCCTCCCCGTGGTCGAGCCCTCCGGTGCTGACGCCACCAACATCTCCACCGGGCACCCCCTCCACCTCGGCTACAACGCCGAGCCCTGGCACTCCGAGTCCGACGTCATCGTCCTCCTAGCCTGCCCCGTGCCGTGGCACCCGCCATCAAAGCGCCCATCCCCAGGCTGCAAGGTAATCGACATCGGCGTGGACCCCGACCGCCACCTCAAGCCCTACTCCGGCTTCCCCTGCGACATCCAAGTCCATGGCCACATCAAGCCCAACCTGCAGGCTCTCCTCGAAATCGTCCGCGACCTCAAGCCCCGCAGCGGCTCCAGCGCCAGCGGCATCAAGGAACGCGAGGCGCGACTCCACCAGATGCACCGCGAGCAGCGCCAAACCGCCCTCGACGACGCCTTGTCCGCTCAGAGCAAGTTTCCCATCGAGCCCAGCTACGCCGCCCACGCCTTCAACGAGGCAGTCCCCGACGACGCCGTCGTCGTCACCGAACTCATCACCCACCGGGGCATCTTCGAGCGTCATCGCGAGCGCTCCCACGCTGGCCTCTACCTCCGCAGCTTCGGCGGCCTCGGTCAGGGCCTGCCCAACGCCCTCGGCATGAAGGTCGCCCACCCCGACCGCCTCGTGGTATGCGCCATCGGTGACGGCAGCTTCTTCTACAACCCCGTCATCTCCTGCTACGGCATGTGCCAGGAATACGACATGCCCATCCTCACCGTCGTCTTCAACAACCACGGCTACGCCTCCCAGCAGGGCGGCGTAGAAAAGGCCTACCCTGGCGGTTTCGCCTCCCGCGACGACGTTCGCTGGGCCACCACCATCAAGCCCCGCCCCGAATACGCCAAGCTCCTCGAAGCCTTCGGTGGCTCCGGCCAAGCCGTAGACCAACCCGCCGACATCATCCCCGCCATCCGCAAAGGCATCGAAGCCGTCCAATCGGGAGTCCCTGCCATAGTGGACATCGCGCTAGCGCGATAAGAAAGAGGCTGTTAATAGAAGCAGCAAGACCTGCTGTAGCTGAACGGATCGCGCAAGAACTATACTTAGCTAGAGGCAAGCACGGAGCAGGAAACGTCAGTCCTCAAGCTAACTGAAACATCGATCGGAGACACATGCCTGACCCGTTTGACATTTATGCTGACAACTTCACGATTTACCTTAAATCCTTGGGGAGCAAATCTAACATTCTCTCTGGGAGAAGCTCATCCTACTCCCACAACGATTAGCCAGCCGACCCGTCTCGGCACTGTTCGAATGAGCAATGAGCACGTAAAGGCTATGGCCTTTATGCTTACCCGACAGATGTTGCGGCATGAGGACAGCAATGGGGTCCGATACGAATTGCCTACCTCTGTTCTGTCACAATTAGGAATAGCGCCAGAAGACTGGGATTCGTTCTGGAATCGCACCAGGAGGTAATTGTGACCACTGCGGGCACTGACCGAATATCAGTCGATATGTCCTTGGCTATTGGCACTAACATGGTAACAGGGCACTTATCCAGTAGCCTGTGCATCATCCCACAAGGCTATTCGTGGGGTAACTCTTGGTCGCTGATGAAGGATCTCTTCGTCGAGATTCGTGCGTCCTCAGGGGAGGTCGTGGCGGTAACCTATCTAACTCTCGAAGAGTACGGTGTGAGTAACTCGGCCGAACAAGCCATCCCGGACCTCCTGACTTCTCTCAGCGACTACTATGAGTCCTTGGTGTCAAGGGAAGAGCGTCTGGCTCCTTCAGCTAGGGAAGACTTGGCGAAACTCCGGCATTTGATAGTGCAAACACCCACTGGCTAACGTGGATCTAAGAGAACTACAAAGGGCTTTGGAGACGAAAACTCGAAGCATCGGAAGACCGAAAGGGCGACCACGTGTTCTTCTGCTTCTCTATAGGAGGGGCTGAACATCGCGTGGCTAAGTTCTCCCACTCGGCCAGGGGTCAGTTGCCTGAGTTCGTTATCGCCGACACGGCAAAGCGACTGAAGCTCTCGAAATCCGAACTTGAGGGCCTAGTAGATTGTCCCCTCACATCCGAAGGTTTCCTTGAACTATGGAATGCCCGCGCTGGTTAACTCCCCACGTGCGCCAAGTACTGCCCCACATAGTCCATACCCACCAGATCACTGAAGGCAGCAATCAGCCCGCTGGTCACCGGCCCCGGCACGTTCCCATCCCCAATCGTCGACCCATTCAGCGACGCCACAGGACAGATGCACAGGCTCGTTGAAGTAAGGAACGCCTCATCCGCCGTGTAGGCGTCATACGAGTCAATATCCCGCTCATATGCCGGCACCCCCGTCGACTCCGCCAGCTCCAGCACCACATCCCTCGTGATCCCCGGCAGCACGAACTGCACGTTGGGCGTATGTATCGCACCGTCCTTCACGATGAAGACGTTGCAACCCTTGCCCTCGGCCAGATTCCCCCGCTCGTCCAGAAGCAGTGCCCAAGCCTCCGGGTTCCGCTCCCGCGCCTCCAAGTCTCCCATCACCATATTTAGGTAGTTATGAGTCTTGGCCCTGGGACTCAGGAACTGTGGAGGAGTTCGTGGCACCGATGGCGTCACCATCGGCACACCCGTCCGGTAATACCGCGCCCGCGCAGCCAGAGGCAGCGGCCTGCACTCGATCAGCACCGTCGGCACGTCCCCCTCTGGCGTCTCCACCCCGCGGGTCACCCGCTGCGTCACCCAGTAGTCCTCGTTCTCCCCCAAGAGGGGCAGGTTCTGTCGCAACACCTCCAACGTCAACTCCTCCATCTCATCCTGGCTCATGCCCGGGTCAAGGCGCAGGTAACGGCATGAGGCATACAGCCGGTCCAAGTGCTCCCTCAGCCTGAACGGGCGCCCCTGAAACGTGCGGGCCACATCAAAGGCAGCATCGCCATAGATGAACCCCCGGTCACGGATCGGTATGGCAGCTTGGCTCTCTGGCACAAAGTTCCCGTTGATATAAGCAATGCGCTCTCGTGCAGCCATTGGAACGTCCCCCTTCTTGCTGGGATGCGCCCGCATGATAGCAGCCAAACCAGAATGGGTCACTGAAGCCCCAAGCCGGTTGTTGTAGAATGCGCTGGCGGTCCAATCGTCCGCGCCATTCCCAGATGCAACGCGCCGTCGGAGGTGTCCGTGTCCCAGATGATGACCGGCAAGCAAGCCCTGCTGGAAATGCTCAAAGCCGAAGGCGTCGACCACATCTTCGGCAACCCCGGCACCAGCGAAGGCCCCATCATCGACCTGCTCGCCGACTACCCCGAACTCCGCTACATCCTCACCCTCCAGGAAAGCGTCGCCGTCGGAATGGGCGAGTCCTACGCCCGCGCCACCGGACGCACCTCCTTCGTCAGCCTCCATGTGGACAGCGGCCTAGCCAACGGCATCGCTCTCATGCTTGATGCGCTCAACACGGGCACTCCCATGGTGGTGACCTCCGCCAACTACGACGCCCGCAAGGTCAACGAGACCATGACCGACTTGGCCCAACTGGTCCGTCCCGTCACCAAGTGGGCCGTCGAACTCACCCTCCCCGACCAGATTCCCAGTGCCATCCGACGTGCCTTCAACGAGGCCAACACCCACCCCAAGGGCCCCGTCTACGTCGGCTTCTCCTCCAACGCCTTGGAGGGCATGGCCGAAATGAACATCGTGCCCTCCCGCCCCGCCTACGATGCCCCCCATCCCAACCCGGATGGCATCGCCCAAGCCGCCGCCTTGTTGCTGAACTCCAGCCACCCGATGATGATGGTGGGCGACCGCCTATCCGAGGACGAGGCCTTAGACGAGGCGGTGGAGTTGGCCGAATTGATGGGCCTCCCTGTCTACCAAGCAGGCGGTGCCGAAGTAGCCTTCCCCACGACCCATCCCCAATACCAAGGCGGCCTCTCCCTGCGCATAGCCGCACAACGCGCCGTCCTTCAGCAGGTTGACTTGGTGCTAGCAGTCGGGGCCGACCCCTTCGCCGAACTCTTCTATTGGGGCGACGTCATCCTGCCCCCCGAATCCAAACTGATACACATCGACCCCAGCCCCAGCCGCATCGGCCGCTCCGAACCCACAGACGTAGGCATCGTCGGCCACTGCGGCCTAGCCCTCGCCGACCTCAAAGCAGCCCTCAAGGAGCGCCTGTCCCCAGCGGACTTGCCCGAAATCGAGCACCGCAAAGAAAGGGCCGTTGCAGAAGCCCGCACCAACCGCCAAGTCTTCGAAGCCTCAGCAGCCGAGAAATGGGACTCCAAGCCCATGAGTCCCGCCCGCATGATGTCCGAGTTGGCCTCCGCCATACCCCACAACGCCATCGTGGTCGACGATTCCATCAGCAACCGTGGCGTCATGCGCCACTACTTCCAAGCCAATCGGCGCGGCGACCTGAGAGCTTTCCGGGGCCAGTCAATCGGGGGAGGAATCGGCACAACCATGGGCACCCAGTGCGCCAACCCTGACCGCCCCGTCTTTGGAGTCATTGGCGACGGCAGTGCCATGATGACAGTCCAAGGGCTCTGGACCGCCGCCAACGACAACATCCCCTGCGTCTTCGTAATCTGCAACAACGGTTCATACCGCGTCCTCAAGGTCAACTTCAGCATCTACCAGAAGGAAGTCCTGGAATTGCCCGAGACATCTGGAGGAAGGCTCATGTATTCCGACTTCGCCACCCCCTTCAACATGGCAGCCATCGCCAACAGCATGGGCGTCCACGGCGAACGCATCACCGACCCCGCTGAGATTAAGCCAGCCGTAGATCGAGCCGTAGCCTCCGGCAAACCAGCCCTACTGGACATTGTGATAGATGGTTCGCTATAACGTTCTGTCCTGATGGACGCGAGCCCCAAGAGACCAGCGAAGGAGAAAGTAGCACATGACCGCACAGACCAACCCCGGCGCCTTGGATTCCACAACCCTTGCTGGCTTTCAGGAAGCCTTCGAGTCCCTGCCCGCTCACCAGCTAATGCAGAACGTGGTCACCCAGCACGACGTGAACGACGTGGCCCTGAACCGCAAGACCGTCGCCGAAGCAGCACACACCTTCTCCACCGTCCTCGATGACTGGAGCGTCACCAACCAAGCCCGCTCCGGACGTTGCTGGATGTTCGCTGGCCTAAACCTCTTCCGCGCGGAAACCAAGAACTTGCTCAACGTCAAGGAGTTCGAGTTCAGCCAGAGCTACGTCATGTTCTGGGACAAGATGGAGCGGGCCAACTACGTCCTCGAAGCAGTCATCGAGACCGCCGACCGCCCGGTTGACGACCGGGTGGTGGCCTGGCTGCTCCGCCAGCCGTTGGGTGACGGCGGCCAGTGGGACATGTTCGTCAGCCTAGTGCGGAAACACGGCGTAGTCCCCAAGACCGTGATGCCCGAGACCGAAAGTTCCGGCAACTCGGCCCGGATGAACGCCAGCCTCAACTATCAAGTGCGTCAGGCAGCCCGCGACATCCGCCGGATATACGCCCAGGAAGGCGGCCTGCCTGCCATGCGCCAAGCCAAAGAGGAAGCCCTCCGTTCCGTCTACCAGATTCTCTGTATACACCTAGGCACCCCTCCGGCCAGTTTCAACTGGCAATGGAAGGACAGAGACAACGAGTTCCATCGCGATGGCACAATGACGCCCTCGGAGTTTGCCGAAAAGTACATCTCCACACCCATGGAAGAATACGTCTGCCTCGTCCACGACCCTCGACAATCCAACCCGCCAGGCCGCACCTATACCGTCCAGTACTTGGGCAACGTCGTAGACGGGACCCGCATCAAGTATCTCAACGTGGACATCGAACTAATGAAGGACATCGCCATGCGCATGCTCCAAGACGGCAAACCCGTCTGGATGGGCTGCGACACCGGCAAGCAGATGCACCGCGACAAGGGCCTGTGGGACGCCGACCTGTTCGACTATGCCAGCGTCTACAATGCCGAATTCACCATGACCAAGGAGGAACGTCTGGAATACCACCAGACGGCCATGACCCATGCCATGCTCTTCACCGGCGTGGACGTGGTGGACAATCAACCCCGACGCTGGCGGGTAGAAAACAGTTGGAACGACAAGGTAGGCGACAAGGGGTTCTTCCTCATGAACGACTCCTGGTTTGCCGAGTACATGTTCGAGATAGCCGTCCCCAAGAGCTACCTTCCGGAACACCTGCAGCAGGCCCTGGAAATGGAGCCGGTAGTCCTCCCTCCGTGGGACCCGATGGGGTCATTAGCCGGTTAGGCGACATACGCGCCATAGAAGCACAGCAGTGCCCTGCGACGCCGAAGTGTTGACACCTTCGCCTTGCATATTTAGACTGGCTCTAGCCGTGTAACCATCGCCTAGCTACAACTTCGCTGGGCTGAAGGCAAGTAGAGAAGGAGATAGAGCATGTCTAGGATTTTCGGCGTGCACCATATCAACTTGGAATGCAAGGACTTGGAAGCCACCAAGCAGTGGTACCGGGACATCTTCGCCCTTGAGGATGTCGACCGTGGACCCGGTATCGGCGTAGTACAGAACCAGCTGCATGTGGGTGAGTCCGAGCTTCACTTTACCGTGCGAGACGACGCTGTCTACATGTCCGAGGGTCACCCGGCCTTCGAGATCAAGGACTGGAAAGAGATGATCGCCCACTTGGTGCAGAACGGCGTCGAGTTCGAGCGCGGCGGTCCCACCTACCGGCCCGACGGCTCCACCGCTGCCTTCTTCCGCGACCTCGAGGGCAACTTGCTGGAGATCGTCAACCACCCCACGGGCCGACGCTGGGCCCGCGACAACTAGAGAACCCCGCCCATAACGTAGCCAAGCCTACGTTGGGCGCCCTGTAAACACAGGCTGGCCTTCTGTGTGGCCAGTCTGTGTTTGTGTTTTCAGTCCATTGTCCACACCCAAGGCGGGCCACCCATAGCAGGGAGGAGACGCAATGACGACCTACACCGCGCAAGAAATGGACCAGCTCAAGATGTCGGCGTTACAGCATCTCTGGATTTACCAGAGGGAGCCCAGCGAGATGGCGGAAAAGGGAGGCCCTCCCATCTTCGTTGACGGCAAGGGCTGCCGCGTGACCGATATTGAGGGGAACTCCTACCTCGACGCCATGTCCGGCCTCTGGCTCAAGAACGTGGGCTATGGTCGTACCGAGATAGCCGACGCCGCCTATCAGCAGATGCTGGCACTGACCTACATGCCCGCCGGCTCAACCACTGTTCCCACGGTGAAGCTGGCTGACAAGATAGCCGAAATCACTCCCGGCGACCTTGGTCGCTGCTTCTTCACCAGTGGCGGCTCCGAGTCGGTGGAGACGGCCCTGAAGATTGCCCGGGCATACCAGAGACGCATGGGCGAGGCAGGGCGCTATCGCATCATCAGCCGCCGTGGCTCCTATCACGGCGCCACCCACGGCGCCATGTCACTGGGCGGCAACGCCAACATCCCACGCACTGACTACGAACCCCTCATGCAGGGCACGGTGCATGTGCCTCAGCCCAACCCCTACCGCTGCGAGTTGGGCGGTGATACCCCTGAAGAATGCGCCACCCGCTGCGCCAACGCCGTGGAAGAGACCATCAAGTTCTACGGCCCTCAGACGGTTTGCGCAGTCATCGCCGAACCCATTGCCAGCCCTCCCGGCGTGGCAGTCCCCGGCGACAACTACTGGCCCATGCTGCGCGACATCTGCACCCGCCACGGCGTCCTGCTCATCGCTGACGAGGTCATCACCGGGTTCGGGCGCACCGGGCGCATGTTCGCCTGCGAGCATTGGGGCATCACCCCCGACATCATGACGGTAGCCAAGGGCATCACCAGCGGCTACATCCCCATGGGCGCAGCCATCGCCCGCAAGGAAATCGCCGACGCTTTCGTGGGCAGCGAAGATGCTTCCTTCCGCCATATCATCACCTTCGGCGGCCACCCTGTCGCTGCCGCCGCTGCCCTGCGCAACATCCAGATTATGGAGGACGAGGAGCTTCCCCAGAACGCTGACGCCATGGGCGCCTACCTCCTCGACGGCCTCCGCGAACTCTACGCACGTCACCAGACCATCGGCGCAGTCAGGGGCAAGGGTCTCATGTGTGGAGTTGAGGTGGTAAAGGACCGGGACACCAAGGAGACCTTCCCTTCCAACGTGAAGCTCGGCGACCGCATGACTGGCATGTTCCGACAGAGGGGCCTGCTGTTGCGGGGTGGCGATGGCATGAATATCGCCCCGCCACTGTGCGCCAACCGGGACGACGTGGACGAGATAATTACGGTGATGGACAGCGTCTTCACCGACTTGGAGTCGGAACTGCTCTAGGGGAAACCAGCCATGACCGGCAAGGCACCCACCAACGAAGCCAGCCTGCCCACAGTAGGATTCATCGGCCTCGGACGCATGGGGATGCCCATGGCACGTAACCTGCTCCAGGCTGGCTTCCCACTGGTGGTGCATAACCGAAGCCGCGGCAATGTCGACGTCATCGCTTCCGAAGGAGCAGTGCCGGCTACCAGCCCCGCAGAGGTGGCACGCTCCTGCCATATCCTGCTCACCTGCCTGCCCGATGTGCCTTCCGTGGAACAGGTCTTCCTCGGTGAAGACGGCGTGATGTCCGCTACCCGCCAGGGGCAACTGCTGGTCGACCACAGCACTGTCGGACCGACGACCTCCCAACAGATCGCCAACGAGGCCTCACGACGTGGAGCGTCCTTTCTGGACGCTCCTATCAGTGGCGGAGTGGAGCGCGCTGCCACTGCTACACTGACCATCATGGTCGGCGGCGACCGCGAGTCCTTCGACGCCAGCCTGCCCGTATTGCAAGCCATGGCCTCTAAGGTGTCCTACGTTGGAGGCAGTGGTGCGGGCAGCGTGGTTAAGCTGGTCAATCAGCTTATGGTAGGAATCCACAGCTTGGCGGCGGCCGAAGCCCTGGTGCTGGGCGCCAAAGGCGGGGCCGACCCGGAAATGCTTGTCGAAATCATACAGACAAGTTGGGGCCAGAGCTTCATGATGGAGCGCAACGGCCCGACAATTATTCACCGCAACTTCTCTGGTGAACGGGCCCAAGTTCGCACCATCCTCAAGGACCTCGAACTCATACAAGACTTCGCACACACCGTGAGCGCCCCTCTCCCAGCAGGCGACCGGGCAACCCAAGTGTTCCGGGACGCCACGGACAAGGGCCTTGCAGGGCACGACCTAGCCGCTATCGTCATGCTGTTAGAGGAAGCTGCCGGCTGCACGGTGCATTGTGCTGAACAAGAGGGCATCGACAACTAGCTGACAGCCACCCCCCTGCTGCTATTGGCGGGCACCGTGCCAACGGGCTAGAATGGCTTAGCCGGGAGGACAGCGATGGTTGATACCAAGCCCACGACCAAGCTCACCTACGAGGACTATCGGAAGACGCCCGACGATGAACGCTGGGAGCTTCTGGACGGAGAGTTGGTCATGGCGCCTTCACCAAACGTCCCGCATCAAGACATTTCCGGTGCCCTATTCGTCCTCCTTAAGCTCTTCGTGGATTCCGCAGGCTTGGGCCGGGTATTTCACGCACCCTTGGATGTAGTCTTATCGGAGACCAATGTTGTGCAACCGGACCTCTTGTTCGTTTCCCATGAGCGAGCCGACATCCTCACGGAAGCAAACGTCCAGGGAGCCCCAGACTTGGTAGTGGAAATCCTCTCGCCTTCCACCACGAGCCGAGACTGGCGCATCAAGCTTGACCTCTACGCGCAGCACGGGGTCCGCGAATACTGGGTGGTGGACCCCGACGGTCAGCGAGTCTGGGTCATGGCGGGTGGTGATGGCAGCTTGAGCGAGGTTGGCAACTACGGGCGCGGAGATACCCTGGTTTCCCCCATGCTAAACGGCTTCAGGGCCAGCTTGGATCAAGTGTTTCCTACGCGGGTCAGAGGCTAGCCTGATTTCACGCCTCAACGCCCCTAGGCGATTCCCTCGTCAGCCAGCAACTGGTGCAGGCGTCCCAGAAGCACCCCGTTTTCGTCTGACGTGAACCCGTCCACCTCGTAGCGGGGCTCCGCGCTGAAGCCGTCCACCGACCCCAAGTCGACAGTGCGCTTCAACGTTTCCGCCTCATCCTCGACTGAAGGAAGCAGATTGCGACCCGCGACCTTCGACAACGAAGCGGCCAAGCCATAACCGCCCCAGTTCGACACGCTGGTGATTATGAGTTTGCTGGTCTTGGTGGCGGCAGGGTTGTCCGGCAACGTCTCCACTCCTGGGATTTCCTTTATCAGGTTGCCCATCCCGATCTCGTTACCGCCGTCGCCTATCCCCACGGTGGCCGGGTGATCAGCGAACAGGTGGTCAACCCGGGCATTCCACTCGCTGATATCCCGACCCCGCATGTTGAGGTAAGCCCCATCGGCAGTCAGCGAACACCGCTCAATGGCAACAACCACACCGGGGTTGACTCTAGCCAGCAACTGCGAAGCGAACTCCTTGCTGGCCTGATCGTCGGTAATGGGAAAGTCGACAACCTCTGCCTCGTCGCCTGCTAGTCCCTGCATAACCGAGTGGGTCACCTTGTCCGTCACATACACGACGGAACGTCCCATCGCTTGAAGAGCCCGGCCAATGGCCAGCGCACCCGGAGGTCCGTCGGTCTCCGGTAGCTGGGCCCCCATGATGTAAAAGCCGGTAACTATCATCGCCGGCCCAGAAGTTCCTGCAATCAGCCTGGCTGCATCGTCGCAGAAATCAGCTTGCAGGAACGGCCTCAAATGAGCGACCCCCCGCTTGTCATGGTCCAGAATAATGTCCTCTACCGTCGTCATAGGTCCCCCCAATCAGGGTTCTTGGTTTGTTGCCAGCACCGAATGTACCGAGCCATCCTATAGCACAGCGATATCTTCGTCACGCACATCTGAAATGAACATCCGCCCGGGGACATGCCCGATAAGCAGCGAGGGCTTGGACTTCATAGCGACAGCCTGCGGGGTGACGCCACAAGCCCAGAAGATGGGAACCTCATCCTCACGTATCTCAACAGAGTCTCCGAAATCAGGCGCGTTGATGTCCTTGATGCCTATGGCTTGGGGATCACCTATGTGCACTGGTGCTCCATGGCCTGTCGGGAACCTAGTCGTCACCTGCACCGCCCGCACTACTTGGCTGCGATGGACCGGGCGCATGCTTACCACCGTCGGCCCACTGAAGGGCCCCGCTGGCACCGTTTCGATGTTGGTTATGTACATTGCCACGTTCTTGCCGTTGTCCACATGCCTCAAAGGTATGCCTGCATGAATAAGAGCCGACTCGAAAGTGTAGCTACATCCCAATAGAAAGGACACCAAGTCGTCCCGCCAGACGTCATTAAGGTCTGTCACGTCCTCTGAAGGCTCCCCATCCAGATAGACCCGGTATCCCGGAATATCCGTTCGTATATCCGCACCTGGGGCCACCAGCCGGGGCTCCGTCTGACCCGGTTCGATCACCTCCAACAGGGGGCACGGTTTGGGGTTCCGCTGGCAGAAAAGCAGAAAATCAAAAGCCTGCTCCCGCGGCAGGATTGCGAGGTTCGCTTGCACATAGCCAGGCGCAACCATTGCCGTAACCCCCCGCCACTCGCCCGAGCGGACCATAGACCTTACATCACGTGGAAGAGGGGGAAGGGTTCGTGTGCTCACTGGACAGTCTCCATCCTAGCGGGACCCATCACGGGCAGCTATTCCTGCACAGGTGCGCCACTGCTACCAGATTTCCACGATAATATCGGCACCATCCCTAGAACGTCAACGACTTGCCCTAGGCCATGAAGTGCCCCACTACCCGGAGAAGCGATCCGCAATCGTTGACTAGACTTTTGACGCTGCCTATAATTTGTCCTAGTTTCAAGTCAACCTCACATCCAGAGGGAGGCCCACTTGACTGAAGTACGTATCGCTGAAGGGGAGACGTTTGACAGTCTCCTGAGGCGCTTTAACAAGCGTGTGCAGACCGACGGGATTCTTTCGGAAATCCGGCGCCGTCAGCACTTCGAGCCACCCACCGTGAAGCGGAAGAAGAAAGAGGCCGCCAAACGCCGGAAAAGCATGCGCAACAGCTAACATCACAACCGCCCCATTAGAGCGCCTCTCCAATCCCATGTCACTTAAAGAACAACTCGTGGTCGACCTGAAGGTCGCCCTGCAAGAAAAAGATGCATCCCGCGCCCTCGTCATACGCTACCTGCGCAACGCCATTCAGTACCGTGAGAAAGACATCGGCAAGGAGTTGGACGACGCAGCCGCGATGGAGATTCTGGCCCGCCAAGTCCGGGAACGCCGGGAGAGCATCACCGCCTTTGAGGCTGGCCAGCGCTATGACCTGCTGGAGAAGGAACGCGCCGAACTCGCCATACTCGAGACCTACATGCCCGAGCAGCTATCTCAAGAAGAGATACTGGAGTTAGCCAAGCAGGTCGCAGCCGAGGTAGGCGCGACCGGCATACACGACAAAGGGAAAGTCATGGGCAAGCTCATGCCCCAAATCCGCGGCAAGGCCGACGGCAACGTGGCCAACGAATTGGTCACCCATCTCCTCTCGGGTGACTCACAATAGTCAACTCCCCTCCAACCCTCACCGACACCCAAAACACTGCGACAATGCGGTTCGGCATCTTGGTCTTTCCCGGCACTTGGAGCGACACCGACTGCCACCACGCCTTGGGCACCGTGCTCGGACACCATGCAGAGTACGTCTGGCACAAGGAGTCCGCCGACCTCCAGGGCCGCTTTGACTGCCTCATCATCCCCGGAGGCTTCTCCTACGGCGACTATCTGCGTGCCGGGGCTTTGGCCCAACTCTCACCAGTGATGAGACCACTGCGGGAATATGCAGCGTCAGGCCGTCCGGTCATGGGCATCTGCAACGGCTTCCAGATACTCTGCGAGGCCGGTCTCCTGCCAGGCATACTCATGCGTAACCAGCACTTGGGCTATCGTTGCCAGTGGACCAGCTTACGCGTCGAAGGCAACAGCCCCTTTTCCTCTGGCCTGTCCCAAGGCCAAGTGCTCCGGATTCCCGTATCCCACGGTGAAGGCAACTACTTCGCAGACCAGGAAACCCTCCACACTCTGAAAGAAAACGGCCAGGTCGCATTCCGCTATTGCACAGAAAACGGGGAGGCTACACCTGAGTCCAACCCCAACGGTTCTATAGCCAACATAGCCGGTATTACCAACGCCAATGGCAACGTCCTCGGCATGATGCCTCACCCGGAACGCGCCTGCGAGGAGATTATAGGAGGCTCCGATGGGGCAATCCTGTTCCAAGCCATAGCCCGAGGATTTGCGTCCCCCTAGATGGAAGGGATCATCCTCGCTCTCATCGCCTCCGTCGGGTTCGCATCTTCCGCTATCTTCACACGACTGGCAGGCCGTGGCGTAGGCGTACCAACCGGTACGGCCCTGTCCGTGATATCGAGCCTTGCCCTAGCCGTTATCCCTGCCTTGGTGTTGGACCTCCCCGCTTTCGCCAAGATATCCATAGCCGGATTCCTCTGGATAGCCCTGCTTGCCTTCATAAACTATCCTCTGGCGCGGATGCTCAACTTCTTCGCCATCAGCCGCATCGGAGCAGCCCGGGCCTCACCCCTCTTTTCCTCATCCCCCCTGTGGGCCACTCTGCTAGCTGTCATATTTCTGGGTGAAAGACCCCATTGGATCGTAGTTGTGGGCACACTCTGCATCGTAGCCGGTGCGATACTCATCGTAACAGAGCGACGTGAACGCGCAGCGGAAGTCACCACACGCTCGGAGACATCGATACCAAACCAACCCAACGAACTCACGAGGCCAACGACATGAGAGTGTCTGGCCCAGAGAGAATGATTCGTGGCTTTAAGCTGCCACGAGCCCTTGCCACAGCTGGGACCATCGGCTACGTCTGTGGGCTTGCATCAGGGGTCTTCTACGGCGCTTGGAGCGTGATAGCCAAGCATTCTCTCAGTGGCCACGATATCCCTCCTCTCGCCTTCGCCACTCTCGCTTTCCTGTTTGGCACCATCATGTTCATGCCCCTCGTCGGACGCACCCTCCCCAGAACGGTGATCAGTGCCCCGCGTAGCGCCCTCTACTTCACGCTCTCTGGAGTAGGTTCCGGCTGTGCCATCATATTCATGGCCTTCGCCTTGGAACACGGCGAAGTAGTAGTAATCAGCCCGGTCGTGTCCGCAAGCCCCCTCATTACGTTGGTCTTGGCTTGGATCTTGCTCCGGCGAATGGAGAGGATTACGCTCCCTCTGGTAATCGGCGCGTTGCTGGTGGTCGGAGGCGTGGCCTTGGTCGCCATAGGTGGCACCCTCTAGAGATCAACCCCCTAAACCCCCCAAGAGGAGAATGAATGGCAGTCGGCAAAGAACTGCTTGACCAGATCGCCCTCAAGGAGTCGGAGTACGACCTCATAGTGCGCCGACTAGGGCGCGAGCCTACCAACGTGGAGTTGGGCATGTTCGGCGCTCTGTGGAGCGAACACTGCGCCTACAAGCACTCACGCCCTCTCCTGAAGCACTTCCCTTCTACTGCCCCTTGGGTGCTGTTGACCCCTGGCGAAGAGAACGCTGGCGCCGTAGACATCGGTGACGGTTTGGCAATTGTGTTCAAGATGGAGTCCCACAACCACCCCTCAGCCATCGAGCCCTTCCACGGCGCCGCCACAGGAGTAGGCGGCATAGTCCGCGACATCCTTGCCTTGGGCGCGCGTCCTATCGCCCTCCTCAACTCCCTCCGTTTCGGCCCCTTGGGCGACCCCCACAACCGGTACCTGTTCAACGGCGTGGTGTCCGGTATCTCGTGGTACGGCAACTGCATCGGTGTGCCCGACGTGGGTGGCGAGATACGCTTCGCCCCCTCCTATTCCCAGAACCCGCTGGTCAACGCCATGTGCGTAGGTCTAGTCCGAAGCGACAGCATCATCAAATCTTCCACCGGAGAATCTGGGGATCTTCTGCTGCTGGTCGGAGCCGAAACCGGGCGCGACGGCATCCACGGCGCATCGGGGCTCGCGTCCCGTACCTTCGAGACCGACGAGGAGATGCGTCCCACCGTCCAAGTGGCCGACCCCTTCACTGGAAAGCGTCTCATCGAGGCCTGCCTGCAAGCCGCCGCCACCGGCTGCCTTTCCGGCATGCAGGACCTTGGCGCCGCAGGACTGACCAGCGCAATCGTAGAGTCGGCTTCCAAGAGTGGCGCAGGCTTCCAACTGGACTTGGACAAAGTGCCCCAGCGTGAAGAAGACATGGCCGCCTACGAAATCATGCTGTCCGAGTCCCAAGAGCGAATGCTGTTTCTGGCTAACCCTGCTCACAAGGAACAACTCGAGTCCCTGTGCCGCGAATGGGACCTCCCCTGTACCGAAGTCGGTAACGTAGCCAGCAAACCAGAAGCTCAGGTATTGAAGACTCCCAGCCCGTAGCAACCCTGCCAGTCCTTCCCCTCACCGACCCTCCCGCATATCGCACCAAAGGCGCGAAGCGCTCCCCCGTCCCGACCTCAAATCCACGACCCTCAACCTCCATGACCCCAAGCGAAGCCCTGCTCGCGCTGCTGTCCTCCCCCGATATCGCCAGTAAGTCGGTCGTATCTCGCCAGTACGACCATCAAGTGCAGACCAACACCGTCATCGCCCCCGGTGGCGATGCCGCCCTCCTGCGCATCAAGGAAACTGGGAAGGGCATCGCAGTCTGCGCCGACGGCAACGGCCGTTATTGCCAAGTGGACCCCTACGTTGGCGGAGCCATCGCAGTCGCCGAATCCTGCCGCAACCTGTCCTGCGTCGGAGCAACCCCTCTCGCCATCACCAACTGCCTCAATTTCGGCAACCCCGAGCGCCCCGACATCTACTACCAACTGGAGTGGTGTATACGGGGCATGGCCCAAGCCTGCCGTGTGTTGAACGTGCCCGTCGTCAGCGGCAATGTCAGCCTCTACAACGAGACCCGTGGTGAACCCGTCTATCCCACTCCCGTCATAGGTGCCTTGGGCCTCCTCGAGGATGTAACTCACCATGTCACCCACGAGTTCAAGGGAGACGGCCATGTGGTAGTCCTCCTGGGTGCCGCAAGGCTCTCCACCAACGTTGCAAGCCTGTCGGGCAGCGAATACGCCAACATACTTGGCTGGACCCCACCGGGCAAGCCACGAATCGACTTGGCCTTGGAGACACGAACTCAAGGACTCGTCCGATCGGCCATCCGGGATGGAATCATCATGTCCGCCCACGACTGCTCTGATGGAGGCCTCGCCGTCGCGCTGGCAGAATGTTCCATCCCCCGCAGCATCGGCTTCCGTGCGAACTTCAAAGTGCCTGCACGCTGGGAGGCCGCCCTTTTCGGAGAACAGCAGTCCCGGATAGTGGTCTCCCTCCTACCGAACCAACTCGACCATCTAAAGCGCCAAGCCCACGAACACGACGTGCCGGTGAACGTATTGGGAATGACCGGTGGCGACACCTTCAGCCTGGGTAGCGACATTGCACTCTCCCTGTCGGACATAGACGACGCATGGTCCAACAGCTTGGAGCGGGCCTTCACCGGCGCTGTCAGCCAGTAACCTTCAGCTTGACTAACATGCGGGCAAAAGCGTACCTTGAATCACAATCCGAGCGGCAACAGACCGCCAAAACACTGGAGTAGGCTTCACAATGGATGTCATCTTCCTTCAAGACGTGCCCAACGTAGCTAACGCAGGTGACCGGCGCCGGGTAAAGGATGGCTTCGCCCGCAACTATCTCCTCCCCAAGCAGCTTGCAGCCTTGGCCACCCCCGAGATGCTCAAGCGGACCGAGCGCATAAAAGAGGCTGGCCGCGAGCGGCGCATGCGTGAGACGGGGAGGCTGGAAGAGCTAGCCTCCCAACTGGAAGGACTGGCCGTAAACGTTGCCGGGCGCGTCGCTCCCACCGGCCTTTTCTACGGCGCCATCTCCCAGACACAGATTGCCAACGCCCTCACCGAGGCCACCGGCCGCGACATCGACCGCAAGATCGTCGAGGTCATCGAACCTATCCGCGAGCCGGGTGAGTTCGAGATTGTCCTCAACCTAGGCCCCGATATCGCGGCCAACATCTTTATCGTCGCTGAGGCAGAGGAGTAGTCACCCGCCCCTGAAGCCATGACATTTTCCCGTTGACACGATTACTGTAGCCCCGTAGTCTCGATATATCCTAAGTGATTATGTCGAGCTAGTTTTGGTATACGCCGAGAGGCTCCTGCCCCACGACATAGACGCCGAAGAGGCGGTCATAGGCTCCCTCCTGCTGGATGGCGAAAGCCTGTCTCGTATTGGCCACCTCCTGAAACCCGAGGACTTCTACCGCGAGCGCAATCGCTTCTGCTATGAGTCCTGCCTTGCCCTCTTCCAGCGTGGTGAAGGCATCAACCAGATTACTGTGGCCCACGACTTGGCCCTGCAAGAGAAGCTGGACCAAGTGGGCGGCATGGCCTACCTGAGCCATCTAGTCTCCATCGTCCCCTCTCCCGTCCATATCGAGTACTACTCCAGCATCGTCTCCCTCACCTCCACCCAGCGACGCCTCATAGATGCTGCTTCCAACATCGCCGAAATCGGCTATACGGGAGAGGCCAACACCGAGACTATCCTGGGCCGCGCCGAGGAGGTCCTGTCCCGAGTCCGCGCAACCCAGCCCTCCCGCAATTTCGTCTCCCTGCGCCAGATACTCGACCAGTACATGGAAGAGCGGGACGCCATGACTGCGGCCACGATGGTTAACACCGCCCCCGTCATGTCCGGCTTCGACGATGTCGACCAACTTCTCGGAGGCCTTCACCGCTCCGACTTGGTAATACTCGCTGCGCGGCCGAGCTTAGGGAAAAGCAGCCTAGCCCTCAACATGGCAGTGAATGCTGCGCGCAACGGTTCGGTTGTGGGGATCTTCAGTCTTGAGATGGGACAAGAGCAGATCGCCTTGCGCATGCTCTCCAGCGAAGCAAGAGTAGACGCCCACTATCTGCGGCGCAATTTACTCTCCGAAGCTCAGGAACAGCGCGTGAACGATTGCATCGGTTCCCTGTCCGACCTCGAGATATACGTAGACGACACGCCCTTTCAAGGCATCATGGAGATGCGCAGCAAGTCCAAGCGCCTCTCCTTGGAGCACGGCTTAGACCTACTGATAGTAGACTACCTCCAGTTGATTCAAGGTCGTTCTCGAGGGGAAAATCGGGTGCAGGAGATGGGCGAGATCTCCCGTTCTGCGAAAGGTATGGCGCGAGAACTGAACGTGCCCGTCCTAGCCATCTCCCAGTTGAGCCGTGCCCCGGAAGCCCGCCAGTCCCACCGTCCCCAATTGTCCGACCTGCGTGAAAGTGGCAGCATCGAGCAGGATGCCGACGTCGTGGTCTTCATCTATCGTGACGACCTCTACTTCAACGAAGAGGAGTGGGAGCAGCGCTATCCCGATCAGATATACCCCCAGAACGTAGCCGAAGTCATAGTCTCCAAGCATCGCCACGGCCCCACCGGGACCATAAAGCTCGTCTTCGAAGGCAGCCTCGTCCGCTTCCGCACCGCCGAGCCAGAACCGGGGGTCTTCGCGTGATTACCCTTGAAATTACCGAAATGCCCACTCTCCCCTGTCGCCCCGCTCGTCCCCCTCGCCAGCAGGCCGCGCACTACACATTGTAGAGTCGCATTTCCAGATACGGCCCAGCTACGCACGAAACACGACAACTCTACAAACTCTACACTCCCCAGATACAAAAACCTGATTCCCAGATACGATCGGTGTAGAGTCCAGCTACGGAAGATTCAACACATGTCGAGTCGCCATCCCGTTCGCATCCCACCCCGCTTACCCCATCGAGCCTCAGGTAGCCGATGATGGAAAGCCTCGGAGACATCCTCAAGCGCATAGCCGCCAATGCCTCCTCGCAAACCGCCGCGCGGGGGAGGGAGGGCGCCGCCGAGGATGATTTCCCCTCTTGCCTCATCTGCGGTGGTCGTGGTTGGGTCCGTCGCCGGGTGAGCCTCGGCCATCCCGACTTTGGCCAGCTATTCCCATGTCAGTGCCTTCAGGAGCGAAATCGCAGCCAGCTGCGTTCTCGCCTCCAGCGCTACAGCAACCTCGGCCACTTGGCCGACATCAGTTTCGCCACACTGCGTGAACGCGCCGTTACCGAACTCGGCCGACGCCGCCTCTGGGAGCGCGCCCTGCAGGCGTCGGAAGAATACGCAGCCAACCCCGATGGCTGGCTTGTTCTCAGTGGCCCCGGCGGCAGCGGAAAAACATCCCTAGCCGCCGCCGTAGCGAACCTCCGCCTCTACAACGAGCAACCAGTCTTTTTCATTACCGTTCCCGATCTGCTCGACCACCTTCGCAGTGCCTACGCCCCCGACAGCCCCATGAGCTACGACCAGCTTTTCGAGCAGGTCCGTAATAACCCCCTTCTGATCCTCGACGACTTGGGAGCCCAAAATACCACCCCGTGGGCGCAGGAAAAGTTGCTGCAAGTCCTCAATCACCGCTTCAACGGCAAACTGCCCACCATCATCACCCTCCAGTGTCCCGTGGAAGACCTCGACCCAGGCCTCCGCACCCGCCTCCAAGCCCAACCCTTCTCCCGCATCTTCGAGTTGGGACACAGAGGAGGCGATACCCCCCTCCTGGAAGTAATCGGTGGTCTGGGCGACCACATGCTCGACCGCATGAACTTCGAGAATTTTGAACTTTCCGGAAGGGCTGGCACCACCAGTCGGCAGAAAGATACCCTCAAGGCAGCTCATGATGGCGCTCTGAACCTTGCTCTCAGAAATGAAGGATGGCTGCTACTGTCAGGAGCGCCTGGTTGCGGTAAAACTCACCTATCGGTGGCAGTGCTCAACAAGCAGTTGGATGAGGGACGCCCCTGCGTTTTTGCCTTCGTCCCTGCCCTGATGGACCGCCTCAGGTCATCCCTGGATGAGGACAGCCACACTAGCTACGATCAAGAGTTGGAAAGAATCAAGACATCACCTCTTCTCGTCCTAGACGACCTAGGCGCCGAAGCCATGCGGCCATGGGCCGAAGAAAAGCTATACCAGATAATCGATTACCGCTATAACACTTGGCTGCCCACAGTGGTCAACGCCATATCCACCGTTGAGGTTCTGGACGAGACCCGGCCTAGAATCGCATCCCGCCTCAAAGACCCACGCGTCAACTGGGTCCACATAGAGGCCCCGGATTATCGTGACCAAGGCGGAGGGAGTTCGACCTCCCGCCAATCAAGGACACCCACTGCCAGACCACGACGCCGGGCTGGACCATGAAGGTAGGCACAGTCGATGTCCGTGTAATCTCAGATGGTCAGGTGCGCCTCGATGGAGGCAGCCTCTTCGGCGTAGTCCCCAGAACATTATGGCGCAACCTAGTGACGGTAGACCGTAAGAACCGGGCGACCATAGGCCTCAACTGCCTGCTCGTTCGCACCGGAGACAAGAACGTCCTGATTGACACCGGCGTGGGCACCAAGCACCCGCCCCGGCGTCGCACATTGTTCGCCATGGCAGCAGGCCGTCTGATGCAAGGCCTGAAACAGCACGGCCTAGAAGCCTCCGACATCGACGTGGTCGTGTTGACCCATTTGCACTTCGACCACGCTGGAGGCGCTACCCAACTGGTGAACGGCAAGCTCGTTCCCACATTCCCCAAGGCGCGATACATCGTCCAGCAGCGCGACTGGGCCGAAGCGACTTATACCAACGACCGTACCCGCCCAGCCTACTTCCCCGACGATTTCTTGCCACTCGAAAAGCACCACGTGCTGGAACTGGTTGACGGCGAGGCCGACATCGCTCCAAGTGTCCGGGTACATCGCACAGGCGGCCACACTGCAGGACACCAGATGGTTCTGGTGCACTCGGAAGGGGAATACCTAGCCTGCTTGGGAGACGTGTTCCCCACCCACCATCACCTGCGCCCCCACTGGGTCACGGCGTGGGACGGATACCCCATGGATACGGTAGCTGCCAAACGGGATGTACTAACGCAGGCCGAGCGAGAAAATTGGCGCCTCATGTTCGGCCACGGCACCCAACAACTTGCCGGCCAACTGGTGCGCAAGGACAGTCAACTCTCCCTTGAACCGGTGCCGATAGACTGAGTCCACCTACAAGAAAGGCAGCCTCCCTTGACCCAAGAAGCATCCTGCACTTTCTGCAACATCATCGCAGGTAACGAGCCAGCTACCGTTATCCACGAAGACGAACACGTCATCGTAATCCAGAATGTCCTGAATTGGGTGCCAATAATGCTCCTCGTCATGCCCAAGCAGCACATGACGCAGCAGGAACTCTGGAGCTCTCCCATCATGGAGCACATAGGAACAGCAGCCGTCGAGGCTGCCAGGGAACGCTGCCCTAACGGCTGGCGCCTCTTGTCCAACTTTGGCCACGACGGCATGCAAAGCCAGCGTCACGGCCACCTCCACGTAATAGGCGGAATGTACCTCGGCCCATACGCATAGGCTGGCCCGCCAACAGCCCAACGATAACGCAAGCACCACCATAGAATTTCCACACCCAAACCGACAAAGGGAGGACACCCATGGCCGAGACAGTGCTTTACCAGCAGGACGGTGAGGTGGTGACTATCACCTTGAACAGGCCGGACGCTCTCAACTCCATCAATCGCCAGCTTCGGCAGGAACTGGACGACGCCATTATGCAATTCGACAAGGATAGCAGCGCCCGAGTAGCTATCATCACTGGCGCAGGCCGGGCATTTTGCGCAGGTCGCGACCTCAAGGAGCGGGCTTCTGACAACGCGGCTGGGGTACAAGCCCGCGCCTCCGACAGCATGAGCCAGGAACGCCCCTATATGTGGAGCCAGACATGGAAGCCCCTGATCGCAGCCATCAATGGTTTCGCTTTAGCTGGCGGGTGGTCCATCGCCCAGATGTGCGATCTTCGCCTAGCCTCTGAGGATGCCAAGCTGGGAATCACCGAGGCCCAGTGGAGCCTCATGCCTCCATTTGCGACCACATTGCCCAAGATGATGCCCTTAGCGGCGGTCATGGAACTGGTCCTGACCGCAGACCCCATCACAGCTCAACGTGCATACGATATTGGTTTCGTGAACAAGGTGGTACCCGGGGACGCCTTGATGGACGAAGCTAGGGCATTGGCGCAACGCATCGCCCGTAATGCGCCCCTGTCGTTACAGTATTTCAAGGAACTCACTCATCGCGGCCTGGACATGAGCATTCCTTCGACATGCGCCTTAACATACCAGATGTACGACAAGCTGCTGCAATCTGAAGACTCCAAAGAAGGACCACGAGCATTCGCAGAGAAGCGCGCCCCTCAATGGCAAGGCCGATGATCAGGAGGTCAACAACACGACGTATGGCAGCTAGACACCGGAGATTATCTCGACCTGGGAGTCCAGCATCTCCAAGTCGGGACGAGATGCGCCCACGAACGACTCCACTTTAGAGAGGATTTCGTCAGCGTGGCGACGGTCGTTACTGACACAGCTTATCCCGATTGTCAGCACCTGCCAGCGGTCATTGTCCTCAACTTCCGCAACAGACACATTGTACTTGGAACGCAGCGCAGCTATTAGGGATTGAGCAACCTGTCGCTTGTTCTTCAAGCTGCGGCTGGAAGGGAGGCGCAGGCTCAAACGGCAAACTCCGATGTGCAACGACGGCACCTCACAAGAATACGGTGGGAAAGAAAGAACCCCCTCCAGCCAGAGGCACCCGCACTCAATCGCGGGCCCCGCTACCTAGTGGGGGTTGCATCAAAACCCGGCCCTGCCGAGCGTCGTGAATTACTAGAAGGAAGTTGTCTCGCGGTTGGCTTCGTAGCATTCTCGGCAGTAAACGGGCCTTCCCTGCCTCGGCTCGAACGGCACTTCAGTAGAAGCGCCACAGGCCGCACACACCGCGGGATAAAAGGTCCTTGGTTGATCCGAACGATAGCCGCCACCTCCACCACCTGCCCTACGGCGCGCCGTTCGGCATCCTGTGCACCGTGCGGGGTCGTGTAGCAGCCCACGGCTCTGGTAAAATTGCTGCTCTCCGACAGTGAAAGTAAAGGAAACTCCGCAGTCCCTGCACACCAGGGTCCTATCCTGCATAACCACCGCTTGGCCTCCTTGGTTCCTGACTACCAACCACAGCCACCGAGCCCTGGGTGCCAAATCGCGTAGAACACCGTTGCGGGCATTGCTGCCAGGCCGATGGCAGAGTATAACAGCCGCTAAATGAGCATGTAAAGGTCTATCTCCATGCATCCACTAGACGATTTGCGGTAGTATTTTCTCTCCAAAGAGCCGAATACAGCGTACACTCTTTTCTGGGTGCATCCCTAGGTAGTACAACCGGAAGAACATGTACTCTGCGCCGAATTCCTGACGGTATCGGTTAATTTCCATGGTAACATCATCTGGATCTCCAACAAGCAGGCGTTCATCGCGCAGTTCCTGAAATCGAAGGTCGTAGCGCTCTCCCGGCTGTCCTGCCCGATGGTATGCACGGTACAGACGTTCGAATGAATCTCTGATCTCCTCTTCCGCCTCTCGTCTCGTAGGTGCAACGTACATCTCGCGGAAGAAGACTGGTGGCGGCGAATCCTGACCATTGGCCTCCCTAGTCTGCTTGAAACGGGCCAATGCCTCCCTTATGAATGTCTTGGAGTGCCGAGGACTGGTAAGCCACGCATCGCCAACACGCGCAGCCCTCTCCACGCCGGGCAGTGTATCGCCGCCTACCCAAATGGGCGGGCCAGGTTGTTGCACCGGCTTAGGAGCGACGGTTACGCCATCCATCTGAAAGTATTTGCCGTGCCAAGTGACATTTTCCTCTGCCCAGAGCTTTCGTATCACTTGGACGGCCTCTTCTATTCGTTCACCACGGCTTTTTCTTGGGATTCCGAACGACGAAAACTCTGCCTCCCGATAACCTTGCCCAACTCCAAAGACGAATCGTCCTTCTGAGATGATGTCCAAAGTCGCGGATAGCTCAGCAGCTTCCACTGGAGAATGTAAGCTCAACAAGAAAACTGCCGTACCGAGAGTCATGCCCTCCGCCTCCGCTGCTAGTCTTCCTAGCAAAGGAATTGGCTGGAACATCTGCTCGCTAGGACCCATTACATAGTGATGTGAGGCGAATATGCCGTCGAAGCCCACCTCTCTCGCCGTCTGCACCTGACGCAGGGCGAATTTAAACGCTGTGGGTCCATCCAGTTCAGTACCAAAGTGGGGATAGAGGTCTATTCCAAATTTCATGGTTTGTCATCCCGATTAAACGCCAAATCGAATGCGCCCTGCGCTGGGGCGCCTTGTGCCACTCGTGCCGTTTGCATCCGTTCCTCCGCAGCCATCACAGACGTCTCATCACCCAATCCCTGTCCCAGCATGCGCCCTAACCTGATAGCGTTATATGGCCCCTGGTCTTGATTGTTGGTATTGAAAAGAAGGTAGACTTCTCTAGCTTGTTCTCGCAGAGAGTGGATTCGGGCCGTCCACTCTCGTAATTCCTCTTCCCGATAGTACCAGTCGAACCGTTCGGCCGAGGTCTGCGTCCGCGCCTCCCACGTTTCCTTATTCCGGCCATGAAAGCGGACGTAAGCCATGTCAGAGGTTACGGACGCTATGGGTGGAATGCTGGAGACAAACCCTTGCGGCTCGTCCACACACACGAAGGTCAGGCTGTTATCTTCAAGCCAGTACAGAGTCCTGTCGTTATCCCCGTTCAACCAAGTAGCATTTCGAAATTCGACGGCAACCTTGAACTGCGACAAGGCTTCCTTCATGTTCAGGATATGGTCCCGATTTTCCGGCTTTGGGGTCACCCACCGGGGAAACTGGAGCAGCACCATCCCCAGCCTGCCTGCGCTATGCAAGGGCAGCAAGGCATCGACAAAACGCTCCATTAGGAGATTCGCAAACTCCTTGGAAGCCGACGAATAATAGAATCGTTTACCGTCGGGCGCTAAGGGGAGGAGGTCAGGCGGCAGCACCTTGTGCTCAGCCCAGTGCAATGTGAATAGCCGGAATGCCTTTATGTGAAAGGTGAAGCTAGGCGGAGTCCGCTCCACCCAAGCCTTAGGGGTCTCTATCGTCGGGAGGGAATAGTAGCTGGAGTCCACCTCCACCGTAGGAAACAAGGAGGCGTAATAGCGCAGGCGGGCCTCGGCGCTGGTCACTCCCATGGGATAGAAAGTGGAAGCCCGGATTAGGCTACGGTCCGTCCAGGAACAGGTGCCTATGTGAGTCCCCATGGTCACCGTTGACTGGCTTCTTGCTTGCCGCGCATTTTACTACGGTGTCGCCCTTATGTCTGCCATCCCGTAACCGATGTCACTCACAAAGGAGGACGCGCCATATGCCACTCAGTGGCCTGTTCGTATGCATACGCACTGCGCAATAGCACACTCTCCGATAACGCAGGCCCCATTAACTGAAGACCCACTGGCAGTCCATCAATAAATCCACACGGCACAGAGATAGCGGGAAGGCCAGCGATGTTGGCTGGCACTGTGCACACGTCACTGGCGTACATTTGCACCGGTTCCGACATCCTCGCACCTATCGGAAAAGCTACCGTCGGAGACGTGGGAAACGCTAGAACGTCGAATCGTGCAAAGGCGTCATCGAACTCTCGGCGTAGCAGAGTACGTATTTTCAGAGCTTTCATGTAGAAGTCATCGTAGTAGCCCTCTGACAGGGCATAAGTTCCCAACATGATGCGCCTCTTCACCTCCGCGCCAAAACCAAGAGTGCGAGTGGCCTCCATAGCATTAGTGCCATCGTCTTTGGCAACTTCTGACAACCCGTATTTCACCCCGTCGTAACGCGCCAAATTGGCCGAGCACTCCGACAGGGCAATAATGTAATAGGCGGCCAACACGCAATCTGTCAGGGGCAACGAGATTTCTTCAACCGACGCGCCCAATTCCTCCAAGACTCCGATGGCCTCCCTAACCACTCGCCGTACCTCCGGCTCCACACCCTCTCCGAAGTACTCACGAGGCAAACCCACCCGTAGTCCTCTCACTCCACCATTGATTCCGCGATTGTAGTCCGGCCTTTCCCCAGGAATCGATGTGGGATCACGAGAATCGTGAGGAGCGATGGCGTTCAGCAAAGTAGCGCAGTCAGCGACATCCTTCGTAATCGGACCCACTTGGTCCATAGATGAGGCATACGCTACCAAGCCCCACCGGCTGACCAATCCATAGGTAGGTTTAAGCCCGACCACCCCGCACATAGCCGCAGGCTGGCGTACACTGCCCCCGGTGTCGGACCCCAATGCATAGACGCACTCCCCCGCGGCTACTGCTGCCGCCCCTCCCCCACTACTTCCGCCAGGCACCATGGCCAAGTCCCAAGGATTGTGCGTGGGGTGGAAGGCTGAGTTTTCGGTGGATGAGCCCATGGCGAACTCGTCCATGTTCCCCTTGCCCAGGAGTACCCCTTGTTGCCGGTAAAGACATTCCACCACAGCAGCATCGTATGAGGGGGTGAAGCGCTCAAGCACGCGAGACCCACATGTAGTCACAACGCCCTGAGTCGATAGTACGTCCTTGATCTGCATGGGGACGCCCGTCAGTGGGGCGCACTGGCCACGAGCCAATTCCGCGTCTGCAAGACACGCCTGCTTTAGAGCCAATTCAGGAGTGAGGCTGATAAAGGCACCAACCTGCAGTTCAATACGCTCGATCTCCTGCAGGTAGTATCTAGTGAGCTCCTGCGAACTCGCCTCACGCCTGCGGAGAAGCCGCTGACACTGGCCAACAGTGAGATGCCGCAGGCTGTCTGCCATAGAATCCGACAGCTACTGGTCTATGACTAAATCAACCCGGAACTGGTCGGCGTGTTGCTGTGGAGCGTTCGTTAAAACTTCCCTAATGGCGAGCGATGGACCGGCGACATCCTCGCGCAACACAGACTGCAAATCCTCTACATGGGTGGTCGGGGGCACGCCCTCAGTATCAACCAACCGCAACTCATCAAAATGGTCCAGTATATGGGACAGTTGCACCGCCATCTCATCTATTTCCTCGGTATCCAACGACAGCCGACAGAGGCGAGCAACGTTCTCCACTTCCCGATGAGACAGGGGCACTCTATACTCCTGACAGTAATTGTGAGCATTCTATCAGAGCGCCCTCAGCATCCTCAATGTGCCTACGATCTCAGGACTCCAGCCCAGGTTCAGCCCGTAAGGTATAGGCGGCGGACAGCCGGGTCTTGGGAGCAAGGGCCCCCACAACCACAACCACGCCATCCCTCTGCTCAGACGCATCCAAGCTGAACTCACCGCGATTCAGATCATCCAAAGGCATCTTCCTGACCCGTGGTGTCGGGCCGGTCTCCACTACAAGCACCAAATAGTCCTGCTGCACTCGGTTAGACGTGTTTATGAAGCCGTCTGCGAGCCAGCCGGTAGTGG
The DNA here is from genome assembly GCA_965204245.1 of Dehalococcoidia bacterium. Taxonomy (GTDB): domain Bacteria; phylum Chloroflexota; class Dehalococcoidia; order Lucifugimonadales; family JAAXIE01; genus JAAXIE01. The sequence goes on from CBDBED010000006.1 coordinate 175,553, forward strand.
CCGTCTGGTCGTCAAAACCGATGTCTGGTATGGAGATATCGTCGATGCAGAGGCCACTACCGTTCACACTGTCATCGGTCACGTAGTGAAAGCGAACATCCACCTCCCTACCGGAATAACGAGACAGGTCGGCTTCCGCCAGCCTCCAGTCCTGGATCGTTCCCGTATAGCCTGATCCGTAGCTGTTGCCTGCCGGGTCGTCGGTGGTAGTCCCCTGGGCAGGCAACACATCCCATGTGATGCCCCCGTTTGTCGACACCTCCACGTAACCGTAGTCCCAGCCCTCCTCGATCTCATGCCAGATTCGGTACCGCAGGAATGCAGATTGAGTCCCCGACAAGTCCACACGCCTCGTTAGTGTGCTGCTGATTGAGTCGCCTCGGTTACTCCACCAGCACCCGTCGGCATCGACATCGACGCTCAGCAACGGCGTCTCCGTGACACCCTGGAAGCGGAGGACATTGGACTTCTTCGGCTGGGTCAATTCTATGTACTCCGCGGAATACTGTTGCAGATCAGACTTTCTCACACCCCCATGTCCTAACGCTTGTACCGGGAACACACCAACATCAATGTCCTTGTATCCATATGGACTGCCATCGTTTTCGTCCAACAGATTGGCAACCAGCCAGTTGGAGAACAATCCACGGAAATCGATATCTCCTTCTAAGGAACGCAAGTATGCCTCAAGCCCGTCCACGCCGTTAGCGCTCTGCTCTACCAGACGTATCAAGTCGTGCGGCATATCGATCTGTTGCGACAGGTATTGAAAGAAAAGCATGCTGTAAGCATAGTTCGCTCCCGAAAGAGGGTCGAGAGGCCAGTTCACGAGCGAAGGGGTGGGAGAAGGCACCTCCGTGTATGGAGGGCCAGGATGCCGGCCAAGCAACCACGTGCTCAACTCGGCCATCCCCTCCGAGACCCAGGTATCCTCACTGGGATCTGCAGCCCAAGCCACGGCATGAAACAGTTCATGAGCCAAAACTGCGAGGTATTGGGACGAGCCCACCGTCAGGTATTCCGCGTTCATATAGATCATTTCGCGCTCGTTGCTCTGGGGATGCACCTCCTTCGGATATTCGTCGGCGGAACTGAAGTAGCCCGCTGCTCCTCCTCGTAAGCGCCCATTGAGTATGGTCATTCTGGGATCCTCATCTACGCCGGGCTTCCACTCGGTACCCCAGAGGCCTATCGTCCGTGGGTAAATATCGTTTTCGAACTCCTCGGCCGCCCGAACCAGACTATCATCCGACACTGACAAGCCCACCTGAACATACCAGTAGGCATTGGGGCTAACATGTCGCAACACAAATTCTCGGGAGTAGGTGCTCACAGGGTCCAAGCTGGTAAGTTGAAACTCATCTACTCGCCCAACCACAAGCTGGCCCGGAGGCGGCCCCGCTACTCGCTCTACGGGGATTGTGTCCTTAAGTCGCAAGGACCGAGCTAACTCTACTAAGTCCCGGTCAGGGGCCGCTGGAAAGGACGCATGCACACCCGGGGGTGGGGCGGACGGACCCGGACTCTCCGCAGGTTCGACGGGTCCAGTCTGAATGAACGTCGGCGATCTGTCGGGCGCCTCTGGTGTAGTTTCACTTACACTCTCCCGCTGGTCTGCCCTGCCCGGGGTCACTGCCGGAGGAAGGTACGAGCGTAATATTGGCGTCGCAGTCGAAGGACTAACGAGTACACTCTCGGCCGCAGCGGGCTTAGTCGTCTCTGCCGTCGGAATGGAGCGGTCACCCTGGCAAGCGACCAACGGTAATAATGAGAGGCTCAAGAAGAGCCAGAGCAAAGCCCGGACGTGCTTCCTCGTCATACCGAGTTGTAACGGTTCATTGCTTGGTCGATTCCGTCTTGCACCACGCACATGGCGGCCTCCACTGCCCGCTTGCTGGCCTCATCCACAAGCCTATTATCCTCATCGGAAAATCCGCCCAACACGAAAGAGATATCGTCCTCCCGGGGTCCGGGCTTACCGATGCCCACCCGTACGCGAGGGAACGCTTGTGTGGAGACGGCTCCAATAATTGATTTCAACCCGTTGTGACCCGCGGCACTGCCTGACGGGCGGATGCGGATGCGCCCCGGAGGCAGGTCCATCTCGTCGTACACGATGAGCAACTGCTCCGGCTTGGCGCGAAAGCGGTCAAGCAGGTACTTCACAGCATCGCCACTGCGGTTCATGAACGTGCGGGGCTTGGCCAGCACAACATGGTGCCCATGCACCTCACCCTCTCCCAGCACGGCCTTTGCCCGCCTCTGCGACACCCCTATGCCAGACACTCTCGAAAGGCGGTCGACAATTCGGAACCCCACGTTATGCCGGCTGGCCCGGTATCGCAGACCGGGGTTCCCTAGCCCGACGACTATCCACAGGTCTGGCTCACAGGACTGTGCCTCAGTTGCTGGTGCCTGCAGGCTTTCCAATTGACTAAGCGTCCGCCTGTTCCAGCCCGACCAATTCCAGCAATTGCGTCTCGCTGAGTATCTCAGTCCCATGCCGTTCCGCTGACGCCAGCTTCGAACCTGGATTCTCACCCAGTACCAGGTATGTGGTGTTTCGGCTCACGCTGGAGGTCACATTTCCGCCCATCTCCCTCACCAGTGCCTCCGCCTTTGCCCGGCTTAAGGTCGGCAAGGTTCCAGTAACACAGACGGTCGCGCCTGACAGGGGTAAGTCGGACACAAGCGGCGCCTTGGGTTCTTGGAACAACACCACTCCCCCTTGCCGCAGTCGCTCGATAACCTCCAGATTGTCTTCCACCAAAAAGTAAGCTCGGATGCTCTCAGCAATCTTGGGTCCGATGCCGGGTATCTCGGTAAGCTCTTCCTGTGTGGCTCGGGCCAGTTCGTCCAATGAGGAATATTGCTGGGTAAGCAGAGCCGCCACTTCTGAACCAACATGCAGGATGCCCAATGCAACGATGATTCGCTCCAGGGGGCGCGTCTTGCTTTCGCTCAAGTTGTCCAGCACTCGGGTCGCCAGCTTGTCCCCCATACGATCAAGCGCCAATAGTTGATCTTTCTCCAAGTAATACAGGTCAGAAAGGTTGTTCACCAGCCCAGCCTCGATCAAGGCGTAGCACCAGCGCTCTCCCAAGCCATCTATGTCCATCGCCCCCTTGCCTACGAAATGCTTCAGCAACTCGAAGAACTGGGCTGGACACGCCGCGTTGGGGCATCGATGCATCGCTTCGTCATCCGACTTGACTACAAAGGTAGCACAGATGGGGCACCGCTCCGGCATGACGAACGGGGTTTCATCACCGGTCCGCCTGTCCTCCACCGGACCGATCACTTGGGGAATGACCTCCCCGGCACGCTCCACCCAGACCCAATCGCCCTCACGAATGTCCTTGCGTCGTATGTCATCCTCGTTATGCAGGGTAGCCATCTTCACGGTGGCTCCCCGGATGTTCACCGGCTCCAGAATGGCATAGGGATTCAAACTCCCTGTGCGCCCCACGTTAATTCCGATGCTGATGAGTTTCGTGACAGCCCTCTCCGCGGGGAACTTGTACGCGATAGCCCACCTCGGCTCACGCCCAACGAAGCCTAGTGTCTGTTGGTGGTCGAATGGGTTGATCTTCACCACAACCCCGTCTACTTCGTAAGGCAGGTCCTCCCTCTTCTCCATCCAACTCTGGTAATAGTCCTCTACATCTTCCAAGGAGTAGCACCGCTGGTTGTTGGCGTTTACGCGAAAGCCCAAGTCCTTCAGCCTCATCAGGCTGTCCCAGTGGTTCTCGGGCATGTCTCCGCCCTGAACTATCCCTGCTTGGTAGATAAAGACCTCCAAGTGGCGAGACGCCGTCACCCGGGGGTCCAACTGTCGTATGGAGCCCGCACCTGAGTTGCGTGGGTTGGCAAAGGTGGGCTCGCCACGAGCCTCCCGCTCCTCGTTCAACCTGCGGAAGGCCTCCAAAGGCATGTAGACTTCGCCACGGGCCTCCAGCATGGCTGGAGCATCGTCCATCAGCGTCAGGGGTATTGCCCGCACTGTCCGCAGGTTCTGGGTGACGTCCTCTCCTCTGTATCCGTCACCTCGCGTGGCTCCGCGTACCAGAGTACCGTTCTCGTATATCAACGACACGGCCAACCCATCGATTTTCAGCTCCGCCACCATGTCGAACCCGTCGTAATCCAACAGGTTGGAAGCACGACGGTGCCAAGCACGCAGATCGTCCATGTCGAAGGCATTTGCCAAGCTGAGCATGGGTGTAGCATGCACAGCTTGTGGGAATGAGTCTAAAGGCGCGGCTCCAACACGCTGGGTAGGGGAGTCGCTCGTGACTAGTTCGGCGTGCGCCTCTTCCAGTTGGCGCAACTCGCGCATAAGTTGGTCGTAGTGAGAGTCGCTAACCTCCGGATCATCGAGGACGTAGTAGCGATAGTTGTGGTGGTTTAACTCTTGCCGGAGGGCTGCGACTCTTGCTGTGACAGCAGCGTCTACCATCATGTTTCCCCGGTCCCCTAGCCCCTTGGATTGCCCTTCCGAATACACTTTGGATTGCTCTGTTTGGGTAAATGTATAATAGCATCCGCCTTTTCCGTTGCAACCAAAGGAGCTGTTCCATGGCTGACGTACGCCCCTTCCACGGGCTTCTATACAACACAGATCTCGTGGGAGACATAGCCTCGGTTGTTTCGCCCCCCTTTGACACGATTCCCGTCCATTTGCAGGAAGAGTTATACCGGCGGAGCCCCTATAACGTGGTACGCCTGGAGGCCGGCGAGCAATCCGACTCGGACACATCCGACAACAACCGCTACACACGCGCAGCCACTACTTTCCACGACTGGCAGACCAAACTGGTCTTGGTGCGCGACCCAGCTCCGGCTTTCTACCTGCTCCGCCACGACTTCGTTCACGAAGGACGCCAGCGCAGCCGTCTCGGCCTCGTCGCCTCCGTAAGGCTAGAGGACTACAACCGTCGGGTGGTGCTGCCCCACGAGTTCACAGGTCAGCGCGACAAGGATGACCGCCTCGCCTTGATGGAGGCCTGCCAAGCCAACTTCAGTCCCATCATGGTGCTCTATCGGGACCCCCATGGCTTGGTGGAGTCCGCCTTCCAGCGACCCATCGCACAGGAACCTGCCATCACCGCTTCAGGGGCCGACGGACAGGACTACACCATGTGGCGCATCGACGACCATGAGGACATAGAAACCATAAGCCAAGCCATGGCCTCTCTGCCCCTCTACATCGCAGACGGCCACCACCGCTACGAGACTGCCCTCAAGTACCACCAACTGCACCCCACAACGGAAGACGAAGCGGCCTCCCGCTGCATGATGATGGTGCTCGTGGATTTCCAGGACCCCGGCCTCATGGTGCTCCCATACCACAGGCTACTGGGGCCCCTCGACCAGGCTCAGCTTGATTCTGTCTGGAACGAGCTCCGGGACTGGGGCGAGATCATCCCCACCACCGGGACCACTGACACAACACAATTGCAAGCTGAGATCGAAGACGCTGGCCGCGAAGGGTTGGTAATAGGTCTTCTGGGCCCCAAGGGCAACGGTCCTTACATGCTCAAGATTCGACCGCGCCCAGACATGGCCCCGTGGGGTCCCATGGCCCAGTCAGAGCCCTGGCTGCTGGAAGAGAAGATACTGCCTCCGGCCTTGGGAGATACGCTGGAAAGTTGCCTTACATACGTACACGATGCCGGAGAAGCGGAAGCGCTCGCCCGCTCCGAGACCCCGCATATCGCTCTTTTCTTGAAAGCCTTCCCGCTGGACTTGTTCCAGCGGATCGTGGATACGGGCGCCAAACTTCCGCGGAAGTCGACCTTCTTCTATCCCAAGCTACCCACAGGGCTGGTCATGAACTCACTGGAGGGGACATTGTAGGGCGGTTGTGCAGCTTCGCGTATGGCCTAGGAGTTACTCCGCTCTTCCAAGTCCGCAATCGCCATCTCTGTAATGGCCCGCTCCGCCACCTTGCTGTATTCAGCGATGAATTGCTCCAGCCGCCGCATCTCTGCAATGGCATCCACATCATGCTCTTCCGATGCTCTAGCTCCCTGCCTCAAAGTCCGTAGAGCAGCCTTCGCGTCCTCCACTTGGCGGGTGACTTCCAGTGCCTTCAGTTCCTCTTCAGCCCGTTTCTTGATGGACAACAACCTCTTGTGGTTTGCCCTCGCATCAGCAAGGCGCTCTTCCACCTCACCCATGGCTGCCAGAGACAGGTCAAGAGGGGCACGTCCATAGATGGCTTGTCGGGGTAGTCTCTGCTGTTGTAGACGGAATTGGCGTATTTGCTGCTCCAATTGGGTCTCACGGTGATGTATCTCAGCCAGCACCAGTCTCAGCCGCGCCATCGCTTGGTTCATCTCGACCATCGCACCGCCCCTGCCACAAGCGTCTAGAGACGCACGACCTTCGCTACGTCGATGTGCGGCACCGCCCGGATCTCATCCAACACCCGCGCGTTTACGGGGTCATCCAGCCCCAGCACCATCATCGCCTTGCCCCGGATGTCCAACCGGCCCACTTCCATGAACGCGATGTTTACGTCATTGCGTCCCGTAATAGTCCCCACAGCGCCGATCATGCCTGGCATATCGCCGTGTTCGATAAACAACAGATATGGCACTGAAGGGACAAGGTCCAACCAGTATTGATTCACACGCACTACATGGGGCTGCCCGCGCATGGAAGTTCCAGCGATGGTCGTCTCCCCTGCGCCTGTGTGCACGGTGAGGGTGAACAGGTTGCCGTATTCCTCGGCGCGCCCACCCTTTCGCTCCGCCACTCGCAGTCCACGGCGTTGCGCCGTCAGGTTGGCGTTGATTTCATTAACCCGTTCATCGGTGGTCGGACTCAGCAGCCCTACAAGGGCGGCTGCCCGCAACAGAGCAGTGTCGTGCTCTGCAATCTCTCCCTCAAATCCAATCTCAATGGAGGCAAACTGCCCCTCCGCCAGATGCGTCACCAGTTTCCCCACCAGTTCGGCCACTGGCAGGAATGGCGCCACCACCCGGTTTACCTCCGGCGACACGAAGGGAGCATTGACTGCGGTGCGCGCAGGTTCTCCCCGAAGCACCGCCAGCACCTGCTCGGCCACCTCCATTGCCACCTCTCGTTGAGCCTCCTCAGTAGAGCCTCCCAAGTGTGGGGTTACCACCACGCGGGGATGTCCCAGCAACGGACTTTCGCGTGGAGGCTCGTCGGCAAATACATCCAGTGCAGCCCCAGCGAGAACGCCCTGCTCCAAGGCTTCAGCTAAGGCCTCTTCATCCACCAGTCCCCCACGTGCCACGTTTACCAGCCTCGCCCCCGGCTTCATCTTCTTGAGTTCCGGCTCCCCGATCAGGGCTTTGGTGGTGTCGGACAAAGGGATATGGATGGTAACGAAGTCTGAACCGCCCAGCAGCGCGTCTAGCGACATCAGTTCCACGCCGATGCTTCGGGCGTATTCCGATGATACAAAAGGGTCATACCCCAGCAGGCGCATCCCGAAGCTCTGCGCCCTGCGCGCCACCTCCGAGCCAACGCGACCCAGCCCGATAATCCCCAGCGATTTCCCTCTCACCTCCACCCCCATGAACTCACGCCTAGCCCACATGCCTTGCGCCATGGACTGGTGAGCTTGTGGCACGTTGCGGGCCAGGGCTAAAAGCAGGGCCACCGTATGCTCGGCAGCAGCCACAATATTCCCCGACGGTGCGTTGACCACCGCTATGCCCCGCGACGTGGCGGATGGCACGTCTATGTTGTCCACTCCAACACCCGCCCGTCCGACGACTCGCAGACGCTCTCCCTTTTCCAGCACCTCCGGCGTGACCTTGGTCTCGCTGCGCACTACCAATGCGTCGTAAGCAGGGAGCAGAGCGGAGAGTTCACCACGGGATAAGCCTGACCGGACATCCACATCAGTCTCGGCTTCCAGAAGCCTCAAGCCCTCTGGGGCAATGGGATCCGACACCAAGACGCGTGGGCGATTCACTTAAGCCCCTGCCGTGCCCACTGGCCGGTAACCGGCCTTCGCCAAGCCACGTTCCAGTGCCCCCAAAGCTACCCTGAGGTCGTCCTCTTCCACATATCCCATGTGGCCAATCCGGAATATCTTCCCTTCCATCTTCCCCTGTCCCTCAGCGAGCACCACCGCATCATCGACACGCAATTGCTCTAGCAACTCCGGGCCGTCAATCCCTTCAGGCGTCCACACCGAAGTCACCGTATCCGAGGCGTAGGCAGGGTCGGCGAACAGTGACAGCCCCATCGCCTTGAGTGATTCGCGCGTGAAATGCGCCAGCCTTTCATGGCGCCTGTACACTTGCTCCATTCCTTCTTCCAGCATCCGGTCCAAGGCAACATTCAGCCCGTAATAGAGAGGCAGGCCAGGGGTCCATGGGGTCTGTCCCATGCGCAGATACCGTTGCGCTGCCCCCAAGTCAAAATAGAACCGGCCCATCGTCGAGTCTTTGTAGGCAGCCCAAGCGTCCGCACTCATGCTGATAAATCCCAGACCAGGGGGCACCATCATCCCCTTCTGGGAAGCTGTGCCCACCACATCGCAACGCCATTCGTCCATGGGTAGCGGAATGCAGCCCAAGCTGCTGACCGCGTCCACCAGATACAGCTTCTCGAATTCGTCTTTGATCACCTTGGAGAGGGCAAGGAGATCGTTTGTGATGCCAGTGGAGGTCTCGTTATGGGTGACCAGCACCGCCTTGATCTCGGTGTCAGACGCCAACGCTTCCCTCACTGCATCCGGGTCAGCGGCCTGTCCCCACTCCACACTCATCTTGGTCACCTCGGCGCCATAAGCCCCGGCAATGTTGGCGAACCTGTCCCCAAAGGAACCAGTGCTCACTGCCAGCACCTTGTCCCCAGGAGACAGTGTGTTGACTATCGCGGCCTCAAGACATCCCGTGCCCGATGCTGTCAGCACGAACACGTCCTCCTCCGTGCCGAACACCTTCTGCAGTTTTTCTGTGATCGCAAAGATGAGGTCGCGAAACTCAGGCCCCCGATGATTAATCATCGGGCCGGACATAGCATCCAGCACGTCGTCGGGGCAGGGCGTGGGTCCCGGCGTCCTCAAGTTATGCCTAGGCAGCTCCACTGGTCCTCCTCTCAATTCCCAACATGCACCTCCTCGGATGCCCTGGGTTTGTGATACCTATCAAAAGGCCATCGCTTGAACCCGCATCCTCATGCAACGGCTCAACGCCATACAGCAACAAACGGCGAGGATGTGCCCACATCTTCTACAGATAACAGAATACCACGAACGGGCCATCACGCCCTGACGATTCGGATGTAGCGCCTTCGACCCGACCTCACCAGAGCCCCTTCGTGCAACTCCACTTGGTTACCTGAGACCTTCTGACCATCGATTTCCACACCGCCCTGTTGCACCAAACGCCTCGCTTCGTTGCGACTGCCCACCACCCCAGCATCCACTAACAGCGTTGTAATGTCATGAGTGTAACCATCACTGAAGTCGATCCCATGCTCAGCCACATCCTCTGGCGCTTGCCGGTTTTGCACCACTCGCTCGAAGTGCTCCTGGGCCGTGTTGGCATCACTCGGACCATAAAACTGGTCCGTGATGTTCCAAGCCAGCCTCTTTTTTGACTCCATCGGGTGTGCCTGTCCTGATTCCAGTGCCCGGCCCATCTCGACCATCTCAGCATCTGGCAAGTCAGTAAGCAGGTCGAAATATGACGTGAGAGCACCATCGGGCAGCGACATGACCTTGCCATACATCTCTCGCGGAGGATCGTCCACGGCAATGTAATTGTCCAAGCTCTTGCTCATCTTGCGCACACCATCCGTGCCCACCAAAATGGGCATGAGGAAGCACTGCTGCGAGCGCTGCCCCATGATCGCCTGCAAGTCGCGGCCTACGAGCAAGTTGAACTTCTGGTCCGTGCCACCGAACTCCACGTCCGACTCGATGGCAACCGAGTCGTATGCTTGCAGCAACGGGTACAGGAACTCGGTGATGGCAATAGGGCGCCCCGCACGATAGCGCTCCGCAAAATCATCACGCTCTAAGAACTGGGCCAACGTGAAGTGCGAAGTCAGACGTATCACGTTTGACAGATCGAACTTGCCGAACCACTCGCTCTGCCATACCACTTGGGCCCGGTCCTTGTCCACTACCTTGAAGAACTGCCGCAGGTACGATTCGGCATTGGAGACCACCTCTTCGTGAGTGAGCATGGGCCTCGTCACTGATTGACCGCTGGGGTCACCGATCTGGGCCGTCCAGTCCCCTACAATGAGAATCACCTGGTGTCCCAACTCCTGGAACTGCCTGAGCTTGCGCAGCCCAACAACATGCCCCAAATGAATGTCGGGCCGGCTGGGGTCAAATCCCATTTTCAACCGGAGCGGCTTTTCCCTCCTCATCAATTCGTCGAACTCCCGCTCGACGATAACCTCGATTACACCCCGGCTCTTGATATGTTGCAGGGTAGCATCATCAATCATTGGCGCTCTCCACTCAGGACGGCCCGCGACTGCTCCACGTCCTGCTTCATCTGTTGGATCAGTGCGTCCACACTCGAGAAAGCCAACTCTCCCCTCAGCCGTTGGGCAAACTCCAAGGTCAACCGCTTCCCATACAAGTCCCCGCTGAAGTCCAGCAGGTAGGTTTCGATGCGCCGCTCACCACCACTGCCAAACGTTGGACGCACTCCAATGCTGGTGGCCCCTTTGTGACGCACCCCGTCTACAATAGCCCAAGTAGCATAGATACCGTCGCCAGGAACAGCCATGGTGGGTTCGGGGCTCAGATTGGCCGTCGGGAACCCCAAATCACGGCCGCGACGGTCCCCAGACTCTACCACTGCCGTCAGCGAGAAGTGCCTGTCCAGCATCCGGTTGACCCGTTCCACCTGCCCTTGGGCCAGCAACTCCCGAATAGCGCTACTCTTCACGGGAGCGCCATCCAAAAGAAAGTTGTCGACAGTCTCGACCCAGAAACCGGCAGTGCGTCCCATCTCGCTTAGTATGGGAACATTCCCCTGTCGCCGGTGACCCAAGGCGAAATCAGGCCCCACCACCAGACCTCTCATCCCCAACTCCCGGATCAGGGCATCAACGAATTGGGCAGCAGTCAACTGAGACAATTCACGGGTGAATTCGACCGCCACCACCCGGCTGATTCCGGGCTGATACAACAGGTCAAGTCGAGTTTCCAGGTCTGTTATGTAACGCAACTCAGCGGCAGGATTGAGTACACTACGAGGACTGTTTTTGAACGTCAGAACGACGGGAGAAAGGCCTGTTCTTTCGGCCTTTTCAGTCAGCATGCGTAGCAGGTGGCGATGCCCCAAGTGCACGCCATCAAAAGCACCGATGCTGATGGCAGAGTCCTGAAGAGGAGATCCGTCAGCAATATCTGGCCGAAGTGTCATCGAGAGGTCACGTTGCTGCACGGCAATGTCCCTGGATAATCGGACCGCCAGCCATCGGCTGGATGACTGGCGCCGGGACTGCTAGCCGGCTTATGCAGGGCTGAAGTGACCGGAGTCAGGACCGCCAGCCTCACCTAGCGATAGGCGCCAGCCGGGACTTTACCCACTGCCCTTGCTACGTCCTTCACTTGGGCCATCAGCTTGTCGAAGTTCTCAAAGGTCAGAGACTCAGGTCCGTCGCATTTGGCCAAGTCGGGATTAGGATGGACTTCGATCATCAGACCGTGTGCCCCGGCCGCTACTGCTCCCAAGGCCAAGGGACTGACCAGATACCACTTGCCGCTGCTGTGGCTGGGGTCTGCGACTATCGGGAGATGGCTCAACCGCCTGATGGAAGGTATGGCCGTAACATCCAACGTAAACCGAGTGCTGGGCTCGAAGGTCCGCACCCCACGTTCGCACAAGATGACTTGGCTATTGCCGCCTGACAGGATGTACTCTGCTGCTAGCAGCCATTCTTCATACGTCGCGCTCAGGCCACGCTTCAGCATCACAGGCTTGCGCGTCTCTCCAACCCGGTCCAGCAGATTGTAGTTCTGCATGTTCCGCGCCCCTATCTGCAAGACATCGGCGTAGTTGGCAACTATCTCCACGTCCTCGGGGCTCATGACTTCGGTAATGACGGGGAGGTCGGTTTCCGACCCCGCCAGCGCAAGCAGTCGCAGACCATCGATCCCCATACCGCGGAAGCTGTAGGGGGAGGTACGAGGTTTGAAGGCGCCTCCCCTGAGGATGGTCGCACCGGCAGCCTTGACCGCCCGGGCGGTGGACACCATCTGCTCTTCGTCTTCCACAGAGCATGGTCCGGCCATCACCACCAAGTCTTCTCCGCCAACAACGACATCACCCACAGTCACGGTGGAATTATCCGGCTTGAATTCACGGCTGGACAGCTTATAGGGCTTTGAAATCGGCACAACTTCCGAAACGCCGGGCAGCGTGGAAAGCTCGTTCCTCAATTCCGGGAATGGCGAGCCCAGCACACCAATGACGGTGCGATGTTCCCCCAACGACAATTCCGGTCTGAATCCCCGCTCAACGATCCGCTGACTGACCGCGTCAATCTGCTCCGAGGTACTATCCGTCTGCATTACCACTATCACGTGGTTTCCAACCTTTCCAGGGCCGGCCTGTCAAGCGAGATTTTTCGAGTTATGTCAGTCATCCGTCGCCAAATCGGCACGAAGCGCCTTGGCATCTCGCATGTAGACGTGTACTAGCTCTTTCTCTGTCTTTTCAGTGTTCACAAGTATAAGCACGCGCACACACTTCGACAAGGAGTTCGGAACCATCATCTCATGACTACACATGAGGGCAACCCGGTCCCAGCCCTGAGCCCGAGCGGCTACCGCGGGAAATTCCGCGTTCAGGTCGACCGTTGTCGTGAACAACATAGCCGCAACTTCATGTTCATGTACATCGTTCGCATCTATCATCTGGCGCAGCAGTTCATCCGTAGCCTGCAGGATCTCTTCCCGAGTGTTTTCCGGAACAGTAATGGCACCCCTTATGCCTCGACAGGAAGCCAACTATTGCATCGCTTTCCGAGGCAGTTTCTCGCCCCGAAGTCGTGCAACAAACCCGCTGGCTTCGTCAACCACGCATTCCCGGGGCGATTCCATCAACACCCGGATTAGGGCGCTTCCTACTACCGCACCGTCGGCATGATGGCCTACTGTCTCCACATGTTCCCGTGTTGAGATTCCGAACCCCACTGCCAGCGGTAGGGAAGTATGGCGGCGCACACGCTGCACCAACGAGAAGGCACTCCCTCCAACCGATTCCCGCGTGCCGGTCACTCCTGTAAGGCTCACGCAGTACACGAACCCTGAAGCATGCTTGCACCCGGCGGCTATGCGAGCATCAGTGCTGGTGGGCGCAAAGAGAGGCACGAGGGCAATTTGTCGGGGTGTTAACTCCTCGCGCAGAGGAACTGACTCCTCTTCAGGAAGGTCCGCCATTATAAGGCCATCCAGCCCCGCCTGTTGGGCATCAGCAGCGAACTTCTTCGCTCCATACTGGAACACAGGATTGTAGTAACCCATTAGCAGAAGTCCCGTGTCCGGCACCCGGTCTCGCAAACCGCCCACTAAGTCGAGGCAGCCGCTCAGGCTCACGCCCTGTCCGAGCGCATGCTGGCTGGAAACCTGGATCGTGACACCATCGGCCAATGGGTCGCTGAAGGGCACGCCCAACTCAATCACGTCGGCCCCTGCTTCGGCCAAGGCAGGCACCAATTCAAATGTGGCGTCCAAATCAGGGTAGCCCGCTGTGAGGAACACCACCAGTGCAGTACGTTCTTCACTGTGCGCTCTTCGGAAGGCATCACCAATCCTGTCCATAGCTGGAGAGTATAGCATAGTGGCTCTGGACTCGGCCCTATTGTGGAACATATGTGGAACGCTTCCCGTGGGCGCGTTACACTTACCCTATGTCCACCCGTCGGCAACGCCACGACCGTCCAGTTCCTATGCTGCCATTAGTCGACGGTGGAGAGGAGGCTGTGAGTTCAAACCCCAGCTACGTGCCCTCCCAAGCCCCCTTGGCCGCGCGCATGCGTCCCCGGACCTTCGACGAGTTTGTAGGACAGGAGGAAATCGTTGGCCCAGGACGGGTGCTGCGCCGTGCCATAGAGGCCCAGCGCCTCCCTTCCATCATACTCTGGGGACCCCCAGGGGCAGGCAAGACCACCCTCGCCATGCTCATCGGCGAGGTGTCCGGCGTACACGTCGAGGCCATCAGCGCGGTGACCTCGGGCGTAGCTGATCTGCGGAAAGTGGTTGAGAGGGCCAAACAGCGGGGTGCCACCATTCTGTTCGTCGACGAGATTCATCGCTTCAACAAGTCGCAGCAGGATGTCGTACTCCCCCATGTCGAAGACGGCACCGTGACCCTTATCGGAGCCACCACCGAGAACCCCTCCTTCGAGGTCATCGCCCCTCTTCTCTCCCGGTGTCGCGTCTTCACCCTCACCTCTCTCAGCGACGACGACGTGCGCCTAATCGTACAACGGGCACTCGCCAACTCGGATCGGGGTTTGGGTATCCTCAACGTCATGCTCGATGACGACGTCATGGCTCACCTCGTCAACACCGCTAATGGCGATGCCCGGGTCGCTCTCAACGGATTGGAGACGGCCTGCTACACCACCTCACCCGACTCAGACGGTGTCCGCAGGCTAGCCATGGATACTATGACGGAAGCCCTGCAGCGCCGAAACGTCCTCTATGATCGCGCCGGCGACCAGCACTACGACCACATCTCCGCCTTCATCAAGTCAGTCAGAGGCTCTGACCCCGACGCCGCCATGTACTGGCTGTGCCGCATGATCGAAGCAGGCGAAGACCCAATGTTCATCGCCCGTCGCATAGTCATCCTCGCCGCCGAGGACATCGGCCTAGCCGATCCGTCAGCCCTCTCTCTGGCAGTGGCTACCCAGCAAGCCGTCCACTTCGTCGGCCTGCCCGAAGGCGCCATCCCGCTTGCCGAAGCCACCATCTACCTTGCCTCCGCCCCCAAGAGCAACTCAGCCTACGCTGCTCTCAACCGCGCCCGCGAAGATGTCCGCAACACCCGCAACGACCCGGTGCCCCTGCATCTTCGCAACGCCGTCACTGGCCTCATGCGCGGCGCAGGTTACGGCCGGGGCTACCAATACGCTCACGACCACCCAGACCACTTCGTCCAACAGGAATTCCGCCCACCCTCCGTCCAAGACCACCGCTATTACGAACCAACCCAGCAGGGCAAGGAAAAAGAAGCAGCGGAACGCTTGGAACGATGGTGGTCTCAGCAGGAAGAGAGAGCACACTAGGTAGGCCTTGTGCCGTGCTATAATACAAGGTGTATGGCACGCACAAACATAGATATCGATGACCAAGCTTGCGCCGAAGTGATGCGACGCTTTCGTCTATCCACCAAGCGTGAAGCTGTTAACTTGGCGCTCCAGACTTTAGCACGTGAACCCTTGTCGGTAGACGAAGCACGCGCACTGCGAGGCACTGGCTGGGATGGTGACCTTGAGGCCATGCGAGGCAGCCGCGGTCCAGTGGTCCTCGTAGACACCTCGGCATGGATAGAGTTCCTCCGGGACACTGGTTCGCCGGTCTGTTTCTCAGTGGATAACCTTATAGCCGGCGACATTGCCACTTGCCACCCTGTACGATTGGAACTGCTGGCTGGAGCACGGGACGATTCACAACTCCGGGATATGCACCGTCTCCTAGCCCGCGCAACAACCATTCCTACTCGTCCCATGGACTATGACACTGCTGCATATCTTTACCGCACGTGTCGTCGGCAAGGGGAAACCATCCGTAATCTCATCGATTGCCTTATCGGTGCCATAGCTATACGCACCGGAATCCCGATCTTGCACAGGGACGCGGATTTCGAGGCATTACACCGGCACACGACACTTCAACTGTATACAGGACAACCCTAGGAGGCCCTACCCGCTCGCCTCCTCGCCGCTTGTCTCCTCCATGAAAACACCATCCACCCCAAAAAGAGCAGGAAGGCCGCCAGTACGGCGATCAGCAACTCGTTGTAACTCGACGGCTCCCGCAATTCGATGGGAAACCCTACATCGAGACCCTCCGGATCAATCCGGAGGCTGATGTCCCAGACTCCCTCTTTTAACGCTCCAAGCAACGTCACCGAGTAGAGGCTGGGGTCGTATTCCGTTTGTGGGATATTGGAGGCGGGGCCAATCCGAAGGCCTTCCGGTCCCACGCCGGTTGCATGCACCTCGGCCCCCTGCACCGGCGTGTCGTCTTTCTCCGTCAGATAGACTACGAGATGCAGGTCCCCCACGACGGGAATGGCCTCCACCCGGACCACGTAGTCTCCCGCGGCACCGTAGAAGGCCTCGATGCTGTCCTCGTGGGAGCCGTTGGCCATCGCCTGTCCAGCAGGCCGCAGGGCCCACAACGCCATCAGGGCGAGAACGAAAAGAACAACGGGAAGGAACCGGCTAGCCCTGGTCATGGCCCATCCCCGTCACTTTAAGAAACCCGTGCAGACCCTTCAGTTCAGTGGCTGGCAGGAGCAGCTTCCCGCGCCACTCGCGACACTATCCCCAAGGTTTCATCCACGTCTTGGGCAGTGATGTGCCGGTTCGTCACCATGCGAAAGTTCCGCTCACCTGGGTAGGAGACCCGGACGCCCTCTTCTCTCATGCGCCTGATGAATTCAGGCGTAGGCCCCAAGCTGGGATCGACCTCCACAAACACGATGTTTGTGCGTATGTGGTCGGGGTCCACCGACAGGCCCGGTATCTCCGCCAACCCCTCGGCCAAGCGTCGCGCATTGGCGTGATCATCCGACAAGCGTTCGATACAGGTCTGCAGGGCTACCATGCCGGCTGCTGCCAGCACTCCCACCTGCCTCATCCCTCCGCCAACAGCCTTGCGCCACTTACGCGCCCGGTCCACGAAATCGCGGTCACCACACACCAACGACCCCGCCGGGGCGCTGAGTCCCTTGGAGAGGCAGAAGGTGAGGTCGTCCACATCCTTGGTAAGCTCCGTGGCGGGCACTTCCAATGCTATGGCAGCGTTGAAGATACGAGCCCCGTCCAAGTGCACCTGCATCCCGTGGGCATGGGCCACGTCGCACAACGCCTTGGTGTCCGACGGCGTGAGGATGCCTCCACTGCACCTGTTGTGGGTGTTCTCCAAGCAGAGCAATGAACTGCGGGGGAAGTGGATGTTGCCGGGGCGTCTGATGGCCCGGTCCACCTCATCCGGGTCCATCATGCCGCGGTAGTCGTTGGCCACCTGCCTCAACTGCAACCCGCCCATCACCGATGCTCCGCCGCACTCGTTCCAGAAGACATGGGACTCGGTGCCTGCAATGACCTCATCACCCCGCTGGGTCTGGGCGAGAATGGACACCAGATTGCCCATGGTGCCACTGGCCACCAGCACAGCGGCTTCCTTGCCCACCATCTGGGCTGCCATCTCTTCCAGTTGGTTGACGCTGGGGTCTTCCCCCATGACGTCGTCGCCAACGTCGGCCCGGGCCATAGCTGCCCGCATCTCCTCGGTGGGGTGGGTAACGGTATCGCTCCGCAGGTCATAGACCTTCATGTAACTTCTCCTGTGCCATGCCAGTGGTCTCTAGCATAAGTGGGACTGTGTTCCGGCATTTTACTGCATCATCAACCTTTTGGTATGTGCAGGACTGAGGGTCTACATCCAGAGCCCTTGGTACCTCGCTCGTCGCTGCCGCGAGACGTTCGTCGTAGCTAAAACACATTACATCGTATCTGGAAGTAGTCTCATTCGTCTCATTGGCGTATCTAGGCCGTAGCTGACCATTTAGTCTCACGGTTGTCCTGGGGCGGGGTCGTGGGACGCCTTTGCTCTCCGATGGTCTCCTTTTCGTTTCGTTCGCTCAAGGACTGGGAGCAGGCGGCAAGTAGATCGTTGATTCGTAGCTGCACTGGCAGACTGGTCGTAGCTGCGGAGCACGTTTTTGTAGCTATTTTTTCTGCCAGTTCTGCCACTGCCGTAGCTGTGACAGCTACGGATTCTGTACTGCCACAGGCCCGATTCGGCATGGCGTTCTTTTCGATGAGAGAAGTCTCTCCAAAGAAATCGCCGGGCTGACCGATGGAGTCAGTTTTACTGCGTCCTCTTAGCACACAATAGAACGCCCGTTTGAGATTGTCAATGCGCCAGTGTCAGGGCCGGTTCTTGCCAAAGGTGAGATGGCCTACTTATCATGAGTGGAAACGCAGCCTATCGCCACGGCTATAAAGGTGTCCGAGGAGGCATCGTGAGGCAGAGCGCCATCTCCTTCAACAGCGGCGAACTGGAACTGGAAGGGGTATTCGGCTTGCCCGATGACCCTGATGGGAAGGTGCCTGGGGTGGTGCTGTGCCATCCTCACCCACTCATGGGCGGGAACATGGACAACTTCGTGGTGATGAGCATCTATCGCGAACTGGTCTCCCGCGGCATGGCAGCCCTCCGCTTCAACTTTCGAGGCGTGGGCAACAGCCAAGGCTCCCATGACCAAGGCGAGGGCGAGGTGGATGACGTCAGGTCAGCCTTGGACATGTTCGGCGACCTGCCGGGAGTCGATGGGAAGCGGGTTGGCCTAGCGGGCTATTCTTTCGGGTCGGGCATGATCCTGAAAGGTCTTGCCAACTACAAGGAGAGCCGGGCTTTCGCTCTCATCTCGCCACCGACGCGCTACTACGTTGAAAGCGCCCTGCCCAACGACTGCCGACCCAAGTTGGTGGTGTGTGGCGACCAAGACCACGCGGTGCCATTGGACAACCTGAACTCCTTCGTAAAGTCCATGTCCCAGCCCGCCGAGTACCACGTCATAGAGGGAGCAGACCACTTCTGGGGCTCCCTTGTAGCCGAAGCAGCGGGCCATGTCGCTGATTTCTTCGCAGCTAATTTAAAGTGAATGTGTCGGAAGCGACCGTGGGCCTGAAGTAAGCGTGGACCCGGTCTAGAAGATGGAGGCCGCCAAAGGGGTGAAGCCCAAACGCACAGCGGCCCCGTGGTACCGCGATTCCCTTTTTCTCTGTTTGGCCACGGCGGTGTTCGCGGCGGACCAAATCACCAAGCACTTTGTGCGCACAAATCTGGTGCCCTACCTTGATTCCATCCCCTATGAAGGCCCTATCCGAATCGTCCATGTCTACAACTCCGGGGCCGCATTCGGGCTGTTCCAGGACCTCACCTTCCCGCTGATCATCGCGTCACTGGTGGGTATAGGGATACTCCTACTGGTATACCGTAATTCCAGCAACCCCTCGCTTATGCTGCGCCTCAGTTTGGGGCTGCAGGTGGGCGGGGCGGGAGGCAACCTGTTGGACCGTGTGCGCCTCGGCCATGTGACCGACTTCATAGACATCGGCCCATGGCCGGTGTTCAACGTGGCCGATGCCTCCATCGTCGTGGGCATATTCATGCTCGCTTGGGTGCTGTTGCGGGGAGATTACGGACGCGGCCCCAGCGACACAGCAGTCGTTCCGTTGGATTGTCCTTTCTGCGACTGGTCGATGGTAAACGTCCCCCGGGGCAGGCGATGCATCAATTGCGGGGCCATAGAACGCACCGAAGTTCCCCCTGCTGGCAGGGATGCTGGTGACCGTTGAAAATGGGACCTGAAGCAGTAGCCCGCCGGCAGGTACTAACCGTCCAGCAGGAAGAAGCGCGCCTCGACGCTTATCTCGCGCGCGTCGAGCCATCCCTGAGCCGCTCCCGCATCAAGTCCCTCATCGAGGAGGGCCATGTGCTGGTGGACGGGGGCCCCTGCAAGCCCTCCCGCAGACTGCGTCCCGGGGAACGCCTCGTGCTCTCCATCCCCCCAGCCCAACCCATCGAACTACAGCCTGAACCCATCCCCCTCCATGTGGCATATCAAGATGAGCACCTGCTGGTCGTCGACAAGCCTGCTGGCCTCTCCGTACACCCGGGGCCGGGCCACCCCGCCCATACCATGGTCAACGCTCTATTGGCCTTGGCTCCCGACCTTCCCGGCATTGGCGGCTACCTGCGCCCCGGTATCGTCCACCGCCTGGACAAGGACACCTCGGGGCTCATGGTGGTCGCCAAGACCGAAGCGGCCCATGTCCACCTCTCCCGCCAACTGAAGGAACGCGCCATGTCCAAAGGCTACTTAGCCCTAGCACACGGACGAATCACTCGTGCTCAGGACACCATTGACGCTCCGCTGGGCCGTCACCCCGTCCATCGCAAGCGCATGGCCGTAGTTTCTGATGGGCGCACCGCTCAGACCACCTACCGCGTGCTGCGCCACTTCCAAGACGCCACCTACCTAGACGTGACCACCCACACCGGGCGCACCCACCAGATACGTGTGCATCTCGCCCACATCGGCCATCCCCTGGTCGGTGACGCCGTATACGGGCGTAAACACCCACAACTGCAACGCCACTTCCTCCACGCTCACAAGCTGGGGTTCACGCACCCTTCCACGGGCGAGTGGGTGGAGTTCACTGCACCATTGCCGGATGATTTGTTGGAGTTGCTAGAGTCGATACAGCAGTGACCATGGGTCAACGCTTGACGTTTTTGCTACTGACAGAGGCGGATACATGGTCTGAAGTCTGGTCGAATCGTGGCATGGGGCTACGCCATCGAATAGGCCACCTTCCGCCTTGTTCCACCCATTAACGCGGTGTACTATTGGCCCCACACCAGCCCGGAACGGAGATGAACACATAGGAGGTACACACCATGCGAGACGGCTACAAGATCATCGACATGGACACCCACGTTGGACCTCCCATGGAAATCCTTGAGAAATACGTCGAGCCCAGCTTCCGCGACCGCCTGCCAGAGCTAGACCCCTACCGCCGCACCTTCGTCCGGCCCGACGGCGTCTCCCACACCAACCTTACCGCGGGGGCCATCCCCTATGATCGTTTCCCCGGCACCGCCCCCACTGCCGACGATGAGACCCCTGTGGTCGGCGGACGCGGGGCCTTGGAGGGGCGCACCATCAAGTTCCACCGCGCTCCCAACACCCCGGGCGTGGAGGAGGAGAACGTCGACGGCAGGATCTCCGACATGGACCGCGAGGGGCGTGACGTCGATTTCATTTTTCCCAGTCCATGGGCTGCCACCCTCACCGCCGTAGAAGACCAGACCCTTGCCCACGGCATGTACCGTGCTTATCACCGCTACATGGCCGACTATTCCCACAAGTACCCCGACCGTATCAAGAGTTCCATCCAGGTCAATGCCCATGACGTGGAGTGGGCCGTCTCGGAAGTGAACGCCATGGCCAACGAGAAGTGGGCCGCCGCTGTCTGGGTCCATCTGCCCGCTGGCACTCCTGTCGACCACCCCAAGCTGGAACCCCTGTGGGCCGCCATGAACGAGGCCGACCTGCCGCTGATTCACCACTCCTTCTTCATGGAGCCACCCTACTTCCCCGGCTACCGCGACATCTGGGGCAACGCTGTCGTCGCCCGCACGGCCGCCCATCCATGGGGGGCCGAGCGTCTGTGCGCCTACCTCATCGTGTCAGGCTTGTTCGACCGCTATCCCAACTTCCGCGCTGCCACCTGCGAGGTGGGGCACGGCTGGCTGCCCAACTGGCTGCTGCGCCTCAACTTCCATTTGCAGTACGTAAACGGCGTGACCCCGACCCTCAAGTACACCCCGCTGGAATATGCCCAGATGGGCAAGTTCCGGTGCGCTGCCGAGGCCTACGAGGGCCCCGAGATGACCAAGGCCTGCGTGGAGATACTGGGCACCAACACGCTGATGCACCAGTCGGACTACCCCCACGGGCAGTGCTACTACCCCGAGACGGCGAAAATGGTGATGGAGTGGGACTTCTGGCCGCAGTTCGGGCCAGACGCTTTGCGGAAGCACATGTATGACAATGCTGCTGAGTTTTTGCGGTTGATTTAGGGATAGCATCGAACACATGGAAAGGACTCCCCTACCCTACCTCCAAGGGTAATGGGGAGGAGAATGGACGAGAGACAAATGCCAGTAATCAAACACGACGACCTGCCCCAACTGAATATGCGCCCCGGCATACGCGGGCGCTTTCTGGCCCACAAAAGTACAGGCGCTGAAGGCGTTAGCCTGCTGGAAAACCAAGTCGATCCGGGCGGGGCTGCACCACTACACAGCCATACCGTCGAGGAGACCATGCTGGTGCTCGACGGCACTGTATGGGTCAAGGTGAATGACGAGGAGCACACCCTCGGGCCGGGTCACACCGTCATCATCCCCGCCCATGCTCCTCATGCTTGGGGCAATGCTGGCGACTCCGTGGCCAACCTGCTCTGGGCGTTCGCTGGGCCCGACCCATTCAGCGATGCGACGTATATGGAGGGTGTGAAGCCCAATACCTAGGTGAAGCCCTGCTGGTGACTGATTAGAAGCGCCGGGGTTTCTCTCGTGGGGCAGCCTCTGTGACTGCGTGTGGGCATGACATTTCGCCCACGACGGCTCTCCGTGCCACTGCTATAATGGCCCGAAATCCCATGGGGTTCATTGCGAGGGTCCTCACCCCATGCGCAGAATCCATACCTAGGAGCAAATGACCATGGCAACCCAAGCGGAACTGAAGAAGGTGCGAGTTTCGATGATGAACGCGGTGCATGACCTCGCGGTCTTGGTAGCCCGCGATGAGGGGCTGTTCCGCGAAGAGGGACTTGACCTTGAAGTCGTGACCACTCCAGGCACGGCCCAGATTGATTCAGACCGCCGTGCCATGCAGGAGGTTATTTTCGACCGCACCATGGAGGCCCTGTACAACACGGGCGGCGTCGACCAGTTCCGCATGTGCGAGTGGGGCATCATGAAGCGCACCGTGGAGGCCGAGTCCTGCGGTCAGCGTCCCTCCAAGATCGTCGCCCTCGGAGCTGCCATGTCGAAGATGGCCATTATCACCCGGGCTGGCAGCGACATCTATGAGCCCGAGCAGTTGGCCGATGTTCCGGTGGCCGTCAGCCCCTTCAATGGCTCGCATTTCACGACCCTCAAGATGCTTGAGGGTTTTGTGGCCAAGGACCGGATCAACATCACCGACTCCGGGACCATGCGGCAGCGGCTCGAGGCTGTGGCCAGTGGTGAAGCTGCCGCGGGGAACTTCAATGAGCCGTGGATCAGCGTGGCCCAGAAGAACGGCATGCGCATCATCATGGAGACCCATTCCACCCGCAGCGAGGCAGCGGGCGATGAACTCGACGGCCCTACCCTAGCTGCCATGTTCCGAGCCGAGGGCCGCGCCGCTGAGATGATCAATGCGAACCCTGAAAAATACGTCCACTATTTCGTGGCCGAGGCAGGCGGTCTGCTCGAACCCCAAGACGTGCAGACTTGGCGGCTCCTGTATGCCCCACCCACTCCCTACACGCGGGAGCGGTTCGATTACACCTACCAGTGGATGCTCGGCTATCCCGACCTCGTGACAGAGGGGGCCACTTACGAGTCCTCGGTGGACAACCGGGCTTGGGAGTAGCGGATACGCTGTCTTTCTTATGTGATTAGATAGCCCCCAGCCGCCCGTTTGGAGAAGGCCCCATTGGAGAAGGGGGAATAGAATGCTGTACAAGGCCTACCGCTACTCCCAGTGGGACGGTACCCAGGACCTCTTCGACATGGATGCCGATGAGGTGCTGGACCAGCTTTCCAACGAGCTTTTCCAGCACGGCGACATGTGGCGCGCCCTTCGCGACATGATGCGCCAAGGCATGCAGGACCGCTCCGGCCAGCAGATGCCCGGCATGCAGCGCCTCATGGAGCAACTGCGCAATCAGCGCCGTGACCAACTCCAGCAGTACAACATGGACTCCGTCATGGATGACCTCAAGGAAAAGCTGAAGGAAATCATCCAGACCGAACGTCAAGGCATCGACAAGCGGCTGGAGCAGGCCCGCGGGCAGGCCGATGCTTGGCAGAACATGGATGCCGACGGCGGGGCGGAACGCGAGCAATACGAGTCCCTCTACAAGATGCTGCAGCAGCGCGCCCAGTCCAACGTGGAGAAACTGGACGCTCTGCCCGACAGCCCAAGTGGTCAGATCCAGCAGCTAATGGAATACGATTTCATGGACCCGGAAGCCCAGCAGATGTTCCAGGAGTTGCTGGACATGCTGCGGCAGCAGATGGCGCAAAACATGGGCCAGCAGATGGCCCAGAGTCTGCAGAACATGACCCCGGAACAGCAGCAGGGCATGCGCGACATGCTGCGCGACCTCAACCAGATGCTCCGCGACCAGATGGCTGGGCGACAGCCCGACTTCGACGGCTTCATGGAGAAGTACGGCCCCATGTTTGGCGATAACCCGCCGCAGAGCCTCGAAGAACTAATGGAGATGCTGTCCCAGCAGATGTCCCAGATGCAGTCGATGATGGACAGCATGTCCCCTGAAGCCCGGCAAGAACTGGAAGACGCTCTCAACGCGTCCCTCGACCCTGAACTGCAGCAAGAGATGGCGCAACTGGCCCAACTGATGGGTCAAATGATGCCCATAGACGACATGCGCCGGGAATATCCCTTCCTGGGGGACGACAGCCTGACCCTCGACCAAGCGATGCAGCTCATGGGCCAGCTTCAGGGGATGGACCAACTTGAACAGGCCATATCGGAAGCCCTGCGAACCGGCGACCTTGACCAAGTCGACCTCGACCAACTGGCGCAGACCTTAGGTGAGGAAGCGCGTCGTACTTGGGAGCAGCTACAGCAACTGATGAAGGCCCTGAAGGAAGCCGGCTACATTACCGACGAAAACCAGCCTGACCTCACGGCCCGAGGCATACGCAAGATCGCCCAGAAAGCCCTCAAAGAAGTCTTTGCACAACTCAAGAAAGACCGCGTAGGTACCCATGAACTGGACACCCGTGGCTCAGGCGGAGACGCCATTTTCGATACCAAGCACTATGAGTTTGGCGACCCCTTCAACCTCGATCTTCACACCACTGTCAAGAATTCCATCGTCCGCACCGGCCCGCAGGTCCCGCTGCAACTGACCCCTGACGACTTCGAGATATTCCGCAACGAGCACATGACCCGCACCTCTACAGTGGTGCTGCTCGACCAGAGCCGCTCCATGGGCATGTTCGGTGCATGGGTGGCAGCCAAGAAGGTTGCCATGGCCCTCTTCGCCCTGATTCACACCCAGTACCCACGCGATGTCCTCCACATCGTCGGCTTCTCCGACTACGCTCGGGAAATCACGGAGGAAGACCTGCCCAAGCTGACTTGGAACTCCTGGACCTCGGGTACCAACCTGCACCACGCCCTTCTCCTCTCCCGACGCCTCCTCTCTCGGGACAAGGGAGGCACCCGTCAGATCATTGTCATCACCGACGGCGAGCCCACTGCCCACCTCGAAGGGGATCAGTCCTATTTCAGCTACCCGCCCAGCCCCCGCACCATCACCGAGACCATGAAGGAAGCGAAACGCTGCACCCAGGAAGGCATCGTAATCAATACCTTCATGCTGGAGAACAACTACCAGCTCATGAACTTCGTCGACCAGATTACCCGGATCAACCGCGGCCGGGCCTTCTACAGCAGCCCCGATCACCTCGGCGAGTATGTCCTAGTCGACTACGTCACCAACCGCAAGAAAGCACTGGGCACATAAGCCAGCCCGCAGACCACTCAAGACCTACAACGCAGGAGGGAATGGCAATGCCACCAACAGAAACCACCCTATCGGCACTGGAGCGCAACTGGCAGATGGTAGACGCCGCTATAGCAGACATGGACGACTCGGTGATGGTCCTCCAGCCCAATGACCAGTCCAATTCTGCAGCTTGGACGCTCTGGCACTTGAACCGCGTATGCGACAACTTCATTCACATGCGCTTCCAAGACAAGGCGCCCCTCTGGACCAGCGAGGGGTGGCACGAGAAGTTCGGCATGGCTAACGACCCCGCTGACTTCGGCATGGGTTGGGACGCGGCCAAAGTAGCCGCCTGGCAGGCACCGTCGAAGGACGTACTGCTGGGCTACGTTACTGCCGTCAGGGACGCCACCAAGGCATACCTCCAGTCCCTCACCGAAGAAGGCCTTGCCAAGCAGGTCCCCTTCCCCGCACCACCCAACATGGTCACCATCGGAGACGCCCTAGGCGTCCTCCTCAACGATAACCTCTCCCACGGGGGCCAGATCGCATACCTGCGGGGCTACTACGGCGGGATGGGCTGGTACCGGTAGGGATTTAGCGTTCACGCTGCCACTTGTCCTTGGGCTCAACTTGCCCAAGCCTTATGTCACGCCTATAATGGGGCGGATTTGTACCCCCTTAGGAGGAGGATGTAGTTGCACCCGTTTGATTTCGTATCGCCTCGTACCCTTGATGATGCCGTCGCCGCCATGGCGGGGGCCAACGGGCAAGCCCGGGCGCTTGCCGGGGGCTCCGACCTCATCGACCAGTTGCGAGTGGGTCGCCGGACAGCCTCGCTGGTGGTGGACATCAAGAACATTCCCGAGATGCAGCGCCTCGAGTATGTGGCTGGCGAGGGCCTGCACATAGGGGCTGGCGTCTCTTGTTCCAACGTCTACCACTATGCGCCTGTCGCCGAGCACTATCCATCGGTACAGGACAGCACCCAACTCATCGGGTCCATCCAGATCCAAAACCGCGCTGGCATAGGCGGTAACGTATGCAATGCCGCCCCTTCCGGCGACACCATTCCTCCACTGATTACCTACGGTGGGGAAGCGCACATACGCGGCTCCAATGGCTGGCGCAAGATGCTCTTGGAAGACTTCTTCAAGGGTCCGGGCCAGAACGACCTAGGCCCTGATGAACTCTTGGTCGAAGTGTTCCTGCCTGAGCCCCCTGCCAACAGTTCGGGCCACTACCAGCGCTTCATCCCCCGCGAAGAAATGGACATCGCCGTCGCTGGCGCAGCCTCCATGATCGCCGTAGAGCCGGGCACCAACCGCTGCACCCAAGCACGGGTGGCTCTGGCTTCCGTCGCACCCACGCCCGTGCGTGCACGGGAAACTGAGGCGGCCCTCGAAAGCCAGGTAATCACCCGGGACTTGGTGCGGCAAGCAGCCGAACTGGCCCCCAATTCCGCCAGCCCCATCAACGACGTTCGTGGCACTGTCGAATACCGGCGCCAGCTATGCAAGGTCCTGACCCGCAGGACCATGGAGCAATGCCTGAACGACCTGGGAATCAACTAGACGGGCTGTAGTCCAACCACTTCTACGCTCTATAAATCAGGAGGCAATGTGCAACAGCGCAGGATGACAAGGACACCCATCGCCTTCAAGGTGAATGGCGAGGATGTCGAAGTGTTGGTAAAGCCATGGCAGACCCTATTGGAGGTACTCCGCGACGAGTTGCGCCTCACTGGCACCAAAGAGGGTTGCAGCAACGGGAATTGTGGAGCTTGCACCGTTCAGTTCGACGGAAAGGCTATCGATTCCTGCTTGGCATTGGGACTTGAGGCCGACGGTCACGAGATCACCACTATCGAAGGCGTAGCTGCAGGTGGCAGCCTCCATCCTATCCAGCAGGCTTTCATTGACTATGGAGCCCTCCAGTGCGGGTTCTGCACTCCCGGCTTCATCATCTCCGCCAAAGCGTTGCTGGAACGCATGCCCAACCCCAGCGAGCACGACATCCGCCTCAACATCGCTGGCAACCTTTGCCGCTGCACGGGCTACGACAAGATTGTCAGAGCCATACAGCACGTAGTCGACGAGAAGAGCTAGCCCGAACCATACAGATTATTTCCACTGGAGAGACGCGTTGCCTCCTCATCTCACCCCAGGGTTGAGCACTGAGGAGGCTAGTCGTCTGTGCAGGGTCGAGTGCCGCGCCCAGTGCTGTCGGGGTGCCATGATCCTGACCCTTCAGGCCCACGAGGTCTCACGTCTTCAGCGGCGAGCAAGCGAGTTTGGCGTGGAGTTGACTGTGGAAAGCAGACCTGAAGGGATGGGCTGGGTCCGTTTCGCCGATCACTCAGGAAGCCATTGCCCCATGCTGGATGACGCGACGGCATCCTGTCGCATTTATGAGGAGCGCCCCCAACGGTGCCGGGATTTTCCGGAAAGGTTGGTTGAGGGGTGCATCATATCAGGCGGATAGAACCACCGTTGGCCTTAAGCCACTACCTTTAGGGGACGTCAACACTCGGAATCAGCAGGAGATGCATCGGCTACCGCTTCCTCCGTTTGTTCTTCTTCTGTCTGCTCTTCGAGTTCTTTCTCCGCCTTGGCTTTCGCGACCTGCTCAGCGACTTTGGCAAGCAGGTGGTCTACAAAAGGCTCTACGCTTTTCTTGTCGCGAACCCCATCGATTTTCCTAGCCCTGAGGGCAGGGCCACTAATTCGGATGCTGGCGTTGAACATCCCGGACTCATGGGTCACTGTCGAAATATCTCTGTATTCGAGCACGGTGCAGGTGGGTGAGCGCCGAATGCCTTCCCCTCCCACAGCCACTAGCCTCTTGTTGGTAGCCACCACCACTCCGGATACGAACTGGTCCCTGGGTCCTGGCTCCTCCGGCAAGAGGGTGCCCTTGACCATGCACTCCGGCAACTCATCCCTATCCAGAAATACATGGAGCATCTCGCGCTCTGAACTCTGGGCATTCTTGCCCCATGACTTGGGTTTGACCTCGTTCCAGCGTTGGTTGATCTTCTCTATCTTGTCATCCATGAAACGCCCAACTCCCCCGGCAAGCGGAACATCCTGTAGGTGCAAGCGGGATTGTACACAGCACCCGCAACTGCTACAACGTAGACGGGACTCATAGCAAAGGGCCTTTCATCGGATCAACGAAGGGCGAGGCCGACTTCATTTGAAGGACAGCAACAAAACTGCTATCCTTGTGCAGACTTCACAATAAAAGGCGAACCGCATGAGAGAAGTGATTCAGGAAGCGGTCAAGCAGTTGAATGAGGGGCAGGAGTGCGTCCTTGCTACGGTGGTGCGCACCAAGGGTTCCACGCCCCAGAAGGCGGGAGCCAAACTGCTGGTCCGCAAGGACGGAAGTGGTGTGGGCACACTGGGAGGCGGGTGTGTGGAAGGCGATATCTGGTTCGCCGCCAAGGAAATCCTTCGCCATCGTGGCGGACCGGAGTTCCGCGATTATCTGTTGAATGAAGATATAGCCGCCCGCGACGGCTTGGTCTGTGGCGGCACCATGTATTTCTTCCTCGAGCCTCTATGGGAGGCGGAGAACTATTTGCCCTACGGTCGCCAGATACTGGAATCCTACGAGGGAAGCCAACCCATTGCAGTGGCGACTGTGGTCAACGGCCCTCCTGAATTGGGCGCCAAAGTACTCTTCCGTGAAGACGGTACTCGTGAAGGAACCCTGGGCACAGTCGAACTGGACGACATGGCCCTTGAGGTGGCGAACCGGGTGAGCGGCTTGGGCATCAACGAGTTCGTACGTACCGGTGACGGCACGGAACTCTTCGTCGAAGGGTATACCAGCCCTCCGACCCTGGTGCTCGTGGGCGGTGGGCACGTCAACAAGGCCTGCTATCAGTTGGCCTTGACCTTGGGGTACCGGGTTTACGTGGCCGACGACCGGCCAGAGTTTTCCAATGCCGAGCGGTTCCCCGATGCAGCGGGCACCGTGGTAGCTGATTACCTGAACTGCTTGAACGATATTCCCATCAACGCCAATACCTTCGTAGTTGTGGGCACTCGAGGCCACCGCTATGACGACCACGCGCTTGAGGCGGCGGTCAGAACGCCAGCCAGTTACATTGGCCTCCTCGGCAGCAAGCGCAAGACGATGCTCATCTACCAACGCTTGGCTGCCATGGGGGTCCCACCGGACAGGCTCAAGGCCGTGCGTTCTCCCGTCGGCTTGGACATTGGCGCCCTGAGCCCCGAAGAGCTGGCGGTAAGCATCTTGGGCGAGATCATCGCCCATCGCCGCGGTGGCTCCGGTGGCCCGTTGAAGATGAGCGAGCGCTACTTCGACCGCGCCATCAATAAAGCCCTAGCCTCGGTAGCTGCCGACTAACTTTCCTCATGACAGAAGTCGGCGCAGTCCTGCTGGCTGCCGGAGAGTCCTCGCGCATGGGGCAACTCAAGGCGTTGCTTCCTTGGGACGGCGCCTCCTTGCTGGAGCACCAAGTAAGGGCGCTGGCTGAGGGTGGATGCACTGACATCGTGGTGGTACTGGGACACCGGCACGGTGAATTGTCTCCGGTTCTGCAGGGGCGCCCCAATGTACGCTGGGTGCACAACCCGGACTACCTGCAGGGAAAGACCACCTCTCTTAAAGCAGGTCTGCGGGCAATCAGCGAGGCGCACTCTGATTTCATCCTAATTTTGAACGTGGACCAGCCTCGGTCTGCCCGCATAGTCTCGCAAGTCATCGAACACCATTCGAAGGGTGACCATTTGGTTACCATCCCGTGCCACCAAGGAAAGGGAGGGCACCCTGTGGCGGTCACCTCCACTCTCTTACCCGAACTATCGGAAGTCACCGAGGAAGCGGAAGGAATGAAGGCGGTGATGAGACGCCACGCCGGTAGCACGCACCGCTTGGAGTTGTCGGACCCCGACCTGCTGCTCGACCTGAACACACCAGAGGAGTACCGTAAGGCTCTGGCGCATAGAGACCCTCAGCCCTCAGACTCGCCAATCACCTAGATTCTGTCGTTGCCGCACCGCCGGCAAGGGACTCTCGGCTCACGGAGGACACTATGACAAGCGCACTGGAAGGCCTGCGAGTGCTGGATTTGACCCGCGCCCTTGCAGGACCCTATTGCACCTTGATGTTGGGCGACTACGGGGCAGACGTTATCAAGATTGAAGTGCCGGGCACGGGTGACGACACCCGCGGGTGGGGCCCACCGTATATTGGAGACCAGTCCGCCTACTTCCTGCAAATCAATCGCAACAAGCGTAGTCTGACCCTGAACCTCAAGGACGAACGGGCCCGTGATGTATTCATGTCCTTGGCCAAGGGTGCGGATGTCGTGGTAGAAAACTTTACGCCGGGCGTGGTCAATCGCTTGGGTATCGACTATGAATCCGTCCGCCAGATAAATCCTCGCATCGTGTACTGCTCCATATCCGGCTTTGGTCAAACCGGGCCATACCGCGACCGGTCGGCTTACGATCAAGTGATGCAGGGCATGGGCGGAATCATGAGCCTGACGGGCGACGCAGGGAGCCCTCCGATGAAGATGGGCATCGCTCTCACCGACATCGGGGCCGGCATGCTGGCAGCCTTTGCAGTCCTTTCGGCTATTTTCCGGCGCCAGACCTCACAAGAGGGACAATATATTGATATCTCCATGCTGGACCTGCAAGTCGCGTGGTTGACGTACCAAGCCGGAGTCTACTTCGCGACAGGCAAAGCGCCCGTAAAACAAGGGGCTGCGCATCCTACTCTGGTGCCCTACCAAGCCTTCAAGTGCAGCGATGACAAGTACGTCAACGTCGCTATTGGGTCAGAACGTCTCTGGCAACGGTTTTGCCAAGGGATGGGGATGGAGGAACTGACCGAGCACCCAGACTATGTCGACAACTCCCATCGCGTGAATAACCGGCAGAAACTGATATCTCTGCTACAAGAGCAGTTCGACAAACAGCCCGTTATCCATTGGGTCGAGCGTTTGCTGGGTGCAGGAGTCCCTTGTGGAGCCGTGAACGACGTAGCCGATGTCCTCACAGACGAGCAGGTACTGGCTAGAGAGATGTTGCTGCAGGTCCCTCACCCTACTCTTGGCTCCATACAGCAGACGGGTATCCCGGTGAAGTTCTCGGAGACGCCCGGGGCCATCAAGCAGCACCCGCCCCTCTTGGGAGAACACAATCATGAGATCCTATTGGAACTCGGCTATTCAGAGGAGCAGGTGGCCGCATTGGCACAGGCGGGAGCAATCTAGGTATATTAAGTTATGTCAACTCGGCCTTGTTCTGTGCCGATGGCGCGAATTATCATGACGGCGTCATCTAGGGAGGCGTGAATGGACCTCGGGTTGAGGGACAGGGTAGCTATAGTTGGGGGCTCGAGTCGGGGCATGGGAAAGGCCATAGCCGTGACCCTGGCGAGGGAGGGAGCCAGCCTCACCATTTCCGCCCGCACTGAATCGGATCTTCGGAAAACCGAGATAGAGATCGCCCGCTCCAGTTCCCAACAGCATGTATTCGCTGTCAAAGCCGATTTGTCTGTACCCGATGACATCAAGCGCGTAGTCCGAAATACCTTCAACCGCTTCGGGCGCATAGACGTTCTGGTGAACAACCTAAGCGGCCCGCCTACAAGCCGTCCATCTGAGGCTGGCGACCAACTATGGGCAGATGCCATGGAGAACAACTTCATGAGCGTGGTGAGGATGTGCCGCGAGGTCATACCTTTCATGAAGCAGCAGCAGTGGGGCCGCATCATCAATATCCTCGCCGCCGAGGTAAAGCAACCCGACCATGGCACCGCCCTATCCACATCAAGTCGTTTGGCTGTTGCCGGCTACGCAAAATCGCTAGCCAATGAATTAGCATCCTTCAACATCACAGTGAACAATGTCCTACCGGGGCTGGTACTCACGGAAAGGGTATCCGCTCTCTTCAGAGAAGAAGGCATGCGGACAGGCCAAAATGAATCGGAGGTCCTGAAGACTGCGATCGGTAAGGTCCCTATGCGACGAGCTGGCAAGCCTGAGGAGATGGGAGACCTGATCGCGTTCCTAGCCTCGGAAAAGGCTGGCTATATCACCGGGGCCAACGTCCAGTTGGATGGCGGCCTCCTGCAAAGTACCGTCTGAAGGGGGCCTCTTGTGATCAGTGACCGAGTCGTGAGGCAGGCTCAAGAATACATGACCCAACGCCAGATGGCTGGTTGGCTCGTTCACAGCTACCGAGGGTCCAATCCCCTGTTTGCAGAACTCTTGGGGTCCACCTCCATGCTCACCCGCCCCTGCTTCCTGTATGTTCCCTCGAACGGTGAGCCCCAAATCCTAGGACACCATGTTGATGCGGGAGCGCTACAGTATTCTGGGCTAGCTCCCACGACATACCGAGACCGTCCCTCAATGATAGCTGAACTCCAGCGTGTATTGCCCACCGCCAGTAACGTGGCGATGGAATACTCACCCATGGGCGCCATACCTCGCGCTTCTCATGTCGATGCAGGAACAGTGGAGTTAGTGCGAAGTTTGGGGGTTGAGGTGGTTTCCTCCGCAGACCTGCTGCAATATTCCACGCAACGCTGGGACGACCAACAGTTAGGGTCTCACTTGAGGACTGCCGAAGCTCTGGGTCGCATCGTCTTGGAAGCCTTTGAATACGCAGGGGCCAATCTTCGAATTCCGGTGAACGAATTCCAAGTGGCTCAATTCATTCACCAGCAATTCAAGGAGGCAGGCATTGAATCCCCCGACGGCCCAATAGTAGCCGTAAATGAGCATGGCAGCGATCCCCACTATCTGCCACAACCAAGCGGCAGTAGCCTGATCCGCGAAGGTGACTGGCTATTGATAGACCTCTGGGCCAAGGAGACGGTCGTCGGCAGCGTGTATGCCGATATCACTTGGGTAGCCTACATGGGCCCTGAACCTCCGCCGAAGCACCAAGAAGTGTTTGATAGAGTGACCGGCGCCCGGGATGCAGCCCTGGATTTCTTGCGAGAGAGAACGCAAAACGGCCAACTAACGGAAGGGTGGGAAGTCGATGCCGTGGCACGACAGTATATCGAGCACGCGGGGTACGGCGACCGCTTCACCCACCGGCTGGGTCACAGCTTGGGGTCGGAGGTCCATGGCGAAGCAGTGAACCTCGATGGTTTCGAGACGCACGACACGCGTACCATTTTGCCCGGAATCGGTTTTACTATCGAACCGGGCATCTATCTGCCCGAGTTCGGCATGCGCTCCGAGATTGATGCCTTCATGTACGAGACAGGCCCGGAAGCCACCACTCCCGTTCAACGCGAAATAGTTCTCAGTGGGCCAAGATAACACAGAGTGATAACCTTATCAGACTCACTTGCACATTCATATTCTGTGTGTTATGCTTAATCAACAATAAAGAACCATAAAGTGAGTAGAGCATGAAGCGCACCACAGTCCAAATAGACCAAGCTCTTTACATGGACCTGCAACAGCTAGCTGAGCAGAAGGGCAAAACACCCACGCACGTCATACGAGAGGCACTGGCTGAATACGTAGTGACCAACCGAGAGGTGTCCAAGCTCCCATCTTTTGCATCTTTAGGGGCCAGTGGATACACCGACACCGCTGAACGTGCAGAGGAAATATTGGCGGAGGGCATCGGCACGGATGGTTGGCGCAAGTAGATGCCAATACTCGTGGATACAGGGCCACTCTTCGCCTTGGCCGACCGTAGCGACCAAGACCACCAAAGAGTAACCCGCTTCTTTCAAGACACTAGGGAGCTACTAGTTGTCCCTATTACTGTGGTCCCAGAGGTCGCCTACCTCTTGAATGTCCGTTTGGGCAGCGGCGCGGTTCGCGCCTTCACACATTCCTTGGCGCAAGGCGAACTTCGTGTGGAGGGGATAACGCACACGGACCTCCGCCGGATTGACGAACTCCTCACTCAATATGCAGATAGCCGGCTGGACCTAGTAGACTCATCAGTGATCGCTGTAGCGGAACGCCTGGATATCGCACAAGTCCTTACGCTGGACTGGCGTGATTTCAGCATCGTTCGGCCCCGTCATTGCCCCGCTCTTGATATTCTGCCCGGTTACGACCGAGGCAATTAGCGGTATACGCTGTCCATGTACTCCGCGATATCATCGACTCGGAAGTCTGCCACCACTACTTCGGGGGCCCAGGTTACCTGATCGGACGACCAGCGCACTACACCGGTGCGTTCCGTGCCAATACCAAGCACGTTTGAGATTACTCTACCTATGTTGTCGTTCAATCGCAGCGTATTCGGCCTTATGGGAGACACCAAGCGCCCGTTCTCGATGACATAGGAATCGCCGACTACCGTGCCGCTGAAATCGCCCGCCGACACACCGTTGACTAGGTAGGTATACCAAATCCTCCCTATATATAGGCCGTCACCTACCAACTCCAACAGTTGCTGGCGGCTATAAGGGTCCTGTCCTTCGACAATTAGGTTGGTGGGTGTGGTCCCTGGCGGCGAATCGAAGTTTCTACCGCCCCCGCGCCCAGTGCGAAAGCCATTCTTTGGAGCGATACCTTCCGACACAGAACTTGGGTTTACTCCCAGTTTCTCCCGTCCATTCGGGTCATGAAGCATTCGCTGCTGTTCATAGTGGTTCGCGAGCAGGCCCGTGAGTTTGCCGTTGGTGATGATATTCACCCGGCCCGTGGGAAGCCCTTCGTCCGTGATTCCCTTGGATGCGGCGAGATTCGGCGCAGCCCCGTCGTCATAGAGCGACACTTGTTCCGAGGCGACCTGTTGCCCGAACCTCCCTCTGAACATTGACATATTGGCATGAAAGGCTCCCAAGTTTAAGCTGGGCATCAGGACCCATTCCAAAAGCTCGGTGACGGGTTGTGGGCCCAGGACCACGCGGTATGCACCGCCATCTACACGGCGCCCGTTCATAGAGGCAATAGCGTTGCGCGCGGCCTCGGCTCCGGCCTGGCCCTCAAACTCTGAAATCCTGTTTGCTACAAAACAGCCTGTTCCCTTGCCTAGCTGCTGCTCCACCATCGCAGTGGCCAAGGACATGACGAGAGTCGATTCATCGGTGAGGATGCGGGACATATGTGTCGAGCCAACCGCTATCCTCTCCTGTAGGAACACTACATCGCCTCCAAGGATCAGACCGAGGGACCTAAGGCCTTCAGGAGACCCCGCTACATTCAACAGGTCCTCCGAGGACGAAAACACATTCAAGGCTTGTTCGACCGTCTCCCAAGCAGCTTCCACAAGGCCGCTTCCAGTGAGACGCATGATCTTCGGGTCATGATACTTGCGCAGACTGGGCTGAACGCCTTTCGGCTTTGGCAACGAGACATATTCTCTATCGACAACCGCACCCAACCGGGCTTTGTCCAACGCCCGCCTAGCACCCTCCACAGACAGGTCGCTGGCTTCACTACCGTATCCGGTTTTCAGGCCTTCCGGGGTATTGAAGGCGACTCGGATCCCCAAGCCTGCCGAGTTCAACCGACTTCGGTTCCTCCACACCATTGCTGGGTATATGCGAGGTGTAGTTGAGACGGGCCGTGAGGTTCCCGTTCGCGGAAGCGAATACCTCTGCCTCAGCCACATCAGTCTGAGTCTTGATGTATTCGAGCGCATCTCTCACGCAGCGCCTGAGAGCGCTTAGAGGAATCATGTCGCCACAGACCCTTTCTGCGGATAGTGCATCGGGCTATACACCCGGACCAGTCAGGCGGGCAATGCCTCTCATGGTAGGCCCACCGTTGCTCATGCGTTTGGCCTGCATAGGCTGCCCCTTGCCACAATTGGGTATGGGGTATAAGCGAAAGTCGTTCCCCACGGCATCAATACGCATGAAGTAGTCGCGGGAGTCTGAGGTTATACCACCATCGCGGTACAACTGCCCGAGCTGTCCGTTCTTGACCTCGTATACCTTCACTGCAGTTATGCGGAAGTTCTCCCGGGACTCGGCGATGGACGGTACGCGATGCCCCTGCACGTAATAACCATGGTCAACGTCGGCTAGGATAGCAGCC
This sequence comes from Dehalococcoidia bacterium, assembly GCA_965204245.1. GTDB lineage: Bacteria > Chloroflexota > Dehalococcoidia > Lucifugimonadales > JAAXIE01 > JAAXIE01. The sequence goes on from CBDBED010000006.1 coordinate 212,103, forward strand.
GGATCGCTGTTGCCCGGCGCAAAGGCGGTATTGGTCATCCGTATCAGCGGGACTAGGTTGGCCTCGGTGGCCCGAAAAGACCCGTTGGGAGGGACGCCCATAATGGCAGCCGTCTGCCGATTGTTGAGGAATTCCTCAAAGTTGCCCTCTCGTATCTGGTATGCCCGACGGGCCGGCGTTCCATCATGGTCGTACTTGAAAGAGCCGAACCCCTCCATGGCGGGATCGGAGAAGGCTGAGACCAGAGGCGACGCGATCTGCCTGCCAATTTGGTTGTCATCGGTATCCTTGTAGAACCAGCTACGCCCAGCATACGAAGTCTCGTATTTCAGGGCCCTGTCCGCCTCCGACGGGTGACCCACCACCTCATGGACCAATAGCGTATTGAAATGAGGATCGGTGACAACCACTACCTCCTCATCAGGCGGCTTCAAGGGTGGTGCGTTGGCAACCTCCACTCCGTCGGTGCCCAGTTGTCGGCAGAAGGTGACCCAATCCGGAAGGGTTATGGTCCCGTTGTCGTATCCCTCAGTCAGCAACTCCCAGCCACGTTGGTGACCGGAAAAATCGTATATCTCCAAATTCCCATGCTCGCTCTGGCAGACAACGATGCAGAACCCCTCAGTCTGGGCAAAAGTCTGGTCGATGTCGGCGCCTTCCGAACTGCAAAAGAGTTCCCTGAGCATGAAGGTGGATGCGGAGGCAGCGCTATACACAACCTGGTTGCTCACCTGAGTCGCCTTGCAGGAGTCCACCGCCATCCTCATCACATCGGTCAATGGGACGGTGCGCGGATCAACCGCATAGGTGGCGAGCACGGTATCCTGGGCTATTTCCACCGGCGCCAAGCCTGACGTGGTGAGGCTCTGTCCCACGGGTCCCAGCCGCCTCCGGGCAGCGCTCTTCAGACGGGCGTTGGCACGCGCGCGGCGATGCGCCTCTTGGATTCCGGCCCAGACGACTTGCTCGATGCGGGAGACATCCGCTGAACCAAGCACTTGCCCGAAATACCCGGGCGCCGTGGTACGACCGCCTGCGATGACCCGTACACCAAAGTCGAAGGTGTAGTCCCTCGGAACTGGCTTTCTCGCTCCCGTTTTCCGCTACTGCACCCTTCTCTTCCTTGATGGACATACGCAGATCGCAGTGCTGGAGTCCTGCCAAACGCTTGGCATTCTCCGTCACCAAGGCAACGAGTCCCGGTCTGATCCGGTCCAGGAGCTCAGTCTCGACTCTCGCGGTTGTCATCTTCCCTCTTCAGTTCCCCCTTGTGACTCGGTGACCCGTTCTAGCCGGTCACCGCGCCGTGACTAGCAGAGCCTACCAGCCTTGCATACTTGGCCAGGGCTCCGCTGGTGTACCGCTCCGGCAACGGCTGCCATTGGGCACGACGGTCCGTCATCTCTTCCTCTGTGAGTTGCACTTCCAACAGCCCTTGAGCAGGGTCAATGGTCACTATATCGCCCTCTCGCAAAAGCCCGATGGGTCCTCCGACAGCGGCCTCGGGGGCAACATGCCCCACCATGGGCCCGTGCGTAGCCCCGGAAAAGCGACCATCCGTAAGCAGAGCAACCTCGTCTCCCAACCCTTGCCCGACTATGGCGCCGGTCACCGCCAGCATCTCGCGCATCCCAGGACCTCCCTTAGGCCCCTCATAGCGTATAACAACGATGTCGCCCTCTTGAATATCCTGCCTCTGGACCGCGTCGAAGGCGGCCTCTTCCTGGTCGAAGACTCTGGCCCTTCCCTGATAGCGGCGCATCTGGTGTCCGGCAACCTTGATTACCGCGCCCTCAGGAGCAAGGTTGCCGTGAAGAATCACGAGCCCGCCCGTGGGTGAAAGGGGAGCGCTCACCGGGTGAACGACCGCCTGCTCCATGTCGGCGTCCACGCCCTCCAAATTCTCGGCCACGGTGCGCCCGGTCACTGTCATCGGTCCGCCATGGACAACGCCAGCGTTCAGAAGCCGCTTCATCACCAGCGGCACGCCACCTGCCCGGTTCAGATCGGCCATCACATAGCGGCCTCCCGGCTTCATATCGGCGATGTAGGGAGTTTGCGCACTGATGCGGGTGAAGTCGTCCAGCGAAATCTCAACATGTGCCTCGTGGGCAATGGCCAGCAGGTGCAGCACGGCATTCGTGGAGCCACCAGTGGCGCATACGACCGCAATCGCGTTCTCAAAGGACTCCTTGGTGAGTATGTCCCGCACACGAATCCCGCGCTCCAGCATGTCGTATGCCGCCGCCCCAGCCTGACGCGTGGCCTCGGTCTTCAACCCCTCGACCGCCGGGATGGAGCTGTGACCCGGCAGCGAGAGCCCCAAGGCTTCAATTGCCGAGGCCATGGTATTGGCTGTGAACATGCCCGCGCACGAGCCCTCGCCGGGGCAGGCGCAGGCCTCCACGTCCCGCAGGTCCTGTCGGCTGATAAGCCCCTTGGCATGGGCCCCCACCGCCTCAAAACACATCCTGAATGCTCATATCACGCTGCCCGTACTTGCCGGGCATGATGGTGCCACCGTATACGAACACGCCCGGCAGATTAAGGCGGGCCAACGCCATGGCACTGCCCGGCAGGTTCTTATCGCATCCGCCGATGGCCACGAGTGCATCGAATCGCTCGGCAAAAGCGACCAGTTCGATGGAGTCGGCAATAACCTCACGGCTCACCAGCGAAGCATGCATCCCCTCGGTGCCCATGGAGATGCCGTCGCTCACGGTGATGGTGCCGAACTCGAAGGGCGTGGCCCCGGCCGAGCGAATCCCCTCCCGTGCAGCTTGGGCTAGCCTGCCCAAGTGAATGTTGCAGGGGGTGACGTCACTGGCACTGTTGGCGATGCCGATGAAGGGCCGGTTGAGGTCATCATCCCCCAACCCCATAGCCCGCAGCATCGCGCGCGCCGGGGCGCGCCTCCGGCCCCTCCGTTATGTCACGACTGCGGTGCTTCATGTTCATGGCAGTGGATGTCATCGAAACCTCCATGTGGTCAGGCAGTCAAACTCCCGTCGAGACCTGACATTCGAGAAATCATGATAGCTGTTGAAATGCGGTACGAACGGCCTAGAAGGGCAACTCCTGTCCCATCCCCAGTTCCCTAGCCTTGTGGTAAACGTAGTGAGCGCAGGCTAAATCCTCAATTGAAAGGCCTTGCGATTCAAACAACGTGATGGAAGAGGCACTCGGACGTCCCTCGATTCTCCCGGCAAGTACGTCCCGCAACTCATGAACGGTATCCCAGCGGAAACGGCCCCGCTCCGCCGCGAACACCAACTCGCCGCACTCCATCTTGGCCTGCTCCAGATCATCGACCACGATGATATCCGAGCGCTCCACCGCCGCGTCATCCAGCTCGCGACGCATCCAGTGGTTGCTGCCCGCTGCGTTGATATGCTGGCCCGGGGATAGCCATTCTCCCTTGAGAACGGGTTCCCGGGAATTGGTAATAGTGATGAGTATGTCCATTCCGGAGACGCATTCCTCTGGGCTTTCAGCGGCCACTACCTCCGTGCCCAGCTTTCCGCTCATCTCTGAAGCGAATGCTTCACGGTTCGCCGCCGTGCGGCTAAACACCTTGGCATGCCGGACATTCCTCACTGCACAGACGGCCGCCAACTGGGCTTCGGCTTGCCCGCCCACACCTATCATTCCCACAGTTGTGGCATCGGCCCGGGCCATGTGACGCGTCCCCAAGCCGGATGCCGCCCCCGTGCGGATAGTGCTCATCAACCCCGAGTCCATCAGGCAGAGTATGGCCCCCGATTCACCGTCATAAAGGATGTATATGTTCTGCCCTCCGCCTGCCAGCGTGGTGTAGGTACGAAGACCCAGCACATTCATATCAGGGGCATAGGAGGCCATGTAGTGGTGGAATCCGGTCGGCAGCCGTATTCGAGTCCGTGGACGGTTCACCCCCCGGCCCTGCCCCCACTGTATGAAGACGGTCTCAAGAGCATCAACGCAATCTTTCATGGGAAGCAATTGGGCAATGTCGTCATTGGTCAGGTACAGGGCCATCCAGACCTCCGTCAGGTTCGACTTCTCCCGCAAAAGTATAAGCATCGGTGTTACAGGTAGCAAACGACGCTGTCGGCCAATACAATTGATGTAGAAGGGGTCACAAAACGGCGGCGGGGGAGATGATGGCCAAGCCTAGGGTCTTCATCACGAGGCACATCCACCAAGAGGCAATCGACCTCATCGGGGCCGAGGCCGACATCGAGTTGTGGCCAGACGAAATCCCTCCCACGCCTCAAGTCCTCCGGACCAAGGCCGCCGATTCCCAAGCCGTCCTGACCAACATCATGGACCGTGTCGACTCCGCATTCTTCGAGGCTGCGCCCCACCTCTCCGTGGTGAGCCAGTTAGCCGTCGGCACCGACAACATCGATCTGAAGGCGGCCACTCAACGCGGCATACCCGTGGGCCATACCCCCGGTGTGCTGGCCAAGGCCACGGCAGACCTCACCTTCGCCCTCATACTGGCTTCCGCCCGTCGCGTAGTCCAGTCCGAACGCTGGGTGCGCGAAGGCCAGTGGAAGCTCGCCTTCCATCCCATGTACTGGCTTGGGGCCGAAGTCAACGGGGCAACCCTGGGGATAGTCGGGTTGGGACAAACGGGCATCGAAGTAGCTCGCAGGGCGCGAGGCTTCGATATGGAAGTCCTGTATCACTCGCGTTCGCCTAAACCCGAAGCGGAAGCTGAACTCGGCATGAACCGTGTCGACCTGCCCGAACTACTGCAGCGCTCGGACTTCGTGTCCCTCCATTGCCCTCTCACGCCCGAAACCCACCATCTCATCGGTCGCAAGGAAATGGAGATGATGAAGCCGACTGCCACATTAATCAATGTCGCGCGCGGCCCAGTGGTTGACACTGCCGCCCTCTATACCGCGCTGGTGGAAGGCCAGTTGGCAGCCGCCGCCCTTGACGTCACAGAGCCCGAACCCATCGACCCTGACAACCCCCTCCTCACCCTGGACAACGTGGTGGTCACACCTCATATCGGCAGCGCCGGCAGTCGAGGGCGCCTCGCTATGGCAATGCTTGCGGCCCGCAATCTCGTCGCAGGCATCGCCGGTCAGCCCTTGGAACGATGCGCCAACCCCGAGGTCTACGCCTCATAGCATCAGGTGTTCTGGGCCATCACCCCATCCGATAAAAGTGATTAACCGGCCCGTGGCCTTGTCCCACAGGGTAGGCATTCTGAATCGCCTCAGTGATGAAACTCTTGGCCTGCACCACCGCGTCCCACGGTTCCAGTCCCTTCGCCACTCCCGCAGCAATTGCCGAAGCGAACGTACAGCCGGTCCCATGAGTATTCTTCGTGTCAATCCTAGGCGCATGTAGCTCGCGGAATCCATCTCCATCATAGAAAAGGTCCGTGGGTGGCCCCTCAAGATGCCCGCCTTTCACCACTACCACTCTGGGCCCCATACCATGGATCGCCTCCGCCGCTTGGCGGGCATCCTCACCGGTCCTGATTGACCCACCCGTGAGCACTTCGGCTTCGGGAATGTTCGGCGTAACCACCGTCGCCAACGGAAGCAACCGTGACTTGAGGGCCTCCACAGCATCATTCCGCAGCAAAGAGTCGCCGCTCTTTGCCACCATCACCGGGTCAACCACCAGTCGCTCCACACCCGACGACTCCAACTCGTCGGCCACGGCATCTATGATACTGGTGCTGGAAAGCATGCCCGTTTTCACCGCGTTGGCCCCCATGTCCGACAACACCGCCCGTATCTGTGCAGTAATGACGTCAACCGGTACCTCATGTACTGCCGTCACCTGCATCGTGTTCTGGGCAGTGATAGCCGTCACCACCGACGCCCCGTAAACTCCCATGGCGGCAAAGGCCTTGAGGTCTGCCTGTATCCCCGCTCCTCCCCCGCTATCCGACCCTGCGATGGTCAGGGCAATAGACCTTCGTCCCCCGGCTACTTGGGCCATGCTTCACCCCGGTAGGGCATCTCCCAGAACAGGTACTCATACCGCATCGCTTGGTGGAACACCTCCATCAACCGCTCCTTGTCGCCCTCCCCGCCTGCATCAATGCTGCTCCGCATGGCAGCCACAATGTCGCGCATCGCCTCGCTGTCATGGATGTCAATCCACGCCTGATAATGTGGGTTGCCCGGCTTCTTGCCTTCGGCGTTCAACTCCTGCGCCCACTGCAGATAGGGCCACTCAATTGCCAGCAGTGCCGTGGCAATCTCCAAGTAGCTCCCGCCAAAGGCTACCGACTTCAAGTAAGCGCCATAGGCCAAAGTAGTAGGAAGCGGCTGCAAGGCGCCGACATCATCGTCCGACAGTCCCATCTCCCGGAAGACCTGCCGGAAAAGCGCCTCCTCGCCTATTAGCCCTCCATTCAGGAAAGCGCAGATGCTGCGGGCCGAATCAAAATCAGGACTCTTGGCCACCCCAAGGCCCAAGAGCGTCACCCAGTCCTTCAGGAACAAATAGTCCTGTTCAAAATAGACTCGGAACTTCTCGGCAGGCAGCGTGCCATCCCCCAACTCAATAACGAAGGGATGCTTCACCACTTGGTCCCACAGAGGACCAACGCCCGCCCTCATGGCATCACTCAGGGCCATGCGCCTACTCCTTTGGACTTACATCAGGGATAAGACCACCGGTCCCACGCCACGAATCCGCCTACTCCACGAACTCATTTGTAAACGCAGCGTTGCCATCAAGAGGTTCATCGACGATGTCATTGTCATACATCCACTGGGCGAACCCGGTCCACTTCTCCGATGTCTGCCAGCCGACCGGCGTATCGCCTTCCCTCCACAGCGGTGCCAAAAGTTCGGCCCCCGGACGGTCAATCGCCTCATCCACATCCTCGCCGCCCAATGCCAGCAGGTTGTCCACTGCTGCGTCGGGATCGTTCGCAGCCTCCTCGTATCCCCTGACCAGTGCCTTCACGAATCGGTGCACCAACTCGGGGTCCTGGTCCAAGGTCTCTTCATTGGTGACCACTACCAGTTCATAAAAGTCAGGCACACCCCACTGCTCCATCCGCAGTATCTCCACGGGGTACCCCTCGTTCTCCATCTTGATCGACTCATAGCTGAAATAGCAGCCTATGCAAGCGTCAACCTGTTCGCTGATGAGCGCATCGGACAAGCCGAAACCCACGTTCACCAGCTCCACCTCTTCAAGCCCGCCGGATACACCATCGAATTTCAGCATCGTCTCCAACAACGGCTCGTTGATGGGTATTCCCGGATAACCCACCGCCTTGCCCGCCAACTGATTGGGACGCGTAATGCCCGAAGCCTTGAGCGTTTGTACCGAGTTCAAGGGGTGCTGCACCAAAGCCGCCACGGACACCACCGGAACACCCTCGGACCTAGCCAGCAGCAGGTCAGGCTGGTAGTTGATGCCAAAATGCGTGTCACCACCCGCGGCGACTATCTGCAAGATTGACGACGGGTCCGAAGGCGTGTACACATCGACCTCCAGATTCACGTCCTCGAAATACCCATTCTCCAAGGCGGTGTAGAGCCCTGCATGATTGGCGTTGGGAAACCAGTCCAACGCCAGCCTCACCGAAGCAAGCTCCGGTTCGTCCTCACCACACGCCGCCACAGCAAGCACTAGGACCATCAACACACCCAAGAGAGCTAGACAACTATTCCGAAACATCCTCAGTCTCCTCCAATGCTAGATTCCTACTGACTCGTTCGATGTGACACACGCCTCCGCGTTTCATTCAAATGTCGATTCCCGCTTGTCGCTCCGTTTCCATGGAAGCATCAATCGCTCCAGCAGGCTCACTGCCACGAACATACCCATTCCCAAGAGGCTGAACAGGAAGGTCACCGCATACACCCTCTCAAAAAGGAACTTCCCCTTCGAGAGCATCGCTAGATACCCCAGACCCTCGCTCGAACCCACCCACTCGCCTATCACCGCCCCAATCACACTGACCGTGGCAGCCAGCTTGAACCCCGAAAACATGAACGGCAGCGCGTTGGGCACCTGCACCTTGGTGAAGATCTGCCAGCGGTTGGCCCCCATGGTCCGCATCAGGTTCAACAAGTCAGGGTCGGCAGAGCGAAGACCATCAGCGGTGTTGATTACCACGGGGAAGAAAGCGATCAGTGCCACGACGATGATCTTGTGCTCAATCCCATAACCGACCCATATCAACAGCAAGGGCGCCATGATGATGATTGGGAAGGTCTCGGCCGCGATTATCACCGGGTAGACCACCCGGCCCAAGGTGCGCGACAGGTTGATGATGGTCGCCAGCGCCAACCCAGCCGCCAAGGCCGCCAGCAAACCCAGCAGCATCTCCTGCACCGTTATCCACGTGTGGGAGGCCAGTATGCCCTTGCTGTGCCAAAGCTCCTTGGCAACCTCCCATGGCGCAGGCAGCTTCCAGTGTGGGATGTCATAGAAGACCACCAAGCCCTGCCACAGCAGCACGAGGCCCGCCAGAATGACCAGAGACACAACCCACCGCAGCGAAGCACGCATCAAGCCCCGTGCCCGTGAAGTCACAATGCCAGCCACGGCTGACAACTCACCCGTCTCGCTCCTCCGCCCCACGCCTAGCGCCATGAGCTCACGCCCACTGGGTCATGCTCTTCACGCAAGCTGGTCAGCAAGTCCGCCTTCATGGCGTTGAACTCGGGATCAGTGATGGCGCGATAAGTCCGTGGGCGTGGCAGGTCCACTTCCAACACTCGCCTCACCCGGCCCGGCCGGCCGCTGAGCAGGTATATCGTGTCCGAGAGTAGTATCGCCTCCTCCACATCGTGGGTGATGAGTACGATAGTCTTTGCGGTCTCGGCCCACATGTCCATCAGCCATTCCTGCATCTGTGCCCGTGTCAGGGCATCAAGCGCCCCGAAAGGCTCATCCAGCAATACAATATCCCGGTCAGCTAGAAACGTGCGCAGGAAGGCAGCACGCTGCCGCATCCCGCCCGACAACGCCGCCGGATAGTGCTTCCCGAACCCGCTCAGCCCGAAGGGCTCCAGCAACCCCTCCGCCTTCCGCCGCGCTTCTCTCCGCGGAACGCCCCGCACCTCCAACGCCAGAATGGCGTTGTCCGTAACGGTGCGCCAAGGCATCAGCAAGTCCTTCTGCTGCATGTAGGCCACCATGCCCAGACGCTGAGAAGTCGCTTGCCCGTCCAACTCCACAACGCCGGTACTGGGCTGGTCCAGCCCGGCAATGATGTTCAGAAGCGTGGTCTTGCCACACCCGCTGGGCCCGATGATGGAAACGAACTGCCCGTCGGCAACGTGGAAGTCCACTCCCTCCAATACCGATAACCGGTCTTGGCCCGAGGAGAAGTGCTTGCCGACATCCCTCAGGGCAATGCGTAGAGCTGGCTGCATGTCAGCAGTCCGCCCCAACAAAAAAGCCGCTCGTCACTATGACGGCGGCATATACAAAAGCCAGTCTTCCCATGGCGCATTCCCTCCGCTGGCATTACCCAGATCAGGTTCATAAGGGTCGCCCCAACGCTGGGGGCCTCTCAGCCCGGCTCCACCGAGCTCCCCTATGGGCCTCACCGTTCGGTTGTTGTTGCGAGTATAGATGCGCCCGCTCAGCAGTGTCAAACAGTCCCTGCGCTATAATGGCCCGCACAACACAGGATTAACGACAAGGAGACCAATGGCCGAGGAGAAAGGGCGCGACTTCGTCAAGTACACCTTCTTCAAGTTGGACCCCGCGTGGGGAAGACGAAGCACCGCCGAGAGAGCCCGAGACAAAGAGGAGTTGACCGCCGTAGTGGATGAACTCTCCTCCACCATGCTCGTCAACAGCTACAGCCTAGCAGGAACCCGCGGCGACGCCGACTTCATGCTCTGGAAGGTCAGCCCCTCTATGGAGTCTCTTGAGGGACTGATGGGAGGCATCCGCCGCAGCACTCTGGGCTCCTACCTCCACACCCCCTACTCCTATTTCGCCCTCACCCATCCCTCGCCCTACGTCAGCGAACACACTCATCCCGGCCAAGAGCTGACCGGGGCCATCCAGCCCCTAGGCCGCCCCTACCTCTTCATCTACCCTTTCACCAAGACCCACCAGTGGTACCAGTTATCCCGCGAGGAACGCCAGCGCCTGATGAACGAGCATTTCACCATCGGCCACCGCTTCCCCACCATCAAGATTCACACCACCTACTCCTTTGGCCTCGACGACCATGAGTTCGTCCTCGGCTTCGAGGGCGACAACCCCTCCGACTTTCTCGAACTCGTCATGGCCCTCCGCCATCAGGAGCAACGCCCCTACACCCAGCAGGACACCCCCATCTTCACCTGCATACACAAACCCCTGCGCCAATGCCTCGATCTGCTGGGGTGATGGCTGCCGCCTGACCGCGCAAATAGGGCGGAGTGCTATAATCGGACTCGCTGAAGCAGCCCATCGGAGGCTTCCCTATGACCACCCCCAAACAGAAGGTGTCGCCGGGGCCGACTGTCGAAGTCCCTTGGTACGATCTCATCGATGATCCCGAGCCCCCGGAAGACGCTATGCAACAATTCAGCACTATCTTCCAAGTTATGGAAATCCTCAAGTCTCGCTATGAGAACGACCCAACGGTTCTCTGGTCGGAACAGACAAACATCGTCTATGACTCCGACGTGCCAGGCTCTTTCGTTACACCCGACGGCTATGTCGTCTTCGGCGTGGACTCCGAGACCATAGAGTTGGAGCGTCGCAGCTACCGCATCGACGAGTGGGGCCAACCCCCGGCATTCGTGCTGGAGGTGGCATCCGAGAGCACTGCCAACAGAGACTTGGAGGAAAAGCGCGAAATCTACGCGCGCATGCACGCCCAGGAGTACTGGCGTCTCGACCGCAGTGGCGAGCACTACGGCGAACCCCTGGTAGGGGAACGCCTTGTGGAGGGCGAGTACCAACGGTTCCCGCTGCACCAAAATGACGACGGGGACGTGTGGTCCCGCAGCGAGGTTCTCGGCATTGACTTCGTGTATCGCGTGGAACGAGGTGTTGGCAGGTTCCTACTCAGGGACAGCGCCACGGGAGAGTGGCTCAACTCATTGGGGCACGAGCGTTCGGCCCGTCAAGCAGCGGAAGAGCAGGCCCTGCGGGAGCGCGACTTGCGAGTGGCCAACGAGGAGCGCGCGCAGCGCGAACGAGACCACGCCGAAGCCCGCATCCAAGAGTTGACCTCGGAGATTGAGCGACTCCGCCGAGAACGGTGACCTTGCTTTGTCCCGCCCCCACCTCGGGGCGTGCCAGCCACTACCTGTGGAACAAATTAAGCGCCGACCCTGCCCGGAACCATTCCAACTGCGACTCCCCATAAGAATGGTTCAACTTCAGCGTCTCCGATGTCCCATCCGAGTGCTGCACCAAGCAACTCACTGGCTTGCCCGCCGCCATCTCGCCCAGCCCGACCAGACTGATCCGGTCGTCCTCACGTATCCGGTCATAGTGCGACGGGTCCTGGAAGGTGAGGGCAAGCAACCCCTGCTTCTTCAGGTTGCTCTCATGGATGCGCGCGAAGCTCCGCACAATAACAGCAGCCCCGCCCAGCAGCCTCGGGCACAAAGCCGCGTGCTCCCGGCTGCTTCCCTCTCCATAGTTGTGGTCTCCCACCACAACCCACTTGATGCCCCTCGACTTGTAGTCTCTTGCGATGGCCGAGATGCTCTGCGATGACTCGCCACTCACCACGTTCGCGCCCTTACCCGCCTCGCCGGTGTAGGCGTTGGTGGCTCCCATGAACATGTTATCGCTGAAACGGTTCAGGTGACCCCGGAACCGCAGCCAGTACCCCGCCGGGGATATGTGGTCCGTGGTCGTCTTGCCTTGCGTCTTCATCAGCACCGGCATATCCGCCAGATCGTTGCCGTCCCAAGCAGGCCAAGGCTCCATCAGTTGCAGCCGTTCACTATTGGGGTCAACGCTCAACTCGATGCCCGAACCGTCCTCCGGAGGTGCCTCATACGACGACGCGCCCGTTGCAAAGTTCTGCTCCGGCACTTCCGGAGCGGCCTTGGGCACCTCCAACGCAAAAGGCTGTCCGTCAGCCCCGGTCAGCGTATCCGTCACCGGGTTGAACGTTATGCGCCCTGCCAATGCCATAGCCGTCACTATTTCAGGACTGCCAATGAAGTTCATAGTCGTGGGCTGCCCGTCATTCCGCGCCGGGAAGTTGCGGTTGTACGACGTCACGATGGTATTCGGTTCCGCCGACGCTTCCTGTGAACGCCTCCACTGCCCGATGCACGGCCCGCAGGCATTCGCCAGCACCGTCCCATCAATATCCTGCAGCGACTGCATCTGCCCGTCTCTCTCGATCGTCGCCCGCACTCCTTCCGAACCCGGTGTGATGAGGAAGGGCACCGCCGACCTCACCCCATGCCTCTTCGCCTGCTCCGCCACATCGGCAGCACGGCTCATGTCCTCATAAGACGAGTTGGTGCACGAACCGATCAGGGCCGTCGATATCGCGTCGATGAACTCCCCGTTCTCCTGCACCTCTCTCGCAAGCTGCGAAATCGGACGCGCCCGGTCTGGGGAATGCGGTCCCACCAGATGCGGCTCCAGCTTCGACAAATCGATTTCCACCACGCGGTCGTAATACTTCTCCGGGTCAGCCTCACACTCAGGGTCTGCCCTCAGAATGTGCGAATACCTCTCCGCAAGCCCAACCAACTCACCCCGGTGCGTGGCCCTTAAATACCGGGCCATCCTCTCGTCAAACGGGAACACCGACGTGGTCGCCCCAAGCTCGGCCCCCATATTCGTAATGGTCGCCTTGCCAGTGGCGCTTATCGAAGAAGTCCCCGGACCGAAATACTCAATGATTGCATTCGTCCCGCCCGACACCGTAAGCAGCCCCGCCAGATACAGGATTACGTCCTTCGGCGCCGTCCACCCGCTCATCTCTCCCATCAGGCGCACCCCGATAAACCGCGGGTACAACACCTCCCAAGGCAGACCCGCCATCACCTCCACCGCATCAGCCCCGCCAACACCTACCGAAATGGACCCCAAGCCACCGCCGTTCGGAGTATGCGAGTCCGTCCCGATCATCAACTGCCCCGGGAACGCATACTGCTCCAATGCCACTTGGTGGATGATGCCCGCGCCCGGCCCCCAGAAACCCACTCCATACTTCGCCGCCGCCGACCTCAGGAAGTTGTACACCTCCTGATTCTCCCCCAGCGACTCCCGCAAGTCCGACGCCCCTTCCACCCTGGCCTGAATCAAATGGTCGCAATGCACCGTCGTCGGCACCGCTGTCGATGTGCGCCTCGTCTGCATGAACTGCAGCATCGCCGTCTGCCCCAGCACATCCTGCAATATCACCCGGTCCGGCCGCAGGAACACGTATGTCTGACCTCGCACCAAGTCCGTCGTATTCGGGTCATCCAGATGCGACAGCAGAATCTTGTCCGCCAAGCCCAATGGCCGCCCCAAATTGGCTCGGACCGTGTTCAGGTTACGGTCCATGCGCTCATAAGCATTGGCTACGAATTCGGGAGTGGATTCAATGACGGGCATGACTCGACTCTCCTTAACGAGGGTTAGCTGTTCGTATGCGTCACAACGGAATTGGCCGCCAGCATAACATAGCGAAACCTTCAAGGGCTGGAAGCCCTCAAAGGTTTCTCATGGGCGCCTCTCGTTGTCGCCCCCGCCAAAAACGGGGACGCCCAGACCCTAGAGGTGGGTCTTCAGTGTCGAGAGGTCTTTGTTCTTGAAATAGTCGTAATTCAGCGGAGTGAAGCTGGCCCACTCACCGGGAACCGCGTCCTCTGCGAAGATGGCAGTCACCGGGCACACCGGCTCGCACGCAGCGCAGTCGATGCACTCATCCGGGTTTATATAGAACTGCTGGTCGTCGTCGGTGGTGTAGATGCAGTCTACGGGACATACGTCAGTACAGGCCCCGTCCTTTACTCCAACACAGGGCTCCGTGATGATGTACGTCATGTCTCCCCCTTTCCAAACAAGGCCCCACGGGCCCCCGTTCCAACAGGGGATTATAGGCGGAATGCGTCCCTGTTGCAACGGACTCACTCACCCCGCCGTGTTGCCCCCCTTCCTGCCCTTTGCTAGAATGCCGCCAGATACAACCCACCAATCTCGAAGGAGGCAAACATGCCCAACTTCTGGGAATCAACCACCGTCAACGGCGACGACATGGGCCTCTATGTCAGCGTTCCCGAAGGCAGCGGGCCCTTTCCTGCCGTCATCGTCATACAGCACCAAGGCGGCGTTGACGACTTCATCCAAGAGATGACCCAGCGCATGTCCGACGCAGGCTACGTCGGCGTCGCTCCCGTCCTCTACCACCGCGACCCGCCCGATTGCGTTGACGACGCCCCCACTCGCCGCGGACGCCTGCGAGACAACAACCTCGTCGCCGACGTGCAGGCCACCATGGACTTCCTTCGCGCCCACCCCGGCATCGACAGCGACCATGTCGGCATTGTGGGCTATTGCATGGGCGGTCGCGTGGCCTACCTCATGGCCTCCGCCATGCCCGGCCTCAAGGCAGCCGTCAGCTACTATGGCGGCAACACCATGCTCTCATGGGGCGACGGCCCCACCCCCTTCGACCGCATCGCCGACATCCAGTGCCCCGTCCTCGGCCACTACGGCGCCATCGACGCCAACCCATCCGTGGCCGATAGGGACAAGATCGATGCCGAGATGAAGCAGCACGGCAAGCCCCACGAGATTTACACCTATCCCAACGCCGACCACGGCTTCATGAACCGCCGCGGCCCGCGCTACAACGAAGAGGGCGACAAGGCCTCATGGCCCCGCACCCTCGACTTCTTCGCCCGCACCCTCCAAGCCGCCCCCGTAGCAGCCGACAACTAGTGCAACCAACATCCCCTTCCCCTCTCCCCTAAGGGAGAGCGGGAGGTTAAGGAAGGTTAAGATGGGGGCGCGCTCGCGAGACGCCGCCCCCACTAGCGAATAATCCATTAAGGAGAACGGACTGAATGGCAGAAAAGTGGGAGGAACTCCAAGTCAACGGCGAGACCATGCGCGCCTTCGTTTGCACCCCCGACAGCCCCGGCCCTCACCCGGCCATGGTGGTCATACAGCACGCTGGCGGCGTCGACAACTTCATCCAGGACATGACCCGGCGCTCCGCTGAGGCCGGCTACACCTCCATCGCCCCCGACCTCTATCACCGCGAGGACCCCAACTCCACCGACGACGGCATGACCAAGCTCGGCCGCCTCCACGACACCAACATCGTGGCCGACGTCAACGCAGCCTTGGCCTACATCCGCGCCAACGGCGTAGCCAATGGCAGCATCGGCATCATCGGCTTCTGCATGGGCGGCCGTGTCGCCTTCCAAATGGCCGGACAGAACCCGGACGACTTCAAGGCTTCCGTGCCATTCTACGGTGGCAACACCATGACCCGATGGGGCAGCGATGCCGGTCCCACCCCCTTCGACCTCCTGAAGAACATCAAGTGCCCCGTCCTCGGTTTCTTCGGCGAGGACGACCCCAACCCGTCACCCGAAGACATGCTGAAGATCGCCGCCGAGTTGACCGCCAACGGCATAGCCCACGAGTTCCACATGTACTCCCAGACGGGCCACGCCTACATGGACCACACCAACCCCAACCGATATGGAGAGAACGCCGCCATCGCCTCTTGGCCCATCACCGTTGCCTTCCTCCAGAAGACGCTGGGCCGCGTGGCTGCGGGAGCCAGATAGCCCTCCATCACCCTCGCAAGTATGTCACCGGCGGGCCCCATGGACACGCTCCAGGGGCCCGCTGAAGTCTAATCCGACTACCAATACCACCCAGAGGAGGACAACCCCATGCCCAAGAAGACAATCACAAGCTCCAAGCTGGCCCCCACTCGCGGCGTATTCGGCCACGGCACTCGCGCTGGCAACATGGTCTACGTCTCCGGTCAGGTCGCCTTCAACGCCCAGCAGGAAATAGTCGGCGTCGGCGACATCAAAGCCCAGACCAAGCAGGTCATGGAGAACATCAAGGCCGTATTGGACGAAGAAGGCGCCACCTTCGACGACGTCGTCAAGGTCACCGCGTTCATCACCGACATGGGCCACTTCCCCCAGATTCACGAGGTGCGCCGCGAATACTTCAGCTCCGACAGCTATCCCGCCAGCACCATGGTCGAAGTCCGCGCCCTAGCCCACCCCGACCTCCTGATCGAAATAGAAGCCGTCGCCATCGTCTAGACGCCCCAACTAAGACGTTAGCGGGATGCCCGCGGAGACCATGAACTATGGGCTATCGGGCATATGGGTGGACAAGGTACTACAATATGGGTAGTATGGGTTGTATGAAAACGACAATCGACATCCACGATGAACTGCTTGACCGAGCCAAGCGACATGCACGGGACACGGGCCGTCCTTTAAGGGCCGTCGTTGAAGAAGGCCTGCGCCAAGTACTCCAAGATGTGCCACCCCGAATCCGATACACCCTGCCTGACTTGAGTACCGGCATCAGGGGAGAACGCGACCCGCTTGAGTCTTATTCATGGCAGGACCTGCGGGAGATCATCTACGGAAGGCCTGAATCTCCGTGATTGTGGTGGATACCAACCTGCTGGTATACGCCCATCGCCGCGAGTCACGCTACCATGAAGAGGCCACGTCAATCATACGTGACATGGCTGAAGGTGAGGCTCCTTGGGCTATCCCCTGGCCCTGTTGCTACGAATTCCTGAGCGTCGTTACTAATCCTCGAATTTGGGGGCCCTCGGCCGCGAGTCCCGAGCAGTCATGGAATCAACTCTCCACATGGGCCGCCTCTCCTTCCGTCCGATTAATCGGGGAGACTGGGGACTTCCTGCACATACTTCACCGCTTCGTACAGAGGCCTAGAGTAATCGGCGGGGTCGTACACGATGCCAGGATAGCCGCAATCTGCGTGGCCCACGGTGCCGACGTTCTTCTGACTAGAGACCGCGATTTCTCGCTGTTTCCGGAACTTCGGACTCGTGACCCCATAACAGAGAGATAGTCCCACCACAGGAGAAACTCACGACTACCTCGGAACAAACCACCACCAAGACCGACAAGCGCTCAGCCAAGCGACGCAAGGCCCGCTACGGCATGACCATAAGCGGCAAGAGCGCCAAGCTCCACCATGCCCTGTCCCTGCGACGGGGTCTGAGCAAGCGCGTCCAGAAAGCCCTCCAACGCGCCAAGTCAAAGAAAAAGAGCGAAGCTAAGTCCTGATGCCTGAAGACACAGCAGACGACAAACCCCGCTGCCACTGGTGCAACGGTGACCCGGAGATGACCGCCTACCACGACGAAGAATGGGGCACCCCCATCTCCAGCGACGACGACTATCTCGAGCGCATGCTCCTCGAGGTCTTCCAAGCCGGACTCAGTTGGCGCACTATCCTCCACAAGAGGCCCGCCTTCCGCCAAGCCTTCCACAATTTCGCTGTCGACACCGTGGCATCCTTCGGCCCCGATGACATCGCCCGCCTCCTCGGAGACGCCGGCATCGTCCGCCACCGCGGCAAAATCGAGGCCTCCATAGAAAACGCCCGCCGCTTCCAGCAAATAAGGGCCGACCACGGCTCCTTCCACAACTACCTAGCCGCCCTCAACAGCAACCCCGAGGCCCTTCGCCGCGAACTGCGCCAGCGCTTCCTCTTCATGGGCCCCAAAATCGCCGACAGCTTCCTCGAAAGCGTCGGCCGCATCCCCGCCCCCCACCAGCCCAACTGCTGGCGCGCCGCCTCAGGCTGACCCAACACAACCCCGCATCAGACTCTGGAGGAACACCGATGGCAGATACAGCCGACGTAGTAGTTGTAGGCGCAGGCATCATCGGCTGCGCAACCGCCTACTACCTCTCCCGTGAGGGCGCAAAGGTGCGCATGCTCGACATGGATGCCATCGGCAGCGGCGCATCCGCCCACGCCACCGGCTTCCTCAGCCTCCTCGGCACCGAGTTCCCCCAAGGCGCCCCTTGGCGTTTCGGCCTCGAAGGCTACCGCATGTTCGTCGAGACCGTCCCCCAACTCGAGGAGCAAACCGGCATGGACCTCCTCTGGCAGGAGCGCGGCGGCCTCCGCCTCGCCTTGGAGGAAGAAGAAATCGACATGATCAAAGAGGGTATGGCTTGGCAGGCCAAGGACACCCCCATCGAATGGATTGGCCCTGAAGACGTCCGCCAGATTGAACCCCGCCTCACACCCAACGTCCTCGGTGCAGCCTACCAGCCCAAGCTGGCCCAACTCGACAGCTACCGTCTCACCCTCGCCCTCGGCCGCGCCGCCGAACTCAACGGCACCGAGTCCATGCAGCGCCGCGTCATGGGCCTCGTCAAAGAAGGAAGCCGGGTCACCGGCGTAAAGCTGGAGAGAGAGGAAGTCCACTGCGACACCGTCGTGCTCGCCATGGGTGCCTGGAGTTCCGAGTCCTCAGGCTGGCTCGACTTCCCCGTCCCCGTGACCTACCTCAAGGGCGAGCGCCTGATGCTCCGCTACGACGGCCCGCGTCTTCCCGTGCTCATCAGTTCGCCCAAGCGCGGCCACATGATCAGCCGTATGGACGGGTTCCTCAGCGTGGGCAGCACCCGCGGCCGCGACTACGACAAGGACAACCTCTTCATGGGAATGGAATACGACCGCCAACCCACCGAAAAAGCCCGCATGGACATCATGGGTTGGGCTACCGACGTATTCCCCGACTTGGAGAATGCCGAACTCGTAGAGCAACTCGCCGGCTCCCGTCCCCTCAGCCCCGACCGCCTGCCCATTATCGGCCCCGTCCCCGGCACCGACGGCGTCATGCTCGCCACAGGCCACACCACCAAGGGCATCCACCTGAGCCTCATCACCGGCAAGGCCTTGGCCGACCGCATCTTCCGCGGCCACGCCGACCTGCCGGTCGACATGACCGCCTTCCTCCCCGACCGCTTCGCCAACGCCCCCGCTCCCGACTTCCAAGCCAGCAGCCAGGACGTCGAGGAGTAGCAGCCCCTACAGACCTAGCGCAGCCAGACCCACCCGGGCAATATCCTCGTCTTCCTTGCCCGTCGGCAACCCGCCCACGCCCATGCCGCCCAACAGCGCCCCCGTCTCCGGGTCATTTATGACCAGCCCGCCCTGGATGGCGATCAACTGCGGGTCGCCAAAATCTGAAATGGACCGACCCTGCTGCTTCAACTGCTCAATCAGCACTCCCGTATCCGCCCGCCGCATCGCAGACGTATACGCCTTCCGTATCGCAAACGTGGGCCGGTGACACCCGTCCATCCGCGCATACGCCAGCAGGTTCCCGTTGTCATCCACGATCGCCATATCCACCTTGCGACGGTTCGTGTCCTTGTTATACTCGGCAATCATCGCCTGTATCGCATTGCCGCACTGGTCCAGACTCAACATCGACTTCGTGTACATTTCTTCCATCCTCCTTCTCACTTGCGCCTTGTTTCTCTTGGGGACAGCTTGCGTCAAAGCCCCGGTTGCTGCGATTCTGCCCAAATTTGCAAAACATCCCGGTGCTGTAGCAGCAGCTTAGCAATCCCGTCGCCTACATAGTAGAAGTAGTTGTCTTCCTCCTCCTCGGCTGTAAAGTATTCGTGGCTCTCCAGAAATCTACCCTGAGATATACTTATATGGAGCAAAGGGAGTATGTTGATGCAGTCTGGAGAGAAATCACATACCCTCCGGCGGAACTCCTCTCCAAGCCCTTTCGCGCCCCAGTGCCCGTATGCCTTTTCTGTGTCTCTGGCAAGACTCCTGTTTGCGAATTCAAACGCAAACGCCCCAAAGGGAAATACAAGAGCGGGTCTGTGAGCTTTTAGCAAGTCGCCGAACTCTCTGGTCTCGCGATGGAGGTCGCCCCAATCTTCTGCTTTGCCCTCCGGTTTGTCTTCAGCATTGGCGAGAGCGTTCCTTACGTATAGCCGAGAAGTATCAACTCTTAGGTAGGCATCCCGAAAAACGCATTCTTGGATTCTGTCTATAACCGGCGTCCATATATTATGCCTAGCCGGGTGCTTCGGGTCTAACGGCTCAGTTAATCTATCTTTCCATCGACTTGGCGGGGAATCTCCAAGAAGCCATATTGGAAAGTCCTTTGACCCGGACTCTCGCTCCATAACTCACCCCCCTCATCTGCATCTGTCATCGAAACGGCGGTACGAGGAGATGCACCGCCATTGTCATAGGTCTAGGGCGGCGGTATGGGCGTAACTCACGGAGTCGGGACCGTAGACGAACCGGGTGGCGGCGGCTGGTAATCGGGTGACATCAACAGCGACAAGATGTGGTTCTTGCACCAAGCACTGAAATAGCCGTTGCTCTCCCAATCGCTAGGCACGCACCCCTGCTCGACGGCAATCCTCTTTTGCTCGTCGGTGGCCTCATTCCAGCGTTGCGGGGTCTGCACATCGAACCTACGCAAACCTTTGGGATCCATATCCAGAGTTGGCGCAGGTATGGGCGTAGGGGTAGTGGTTGGAACCGATTCGTCAACAGCAGCCATCCCCTCATCGCTCACGCCAGGACCGCAGGCTATCATGACGAGAACGATTCCGAGGGTCACGGCAATCGTGGCCCGCATCGGACGCCTCCAGGACCCCCTTACGTCTCTATCGGAGTATCCTCCCGGTTCCCCCACTCCCTGAATGACCCGTCATAGTTACGCACCTTTTCGTATCCGAGAAGCTTCAACACCAGTGTCCCGTTCGACGAACGGATTCCGCCCTGTCAATGAGGCACTATCGTCTTGTCCCGCGTGATCCCCTTCTCCTCCAGCATCCGGCGCAACTCGGCGGGCGGCTTCAACTCATGCGTATCCGAATCGTGCAGGTTCAGCCACTCCAGATACGCAGCCCCCGGAATATGTCCTCCCCGGTTGTTTCCCCGCGTCTCCTCGCCCGTGTACTCCTGGATGCTCCGCACATCCCAGGGCACCACATCCGGCTTGTTGTACTCCTCAATAAGTTGGTCGCCATTGATATGAATCGACGGGTCAGGAGTCGCCGTGAACTTGGCATCAGCCCTCGCCTGCGGACGCTCAAAGCTGATGGGCCGTCCCTCTCTCACCCATTTCCGCCAGCCCCCGTCCAGCACCTTCACGTTCGTCTGCCCATAATAGTTCAGGCACCACCACAAACGCGCCGCCGTGAGACCGCCCACGCTGTCATAGGTGACCACGAGGCTGTCATCCCCAATTCCCAGCCCTTCCGCCATCTCCGCAAACTTGTCCGGCGGCAATATGAACGTGCGGTTGGTGT
Organism: Dehalococcoidia bacterium; assembly: GCA_965204245.1. GTDB lineage: Bacteria > Chloroflexota > Dehalococcoidia > Lucifugimonadales > JAAXIE01 > JAAXIE01. The sequence goes on from CBDBED010000006.1 coordinate 233,330, forward strand.
CCGGGTCCTTCTCGAAATTGTCCGGCACCAGCACCGCCCCCGGTATGTGGCCCCGCGAATACCCCGCAGCCACATCGGTGTCCACCACCACCAGATTCGGGTCGTTCAAATGCTCGGCCAGCCAAGCCGTATCGGCCAGCAGTTCAGGATGCACAAAGCCTTCCTGTGCCATAGGCACACCTCCCATCGGAAGTTGGAGCGCACCCATTCTATAGCTAGCCGGAAAGGAGGGTCAACGAAGCGTCGACCCAAGGGGTTGACAACAGACACTACGCTTATGGGAAAATAGTGCAAGCGACACGCTCACTCCCCTTTGTTAATAGTCGGCTAGGCGGGGTTCCCGAAACATGGAGCCCTGACCTAGCCGATGCCTTTATCTTCTCGAGTGTTGCTTAACCGTCAAGTCCTTTGGCTTCACGAACGACAACTCGGAAGGTGTGGAGACGCCATCCATCACTACCCGATAGCCATTCGCTATGTGATGTACTACCTGTAGCCCTTCCACGTATATTGAGGCTGCGTGAGTGATATGCACCGGAGTGGGGATATGGACGTTCCCCGTAATGTACTGCCTCAGGTTGTCTGTCTCCTCTAAAGTCATCTCGACCCGGTCAAGGACCAAGTCGTATTGCCCCGACTGCAGCTGAAACTGCTGGAAATGGTGTTCTAGCAGACATCGAAGGATGAAGTTACGGAACTTTATAGGACTTTGCGGTCTCCTGCCTCCGGGTTTCAGATAGCTGCCCGTGTAAGCTAGCTTGTCTAGGTACACCACAGAAGCCCGGATACCCATGTCAGCTTCCGCTAATGCCCGAATGGGGTCCAGCAACTTGGTGAATTCCGCTCTCTCTATCGGGATTTTCAACTCTCTGCTCATTCCGGTGTAGTACCGGAACGCCGCCACGTGTTCGTTAAGAGCCTTGAACGCTTCATCGGTAAGGTGCAGGGCAGCACCAATGTAGAACGTACTGCTCAACAATCTCCCCGAATCCTGGTCCAACGCATAACCAGGGTCTCCTGATTCATCAACGAATATGTAATCGTGCTTGGGCATAGGGACCGCTCTAATGTCCTTCCTCTAGCCTTTTGCGGGTGTGATGGGGGAGGGCGATTGTATCAAACAAGCACCGCACAAGTAGGCAGTTAGCAAAGTAAGCCCTGACGCCAATACCCCGCCTCCCGTCTGCTATACTTACCCACAACGCCGCGCCCCTACAGAACCGGGGCACGAAAGCAAATCCGAAGGAGGCGCACCATGGCCACCACCGTAGGTTCCGGCGCCCTGACCTTTGAGTTCGTCGACAACTGGGCCAAGATCCCCGAGGACTGGCATCTCATGGACGTCGCCGGTGTCGCCGTCGACTCCAAGGACAACGTATACCTCTTCAACCGAGGCGAGCACCCCATCATCGTCCTTGACTGCGACGGCAACCTGCTGCGCACTTGGGGCGAAGGCCAGTTCAGCGCCCGTCCTCACGGCCTCCACATCGCCCCCGACGACTCCGTCTTCTGCATCGACGACGGCTTCCATGTAGTGCGAAAATACGACGCCGAAGGCAAGCTCCTCATGACCCTCGGCACCGACAACCAGCCAGCCGCCAAATGGGGCGGCGAGCCCTTCAACCGCCCCACCCACTGCGCCGTCTCCCCCAAGACCGGCAACATCTACGTCTCCGACGGCTACGGCAACGCCCGCGTCCACAAGTATGCCCCCGACGGTCGTCACATCCTCTCTTGGGGCGAGCCCGGTATCGACCCCGGCCAGTTCATCCGCCCCCACAACGTCGTGATTGACGGCGACGACAACGTCTACATCGCCGACCGTGAGGCCCACCGCGTCCAAGTCTTCGACGCCAACGGCAAGTACATCACCATGTGGAACAACATCCACCGCCCCGACGGCATCTGCCTCGACAACGAGGGCAACTTCTTCGTCGGCGAACTCAACGGCATGGGCGGCGTGGACGATGCCCCCAACATGGGCCATCGCGTCACCATCTACAACCTCAGTGGCGAGCGCATCGGCCTCTTCGGCACCCCCGATGAGGGCGAGGGCCCCGGCCAGTTCATCGCCCCCCACGGTACCGCCACCGACTCCCGCGGCGACCTCTATGTTGGCGAGGTCTCCTTCACCATACGCGGTCGCCACATGGACCCGCCTCAGGAACTGCGCTGCTTCCAGAAATACGCCCGGGTCCGCTAGAGACAGCCCGCCGGCAGCAGACCGCTGGCAACAGCCCCACCATCAGGAAGACACGGAGGCAGGAAGAAACCATGACCACCAGCAACACCGGCTCCAGCTACATCGGGCAACGCATGAAGCGCTTCGAAGACCCGCCCCTCCTGCAGGGCCAAGGTTCCTACGTCGACGACAAGAAGCTGCCCGGCATGCTTCACTGCTACTTCCTGCGTAGCCCCTTGGCCCACGCTCGCATCCGCTCCATCGACACCTCCGAGGCCTTGGCCATGGACGGCGTGGAAGCGGTCTTCACCTCAAAGGACGTCGACCATCTCGGCAGATTGAAGTCCTTCGAAATCGAGGGCCACGACATGAATCTGCCCCTCCATCCCCTCTTGGCCGATGACCGCGTCTGCTACGTCGGCCAGACCATCGCCTTGGTCGCAGCAAACGATCGCTATCTAGCTCGCGACGCCGCCGAGCGCATCAAGATTGACTACGAACCCCTGCCCGTCGTCACCGACCCCGTGGCAGCCGTCGAGGAGGGCGCCACCCTCGTCCACGAGCACATCGGCACCAACGCCCCCATGCAGGTCCCCCTCGGCAGCAGCGCAGAGGAAATGGAAGCTGCCAAGGCCCAAGCCCACTTGGTCGTAAGCCAGAACTACCACATACAGCGCATCACCGCCGCCCCCATGGAAGGCCGGGCCGTCCTAGCCCTCTACGACGAAGCTCAGGACCACCTCACCTTCTACACCTCCACCCAAGTCCCCCACATCGTTCAGGAAGAGTTGGGCCGCTGCCTCAACCGCCCCAAGGAGACCATCCGTGTAATCGCCCCCGACGTCGGAGGCGGTTTCGGACAGAAGGGCGACCCCTTCCCCGAAGAGATTGCCATGGCCCACTTGGCCATCACCCTGAAGAAACCCATCAAGTGGGTCGAGACCCGCTCCGAGAACATGGCAGCCTCCCAAGCCCGCGGCTACCACACCACCGCCGAGGCCGCCGTCGACGCCCAAGGCAAGCTGCTCGGGCTGCACGTCAAGGCCATCGCCGACGTTGGCGCCTTCTTCATAGGCACAACCGTCGTGCCGCCCTACAACAGCCTTCACCGCACCGTCGGCCCCTACGCGTCCCCCATCGTCCAGATGGAGGTCATGGCCGTCACCACCAACAAGCCCACCACCTCGCCCTACCGTGGCGCGGGCGGCCCCGAGGGCGCCTTTGCCATGGAGCGCACCATGGACCTCATTGCCAAAGAACTGAACATGGACCCCACCGAGGTCCGACGCATCAACATGCTCACCCCCGATGCCTTCCCCTACACCACCCCCACCGGCTATACCTACGACTCCGGCAACTTCTCCCCTGCCCTGCAACAGGCCTTGGAGTTGGCCGACTACGCCGGACTCCGCGAGCAGCAACGCAACCGCGACCCCAACGGCCCGCTGATGGGCGTAGGCGTCTCCACCTTTATGAAGGCTACCGGGGGATTGGGCCCCATGCGCGACGGCAACGCCCGCGTCGAGGTCGACCCCGACGGAGCAGTCCGCGTCTACACCGAGGTTTCTCCCCACGGTCAGGGCCAGGAGACCTCCTTCGCCCAAGTCACCGCCGAAGTCCTCGGCATCACCCCCGCTCAGGTCAAAGTCCACCACGGCGACACAGACACAGCCCCCTTCGGCTGGGGCTCCATCGCCAGCCGCGGGACGCCTGCGGGAGGCTCCGCCATCTACGAGGCCGCCCAGCAGACCCGCTCCCATCTGGCAGAGATCGCATCCGACCTCCTTGAGTGCCCAGCCGATGCCGTGGACTTCGCCAACGGCCGCGCCTCCAACCGCAACAACCCCGGCCAGAGCGTCACCTTCGAGCAGGTGACCTCCAACCTTGACCCCGGCGCAAACTTCCCGGCCACCTACAGCCTGCCTCTCAACCCCTTCTCCTTCGGTGCCCACATCGTGGCCGTCGAGATTGACCGCGACACTGGCGACATCAGCTTCCTCAAGTACGCCACCGTGCAGGACTGCGGCACCCAGTTGAATCCCATGCTCGTCGAAGCCCAAGTCGAGGGCTCCATCGCCCAAGGTCTGGGACAAGCCCTCATGGAAGAGCACGCCTACTCCACCGACGGCCAGCCACTGAATGGCACCTTCCTCGACTATGCCATCCCCACCGCCGAGGACATGCCTCCCCTGGACCAAGGCTTCCAGCAGACCCCATCGCCAGCCAACCCCATGGGCGTAAAGGGCATCGGCGAGGTCGCCACCGTCGGCGCACCTCCAGCCATCGCCGGAGCCATCGTCGACGCCTTATCTCGCGCCGGAGTGCGGCACATCGACACCCCCATCACTCCCCAAAAGGTGTGGCAGGCCCTCCAGCAAGCCAGCGAGTAAACCTATGGCCGCCAACTATTGCCAACGCTGCGGAAACGCCCTCAGCCCGGGAGCCAGCTTCTGCGCCAATTGTGGCGGAGCCGCCCAGGGTTCGGGAGGCGGTTTCACCTACGCCACCGCCAACTGCCCCAGCTGCGGCCGGGCTGAACCCGCCGGTGCGATATTCTGCACAGTGTGCTATCAGTTTCTGGATGCACCCCAGGGAGTCCGCGCCGCTGATCTCGGCCGCCGCGTGATGGCCTTCATTATCGACGTACTCTTGAGTATCTTCTTGCTGCTCATCGGCTGGCTGATTTGGTTGTTATTTACCGCCCGAGACGGCCAGACGCCAGGAAAACGCTTGCTCAGCATACGTGCAGTCCGCGCCGACGGCACCCCATGCGATTGGGGCTGGACTATCTTGCGCGAACTCGGAATCAAGATTGCCGTGTTCCGCATCCTCTTGTGGATAGTGCCAGTGGTTGGACTGATCGGGTGGGTCGCCGACATGCTCTGGCCCTTCTGGGACAGAGACCGCCAAGCCCTCCACGACAAAATCATGAAGACCGTCGTCATCGACGAGCGCGAATACCTCCAAGCCCGCCCCGAAACCCAACCCGGCTTCTGACCGGCCAGCGATTCATATCAGGTGCGAAATGACCCCGGCCAACTGCCATAACTGCGGACGCACACTTGCTGAAGGAAACCGGTTCTGCCCCGGCTGCGGCGCATCTGTAGCTTCGGAGGTCATCAGGCCTGCCAGCGACGGCACCCCCAACTGCCCCAACTGTGGGACGTCTGACGTTGGCAACGGCCTCTTCTGCGTTGGATGCCGCCAGTTCCTAGCCGCCCCGCCCGGAGTCTTCGTGGCCGGCCTCGGTCGTCGCGTCGCAGCCTACCTCCTCGACGCTATCATCCCCACCATATCAACCATCGTCCTAGTGCTGTTGCTGTTCGGCGATGCCATAATCGACTTCGATGACGACAGCGGACCCCAGCCTGCCCAAGAGCAAGACTCTCCTTCGCCAGCCGAATCAGACCAAGTCTCTGAGCCCTCGACCGATGAGGATGCGACTACCCCTCCACAGCCCATCGTCGAGTCAGAGTCTGAGCCGGACGATTCCATATCCTTCCGGTCTGTCTACCTTCTGCTGTTACTCCCCGCTCTGGGCTATTTGGTCTGGTGGCTGATCGTCGTGGGTCGCGGACAGACTCCCGGCAAGCAATTGATGTCCATACGTGTCATTCGCGCCGACGGACGTGCCTCCGGATGGGGATGGACATTCCTGCGCGAGTTCGGAGTAAAGGGCATTCTCGTCAACGCAGTAAGTTGGCTCTCTGCGGGCATCGGCCTCATCGTCTGGATCGGCGATCTTCTGTGGGCCTTCTGGGACAAAGACCGTCAGACCCTGCACGACAAGATCATGAAGACAGTCGTCATCGACGAGCGCGAATACCGCCAAGCCCGCCGCGAAACCCAGCCCGGCTTCTAGCCATGTTCAGTTGCGAGATAACCATCACCAGCCCCGACGGCCAAACTTCGTTGGATATAAATGCCACCGTTGACACCACAACGGGTTTCAGCGTGTTCCCCGTCGACCTGCTGCACCAATTGAGCATTGAGCCGGCTCGCAAGAGTTTGTTTGAAATGGACGACGGCCGCACCTTGGAGATGGACATCGGCCACGCCCTCGTCACCATGGACGGCAGCGACTGGCATAGCCCCTTAGTTTTCGGGCCCGCGGGTAGTCAGCCTCGCATCGGACGAGTTACCCTCAACATTTTCCAGCTTGCCGTGGACCCCGACGGTTCCAAACTTGTCCACAAGCCCGCACACCTGCCTCAAGGGCCTCGCAGGGAGGTGCGTTCAAGTCCGACACAGCGCTGATGCGTTTGGGCTCTAACCCACTCCCCCTACTCCCCAAACACATCCCCAGCCACCACTCCCAACTCCCCCGCCAACTGCGCACCCCCCACCTTCTGACCACCCGCCAAGCGCGCCCTCTGCACCAGCAGCACCCCCCCGTTCACCCCCACCTGCACTCCGTCCTCCGACACCGCCAGCACCTCTCCGGGCTGGCCTGCCGCATCTCCCGCACTGAACCTGCTCTCGAACAACTCCACCGCCTGCCCCTTGATGCTCGTCGACGCCCCCGGCGATGGCGTGCTACCCCTCACCAAGTCATACACCTGCTGCCCCGTCTTCCTCCAGTCGATAGCCGCGTGCTCGTCTTTGAAGATGGGCTCATAGGTAGCTTGCGACTCATCCTGCACCAATCGGGGCGCAGTGCCCTGCTCCACCAGTTCCACCGACTCCACCATCGCTTCCACTCCCAGCGGGAACAGCTTGTCGAAATACAGCGTCCCCACCGTGTCATCGGGGTCAATCTCCGCCTCCTTCTGCAGCAGCACCGGCCCCGTATCAATCCCCTTGTCCGGCCAGAAAATCGTCAGCCCCGTCGTCGTGTCCCCCATCACGATCGCCCAGTTGATCGCGCTCGCCCCCCGGTGCCTCGGCAGCAGCGACGGGTGGTACTGTATCGTCCCCAGTTTCGGCTCCTCCAGCACCTTCTCCGGCAGGATGTCCGTCACAAACGCCATCACCCCCAGATCAGCCTGCCACTCCACAAACTGCCGGTACGTCTCCTCATTCCGCAATTCCCGCGTAGCCAGCCACGGTATCCCCGAACCCTCCGCCAGCGCCTTCAGCGGATCAACCCGCGACCGCCTGTCCGGCGGCGTCGACACCCCCACCACCTCTTTCCCCGCCTCCAGCAGCCTCTTCAACACCGACTCCCCAAACGCAGCCTGCCCAATCAGGACGATACGCATCTCCGCAACTCCCAAGTCCAACTTAGCAACTCTCCAAACTACCAACTCATGGTAGGCACCCCTCCCCAATCCGGTCAACCAACCCCCACCACCATCCCATCCCTCTCAGTCCATCCTAACCAAGAGCACAATTGCACCGTCCCATCCCCTTCCCCTACGTTCGCCCCAACCAAGATCACAGATCGCACCCCGTCTCATCCCCTCCGTCCACCTTCGACTATCGATTTCCGTTCGTCCTGAGCGAAGGGGGCGTGTTGTACATCCGACCGCCAAGGTTGGATGTACAACACGCCCCCGAAGTCGAAGGACACCCACCGCCATCCAACTATCGATTTCCGTCCCCCCCGACCAAAGTGGTGCGGTCAACACAGCCTTTAAGCGACCAAGCGCAAAGGTTGTGTTGACCGCGCCACGACCTCACCCCCCCGCCCCGTCCCCCGACACCAATCCCAAGCACCCCTCCCCCAATTGACACCCCCACAACCCCAGTGCTACGGTGCCCCCAAGAGCCATCCGCAATCAGGAGGACCCCTTGTCCAACGCCAAGAAGTCCAACTACAACTACGGCGAGTTCTACAAGGAAGTCAAGCTCATCCACGACCTCTCCGTCCCCAAGGCCGAGCAGGACTGGGTCCTCACCCACCCTAAGCAGGCCAGCCCCCACGAGGTCGTCCTCTATCTCGGCTGCAACGTCCTCCGCACCTCCCACATGATTCGCACCGTCTACGACATCTTCAAGATGCTCGACATCGACTTCGTGGCCGTCGGCGGCGGCTCCTTCTGCTGCGGCAGCCCCTACATCCGCGAGGGCGACATGGAGGTTGCCCAAGACGTCAACCAGCACACCGTCGACTCCTTCATGAAGTTCCAGCCCGAGCGCGTCGTCATGTGGTGCCCCTCCTGCCTCCACAATTACGACGAGGTCATGGACACCGACCAGCCCTACCTCAAGCAGCACGTCAGCCAGTTTCTGGTCGAAAAGCTCCAGCAACTCGACTTCGTGCAAGAGGTACCCCTCAAGGTCGCCATGCACTACCACAACGCCAACCAGAAGCGCCGCGACGAGGCTGAGGCCGCCCGCCTCCTATTCGAGGCCCTGCCCGGCTGCGAATACATCGACATCGGCTCCGACGAGCGCCTCAGCCGCCATTGCACCCCCGAGGTCCAAGCCGCCTTCGGCCCCGGCGCACCCGGCACCCCCGATACATGGGACTCCTTCATCGACTCCCAACTCGACGCAGCCATCGAACAGGGCGCCACCACCTTCGCCACCATCTACCACGGCTGCCAGCGCCTCATGTGCCACAAGGAAGACGAGCGCCCCATCCCCATCGAACACTACCTCACCGTCTTCGCCCGCGGCCTAGGCATCGAATACCCCGACCAGTTCAAGCAATGGAAGCTCTGGAAAGACCCCTCCAAGGTCCTAGCCGACATGGCCCCCTGCATGCTGGTCAACAACATCGACCCCGCCAAAGCCGAAGCCCTAGTCGCTCGCAACTTCAGACCTTAACCCCCGCCAAAACATCCAAAATCCAAGGCCAGGGGTCGCTCCCGTCATTGCCATGAAAACGGGAGCGCCCTCCACCAATCCCACTCCCCCATCTCCGTTCGTCCTGAGCGGAGGCAGCGGGTTGCACATCCAAACCTTAGACGGTTTGGATGTGCAACCCGCTGCCGAAGTCGAAGGACAGATGGTGGCGACTGGCCCATCCCCACTATCCCCGTCGCCCCCCACGTCATTCCTGCGCCCCCACTCCGTTATTCCTGCGCCCCCACCCCGTCATTCCTGCGGAGGCAGGAACCTACGTAACCCTGCACCACGCCGATATCCAGAGCCTTCACATACCAACCCTCACTCACACCACACGCAGTCTCAAGACCCACACCGACCAAGCCCGAACCCCCATGACACTTCCCCATTGACACCCCCACCTCTCCCCCACTACTATTAGAACAACCAACAGAACACGAAGAGAATCGCCCCCATCTCTCGAAAGGACGGCCATGGAAACTCAACCCCGCCCGCCCCAAGGCCCACGCTCCCTCCTCGCCCGTTTCCTCGCCGTCATCCGGCACCATTCGACACATGTGTCAGCTACGGCCCAGCTACGACCACTCGACACATTCGACACTTCTCAGATACAAAACGCTTCTCCCAGCTACGGAAAGTGTCGAATTGTCGAAATCGAAAAAGCCCCCCGGCCCACTCATAAGACCAGGAGGCCAAAACGCCTGTGGCAGTACTCATATCGTAGCTATCCCAGCTACGGCACTGGCAGTACTGGCAGAACTTTCAGATACAAAAAAGCTCTTTTCAGCTACGAAGAGTCTGCCACTGCCAAGGTTCGTCCCTCACCATGGCCCAAACTCAGTCCCATCGCGAGCCTGCCCCGGACCCCGATCCACAGCCCCGGATTCCCTTGGCAAAATCCCCCCAAAGGACCCCGTCCAAAATGTCACAGTGTGACATTTCTCCAGCTACGAAAATGTCACAAAAGCCTCAAATGTGTGACGTCTGTGACATCTCCAGATACAAAAACCATGTCACACTTTTTCGTATCTACCCAGCTAGGAAAATGTCACAAATGTCACACTTCTCAGCTACGAAAACGTGATTTTAGCTATAAGAACTGTGACATTGTGACATTTCCAACCCCCCCGGTCCTTACGCCTTCTCAGCTCCCCGAGACTCAAACTCCGCCACCCGGTTATGCGTCGCGTGCAGCATGTGGGCCGGTATCTCCTTGGCCCCGCCCAGAGCCTCCGCCGCCATCGTCGCAATCGCCGACTCCTCCAGAATCACGCTCCCATGCACCGCCGTCGCCGGGTTGTCCCCCCAGGTCAGCGTCCCGTGGTTCGCCAGCAACAGCCCGCCCGTAGCCCGGTTCTCCCGCAGTATCGCCGCAATGTTGTCCACCGACTCATTGGACCCCCGCGGCCCATACCCAGCCACCGGCACCGGAATCGTCCCCAAGAACCGCACCTGCGCCTCATACGCCACCGGTATCTCCCGGTTCGCTATGGCGAAAGCCGTGGCAGCAGGCGAGTGCGTGTGCAGCACACTCCCCACCTCCTCGCGGTGCTGGTACACCACGCTATGCATCCCCACTATCTCCCGCGCCACCGGGTTGATGTACCCCTCAATCAGGTTCCCCTCCAAGTCCAGCAGACAGATATTCTCCTCCGTCAAGTCCTCCAGCCCGCCCACCGACGTCAGCAAAAACTGGTCCGTCCCAGGAATCCGCTGGCTCATGTTCCCATGCTTGCTCAGCTGCATGACCCCCCGGTCAAGCAGGGTCCGCACCGCACTGATAATCTCCTGCCGGTGACTGCTCAACTCCCTCTGCTGCATGACAAGCCTCCCCTAAACTTGTATCTGTCCGCACTATAGGCAGGCCCTATAGCACTGTCAACGAACCCTTTTCTGGCGCACTACAGGCTGGCCCTGTATCATGAGGCAGACCAGTTTGGAGGATGTCTCTTGGACCTGACCGGAAAGGTCGCCATCGTCACCGGAGCAACCCGCGGCATCGGCCGCGCCATAGCCCTCGGCCTAGCCGGGGCAGGCTGCAACATCGTGGTCACCGGCCGCACCGAGACTCCCCGCCGCCAGCTTCCCGGCACCATCCACTCCGTCGCCAAAGAAATCGCAGCCCTCGGCCCCAAAGCCCTCCCCATCGCCTGCGACGTCCGCGACGAATCCAGCGTCCAAGCCATGGCCCAAGCATCCCTCGAAAAGTTCGGCCACATCGATATCCTCGTGAACAACGCCGGTATCGGCTCCTACGCCCCCTTCCTCGAAACTTCCCTCGACGCATGGGAGCGCGTCTTCGCCGCCAACGTCCGCGGCACTTTCCTCTGCTGCCAAGCCATCCTCCCCTCCATGATTCAGCGCTCCCAAGGCAGCGTCATCAACATCTCCTCCCTAGCCGCCGATTTCGTCCGCACTGGGGGCCATGGCGACACCGAGGATGCCCGCTTCATCGGCCAGCCCTACGGCGCATCCAAGGCCGCCGTCGAGCGCCTCAGCCGCGGCCTAGCAGGCGAAATGGAGGAGCACAACATCGCCGTCAACGCCCTCAAGCCAGCCAAACCTGTCCTCACCGAGGGCTTCAAGCTGCAACGACCCAACGCCGACTTCTCCCGCTGGGTCGGCACCGGCACCATGGTCCAAGCCACCCTCTTCCTAGCAACCCAAGACGCCAAGGGACTCACCGGCGCCGTGACCACTGACGAAGAACTCATAGAGAAGTACAATCTGGCGTACTAGGGTCAACCCCGCGCCAAGACAAACAGGAGGAACGAATGACACAGCAGCGTGATGTAGAGCAGGAACAGGTGGTCGACGTAGGCCAAGGCTCCGACGTCTACTTGGAGTCGCTCAACGCCAACGGGGTGAACTACGTGTTCATCAACTCCGGCACCGACACCTTCCCCATCCAGGAAAGCATCGCCAAGTACCAGAGCCAAGGCCGCAAGGTGCCCGAAGTCATCCTTTGCCTCGATGAAGAGGTGGCCATGTCCGCAGCCCACGGCTACTACATGGTCTCCGGCAAACCCCAAGTCCTCCTCGTCCATGTAGACGCTGGCACCATGCAGGTCGGCGGTGCCATCCACAACGCCCAGCGAGGCCGGGCCGGCATGGTCTTCTGCGCCGGGCGCGCCCCCTATACCTATGATGGCGAGCTTCCCGGCGGCAAGAGCATGAACATCCACTGGCTCCAAGAGCAGATCGACCAAGCAGCCGGCGTCCGCCCCTTCACCAAGTGGGACTACGAGATACGCCGCCCAGAGACCATCCAGCAGGTCATGCAGCGCGCCTTCCAACTGGCAGGCTCCGAACCCGCAGGCCCTGTTTATGTCAGCCTGCCCCGCGAGGTCCTCATGGCCCCGGTGGAAACAGCCCGCATGCCCGCAGCCAGCCGTTTCGCCGCCGTCTCCCCCGGCTACCCCAACCCCGAGGCTCTCGACCAAGCAGCCGAAATTCTCGCCAGGGCCCAAAAGCCCCTGATCGTGACCTCCCAAGCGGGCCGCAACCCCGCCACCCTGGGCCACATGGTGGAGCTAGCCGAACTCATCGGCGCGCAGGTCATTGGCGACCGTGTATCCCTAGGCTTCCCTACCTCTCACCCTTCCTACGTAGGCCGTTCGGGACACCAGCAGATACGCGAGGCCGACGCCCTCCTCTTGGTGGACTGCGACGTGCCATGGATACCCTCACTGGCCAAGCCGCGACCCGATGCCCGCATCATCTCCATCGACCAAGACCCCCTCAAGGCCAACATGCCCATGCACCTCTTCCCCTCGGACATACTCATACAAGCCGCCAGCTCCGAAGCAGTCCCCGCCCTCACCTTCGAGGTGCGAAAGAGAATGGGCGGGGCCGAGACATCGGCCGCCAGCGAACGGCGTGCTGCATTGGAGGAGGCCTCTAAACAGCGACGCCAGCAACTGACCAGCGATGCCCAGTCCGCCTCCTCCTCCACACCCATCATGCCCCAGTGGCTCGCCCAGTGCATCGGAGACGCCCTCGGCGATGACGACATGGTGCTCGACGAGACCGTGACCAACGCCGACTATGTCAGTGCCTACATCCAGCGGAGCCAGCCCAACACCATGTTCGCCAGTGGCGGCTCGTCCTTGGGCTGGGCCCTAGGCGCAGCCTTGGGAGCCAAGCTCGCCGCCCCCGAGCGGCGCACCGTGGCTCTGGTCGGCGATGGCGCTTTCGTCTACGGCTGTCCCACCTCGGCGTTATGGGCCGCCGACAAATACGACATCCCCTTCCTCACAGTCATCTTCAACAACCAGACCCACTTCGCCACCAAGCGGGCCATGCTGGGAGCCTACCCTCAATCGGTAGCCCAGGAAACCAACAACTTCGTGGGAATGGAACTCTTCCCCTCCCCCGAATACGCCACCCTCGCCGAGTCCTGCCGGGCCTACGGCGAGAAAGTCGAAGACCCCAGCCAAGTAGCGGCTGCCCTTCGCCGTGGCATCGAGCGTGTTGACGGCGGGCAAGCCGCCGTAATCGATGTCCGCTTGGCCCGCCCGTAGCTGAGAAACCCAACGAGAGCAATGAAGAGTCCTCTCTCCCCTTAAGCCTGGGAGAGGGGACTAGCTGAGAACCTATCACCAACAAGGAGGCGCCCAATGCCTCGAGGCGATGAACCCCTAGGAGATGTAGCCAATAAGTTCCTCTTCGAGAACGACCGGGTGCGGGTCTGGAACCTCGACCTAGCTCCCGGCGAAGCCAGTGACTGGCATGTCCACGATCTGGACTATGTGACGATAGTCATCGACCCCGCCCAACTCCGCCGCGAGGCCGATGGCCACGAACCCGAGGACCTGAGCTACCCCGTCGGCGAGGTGCACTTCCGCCCCGCCGAGCCTGCCCACCGCGTGACCAACATCGACACCAAGCGCTATATGAACGTCCTGATCGAGATCAAGAAATAGCCTGCCTGGCAAGGAAAAGGGGGCGATCTCCGAATCGCCCCCTTCTCTACCGTCCTCAGTCACCAAGCGGTTTCTTCAGGACGATGAGCGACCCTCTTCCTCCTCTTGAAGAGAAGGCGAATAGAGCAGGGCACTGGCTGCTTCGAACTTTGGATAGTCGGCGTCCTGCACATGGCGCCGTATCTCGTCCAAGGCCAGAATCCCCTTCTGCACCAGCACCGACGATAGCGCAGCCGCCCGGTGCTCGTAATAGTCCATCTGGTGGCGGTCCTTCTCTACATGACGCCGGACCGAAGTTTCGCCCGGCTCCTCCAGCCACTCCTCAAACACATCCACGATCAGGGTATCCCGGGAACTCTCAGGGTCACGCCCTCGGACGTAGGCCAAGTTGAATGACACGGCATACAGGGCTTGGTGGTCCTCAGCGTTCCCATAGCCCAACCCACGCGCATTCACGAACTCGCCGTGAATCTCATGCACCACCCCCTTCTTGCCTCTCAGGTAGATGGGAGTGCGGTTATATCCTTCCGGGCCTCTAACCTTCACCTGCACCTCGTCACCCATTTGGAACCGTGCCGGCATAATTGCTTCTCCTATCGGGAATCGCCCGGGGCAAACCGCTCCGGCCGCAAATGCTCCAGTCCAGGCACATCGGACTGGCCGCGCAAGATCAAGTCCGCTGTGGCCCGGCCCATGCCGGTGCTCCATAAGATTCCCTTGCGACCCGCCCCGGTACACAAATACACGTTGTCCCAACCGGGTACGCGCCCAACTATGGGCAGCCCATCCGGTGTGAGAGGGCGCAGGCAGGCGGTATGCTGCACAAGTTGGGCCTCCGAGAGGAACGACGCCATCCGCAGCAGATCACCCATCACTGAATCACGTCCCTGCGGAGTAGGTTGGTCATCAAACCCAGAATGCTCCTCCGTAGTGCCTGCCCAGATTAGGCCGTCCGGCTTGGAGGCCGCATAGCTCTTGCCCCAACTCAGAGTGGTCTGCAACTCCTTGTTCTCCAGTTGAAGGCGCAATATCTGTCCCTTGAACGGGACCACCGGAATGGCCGCGCCCGTCCAAGCCTCGGCCTCTTGACACCAAGGGCCCAAAGCCAGTACCGCGACATCAGCCTTCAGCGTGCTATTCCCTACTGCCACCGCCACCCCATCGCCTGACCTCGCCACTCCTGTCACCCTGCCGTGGACTATCGCAGTCCCCAGCTTTTCCGCTGCTTGGGCCATGGCGAGAGTATGCCGGTAGCCCTCCACCGCCCCGCTGCCCTGCGTCAGCACAGCACCCACGCAGTCTGGACTGATGTCCGGCTCCAGTCGGAACACATCGTCGGCTTCGATCCACTTCACATCGAAGTCAGACACCCGTTGCTGGACCTCCAAATGCTCGGTGATACGGGCCACGTCGGCATCGTCAAAGGCCAGGGACAGCCGGTCCCGCTGGTAAAACTGGTTATCAACTCCCGAAAGCTCCAACAATTCAGGGGCCAGCTTCTTATGCGTTTGGAAGCAGTGAACGCTGAAATCCAGCAAAGGGTATGGCGTCCCAGTGCCGTCCAGAGGGTTCAGCCCGCCGAAGGCAAAGCCGGACGCATGGCTCCCCACCGACTCCTGCTCCACGACGGTGCACTTCACCCCTTCCTGCGCTAGGAAAAATGCCGTGGAGCAGCCGGCAACTCCGCCTCCGATGACTATTACTTCACTATTGCGGGTGGTCATGTTATTTGCCGCCAGTCCTCACTCAGTCGATGCCATACAATCGGGCGCAGTTGGTCCAGAGTATCTTGCGCTTGTTCTCCAAACTCAGACCCTCTAGGGCCAGTATCTCGTCGACGGCGTTCGGGTAGGCCGAATCCGAGTGAGGATAGTCAGTGGAGAACACCAGATTGTCGTCCCCCAGGCGTTTCACCACATCAGCCACCAAATACTCATCGGGGTCCACAGATATGTAGCACTGCCTCCGGAAGTAGTCCGAGGGGGCCAGCGTCAGCCCTTCGGCATCGCTGCCAAACTTCTCCCACTGGTCGTCCAAGCGATACAGCCACCAAGGCAACCAGCTACAGTTGCCTTCCAAGAACGCGACTTTTATGCTGGGGAATCTCTCCAGCACACCGCCCATTATCATGCTGCCCATGGAGAGCATCAATTCCACGGAAAACACAGCGGCATGGGAGATAGCCCTATATCCCGGCTGGCCAGCTAGGCGGACTCCAAGGTAGTCGCGGCTGGCCGCCCCGGACGTGCCATGGAAGCACACCGGTACCCCTAACTGCTCCACTTCCCGCCACAACACGTCGAAGGACGGATCGCTGATGTGTTTTCCGGCTATCGGCATGGGTAACAGCACGACACCCACTACCCCCAAGTCTTGGACCGCTCGCCGTGCCTCTCCGGCGGCAAGCACAGGGTCCTGCTGTGGCACGATGGCCGTCGCCTTCAGCCGGTCGGGATTCTCCTTGCAATAGTCAGCGACCCAATCGTTGAAGGCTCGGCACAGCGCTACCGAGAACTCCGAGTCCATATCATCCAGAGACACGAGCATGCTGGCCACAGTGCGGAACAGTACCGCGATGTCTATGCCTTCCCGGTCCATGGCCCGCACATGCGACGCCGCATCGAACCCATGGTCCCAGCCATCCTTCATCACGTCCTGCGACCGTGCATCCAGAGGCTGGTTCGCCTCCAGCACTGCATCGTTCTCAGTCCACGGCGGTATCCGGCGCCCCTCGATTTCCCACCAAGCAAAATGGCCCGGCAACTGCCTGTGGGTCTTGGGCGCTCGGGACTGGTACTCAGCCGCTAGGTGACGGGCATAAAGGTCGGGAGGCTCCATCAGGTGCAAGTCGCTGTCCAATACCCTCAGACCCTGCTTCGCCAAGCTGCACCCCTGTTTCTCGAATGAATCGCGGCCCGATTATAGCAAAGACCACGCTACGCCCTGACATTGCCCGCCTTTGGAATCACCCACCCAACTGTTACAATACCCTAAAGCTGTGGATACCCAGCCCCCCCCCCGGCTTCCACTCCACTCGATATAGGAGGACACACATGGCCAACGACCTTTCCGCCATCGTTTCCGGCGACGCCGAACGATTGGGCACCGGCTACACCTTCACCGAGGGGCCCCTCTGGCACCACGACGGCTACCTGCTCTTCGTCGACGTACGCGAGAGCCGTCTCTATCGCTGGTACCCCGGCCAACGCCCTTTCGTAGTCCGGGAGGGCACCGGTGGCGGCAATGGCTTGACCTTCGACACCCAAGGCCGTGTCCTTATGTGTCAAGGTGAGCAGCGTCGCATCGTGCGCTTGGACTCCGATTTCAACGACACTGTGGTCGCTGACCGCTGGGACGGCAAGCGCCTGAACCGGCCCAACGATGTGGTATGCCGTTCCGATGGCAGTATCTACTTCACCGACCCTGGGATGCGAGTGCCCGAGGGAGAACGGGAGATCGACGTCTCGGGTGTGATGCGTGTCGCCACCGACGGCTCAGTCCATCTTGCCACCGACGGCTGCGAGTACCCCAACGGCTTGGCCTTCTCCCCTGACGAAAGCGTCCTCTATGTGGCCAACTCCCGTCCTAACAAGTACATCCGGGCCTTTGACGTAGCTGCTGATGGCTCCCTCAGCAACGGCCGCGTCTTCGCCGACATGACCGCTCCCGAGGAAGAGGTCCCCGACGGAATGAAGGTGGACACCGCAGGCAACGTCTTCTGCACCGGCCCCGGAGGCACATGGGTCTTTGACTCCTCCGGGAACAAGCTGGGTGTCATAGTCACGCCGGAGGTGCCAGCCAACCTGGCCTTCGGCGGCTCCGACTGCCGCACAGCCTTCCTAACGGCCCGCACCTCGGTCTACACCCTGCGGGTCAGGACGCGGGGCGTGCGCATAGGCTAGCCTCCGACTAGAAAGCCGCCACGATGAGAATTGGCTCATTGTGGCGGCTTATTCACTCCTATTTGGCTGCGAATGGCGGACCGTCTCGGGAGACCCACAGGCCTGTGGACAAGAAGTCCTGCTATTCAGGGACTACAGAGAAGTCGATGGTCGTATCTGCGGTCGCCACGGCGACCGATCCGTAAAGGGGTCAATGCCCCTTGTAATAGTCCACCAATTCCTGACCTTGGGCTTGGTCGGGCCCCGCTAGCTCGAAGGTCATGTGGACTTCCTGGTACACGGCAGGCCCGCCCGTGGAGATGCTGGTGTCGCGTATCCCCTCCACCGTGACATCCGTACGCACCAACGGTATCTCCTGTTGCCGGGCCACGCGCTGGAGCATATTGACCGCGCAGGCCGTGAGCCCCGAGAAGAAGAGCTCTCCGGCTCCCAGTTCCTCTCCAGGCCCGCCGTTGTAGTCGGCATCATCGGCAATCCAATGATGGTTTCGCGCTTGGCAGATTGCTCTGCCTTCCGTGCCGCTGCTATATGACCTGACCTTGACGGTGTGCACAGTCTGTTGTGCCATATCCGCCCCCCCCGTGAGTATTGAGCAGTCAACATGCTAAACGCGCAGAGGCCCCGTATGCAACAACCCCCACCCATCCAAGATAGCGTCATAATTCTCTTGCGATACCCAACCCCTATGCTACAATCACTTAAAAGCGCCCCCTCAACTGTCCTTGTTGAATACCCACCCACGGTTGAAAGCTTCACAGGCGGATAGCAACCCCCGACTCGACGGAGGCCGGCATGTCTGAGAAGTACCTGCAAGAAATAGAAGAGATTCTCAAGGAAGCGGAAGCAACGCCTCCAGCGGAGGCGAGCCAAGAACCGCCTCCACAGCGTAGCAGTGGACGTTACGTTTTGCGCCTGCCACGACTGGGGTCGTCTCGCGGCCTGCCCTACATATCAGTCGGCAAGGTAGTGCTGGCAGCAATGGCCATCCTGCTCCTTGCTCTTGTGATCGGCGGTGCGTTCGGCCCCAAGTGGCTTTTCGTAGGCTTCGTAACGGGCCTCTTAGTAGTTGCCTACCTGATGTTCTTCGCCCGGCCCAGCGGACCTAACCTGGAAAAGCGGTGGCGCGGCCGACCTATTGAAGACGCCCCGGAGGACCCGTGGGCCAAGTTCAACCGTTGGATGAAGCGGTAGGCTTCGGCAAGGTTGGCGCTACTCGTGAGGAGGACAGGGAGGGGAGGTTAGAGCACCAAGCCGTATGTTCGCTTCTTGATGGTGTCGTTGACGAATGTTTCAGTACGGCGCACTCCGGGGATGGGATGCACTTTCTGACGGAGGAAGCTACCCAACTGCTCTGGGGACTCCAACCCCACCCACGCAAATACGTCAAAGGCCCCAAGAGTGATAGCCACATAGTGGGCCTCTTCCAGTTTGGCAACTTGGTCTGCCACATTGGATACCTCACCCGGCTCCACTTGGACACCAACAAGGGCTGCAGTGGCATAGCCCATCTGCTCAAGGTTGGGCACCGCGATCACATGAATGACATTGTCTTTTATCAACCGGCGAAGGCGACGACGCACGGTCCCTTCACTAACTCCCACCTCTCGCGCAATTTTGGCGTTTGAAGCACGCCCATCAGCCTGCAAGAGGCTTATAATCTTCTTGTCTAATTCATTCATCTCCACGGCGGTCGTCACGACTCCTTTCGGCAGCATGATATTAACACGCAAGAAAACTGTCAAGTTTCACAGTAGTGATAGCAGATAGCGTTGCATCTCGCATCCTCACCTACGCTTGCCGTAGTAGGGTTCCTTTGATATAGTGAGGCAGCCGGAGGGATCGCATAGTGGTCTAGTGCGGGCGCCTGCTAAGCGCTTGGGGTGAGAAATCGCTCCCATGGGTTCGAATCCCATTCCCTCCGCCACACGCTGCACACATTGAAACCCATGGCTTCAACTTTGGATACCTACTACCTTTGGACGATCGGCTGCCAGATGAACCAAGCCGATTCCGACCGGCTGGCCGGTGCATTGGAGCACATGGGCCTTCATTCCGTACCACACCCGGAACAGGCTGATGTCATAGTTCTGAATTCGTGTGTCGTCCGCCAAGGGGCTGAAGACCGTGTTGTGGGGTCGCTTACGAGCCTAAAGCCTCTAAAGATACGCAATCCGAACAAGGTGTTGGCCCTTATGGGTTGCATGGTGGGCCCAAAACAGGACAATCTGAAGTCTCGCTACCCTTACGTGGATTTCTTCCTGCCCCCGCAGCAATTTGCGCCCCTATTGGACCATGTAGGCGACGGGCTAGGCGTGGAATGGGACGACTATCTCGGCCCCGTGCTGCCAGCCGCTCCCTCCGTGAGTTGCTACGTGCCCATTATCAAGGGCTGCGATCTCATGTGTACCTTTTGCATCATCCCCTACCGCCGCGGAAGGCAAGTCAGCAGGGCAGTGGACGAAGTAGTGCGAGAAGTCGAGCTTCTGGTGGCTAGAGGGGTCAAAGAGGTCACACTGCTCGGACAGACTGTCGACGCCTATGGCCACGACTTACCAGACCGCCCGGACTTGGCAGACCTGCTGGGGAATTTGAACGACATCAAGGGTCTGGCACGCATTCGGTTCCTAACCTCACACCCCATTTTCCTATCAGAGAAGATCATCGAAGCGGTTGCCGGACTCGACAAGGTGTGTGAGCACATAAACCTGCCGGTACAGGCCGGAGACGACGAGGTGTTGGAACGCATGCGTCGCCGATACAGCCGTGGCGACTACCTGCGCCTCATCGACAACATTCGGGCCACTGTTCCCGGTGTCGCCCTAAGTACCGACATTATCGTGGGGTTCCCTGGGGAGACCGGACGGCAATTCCAGCAAACCCTTGACCTCGTGCAAGAGGTCGGCTTCGACAAGGTACATTCGGCGATATATTCCGAGCGGCCGGGCACCATAGCGCACCGTCAACAACCGGACGATGTCCCCCATGAAGAGAAGGCGCGAAGGCTGAAGGAACTTGACCAACTTCAGGAAGAACTGCTGACACAGAGAAACGCCTCATTTCAGGACCTTGAGGTTGAGGTGCTGGTCGAGGAGCAACGGAAAGGGCGGTGGCAGGGACGCACCCGTGGAGACAAGCTGGTGTTTTTCGATGACGCGGAAGACCGGGCAGGCCAACTGGTTACGGTGAGAGTCACCAAGACCAGCCCCTGGGCCCTGCAAGGGGATCTTGTGGCATTCCGAATGGTAAGTGTGGGGCAGGATGGCGGGAGGCGATAGAGAGGCCCACAATGCCTAGCTACCAAACCATCTGACGAGGCTCTCGAACGATGATGCGGCATACCAATCCGGAAATCCAGTCCCTGATTGACCGCGCTTTAGCCGAGGACCTAGCCTTCAGCGATCCGACTACCGGCAGCATAATTGACACTGAGATCGCTGGCTTAGGTGTGATTCGCTCCAAGGCTTCCGGCGTTCTGGCAGGTATTGATGTCTCGTTGGGTGTGTTCCTAAAAGTCGATCCCGATCTATGCACCGAAGCACTATTGTCCGACGGTTCTGCCTTAGAGCCTGGAATGTCCATTGCCCATGTCGAAGGATCAGTCGCCAGCATGCTACAAGCAGAGCGTACTGCCCTCAACTTTCTACAGCGCACGTGCGGGATCGCTACCGCTACCCAAGCCTATGTGGAGGCCGTACAGGGCTACGATGTCCGCATCATCGATACCCGAAAAACGCCTCCCGGCCTTCGCAATCTGGACAAGTATGCTGTCCGTGTGGGAGGAGGGCACAACCACCGCCTGAACCTAGCCGACGGGATCCTCGTGAAGGACAATCACCTTGCCGCCCTCAGCCACTCCGGTCTTGGCCTGAAGCAAGCCATAGAATTGGCCCTCTCCCAAGCCTCCCACATGGTGAAGGTCGAAGTGGAAGTCACCAGCATCGAGGACGCCCGCCTAGCTGCCGAAGCAGGGGTGCATGTCATCATGCTGGACAACATGAACATCGCCCAGATGCGAGAGGCAGTAAGGGTGATTGGCGGCCGGGCAGTGGTTGAGGCATCGGGTGGAATCAACCTCGAGAGCGTGAAAGAGGTAGCCTCTACGGGCGTGGACCTCATCTCGGTAGGCAGCCTTACCCACTCGGTGCGGGCGTTGGACATCGGCATGTACGTCGAGTTCCCCTAGGAAGACCCGCTCTATATCCCAAACAGCATCCAAGGAGGCAGTTATTGCATCCCTTCGAACCTACCATGGGCACATTGATGCGAAATTGGGAGATGGTGGAAGCCGCCATATCGGACATGAATGAAGAGGAGATGGCGGCTCAGCCCAACGCCCACAGTAACTCGGTGGCATGGACACTGTGGCATATGAACCGGGTGCTCGACACCTTCATACACCAGCGATTTCGCAGCCTGCCACAATTGTGGAACCACGACGGCTGGGCGCAGAAGTTTGAAATGGCTCCCGACCCTGACGACCGGGGCGTGGGTTGGTCTGGTGAGCAAGTGGGGGCTTGGACACCCCCGTCACGCGATGTGCAGTTGGGTTACTACGAAGCCATTAAAGCTTCGACCTTGTCATACCTAGCGCAGGTGTCCGACGATGAGATGCTGCGAGAAATAGTGTTCCCTCCCTCCCCCGAGCCTCGAACCATAGCATCTGCCGTTGCACAGATGACGTGGGACAACGTAGCGCATGGCGGGCAGATTGCATACATACGAGGGTATCTCAAGGGAATGGGCTGGCACCGCTAGCCGCGACGCGGTCGGCTCCTATCAGCGGTGTCCAGCATGATGGTCACGGGACCCTCGTTACAAAGTTCTACCCGCATGTAGGCTCCGAATATCCCGGACGCTACCGTCAAACCCGACTTCCGCAATTCTTCCAGCATCATCTCATACAAGAGCTCCGCTTTGGCAGGTGGAGCAGCCTGCTGGAAGTCGGGGCGACGCCCACGGCGGGTATCTGCATATAGCGTGAACTGACTGATGACCAACAGCTCGGCTCCAACATCGAGTGCCGAGCGGTCAAAGCGACCGTTATCGTCGGCGAAAATGCGCAGACCTAGCACTCGGTCGGCCAAATAAGTACAGTCGTCCCCAGTGTCATCCACAGAAACCCCTAAAAACAGTAAGAGGCCGGCACCAATGGCGCCAACCTCTCGCTCTTCAACGATTACAGAAGCACTGGCGACCCGCTGAACGAGGGCCCTCACGGACTAGTCCGGTGCAGGCGATTCGGGGTTACCCTGAATCGGAGGAGGAACTGCTGGCTACCTCCTCCTTGGAGCCGGAATCGCTGTGGGAGTGGCCATGGTCGTGACCGTGGCTGTGCCCATGATCACTGTCCTCTGTCTTGCCGGGAGGGCTGTAGCCCGTTTTCTTGTAGTCCGTAGTGTAGAAGCCTGAGCCTTTGTAGATGATAGGAACGGCGTGAAACCTGCGCCGGGAGTTGCCTTGGCAGAGGGGGCAGGGTCCTTCGGTTGCTGCGCTGAAGCTCTGTCTCAACTCGAAGATATGCCCGCAGCTGTCACACTGGTAATCGTAAAGGGGCACCTCTGACCTCCTGTGGTCACCGTTGGGCAGCCAATTTGAACGACTGCTTATATCTGTTCCGAATATAGCATCGGCGGGAAGGGGGTGTCAAACGAGAAACGGCACCGGCCTATCTAGGAATGATATAGACCACAGATTCGAGAGTAACAAAACGCTCCCGAAGCCACGTGCCTACTCGCTCATAGTTGGCGACCAGTTGTAAATCTTCGACAATGATCCGCCCATGAGAGCCGATCGCTCCGAGTCCGATAGCTGGTCGGTCACACGGAAGGCCTCAACTCCCTGCTCGTAGGTCAACAGGTTTACGGCCCGCGTCCAGTCCGTACCCCAGAGGCAGCGCTCCAAGCCGTAGGCCTCGAATATCCGCCGGAGAGGCTCCCAAATGTCGGGATATGGAAACGGTTGGTGGGACAGAGTGCACGCACCCGATATCTTGATCGCCACGTTGTCCAACTCTGCCAAGGCCAGCACATTGTCAAGGTCACTAAAGGGTTCAGGCGGGGCCGGCGGGTCCATGGGCTGGGCTAGACCTACATGGTCGACTACCACCTGGGTATTTGGGTTACGACGGGCCAGTTCCCGCAGCAGGGGCAGCTTGTGCGACGCCATTACGTTCACAGGCACACCGGCTTGACCACCAGCCGCAAGTATGCCGTTGGGACGAGGGTCATCAGGCTCGAATTCCCATGCCACCAGCATAAGTCGTGCCCCGACCACGCCTGGCCTGCTGGTCCAGTCTGCCATTTCCTCAGCCACCGATTCCGATTCGGGGTCGAAGGGCTTGATTAAGCCGAAGCGCCCTGGGTGCTTCGCATAGACTTCCAAGGCATATTCGGGATCGTAGCGGTACATTGAGAATGGGGACACCAACAAGGCGCCATCGACGCCTACGGCATCCATAGCCGCCACCATATCATCACCACTGACCTCATCGGGGCCGGTGAGCGTACCAGCCCAAGGACGCCCAGGGTGGTTCCGCTCGTAGGCATGGACCTGAGAGTCAATTGTGAGAGTGCGAGTCGTCATCATGTGCCTCCCAATCTATCAGCGGTATCTGACGCGCTGACTATTTCATTCCAGATTATTGACGTGGGGCCATTGTACCAGAGGCAGTGTGCTACCCGGTTTGACGCGGGCGTACGCCTTTAGCGGGGACCACGATGTTGGAATCGGACCGAGAAGCGAGTGCTTGGAAGAGGGAGCCCTAGATATAAGCATTGCTCCCTAGGTTGTCAGGCGCTTTTCCCGATTTCCGCACGACTCCGCTATACGCCTCGGTCTAGGGAGCAACAATGTCAGTTTACCTACCGATTATGAATCTCTTGAGAAAAAGACGCCCCGTTTCGTGGGAATTTCGTGAACACTCCAGGCTTCAGGAAAACCTAGCATTCGGCACAACCGCATGGCCAAGTATTCTTACTCCTTGGATAGTTCGCTGTCACGGGTTCCACTGACTTGACCCTATAACTGAGTGCTGCTACCGTCGAAACGTCTTCGTATCTTATTGGATGTGGCACAAAAGGCTCTCCAAGGAGGTCGCCATGGCAATTTCCGCAGAAGACCGATCCGGGACTACCTTTCTCCCATCCGTCTCTCATCCTCTTGACCCGTTGTCCTCTGAAGAAATAGCGACAGCCTCTGCCACTCTAATTTCCCAGCAGCAACTGGGGCCTCGAGTGAGGTTTGAAACCATAGTGCTGCAAGAACCTCCCAAGGATGCGGTAATTCGGTTTCAAGCGGGTGACCCCATATCCCGTAATGCTCTTATTGTCGTCTTGGATAACGACGCTCAAGCTACCTACGAGGCCATAGTGTCCCTCGACGAGCAGCGCGTAGTCTCTTGGGAACACATCCCTGGAGTGCAACCAAGAGTTATGTTCGATGAATTTGCAGAATGTGAGGCGGTGGTACAGGCTCACCCCGAGTTCCAGGCGGCCCTGCGCAAAAGAGGTATCACCGACCCCAGCCTAGTCATGGTAGACCCGTGGTCTGCAGGAGATTATGGGTTCACGGAAGAGAAGGGGCGACGCCTGGTATTGGCACGCAGCTTCGTCCGCTCAAGCCCCACCGACAACGGATACGCCCGGCCTCTCGAAGGCGTAACGGCCGTGGTAGACCTCAACGCCATGGAAGTTGTCCGAATCGATGACTACGGCTTTGTTCCCTTGCCACCCGACCCTGGCAACTATGCTGCAGAATTCGTCGGAAAGTTCCGTAACGACCTGAAGCCCCTAGAGATCACTCAGCCCGAGGGGCCGAGTTTCCAACTAGATGGCCAGAGTGTCACTTGGCAGAAATGGCGCATGCGCATCGGGTTCACCCCTCGAGAAGGACTGGTGATTCACACCGTCTCCTATGAAGACCAAGGCCGAGCCCGGCCTGTGTTGTACCGCGCTGCCCTCTCCGATATGGTCGTGCCCTATGGGGACCCCAGCAAAGACCACTATCGAAAGAATGCCTTCGATGCAGGTGAGTACGGCATAGGCTCGCTTACCAACTCTCTCACACTTGGATGCGATTGCCTGGGGGAAATTCACTACTTCGATGCGGTAATGAACAATGGACGAGGTGAGCCGTTCACTATACCCAACGCAGTCTGCATGCATGAAGAGGACTATGGCATCCTCTGGAAGCACGTAGACTGGCGCACTGGTCGGACGGAGGTGCGTCGCTCCCGGCGCTTGGTAGTCTCAAGCATAGCCACGGTAGGCAATTACGAGTACGGTTTCTTTTGGTATTTCTATCAAGACGGCACTATACAGATGGAGATCAAGCTCACTGGCATCGTCAACACGGCTGCGGTTCCGGAAGGGGAGACTCCGAAATATGGAACGCTGGTTGCTCCTCAGCTCAACGCCCACATTCACCAGCACTTCTTCAACTTCCGGTTGGACATGTCAGTAGACGGTGAGGATAACTCCGTCTATGAGGTAAACACGGTGTCCGAACCCCCAGGTCCGGATAACCCACACAATAACGCGTTCTATGCAGAGGCCACCCATCTGAAAAGCGAATTGGAGGCCCAGCGGATCATTGACCCAATGAGCGGGCGTTACTGGCTCGTACGCCACACATCTGCCAAAAACGCTCTAGGCCAGCCTGTGGGATACAAGCTCATGCCCGGCGAGAACATCCTGCCCTTTGCGCACCCCGACGCTAGCGTCATCAAACGTGCTGGGTTCATGACCAAGCACCTCTGGGTCACCCCCTATGAACCTGAAGAGATGACAGCCACCGGAAAGTACCCCAACCAGCACCCCGGCGGGGCTGGCCTTCCTGAATACACCAAGAATGACCGCAATGTGGAGCACACGGATGTGGTGCTCTGGTACACAGTTGGCTACCACCACGTTCCTCGCCCTGAAGATTGGCCCATATCACCGGTTGCGTACTGTGGGTTTCATCTGAAGCCCGTAGGATTCTTTGATACGAACCCCGTTCTGGACGTGCCTCCCAGCGAGAACCACAATGGAGGTTGTCACGGTTAACCTCTTTCTAAGCAACCTTGACCTAATTCGGTTGCCATGCCTTTTTGCCGCGTTGGTCATACTTTGCACCGGGTTAGCCTGCGCACAGACTGCCTCCGAGCGGGAGCACGCCCGGCTGGACCTGATCAGAGACCGGGGCCAAGTGGTATGCGCCACCTTGGACGATACGCCAGGTTTCGGCCACCTCGATGAGGGTGGCAACCTCGTCGGCTTTGACATCGACCTCTGCCGCGCCGTCGCGGCCGCTGTGCTGGGCGACCCAAACGCCGTGGAACTTCGAACTATCGCTTCTTCAGAGCGAGGGCCCTCTGTGCAGTCCGGTGAGGTGGACCTGCTGGTTTTCGTCACCACCTGGACCAGCGCCCGCGATGCCACATGGGGAGACTTCGCCTACCCCATGTTCTATGACGGCCAAGGGTTCATGGTACCCACAGACTCAGGGTTAAGCAGTGCCTATGACTTAGATGGGGCCGCCGTATGCACCGTGATAGGTACTACCAGTGAACTCAATATGCAGGACTTCTTCCGTCAAAATCAGATGGACTTCAATCCAACTACTTTTGAGGACGCAGAACTCGCCTTGGATGCATACCGCAACCGGCAGTGCGACGCCTTCACCACCGACCAATCGACCCTCGCAGCCCTGCGCACCAGCCTTGCTGACCCGGACAAGCATGTCATTCTTCCAGAGGTCATCTCCGAGGAACCCCTCACTCCCTTAGTGCCCCACGGGGACAGCCAATGGTTCGATATCGTGAAGAGCGTGATGAGTATCCTGATATATGCCGAGGCATACGGCGTACATTCCGCCAACGTCGATGCGATGACCTCAAGTGAAGATGTGAAAGTGCTACGGCTCCTAGGTGTGGAAGGCGCTTGGGGACAAGAGCCGCTAGGCCTCGACCCCACAGTCGCGCAGACGATCATCAAGAGGCTAGGCAATTACGCCGAGATATACGAGCGCCATCTGGGGCGCAATGGCATCGGACTGATCCGGGCAGGCAGCCGCAACGCCCTTTGGGCCGGGGCTCCATGTGTAGACTGCCCCAAGGGTGGGCAGATATACGCAGCGCCCCTGCGGTAGCCAGTATCAGTCTAACGTATCCAGCACCGCTCGTATTGCTGGGCCAAACTCCAGAGCCTGCCAACGCCTCACATCGGGACCACTGACTTCAACATCCAAGCTGGAAGGACGCCGGGCCAGACGCTCCAAGCTGGCGACTGGCCATAACAACCCAGGGTTTAAGCCCAACTCCTCACCCAACTGGCTGCGCCACGTTTTCAACCTGCGCAGCCGTCCGTCCACCCGCTTTCGCTCTTCTGGAGTCAATGGGGCAGAGGCCCGCTCACGTTCAGGCCTCTTGACTGGCTCAGATACTAGGCCCTGCTTGATGGCCTGCTGCAAACCCCGACTTCTTGGCGGATAAGCATATCGACCCAAGCCCTTGACGCTGGAGAGTTCAGCTAAAGGCTCTTCCGATAGTTGAAGTAAAGCCGAATCAGAAAACACCCTGAAAGGCGGCCGATCGAGGCGCATTGCTTCCTGTTCTCGAAACTCATACAAGCAGCGCAGAATCGCTAGGGCCTCACCATCGAACTGATGACTGCCTTTCGTGGAAAGGAAGGCCATATCCCGGTCGGGAGCAGTGTAGCGCACCTCCTCCAAACGCTTGCATTCCTCCAATACCCACTCAAGTCTCGACATCTCGACGAGCCGCTCCACTAGGGAGTCGCAAGCGGAAGCGAGGTGTAAAACGTCGGAGGCAGCGTAATCCAGTGCCTCAGCACCCAGCGGCCGCAGACTCCAGTCTGACCGTTGCAGGCCTTTTGGCTTGTCCAACTCCACACCCGCGTACTCCTTTAGCACGGACTGTATCCCTAGCTGCTTCAATCCAACAAATGCGCCAGCAATACTAGTGTCGAACAGGTTCGTGACTTCAAATCCCCAATCGCGGTGGAAGCTGCGAATGTCGTTACCGGCCGCATGAAACAGCTTCTGTACCGAATCGTCGGCTAGTAGTTCGCCAAGGGGTTGAATGTCATCAATCGCAAGCGGGTCTATAATCCAAGCTTCGTCTCCTGCTGCCAGTTGTACCAAGCAAATGCGTTCACGGTACCTGAAGAAGCCATTGGACTCGACATCAACAGCCACCATCGGTGCGGTGCACAGGCGACCACCTATCTCAGCAAGCCGTTCGGTAGTGTTGATGAGTTGGATTTGAGACATCTATCTATTCCATCGGTACTAGGACTGTGGGGCGTTCACCCAAGAGCTAACGCTTTACCCCTCAGAGCCGTTAGCGGGCACCCGAAAGGTGAATACTGCACCCCTTCCCTGGCTGCTCTCAGCCCATATGCTCCCGCCGTGGGCCTCCACTACTTCCTTGGCAATGGCTAGACCCAAGCCCGATCCCGTTCCCCCATCTTCATGGCTGCGGGAACGGTTTACCCGGTAAAAGCGCTCGAATACATAGGGTAAGTCATTCGGCTCTATACCTGGCCCACGATCTGCCACTGCCACCTGAACCGAGCCATTGACGCGCCCTACTTCAACCGTAACCGCTGTGTCCTCGCCGGTGTGCCGTACAGCGTTGCTCAACAAATTGGCGAGCACTTGGCCCATACGCTGGGAGTCGACCGTTGCTTCCAGCGTATGATCGTCCAGTTGGGTATCCAGCGAGACTCCCCTGTCCTGAGCAAGGGGGCGGAAATCATCCACCACCCGATTTACCAGAGAGCCCATATCCACTTCGTCCTTCTCCAGAGGCAATCGGCCTGCCTGTGCCAACGAAAGAAGGCGGAGGTCGTCCACCAGCCGGGACAGCAGCAGCGTTTGGTCGTAGACTGTTCCCACCTGCTGCCGGTCCAACGGAAGAACCCCATCCATCAGGCCTTCCAACTTCCCCTGCATCACACTGAGGGGGTTGCGCAACTCATGGGCTATGTCTGCAAGCATGAGACGCCGTTGTTGTTCGGTCAGTTCCAGCCTCTCGGCCATTTGATTGAAGGCCCCCGCCAACTCACCCAACTCATCCTGGTTGGAAACGTCCACCCGCTGACGCAAATCTCCCGCCGACATGTTGTTGGCGGCTTGGGTGAGGCGGCGTACTGGCGCCGTGATCTGTCGCGCTAGGAAAAACGCAAGCAACAACGCTAGTGCTCCTGTCCCTAGCCCCGACCACAGCAACCAACTGTTTACCCGATCAAAGAACTGACCTTCCAGTATGTTGCCCGCAGGTTGGGCAAAGAGCAGCCATCCCACTCGCTGTTCTCCGCGCCCTAAGGACAGCGCCGACGCTAACAGTTCAGGACTGGCCGCCTCTCCTTCGGTGTCCATCTGCGAATCAAAGACTACGTTTTGGTCTCGTCCGATGACGAGGAACCGTTCGTTCACCAACCAAGAGCCGAACCAACGCACCTGCTCGTCGGGTGCCAAGCCAGCTCGCCTGCGCACGTTGTCGGGGATGGGGACTGGCTGCTCCAGAAACTCGCCAATCCCATCCCATGACCCCGTCATCCGGTAATACCAAGCAAACAGTGGAGCCACATATTGGGCCTTCTGGTGGCTGCTCTGGTCCACGAAGAGGTTGAGGCCTCCCGAGGCTGCCCGGTTGGCTAGAAAAGTCATCAACACCGTACCGACCATGACCACCAAGGCAAAAGCGACGAGCAGCTTGACGAAAAGGCTACTCCTCATCGGCCGCTCCGGCGAACTTGTATCCCACGCCGTACACCGTTACCACGTAACGAGGGTTCCTTGGGTCGGGTTCCAGCTTGAGGCGGAGATTCCTGATGTGGGCATCAATGGTGCGATCATATCCGTCATAGGAGTACCCCAAGGCTTGCTCGATCAGTTGAAGACGATTCAGGGTACGGCCCGCGTTCTGCATTAAAGTATCCAGCAGAGCGAATTCAGTACGGGTGAGGTCCAAGCGTGAGTTGCCCACCAGCACACTATGCGCCGCCCGGTTTAACACAATAGGCCCTGCCCTTATGATGTCGGTTGAAGGACGCTGGCCGGAAGAGCGCCTTAACACGGCTTTCACCCGGGCTACCACTTCCCGCGGGCTGAAAGGTTTGGCCACATAGTCGTCAGCGCCCAACTCCAGCCCCACCAGCCTGTCGGTCTCGTCCACCCGAGCCGTAAGCATGATTATCGGGGTATCGGACTGCCTGCGTATGGCCCGGGCAACATCCAAACCATCGATTTCAGGAAGGCCCAAGTCCAGGACCACCAATTCGGGCTCGCCAATCCGGAACGCCTCAATGGCCGACGCCCCATCGTGCGCCATCTCTACGCTGTATCCAGCCTGCTCTAGGTACGCACGAAGTGTGTCGGTTATATCTCGGTCGTCGTCGACAAGCAGAATCTTCGCAGCCATCTCAACTCGATTATAAGGCGTTGCCAGCCAAGCGAGAGCGAACGAAGTATCAGGTTGCCTGTCACACAGAGTTGCTGTGTGCGGTCAGAACGTGTCGGCCTCCCCGCCGAACCATTCCCTAATAAGTTCGTTCAGAGTACCGTCCCGCTTGACGGTGTCGATGGCATCATTCAGTTTGGCCTTCAACTCCGCGTCTTCTTCTCGGACGCCTATACCAATGCCCATGTCGATGGCTACCTCGGGGCCTACAATGGTCAACCTGTCCCTATTGTGCTCGATGTTGTCCAAGGCAAACCCCAAGTCTACTAGAGCAGCATCCGACCAACCGTTTAGTACTGAAGCTACCAAGTCTTCGGCCAATTCGTATTCCTGAGGGACTATACCGGCTTCCATCAAGTAATCGAAATGAATCGTGGCTGTTTGGGCCGCAATCTTGGTTTTTGTCACATCATCACTAGACCCAGCTAGGGCCAGATATACCGATGGGCTGGGCGGGAAGTATGGCTCCGTAAAATCGATGAGTTCATCCCTCTCGCTAGTGATACTCATCCCTGCCATGATGGTGTCGAAGTCGCCCGCCTGTAGGTTCGGGATCATAGTGTCCCATTTATTGAGTACCCACGTGCATTTTAGTTCCGCCCGCTGGCACAACTCATTGCCCAGATCTATCTCGAATCCGATCAACTCACCGCTGTCATCCATGTGGTTGTAAGGTGGATAGGCCCCTTCCGTGCCCATCCTGACTTCTACCGCCTCCCCCCCGCACCCAAGTATCATCGCAAGAACGACGGCAGCAGGGGCTAGTCTCCTCATCCTATGCATTATTCCTCACTAGCCTGCCCGAGGAACACGCGAGTCAAGATATCGCTGTCCAGAACTGAGTCAGGGGAGCCATAATGTACAACGCGTCCATTAGCTAGCACGTAGGCCTTGTCGACTATGGCAAGGACTCCCTTGATGTTGTGCTCAACGACGAAAATAGTAGTGTCCAGCTTGTCGCTGATTTCCTTTACCTTCTCGAACACTTCTTTCACGATGATGGGCGCCAGCCCAAGCGTGGGTTCGTCCAGCAACAGAAGGTCCGGCGATGCCATTAAGCCCCGTCCAAGTGCCAGCATCTGCTGCTGGCCTCCGGACATCTGGCTTGCCAAATCGTTGCGCTTCTCATGCAGCACTGGGAAGAGTTCCATTACGGATTCCAGACGCCGCTGCTTTTCTACCCGATCCTCCAAGTGCAGGCAGCCCATCTCCAGATTCTCGGCGATGCTAAGGTGGGTGAAGACCCGTCTGCCTTGAGGAACGAAGGAGATGCCTTGCTTTACAATCTCGTGGGTGGCGGCCACCAACGGTTTGTCCTGCCAGTAGACAGTCCCTCCCACCACTGGCGCCAGCCCCATGATGGCTTTGAGCACGGTCGACTTCCCCGCACCGTTCGGCCCCATGATGGCGACCATTTCACCCTTGTGGATTCCAAGTGATGCCTTGTCCAAGGCGATTACGACGCCGTAATGAACGGACACATCCACCAGTTCAAGGAGATTTGGGGTTCCGTTCGATTTTGGATGGCTTTCCATTCAGCTATCACCCGAAGGAATTAACCACATGTCCGGTTCATAGGCCAAGATATGCTTCAATGACCTCAGGGCGGGCCAGCACTTCATCTACTTCACCCTCTCCCAAGAGGGTGCCGCTTTCCAGCACGATCAGGTGCTCGGGCAACTCCCTGACTATGTCCATGTTGTGAGATATGAAGATGATCGTCTTACCCTGTGCCTGGATCTCTCTCACAATGCCCTTCACCATCTCGATCATTTGCGGGAAGAGTCCGGCGAATGGCTCGTCGAATAGGTATGTATCAGCGTCCATAGCAATAGCGCGTCCGATTTCTATAAGCTTCCTCTGCCCGTACGAAAGGTCCATGGCTAGGGAGTCTTTCTTTTCCCACATGCCCACGCTCTCAAGAACCCTCTGCACCTTGGCCCGGCGCTCCGCGCTGGTCCGCTGCGCCAACGCTGGCAACAGCCTCCGCTTAGTAAGCACCACCATTATGTTGTCCCACACACTGATCTGCTCGAAGAGCCTGACCTCTTGAAAAGTCCGCGTGATGCCATGGTCTGGAGTGTCGTACGCATGCACCACTCTCAAGCCTACTCCATCAATGATGACCACGCCGCCGTCCAATGCGAGGGTACCGCTTAGCAGGTTTACCAGAGTTGACTTCCCCGATCCGTTGGGGCCCACGATACTGGTCATGACTCCCCGAGGAATGGAAATACTCAGTTCATCTACGGCCCTAACCGCACCAAAGTGTTTGGAGATTTTGTCCGTCTCCAAAGCCACATCGACAGTTCTCTCTGGCCCAGCAGTTGTCATAGGCGGTACCTCCCCACAAGGCCTTGGGGTCTGAACAACATCAGGAGCACCAGCAATATCCCAAGTACGACTTGCCTCGCCTGTCCCGTGTATTCCGCAGGCACGAAGGGCAGGAATCTCATCCCTTCTTCTAACAGCACGAAGGCCATCGCACCCAGCAGTGAACCCCATATAGTGGCCAGGCCACCTAGAATGACTATAGCCACCAGCAATATGGACTCCAACAGGATGAAGGAATTGGGGTCGATGAAGGTCGCCCAACTACTGAACAGCCCTCCCGCAAGCCCTGCCAACATGGCAGATACAACCCAGATCGCCAGCTTGTAATGGGTGGAGCGGTACCCGAACACCTCGATAGCCTGCTCGTCCTCACGGATAGCAGTTAGCACCCTCCCAAAAGAAGAGGTTACTATTGTCCAAGCGAGCAGCATCACCAATGCTAAAAAGACTAGGCACAGTAACAGGAACTCAACCTCGCCATCGAACACCCAACTCCCGATGGCAGGGCGCGCTATTTCGTGAATCCCAAATGCACCCCTCGTCACAGCCCGCAAGTTCAGGAACACGTTGAAGGCGATTATGGCAAATCCGAAAGAGACTAGGACGTAGATGTCATCACGAAAGCGGTTGAAGACCACTCCAACCACGATGGCGACCAGTCCAGCCGCCAGCATGCTGATAGGGAGGGCTGCAAAGAAGGGCCAACCGAATGTGGGAATGGCTTCGGTCCGCAATTGCTCATAGGCCGGGTCTGATGTGAGTATCGCCACGGCATAGGCGCCGATTCCAAAAAAACCCACATGTCCTACCGAAAGCAGCCCGGTAAACCCGATAACCAGATTCAAGCTCACTGCCAGGATGGCCCAGATGGCAAATACCGTGGCCACAATGACAGCAAATCCCGTCCCCTGCCACAGCATAAAGCCCACTGCCCAAGCGATTATCAGCAGGTTGGCCCACAGCTCGATGTTCCCCTTGGGAATTCCCAAGAGCCCCTGAGCCCTAGGAGAAAGCCCCGCTTGTATCCTGGACAGCATCTCCGCCTATTTCCTCGGCAAAATGCCCTTGGGCCAGAAGGACAAGAACAGAATCAAGAGAATAAAGGAGATGGCATCCTTCCACTCACCAGCCAAGTCCCAGATGCCGAACTGTTCCACCATGCCCAAGGTGAACCCGCCCAGGATAGCTCCATAAATGTTCCCCATGCCTCCCACTACGGAAGCGATCCAGCCCTTCAACAGAAGCAGCAGCCCCATCCTAGGTTGGATGGCCGTGTCGTGGCCGCTCAGAATTCCCGCCAAGGCAGCAAACGTCGCCCCAATAAAGAACACTGAGGCTATGATCACCGTTGTATTGATGCCCACCACCTTGGACACCTCTTCATCGTCCCCAATAGCCCGGACCGCCTTTCCAAAGGCTGTCCTCTTCAGTAACAGCAACAGCCCGGCAAACCCGACGACAGCAACTCCTATCGTGAATACATTAAAACCCTTGATGCTGGCCCCGCCGATGAACCACGGGTCACTGCCAAAGACGTCCGGCAAGGGACGGGCTGTTGCCTGGAACAGAATAGTGAGGAACGCGATGATAGCCAACAATACGCCCAGCGTGGCTACCAGCATGATCAGGGGCGACCTTGCCCTCTGACGTATCCGCACATACAGCCCGCGGTACAACGCTAAGCTTACGGCTCCGGTGAGCAGACACGAGACTGCCCAACTCAGGTAGACGTTCGCGCCTGCCGCCCCTGATACTAGCCATCCGCAATACGCCCCAAGCAGCGCCACCAGTGGCACGACAACAAAGAACACGATACGCCCATTGGACAGCACCCTGTGATAGACCTTGTAGGTGACCCAGCCTGCCAACAACGCAGTCATCCCACCTACGAGGGGTCCGAATATCACGTTTAGTTGCTGGGGATAGGACAGCAGAAAACCGACGTACACCCCTGCTCCTGCAGCTATCAGCCCCTCAAGGACTCTCACGACTATGGGGTGGGTCCACTGCAACAGACGGTACTGGAACGCTTCACGAAAACTCCACGCTACGACACCCGCCACAACTGCGGCCAGCACAATATTCACGTATAGATTGTTGGAATCGAAGGCTCCAAACCCGCCCGATCGAGACTGGAAGTAGAAGACTCCGTAAGCCCCCATTGCAGCCGCGGCCCCGTAATAGAGGTCGAAGAACCACACCGTGCTGTAGACGAGGGTGAAGCCTATCGCTAGGAGCGCGTATACCGCTCCTACCGACAGTCCATTGAAGGCGAATTGAAGCGCCTGCGTGCTCGACTCGCTAATCTTCCAGCCAACGTAGCCAACCGCGAGCACTGCCAGCAGAATCGCTAGATATTGGGATAGCTGTGGAAGGGAGAATGCCCTCTCGCCCACTAGGTGCCTGAGCAACAAGACTCCTCGAAATAAATTAGCTCACAAGTATAGCCTGATACATCATTGGGGCCGCAACCCTAGCTGCGGCCCCAATACAGGCGACTACTTATAGACTGATCCGTTTACTCGGTGGGGGCAGCCCCTAGGACCTTGTAACCGAAGTTGTCGTCTGTCCGTTCCCCAGTCGGTAGCACTTCCACTACTACGTTGGAAAGCCCCACGACCTCGCCTTGATCGTCAAAGCTATAGTTGGTTCCGATGGTCCCACTCCAAGTGATACCGTACATGCAGTCTTTGAATCCGTCTGCATCCTGGTCGTCCTCGGTCTGTTCCAAGCACTCAGCGGCAATGTACACATCATCATAGGCCGAGCCCAAGTACCATGGCAGGGTCACGTAATCGTAACGTGCCCGGAAGTTGGTGATCACCTCTTGGGCCTTTGCGTTGCCAGGGTCCAAGTCTGCGATGATGGCCTTTACGCCCGTCGCAGCATCGCCAGCCACCTCTTGGGCCGTGGTCCCTGCTACAACAATGTCACCATAGATGGGACCGTCCCATCCGAGCTCCCTTGCTTGCTTCACAATGGTGCCACCACTAGCTTCTGCTTGGGCTGCAACATGAAGCGCATCGGGGGTCGTACCGATCAGTTTGGTCAACTGGCTCCGAAAGTCCGTGATATCGGAAGCGTAAAACTCGGATGCGGCAACGCTACCGCCACGCTTCTCAAATTGCTCCACTGAAGTCCGGCGCACGCCTTCAGCATAATCCGTAGACTCTGTGATAGTCGCTAACGTGCGAATCCCATCAGCCCACATCACGTTCCCAGTATCTTCGCCCACCTGCAGGTCGTTCATGGATGTGCGGAAAATATAGTCGCCGGCATTGGCGATGTCCGGGTTCGTTGCCAGACCTGAGAATAGGATCACGCCATCTGACTCAGCCCTTGGAGCCGCCCCCAGCATCGCCCCGCTGCACGAGGTCCCGAGGATGATCTTGACCCCGTCTACATCCGTCAGCTTGTTGTAGGCCGTGATGGCATCAGCGGAGCTGCACTTCGAGTCTTCTACAATCAACTCGATCATCTTGCCGTTGACTCCACCAGCCTCATTGATCTCGTCAACAGCCATCTGTTTGGCCTGTACCGCAACGTTGCCGTACGTCTCACCGGGACCTGTTACCGATTCCATGACCCCGATCTTGTAGGTGTCATCACCACCGTCACCACACGCTCCCATAAGGAGCAGAAGGATTCCTAGAAGTGCCACCAGTGGCAGGGATGTCCTCAATAGGCGGTGCATTCACACTCTCCTCTCTTCTGGCAGTAGTTACCCACCGCATACCCAAGCCCTCGTGATGAGGTCGACAAACCTCGGATACCGATGGTATTCTACTGTGAATGAGACGCTTGGTCAAAAAGCTAAACTAATGCCTTCGCTTATGTCAATGGGAATTAGAGGCGGTCTTTGCCTGCTGTGCGCCTGCAACATACGCAAGTCTGCTAGCTTGCCCGGTTCGGTCTTGACTATACAACGTCAAACCGCACAAAATTGGTGACAAACCTGCAATTTCGGAGAGAGATAAATGGATCAATACAAGGCGGAATACATCTGGATAGACGGTGCCGAGCCCACCTCCAAGCTGCGCTCCAAGTGCAGGATAGTAGAGAAGGGCGAAGAACTCCCTCTATGGGGCTTTGACGGCTCCAGCACCAACCAAGCCACAGGCGAGAATTCGGACTGCGTCCTACGGCCCGTGTTCTCTTGCCCGGACCCCATCCGCGGGGGCGACAACAAGCTGGTGATGTGTGAGGTGCTGTTGCCCGACCTGACGCCCCATCCCTCCAATACCCGGGCTGCCTGCGCCGAAGCGGCCGCGAAGTACGCCGACTTCGACACTTGGTTCGGCATCGAGCAGGAGTACACCTTCTTCGACGGCATCAGGCCCTTGGGCTGGCCGGAGAATGGGTTCCCTGCACCCCAAGGCGGGTACTATTGTGGCGTGGGGGCCGACGAGGTGTTCGGGCGTCCCATCGTCGAAGCCCACATGGATGCCTGCTTGGATGCAGGCTTGATGATATCCGGCATCAATGGAGAGGTAATGCCGGCCCAATGGGAGTTCCAGATTGGACCTCTGCAGGCACCCGAGGTATGCGACCACGTTTGGGTCGCTCGCTGGCTGCTGTACCGCGTGGGAGAGGACATACACATCTCCGACGTGGTGGACAATCGCGGCATAAGCGCGCGTCTGGATCCCAAGCCAGTGCAGGGTGACTGGAACGGTGCCGGGGCCCATTGCAACTTCTCCACGAAGTATATGCGCGACAGCTACGACGCTTGCATAGCCGCCGCCGAGGCCCTGAAGTCCAACCACGAAGAGCACATTGCCAATTACGGAAACCGCATCGAGGAGCGCCTGACAGGTCGCCATGAGACCTGCTCCTACCGCGAGTTCCGCTACGGTGTTGCCGACCGTGGAGCGTCTGTGCGTATCCCTTGGCAGGTACATCGTGAGCAGAAGGGCTACATCGAGGACCGGCGCCCCAACGCCAACTGCGACCCCTACAAGGTCGCGCGCCTGATCCTGAACACTGTCTGCGGAGCAGCCGCAGCCGGACGCTAGCAATCACTAACCACCTGACGCTGACGGCTGCCCGACGGACTGGCAGCCGGTCAGCGACGGGTGCTTAGCTGTAGCATCCCATCATTCAGGCTCACGCCAAGAGGATCTCCCGTTTTCTCGAAATTCCAATTAACGACGGTCAACTTGACTACGTCATTCAAATATCCATTGATACTGGGACTCATCTTGCTGACCTTCTCTCTGGTCCTCGCTGCCTGCGATGATGAACAAGCCCCAACATCCCCTACCCCCGCAGCCTCGCCCACAGCAGCCCCCGCGCCAAGGACTCAGCCAACCACAGCGGTATCTCAACCAGCGGAGACCAAGTCTCCAGAAGCAACGCCGACTCTGCGCCCTCCTACGGCCACCCCAACCCCTCCAACTGCAACACCCTCACCCAGACCAGTCGCGCCCACTCCAGCCCCCGGGACTTCCTTACCTCAGCCGCAACTCAGCACTGTAGACCAGCTCAAAAAGAACGCTACTGAGTTCAGATATGAGATCGGCTATCATGGAGGCAGCTACACCTTCGCTACCATTTCGGACCCGCTTACTTTCAACCTAGCCATTGCCAACGATGCATCGTCATCCGGAGTCCTCGGGTATCTCTTCGAAGGCCTCACCGAGACCTCTTGGCTTGACGACACGGTTGAACCTGCCCTCGCCGATTCTTGGCAGGTCTCCGATGATGGCCTGACATGGACCTTCCACCTGCGGCAAGACGTCCAATGGCATGACGGTCAGCCCTTCACCGCTGACGATGTGGACTTCACTTTCAATCGCATCATCTACAACCACAACATTCCAGCCAGCAGCCGCCCAAGCTTCCATTTCAGGGTGCAGGACGAATACGGTATATGGCAGGAATCACCGATGACCGTGCGAGCCGTCGACAACTATACGGTCGAGTGCGTCCTGCCAGTACCATTTGCCCCCTTCCTGCGCTCCATGGGGTCAGCCATCTACCCCAAGCATATCCTTGAAAAGCATGTCGCCGACGGAACCTTCGAATCGGCATGGGATATCAACACTGACCCGACAGAGGTCATTGGCACCGGACCCTTTACCATTGAGACCTACATTCCCGGAGCGCTCGTTGAATTTCGGCGCAATCCTGACTATTGGCTCAAGGACTCAGATGGTAACATCCTGCCCTACCTCGATCGTATCCGGCAGGTCATAGTTCCCGAGTTGGAAGATGAACTGGCCAGTTTCATGTCTGGCGAGTCGGATACCCATGGAGTGCTGGGCGAAGAGCTTGCTCAATTAGAGGCCCTGCAGGACAGTCTCAACTTCACTATTCACCGGCGCGGTCCCGCCTATGGCACCACGTTCCTAGCCTTCAATATGAATCCCGGCCAGAACCCTGATTCCGGCGCGGCCTATGTGTCCTCAGAAAAACTCCAGTGGTTCACTACTACCAAGTTCCGGCAGGCCGTAGCCCATGCGATGGATAAGGAATCCATCATCCGCGATGTCCAATTTGATGCCGGCTATCCTCAGTGGTCCTCCGTCAGCCCGGCCGCAGGTGATTTTCACAACCCGAACGTACGCCGTTACGAATACGACCTAGACATGGCCAATAGCATCCTCGACGGTTTGGGATGGCTTGACATCGACGGAGACGGCATTCGCGAGGACGACTCGGGTAACACCATCTCCTTTACCATGACCACCAACATGGGAAACAACGTGCGACAAAGGGTCGGCGAGATAATCCAACAAGGCATGCAAGCCATCGGTCTCGATGTCGACTATCAGATCATCGACTTTGGGGAGTTGGTCGAGCAGTTGACCACGACTTACGATTGGGAAACCATCGTCATCGGCTTCACTGGAGGGCCTGACCCCTACGGCGGAATTACCTTCTGGCACAGTGCTGAGAACCTGCACCTTTGGTACCCCAACCAGCCTACTCCGGCCACCAAATGGGAGGCCCACATCGACGAACTCTACGTCACGGCAAGCCAGGAATTAGACCACCAAGAACGGGTCGAGCTCTATCACGAGGCCCAGCGAATCGCGGCAGAGAACGTTCCCGTCGTCTACACCACGCTATCCGAGCGCCTCACCGCCGTACGCAATATCTTCGGTAACACTACGCCTACTCTGTACGGCATATGGGACATCAGGTACCTGTACCACACCATCCAGTAGGCAGGCACCTCTATCTCCGTTCGTCCTGGTCCAAGCGCCTCTCCAAACGGGCTAAGGCAGCCTGCGTCGCCCTGATCTCGCGCAACAATTCGTCCTGAGATACGGGAGTCTCAAGTTCGCGTAGCCTCTCCGCCTTGGCCTCATCCAAGTTGTTGATGATGATAGCTATGAACATGTTGATTACTACGAAGGTCCCCATAACCACGAAGCTGACGAAGTAGAGCCAAGCCCACGGATACTTGTCCATTGCTTTGTTCATCACCTCTGTCCAACCCTCCAAGGTGATGATGTTGAAGAGGGTAAGCACGGAAATGCCAAGATTGCGCCAGTTGTCCGGGTCGTGCTCATGGAACAGGTGATAGCCCATGATGGCGTAGATGTACACCACGATGCCCATCAGCATCATCACATGACCCACGCTGGGTATGGAGCGCACCAAGGCAGCAACGATGAGGCGCAGGTCACGGATCGTGGTGATGAGCCGCACCACCCGAAGCAGGCGGGCCAAGCGGCTAACCATGGCAAACTGGCCCGTAGCAGGAACCAGAGCTAGTACTATGACTAGGAAGTCGAAGACGTTCCAGCCCTCTCGAAAATAGCGATGTGGACGGGGGGCCAGCGCCAGCATCTTCAATAGAGCCTCCGCAATGAAGATGCCCAGCGCCACTTGGTTGCCAAGGTGCAGCAACTCTCCATATTCCCGCTCCACCCGAGGGGAGGTGCCCAACCCCAACAACACGGCATTCGCCAGAATAATGGCAATTATGAAGTACTCAAACCAGTTGGAATTCACCAGTCGGTGGGATACCCATACCACCCGCATCACTCCGGCAGGTTGAGCGGCATTCTTGTTAAGTGAAGAGTCAGACAATCAGACAACCACGTCAGG
The DNA here is from genome assembly GCA_965204245.1 of Dehalococcoidia bacterium. Lineage (GTDB taxonomy): Bacteria > Chloroflexota > Dehalococcoidia > Lucifugimonadales > JAAXIE01 > JAAXIE01. Next base: position 274,934 of record CBDBED010000006.1, read on the forward strand.
CTTGTGTGGCCTAGCTTACCCTGTGCGCCACCGCCCTCTCAAGATATGTAGATGGTGACTGCACTAGGGGAAGCGCTCGTTTAGCTCTTGCAAGGCAATGTTGGCATCTCTCCGCAACCGGTCCGAATTGGTCCGCTCCACATCCACCGCCTTGAACACATCCACTGTGAAGGGCCGCCATGAATTCCGCAGAGCGCGCATGGAACCCTCTTCCCTGGCTATGGCGTCCGTCAACAGGCTGTGGAGCGGAAGTAGATGGCTCGCTTGCGGCAGGCTTCTCACTTTCCTGCCCAACGAAGCAAAGTCAATGGCGAACTCATCCAACGCTTGGAGCACTTTTGTCCGCTCACACCCACCCTCAGTCTTGCGCCACTCGCTAAAGCCCACATGAAAATCGCCCCACTTTCCGGCCAAGTCTATGTAGGCCCTCTCGAAGTCCTGCAAGTCCGCTAGACCCTCATTCGGATCGTCACCCTCAATCTCTTTGAAAGCCGACGTGGTTCTGCCGAGCAGGTCCTCACTCCTTTCAATAGCGACCTCCACTTGAGCCACCGGTAGAACCGCCCTATCAGATAGGGAGTCAGCCATTCCCCGGAGCGCATTCAACTCAGTCAACGCTGCTGCGCCTAGTTCCTCGATCTCCGTCTCAACAGCCTCTAGCGCCGGGAGACGGTCCACGTCATCCAATATGTCCTCAAACTCCCGCGGGATGCCCTGAAGGCGTTCTATTGTCTCCTCAAGCTCAGACTCGCCGGCATGCACCTCCGAGTTGGCATCCCTTAGCTCTTGCTGTACTGCAGCCAACTGCGACTCCAGAATCCGTTGGTCTGGGCTCGACACCCCGCTTCCCTCTCCTGCCCCCACTGCCCGTGCAATTGCCAGTTGCAGCTGTTCGGCTTGCCCATTCAAATCGACAAGGCGCCCCCGCAGTCCGGGCATCTCTTCCTGCAACTGGCCCATGGCCCTTATGAGCGCCCTGTAGTCATCGTGAAAGCCCTTCCACCGGGCCTTCAACGAGTTGAATGACCTAGCGAAGTCCGCAATATCCTCCGGGATCGGTGCCTGCTCAAGCCCCTCTTGAAGTTCAGCGATCCCGTTAGCCACTCGCTGTTGCGCGTCCGCGCTCTGGGTTCGGTGCTGTTCCACTGCCTCAAAGAGCGAAAGGTTGTTAGGCTGCCACCGGTCACGTAACCTGCGGTAAGCCTCTTCCTCCTGCTCCGCAGCATCAACTAGCAGTTCCGCAAGTTCTCTGGTGGTCTTGCTCGGCGGCAGGTCTCTCGCGAATTGGGTCACACTGGCCGACTCAGCCGCGAAACCCCGCAACGCCTCGTAAATCGCTCCTCCATGGCAATCCGTCAATCCGACTCGCCACTGGTCGAATTCGTCCCGCAGCGCGTCCCAATCGCCATCCAGCGCAATCTTCTGATTGGCGAAGTCCTCTACCGCTACCCGAGCGCTCTCCGGCAATGGTGTCGGAACAGACACATAGCTCGGTTCTGGCACAGCAACCAGCTCAGGGTGGTATTCGTCGCTGTCCTCACAGGCAACCATGGCAACCAATAACAATGGCAGCAGCATGAGCGCCAAGGTGGAGACAAATCGTGTCCTAGTTGTTCCCATGCTATCTCCGTACACCCATAGGAGGCTATTGCCTCTCAGGTCCCTCCGGTATCGCTGGCTGGCTTGCCCCTGACGTGCTCAAGATCGCTACGTTATCGCTCAACAAGTCGCTTCTGAAAGCCCCGCTGACCAAGCGCAACACCGCCTCTGCGAGCGTTGCAGGTGTATCGCCGAGCACCACCAGCACCTGCCTGTCCTGATTTTGGTCCAGCACAGTGACTGCCGTTCCCTGTGTGCTCAATTCAGGGGCAAACGGTGTGGCCAGCATGTCGTCGATTCGTACGCCGGCCGCCTGTAGGTATTGACTCACCTGAAGACTATCCTCGTACAGTCCAAGGAATATTGCATCGCGGCTGACATCTTCCACACCACTGAACTCGACTGACACACCCTCGGCTAGCAAACCGTTGCGCAACTCCAGTCCAAGATTTATCAGGGAAGGTTGAATTGGCAGTATGTCAACGCTTCCATCATGGAAATGCGGGAAGTCGGCCAGTTCATAGGTGCGCTCGCTGGTGGTGAGATAGTCAGCAATGTTGTCCAACAACGAGCTGTTGTCCAACAACGAGTTGTAGGGTGGCACCATAAACGTGAAATCGCCAGCGGCTAGCACATTTCGGCTATTGCCCCACGCCAAGGGGGTATGTACAGCGTCACCCTCTACCAGAGAGGAGTGTGTGTTCTGGTCCGTAAACGCCAAGCCCTGTCCCGAAGATTGTATGGAGCCAGCGACATATAAAGAAATGGAGTCTAGCCCGGCAGTAAGGCCGTCAGGTCGGAAATCCCTTATGAATATGTGGCGGTAGTTTTCGTCGTTTTCCACTTGGTTATACAGGAAGTCGCCTTGAAATTTCAGACCGAATCTCTCCGCCAGCGTATTGATCTTGTTGGGACGCGTAGGTTCTCCAACCAATAGCAGCTTTCCTCCCTTGTCCACGAACCTCTCTACCACTGCCGCGTCCCGCGCCGGATAGCTGTCCACCGGAAAGAGCACTACATAGCTGGTGGCTCCCCGCAGGCTTGATTCCAGCGCAGCCGACTGGCCTACCCCAGGCGACAGCCTCGACACGTCGAAGAACGCCACGTCATACCCTCGAGCAGCGATTCGCGACTGTAGGGCTTGAAGCTCGTCCCGCCTGTACTGGATCCCATGCAGGGCATCCACCAGCACAAGTCCCCTCTCTACCCGCGACGTGGTGACACCCGCCTCGTCAATTGCAGGTACGCCCGAAGTAGCAACCCCCGGTAACGGGACCTCCACCGCCGGTGGCGGCTCGTAGCCTCCCCGATAGAAGACAAAATAAGCGGCAAAAAAGGCGATGAGCCCGGTTACCACTGGCAGACCAATGAAAAAAACTAGTCTACGGATCATGCCCCAAGTACAGATAATAGAAATTGGGATGACTCATCTCGACGGGCATCTCGGGCAGGGGATCATCCTGATTCGGGCTCAAGATCCCCGATACGACCAACTCACGGAGAGTCTGCAACTGGCGGTCGCCTGAACCGCCTGCCGCTCGGCCCAGCAGCGAGTCTTCTGTCTCACCCTGCAACGGGGCCGAAATTACTTGAGACAGCGTCGACTGCTGCCCCTCAGCCAAAGGTTCCAAGACCCGGGCCAGATCTTCGGCGAACCGCCTCTGCACCTCTATGTTGACCTGCACCAAGCCGTAGTTGGAGATTCCTCCTAGCTCTGCAGCTCTACTGAAAGCATTGGAGTCGGAGCCAATTTCGTCTACGAGACCGAGCCGCACCGCATCAACGCCTGTGTAGAGGCGCGCTTCCATCAATTCGGCCCGTGAAATGCGCGCCTTTCCGCCTCGCTCAGCCAAGACCATTCCGGCAAAGGACTCGGCCAGTTGGTTCACCATGCCGGTAAAATCTCGCCGGGAAGACCCGCTCAGCTTGTAAACCCCGCTGCTCACGAGCCCTTCTTCCGGCAACGTTGGTATCAAAGGGCCAACGAAAGACACTACGCCCACGTTCCCCACGAGTGCTGAAGGTGTAGCATATGTATGGCTGGCCCCCATTGCCATCATGAAGCCGCCACTAGCCACGAGATCGTTCATCATCATTACCACGGGCTTGCGCTCCCGAAGCTCTCTGATGTCACCATAAAGCCGCTCACTCGCGCCTGCGTCGCCTCCTGGGCTTGTCAGCCTGATGACCACGGCCTTGATGGAATCGTTGCGCTCCGCGTAGTCGAGATACTCTCCGATCACGTACGCTGACCGCTCGTTCAGCACGGTGTAAGGCACGTCGATTACACCGATCTTGGGTTTCCCTGGAAAGACGAAGACGAACACAAGGATACCCGCAGCCACACCCAAGCCCATCACCGCTGCAACCAGTGCGTACCTGCTAGTGAGGCCTCGGTACAGTGCAGTCAGGGCAACCATGGACTTACTGGTCCGGTGAGGTGTCAGCTAGTTGATGAACGCGGCGCAACGGTGCTCTTACCATTCCGGTCTCATTCGCCGATCCCGCCTGCGGGCACAGCCTTCCTTTGCGGTGGAGCACTTCCAGGCACCAGCGTCGATTAGCCACAAGTGGAGAGGGGAGGAGATGAGTGTAACCTTACGGCTACATTATCATAGCCCTCGCCAGTTGTGTAGTCCCGCCACCAAGGTGCCTCTCCAAAGCCCATCTTTGACCTCAGGCCGGAGCACCCAACCCATGTTATACTCCGCAATGCATCGTTTCAGGAGGTAGGCCGCACGCCAGTCAAACAAACAACTCCGCGGTCGAACCCGCGCCGGAGACGAACATAGACGGAGGTGCTATGGTCACGCTGAATATCGACCAGGACAAGCTGACAGGAGTCAAACAACCAGCAGGGATTTATCTCATTGGAGTGGGGGTCTTGGTTGCCCTCAACTTCATCTTGAATCCCTTCTACCCGCGTGGCTTCGATGCAATGATCGTCTGGCACGTTCTGGACGTGATGATGTTCCTCGGACTAGGCCTGGCGTTGCTCTTCAACTACCTGTACAAGCGTGACAGCACAGTCGGGGATTCAACCACAGCTATCTCACGACAGTACTTCGAAAGCAATTTGGCTTTCTTCGTAACTGCGGGGCTGACGATCTGGTTCCTCTACAACTGGTTCTCCCTGCTGGCGCATGGCAACGGTTATCTCGTGGGAAATGCTCCCGCATGGAACATCTGGAACGTGGTTGACCTAGTGCTGCCCATCACCTTCGGCATCACCGGCTGCCGGCTTATGCGTGAGGGCTCCTGATAAACGAACGAGGTGTCTGGGTCCGACCCCTAAAGGGCGCCTCTGCCCATGGCAGAGGCGCCCTGACTATAGCTGTGCTCATCTGCCTCGTAATGGTCCTGACGGGCGCATTCGCCGCCTGCTCCGGCGACGCAGGGCCTCCCTGCCCCGATAACACAGAACAATGGGTAAAGTACGAACTCTTCTTGGGCCGCGGAGGGCCGTCCGGCGAGGTGGTGGACGACGCATCTTGGGACGCATTCCTCTCCCAACAAGTCACTCCGAGGTTCCCAGCCGGACTAACCGTCCTAGACGCCTATGGGCAATGGCGGAACCCGGAGGCAGTTATCGAAAAGGAGCGTTCCAAGCTCCTCACCATTCTCGCACCCCCCCGGAAATGAACCCATGCGTCTGATGAACGAGGTGGCCGATGAGTACAAGAGGCTCTTCAGTCAGGGGGCGTCCCTGAAGGTGACCAGTGATGCCTGCGTGGAATTCCGCTGAAGCACCGGCGGGACCCACGAAGTCTTGCACCTCTCTTCAGGCCAATGCTTCCCGGGCAGCCACCAGCTTGATGTAATCCCGCACCAATCGGTCCAAGTCCCCATCCTCAGAATAGTTGGCAGGAACAGCCCTATGCACCGCGCCCTTCCCGCACAAACCGCTCCGCCTTCTCCCGAGCATTCCTCGTATGGGGCCTGTAGACCGCAATCGATAGGCCTCCTTGGTCCTTTACCAGCCGGAAGCATGGTACGTCGGTCATCCCATCGCCTATGTACACCATATTTTCAAAAGGCACGGGCCGGTCCTTCTTTTCCACGTAGCGGTTGATTGCATCGTTGTCGCTCAGGTCGTGGGCCCCCTTGTTGATGCGAAACAAATACTGTGTCTTCGTCGTGTAATTGATTGCCAAGGCAGGCCACACCGCAACGCCGTTTTCATCAAACAGGAACCTTGAAGCATATATCTTGGCGAACTTCGGCGCGATCGGCGTTCCCTCGATTATCTCGGCATTGGCCGACGACACGATGTAGTGCTCCAGGCGCACTCCCGCCTCTCGGCCATACATGTTCACCCGGTCGAACCATAAAGGCACACCCTCATAGAACTCGATGTTCAGGCTGCCTGCCCTGAAGTCCTCCCGTCGCACCGGCACCCCGGCCTCACTCGCCTTCCTCAGCATCTCGTACATGTACATCAGGGTGCCGTCCGCTTGGTTTGCCCTAGCCAGCCGGTCCACCCCCTTCCAAAAGTCGTCCGGTGTCATGCCAACATCCGGGATAAACTGCCGTTCCTGCACATTCCCCGGCGCCAACGTGCCATCGAAGTCATAAACGATAGCCATCGGTATACGTCTACGGGGCATCAGAAGCTTCCTTCATCCGACTCAACCACCTATCCCTGACACGCATTATAGGCGCTGGCCCAATGCCCGCCTCCCGCGGGGCGACCCCCAGAGCCTGTACCAAGCGGCCAGCAGCAGGATGCCATCAATGTATGGCAATACCAACAGCACTAGAACCACCCACAATGGCAGCCTCTCGCCTGATGAATCTGTGCCTGATGAACCTGTGAAGGAGCCCATATCGGTCTCCAGCGGCTCGTTCGGTCCACCGACGAAACTTGTCTCTACTGCTTCTATCCCTGCATCGTCACCAATATCCACCCCATAATCAGACTGTTCGACTACTTCCCGAACAGGCGGTGTGTCCACAGGTTCATCGCCCACTGTGCCAACGTCATCTGACTGCCCGCCTGAAGAAACCGGGGCGGGCGCTTCATGAGAAGCGTCCACCGCGAATTCCTCTGCATCCGGTTCAAATGCAGCGTCTTCGTCCTGCTCTGGCCCCTTCTTGGCCAGACTTAACGTAGGAGGCTCCGATGCCTCCGAATGGGAGTCTGTAGCCCCTACAGCGGTTTCCGTGTCACGCTCCTCGTTGAGACCGGGCACCGCCTCATCCACATCGGCCACCCTGATGCTGACATATATACTGTCACTTCCGCCCTTTCCATCTACCACACTTACCTCCACCAGATAAAAGGAACGACTTTCAAAGTCCAAGGGCCCTTTGGACATCACTAACCCGGTATGAACATCAATGTCAAAGCTAATAGCCCCATCGCCCGACAGCGAATACGCCAATCTGTCGCCTTCAGGGTCTTTGGCAACCAGAGGCTCTCCCACTGCACCACCCTCAGGCAGGTCCTCAGGAACGACCACCTCTACAAAGCCCTGGCCGCCAAACATGGGTGCTTCATTTATGTCAACAACTTCGATCATCGCCTCGACTTCATCGCTACCACCCCGACCATCTTCTACACGAACAATAAACTCGTAGTCAGATCGCGCCTCATAGTCCAGAACATCCTTGGTCACCAACTGCCCTGTGCTTGAGATTATGGCAAACGAATCACCATCCTCACCCAACAGCGAATACTCCAACAAGTCGCGCTCAGGATCATGTGCCTCAAAACGTCCGCCCACGGCAGCACCCGGAGCCGAGTTCTCCACCACCGTCAAATCCGTCTTCACCATGCCGTCCAGTTTCGGTGGCTCGTTCTGGTCCTCAACTTGGACCTCTACCTCAATGACGTCTCGCCCCCCTCGCCTCTCCTCGGCCTGCAATATGAGCGCATACGTCTCTTGGCTTTCACGATCAAGCGTTTCCCGAGTCCGGATTTGTCCTGTGCCTGCATCCACTTGGAATAACGAGCCGTCTCCGCCGACTAGTGAATAAACAACGGTGTCACCATCTCGGTCTTTCGCCCTTACCGGAGGCCCCACTAACGCTCCTGCAGGCAGGTTCTCCAGCACCTTTCGGATAGCTCTATCACCCTCCGAAAAGGCGGGAACACTAAACTGCAATACCCTGATGCTGATTTCGATGCTGGCAAAGCCGCTGCTGGAGTCTATGGCGTGCAACGTCACCAAATACACCCCCGGTCTGAGAAACGCCAATCTCTTGTCTATTCGCACTTGGCCTGTGGCGGGATTGACTTCAAAGAACATCGAATCTCTCCCCGTCAGCAGGTAGAGCAAACTTTCCCCGGAGTCATCTGTCGCAATCACAGGGTTGCCTGCCTTGGCTCCTGCCCAGCCTAGAGCTATTTCCCGCTCGGTTTCCATCCCCTCTTCAAAGACCGGAGGACGGTTATATCGGCTGAGTGCTGTTGTAGCCGGAACGTCGACAGACCCGCTAACTGTAGGTTCGATAACTTCCCGACGCCCGCCGACAGGACCTATGGCTTTACTCATAGCTATCCTGCCCGCCCCGCTTGCGTCGTCGTAGATGGCTCCCGCGCGCAACATCCGCCCTCTATCTCCACCGACGGGTGTATAAGCATCGGATACCGCTCCCTCAATGACCTCCCAGATTAACTTCGTCCCCGCCCCGGAACTCTCCCAATGCCACATCACATTAGAAACACTGCCGTCCGGGTCCATCAGTGTCGCTGTCAGCACTTCGCCCACCACGGCGGTATCGGAATCCACTGCTACCTCTCCAGGTTTGCCCACAAGCTCGGTCGCAGTACTCCATGTATGCCGTCCCCGGCCGATGGCATCGTCATACGACACCGTGGCTCGAAGGACCATACCCTCGTCAGCCGCAACGGGCACGTAGGTCGCCTCATCTCCTCCGGCAACAATTTCCCACGCCGACACACCCTCTCCCGCAGAGCGCTCCCACTGCCACTCTACTTTTGCAATCTCCCCGTCCGGGTCCGATAGCCTCGCCTCCACTCCCACACCTACGTCCGGTACCCTCGTGCTCAATTCGACGGTCCCTCTCCGGTCGACCCGGTCAGTAGGTGCGCTCACGGCAACCCTGCCGTTGCCAATATCGTCATCGTAGGTGACCCTGACACGCAGCAGCACCCCTGCATCCTCCGGCCCCACAGGTGTGTAGTCCGCTGATACTGCCCCAGCAATGGCTGCCCACACACCTGAGCCATCCCCGGACCGTCTCTCCCACTGCCATTCTTCATTAGTGATTCCCCCATCCGCGTCGGAAAGGGCCGCCTTGATTACCCCACCCACCACCGGCCCCTGAGGAGTCACCACCACCGAGCCTCTCCGGTCAACCCGGGCCGAAGGTAAGCTCATGGCTTCCCTCATCATCCCATTCCCATCCTCATAGCCCACTCTCGCCCGCAACACCCGGCCCGCTTCCATCAGCGTTGGGGTATAAGTGGCAGAATTCGCGTCCGGGATGTCTGTCCACACCACCGTGCCTGTCCCAGGAGAACTATCCCACCTCCAAGTCAGGTCTTGCTGCAAACTGTCCGTATGCGAGAACCTCGCAGTCACCGGTTCCCCAACCACGGGCACCTTGGGCGACAGCGCCACCGTTCCCATTTGGTAGACCGGCAAAGTGGGCTCACTATGGGAAATTCGCCCCGCTGCCTTGATGTCTCCGTAGACCACCTTCGCCCTCAGTCGATATCCCACATCGACACCGGTCGGCTCATACATATCTGTATTCGCTCCCGGAATACCTTCCCAAGCTCCACTCTCCCCATCAGACCTCTCCCATTCCCATTCTTCCCCGCCCACTCCCCCGTCAGGGTCCACTAGCATTGCTCGAATTACCTGCCCCACCAAGGGCTCAACACTTGACAGAGTGACCACTCCCGGCTGGTCCACAGGCAAGGTCTCCCTGCTTTCCGCCATTCTCCCAGCGGCGATGGAGTCGGCATACGACACTGTCGCTTTCAGCAGCATCCCCGCATCCCCGGGTACCGGTACATAAGCCTGAGAGTTGGCGCCCGGTATGTATCGCCAATTTCGCACCGCCTCGTCTGCTGACCTCTGCCAGTGCCACATCTCCCCGGTGACATCACCGTCCGCATCAGCAAGCACTGCCCGTATGGCGACACCCACAGTAGCCTCAATGGAGTCCAGTGTGACCACACCGGGTTGGCTCACAGGCATAGTGGCCGCACTGGCGGCAGTCCTCTCACCCGCCGGCTCCGAATAGTTGGCCACCGCCCGCAGCAACCTTCCGCTTACTGACGATGACGGAGTATAAGAGCCCAATTCTGGTGAGCCTGGAATTTCCTCCCACATCGGTTCGCCACTAGAGGGCGAACTCTCCCATCGCCACTCCACATCCCGCACACCTTCATCCCCATCCTCCAACTCCGCCTCCACCTGCTCCCCAACCTCTGGCGCCTGCGGGGAGACAGTGACAACCCCCGGGCGGTCAACTACCCCCGTGGATGCGCTCTCAGCCTTCCGGCCGGCACCCACGCCATCATCGTAAGTTGCGATAACACCCAGTATCAGGCCCCCGTCTGCGTCCGTCGGCGTATACGTCGCAGATACGGCGCCCTCGATAACCGTCCACGTCGGACTATCCTGTTTGGGAGAGCGACGCCACTCCCAGACCACATTCGTAATGCCACCATCTGAATCAACAATGGTGGCATCAAGCGCTGTCCCCACAACCACATCACTATATGAGGAAAGCTCGATAGTCCCGGGGTGGTCCACCCGTTCCGTGGCAGCACTCGTCGCTTCTATGCCAGTGCCCGTGCCATCGTTATATGTAACCGAAACCCTGAGAACCTTACCGGCGTCATCGCCAACCGGCTTATAGCTGCTGGACTGCGCACCAGTAATGACCGTCCAAGCCCTCTCCTCGTCTGGCCCACCCGGCGACATCTCCCATAGCCATACTTCATTGCTCAAATCACGGTCGGCGTCAGTGAGCACCGCATCCTGCCAAACGCCCACCTCTGGCATGTCCACCATGTCGTTCCGCGACTCCACAACAACAGTTCCAAGCTGGTCCACTCTCGCCGTCGCCTGGCTCCTAGCTATCCTCCCGGAACCACTGCCATCTCCATACGTGACAACGGCCCTCAACAGATACCCCGCATCTCCAGCAATAGGCGTATAACTTGCAGAAGTCGCATCAGTGATCTCCATCCACACGACGACGCCCTCTCCCGGCGACCACTCCCAGCCCCAAACCTCGTTCGTTATGCCCCCGTCTGCGTCCTCCAGCATGGCCGTCAACCCGCGGCCTGACACTGGCACGCCGGTACTCAGGCTGACCACCCCAGGTTTCCCTACTTTCGCGCTGGCAGCACTAGCAGCCCTTCTTCCAGCCCCGACCGCATCGCCATACATCACGACCGCTCGCAGCAAGTTGCCCTCATCAGACTCGGCCGGGGTGTACTTCGAAGACGACGCCCCAACGATGTCCGTCCACGCTGCCATCCCCGTGGCCGGAGAACTCTGCCACTGCCACACTTCCCCCGCCACACCACCATCACCATCCATCAGCGTCGCCTCCACCGCGATGCCCACGTCCGGCACCTCAGTGCTCAGCATTACCTCGCCCCGACTGTCAACCCTGTCCGACGCTGCGCTAGCCGCACTCCTCCCCACCTCGGCCCCATCCGTACTCCTCCCAACCCTCGCCCCATCCGTATACACCACAACCGCCCGCAGCCGCTTTCCCGCATCATCCCTGCCGACGGGTGTGTAATATCGAGTCTCTGCCCCATCTATAACGGTCCACTTAGGATTGCCCGTGCCCGGCGACCTTTCCCACCGCCACACCTCATTTGCTACCCTGCCGTCCGCGTCCGACAATATAGCCGTCACCACCTCGCCCACCACCGGCGGCGAGGGGACCAGCGTCACCGCGCCCCTCTGGTCCACTGCATCAGTAGGCTCCGAAACCGCACTCCTTCCCATACCTACGCCATCGGCATACGATACCCGTGCTCGCAATAACCGCCCGGCAACATCAGCCGTCGGTGTGTAGTTCTCAGAACTGGCACCGGCAATCGCAACCCACTTCGGTCGGTCAGCATCGGGCAAACTCTCCCATACCCATGCCTCATCCGTGATGCCTCCGTCCCTATCACTCAACGAGGCGGTCAGCCTTTGACCCACCACCGGGGTGCTTGAGGAAAGCGTAACCACCCCGCGCTGGTCCAGCGGCTCTGTCGCCCCGCTCTCTGCAACCCTGCCCCTTCCCGTTGCGTCGTCATATCTCACCACCACCCTCAGTACCCTCCCTGCAATCGACGCCCGCGGTGTATATGAGGACGCCTCCGCGCCGGCAATCACACTCCAGCTAAGCTCCTCTTGGTCTGGCGAACTCTCCCACTGCCACTTCTTATTCAAAATACCGCCATCGTCATCCGTAAGCGTCGCCATCACCGCCTCACCCGCCACAGGCATACTCGTCGATAGGCTCACTACCCCAAGACGGTCTACCGGCAGCGTGGATGCACTCATCGCCGTACGCCCTGTCCCAATGCCATCGTCATAATCAACGGCAACCCTCAATATCTTCCCGCCATCATCATCCGCTGTAGGCGTGTAACTGGCCGATGTTGCCCCGCTGATCACCTCCCACACTGGTGTCCCGGTCCTCGGCGACCTTTCCCATGTCCACACTGCCTTGGTCACCGACCCATCGGCATCCATCAGAGAAGCAGTAACGGATTCCCCAGCCACCGGGGGCGAGGGGCTCACCGTCACCACTCCTGCTTGGTCCACTTGTTTCGTTGCGTCACTGACAGCGCTTCTACCCACGCCCGCCCCGTCGTCATAGACTACGATCACCCTCAGCAACCGTCCTGAATCATCCGCCGCCGTCGGCGTGTAGCTGCTGGACTGCGCCCCGCTAATCGTGGTCCATTCCTGATCCCCAGTCCCCGCAGACCTTTCCCAACTCCACGCTTGATTCGTGACACTCCCATCCGGGTCCGTTAATGTCGCCCGGGCCGCTTTCCCTACCACAGGTGGGTCTGGCGACACCGTGACACTGCCCCGCTGGTCTACCCGTTCAGTCTCTTCACTTGTCGCCACGCGGTTACTGCCGCTGCCATCTGCATAAGTCGCCCGCACACGAAGCAATCGGCCCACATCCGAAGCCTGCGGCGTATAGGTGTATGCGTCTGCCCCTGCAATTCCACTCCATGAGGGGTTCTCTTGGGCTGGTGAACTCTCCCATTGCCACACCTCGTCCGACACGCTCCCATCCACGTCCGTGAGCGTCGCAGTCAACGGCTCCCCAACCACCGGCATCGTGCTGTCCAAACTCACCACACCTGCCTTTCCCACCTTACCTGTGCCGACACTGGTGGCCCTCCTCCCCGTCCCAATGGCGTCGTCATACTCCACCAACGCCCTTAGCAACAGCCCCTCATCGGCAGAGACCGGTGAGTAGCTCGAATCATCAGCACCCGATATGTCACTCCATGAAGGCATGCCACTGCTGGGCGAACTTTGCCATTGCCAAGTCTCCTCCGTGACTCCTCCATCAGCGTCCGTTAACACCGCCTCCACAACCGTTCCCACGTCAGGCACGATCGTACTCAGCATCAACGCCCCGCGTTGGTCGACCCGATTCGTTGCTTGGCTAATCGCACTCCTTCCGCCGCCCGTTCCATCCGCATAACCCACCATTGCCCGGAGTCTCTTGCCCGCATCGTCGGGACTGATCGGCGTATAACTGGAAGACGACGCTCCATTGATAACCGTCCATACAGGAGCGCCTTCTCCCGGCGAACTCTCCCATTTCCACACCTCCTCGCTTACGTCACCGTCAGGATCACTCAGGGTCGCCGTTACTGCCTCCCCTGCGACAGGCGTGCGCGGTGAAAGCGTCACCGCGCCTCGCTGGTCTACCGCGCTCGTCGGCTCACTCACAGCAGTCCTGCCCATTCCAGTCCCGTCGTCATAAGTCACCCGTGCCCTGAGGATCCTTCCCGCATCCCCTGGTTTAGGCACGTATGTCGCCTCCTCCGCGTCGCTGATAACACTCCAGTCCGGCTCTTCTTGGTCCGGCGAACTTTCCCACACCCAACTGCGGTTAGTGATGCTCCCATCCGCGTCCGTCAGACTCGCCATCAACGCCTCGCCCGCCACCGGGTCAGTAGGCGTTACACTCACAGAGCCTCGCTGGTCCAGTGGTTCGGTAGCGTCACTCGCAGCCTGACGGTCCCTGCCGGTTGCGTCGTCATATTCAACGGTCGCACGCAGCAGGTTCCCAGCAAGTGACCCCGACGGCGCATAGGCCCGTCCCCCCGCCCCCGCAATCTCCGTCCAACTCGGTGTCGCCTGGTCCGGCGAACTCTCCCACTGCCACTTCTCGTTCAACACCCCATCGTCCCCGTCCGTCAGCGTTGCTGTCACCACTTCCCCAGCCACGGGCATCGTTGTTGACAAGTCCACCATCCCAAGCCTGTCCACGGGTAGCGTCGAAGGACTCACCGCCGTCTTGCCTGTCCCGACCGCATCCTCATACGTGACAGTAGCCCTCAGCAGCATTCCTCCATCCCCGGATGCCACCGGCGTGTACGCATGGGCGGACGCTCCGGTGATCGCGACCCATTCAAGTGCCCCGGTCCTCACCGACCTCTCCCACTTCCAGACCTGGTTCACAACACTTCCATCGCCATCCATGAGTGTCGCCGTCACGACCTGCCCTGCCACTGGAGGCGAAGGACTCACCGTCAGTGTCCCTTCCCTGTCTACTCTCTTCGTTGCGCTGCTTGTAGCACTCCTGCCCATCCCAGTCCCATCGTCGTAACTGACGGTGACCCTGAGCAGCTTGCCCGCATCTTCATCTGCAGTAGGCCTATAACTGTTCGTCGCAGCACCCGCTATGACAGCCCACTCCCTGTCCTCCTCAGCCCCATGAGGTGACCTCTCCCATTTCCACACTTGATTCGTGATGCTTCCATCAGCATCGACCAATGTGGCCCTCACCGGCTTCCCCACTACTGGCGGGTCAGGCGACACTGTCACGCTCCCGCGTTGGTCCACCCGAGCAGTGCCCGGGCTTTGCGCAACGCGTCCCCCGCCACTATCATCCGTATAGGTGGCGCGCACCCTCAGTAGCCTGCCCGCATCCGATGTCTCAGGTGTATAGCTGTCCGAAGTGGCCCCCGATATCGCGTTCCATGACGGCCTTCCTCCCGCCGGCGAACTCTCCCACTGCCACACCTCGTTGGTTATCATCCCGTCAGCGTCGGTCAGCATCGCCGTAAGCTCTTCCCCCACCACAGGCATAGAGCTATCCAAGCTAACTACGCCCGGCTTACCCACCTTCTCAGTGGCAACGCTGATCGCGCTCCTGCCGCTCCCCACCGCATCGTCGTATTCCGCCACAGCCCTCAACACCATCCCCTCGTCGCCAGCGACCGGTGTATAAGCATCCCCATCAGCATCCACAATGTTGCTCCACGCCGGAGTCCCCGTGCTTGGCGACCTCTGCCACTGCCACGCCTCCCCCGTAACACCGCCGTCCGCATCCTCCAAATTCGTAATCACCTCAATCCCCACATCCGGCACCGCAGTGCTCACCCTCACCACTCCCCTCCGGTCCACCCTATCGCTGGCACCGCTCGTAGCACTCCTCCCAGTCCCGGTGCTATCGCTATAACTCACCACCACCCTTAGCCTCTTCCCCGCATCATCCGGTGCGGTCGGCGTGTAGCTCGACGAACCCGCCCCACTGATAATGCTCCACACCGGCTCCCCCATACCCGGCGACCTCTCCCACTTCCACACCTCGCTCGTGATTCCGCCATCAGGATCGGCCAGCATCGCCGCCACCGCCTCGCCTGCCACCGGGATGTTTGGGACCAGTGCCACAGAGCCCCTCTGGTCCACCGCCCTTGTAGCAGCCGACACAGCAGTCCTCCCAGTTCCCACCGCGTCGTCATAAGCCACTCTTGTCCTCAGAATTAGCCCCGCATCTCCGCTAGTAGGCGTGTATGCGGCTGACGTCGCCCCGGAGATAGTGCTCCACGTCGGCGGATTCGCGTCCGGCGAACTCTCCCAAACCCACACCTGATTGGCGATGCCGCCATCGGCATCCACAAGAGTGGCCTGGACCTCCTCCCCCGCTACCGGGCTCATGGGCGACAGGGTCAGCGTGCCCAACCGGTCTGCAGGCAATGTCGCAGCACTGGTAGCGGTCTTTCCCGTCCCCAAAGAGTCGTCGTAAGTGACTCGCACTCGAAGCAGCTTCCCGGCATCCGAGTCACTCGGCGTGTAGCTGGACGAGTCTGCATCGGTAATCTCGCTCCAAATTGGCGGGGCTTGGTCCGGAGACCTCTCCCACTGCCAGATTTGGTTCGTAACGCTCCCATCCGGGTCCGTGAGCGTCGCAGTGATACTGACCCCTACCTCTGACACAGCAGAGGAAAGGACGACCTCCCCGGCTTGGTCCACCGGTTCGCTGCTCGACGTGAAGCTGCCGTCGGTATAAGAGAAGTCCCAGAACACCGCACTGTTATGCAGCATCGCATAAGCCCCGAATTTGCCATCACTGAACTCCCCGTCCAGACCCAGCTCCAGCCCCCCATCAAGATAGACCTCAATCCTCTCGGCTCCGAAATCGATGACGAATTCGTATTCCTGCGCCGCGTAATGGATGCTTCCTTTGGTATCCGCCTCCTGCAACTCCTCCAGACCACTGGACTCGTCTGTACCGCTAAGGTTCGCGTGCTGCCAGAACTCATCACAGTCCGGAATCCCAGTCACCCGGGACAGCCGAAGCCCAACCTCTGCGTACCCGCCGGTTGAGGTCGAATCTCCCTCAAAATTAAATTCCTGCCTCTGTTTCTTCCAGTCGACCAGCAGGTAATCAGCTTCCGCGTTTGTAGAATCACCACCGTTGAAGCCCACCACGAACCCAAAGAAATCATCATCGCTCCCCGGATGCACCTTGGCCGTCAACCTCTTGCCGTACGCATCGAAATCCCCGTACAGAATGGACGGCGCCTCACCCCCCGTCTCCCTGGCCCTGCCGTTCGCGTCAACAGTCCACCTGGCCGATTCGCAATGCGGGGTGTCGCTGTTATATTTCTCGGCAGTCCAGTCATTCAGGTCCACGGATACCGACACCCTGATAACGATTTCAATGGTGTCGTCGGTCT
Organism: Dehalococcoidia bacterium; assembly: GCA_965204245.1. Taxonomy (GTDB): domain Bacteria; phylum Chloroflexota; class Dehalococcoidia; order Lucifugimonadales; family JAAXIE01; genus JAAXIE01. The sequence continues at coordinate 291,690 of CBDBED010000006.1, forward strand.
CAGTATCCGGCTCACCCCCATCATCCGCCCCGTCGCTAACCGCAACGATTACTGAATATGACCCCTTGGTGTCGTACTTGAGGTTGCCGCTCGTGAGTATCTGCCCGCTGCTGCTGTTGATACCGAAGTGCCCGGCATCGCCTCCAGCCAAGCTATAACTAAGAGTATCCCCCGGGTCGACGGCTTCAACAGGCTCACCGACGTTCTGACCGGCAGCAGTGCCCTCCGCCACAACGCGAATAGCGGAGTCGCCCTCTCGAAACTCAGGCACCCGATTCGTTTGCTGAGCGTTGACGTGAACGCCAACCGTCCACAGGACAAGCGAGGCAAAGGCCCCCGCAGCCACGATGACGGCCAGCGCCCCGCGAGGCGCTAGACGCAGCACTTCCAGGGTTCATACCTTTGGGCAGGACGACCCAGGAAGAGATTAGTGGAAGGGCCTATCCAAGTAGTTTAAGGGGAGGGTATGTGGAAGCACCCTTGTAGCAAAGCGTCAACCAAGTGTCAAGCTCCGGCAACAGCCTGCACAATAAGCCCCACCACCAGCGCCACGCCAATCCCAATCGCAACACACCCCACCCACGAACCCCGTCTTACCCGCCACCTAGCCCTGTTCCCCTCCGTCCGGTACACCCAGGGACGCGTATGCCCTCCAGCCTCCGACCAAACGCCCAACCGCTCCCTTCGCGCATCCTCCTCCGCCGCGAGAAACCCCAAGGCCCGCAGTCCATAATCCCCGCGAGCGTGTCGCAGGCAATACGCAAACCCCTGCCTGACCATCGCCCGGTTGATGGAGTTGCCTCGCCCCCGGTCACGCCAATACAGCAAGCCAATAGCTCGGGCATACCGGTCATGGGCAAACACTTCCATGAGGAGATTGCCACGCTGGTCCAGCAAACGTGTCAAAGCCGCGTGGGCCGCCAGCCCATACTCCTGACGGGCTTCTGGCGCGTCGACCCCGTACAACCGCACCCGTATGGCCCGCGAGAAGAAGCCCTCTTCCCGCACCACCAAGGAGTCCCCGTCAACGACCCGCTCAACGCGAACGGATATCGGGTCACGTCTGCGCTGTGTCATGGAGCCTGTACCATAGATTTAGCGCAGGACGACGGCAGCCCGGCGTCTAGGCCGTCATCAACTCCGACCACCGCCGGAAGAAGTTCCGCTGGTTGATTTCACTGTACCTGTAATCACTGGCCCGGGCCATCAACTCCTCATCAAACCCCTCATGTCCCAGACCCATCTGCACGTTCAGTGGAATCTTCCGCGACACGTACCCCTTGCAGGTGGTGGTGCATTCCTGCCAGTTGTCCATGTCGTCCTGCTCCAGAATCCCCGACGGCCCAAAAGTCCGCACGCTGCTCCTGCGAATCGCATCCTTCACGTCCTGCGGCGCCCTCTTATCTGAGTAAACACTGGCCCAGACCTCCGTGTGGAAGGGCCCCCGCGGCTGCCATAACCGCAGTGTGTAGGTGGTGGCCCTCACCAGCCCCAAGTTGGGGAAGAGGTTCGCCACAATCGGTTTGCAACCCTGCATCCGCGGCCCCAAACGCGCCTCCACGTCCCCACGCACCTGCGACTCATACTCCTTCACCGCAGCCACAGGCGGGTCCGACGGGTCGTCAGGATGCACCACCTGCACCCCGTGCCCGTTCTCCAGCGACACCTGCCTGCCCCGCAGATCGCTCCTTCTCACACCCGACCCATCCGTAACCCCCACCTGCAATGCAGATATATGAGTCCATCCGAAATGATACCCATCCCCCACGAAACTCTCGGCCGCAAACTTCCAGTTGCACGGCATGATCCACTTATGCAAGCCGGGAAACACCTCCACCCCGCCCTCATGCCTGTCAAAGATTGCATCCAGATACCAAGTGGTCTCTCCCAGATACTCCCTCAAAGAAGGCGCGTTGCCATCGAATGTCGCAAACAGCAGCCCCTTGTAGCTGTCCAGTTGCGCCACCGGGGCCAGCCCCCACTTGGACGTATCCAGCTCCCCGTAATACGCCTCTTTCAAACTCGGCACCGCCGTCAGCTTCCCATCCGTCCCATACGTCCAGCCATGATAAGCACAGACGAAACTCGAAGCATTCCCCGAATCAGCCCGGCACACCCTGTTGCCCCGGTGCCGGCATACGTTCAGAAATGCATGGAGTTTTCCGACGCCATCCCGCGTTACCACCACCGGGTCTTCCCCCATGTAAGTGGTAAAGAAGTCGCCCGGATTCGGCAACTGGCTCTCATGCCCTAGGAAGAGCCAGCACTTGGCGAAAATCCTCTCCATCTCCTCTTGGTAAATCTCTTTTTCCACAAATATTCGCTTGTCTACCAAACCAACTTCGGCGTCAACCAGTCCCCTAACGTCCGTCGCCATACCCAACCTCCGTCATTTGGTTCCGGTTTCGTCACCCTATAACACCACGCTCGCTAAGCGTCAAGCTAGGAGCGGAAGCCTACTCTAAGTCAGGTATCTTCGGCCGGTCTCATTCCGTCATCAGGAGGTCTGATACCGCCGCGCGAACGACCTGCCAGCATATCGAGCAGGTATCCTCATCTGGCATGTCACCATGTAACCGTTGCATGTATGGATGAACTAGGTTCCTGGAGTCGCGTAGGGCATGACTGAAGCGCTTCACATCACCTTGAAGCCATCCAACCTCATGAGCCACGTCAATCAACGCGGAAAGTCCCCAATCTTGAATTGGCTTGGGTTTTCCACTCTTGTCTTTTGGTGCGCTTCGGGCACGGTTTCCGACTTCCCGATTTTCCTCTAGCTTATGAAGCAATACTCCCTCGAGTATGCTTCCCATCATAACTACTGCTGCCAAGTGGGCCTGCCCTTGTACACACCGCTGGGATTCTTGCCACCTAAGAGACAATACCTCTGCAAGTGAGGTGTCTTGCACCAGTCGATGAAAGTTCGGTGAAGGTTGTGTAGCTACGCCTACAACTGGAGACGCGTACATTGCTGGATTACATTTCCTCAGCTGAGGTTCCACACCTAGCAGCACAATTTCGAACCCCTCTATCCGGGTGATTTTGTTCAGATGGTCAATCACACTTTGGGTTACGCTGTCATCAGCCCGGTATTCCTTGGGGGAAGCTAACCTTAGGAGGACTCTTTCAAAGGCATCCTGTCCATTCACTGCTTGCAGGCTTTCAAGAGCAAACCATTTCCTTGTCGAGGATTCGCCGCGTGGTATTACTCCAGCGCGAGCAAAGAACTCCACAACCTGGCCCTTCGTTCGATACGGACCCGGCGAACCGTAACCGCCACCGCTGCCATCGCCAGCACCACAGATCAACTCCGCGATGGCTTCAAGCGTAGTGTCATCAAATTTTTGGACCATTCGTCGAATCTCCCGAATTTTCCTAGCCCCAAAAGCGGCTCTGTGATCGTAGCCACCCAGTCCAAAACCCCTCCTTCCCTGTACCATCCACGCCAAGTAGCGTCAAGGCGCGTGTGGTTGAGCCGGAGGGATTTGATCTCCACAAGTCGAGACTTACCCCTTAGCCTTCTCATCGGCTAGAATTGCAAACACTAGTCGCCCCTAAAGGAAATACAATGCGCCCGATATCAGAAATAGCCGGGGCCATGGGCCTCGACCCCCAGACCATCATCCCCTACGGCCATTACAAGGCCAAGATCCCCCTTGAGGCCATGCGCACCAACGGCCCACGCGGCAAAATGGTCGTAGTCACCGGCATCACTCCCACCCCCGCAGGCGAGGGCAAGACCACCACCACCGTCGGCCTAGCCCAAGGCCTCGGCCGCCTCGGCAAGCGCGTCGTCGCAACCCTGCGCGAACCCGCCTTGGGCCCCATATTCGGCATCAAGGGCGGCGGCACCGGCGGCGGTAAGGCCACCGTCCTCCCCGACGACGAAATCAACGTCCACTTCACCGGCGACGCCCACGCCGTCGGCACCGCCCATAATCTCCTTGCCGCCTTCACCGACAACGCAGCCCAGCGCCATCAAATCCCCGGCCTAGACGCCAGCGGTGTCACCTGGCGCAGGGTCAGCGACGTCGAAGACCGCTCCCTCCGCCAAGTCACCACCGGCTTGGGAGGCTCCAACAATGCCCCCTTGCGCGAGACCGGTTTCGACATCGTGACCGCCTCCGAGATCATGGCCGTCCTAGCCTTGGCCGCCGGACTCGACGACCTCCGCGCACGCTTGGGCCGCATCGTCGTCGGCTTCACCACCGACGGCTCCCCCGTAACCGCCAGTGATGTCGACGCCGTCGGCTCCATGATGTCACTCCTCCGCTACGCCATCCAACCCAACCTTGTCCAGACCGCCGAGGGTCAGCCCGTCATGATTCACGCTGGCCCCTTCGGCAACATCGCCCACGGCTGCAACTCCGTGGTCGCCGACCGCCTCGCCCTCGGCTACGCCGACTACGTCGTGACCGAAGCCGGCTTCGGCGCTGACCTCGGCTTCGAGAAGTTCATGCACATCAAGGCCCGCTTCAACGACCTCGAACCCCACGCTGCCGTCCTCGTGGCATCCGTGCGCGCCCTCAAGTCCCACGGAGGCGTCCCCCTGCGCCAACTCGATACCCCTGATGTCGACGCCGTCAAGCGCGGCCTCCCCAACCTCGAACACCTCATCGGCATGATAAAGTCCTTCGGCCTCCCCGTGGTCGTCGCCATGAACTACTTCCCCTCAGACACTGAAGACGAGATGTCGGTTGTAAGAGAATGCGCAGAGTCAATGGGTGCAATACCCGCCGAAAGCCGCGGCTTCACCGAAGGCGGTGCAGGCTGCGAAGACCTAGCCCAAGCACTCATCCAAGCCACCGACAACCCCAAGCCCTCCATAACCTACGTCTACGCCGAGGACGACACCATCGAAGACAAAGTCAACGCCCTATCCCGCGTCGTCTACGGCGCCGACGGCGCCCAGTGGGCACCCGCCGCCCGCCGCACCCTCCGCCGCTACGAAGACTTGGGCTGGGGCAACCTGCCCGTCTGCATGGCCAAGACCCACCTCTCCATCTCCCACAACCCCTCCCTCAAGGGCCGCCCCTCTGGCTACACCTTCGAGGTATCCGATGTCCGGGCCTCCGTCGGCGCTGGCTTCATCTACCCCTTGGCAGGCTCCATGGTCACAATGCCCGGCCTCCCCTCCACCCCCCGAAAGCTGGACGTAGACAACAGCGGCAACATATTGGGGCTATGAACTAAGGACCTGAACCGTTGAGATGAAGGGTCGGTCGCTAGCGACGCTTCGCAGTGGGGGCCAAGCACCGTTCCGAGCTATTCCTCGTCATCACCGGCGAGGAACTCAAGTACCTCCGGTGTTATTGTGAGCTTCTTTGCTCCGTCCGCTTCCTCTACGCCGAATCGACGGACCGCTTCCCGGAGGCGTTCTTTCGACTTCTCCCGCTCTTCTCGGCGGCCTCTTTCCTTCAACGCTTCAATGCGCTTTGGCGCCCACAATACCATCAGAGTTAACCCCTCTCTCATTCCCTTCCTCAGAATGAGCGGTCCCTAACCTCGACAGCATCCCACCTGTCGGGCTATACCTACGATTAGATATAATTCCAACCATACCCTGATCACACGAGGTTTGCATACATGCCCGACACCGCAGCCTTGGACTCTGCCCTCCAGAGCATCGACGGCATGGAAATCGCCCAACTAGCCGCCACCATGGGCTCCATAGCCTCCCCCACCGGCCGCGAGCAGGCCATGGGCGACTTCCTCTGCCAGTGGCTCGCCGAACAGGGCTTCCAGCCCCAGAGGGACGAAGTCACCGACGGCCGCTGCAACGTCGTCGCCCGTCTCAAGGGCACCGCCCGTAACGGTGGAGGCAAGTCCCTCATCTTCAACTCCCACATGGACACCATCCTCTACGGCGACGAGGACATCTGGCTCGTCCCCCGCGAGGAATACCACTACAACCACGGCTGGGTTGAAGGCGACAAGGCCTTCGGCGAAGGTGTCGTCAACGACAAGGGCCCCATGGCCGCCTTCCTGCTCGGCACCCGCGCCCTGCGGGACTCCGGCGTCAAGCTACGCGGCGACATCATCATGACCATGGTCATCGGCGAGATCGGCATGGCTCCCATCGACGAGTTCCAAGGAGGCCGCTACTGGGGCAAGGGCATCGGTGCCCAGCACCTCATCGACCACGGCCTTACCGGCGACTACTGCCTCAACGCCGAGACCACCAGTTTCGGCATCGCTTGGGCCGACTGCGGCGCCGCCTACTACAAAGTCACCTTGGCCGGTGGCCGCAGGCTCTACACCCCCTACATCCGTCGCCCCTACACCGCCCAGGAACAACCCAACGCCATCATGCGCATGGCCCACTTCATATCGGCCGTCGAGGAATGGGCCTTGGAGTACGAGAAGTCCCACACCTCTTCCTACGAAGGCGGACAGATCATACCCAAGGTGAACATCGGCGCAGTCCGCGGAGGCGTACCCTTCAAACCAGCCAGCACAGTCGGCGTCTGCAGCGCCTACGTCGATATCCGCATACCCCCAGGGGACGGCCCGGAGGAAGGTCAACGCGAACTTGAGAAACTCCTCGATTCCCTCGGATTCCCCGGCACCGTCGAATGTTACATGTTCCGCAAGGGCCACATCGGCGAGAACATCGGCCCCTTCCGCGACGTATTGGAGAAAGCCCACGACCACGTCATAGGCGGCAAGCCCGGCTTCTGCACCCCGCCCGTCTCCAGCATGTGGCGCGACATCAACATCTTCAACGGCGCAGGCATCCCCAGCATCACCTACGGCCCCGGCAGCGGCCCCAGCGAGATCAGCTACCTGGCCATCGACGAACTCCAACGCGCCGCCCAAGCCTACGCCGCCACCGCCTACTACGCCTGCCTCTAACCCCACGTCTTGACAACACAAAACACCCGTTCTATACTCGTCTAAGTGCGAGGCTTCAGTTCCCTGCCCCGCCCGAGGCCCCATGAAAGTCCAAATCCCAACCTGACCGGAACCCGAAAATTGCAGAATTTGTAGTCCCAACAGCTACAAAACTCATCGCCGCAGCTACGGCTGGAATGCAATTTTCGCCCGCTGGCACAAGTCGAAGCCGGGCTGGCCCTCGCCGGCACCTGCCTCTTGACAGGGCGCGTACATGAGTTCTATGTTTCGCCATGGTCTTGCTGCTTTCGTCCTTCACCGCCTCCATCATGTTTCGGCAGCCCGAAAAGGGCCGAAACACGCCAAAATCGGGCACCTTCACAAATGTCACACTGTGGCCTCCGGCCAGATACGAAAATGTCACAACTGCCTCAAAAGTGTGACGTCTGTGACATCCCCAGATACGAAAATCGTGTCACACTTTTTCGTAGCTGGCCAGCTAGGAAAATGTCACAAATGTCACACTTCCCAGCTACAAAAACGCGTTTTTAGCTACGAACACTGTGACATTGTGACATCCCCGCACGCCTCAGCACCATTGGTTGCCCGCCAGCGGTTGAACGATTCCCGCTACGGTGCTAGCCTAGCACCATAAGCACCTGTACCTCGAATGAGGAGGAAGCCATGGCCACCACCATGGGCCCAGCCACCGACTACAACGACCTCATCCTCGAAGACCGCATCCATGGCCGCCTCTATCGCGACCCCGAAATCTTCGAGGAAGAGTTCACCAACATCTGGTACCGCTCCTGGGTCTACGTCGGCCACGAGAGCGAGGTCCCCGAGCCCGGCGACTACCGCACCAAGCAGATAGGCCGCCAGCCCCTCATCATGGTGCGCGACGAAAACGGCTCCGTGAACCTCCTCCTCAACCGCTGCCCCCACCGCGGCAATATCGTCTGCCAGAACGAGCGCGGCAACGCCCACGTCTTCCGCTGCGCCTACCACGGCTGGACCTACAGCAACCGCGGCGACCTTCTCGGCGCAACCTTCGTCGGTGCCTACGGCGACTCCTTCAACCGCGGCGACTACCGCCTAGCCCCGGTCCCCCGCGTGGACTCCTATCGCGGTCTGGTCTTCGCCAGCATGAGCGACACAGGCCCCACTCTCGCCGAGCACCTTGGCCGCGTCACCGAATACCTCGACGCCTTCATCGACTTCTCCCCCGACGGCGAACTCGAAGTCCGCTCCGGCGTCCAGAAAGCCCGCTACCACGGCAACTGGAAAATGATGGCCGAGAACTCCCTCGAAGGTAACTACCACGGCCACTTCATCCACCAGTTCATCTTCAGCCTCAACCGCCAGCGCCAAGGCGGCAGCCTCGACACCAATAACCTCAACAACGAGGAAAGCCCCGACAAGGTCATCTACCTCCCCGGCGGCCACATGGTCGAGGACCTAGCCGTCTCCCCCATGCCCATGGTGGACAAGCACGGCGACGCTTGGAACGAATACTTCGGCGCCCTCAAAGCCAAGTTCGGCGCGGACCAAGCCGACTACATGATGCAATACGGTGCGCCACTCATCTTCATCTTCCCCAACCTCATCATGATTCAGTCCCAGATCCGCGTCCTCCAGCCCGTCACCCCCACCGAGACCTTCGTCTGGTACTACCCCACCCTCCTCAAGGGCGTCCCCCAAGAGGTCAACACCATGCGCCTCCGCGGCCACGAGCGCAGCTACGGCCCAGGCGGCTTCGTCTCCGCCGACGACCTCGAAATATGCGAGCGCAACCAACTCGGCATGGAAGCCCAAGTCGACGAGTGGCTCTGGCTCAAGCGCGGCCTCCACCGCGAAAGGGTATTCGAAGACGGCAGCACCTCCGGCCACGGCATGGACGAAAACAACCTCCGCGGCTTCTGGCGCCACTACAGAAACGCAATGTCCGCCCCCTAGCCCCAACCGGCACTCGGCCTAAGAGGTACTAGCCATTGACCGTTGACCGTCACGAAATCGAAGACTTCATATACCACGAAGCCCGCCTGTGCGATGAGCAGCGTGGCGACGAGTGGCTGCAACTCTGGTCCGACGACGCCCTCTACTGGGTCCCTGCCAACCGCGACGACATCGACCCCACCCGCGAGGTCTCCTTCATTTACGATAACCGCCGCAGCATCGGCGACCGCGTCGAGCGCCTCAAGCAGGGCCTCGCCTTCGCTCAAGACCCAGCCTCCCGCATGCGCCGCATGCTCTCCAACATCGAAATCGGAGAAGAGGAAAACGGCGAACTCACCGTCTACGCCAATTTCATGGTCATCGAACTCCGCCGCCGCCAGCAAAATACCTGGGCCGGCCGCATGATGTACCGCCTCCGCCGAGAAAATGGCGACCTCAAAATGGCCGTCAAGAAAATCATGCTCATCAACAACGACGAGGAGATTCCCGGCTTCCAGTTCCTGCTATAGCCGTCAGGACACAGCCATTCATCACATGAACGAAATCGAACTGGCCAACGAATTCGCTTGGGTGCGACTTGAAAAGGACGACGGCGTGGCCAACGGCCCCCGCCTGATGCTCCGCGACATGCGCACAGGCCGCACCATGTACCTCGACCCCTTGGAACTCGAAGCCATCTCTTGGATGGGCCATCAGGAATTGCTCTCGGTTTTGGCCCCAGCCTTCACCAGGGCGCGCGAAGCAGCAGAACAACACGGAGCGTAATCGGATTTGAGTACTGAAGGAAGCAGACACATCGTAGCCTTCGGCGGTCTCCGCGTCCGCCCAGGGGCCATGTCCCCCATCATCGACTACATCCTCTCCCTCCCCCAGGAGATACTCCACCTCCCCCAGAAGCCCCGCCCCCGCGTCTGCGTCATCCCCACAGCCACGGGCGACGCCCCCGCATCCCTTCTCGCCTTCTACAGCCGCGTGCCCGGTGCCCGCGCCGAGCGCTCCCACCTCACCCTCTTCGACCGCACCGTCCGCGACATCCGCGACTACCTCCTCAGCCAGGACATCATCCTCGTCGGCGGCGGCAACACCGCCAACATGCTCGCCGTCTGGCGCGTCCACGGCGTCGACGAAATCCTTCACGAGGCATGGGAGAAAGGCATAGTACTCTGCGGCGGCAGCGCCGGCTCCCTCTGCTGGTTCGAGTGCGGCACCACCGACTCCTTCAACCTGAACGAACTGGCCCCGCTTCACGACGGCCTCGGGTTCCTCCCCGGCTCCCACTGCCCCCACTACGACGGCGAGGCCCAGCGACGCCCCCTCTACCACAAGCTCGTCTCCGAGGGCTTTCCCGCAGGCTACGCCATCGACGATGACGCCGCCGTCCACTTCATTGGCACCGAGGTCGCCGAGGTCGTCAGTTGCCGCCCCGAAGCCACCGCCTACCGCGTCGAACTACAGCACGGCAGGGTCATCGAAACACCCCTCGCAGCCCGCCAGCTACAACACGAAGTCGGCCCCTCCTATTTCGGAGGCTGACCCGACCCCCTCCATACCTAAACCTCCCGCCCCTCATAGTCCACACGCCTCATCGGCATCCCCAATTCCACCAGCGGCCCCTCAATCGTCTCCCCATCCCCCACCACAAGCACCATCGGCGCCTCCGCGACATGCTCCTGCACCACCCGGCGCACATCCTCCAGCGTCACCGCATCCACCTGTGGGATATAACTCCGGTGGTAGTCCAGCGGCAGGTCGAACACCACGATCTGCGCCAGTTGCTGCAGCACCTGTAGCCCGGACTCGAAATGCGAGGGATACTGCCGCACCAAGGCCGACTTGGCAGCATCGAATTCTTCCTCGCTCACCAACCGGCTTCCCCGGACTTCGGCAAACTCCTTCAGCGTCTCCGACACTGCGGGCCCCGTGACCTCGGTCTGCACGCTCCCCCCCGCAATGAATCGCGACGACGGACGCTGCCACTCAAACGAAGACCGGTACCCATAGCTATAGCCCTTGTCCTGTCGCAAGTTCCTGTTGAGCCGCGCAGTGAATTGCCCCCCAAACAAATGGTTGAACACGCCCAAGGGGAAGTAATCGGGGTGGTACCGGTCCACTCCAAGAGACCCCGCCCGGATAACCGACTGCGCTGCCCCCGGCTTGTCTAGGACATACATCGTACCTGCCAGCCCCGGTTCAGCAGCTACCTGACGATCGGCGCCCCCAGAAACCCGTGCATCCTGCCAACCCCCCAAATGCTCCTCAGCCAGTCGCAATGCCTCATCCATCGAGACATCCCCCACCACCGCCAGCGTCGCGTTGCCCGGCCCGTATTGGGAACTGTAATGTCTCGCCAGTTGCTCCCTCCCCAGACCCTCGAACAGCCTCTCACTCCCCTCGATTGGGTGCCCGTAGGCACTCCCCACCCCGTGCAGCAGCACGGGCATTACCAGGTCCCCCAGCGCCGTCGGGTTATCCCGCTGCCTCCGTATCGATGTCTGCCGCTCATTGCTTACCCGCGCCAACTCCTCTTCCGGGAAGGTCGGGCGCCGCAGCAGATCGCTCACCAACTCCAACGCCCGCGGGAACTCCCGCGTCAGCGACTCGCTGCCGACCAGCGTATACTCTCGCCCCGTGGAGGCCAGCAGATGGCTCCCCAGATATTCCAGTTCATCGGCAATCTGGGTACTGGACCGGGTGCTGGTGCCCTCTTGCAGCATCGCTGTCGTCAAGCTGCTGATACCGCCAAGCGACGCCGGGTCCCCGGCAGCCCCCGTCCCGAATATGACGCCGAACGCCACCATGGGCACGTCCCGCTTCTCCACCACCAGCAGTTGCAACGCATTCGACAGACGGTGACGCTGCGGCAGCGGCGGCTGGAACGTGCCCGGAGAAGCCGGCGCAGGCTGCACCGTCCGGTCTATTGCCGGAGCGCTATGCGCCAGTTTCGGTTCCGGCAACACCTGCAACCGCACCACTCGCTCCCCGGCATAAGTGCGGGCCACTCGGCTCACATCCTCCGGTTGCACCGCCAGGAACCGCTCCATGTCCCTGTTCGCCAAGTCCGGGTCCCCTGCGAACACGTTGAACGCATTCAAGCGGTTAGCTTTCCCTCCGAACCCGCCCACCGTCGCAAGCTGGCGCACATGCGACCACTCTATCCGGTTCTTCGCCTTCTCCATCTCCTCATTGGTGGGAAGCTCCTGCTTCAACCGCTCCAACTCCTCCCGCACCACCGCTTCCAACTCCTCGGTGTTGTGCCCCTCAGCAGCCGTCACCTCAACGCTGAAATCCCCCGCCAACTCCGCCGAATCGTTATACACCCCCACCGACTGCGCAATCTGCCTGTCATGCACCAGCGTGCGATATAGCCTCGAACTCTTCCCGTCACCCAGTATGTCCGCCAAAATCGCCAGCGCAGCCTCGTCCTCGTTGAACCGCCCCACCGCGGGCCACGCCAAGTACAGCCTCGGCACTAACACCTTGTCGTGCAGCGTTATGTGCACCGGCCCCCCCAGCGCTGAGTCAGCCCGGTTCGTCCGCACAAAGCTCTCCCCCGGCTCCAAGTCCCCGAAATACCGCTCCACCATCCGCAGCGCCTGCTCGGTGTCGATATCCCCCGCTATGGACAAACTCGCATTGGAAGGCGTGTAGAAGCGCTGGAAGAAAGCATGAGCATCCTCCACCGTCGCAATATCCAAGTCCTCGTGGTACCCAATCGTCGGCCAGTGGTACGTGTGAGGCAGTGGGTACAGCGCCTCCTGTATTCGCATCCCCGCCATCCCATACGGCCGGTTCTCATAACTCTGCCTGCGCTCGTTCTTCACCACGTCCCGCTGCACGTCGAACCGCTTCTGGTCTAGCGCGTCCAGCAAGAACCCCATCCTGTCCGACTCCAGCCACAACGCCAGCTCCAAGTACTCCACCGGCACGTTCTCCCAGTAGTTCGTCCGGTCGAGGTTGGTAGAGCCGTTTAGGTTCGCACCCACCTGCATCAGCGGCTCGAAATAGCTCTGGTTATGGTGCTTCGAGCCCTCGAACATCAAATGCTCAAACAAATGCGCATAGCCCGTCTTGCCCGGCGTCTCATCCTTCGAGCCCACGTGGTACCACACGTTCACCGCCACCACCGGCAGCGAGTGGTCCTCATGCAGGATCACGTCCAAGCCATTGGATAAACGCGTCTTCTCAAATTGCACAGTCTGCATCCGTAACTCCTGCGTCCCAAACTTCTGGGCCTTTAACGCTATATTACTCCTCTGGACGTTCTATTATCAGGGCCATTCATCGCCATACACGCCCCACTATTGCCGCTGCCTCCCACACGGACTTGCCCGAAAAAGAAAGGCAGGGCTGCCCCTGAGAGGTCAGTGCCCTGCCCGCGCTCCTGAATGAACCCTATCGGGCAGCCCAACAGCCCGTCAACGATACTATGCCATGCCTCGTCCCAAGGCCCTGTTGACGGGCTATCCCCATCCGTCTAACTTACCCGCAAATAGCCCGAGCCGGCTCCCAAAGCCCGACTCTCCGCTAGGAAGGGGGTCCCATGCCCATCATCGACGCAGACACCCACATTGACGAGACCGACGAGACTTGGGATTTCCTGGCCGATTCCGACCAGCAATACCGCCCCGCCACCGTCACCCAGGACATCCCCGGCGCCCCCTCGGCCAGCTCCCAAAGCACACCCCGCGGCTACAACCGCTACTGGCTCATCGACGGCAAGCTGCGCCTGCGACGCATCCGCGACGACCAGCGCACCGGCACCGTCCAGTCCCAGCGTGAACTCACCGATGTCCCTGCTCGCCTGCGCCACATGGACGAGTTGGGCGTCGACATCCACGTCATGTACCCCACCCTCTTCCTCACCCAAGTCAGCGGACGCCCCGAAGTCGAGAGCGCCCTCTGCAAGGCCTACAACCGCTGGATGGCCAGCAAATGGGCTCAATCCAACAATCGCCTCCGCTGGGTCGCCCCCCTGCCCCTCCTCAGCATGGACGAAGCACTGGAAGAAATGGCCTTCGCCAAAGAGCACGGTGCCTGTGGCATCCTGAAGAAAGGTCGCGAGTGCGGCGGCCGCCCCGCAGCCGACCCCTACTTCCTGCCCCTGTACCAACAGGCAGGCAAGCTCGACATCCCCGTCTGCTTCCATCTCGGCAGCGGCGACCCCGACCTCCCCGATGCCGTCCGAGGCATGGGCATACTGGAGATGATTCTCCCCGTCGTCGACGCCTTTCACTCCCTCCTCACCTTCAACATCCCCTCCCAAGTGCAGGACGTTCGCTTCGGCTTCATCGAGACCACCGCCTCTTGGGTCCCCTACATGGTCACCGAACTCAACCGCACCCACGGCCGCATGGCTTGGATGCGTAGCTTCGACCTTCGCCAAGACATCCTCGCCGAAAACCGCCTCTATGTCAGTTGCGACAACTTCGACGACATGCAACACATCATGGGACTCACTGGTGACGATAACTTCGTCATCGGCTCCGACTACGGCCACGCCGACATGTCCGCCGAAATCGACGCCCTGGCCATCCTCCAACGCAAAGGCCAAGAAGGCGAACTCAACAAAACATCCGTAGCCAAAATTCTCGACAACAACGCCCGCGCCCTCTACGGCATAAAAGTCTGAATGAACGCCCCAACTAGCGAGACATTGCCATGAGAATAGCCTCCAACCTACTCCCTCCGTTCGTCCTGTCAGCCCAGCCTTCACACTCGGCCCTCAGTCCATCCAAAATTCCCATAAGGAGTCGCCCCGTTGCAACCTCATAATCCACACATCATGGAACTCATAGCCAGCGCCCCCTGGCGCGAGGCTGTCACCTACCGCCACACCTGGCCTCACGAGTACGTAGTGATTCCGAAGGATGGCCAACAGGAACTGCTGGCTGCGGTTCGCGAGCGTATCGAGCAGGGTGAGGGTGTCGAATGCCATTTCTTCCACCTGACGGGCAAGTATCTGTTCTTGGGAGACTACAAATACTGGCCCTTGGGCGACCTCGAAAAGGATGGCGTCGTCATACTCAACCGTGCCCTCCTCTACCGCGACCGCCGCGACTTCGTAATCAAGCCGGGCGACTCCGGCCTCCGAGAGGAGTAATCATCATGGCCGAATCCCAAGAACAACTCGTGGACGTCCGTCAACACTGGGAGCATGAAGCCCTGAATTTCACCCCTTGGCTGGCCAAGAATCTCGAACTGCTCGGCGACGCCATCGGTTTGAAACTGGAACTGGTCCAGCAAGAACGACTGATAGGCTCTATGTATCTCGATATCCTCGCCCGAGAGTCCGGGACCGATACCTTGGTGGCCATCGAAAACCAGTTGGAATGGACGGATACGGACCATCTGGGCCGACTCCTCATTTACGCCGCAGGAACCGGCGCTAGAGTCGCGATACTAGTGGCACCGGAGTTCATGTACGAACACGCCCAAGTCCTTCACCAACTAAATGAATGGGCTGGCTCCAACGCAAGGTTCTATGGCGTGAAGGTCGAGGCCATCAAGAAGGCCGATGGTACTGACCCTGAGCCGAGGCTACTCAGAGTGGTGTGGCCCGGTGGTTGGGACAAGGAGCACACTCTGCCCTCAGTGCCACCTCCACCTCCTGAGATCGAACAGCACCAAGACTTCTTTCAACCCATTGTTGAGAAACTGGCCTCGGACTCGGGCCTTCTCAGTGTTCGTCGGCGCTTTGACTATCGTGACCGGCTGTTTCCCTTCCGCGCCAACCCCGCTGTAGGTTACGCAGTGTCCTTTTGGAAAAGCGACGCTTGGGTCTACCTCCATATCGATACGAACGATAGCACCAAGGAGTTGTTCCACGAGCTGCAAACCGAACGGCAGGAAATCGAGTCTGAACTCCGAGTTGTGCCGGAACAGGAGTGGTGGTGGGGAAGGTCACGCACATTTTCCGCTATAGGTGTCTGTAAGACCGGCTCCATAGACGACCCACCCGAACAGCTTGAAGCAACCCGCCAGTGGATGCTCGACCTACTCCCCAAATTCAAGGACGTCTTCGAGGAGCGGGTGGAGCGCCTTCTGACCAACCTACGTACTCCCCACGGAGATGGCCCCCAGCAGCCATGACAAAAACCCCTTGCGCCCGCCACCCCCGATGTCCCATCATCAATCCATCGCCCCCGGCTCTCCGGCCACCGGCCAGACCCGGCAATCTATGGCGACCAGCCACGGAAACGGTAGGAACATCATGGGACCCCAAATAGCCAAGCCCCTGTTCCCCAGCATCCTCGCACTTCTTTGCGCCGTTTTCTCCTGCATTTTCACGCCCTCCACCGTTGTCCCCGTGCCCAGCCTGCCCCCACGTCGACCCGCGCGGACCCACGGCCTGCGCTCCCTTGCCAGCGGACCCTCCGCAAGATTGGCCCTCCCTCAATTCACTCCTAACCGGCCATTCACGCCCCTTGAATTAGACCAAATTCCCCTAGCTGATTCAGATACAACCATGAGACCAATGAGACCACTCTCAGCCCTCGAAAATCCGTCCCCAGCTACGACTTTGCCCTCGTCAACCCACCCTTTTGCCCCCATTTTTCGCCACTCGCCAGATACAAAATCGCCCCAAAAGAGACCAGACTTTCGTAGCTGGCTCAGATACAACCATGCGGCCATAAGACCAATTTCAGCTACGAAAACTTCGCCACAGCTACGATTTTGGTCTAATCAGCTACGAACTCGGCCCTCCGTCCCCTGTTTTCACAGCTACGAAAAGCTCCCAATGCGGACCAGACTTCCGTAGCTGTTTCAGATACAACCATGAGACCACCAAGACCACGGCCCGTAAGAGCGTAAGAGCCCTTGAGAAGAGGAGGACCCCCCCATGTTTGAAGGCTTCGACCAGCGCCGTATCACCACCAGTGGTGCCGAGATCAACCTCGTGGTCGGCGGCAGCGGCCCGCCCCTGCTCCTCCTCCACGGCTACCCCCAGACCCACGTCATGTGGCACAAGGTCGCCCCAAAGCTCGCCGAGGACTTCACCGTCGTCGTCTCCGACCTCCGCGGCTACGGCGACAGCAGTAAGCCCCACGGCGATCCCGACCACGCCAACTACTCCAAGCGCGCTATGGCCCAGGACCAAGCCGAGGTCATGACCGCCCTTGGCTTCGACACCTTCTTCCTCGCAGGCCACGACCGCGGCGCCCGCGTCTCCCATCGCTTCACCAAGGACCACCAGCAACGCGTCCTCAAACTCGCTACCCTCGACATCATCCCAACCCACCGCATGTTCCAGATCGTGAACCAAGCCATGGCCACTGCCACCCACCACTGGTTCTTTCTCATCCAGCCCTACGACTACCCCGAGCGCATGATTGGCGCCGACCCCGACTGGTTTATCCGCCACCGCTTCGAGCGCGGGCCCGACGCTGCCACCCACTACCCCAGGGAAGCCGTCGACGAGTATGTCCGCTGTTTCTCCGACCCCACAGCAATCCACGCCACCTGCGAAGACTACCGCGCCGGCGCCAGCATCGACCTCGTCCACGATGATGCCGACTTCGCCAACAAGGTCACCTGCCCTATGCTCGCCCTATGGAGCCAGACCGGCTACGTCGGCCGCACCCAGGACGTCCTGACCACTTGGCACGACTACGCCACCACCGTCCGTGGCCACTCCTACCCCTGCGGCCATCACATCCCCGAAGAAATGCCCGACCAAGTCCACACTGACCTCCGCGCCTTCTTCCTCGAATAGTGCCCCCATCTGATCAAGGAGTGCCTTCATGAAAAAGACCGTCTACAACCCCGAGACCATCGGCCCTCCCGTGGGCCACTTCGACCGCGCCGTCCAATTCGACAACTGGCTCTTCGTATCCGGTGTCTCTGCCATGACCGGCCTCACCGGCCCCATGAACGAGCGCAAACTGGAACCCGGCATCGAGCGCCAGACCCAACTGACCCTCGATAACATCGAGAAGGTTCTCCAAGCCGCCGGCGGCTCCCTCAGCGACATCTACGAGATGCGCGTCATCGTCAAGGAGCGCGAACACTTCCCCGTAGTCGACCGCCAGCTTCGCGAGCGTATCCCCAACAAGGGCTACATCTCCCACGGCTACAAGGGCGAACTCCTCCACCCCGAAATGGAACTGGAGATTGAGGTCTACGCCTACCTCGGCGATCTGGAGTAGGGAAAGATCACCCGAACGCCTTCAGGAACCCCACCATGATGCGGCAGGTCTCCTCAGGCTGTTCGTACCCATAGAAGTGCCCGCACCTCTGCATGATTTTCATATACGAGTTGGGTATGACGGCACTGAGGCCCTCGGCCTGCCCGACAGGGGCCCGCGCATCATCCTCCCCCACTACGATCAACGTCGGGCAAGTGATTTCCCCCAGCCTGTCCGCTATGTCCGCGCGGGTCGCCCCAACAAGCTCCCCGTATGACTTGGGGTCGTTGCGTAGCAGAGACTGACGCAGCTTCTCCACCGCCGCCGGGTTGGTCTGCACCGTATGAGGGCTATAGGCCCCAAGACTGAACTCAAAAGTGGCCTCGACGATCTCCTCGATGCTAGCCCCGTCAGCAGCCATCTTCAGCCTCACCGCGAATCCCGAGCGGTCACCCAAAGCCGAACTCGGCAAAGGACTCCGCGACCCCATCAACAGCAACGAACTGACCATCTGCGGATAGCGCAACACGAAGTTCATCGCAATCAGACCGCCCAGCGACCATCCCGATATCGCCGCCCGCGGCACTTCAAGATGCTTCATCAGAGCAGCTAGGTCGTCCGCCCAGATGTCGTCCGACAGCGGCGCATCGCTCAACCGGACCGTCTGCCCATGCCCCCGCATATCATAGGTATAGACCTTGTACCGCTGGCTCAGTATGGGGATCACATCCTCGAAACCCTTGCTGTCGCCCCCTGTGCCATGCACCAGCACCAACGGAGGGCCATCGCCCGCAATTTCATAATAGAATTTGCAGTCACCAACCTCTGCGAACATGGCTACTCGCTCCGATGGTTCATGTCAGGGACTGGACCCAGCATTGGCATTGCGCAGTTCCCAAGGTTTGAGGATGCCGTACAGGGCGTCATTCAGGGGCGTAGGCACTCCCGTCTCACGCCCCATGCGTATGATGACACCGGTCAAGCCCTCCAGTTCCACAGGCCTCCCCTCCATGAAGTCCTTGGCCAATGAGGCGCGTCCTTCCGCTGGAAAGCGGTCCAAGGACTCCATGGCCCATTCATGAGAATCGTCCATGATGGGGTCTCCACGAGCCCGACCCACGTCAAGGGCCTCCTGCACCACCCCGCTGATGAGCGCCCTTGACTCAGGGATCATACGCATCTCCCCATATACCGAGCCAGTCGCCGCACACACCGTGGCTGCGCCAGCGATATACGAGAACTTCTTCCACAACATCCCCATCATGTTCTCGTGAAGCTCCACCCGCCAACCAGCATTGGCGAACACTTCGCAAAGGTCGCGCCCTCGCTGAGTGATACCGGGACGCACCTCGCCGAAGTCACAGGTGCCCGGCCCCCCCTGGCTCACCAAGCCCGGCTCCACAACCCGCCCCTCAAGGTAAACCGAACCGATCATGACCCGTTCCTCACCAAATGCGCCAGCCAACTGCCTCCAGTTGTCGATCCCATTCTGGAGGGTCAGCACAACGGTCGTGGGTCCAACGATGGCCCGAATGGCCTCTATCGCCGGACCGTTCTGGTACATCTTTACGGTGAAGAGGACGAGGTCCTGCTCGCCAAGGTCGGCGGTGTCTTCTACAGCCTGACCGTGGGCGACAAAGGCGCCGCTCTGGCTGCTCTCTACCCTGAGACCGGTCTGGCGTATGGCTTCCAAATGGGCCCCACGGGCAATAAAGGTCACATCATGTCCAGCGTGGGCGAGGAGCCCGCCAAAGTAGCCTCCGGTGCCTCCAGTGCCCATTACCGCGATCTTCATGGCATCACCACCCTCTTCATCGAGAGTCGGACGCAAAGCGCGTCGGGCCAATGATGCACGCGATAGCGTGGGGTGTCAAAGCAATGCACCTCAAGGGCACCTATGACTAGGCTTCAGCGAGCGTTTTCGCCGAACTGCCTTCCGAAGAGGCTCGTGAGCAGGGCGCTGGCGATGGTCACCCCGAGGCAGAGGTAACCTATTCCTTCGTATCCCGTGCTGGCTAGCAAAGCACCGGCGAGAGCTCCGCCCAACACGCCTCCCATCTGATTACTCAGACCCATGAGGCCCACCCCTGTGGCCTTGGAGTCTCCTGAATATTCAGTGCACGCTGCCACGAGGACAGGATGGGTCACGCTGAGCAAGCCGGTTCCAAGCGTTGCCACGGCCACCGACACCCAGAGATTAAGGCCAGCGGAGAACAACAGAAGGCTGCAGACGCCTCCAACCACGGAGGTGGCCGCCACGAGCAGGGCGCGACGCCTTCTCTTCGCCACGAATCCCCCAGAGTAGCTTCCAATCATCTGTCCCACTGCGGATATAGCTAAAGGGAGGGCTACAAATCCTACGCTCACGTCGTAAGTATGTATCAGGTAGGCGGCGAAATAGCTCAGGGTCCCCCAGTAGGCAATACGCTGGGTCATGTTGACGCCAATGGCCACACGGAAGAACCGCATCGATAGCAGCGACCAGTATCGCGAGAAGAACACCCAGTTGCGTGCCCGCATCTTGCTTCCTCGTGGGAACCAAAGCCAGTTGGCAAGAAACACTGATGCCAGGAACACGCCCGAAACGAATAGGGCAAACCGCCATCCGTTCCACTCTGCCAGCAGGGCTACCATGGGGACTGTGACAGCCGACGTAATCACACTGATTGCCAGCAGAGCGCCAATCGCTTGGGCCCGTCTCGCCGGAGAAATGATGTCGGACACAGCCCCCACTGCATTGGGCGGCAGCATTCCTCCAGCCAAGCCAGTCAATACCCGAAGAACCAGAAGTGCCTCGATATTGGGCGCGAACGCCGACCCAAGGACGGATGCTGAGAGGACGAACAACCCTGCGAGGCACACGGGGCGACGTCCAAAAGAGTCCGACAACGGCCCGACCGACACGACGGACACTGCCCAAGCAGCAAAGGTGGCGGTGGCCAACTGGCCGGCGACGGCTACTGATATCTCCATATCGGTGGCGATCTCCACCAGGAGAGGAGGCACGAAGAGTACAGCGCTATGACTGGCTAGAACCGCCAGCGAGACCACGGCGAAGAAACCCGCCTTGTTCACCGCCCGGTCGATTGTCTGTGCCGTCAGTTTTGCGATGCCGCTATTCACTATCCCGCATGATCCCGCCCATTCTCCGCCATCGAAGACTCGTCCAGACGCCTAACTATGGCTCCTCTACATGATGGGGGATCTCGCCGCCACAATGAGGACAGACTATGGGTTGCAACTCACGTCTGCGACGTAGTTCGTCGACAAAGCCCGATCCCAGAATACCTGCGGGCAAAGCGAACAGGCCTATCCCAAGTACCGCGATCAGACTTGCCAGAATGCGACCCAGGGTAGTGACCGGAAAGAAGTCGCCGTACCCTACCGTCGTCAGGGTGATTACACTCCAATACATCGCCTCGGGGATACTGCCGAACCTGTCGGGTTGAGCGCTGTGCTCAGCAAAGAACATCAAGGACGCCGCGATCAGCTGCAGCACTACCAAGACCAAGATCACCGTGAGCAACTGGTAACCCTTGTCGTGCAGCACCCTCGCGAGCGTGCGTATACCGGAGGAGTAGCGACTCAAGCGAGCTACTTGGGCAAGGAGTCGCAGGGCCCTCAACAACCTCAGGTCCAGTGCGCTCCATCCCCCGAACAGGCCTACGTAAAACGGTAGTACGGCCATCAGGTCGATTAACGCCAATGGAGAGCGCGCGTGCCATAGCCGACCCCACAATGGCGAAGAATATCGCTCCTCCACAGTGCAGCACCAAGCCCTCAGAAGGTACTCCGCAGAAAAGACCGTTATGGATATGATCTCGAATACACGAAAGGCTTGGGGGGCCACATCGTGAACCTCGTCCACAGTACTTAGAATCAAAGCCACTGCGTTGAGGGAGATCAGCACGATCAGGAAAATGTCGAACGCATGGCTAGCCCGGTTGTCGGGAGTCGCGGCCTCTAGGATATCGTAGACCCACGCCTTCATGGCACGGGTAGATTAGCACAAGCCCTCAGAGGAGACATGCGGGCGAGGGGCGCGCCAGAGAGTACGGCCTGCGGAGGAGTCCAGTCTACCGATCTAGCTAACCTTGGGACTGCTGTTAACACCAAGTGGAGGTTACGGGGCTCCTACCCACCCATTCTCGGTGATGTCAATCGTTTGCTCGTTGGGCCCTTGATACTTGACTTCGTAATAGAAGTCGCCCCCGCCTGGAGGTGCGTGGGAAGGAAGCTCAGGAGCACCGACCGACTCCAACTTTTCGATAGTGGCCTTGAGGTCATCTACTTTGAAACCGAAGTGGTCGAAACCCAAGCGACCCTCAGGGCCTACCATACGTACAGATGAAGGGAGGATAGCGAGATTGATATAACCGTCTGTCAAGTAGACTCCATCAGAACCAGCCGGGCCCGCCGCCGTTAAGTCGAAAACGTCTTGATAGAACTTGGCAGTCCCTTGAGGGTCGTCGGTGAAGAGGGCCACATGCCTCAGCTTGTTCATGATGCCTCTTTCAATGTTGGTTGGAGCATTGTTTGCGGATATTAGCTGAAGCCACAGAACGCGTCAACGGAGACTCATTCCTCAGGCTTCGAGTATTCGCTGGCCATTAGCATCTCACTGATACTGCATCTTCTCTTGGATCACCTGCCAGACCTTCTCCTCCTTGGCGGGCATGCTGACATCCGTGATCCCGAGCGGAGCAAGGGCGTCGGCGACGGCATTCATGATGGTGGCGGCCGAAGAGATGGTGGGGCTTTCGCCCATGCCTTTGGCCCCGATGGGATTGTGAGGACTGGGATTGACTGTGCTGTCGAGAATAAAGCTAGGGAGGTCCTCGGCAGTGGGCATGGCGTAGTCAAGGAAAGTTCCGGTGAGCATCTGCCCCTGCTCGTCCCACTGGGCCTCTTCCATCAAGGCAGGGCCAATTCCTTGAGCTAGACCGCCATGGACCTGACCCTCCACGATCATTGGGTTCACCACTACCCCGCAATCATCCACGGCAATGTATTGCTCCAAGGTGACCCTCCCGGTGGCTGGGTCGATCCTAACGACAGCGACGTTTGCGCAGAAGGGGAAGGTATATCCCGGTGGCTCCCAGTAGGATGTGGCTTCCAGGCCACGACCGGAATCACTGACCACGGTGCGGACTCCATAAGCGTGAGCCCCTATATCCGCCCAACTGACCTCACGGCCGGGAATATCTTCGGCGACGAAAGTGCCACCCTCCAGCGCAACGTGTTCGTGGTCGGTGCGCAGAAGCTCGGCAGCTATCTGCAATGCCTGCTCTTTTACGTCGCGGCTGGCATTCAGGAGAGCTGTGCCGCCGACCACTAGGGAGCGACTGGCGAAAGTGCCGACCCCAGGAGGGACGACATGAGTGTCCCCCCAGATTACCTGCACATCCTCCACAGCAACGCCCATCTCGTCGGCCACTAACTGGGCGAAGCTTGTTTCCAAGCCTTGGCCGTGGGGCGAAGAGCCAGTGGTGACGGTCATCTTGCCGGTGGTCTCCACCCGCAGGGAGGCGCTCTCGTAGGAGGGGCGGGGAGTCAGGCCTCCTCCAGGTCCAAAGCCGGAGGCATCGACGGTGGTAGCCAAGCCGATGCCCAAGAGTTCACCATGTTCACGGGCTTGTCGTTGCCGAGCACGCAGGCTGGGGTAGTCCGCTACATTCAGGGCCTTTTCCAAGGTGGCGTGATAGTCCCCGCTGTCATACACCAACCCGGTAGGAGCACGGTAAGGGAGGGCATCAGCCGGGATGAGATTGCGCCGACGTACCTCGGCGGGGTCAAGCTCCAAGTCGCTGGCGATGAGGTCCATGACCCGCTCGGCCACGTAAGAACTGGCGTGCTGGCCATATCCCCGATAGGGTCCAACCGGCACCTTGTTGGTGTAGACGCCATAGCTATTCCAAGCCACGTTACGAACTTGGTAGGGTCCCTGTATGCCCAAGGGGGTGAGGCCGCCCACAACGGAATGTGATGGCCCTCGGCAGTAGGAACCCATATCCGTGTAGTAGTCCACCTTGAGGGCCGTGAGCATCCCGTCAGAGTTGTAGGCCCCCTCTACGTACTGGATTTCGCCACGACCGTGGACTGTGGTGGTGAAATGCTCGCGACGCTGCTCGACCCATTTGACCGGGCGGCCGATATCCTTGGAGAGGACTGAGGCCATGATGGTCTCGGAGTAAGTATCGACCTTGGCACCGAAGCCGCCGCCTACATCTTGCGAGTAAATTCTGACTCGGCTGTGGGGTATGCCGAGCATGGTGGCGACGTTGTCGCGCTCGAAATGAGGGCTCTGGGTGCTGACCCAGATCTCGAGGTTGTCGGTGCCGCCATCGTAGTCAGCGACGACGGCCCTGCCCTCCATAGAGTTGGGTACAAGGCGGGGTTCTATGAGACGAACTTTGACCATACCTTGGGCTTCTTGGAAGGCTTCGGTCACGTCACCGACTTCGTTTGAGAAGTGCACCGCGACGTTGGTGCCAAGGTCGGGGTGAACCAACGGGGAATCGTCCTGCATGCCCTGTTCCATATCCACGACGACGGGCAAGGGTTCGTAGGTAACCTCTATGAGTTCGGTGGCGTCCCAAGCCGCGCCTAAATTAGTGGCTACTACGGCTGCGACCGGCTCGCCCAAATAGCGAGCGATGTCCCCGGCCATGGGCCAACGGGAGCGGGCGTTCATGCCCTCGCGGACGCCGAAGAGGCGGAAGGTGGCGAGGCATCGGGCGTTGAGTTCCTCGCCTGTGATGACGGCGACAACGCCGGGGTGGGCCGTGGCCTTTGCAGTATCGATGCTGAGGATACGGGCGTGGGCGTGGGGGCTGCGGAGCACCGCCATGTGGACCGCACCGCGGGGGTAAACGTCATCAGTGAATTTACCTCGGCCGGTGATGAGCCGGGGGTCTTCTTTGCGCTTGATCGGGGCACCGATCATTTTTTGGACCAAGATTGCACCCCCATGAACAGTCTGCAGAACATTATAAGGAATATCGAAACGGCATTCGTCCCGGATTCACCGGACATACATGGAGGTGCAGAGGGGGCGGCCTCTCACGCAGATGGTGGCAGCCGTAGCGGAGTGGCAGCAGCCTTGGTGAACCTACCCCTCGAGTCACGGGCTTGGGGCATGGCGAGACTTCCTCTCAAAGGAGCCAGTGATCGCAAATGCGACTCTTTTTGTATGTGGAGGGAGCGGATTTGTATCTGAGAAACGTCGCATTCGTCGCATGGCCATATCTGTGGCCTATTGGACAAAAGGGTCGCAAATGGCCGACACGAGAGCAACTTCGAAACCCGGCAGACAGCATTTGGGGAATCATTATGGAGCAGCTCCCGATAAATAAGCATCTTCACAAATACAGGCTGAGACAGCCTTAAAGGGTTAGTGCATCGCCTGTATTGAGGCTAGCGGAGCGAGGCAGCGACCGTCAACGATTTGATGTCATGGCTGCACTACGGAGCGTAAATGCTCGAAAAGACACGGGATAGGAGAGTAACCCTAAAATACCGCAGGGAGGAGAGCGCTCGCATTCGCCATGATCACCCTCGTTGCCATTGTATTCCTTCTCCGGTTCTTAGCAGGCCCAGAGGGCGGGACCAGTAAGAGAGGTGCTGAATCGCAATAACCGCATAGTGCAGGAGACCGTCATCTTCACGGCTCGCACTACCAGCATGATTTCTCGATACTATGGCCGTCTTCCCCATCTGCGCCTTCGCCCGCTTGGCCACCTCACAGCAAATCTCCGAGACCATTGCCGGACTCAAAGCCTCGATCAATCGGGCTTAGGTTGCTATCAGGAAGCCTGAATCCGCCCTACGAACTCGCGCATTGCTGCAGCACACTCCGACGGTTTTTCCAGTGGCAGGAAGTGGGTCGCTTCTGGCAGAAAGTCGTAGTCTACGGTCAGGATATCGCTCAGATCCAACGTCGGAAGGTACGAATAGGGCAGGGTGGGGTCTGCTCCAATGACCTTCGTGGGGCAGTGCAGCGAGTCGAAGTCCACCGCAACCGCGAAGACCCCGGCATAGTCGATCATCTGGGCTTCGTAGTCCCGGGGACACCTGAGTTCGTAGCCCGTACTCTCCAAGCCCTCACGTAGTGTTGTCTTCGCCATCAGGTCGAACACACCTGGCGCGAAGAACTTGAAGGGCGGCAGCAAGGGCAGCACATTGGAGAAGTCCTCCATAGCCTTGAACTGCTCCGTGCGGCGACGTGCCATTCCAGCGGCCCGGGCCGCAGCAGCCTCAAACTCCCCGTAGCTTCTGCCCGGCTTGCACAACGGAGGGTCGAACAGCACCAACCCCGAAAATCTGCTCCCCCTAGTAGGCGATAAGAGCGTCACCAGTGCTGAAACCGAGTGAAACACACCGATTTGGGGCTTCTTCCCGTAATGCCGGTCGATCTCCTCAAGGATCCGGTCATGGTCCTCAACTAATGTGGGAACATTGTGCCTGTCTAGAGGACTGACACCATTCCACCCGTGGTTCCTGAGGTCGTACACCACGAGATCGAAATCGTCGGCCAGCAGCGACCAGAAAGGATAATACAGGTCAATGGCAAGGCCATTGCCATGACTCAGCACAAGCCGCACACCTTCCGGGTTTCCGTGACGGCGCAGCACCACGGCCGTCTCCTCATCAACCCAGACCTCATGCGTCGACAGTGGCTCTGGCAACTCCCAAATCATCTCCGGGGTAGCCATCAGCCTGCCATGCTTTCTGACGATTGGACTGCTTCCATCTCGTGAGCCACGGCAGCAGCGAACCGCTCATTGCCCAAGTCTGTTAGTTGCCATTGGACCGTGCCCATTTCTGGAAACTCGAATACACTACTACCGCCACCGTGCCGCATGGCATACGGGACTTCAAATGATGCTGGACTAAGGGACAGTCCTGTACCCAAGGCTTTGATACACGCCTCTTTGGTGGTCCACAACTTGTAGAAGAGGTGAAGTTTGCAGGAGCCCGATACCGCTGCAAGGTCTACCTGCTCTGGCCCTGTGAAGACATCCTCGATGATCGCGTCAAGATTGCGCTCGCCGCAACGCTCCTCAACATCCACACCAAGGCGCCCACCATTAGCCAAGGCAATCAGCCCATGGCTTCCGCTGTGACTGGTATTGAAGCTGACGGGAGCGGGCTTCCCCTTAAGCACGGCCAGAGGCTTCCCATGCTCTACGGTACGAAAGGCTAGCTCCTCGTTCTCACAACCCAGTCGATCACACAAAATAGACCGCACCGCTGCCCGGCACAACACGAACTGACGCCGGTGTCGCGGGTAGCGGAACCCTTCCAAACGCTCACGTTCTTCATCATCCAGCAGCCTCAACGCTTCCAACTCATAACTAGGATGCGGCGTCAGGTCGACATGGAAGACATCCACCACGGCAACACTCTGAAACGGTTGCCACCAGCCCTGAGAAGAGGCGCCAGCTTCTGAGATCCTGCTGCTACTGATTGTCACTGGACTGCGGCTCCGGTTCGGCCCGCCCGTCCGCGTCCGGATTGGAGGCTATCCGGAACCAGACTCGAGAAGCTGGATCAACTCCCCGACCGTCTTGATATCAGCACATTCTTCGGGCTTGAATTCGCGGTTGAATTCCTGGGCAACCACCTTGGTGAAGTTCACAAAATCCACAGAGGACACACCCGAGTCTCTCAGGCTCGAGTTGAGATCCAACGGCCGCCCCTGTGGTCGTCCTTCCACTTCAAGGTTGTCGTCGACAAGTTTGCGGAGGCGTTCTTCAGTTGAAGGCATCGGGAATGGTCCTTTCTAGATATTAATTGGTGCAAGACCTAGGCAAGAATAGCTGGAGAGACAGCTTCAGTCAACGCAGCCATTCGGTACACCCTCGCCCCATGCAATCAGGCAGGCCTCTTCACGGGCTCCACCCAGTAACGCCTACGCTGGAAGGGATACGTAGGCACCGAGATTCGACTCCTCCATTCACCGGCAAACATCCCCTCAAATGCAATATCAATCCCAGCCTCGTAGGCGCAGGCAACTGCTCCCACGAACTCAGAAGCTGGGTCTGAAGCTCCATCCTGTCGTGCTGGCATGAAGCCTCCCAATACCACAGGGACGCCCCCATCCTCCGCACTATTCGAATGACGCGGCCAAGTGGATTCGATAACTTCTCCCAAGCCAGCGTCTGGCCCGATCTGCACCACCACATCCACTCCCAGCTCAGCCATCTCCGCCACACAAGTCCCAATGTCGGCGGTCGCGACCTCCTGTCCGATACTGAAGGACTGAACATCAAGCTCCTTTGCAGATTCCACCGCCTTGCCCGTTGTTCCTCTAATCAGGGGCATCGAAGCAGGCCCAATCGCCACATCAGGGGCCTGTCCATGGTCGCTCAGGGCTACTGCCAGCCTCAATCCATCTTCCAAGCTGACCGCGCCAGCGGCTTGAGCAGCGGCAATTTCCCCCGCACCTTGGCCCACGACCACACTTGGACGCACACCAACACTCTCCCAGAGAGCAGTCAACGCACACTCGACGGCATATACTGCGGCCCGGCCCCACTCTGCGCCAGCCACACTTCTATTTGCTCCGGAGCGCCCGGACATCGCTCCCAAAAGTGACGTCCCGTACTCCGCCTGAAACGCCCCCTCACACCTGTCCAACACTGCCCGCACCACCGGCTCTCTCCGGTAAAGTCCACCCGCTATAGTCGCCAACTCGGCGCTCATCACGTTGTACACAAAGGCCACTCTCGTAGGCACACGAGGCTGCCTCTCCTCGGAGGCATCGTCTGCTTCAGCCAATGCCCGCAGACCCTCCTTCAGTTGGGCCGCATTCTCAAATGGAACTCCAACTCGGTAGGGGAAGTGGCTCCGACCCATTCCCGCAGTCCAAGCCATATCGGAAAGCACAGGCGCCGAAGCCCCTACGTCCTGCATCATTTGCTCCAGAGGAGCCAAATAGCGCTCAGCCAACTCTCTTACAGCCCTGTCGGACTTTCCCGACAGAGGCAGGAACCGCGTTTGACGGGTTTCGAGTGCATCATCCGGCACGGGCACATTGGCCAAAGAGCTCGGCATCGCCACCGGCACTAATTGTGGCGTCCCTGAAGGCGCAGGGCCTTCCTCATCCGCAACACCATCCGACGAGGTCCTGTACCCTTCTACGATGAGATGCGCGTTAGTCCCGGAAAGCCCGAAAGAGTTGATTCCTGCTATGGGAGGGCGATTACTACGAGCGGGCCACTCCACCTGTCTGGAGGTCACTTGCAACGGCAGTTTCTCCCAATCGAAGTTGGGATTCGGATCGCTGAAGTGCAGGTGCTTGGGGATCACCCCATGCCGCATCGCCATCACCGTCTTCATGAGAGCGGCCATACCTGCCGCCCACTCCGAATGTCCGATGTTGGTCTTGCAGGAACCCAGCAGCAACGGCCGGTCCGTATCTCGGCCCTTCCCGTAGACCGCTGCCACGGCACGCAATTCGATTGAGTCCCCTAGGTCAGTCCCCGTGCCGTGGGCTTCCAGGTAGTCAACGTCGGCCGCAGTCACACCCGCCCGCGCCAAGGCATCCTCTATCACCCGCTCTTGGGCAGGCCCGTTGGGTACCGGCAGTCCGGCGCTCGCTCCGTTCTGATTGATGGCCGATCCCTTAATGATGGCCCATATCCGGTCTCCTGCCTCCTCTGCCTCCCTAAGCCTCTTGAGGACTACGACCCCACAACCCTCGCTGCGAACGAACCCGTCCGCAGCGGTATCGAAAGCGTTGCACTGCCCAGCCTTGGATAGCATCCCCATCTCGTTGTGAAACCTCACAAAGGACTGGGACAGTGTCGCGTTCACGCCGCTGGCCAAGGCCAAGTCCACCTCACCCCGCATGAGGGCCACTGATGCTTGATGTACTGCAGCGAGGGACGAGGCACAGGCCATGTCCACTGGCATAGCCGGACCCTCTAAGCCAAGAGCGAAGGCAATACGTCCGGCGGCTACGCTGGGCGCGGTACCTAGGAAACTGTCATCTTGCCCGCTGGCTGAGATAATGTCCCGGTATTCGCTGCTCCCAATTCCCGCGTACACGCCTGTACGGCTGCCTCTCAACCCTTCCGGCTCTATGCCAGCATCCTCCAATGCCTGCCATGTCGTCTCAAGCAACATCCGTTGCTGCGGGTCCATCATCCGTGCCTCAATAGGGGCTATCCGGAAGAACCTCCCATCAAATTGATCAATGCCTTCGACGAATCCACCTCTCCGGTAGACAGGGTCCGCAGCAGCAGGGTCTCCGGTGATACCGCTCCACACACCGTCGTCCTGCCTCCCATCGGTCACCGATGTCTCACCCGCTTCCAAGAGGCGCCAATACCCTGAAAGGTCGGAAGCACCGGGAAAGCGGCAAGCCATTCCAACGATTGCAATGGAGTCCCCTTCACTGCCTGTTTGCAGTCGCCGCTCCCGTCCAGGACGCTGCCTAGGCGCCGTCGGTGCATCGGCTTCGTCCAATTGACCCATCTCCTCAGCCAGGTGACGTGCAAGACTGGACACGTTCGGGTAATCAAACACGGCAGTATTCGAGACCGTGTACTCCCCAGCTAGCGCCCTGTTCAGTCGGTTCCGCAGTTCAACCGACATTAGCGAGTCCATGCCCATCTCGAAGAAGCCCACCGTGGCACCCGGAGCTGAAGGCAAACGCAGCACAGCCCTCACTTCACCCTGGACGAAGGAAGCCAGCAGGCCCTCCCGTTCCGTCGACGACGTCTGGCGTAAACGGGAGAGCAGATCGTCTGCGACCGCTCCACCCGAGGCAGTAGCCGCGTCTTCCGCACCTTCCACCAGTTCTTCCAACAGAGGTGGGCGGGTGTCCGGGTCCCCAGCCACCACAGACCAGTCCACTGCCGCTACCATCCCCGACGCCATATCCCGCCGGACCAACAGGTCTAAAGCCTGTATACCCTGAGATGGCGTTATCCAACCCGTTCCCGCAGCCTCAAGCTGCCTCGCTATTCGCTCCCGCTGCTCCTCCGCCTCCCCCAGGCCCGACCATGCTCCCCATGCAATCGATTGCCCCGCCAGCCCGAGGGACCGCCGGTACCCCGCCAGTTGGTCCAAGAAAGCATTGGCCGCCGAGTGATTGGCCTGCCCCGCATTCCCCAGAACCCCGGCCACACTGGAAAACAACAGGAACATGTCCAGGTCCTTGTGCATCGTTGCCCGGTGCAAATGCCAAGCACCCAGCACCTTGGGGCCCAGCACCTGCTCGAACCGCTCCCAAGTCTGGTTCGTCAGCGCTGCATCCGACAGCACTCCCACGCTATGGATCACTCCCGCCAATGGGGGCAGCGCAGCTTTGATGCGCTCCACCATCCGGTCGACCGCATCCGCATCCGTCACGTCAGCAATCTCCACTTGCACCACCACACCACGTGACCTCAGCGCCGCTATGGTTTCTTCAGCGGCGGCATCCGGTGTCCTGCGACCGTTCAGCACGATTGCGCCCGCGCCCCGTTCCACCAGCCACTCCGCTACGACGCACCCGATGCCTCCAAGCCCGCCGGTAACCAGATAAGTCCTGTCCTCCCGCAGGCGACCGGTTTGCAATGGGGGCGTGGCGAGCACTATCTTGCCCGTATGACGGGCTGCCCGCATGAACCTCATGGCGCGCCCTGCCTCAGCCATCGACCATCTGGTGTGCACGAGGGGGGACAATTCCCCTGCCTCCAACCCCTTCATCACTCGCCTCAGGGCGTTGCCCGCTACCTCGGGGGCATCTTCCTTTATGTCGTCCAACATCACGATGAAATAGGCGACGTCGGGACGCGCTGCTGCCATCTGCTCCTCGGTAAGGATGTCCACTTGGGCCAACTCCACGAACCGGCCCCCCTCGGCCAAGCAAGAGAGGCTGGCTTCAATGAAGCCCTCTCCCGTCAGGCTGTTCAGCACCACATCAACACCCGCTCCACCCGTGGCTTCCAGAATCTCCTGTCCGAATTTGGTGCTCCGGCTGTCGAACACATGCTTTACGCCCAGCGACCGCAAATAGTCCCGCTTTGAGGCGCTCGCAGTGGCAAACACCTCAGCCCCTGCAGCATGTGCCAGTTGTATGGCTGCCAGTCCTACCCCGCCAGCCCCGGCGTGTATCAACACACGGTCGCCCGCCTGCAACTCCGCAAGGTCGAAGGACAACACAGATGTCACGAAGACAGTGGGCATGGTCGCAAGGTCCGTCAGTGGCACTCCGGGTGGTGCGGGCGCCACCAGTTCCCCACGGGTAATCACCTCCGACCTAAAGGTCCCAAAGGCCAGTGCCACCACCCGGTCCCCGACGGATACCCCAGATACGTCGCCCCCCACCTCGGTCACCCGTCCGCAGACTTCACGGCCCAGCAGGCCTTCCTCGATAAGCCCCAACGCCCGGAACACGTCCCAGAAGTTGAGACCCGCAGCCTCCACGGCAATCCGCACTTCCATCGGCTCCAAGGCTCGGACAGCCAGAGGCTCCACCTGCAACGACTCCAGGACCCCGCCTTGGTCCGGCGCCAGCACCCAATCCGAGTCCTCTGGCAGGGCAAGCTGCTCGGTGCCGGAACCCATCCGCACAAGTCGGGCCGCTTGGCGGTAACCCATGCGGTAGGCGACATGGGTCTCGCCGTCCGGATGAAGAAGTTCATTGGCCAAGTCCGCGAAAGACGTCGCTGTCCCCGGCTCCAAATCGACCATCCGTGGCTTCAGATGAGGGGCCTCCCGCGCGACCAACTTCCCAAACCCCCAAAGCGTGGCCCCAGCCAGCTCCCCAACGCCCTCGTGCTCCACCACCTGTCCGCCCCGCGTAAGGAACCACACGCCATTCGCAGGAGTCATATCCGCGTCCCCAATGCCCTGTACCAGCGCGAGGGCCGTAGCGCTGGCATGTCGTACGTCTTCCGTGAATTCACTTGGCGTCGCCTCCGCTCCGTGACCATCCAACGCCGCCAGATGGACCACTCCTCTGAACGGCGCCTCCTTGGAAAGCGCCTCAAACAGCGAACGCCAAGATTCGCGGCTTCTCATGTCCACGGGTACCGCCTCTGTCCTCGAAACACCCCCGGCAAGCAGCAGACATGACTTGCCCTCACGGGTCACCAGCGCCACACCCTGGTTCAGCCCCGCCAGTTCCTCAGCCAAAGCCTCACCCACACCCACCCCATCAGATGCCACAACCCACGTCCCAGGCAGTTCCGGCACCTCCGCCGGTCCACGGGCCATGATCACGCCACGGTTCGGCGTCTCACTTCCGTCCGGGCCTAGTCCCACCACTTGGGCATCCTCGAACCCCACATCGCCCAAGGCTTGCTTCCACACGGCCGCCCCGGCAAGCGCATGGTTGGGGCGGTAATCGTCGGCATACCGCCACCAGCCATCCAACTGGCCGAAAGTCATATCCATCCATCCCTGCCCCACCAAGTTCTCCAGAGCTACCAGCAGACCCGAAGGAGCCAGAAGCTCATGACAGTTCGCCAAGGTCTCCTGCAGGTACCGGGTGGCATGCAGCACATTGGAAGCGATTACCATGTCGTATCCATGGGGCTGAAACCCCTGCTCCGATGGGTCTCTCTCGATGTCCAGCACCCGGTAATCGATACCAGCCTCGGCACCCCCGAATCGTTCCTCTGCCTCTGCAAAGAACCCCGCCGAGATGTCCGTGTAGACATATTCGTATTGCCCGGCTTGCAATTCCGGCAGCACCGACCCAGTGGCCGAACCGGTGCCTGCCCCCACCTCCAGCACCCTCAGCTTGCGGCCCTCAGGTAAGTCCGCCACTGTTGCCGCGATAGCATCCCCCAGCATCCGGTTCGCAGCCCGCCACGCCGGGGCCAGCTTGTACAGGTCGGCAGCACTAGGCTCCCCACTCCCGAACAGCAGCGTCAGCGCATTTGCATTTCCGGTGATTACATCGGACAGCGAGCCGGCGCTCCGCCGGAACAGACCCACCTCTGTGGTGCCATGGGGGTACCGCGCTGCCATCCAGTCCGCGAACTCCTGTGGAGCCCCAGGGAATGTCTCCGGCAAGGGCTCCCCTAGACCCACCAAGACCACAAACTCGCCGTCCCTCTCCTCCAGCACCCCGCCCCGGACCTGCAGCTCAAGCATCCGTCGGAAGAGACCTTGGTGCTCGTCCAGTACGCCCAAGCTGCGCCTCAACTCCTCCGCGACAATCCTCTCGCCAGCCCGGCGCTCCCACCCCAACCGTTCTAAGGCCTGCAGAGCGAAACACCAAGCCATTCTCTCCAAGTCCGTCTGCAACGCCGCCCGGTCACCGGGCTCCACTCCCTGGTCTGCCAGATACCGCGAGAACCCATCTGAGTTCGACACAATGGCAGTGGGATCTGTCAGAAAATCGGCTGACATCATGCCCGGAGGTAGCGGACTGTCCCGCCACACCACCTCATACAACAGGTCACTCACTGCTTCCGTTGCTGAGAACAGCGATGCTCTCGTCGTCCGCTTCACAGTAAACCCGGATAGTCCCCCAAGAGCCGCTCCCTCAAGGGAGTAGAACCACAGGTCACCCGTAAGCACCTCCGGTACTGTATCCGCCTCTCCGACTGCGTTCGATTCCCTCATCTGCGCGTGGCAGATAATTCGGCTGGGCAGAGGCCCCGTCAGCCACAGCCTCTCCCATGCAAAGGGCAAATAGGTTGCTCCCGATTCGTCCCCAGCCACATAACGCGCTTGGGACATCACTTGGAAACAGCCATCGAGAAGAATGGGATGAATGCCGGCGCCGCTGCCATCGACACCCTCCGGCAAAGCCACCTCGGCCACTGCCTCTCCGGTCTCCGACCATAGCCTCGTCAAGCTGCGGAATGACGTACCAAGTTCAATACCGCTTCCCGCTTTGGTGCGGTAGTATTCCGATATATCCCTCTGGGCCATGTCATATCGGAGGTCATCCAGCTTCACGGCGGCTAAGTAATCGCCACCACCCAGACCCTCCGAGACCGTGCCCTCGGCGTGGAGGGTCCAACCCTCCTCACCCTCGCCCTTGCTGAATATCTCGAACCGCCGCGGGTTTGCGCCGGAGGCAGCCTCTACCACCACCTGCACTTTGCGGCCTTGTTCCCGCTCTCCTTGCCCCGAATCATCTTGAGCGAATACGAGGGGGTTCTGCATCTGCAGGTCTTCCACCGCCACTTCACCTCCATTGCCCAGAGCAACGGCTATCGCCCCGTACAACGACCCCGGCCCTAGCACTCGCCCAAACACTCGGTGGTCATCCAGCCAGCCTGGGTCGGAGGGGAACATCTCCGTCTCAAACATCACCTCGCCACGGGGAGACTCGTGCCGGGTGCCGAGCAGTGGATGTCCGCTGGCGGCGCGCCGCCTCTTAGGTGCATCCACCCAGTGACGCCGCCGCTGGAAGGGATAGCCCGGTATCGAGATCCGACGCCGCTGTTCTCCAGCGAAAAGGCCCGGAAAGGAGACATCAACACCAGCCTCGTAAGCCGCGGCCACTGCAGAAACGAACCCCCCACTGCCGTCGGTCTCCGGGTCGTTGGCATCGCGTGGTGGCCGCCGCAAGCTCGAAAGCACGATAGGCTCAGCGAAAGCACCGAATCCTGACACTGGCTCCGGCCACGCCAAGGACACGATCGGTCCCAGCACACCAAACGGGCCCACCTCCACCACCACATCAACGCCCATCTCTGCCAGTGTTTCCACGCAACTCCGGAATGCCACTGCCTCTCGCCCATGACGCCTCCAGTAGCCCCCATCCATCGGCTGGTCCGGCTGCACCACCCGCCCTGTCACGTTGCTCACCAAATCAATCGAAGGCACCGGGGGAGTCCCTGCGATCTCCCTCACCGCCGCCTCCAACTTGTCCAAGGCAGGCTCCACCATGGCACTATGGTACGCAGGACTCTTCCTTAACCGCCTCACCCGTATTTCTCGCGACTCGAATCGCTCCACCAGCGCGTCCACACCCGCCGCTGGGCCGCTGATAACTTGATGCGCCCCGTTGTCCACAGCAACGCTCACTCCCAGGCTTTGTGACGTGGCATTATGTTCCGCCACTACCGACGCGACCTGTGCCTGCGACGCAAAGACGGCGGCCATGGCACCCTCTCCCGGCACTGACCCGAAAAGCTCGCCCCTAGCCGCCGCGAACCGCAGGCCCTGTTCCAGCGTGAACACTCCCGCCACATGCGCCGCCGCTATCTCACCCAAGCTGTGCCCCACCACGGCACTGGGCGTCACCCCCACACTGGCCCACATCGCCGTCAGTGCGCTTTCCAAGGCATAGATCGCGGGTTGCGTCCACGCCGGGTCATCGAGGTCCTCCTGCGTTCCGGGACGACCAAACATGACATCCAGCAGCGAAACACCCCGTTCCCCTCGCAACACTTCATCGCAACGGTCCAGCACCGCCCGGAACACCGGCTCGCTCCGGTACAACTCCTCTCCCATGCCAACCCACTGGCTCGCTTGTCCCGTGAACACGAAAGCCACCTTGCGTTCCCGCCCCGCTGATCTCTCTCCACCCTCAACAACACCTTGCAATCCATTCCGCAGCGAGGCCGCATCCTCGAACACCACGCCAGTCCTGTATACAAAATGCGCACGACCAACCCCCGCGGTCCATGCCGTATCCGCCAGCACCCCGTCTGTGTCCCCACCGCCACTCGCATCGAGCCATTCCAAGTAACATGCCGCCAGCTCGCGCAGCGCTTCTTCGTTCCTGCCCGACAACGGCAGCAGCCGGGCCACTCGTCTCTCTAGCCCAACTGCCCCTGCCGACGGTTGCGCAACGCCTTCGGGGAGAGCCACCTTCACCCGCTGCGACCCACCCTCAGGCCACCCGCCTTGCATGCCTCCGTACCCTTCCACCACCACATGTGCGTTGGTACCCGACCACCCGAACCCGCTCACCCCAGCCAGTGGCGCACGGTCTGAAGCCATTGGCCAGGGTGTCACCTCTGACGTCACCTGTACCGGCAGACTGCCCCAGTCGATTTCGGGGTTCGGCTCATAAAAGTGCAGGTGTTTAGGGATGACCCCCTGCCTCATCGCCAGTATCACCTTCATCAACCCAGCGGCCCCTGCAGCCGACTCCAAGTGCCCGATGTTCGTTTTCACTGAACCAATGAGCAACGGATGCTGTGGATCACGGCCCCTGCCATACACCGTTCCCGTTGCTTGCGCTTCAATGGGGTCGCCCACTGTAGTGCCCGTCCCGTGAGCCTCGACATAGTCCACCCGTGCTGGCTCCACACCTGCCCGCATCAGAGCATCTTCAATAACCAGCTCCTGGGCCTCTCCGTTCGGCACTGTCAGGCCGACGCTGGCCCCGTCTTGGTTGAGCGCCACGCCCCGGATGACGCCCCAGATGCGGTCCCCGTCCGCCTCGGCTTCCCTCAAGCGCTTCAGCACCAATATCCCGCATCCCTCGCCCCGCACATAGCCGTTCGCTCCGGCGTCGAACGTATGGCACGTCCCATCCGGGGACAGCATCCCGGCGTTCGCCCGCATCTCCAGCAGCCGTCCCGAAAGGATCGTATGCACCCCTCCTGCCAGGGCCAAATCTGCCTCGCCACGCTGCAGACCCACCACCGCTTGATGCACCGCCACAAGGGACGAGGAGCACGCAGTGTCCAAGGCGATGGCTGGCCCACGGAAACCCAGCACGAAAGCCACCCGCCCAATGGCGGTATTGAAGGACGTGCCCGTAACGGAATAGAGGCTGGCTGCCGATTCAGCAGTCTCGCTGGAGGCTAGGATTAGCCCCCGGTAGTCGTTGTTGCTGATGCCCGCGTAAACGCCGGTACGGCTGCCTTTCAGCCCTTCAGGATCTATCCCCGCGTCCTCTAACGCCCGCCAACTCGTCTCCAGCATCAACCGCTGTTGCGGGTCCAGAAGCTGTGCCTCCACCGGGGAAATGCGGAAGAACTCCGCGTCAAACATCTCAATCCCCTCAAGGTATGCCCCGAAACGGCATGCCTCGCTCTGCACTGACACATTTTCAAACAACTCCCCGACCCTACCCACGCCCGAGCCCGGCACGCCCTCCGTGACCGCGTTCCGGCCCTCCTCAAGCAGCTCCCAGAACGCATCCAGCCCGTCCGCCCCTGGGAATCGACAGGCCATTCCCACCACTGCTATCGGTTCATCCCTCTCAATCAACCCTGAAGTCCTCATATCCTCACGTCTTTCAGTATCAATAGTGGCGGTTCCCTCATGACCGGAATTGGAATTGCTGCGTTGCTCCGTCATCTCTTCCTCCTCAAGCCATTGCCCACCCACTGCGCCACATCGCGCGGTGAGTGAAGCCACCTGTGCGAGGGTTTCACAGTATCGTTTCTGCTGGAAGCCTGTCTGAGGCTTCCGGGCGAGCGTCTTCCCTTCACCTGCACCGTCACTACATCCAGCCCAAAATACTTCTGGTGCTGCACCGACGATGCGTGGTGCCTGAGCAAACGCAGCGATATCTCCCCCTCCTCCAAGCCCTCCGCCTCCTCGCTGAGGTACGCTAGCCTGTCCTCCAAATTCTCCTCCTCGAATACTGCCACGAACTCCATCTCAATCATGGCAGGTTCCGGACGCGTTGCCACCATCAGACGGGGGACCCTTTCCGACGGCTGCTCCTCGGCGGACTGCGTCAGGATAATGAGCGTCTCCTCCGCAGCAGAGCAGAGGCTTTGTGTTGAACCCTCATCCCAACCCAACTTCCGCGCTTGCTCCCGCGCGAATCCATCTATTTCAGCGAGCGAAGCAATCTCCAGTCTGGTCTGCAGCCTTCCTCCCTTGCGCGGGTTGGTCAAGTCCAAGAAGAGCGTTATCAGCACAGAGGCCAGTGCTCCGATCAACATCCCATTGTCAAGCAGCCCGCCCCATGTGCCCCCTATCAAGTCCCCAAAGATGCTCTTTTGGTCAATGCCCGCTCCCAGTGAGAACGCCACACCCACCACTATCACCTTCTGCGCATCGAGGCCCGACTGCACCACTGTGCGAATACCCTCCACGAAGAGCAGCCCGATCGCCAGCAGCAGGTATGCCCCCATAACAGGGTTGGGAATGGTGAGCAGCAGGGCTGGTAGCTTGGGGAACAACGCCAGCACCACCAACATGCCCCCAATCACATATCCCACGCTGCGCGCAGCAACACCCGTCATCGTGGTAAGCGATACGCTCGTGGACGAATAGACCGTCGTGGGCGGCGTGCCCGCGATTCCCGAAAGCAGGATTCCAAGCCCATTGGTATTAAGCGAGCCCTGCACCAAGCGGAAATCGGTCACCCTTGGCCTGCGCCTTGAGGCTTGCTGAATCGCAACGCTGTCCCCGATATTCTTGATACCGCCCACCAGCGTCACCACCACAAACACCGGCAGCAGAGCCCAGAAACTGGCATCCGGCGTCAGTTCAAATCCTGGGAGGCTGAATTCGGCCACCCCAATCCAGGGCGCATCCAGCACCCGCTGCAGATCGTACCCACCCAGAATGGCCGCCAGCACACAACCTGCGCCGATGCCTATCAGCGGCGAGCACAGCCTCCAGACCCCTGTTACCCGCAACACCATTCCAATCGTGATCGCCAGCGTCACCACGGCAACGATGGGACCCACCATATCGGATGTCCCCTCCGGCACCTCGTGCACCCTGTCGAACGCAATCGGTAGAATGGTAGCCGCGATCAGCATCAGCACTGTGCCGGAGACCACCGGCGTGATGATGCGCCGGAGGTACGGCAGCCACACCGCCAATGCCAGATAGAAAATCGAAGAAACTACAATCAAGCTCGCCAGCAGAGGCGGCCCGCCCTCCATCAGTGCCAGCACTGACACGGCCACAAAATTCGGGGTCGCCCCCATGATCAGCACATGTCCCGCCCCAAATCGCCCTAACCGCGTCGCCTGCAGTGCCGTCAGCAGCCCAGCAATGATTAGCGCAGCAAAAACAGCCCAAGACAAGTACCCTTCATCCTGCCCGCCCGCCTGCGCGGTAATCGCCACCACCAGCACCAAGGGAGCCAATGCGAATACCGCACCCTGCAAGCCCGCCCCGAGAGAGGCTATGGCGGGACAGGGTTCGTTTGCCTCGTAGCGAATGGCTTCGTTAGCCTCTGATGCCCGCAACACGACCCAAGCGCAACAGTGATTCCGGCCATTATAACGCCAGCCAGTCTATCGCTCGTTCATTTCTGCCTTGACCCATAGCAATAGTGTGGCGTGGCAAGAGCCCTATCGGAAGACCGGTCAGGGCCTTATGTCCGTCCTAGAATCTCTTCGAGGACTCTAGGCGGTCCGTACGTTCCTATTAGTCCTGCTAATGGTAAGGTAATAGCGATGAAGAACATCGTGGTGTGCTACGACGGCACCGGGCCCAAGCCTGGCAAAGAGCACTAGAACACCAACGTGGTCCTGCTGTTCGAACTTCTCGAACGAACGGAGATGAGCAGGTATCTTACTACGACCCCGGTGTAGACACCTACCAGTTATCCAACTGTTCGAAATCACGGATTTTTCTGAACATATTCAAGCAGACGGTTTAATCGACCTCCGTTCCGACCACAGAGTGAGTTGTCAAGCCCTGCTGACACCGGGGCTTTCCCCTTGCCGGGCCTCGACCCAGGCTCTCTGCTTGCCGCCAGTCGATGTCAAGGGAGGCGCTGGGGATATGGGAGGAGCCAGAAGATACGGAAACAGGTATAAGAGATATTCGGGTGGATGAAGAGGGTGGGAGGATCCGGCGTAGCCGACATAGGGGAGTGGACCAGGGCCGTGAAGTGGGCATGACCTGCTATGGGCGATGTGCCAAAGCCCCAAATAGACAACTATACATTTTTAAGAGGGGTGCTGTGGAGCGGAAGATGGGATTCGAACCCACGACCCTCTCCTTGGCAAGGAGATGCTCTACCACTGAGCCACTTCCGCTCGTTGGGGCAGGATGACCAGCCTTTGATCGAGGTGCCGAGGGACAGAGTCGAACTGTCGACACCGGCATTTTCAGTGCCGTGCTCTACCACCTGAGCTACCTCGGCCAGTTAGCTCATCTTAGAGGGGCGCCTCGCTGGGTGTCAAGACAGAAGAGGAACGGCGAATGGGTTTACCCACGGTGCTAAACAGAGGTGCGCACAGCATGGGATAGGGAAGTCCGCATCGTCCTTCGTGGGGCAAGAACCTTGCGGGGGATGCTAACCGGCAGGGACGATCGGGCTTCCAGAAGCTAGTTGGTCTGCTCAGAATCCTCGGCGGATTCGCCAAGTTCGGTGCCAGCTTCAACCTCGGCTTCCGCAGCCTGCTCTGCCTCAGCTGCCGCTTGTTCCTCGGCCTCGAGCCGGGCGAATTCCTCTTCGAAGGCGGCGTCCTCATCGACAACGGGAGGCGCGGTGGCTTGCTGGGGACGGGGTCCAGCCCACCTGCGTTCCTTGATACGAGCGGCGCGGCCTCGCAGGCCCCTGAGGTAGTAGAGGCGCGCCCGGCGAACCAAGCCCCGGCGGACGACTTGGACGCCTTCGAGACGAGGAGAGTAGAGAGGAAATACGCGTTCAACGCCTATTCCATAGGTAACACGGCGAACGGTGAAAGTGGCGCCTACTCCGCCTCCGCGGTTCCGAATGACCACACCTTGAAAAACCTGCACACGCTCCCGCTCTCCTTCGCGAACACGGAAGCTCACACGTACGGTATCGCCAGGGGTGAAGTCTTCTACCTTGGGGTTTGGCGTCACTGAGACTAGGGCTTGGGCTTGCATGGACCAGTACCTTCCTATCTCCTTGGTCGACTACTGAGACCTATTGACCTCGCCAACTTTAGTTTAGCTGTCGTATGGTAACCGACAGATTGTAATGCCAACCGTGCAGCATAACAAGGAGTCGCCAGACAGGCCGGGGCGATAGAGGGCCACGTGGACACGAATCACCTAGTTCCCGGTATATCCCTGGGATTCCAGAAAGACGAAATCGTCGGGCTGGAGCGGGGCGGAGTTAAGGAGGTCAGGACGACGCCGCAGTGTACGAATCAGGGCTTGCCGGCGCCTCCATCGCTGGATTTCAGCGTGGTGGCCAGACAGCAGCACATCAGGAACGGGCCAATCCCGGTATAAGCTGGGACGAGTATAGAGGGGGTGCTGCAAAAGGCCGGTAGTTATTGAGTCGCCTTCCACTGAGTCGGCGGAGCCCACTGCGCCGGGTAGAAGGCGGCAAACGGATTCAACGAGGACCATGGCAGGCAGTTCGCCGCCGCTGAGGACGTAGTCGCCGATGCTCACAACGTGGGTGGCCAAGTGTTCTGTCACCCGCTCGTCTACTCCCTGGTAGTGACCACATATGATGACCATGGCGGGCATTTGGGCCAATTCATGTACAAGGCCCTGCGCCAGCATCTGTCCTTGGGGTGAGGTAAGAACGACGGCGGCATCGTGGCCCAGAGCAGCCAAGGCTGCCTCGGTGGCTTCGAAGACTGGTCCGGGTTTCATCACCATGCCAGCGCCACCGCCGAACTGGTAGTCGTCGACGGTGCGGTGGCTGTCATGGGTATATTCACGTATGTCTGTTACTCCCAACCGCAACACACCACTGGCGATGGCGCGACCGACAATGCTGAACTGGAGTGGGCCGGGGAACATGTTGGGGAAGAGGGTGAGGACCTGCACCTGCATGGGAACGTCTTATTCGCTGGCGGGCTGACCCGTGGGGTGCTCCGAAGTCTGTTCCTGCAGGATGTCCAGGGCGTGGCCTAGGACGGGCATGATGATCTCCAGACATTCGGTGACTCCACGGGGACTGCCTGGAAGAGTGATTATGAGGGTGCGACCCCGAATGCCTGCCACGGAGCGGCTGAGCATGGCCATGGGGGTCTTTGACAGAGTTCCAGCCCGCATGGCTTCTGCTAACCCTGGCACCGGACGCTCGATGATGGACTGCATGGCCTCCGGGGTGACGTCTCTAGGGCTCAGTCCGGTACCCCCCGTAGTGACGATGAGATCGACCTGACCGCTGTCGCTCCATGTGATCAATCGATCAGCAATTATCTCTTGCTCGTCAGGGACTATCTCGTAGCGCACTTGGCGGTAGTTGGGTTCGGCTAACAAAGCGGTAATGGCACGGCCGCTGGTGTCTTCGCGGCTGCCGTGAAAGCCGGATGTGCTTATGGTCAGTACGCCGAGAGAATGCATGCAGGCCTCCTTGGAAGATGATAGCACATGGGGACGTTGCCCGTGACACGAAGCAGAATTAGGTAGCATTGTTTTACCATAATTCAAAAAAGTCTTAAAAAATATCTATTCTTTAGCTTGAAACATCGTCGCCATAGGCTTTATTGTCGACCAGACATTTCTTAGTCGAGTGACCCAGTTGCGGCCTGCCCGTAACCTAAGTTTGGTAGCGGGTTTAGGAGAGTTCTTAAAAAAGCCGCATGTTTAATCCCAATCGACACAGGAGACTGACAGTTGACCCTAGCGGTGGCGATTATTGGCCGACCCATACCGGCTATGCAACCAGTAGCGCGGCGAGATGATGCCATGGAGCACATCGTTCATCACCAGCCGGTAATGGTGCAAGAGGTCCTGGAACTCCTTGCAGTGACGCGAGGTGGAACCTACATCGATGGCACCGTGGGCGAGGGCGGACATGCCGAGGCGATATTGGGACAGGCCACCGAAGAAGGGCGGCTGCTAGGCCTCGATTTAGACGACGGGGCTTTGGAAACCGCAGAGGCACGACTGGAGAGTTGGCAGGACTCGGTCCTGCTGGTGAAGCACAGTTACTCCCATATGGACGAAGTGGCGTCCCAGACCGGCTTGGGACAAGTGGACGGGGTCCTTCTAGACCTGGGACTCTCGTCGTTTCAACTGGAGGGCAGTGGGCGTGGCTTCAGCTTCCTACAGGACGAACCTCTGGACATGCGCTTCGATGCATCGGAAGGGGAAACGGCTCAGGACATAGCCAATGCCTACCCACAGGAAAGGCTCACGAGCATCATCGCTGGGTATGGCGAAGAGCCTCGGGCTAGGTTAATCGCCCGCGCCATTGTGCAGGGTCGACCTTTCTCCTCATCTCATCAATTGGCAGATGTCATAGCGGGTGTTGTGGGACGGACGCGGCGCGTTCATCCGGCAACCCGCACCTTTCAAGCATTGAGGATAGCAGTGAACAGCGAGTTGGACCGGCTGCGGGCCGGTATCGACTCGGCCATTGGGCTGCTGAAGCCTGGGGGCAGGCTGGCAATCATTAGCTACCACAGCTTGGAAGACCGCATCGTGAAACAGGCTTTCGTTCACGAGGCGAAGAACTGCGTGTGCCCACCACGGGCCCCGGCCTGCACCTGCGGGCACGTAGCGACCCTTCGTCTGCTGACCTGGAGGCCTATTAACCCATCGATGAAGGAGGTGCAGGCCAACCCGCGCAGCCGCAGCGCCCGCCTGAGGGCTGCGGAAA
Source organism: Dehalococcoidia bacterium (assembly GCA_965204245.1). Lineage (GTDB taxonomy): Bacteria > Chloroflexota > Dehalococcoidia > Lucifugimonadales > JAAXIE01 > JAAXIE01. The sequence goes on from CBDBED010000006.1 coordinate 335,985, forward strand.
AATTGCGGGGGCAGAATAGTGACCCAACCTGTGAGGAAGTAGTGAGGAGGGACCGTGGCTAGCGACAGCTTTTACGCAGCAGTAGATATAGGGAGCACTAAGACGTGCGTGATCGTCGCCAGGCTCGCTGACGGCGATACGCTCAAGGTCACGGGCGTGGGCTACACAGCCACTGCAGGCTACAGCAATGGCAAAGTGGAAAACGCCCATCGATTACAGAACGCTTTGAAGTTAGCGGTAGAGGATGCCTATCGGTACCTTGGTCGTGACGTTGCAACCAGCGTCTACGCCACCGTTTCCAGTGAGGGCATCAATTGCTTCAACTCGGAGTCGGAGATCACCGGTCTCCGTTCCAAAGGTCCGGTTGGCTATGGAGAAGTAGCCAAGCTGGTGGACTCGTGTCATCCGGGCCCCGCTAACGGCCACACGGTGCTGCACGTCATTCCCATCGAGTATGAAGTCGATGGCTTGGGCGGCCTACGGAACCCCGTGGGCCTGCAGGCAGAGCAAGTGCGGGTGAACTCCCATGTAGTCGTTTGCGACACCCATCACGTCAATGACCTCGTCAACGTGATGAACAATTGCAAGCTGCCGCCGCGCAGTTTGGTAGCTCAGTCCATAGGCGCGGGGGATGCGGTGCTCACCGAGGGCGAGCGCGAGTTAGGGTGTGTGCTTATAGACATGGGAGGCGGCACCACCGACATGACGATATTCCGGTCGGGCAATCCTTGGTTCAGTTCCGTTCTGCCTCTGGGCGGGATGCACATGACCAATGACTTGGCCGCATGTCTGGATTTGCCGTTGGACGTGGCAGAAGAGGTCAAGCTGGACTGGGGTCATGCGATGCCGCAATTGGTGGACTACAACGAGGAGGCCACCATACCCAGTAAAGATGGCACGACGGAATGGGCCATTCCGAGGCGCGCGGTATCCCAGCCCCTGCACGATCGCTTGGATGAAATTCTGAAGCTGGTGTTACTGCGCATGCAGCAGGCGGGGCTGAGGAATCTTCCTCCCGGCGGGCTAGTGGCCACTGGAGGCTGCGCCGAGATGCCCGGGTTCGAAGAGAAGCTCCGGGCCATGGTGGGCGGCCCGACGAGAGTGGCTTGGCCCACGGAGATGCTAGGACTGCCCAGCCATCTGGCCCGTCCCGCTTTTGCAGCCCCGCTGGGCACCCTGATATGGGGCGCCAAGCACCAGGGACGGAGCCGCATTTACAACGGGAACGATGCCTCCTGGTTGGAGAAACTTACTTTCAGGCGAGGAAGGCGCGAGAGCCGAGAGAAGGAATTGGCACTCGCTGATCGTCGGTAGGAGGAAATAATGACCATCAGTACCAACGGCCCCAACCATAGCATGATTGCCACGCAGCCCTTTTCGCCACCTTCCATAAGCGGGTTGGCGCCTGCACCTGCTCCGAGTACAGGACCGGAATTGAAGTCCTACGAATCGGGCATGCCGGTCATTCGGGTGCTCGGAGTAGGAGGCGGCGGGTGCAACGCAGTGGAAAGGATGTGCCAAGATAACCTAGGCGTGGTGGAGTACTTTGGCATTAACACCGATGCCCAACACCTTGAACGCTCACGCATCGGCCACCGCATCGCCATTGGGGACTCCGTGGCTCGAGGCTTGGGAGTGGGAGGACATCCTGAAGTGGGTGCCCTAGCTGCCGAAGAGAACGTAGCCGAACTAACAGAAGCTGTGGCCGGTTCCGATATGGTGTTTATTGCCGCCGGGATGGGTGGCGGCACCGGAACCGGAGCAGCCCCTGTATTGGCACGGATCGCGAAGGAGTCGGGTGCCCTGACGGTAGCAGTGGTGAGCCGCCCATTCTCCTTCGAAGCTGCCGTAAGGCAGAAGAATGCTGAAGAGGGAATAGCCCGCTTGCGAGAGCATGTGGACACCCTGATCATCATTCCCAATGACCGCCTGCTGGATATTGAAGGTCGCAGCAGTACCGAGTTCACGTGGGAAGACGCCCTCAACCTTGCCGACTCGGTGCTGTTGCAGGGCATCCAAGCTATCGCTGAAGTGGTGACAGTGCCCGGCGAAATCAACGTGGACTTCGCCGACGTCAAGTCCATCATGTCCAGTGGCGGCAGTGCTTGGCTGGCTATTGGGAGGGGTGAAGGTCCCAACCGGGCGCGGGATGCCGCAGAGATGGCCGTACGAAGCCCTCTGTTGGACATCGAACTTGAAGGCGCCAAGCGGGTGCTCTTCGTTGTCACCGGGGGCCCCGACATGACCCTGAAGGAGGTCTACGAGACTTCCGGTGTAATCCACGAGGTAGCCGACCCTGAGGCGAACATCATATTCGGCACCTGTAAGGACCCGAATATGACTGATCAGATCAAGGTGACGATGGTGGCGTCCGCTTTCCCAATGGAGCAGGACTCGGCGCCTGTTGTGTACGAAGACCCTCTGCCCGACCTGCACAACGCCATGAGCGTGCCTCCCACCGAGGACCCCACGGACTGGCAGGTCCCCAGCTTCCTGAGGCGGGAAGCCCAGCGTCGCCGAAAGAGCATCTAAGACGCAAGTTCCCAAACCAGGAGTAAGATTCCCGGCCACCGGCCCGACCCGCTGTAGCTCATCGACCTTCCGGTGGCCGGGAACTGACCCGGGCCGTTGCTTTCAGGAGCGACGGCCCGGTTAATTTTTGCCCGCAGCAGCCTTTTCGTTGACCACTCTCCTCCCCAGTTCGGAACCTTGTCCATATGTCGTATTGTGAGAGTGCGACTACACAACTCCTAGTGTTTTTCGCTCCATTGAACTATTGACACGCCAAAAGATAGGCGTGGTAGAATCCCGCCCTGTTCCACAAGATATTGTGGTGTAGTAGACCTTGATGGCAACATGGGCCAAGGGACATCGAGAGATGTCCAAGGCCGTGAGACCTCGAAATGCATTGCCCATACTGCGGACACGAGGACTCGAAGGTAACGGACTCGCGGAACGCCGAGAATGGTATTCGCCGACGGCGTGAGTGCACCCGTTGCGGCCTGAGGTTTACCACTTATGAGAGGGTGCAGTCGACTGCTCTACTCATAGCGAAAAGAGACGGCCGACGCGAGGACTACAACCGGGAGAAGCTAAGCAACAGTGTTCGGACTGCCTGCACCAAAAGGCCCATCCCAAACCGAGATATGGAAAAGCTGGTAGAGGATATCGAGGGGGAATTGCAGAAGCTGGGCAATGCGGAGATCCGCTCCACGGCCATCGGGGAGATGGTGATGGAACGGTTGCGGAAGCTGGACCGGGTTGCGTACGTACGCTTTGCCAGCGTGTATCGCGATTTCCAAGACTTGGAGAGCTTCGAAGAGGTGGTGCGCGACTTGCGGGACGAGCCTGACCAGCTGACCCTGATGGAAGGGACCCCACCACCGGCGCAGCCACGGCGCCGTGGCAGGCGCACTAATGCACGGGCACAGACTAGGGCATCGGAAGCTTAGATGGGAACATCGGAGGGCGTATGGGAAGGACCAGCAGTGGGAAGAAGACGGTTTCCGTCCGGCCCAACACCCGGAAGACAGGTGGCAAGCCCCAGCAGGTCCGGCGTCCGAAGAGAGTGTAGAGAAGAACAGCATATCTCCTAAAGGACGGGCTTGAGGCACAGAGCCCAAGCCTCGCCTACCATTGAAAAAGAGGTCCCATCAGCATGACCATAACCAGTTCTGACCTTGTCCGTTCAAGTAATACCGCCATCCGACAAAGGGTGATGGAAGCGCTTGTTGCGGATGGGTTGATGGACCCGCGCACGGGTCCGAATCCACGGTTGACTTCCAATGCCGAGGTCGTGCTGCGGCGCCGGTACTTGGCCAAAGACCGGGAAGGTAAGCCAGTGGAAGAGGTGGACCAGATGTTTCGCCGGGTGGCGGAGAATCTGGCGTTGGCCGACAGAAACTATGGGGCCAGCGACGCGGAAGTGACTGCGACTGAGGAGAGATTCTACGAGGCAATGAAGGGGCTGGAGTTTCTTCCCAACTCGCCGACACTGATGAACGCGGGTCGCGAGTTGCAGCAGCTTTCAGCCTGCTTCGTGCTGCCGGTCCGGGACTCGCTGGACTCCATTTTCGAGATGGTGAAAGCCACAGCTCTGATCCACAAGAGTGGTGGAGGAACGGGCTTTGCTTTCAGCCAGTTGCGTCCCTCAGGGGACGTGGTGGGTTCCACGGGGGGCATCGCCAGCGGACCCGTGAGCTTTATACGGGCTTTTGATACTGCGACAGATGTGGTGAAGCAGGGGGGCACGCGGCGGGGAGCCAATATGGGCATCCTGCATGTGACGCATCCCGACATCTTGAAATTCATACGGTCGAAGGAAGACGGACAGAACCTGTCCAACTTCAACATCTCGGTGGCTGTCACCGAAGAGTTCATGGAGAAGGCGGAGCGAGGCGAGGACTACGACCTCATCAACCCACGCACGGGTGTGGTGACAGACCAACTGAATGCCCGTGAGGTGTTTGCCGAGCTGGTGGAGATGGCGTGGACGACGGGTGACCCCGGCATCATCTTCCTTGATCGCATTAACCGCGATAACCCGAACCCACAGCTAGGCAGCATAGAGAGCACCAACCCTTGTGGAGAGCAGCCTCTTCTGCCCTTTGAGTCCTGTAACCTCGGGTCCTTGAACTTGGCGTTGATGCTGAAGACCAGTTCAGAAGGCGCCGTCATAGACTGGCACAGGCTTGAGTGCACTGTGGAGACCGCCGTCCACCTGCTGGACAATGTGGTGGACATGAACGACTATCCCCTGCCCGAAATCGACGAGATGAGCAGGACGACACGTCGCATCGGGCTTGGTGTGATGGGCTTCGCCGATATGCTTTTGCAGATGGGCATCCCGTATGCATCAGAGGAAGCTCTTGAGACTGCCGAGCAGGTGATGGAGTTCATTGACCGTAAGACCAAGGATGCCTCGGCTTTTCTGGCGAAGCAGCGAGGCTGCTTCCCCGCTTGGGGAGAGAGCATATACAACCGCAATGGGAACTCACGGCCGATGCGCAATTCGGCGCCTACCACCATCGCGCCAACGGGCACAATAAGCATCATCGCGGGCTGCTCCTCGGGAATTGAGCCCCTGTTCGCGCTGAGCTATGTGCGCAACGTGATGGACAACGACAGGCTGGTTGAGGGAAATCCCTTCTTCGAGGCTGTGGCCAAGCACGAGGAGTTCTACAGCAACGGTCTGATGGAGGAACTGGCGCAAACGGGCAGTCTGCACCACATGGGCGACAACGTGCCGGAGTGGGTGAAGGAGCTTTTCACCACGTCCCATGATGTTACGCCGGAATGGCACGTTCGAATGCAGGCAGCCTTCCAGCGATACACCGATAACGCCGTATCAAAGACGATCAACTTCCCCGGCGAAGCCACGAAGGAAGATGTTGAGAACTCGTACATGCTGGCGTTTCGCGAGGGGTGCAAGGGCATCACCATCTACCGGGACGGCAGCAAGGACAACCAAGTGTTGAGTCCGGGACAGGGACAGCAGACAGCCATTGAGGCTACGGCATCGGAGCCACAGGCACTGACACCCCGGCCACGGCCCCAAGAGATGGTGGGTGTCACGGAGCGTGTCCGCACTGGCCACGGGAATATGTACGTCACTATCAACTTCGACTCTGAAGGGTCTCCCTTTGAGGTCTTCAGTGCCTTGGGCAAAGCGGGAGGCTGCGACTCGGCTCAGTTGGAGGCTATCTCGCGCTTGGTATCGCTGTCGCTGCGGTCAGGGATTGACCCAGAGGCCATCATGGAGCAGCTGAGGGGAATCACCTGCTGTCCCGCGTGGGACCGGGGTGTGCTGGTGCGCTCGGCTCCTGATGCCGTGGCCCTGTCACTGGAACATGCTCTGAGTAACGGGCCTCCCCGGGAGGCAGTGCAACTCAAGCTGGCTGGTACACGAGAGGTGGAGGCCCCGTGGGATGGGATGTTCGAAACCCATATGAACGGCAATGGCGCTTCTAGTCAAAAGGCATCAAACCACGGTAACTCTCCCAACGAGAGGAATCGCTGCCCCGACTGCAACGGGCCTCTTGCCTTCCAGGAGGGTTGCCTGCTCTGTTCCAGTTGTGGCTGGAACCGGTGCGGATCGTGATGACCACCCACTAACTGTTGAAATCGTCCGTCCCTCCTCTTGGGGGCCCCTGGTTCCTCCCACCGGGGGCCCCTCTTTTTTCGGGTCTTTATGTTAGAGTGGTGCCAAGTCGTTCGATGGCAGTGGTTGGAGGCATTGATGGAGAAGCAGCGGAAGCCGGTGGTAGCCGTGACCATGGGAGACCCTTGCGGCATAGGGCCGGAGGTGATCGCCAAGGCCTTGGCAGATCCCAATGTGTATGAGAACTGCCGACCGCTGGTGATCGGCAATGGCTGGTGCATGGAGCGGGCCTTGGAGTTGGTGGGGTCGGACTTGAAGCTGTGTCAGACCAACGTGCCTCTTCAACCCAACGGGTCTGCTGTCAGGGATGAGGGCACGGTGGAGGTGTTGGATCCGGGGAACCTGAATGCCGAGGACGTGACAGTTGGACAGATTTCACCCACATGTGGAAGGGCCGCCATGGAATGGGTGGCAACTGCTGGGAAGCTGGCCATGGAGGGACAGGTGGACGCCATAGCCACTGCCCCAGTGAACAAGGAGGCGGCCAGCTTGGGCGGATACAGCGCCGTTGGCCATACTGAGTTGTTCCAGGAGTTGGCGGGGAATCCTACCGTGGCCACCATGTTGATGTCAGGGAACCTGAGGGTGGTCCATCTGACTACTCACCGTTCCCTGCGCCGAGCTCTTGATTATGTCACCAAGGAGCGCATTCTTTCGTTCCTGCAACTGACCCATGAAACCTTCGGGAGTTGGGGTATGCCAAACCCACGCATCGGCGTGGCGGCCTTGAACCCGCACGGCAGCGATAACGGGCTGCTGGGGCACGAAGAGAACGAGGAGATCGGACCAGCGGTAATGGCCGCCTGCAACGCAGGAGTGAATGCCATAGGACCGGTGCCAGCCGATAGCGTGTTCCACCAAGCCATCAGCGGAAGGTATGACGTGGTGCTGGCCATGTTCCACGACCAAGGGCACATTCCAGTCAAGGTGCATGGATTCGAGCGCAGCATCACCGCGAATCTGGGCTTGCCGTTTATACGGACATCTGTCGACCATGGCACTGCTTTCGATATTGCAGGGAAGGGTGTGGCAGACCACCTCAGCATGATTGAGTCTATCAAGTTGGCTGAAACCTTCGCCTGCGGTCGAGGATTGGGCTAGTGGGGCCGGTGATATAATCTCGCCAGCGTTGCCAGCTAGTTTTGCCCTTGGCTGAGAGGTGAAGAGTGAAGCTATCGTTTATCGGTGGCGGTGCTATGGCTGAGGCCATAATACGTGGGGTGTTGGATCAGGAAATAGCCCCGCCCTCGAACATTTTGGTGGGTGAAGCCATAGAGGAGCGCTGCCAATGGCTACGCCAGACTCATGGCGTAGCGGCCACGACCGACAATTTGGAAGCAGCCCAATCCGGCGACCTAGTGGTCCTAGCAATCAAGCCCCAAAACCTCCCAGATGTGATGGAAGAACTCAAAGGCAGGCTTGATTCGCATCAGGCCGCGCTATCGATCATAGCAGGGGCAAGGATGTCGACCATCACCGAGGGGCTGAGGCATTCAGCGGTGATACGAGTCATGCCCAATACGCCGGCGCAAATCGGCGAGGGCATCAGCATGTGGACATGCTCTAGCAAAGTCGACGCGCAGATGCGGGAGCAGGCTCAAGCCGTACTGAGCACAATGGGGCCCCATATTGAAGTGGACGACGAGAAATATATGGATATGGCCACCGCGTTAAGCGCAAGCGGGCCGGCCTATGTGTTCACGTTCATCGAAGCGTTGATAGATGCTGGAGTCCACCTCGGCCTGCCGCGGGACACGGCCCGCTCGCTAGCCCTGCAGACAGTGCTTGGCAGTACTTCTCTAGTCAAGCAGACTGGTAAGCACCCGGCGGAGCTAAGGGATATGGTTACCTCACCTGGAGGAACCACCGCAGAGGCATTACTGGCTTTGGAGAATGGCGGCTTTCGGGCGACGGTGGGAAACGCTGTGCTAGCTGCGTACAAGAAATCGGTCGAACTCGGCAAAAAAGAATGAGATGAAGCCTTGGTTCTCCTGGCATCGATACTCAAGGTCTTCATCATCGTCCTGATTGTAGCTATCTTCGCAAGGACGATTTTGTCCTGGTTCCCCACTGCAAACAGGTTCAATCCTGTAGTGGCCGTGATCTACCAACTCACGGAGCCCATCCTCCTACCCCTAAGGAAGATCGTGCCCAGAATGGGTATGTTCGACTTCACTCCTACCATCGCCTTACTGATTCTGTTCCTTGTGCTGACGCTCCTGGGAGTGTGATTGCCCTAGTCAACAGGAGTCAAATTGCTCTGGTTGACTGGCCGAGAGGCTAACAGATAGAATCTTTACACTTAACGGGTACAGGTGCGCTTATGAACCAGAAAGAACTGCTAAAGGGCAACACGGAGACCCTGCTCCTGTCCCTGCTCACACAAGAAGCGATGTACGGCTATCAGATCGTCAAGGAGATGGAGCGTCGCAGCAGCGGTTACTTCCAGTTCAAAGAGGGGACTCTATATCCAGCGTTGCACCGACTGGAGGAGGCCCGACTGGTGGAAGGACGCTGGGAAGAGACGAACATGGGAACTCCGCGACGCTACTATCACATCACGGCCAAGGGAGAACGTGTTCTGTCGGAGCGGACCAGCGAGTGGAACAAGTTCGCGCAGGCAGTGAACGCGATCATGGTCCCACAGCCTCAATAGCAATACCACAACGAGGTAGTCTCCGTTGGACCAAGAGCTTCGCCCTTACCTTCGCAGCCTTGCCAAGAAGCTGAGGCTAGACCCAGCCACGCAACATACTGTGCTTCTTGAGCTCCAGAGTCATCTGGAAGACAAGGCGCGAGACCTGCAAGCCGCTGGCATCTCCCGGAGGGAGGCACTGCAACGCGCCATGCAGTATATGGGCAAGCCAGCCCAAATCGCGAGCGGGATATACGCCATACATAGCAAAGGGAGTTGGCGGGACATTCTGCTAGCCACCGTGCCTCATCTTCTCTTGGCCGCTCTCTTTGCCCTGAACCTATGGACGCGCTATGCGCTACTGGTCCTAGTGTTCTTGGGTGTGGCCATGGTGGCGATCAGGTGTTGGCGAAAGGGTAAGCCCAAGTGGAGCTATTCCTGGTTGGGATATTGCATGGCTGCGCCCGCCTTATCCTGGCTGCTAGCTACGATGGCCTTGGTCTACGGAGCATGGACCTTCCTTACCACCGGGGGATTACCACTCACGCCAGCGCTTTATCTTCTGATACTAGCGTATCTTCCATTTTCGCTATGGATTATGGTACGGGTCGTAGTGCCTCTGGTGAAGCAGGACTGGCTGATGGCGTCCCTTAGCGCTCTGCCGTTCCCGTTCCTGACTACGTGGCTCATATTCTTCAACTCGCAGGGCACTCTCTGGGGACAGGACAAGTTGAGCTTACGTGATACGGACGGAGACCGAGCCTTAGTCTTCTTGGCACTGGCGGTGACGACCGGCGCTTTTTATATGATCGGGAACCGTCTGTTGAAAATAGGGCTCCTGACTATTTCATCGGCGCTCATGGTGGCCTTTACGGTGGTATCGATACCGGTTAGTTTCGGCATCCTAGCCGCGATCCTCATAATCCTCGCATCGGTTGCGTTCCTGCTCAGCCCGGCGGTGTTGGGGTCGAAGCTGGAGAATGAGGACGAGGCCATGGATCTCATGGAAGGCGGAGAGGCCCCGCCTCATTGGTCACCCAACGCCAGGTAGCCGTCGTTACAGACAGTAGTGCCTGCCTGCCGGCTGATCTCGTCGAGCAGTTGCAGATCACTGTCGTACCCCACACCGTCATCGTTGATGGAGCAGTCCTGAGGGACGGCGTCGACATTGATGCTGCTGAGTTCTACCGCCTACTAAGGCAAGGAGCCAAGGAAGTTACCACATCGGCACCTAGCCCCAAGTCGTTTGAGGAAGGCTTCACCCGCGCCAACTCATTCGCCTCAGATGTCTTGTGCATTGTGGTGGCCTCTCAATTCAGTGCCGCTTATGCAGCCGCACAAGTGGCCCGAAGCAACATTATCCGGACTGTGCCGGGACTGAGGGTGCATGTGCTAGACAGTCGCACTGCCGCAGGAGCTGCAGGTCTGCTAGTCTTGGAGGCGGCAGAGGAGGCGGCTGCCGGGGCGAGTACGGATACGATCGTGCAACGGGCCGAGCAGACCATCCCTCATCTACGTCTTTTGGGAACGCTCAACGACCTTACACATTTGCGGGCCAGCGGGCGGGTGGGCTGGTTGGCGTCTTCGGCAGCCTCTGCCCTGCGGATTAACCCCGTCTTTGAGTTGCACCAAGGAGTGCCGTACATCTTGGCCAAACCCAGGAGTCGACCCCGGGCCATAGCGCGCATGCTGGACTATATGAGGCAAATGATCGGGTGCAACTGTTTGGACGTGAATGTGATGGAGGCGGATACGCCCGCAGAGGCAGCCAAACTAAGAGAGGCCATTGAGGCACAGTTCGATTGCCGTAGGTTGTTGATCAGCCAGATGACGCCTGTGATTGGGGCCCATACTGGGCCGGGGCTGCTGGGAGTAGCGTTCAGAACCGCTAAGGGTAATTCCGAGTAAATTCAGTCTCTCACTCCAGCTATAATGCAACGGGATACATGTCGAGTCTTTAATCGTATTGATTTCTCCCATTCCTCGAAATCGTAAGGGGTATGTCTCATCGACGTGGGATCTCCTCATTGCCCGATGGCAAGCTGATAAAGGGACAAACACATGCGCATTAATGTAATACATGGAGATGTGACACAAGTCTCAGGGGCTGTTGACCAGGCATGGCAAAGAGGAGAGCTTCAGATTCGATACAATCCGAGAAGTGAGTGCGGAATCATGCCGTTTCCTGCGGCGACGGTGCATTACCGTGAGAAGGGCCATATGGTGAAGGGCGCGACAGGTGTTCCTGTACGCGCTCTGGTGGACTTGAGTACAACATTGGCGGGATCGGCGTAGCCTAGAGAGAGCAACTGCAGGGCTCCCGCGGCCAAATGGGAGAGAGAATGTCACAGCAATCACTCTCTATAGCACCGCCCCTGGATCTTGCTCGTACGTTGACCATGGGATTGTCTCTGCGATGGCGCAAGGAACACGGAGGGTGGTTCTCGGGGGCTGTCGACGACAAACTTGTTATGTTGCGTCAGGCGGCCGAGGACGCGGTAGAATTCCGCACCAGCGACCCAGAGGACTCGGACCGGGATACCCTGCGCACATATCTCGGGCTGGACAGAGATGCTACACGTCTGTCCGACACTCTCTCGCGATGCGATCCAAGGACGGCTGGGATCGTGGCCCAGTATCCGGGTATGCATGTGCTGCGACCGGAACCTTGGGAGTGCCTCATCACGTGCGTCTGCAGCCCCGGGCAGAGGGTACACAGGCTCTCGTCTGATATAGAGAGGCTCTCGGAATACCATGGAAAACGTCTGTCGCTCGATGGAGTAACACGCTATTCCTTCCCAAAGGCGGAGAGAATAGCCCAGATGACTGTGCAACATCTCAGCCAAGTGGCCCTGCGAATGCCGAGGCGTGCCGAATACGTACACCATCTGGCGAAAGATGTGGCGAGCGGCGAACTCAACCTTCATGCGTTAGCCGGTACGACACACGCAAAAGCCAAAGAATGTCTGACACAACACGGGGGAGTCACCTCGCAGGTCGCGGATTGCGTATTGCTCTTCTCATTGGACAAATACGACGATGGTGTTTTGAGGTAGTAGGTGTACCTGGGGGTCAGACAGCGGTTTGACCTCGGCCTCACCTTGGGGATTGACCAAGCACTTCGCTGGAGTCGCCCTGATGCCGATGGTTGGCACACAGGGATAGTTTGGGGCAAGCTGGTCAGGTTGCGCCAGACACCGGATGGTGACAAGGTCGAGGCCCAAAGCAGTCTACCTGACGATTCATTGGGACCGATGCTCCACGACTATCTACGTCTTGATGAAGACATCGAGCACACCCACAGGGTGTTGCGGGGGCATGATCCCGAGATGCAGAGGCTGGTGATGCTGTACGGGGGCCTGCGCATCCTCCGGCAGGAACCGTGGGAGTGTTTGATTACCTATGCTTTATCGCCCCGGCACAAGGTGGAGAGAATTCGTCAGGCCGTGGAGCAGTTGGCTGAGAAATTCGGCCAACCTATCCAGCCAGACGGTAACGACACTCGCAACGCCTTCCCAACTCCTGCTTCTCTGGTCGAATCCAGTGTATATGAATTGAGCCGACTGAGACTGGGCATGTCTAGGCACAGTCCCTATGTACGCGCTCTAGCTGAAGAGGTGTATACGGGCAGTCTCGATTTGGGAGACTTGGCGCAGGCCACTTACGGTGAGGCAAAGGAACGTTTGATGCAGAGCAAGGGCATTGGTCCAAAGGTCGCCGACTGTGTGCTCCTGTTTTCTCTAGGCAAGTCTGAGGCCTTCCCGATAGATACCCATGTGCGCAGGGCCCTGGTGAGGCTGTATGGCCTGGCAGGAACCGACTCAGAACGGTTGGAGTGGGCACAGAGCAGCTTTGGCCCTCATGCCGGCTACGTCAGTCAACTCCTGTTCCATGGGATGCGGAATGGGGCCATCTGATGTCAGACTAACGTGGAGTGTACAGAACCCGCGTTGACGTAGCTTGGGTGCTAGCCGTACACTGATAGCCTAGTCAGTTCGAGGTGAGCGTAGCAAAGGGGTTAATGCGCCTGACTGTGGCTCAGGAGATCATGGGTTCGAATCCCATCGCTCACCCCAACCTCTGTCCTTACAGTTGGCTCATGGATTCCGGCTACCGCCGGAACGCCCGGTACAAGCGCTCGTAGCTCAGTGGATAGAGCACCTGGCTTCGGACCAGGGGGTCGCGGGTTCGAATCCTGCCGAGCGTGCCACCTTCTATAGCCCATATACCCCCTCCTATTTGCCTTCCTTCATCCAGTCGGCCACGCGCTCGCCAATCATGATCGTGGTCGCGTTGGTGTTGACCCGCACGACGTTGGGCATGACGGATGCGTCGACCACCCGCAGGTTCTCCAGGCCGTGGACATGGCAATACTGGTCTACCACTGCCATGGGGTCTGAGGCAGGGCCCATCTTGCAGGTGCCCGAGGAGTGATGCTCGGTGTTGACATTGCGTAGAATCCAAGAGTCAAGAGCCTCACCAGTGGCAAGGTCGGCATCAGTTGGCACTAGCCTCTCGCCTAGGACCGCCTGCATGGCAGGACTTTCGCACAGGCGGACAGCTTGGCGCATAGCCCAGCGCAGACGCTCTCGGTCCCACGTATCGGTGAGGTAGCGGTAGTTCAGCAGCGGCTGGGCACCGGGGTCGGCCGATGCTAGGGTGAGTTCGCCCGCGGTAGACGCGTTCTGCAGGGCGACGATGATGGAGAAGCAATTGATACCGGCAGTGACCGGGAACCGGAAGGCGAGGTTCTCGGGCTCCATCTGTATGGGGAATATCTGGATGTCGTTGCGGGTATCGGAACCCTCGGCAGTGCATCGCAAAACCGTTTGAATTGACGACTCAAAACCCACGGGGCGGTCGCCCAACTGGCGATATACCAAATAGGCCACAGGATGGTCACGGAGATTCTGTCCCACACCGGGAAGGTCGTGTACTGATGAGATGCCCAGCGAGTTGAGGTGCTGAGCGGGACCCACACCGGATAGCATCAGCAATTGCGGCGAATTGATGGCACCCCCGCTAATGACAATTTGGGCACCGTACACACTAAATGCTTCGCCACCACTCTCTGCCTCGATTCCGATAGCCCGGTTTCCATCAAAGAGGACACGCCTCGCCAGTACGTTGGCGCGAATGGTGAGATTGAGCCGGTGCCGGGCTTGATCCAGATAAGCAAGTGCCGTGCTAACACGTACACCGGCCTGATTGTTCAGAGGAGTGGGTGCGATCCCTGTGGAGTCGGGGTGGTTCTGGTCAGGAAACTCACGGTAGCCCTCGGCTAGGCATGCTTCGTAGAAGGCGTTGACACTGGGGAGCATATCTTCCCGCTTGTGGCGGCGCACCGGAATGGGCCCGTCAGAACCGTGGAAGTCTCCTCGGAAGTCTTGGTCGGTCTCCATTTTGCGGAAGTAGGCCAGTATATTGGCAAAGCTCCACTGATCGTTGCCCAGAGAAGCCCAGTGGTCGTAGTCTTCGGGTACTCCACGGAAGACCACTTGGCCGTTGACTGCGCTGGAGCCACCGGTAACCCGGCCACGGGGGATGGCGATGGGTCCATCATGCTCGGGAGTAGCGGTAGCTTCGTAGCCCCAATCGTGAGTGCCATAGGCGGAGCGAAGTGCACTCAAACCGAACTTCAGGTCATCAGGCAGGCGCTCGAAATCAGGATAGTCAGGACCCGCTTCCAACAGTAGGACGGAGCGGTTGGCGTCCTCGGAAAGCCTCGTAGCCAGTGCAGCGCCGGCGGAACCTGCCCCAACGATGATCACGTCGTATGCCATGCTTTCCTCCGTCCGGGGGCCAGCCCTGCGTACTCATGCGCAGAAACCCAGCACCTCAACTCCGTGTGCAATATAGACGCCTAGGCCAACTTTGGGTAGAGTCTAGCCACTAGAGCCTCTGAAACAGGGAATCGCTTGGGAAGATAGGGGAATCGAATGGTCAAAGAGGTTTTGTTCTTCAACGAGATGGCCTATTCGGCCTACTCGCAGGAGTTGGCTGGGCAGTTAGGGTACACCAGCCTAATGCTTCCTAACCAAGAATTTGATGCCGCCACAGCATCACGGCTTTATGGAATGTATTTGGATGAGTTTCAGTATGCTTCGGAAGAGGGATTTGATGGGGTGGTGATCAATGAGCACCACAACAACCCTCTGAACATGATGCCGGGCATCAACCTGATTGGTGCGATACTGGCCCGCAACACCAGCAAGGGGCGGATTGTATTGCTGGGCAACATACTGCCCATACATGAGAACCCGCTGCGCGTGGCCGAAGAGGTGGCCATGATGGACACCATCTCCGGGGGGCGCGTGGTATGTGGGTTTGTGCGGGGGGTGGGTACCGAGAGCGTGGCGGTGAACATCAACCCCACTCACAACCGGGAACGCTACTACGAGGCTCACGACTTGATCGTGAAGGCTTGGACCACCCCAGGTCCATTCCGCTGGGAAGGGAAGCACTTCCAGTACCGGGTGGTAAACCCCTGGGTGCTGCCCCTGCAGAAGCCACACCCACCCATATGGGTGCCTGGAATCACCAGCCCCGAGACGATTATCTGGGCCGCCCAGCACAGGTACCCCTACATCGCTCAGAACACCTCTATGGAGGTCACCCCCGATATTTGGGCTCTGTATGAGAAGACGGCGGCCGAGTCCGGCTACACCGCCACCAAGGACAACTTCGGCTACCTGCAGCGGATCTGTGTAGCGGATAGTGACGAGCGAGCCTATGAGGAAGGCAGAAACTTCTATTGGCAGTTGGGACGGACCTTCGGCCGGGCGCCACGCGAATGGACAAGTCCTCCCGGCTACGCTTCCCAAGCGGCTGCCATCAGTCCGGCGGGAGCCACCGAAGCCCGGTTGGCGAGCATCAGCTACGAAGAAGCGGAGGCGATGGATCAGATCATCACCGGGTCGCCTGATACTGTAATCCGAAAGCTAAAAAAGGTTGTTGACGTGGCCGACCCAGCTTGGCTGATACTCTGGGCCCGCGAGGGCCCTATGTCCAAAGAGGCAGGAATGCGCTCCATCGAACTGTTGGCCAAAGAGGTTATCCCGGCCATCAAAGGGTATGCGCCGCAAATGTATTGCTGAGTGCCGTCGCCCCCGCCGCCTTCAGTAGCAAAACAGACGGAAGCTCTTGTCGACCAAGGGCTTCTTTGTTGAAGGTTCCAATCGAGACGCAGGACTTGCCTCAGAGAGGCTAAGCGTCTGACCGACGCAAAGGAGCGCTCACCTGGTGCAGATGTTGCAGTATCTCTTTCTGAGACTCGAAGACACCTGTATGGTGACAGATGATGCCCCGCTCGGCACAAAAGGCCGTGATTAGCTTGTTAGCCTTGCGTAATTTGTTGCGGGGCATGGTGGGGAAGAGGTGGTGCTCTATCTGGTTGTTAAGACCGCCGTATACCAAGTCGGTTAAGGGGTTAGACCGGATGTTACGAGCGGTGAGTACCTGTTGACGTAGAAAGTCGAGCTTGGTGTCCTTGGAGACCATGAGCATGCCTTTGTGGTTGGGGGCGAACACGTTGGCCATGTAGAAGCCGGTGGCAGCTTGGTGGACCAGTACGAAGAGTGCGGCATGCCACCATGGCTCTAGGAGGTAGAACACTGCACCAAGGTAAATGGTCAGGTGCAGGACGACACAGGCTGACTCGGCAAGCATGTATTTGACATTCTTGTTGCGCAACAGGTACTGGAAGCCGTCCATGCGCAGGCTCAGGGCCTCGGCCATCATCATGGGATACATGAGGAAGGCCTGGTAACGGACTACCAGCCGGTAGAGACCCCGCTTGCTCTTTGCAACTTCCTCGGTGAAAGCGATAAACGGGAGGTCCACGTCGCGGTCGCGA
>CBDBED010000007.1:0-213093 GCA_965204245.1 Dehalococcoidia bacterium
GCGGCTAATCATGGGACGCTCGCGCCTGCTGTAGTGGGCGACGTCGACGGTGACGCAGAACGCGTCGTATTTGGCTTCCTTGACGCGGGCGACGATGTCCTCTATCCACTGCCAGTCGCCGTGGACATAGAGTTGGAAGACCTTGGGGTTGTTGCCGGCGGCTGCGGTCTCCTCCAAGGTGGGCTCGGTGACTGAGCTGACGACGTGCATGGTACCGAACTCAGCAGCCGCCTTGGTGGCGTCTGCGCCTCCGCCGGGGGTGAAGACTTGGAGGGAGCCTATGGGGGCGAGCATCACGGGTATTCGCAGTTGATGGCCGAGGAAGGTGGTGGCGGGATTGATCTCCGAGACGTCGACCAGGACGCGGGGACGGAAGGCCACGCGGTCGAAGGCGAGGCGGTTGCGTCTCATGGTGGTCTCGGATTCGGAGCCGCCTACGAGGTAGTCCCAAGCACCTTGGACAAGGTTCTGACGGGCTTTCTGGACGATCTCCTCGTTGCTCACAAAGTCGGTGGTCACGTCTGTTCTCCTCGGTTCGGTGAATGAGTGCAGGATGGTTTGTTTCAATTTACACCTAGGACGGGGTGGCGGCTAGTGGTGGGTGTTGGCTAATGCTATGAGTTCAGGCAGCCGTTTACTCCAGCGGTTGAAACGGGATATAATCCCTGAGCCGTAGATACAATCAAACGGGAGGGCATATCGATGATATCGCAGTTGCGCGTGTATACCGTGAACCGGGGCATGATGGATGACTGGGTGAAGCACTTTACGCAGAACCTGGTGCCTATCCCAGGAGAATGTGGGCATCAAGATTGACGGGATGTGGGTGAACGAGGACAAGGACCAGTTCATCTGGATCCGCAGCTTTGCCGATGCTGAGGATGTGCAGAAGAAGGAAGCAGCCTTCTATGCGTCCCCTGAGTGGCAGGCGGTGATGGATCACACCCGCGGTCATTTGGCCCGACTCGAAGTGAAGACGATGGAGTCGGTGTAGTCACAGGCTATTTCTCGAGAACCGGAAGGGAGAGGCCGGGCTGGAACTCCAGCCCGGCCTTTTCTTTCCCTTTGGGTTGGTACAGTGGCAGTGGCGTGGGCTCCGGAGTGTCTAATTGGGCCGCTTTACCTGCTCCATCAATTCGTCGCTCCATTCGCCCTCGGCCTGAAGGATGGCCTTGGTGTCGTATACAAAGGCTTCAATCAAATTGTGGGAGAGATAGACGTAAGTTCCGGGCTGGCGGATGGTGTGTATGGATGCGCCAGCGGAGCCAGCGGCGATGTCCCAGGTCTCGAGGTCAAGGGCTGGGGGATTATTAAAGGAGCCCCGTTCCCAGACGTAGTCGCCATGACCCCCGATGAGGTGGGGATAAGACTGGCGGTTGGCTTGGGAGTGGACTATGAGGACGTTTTCGCCGACGTTGGCGGTGAGTTTGCCATCACCCTGCAATGCGCCGGTTACGCCGTTGAATACGACGTGGGTGGGTATGAGGGTTTTCATGGCTTCCAAGTCATCGCCGAGGGATGCAGACGGGTCGTCGTAGCGCTTGAATTCACCGTTCTCGTCGCGCGGGATGTAGTAGTCCTGCTCGCCGATGTAATAGGCCCTGTCATAAACCACCGGGTTGCCAGCTGGGGTCTTTCAACCCCTCGCGGGGGAGGACCATGATGGCCCCGTTCATGGCGTGGACAACATGCCAGGGAACCATAGTGCCGCCGGGTGCGCAATGGTACACGAACACGCCGGGCTTAATTGCCCGGAAGCGCAGCACCGTGTCTTGGCCGGGGGCTACGTGGGTCAGTTCTCCGCCGCCCAAGGCCCCGATGGAGGAGTGGAAGTCGATGTTGTGGACCAACCTGCTGCTGGAGGGGTTCGACAGGGTAAGCTCGACGTAGTCGCCTTCGTGGACCACGACTAGGGGGCCGGGGACGGTGCCGTTGAAGGGTGAAGGCCCAGGTGAATACGCCGGGGGCTATCTCTATTTCCTTCTCCTCGATGTCCATGCGGACTTTGACGATGCGGGGCCTGCCGGAGTAGGTCTGACTATGGCGCGGCACGGCGGGGGGAGGCACAAGTTCTTGGGTGATGCTGACCAAACTGGATATGTCTTCGGGCTCCCAGACCGTGGGACCGTCCCAGTATGCGGGAGCCTGCTCGCTGGCGCAGGAGACGGCGAAGACTCCAAGGGCTAGCGCGACCAGCATCCCGAGTAACAGGGACCGATTTCTACCGATTCCCATGCGGAGGCCTCCGTGCGCGGTTGGGATATGAGGTGCCGTCTATGGGCCGGGGATCAGGGGGGTGAGTGAGAAAGAGTCGGAAGGCCAATAGAGAGCTAGGGCATCATATCAGCGGGACACGAGTTGCACCATAGCGGAGGAATTGTTCAATCCCGCCATTGGCATTGACGACGGGCCGGAAGCAATCAGAGGGAGTTGATGCCGAATTGCTCGCGGGCGTTGGCGCCCATCATGCGGGCGATCATTGATTCTTCCAAGCCTGCGCTGGTGAGGCTGGCGATGGCGTCCCATGCGGTGGTTGTGTCGTGGTGGGGGTAGCGGGAGCCCCAGACGACCTTGCGTTCGTAGGCGTGGGGGAGTTCGCGGATGAGGCGCTCTTCGGCGTCGAACCCCAGCAGGACATTGCCTTCTTCCCACATTTCTTCGGGGTCGGTGCGCACCGGGTAGTAGTTGGTGAGGGGGACGGTCTTGGTGGAGGCTTCCCATTTTTTCGAGGACTTCTTCCATCCAAGAGGCCTTGCCGTGGGAGACGACGACCTTCATGCGGGGGTAGCGTTGCATTACGGTGAAGCCGATGAGGGTGGAGGCGACGAACATGTGGTTGTCGAGCCAGTAGGAGAGGATTGGGGCCACGGGATGGCCCAAGGATGCGCCGGCGGTGCCGGAAGAGAAGGAGACGGAGCGTTCCTGATTGCCGCCACCGGCTGAGGGGCCGGCACCTGCGCCGCCGAGGAGGGCGGGGCGCTGGGCGCGGCTGCTCATTTTTTCGACGAAGGGGCCGTGGGAGGTCCATTCGGGGTTCCAGAGGCCGGGGGTGGGGTGAACGACGGCGGGCATGCCGAGTTCTTCAAGGGCTTCCCAGAGGGGGTCGAAGTAGGGGTGGGTGAAGTAGCGGTCTTCTGAGAAGGCGGGGCGGATGGAAGGCACCGCGGAAGCAGGGTCTGGCTGCGACGCGGCGGAGTTCCTGGAGGGTGAAGTCCATGTTCTGAAAGGGGAGGATGGCGGCGGCGAAGAGGCGGTTGGGGGCGGGGGCGCAGAAGTCGGCGATCCAGTCGTTGTAGGCGCGGGCGAGGACGTGGGCTATGTCGGGGTCTTCGACGAGGGGGAAGCCTTCGGCGAACCAAGTGGGGTAGAGGAAGGCTTGGTCGACGCCCATGAGGTCCATGTGGGATGAGGCGGGCTTCGGGGCCGAGGACGCCGGGGGTGAGGGGGTGGCGTTCGTTGGGGTCGAGGTTTCCGATGGACTCCCAGGTCATGCCGGGCTGCCAGATGGCGTGGCGGGGGATGTTGGAATTGGTGGAGTCGCGGAAGACCCGGCCGTTAATCTTGAGGTAGGAGCCGAACTCGCCTTCCTCGCGCCAGAGGGCGTGCTTGGCCAGGGCACGGTAGTCGCGGTCGACGTAGCGGTCCCAGAGGTCGGGGGGCTCGACGATGTGGGTATCGGCGTCGAAGACGGGGAAGGACTTGGAGGCGGTCATTGGCGCTCCGTTATGTCGAGGGTGGGGTGGCAAAATGTCACAATGTCACACGGATTATAGCTAAAATATTTTTTTCGTATCTGAGAATTGTGACATTTGTGACATTTTCCTAGCTGGCCAGATACGGAAATGGTGTGACATTTTTTCGTATCTGAGGATGTCACAGACGTCACGCATTTGTGACATTTGTGACATTTTCGTAGCTGGAGATTTGTCACACTGTGACATTTTGGAGCTGGCCTCCTGATTTCTGATTTTTCGGGCGAGTGCATCCGCAAGAACTGCTTCGGGGGTCTGCGCTGGACCCGGGAGGCGGGCTTGGGGAGGCGGGTTGCTGGGTGTTCTGGTGATTGTTCTAATGGTAACGGGGATGGGGGGTGGGTGTCAATGGGTGGGTGTCATGGGGGACGCACCCCCATCCCGACCTTCCCCCTGAGGGGGAAGGGGTAACGGGAGTGACGGGGGTGGGGGGGCAGCGCGAACTGGTGTGGGGGCCAGTTCGCGCTGCCGTAGATGGGGGGTTAGGTGTGGGGGGTGGTGGCTTGGCGTGGGGGGGAGAGTTTGCCTTCGCCGTTGTCGTTGAGGGCGAGGATGCGGAAGTGGCGGGTGGTCCCAGGGCTGAGGTTGCCGATGGTCCATGTTGTGCGGTCGGCTGGGACCCGGATGACGTCGAGGATGTTATCCCAGTCGTACAGATTGTCTCCGTCTTTGTAAATGTAGAGCCAGTATTCGCTGATTTCGGAACCGTAGTCATTGGGCTTGGTCCAGGTCAGCTTGATCTGGCGGGCATCCACGGGGCTGGCCGTCAGGCTGGGGGCGGCGGGGACCCCGGCATACGTCCTGTTCCATCCATATACGTCGTACTCACTCCACTCGCTCCAGCGGTTGCCGCCGTTGGTGGCCCGCAGCAGGTAGGAGTAGTAGTAGCCTGGGCTGACGGAGTGGGTGTAGGACCGGGCCGACACGCCGAGGGAGATAGCACTGTATCCGGGCGGGTCGGCCAGAGGGTTGTTCTCCGCGGGATCGACGGCGCACGGGTCGACGTCCGAGTCGGCGAGGACGCGGCACCACAGGAGCTTGTATGCGGTGACGGGCAAGCCGCCATCGTAGTATGGCGGGTCCCATCCGATGACGATGTGGTTCGAACCGTCAGGGGCCACCCAGTTCATGCGGGGGGCGTCGGGCGGGTCGGCTGGGACCGTCACCGATATCACGCTGGACCACGGCCCGGCATCGCTGTCGTTGGTCGCCCGGACACGGTAGGACAGCTTGGCGCTGGGCCAGGTATCCGTGTCCGCGTAGGCGCATTTCCCAGCGTCACAGCTTGAGCTTGAGCTTAAGATGGGGGTCAGATCACGCCAGTCGCCGCCGTCTTCCGAGTGCTCCACCTCGTAGCTGATTGTCTGGCCTTCGACGGCCAAAACGTTCCATGTCAAATTGACTTGGTCCGAGGCCTTGTCATACCGGGCGCTGAAACTGCTCACGGCCTTTGGGGCGTTGGCGGAAGCCGTGGTCGCGGACTGAATAAGGTACGACCACTCGCTCCATCGGTTGCCGCCGTTGGTGGCGCGGACGCGGTAGTGCCAGGTCTCGCCGGGTTTCAGCCCGGTATGACGATAGGAGAAGGTGGAACTGGAGAACTTGCGCGAACCGCGCCAGAGCTCGGCGTACTGGTTCTTGGACCATTGCAGTTCGTATTGGGTGACGGCCATCTCGTCTTCGAAAACCCACGGCTCATCCCAAGTGACCTCGATGGCGTTTGGGCCGTCGGCTTCCACGCTGGTCACAGACGGCGGGGAGGGCGGGTCGAGTTGCGTCCTTGCCGAGACCGTACGCGACCATGCCCCGTTGCCCTCGCTGTTGCTGGCGCGGATACGGTAGTAACGCAGGGTGTTGGAGTTCAGGGTCTCGTCGGTGTGGGCGGTGGCGTCGGCTGCTGGGGTGTCCAGATCATTCCAGCTTTCGGCCGAGCCGTCGTCGGAATGCTCCACTTTGTAGCTGGTGATGGGCTGGCCGTTGTCGTTGGGCTTGTTCCAGGTCAGTTCGATCTGGTAATTGGAGAGGGTCCTAGCAGTGAGAGTGGGGGCGTTGGGAACGCCGGAGACCGTTTGCCCTTGGGCGGGGTCGGACCAGAGGCCAAGGCCGCTGCTGTTCCGCGCCGCCACCCGGTACCACCGGACGGCCCCGGTCTGGAGGCCGCGGTGCTTGAAGGTGCGGGTCGTGGCCGTGGTGCTGCCGGCGTTGTTCCAGCTTCCGGTCTTGTCCGTGGACCATTGCACGGTGTAGCCCGTGATGGCCGAGCCGCCCATGTCGTCCGGGGCGTCCCAGGAAATGTCGATGGCGTTGTTGCCGTCGGCTTGGGTGCGGAGGTTGAGGGGCGGGCTGGCGTAACCGGCCTGCACCTGCACCGTGCTGGGGGACCAAGGCCCTTTTTCGTCCGCCGCGTTCACGGCCCGCACGCGGTAGGCGCTGCCGCGGGTCTGCATCACCGCGTACTGGTTGTGAGAGATGCTGCCCAGCCGGGTCCAGCGGCTGCCTTGGAGTTCCTCCACCTGATAGCTCTCGACGGGGAGGCCGTACAGAAGCCCGACCTCGTCCCACATCACGATGGTGGCCCCCGTCTGTGTCCTCGGGCTGCCGGGGGCAGCCGGGTCGCCGGCCCGGACGGGCCTGCCGCCGGTGCCCCGCTTCGCGGTGATGGTGGCGGTGTTGTTGCTGGCGATGTAGTCGTAGTATTTGGTGGTATGCCAACCGGCGCCGTACCCATCGCATTTATCCTGCGTGTCAAGGCTGCTGAGGGTGTTGCCGTTGTTGTCGACGCACTTGGGTGGGGTTGGTGTTGCGATCCAGTTGGCATCAACAGCCTCGCAGGCCGCTTGCGTGGTGTGGGCTAGGTTCCCTGGGTTGCTCTTGCCGCCGATGCAGACCTCGTAGTTCTTCGCGCTGGCGATGCTTACTCTGGCGGTGTCCCCGGCAGACGCGCCGAGGACCAGGGTTGGTTCGGAAGTCCCCGCGGAACGGTAGTAGCCCCTGACCCTCAGTTCGCCGATGTTCCACACGCCGGTGCTGGAGTCGTAGCGGCCATGGCTGATGTGGAGGGCCGCCGCGCCCGTGGGGAGCCCGGTCACACGCGCGGCGGGGGCCGTGTCAGGACCGTTGTTGACGGCGACTATCGACAGGGCGTTCCGGTCGGCAGGGGCGAGGGAACTTGCGCCTCCGTTCCGCACCTCCAACTCCGCTATGGGGCCTACGTGGAAGGTGTATGTTTCTGTGGCGCAAAATGCTTGGTTGACGGGGGGATCGGCGCTGTTGGGAAGGCAGTCTTCGGAGCCGTGCGAGGTCGAGCGTTTGGCTGCCGCGTGCCATGTAATCTTGTATGTTCCCAGCTTCTCGAACTCCAAAAATCGGTGGAATTCGGATGGTGTAACTGCGCTGCTGGACAGGGTCGTCGGGACTTCTTCATAATTTGGACTCTCGGCCTTCCGAAGCTCGTTACCAGAGAACGTGCTGCGCAAGAACACCTTCCCCGGCGGCGGGGTGTTTCCGGCCACATCCCTGGCCGAAATCCCATATTGAGGCCGTTTCCAATCACTTTCGTGCCCTGCGAATGGGGCTCTAGAGTAATATAGTTGGACGCCTTTCCTTACCACATCTGTGTATGTTTCGCCTGTGGCGACTGCCGTCTGCCATGAAACCGTGTTGCCGTCATTGACGCTTTGCAGCACACTGGAGGAGTTCGTATGGCCGTTGTATATTCTGGCCCTTAGAGGATGGATCCGGATCAGCGCTGTACCTTCAGGCAACGGAAGACCGGACGAATCAACAGCTCGAACACGCATGTCATTCCCGGTGTCGCACGGAGCAGTTGTAATTCCAACGCAGGGGTACACCGTGAAGGCGTCAACTCGGCCACTTACGAGCGGTTCCGGCGGCTGGTCTCCCAAACACAGCTCCACCACATTGTCCGATATGTCGTCGTTGTAGGGCCCGGCACCTGGCGGGGGATTCCCGGTGATTGTCACCGTCAGGCACTGTTCATTCACCACGGCGTCGCTGGCCACCCTGACCGGCACAGTCGCGGTGAGTGTGCCTATGGACTCGGTATATCGTCTCGTCCCGATGGTGAACACGCCATCGCTGTAGCTCACGGGAGCCGGCGTTTGACCAGCACCAGCAACCTTGGTTAATTCGGTAGTTATCGAACGCGCGGGGGTGGCACTGGCATCTTCGTCGACGGCGAGGCCGTCAGTCAGTCCAATGCTAACCCGACTGTCGATGTTGGTATATTCACCCGGATCTGCGACGAAGGTGAAGTTGACGATGTCACCCGGCGAAGGGTTCGGTTCGTCCACGGACAGGCTGAGGATCTTATAATCGGGCTTAACTCGGGCATGGTAAGACTGATCGTGGTGAGTTGCCTCGGCCCAGAGCCGATCGGTGTTGTTTCCCGAATGGAGGTCAAAGGATGACGTGGTCACCTCTCCGTAGAACTCAAGCGGGGAATATTTCTCATCCCAGAGCTCGACATTAGGAATCTGGGTTATGTCGTGACCCGTAACGCGTCCTTCTACCTCCAGCTCTTCATATGCCAGCCCCGGGAGCGCCGTTATGGTCCAGCGGAGGGAGTATCCACCGCCCCGGGCGGCGGCGGCACTGACCGCCGGGAACGTGCCCACCATGGACACACTCCCGATGGGAACATCGCTTGGCCGTGCGAACCAGACCGTGTTTGTGGGATAGACGATGTCCACGACGACTTCCACGTCGTAGGCGGCCCTTGACCCATGGTTCATCACGATTACTGTCAAATCGGGGCCTTGTACTTGGGTGGTTTCGCCAAACCTATTGCGAAATTCCAGAGCCATCGCCACATCCACGTAGTCGTTATCAACCTGCTGGGCGTGGGCGGCAGGCTGGTTTAGGAATGCGGTGGCGAGGGCGGCGGCGGCGAGCAGGCAGAGGGCGAGGAGCTTGCAGGCGAGGTTGGCGGGCGTGCTGGGACGTTGTATCAATTGCATGCGTCAGTGTTCCTCGTGGGTGATTGGGCGGGTGGGGTGGTTTATCCTTGGGGGACGGAGGGGGTTGGGGATGGAGTGGGGGTTGGTGAGTGAGGGTATGGGGGTGTCATGGGGTTCATAATTGAGATGTTGTACCAAAAGTTTGGTTGGTGAGGTTATCACGAGTTGCAACGGTTGGCAAGATGGGGGGTTAGGGGTTGTGGTGGTGGTTGGGGTTACGTGGGTTCCCGCCCCCGTCTGCACGGGGGCAGGCTCTTCGCGGGAATCACAGGAGTGGGGGGTGCGGGAATGACGGGAGTGGTCTGGGTTACGTGGGTTCCCGCCTTCGCGGGAATGACGGGTGGGGGCGGGGGACGCTGGCTTGGGGGTGGAGGGAGGCGGCGATTTCCTGTTCGGTGGGCCACCAGTCGGGGCGTTGGATTTCGGTGACGCGGTGGCGGATGATGGTCTTTGGGGGGTCGATGTTGTAGAGGCGGCGGGCGTTGCCGCCGAGGAAGCGGGCTTGGTAGTCGATGGGAAGCTCGCACTCCTCCATCATCTCCATGGCGGCCCAAGCGTCGTCGCCGTCGTGGTGGTAGACATCGGAGGACCAAGCGAGGATGTCCTTGTAGAACTCGGGCATGCGTGAGGGCGGGGCCTCGTCGCCCTCGAAGCCGGTGACGCAGTGCTGGAAGAAGGTCTCGCTGGGGAGGCGCTTGAGGGCGGGGAGCCTGCGCTCGTTGCGGTAGAGGGTGTAGGTCTTGTCGCATTCGTCGAGGAGGAAGCTGAGCCAAGTGGAGGATGCCTCGAAGACGGCGGCGTTGATCTTGGGGTGGCGCTCGAAAAAGCCGGACATGAGGACGAGGGTGACCCAGAGGGCGGCCTCGGCTTGGAAATTCTGGACATTGGCGAGGAAGCGGTGGGGCAGGCCGGCGGTGGTCATGGTGCGGCGGATGAGTTCCGCGCCGGAATACTGCTCGGTGTAGCCGGGGGGCTTGGCGTTGCCGAAGGCGGGGAAGGGGTGCATGCCGTAGACGACGTTGGTGTCTTCTAGTGCGTTCCACAGGGGCTCGTACTTGGGCTGGACGGGGTAGTTGCCCTGGGCGTCCATGGGGCGGATGAGGGCGACGCGGCAGCCCATGGCGGCAACGCGGTAGAGTTCTTCGACAGCGTACTTGGGGCTCTGCATGGGAAGCAGGGCGGCGAAGAAGAGGCGGTCGGGGTCTTCGAGGGTGTAGTTGTAGGCCCAGTCGTTGTAGGCCTTGCACATGGCCTTGGCACCGAGGGCGCTCTGGAGCCAAGGGTAGGTGTCGATGTCGGAGGGGATAATCATGACCTGGTCGATGCCCTGGGTGTCCATGTCGCGGAGGCGGGGGCCGGGCTCGCCTGCGCCGTCGTGGGCGAGGTAGCGGGACTGCTCGGCGGTGATGGCGGTGTCGGGGTTGACGTTGCGGACGTTGATGGCGCGCTGGATGTCGTGCTTCATGCCGGGGCCAGCGAGGCGGACGATGTCGATCTTGCCGGGGCCGACGTCGGGGACGGGGAAGAAATTGCTGACGTCGGTGATGCCGTTGACGAGCATCTGGTTGGTGGCGGGGTCGTACCACATGGTGTTCTTGAGGGCTTCGAGTTCGTCCTTGGGGAGGTTGTCGGCGGCCATTTGCCAGACGAGGGCGGGTTCGACGATGTGGGCGTCGCAGTCGAAGGTGGGGAAGTCCTTGGCCATGGGAGCGAAACGCTGGGTGGGCATGTTGGGGACCTCCTGAGAGGGGGCTTGCGGGGGATTATGGGGAGGGTTGGGGAGGGGTGTCAAATGTTGGGGGGGTGAGTTGTCTATGGCGCTGAGTTTGCCAGATATTCTGCGTGACGGATGTAGTCTGCTGTCTCGCGGATGTATTGCTCGGCGGATTCGGCGGGGTCACACAGGCCGAGGCGGGCGCATGAGTGGTGAAGGTATTCCAAGTTCACGCAGTAGGGGCCGGTCAGGGCCTCGGCCCGTGGGTCCTTTCCTGAGAGCCGTTCCAATTCTGTAGAGGTCTCCAGTTCGGTTTGAGGCTCGCGGTCTACATGGGCCATAATCAGGGCATCGGTGGCCCGCTTAGTAGCCAGCCATGCCATCTCTGCTGCATCACGGATGTCGTCCCGCTCCAAGCTAGCTAGGGAGGTATCATGGAGTGCACGAGCTTCCGAGAACATGGCGCTTACCTTATTGGTGACTACCATGGATGTTCCTCCTTTCACAGACGGAGTCCCCTCGCTATCTTAAACACTATTATCGTTGCAAAGTAGCTAGGGACTCCGCTTCCTCAATGTAGTCTGCCGTTTCGCGAATGCGGCGTTCGGTGCGCTCCAAGGAATCACATAATCCAAGATAGAAGCACTTTCCATGTAGAAAAGTCATCCGGGTATAGTATCGCGGCACAAGGCTTCGCAGCCGGTGGTCAACTTGGGCAAGTCTGCCGAGTTCTCTTGAGGTATCCGGTGTGCGTTCGGGCTCCCATCCAAGCCGGGCTAGGATCAAGGCGTCGGTGGCTCGCTTGGTGGCGGCCCAGGCTTTTTCTGATGCGTCGCGGATATCCCCTGCGGCCAAGCGCTCTAGTGAAGCTGAGTGAAGTGCCCTCGCGTCGGCGAAAATCTCGTTCACCCGGTCAAGAGTTGCCATAGTCCCCAACGCAACACTAGAGTCTGACGGAGAGACGTGTCAAGCGTCCGTTGTCATTGGAGCAGGGAGGTGGACCACTTTCATGGTGCCCTCTCACGACACTCACGGGCATTGCGATATAATCCCCGCAACTCGACACCGTTGCGAGAGTAGCGGTGCAGCAGGAGGCCGATGTGCTTACGAAGGCGCCTATGGACAGGATTGAGTCTTTGAATGACTGGCTGGGGGAGAAGGAGTTGCGGGGGTTGTGGCAGGGGAAGGCGGCGTTGTACCGGGAGCCTGACCCGTTTGGGCCAGCGCGGTTGTGGAAGTGGGATACGTTGCGTGCGGGGTTGGAGGCGGCTACGGAGTTGGTGCCGACGGACTACCGGGATACGCGGAGGGCGATTCACTTGTCGCATCCGAGCCTGAGTGGCGGGGCGACGAACACGCTGGCGATGGCGGTGCAGTTGGTAAAGGCGGGGGAGTCGGTGTTTGCGCACCGGCATACGTTGGCGGCGATGCGGTTCGTGATACAGGGGAGCCCGGATGTCTGCACCATCACGGATGGCGAGAAGTGCAGTATGGAGCGGGGCGATTTGCTGGTGCAGCGGAACTGGGGCTGGCACAACCACATCAATGACTCGCCGGAGCATGCCATCTGGATTGACTGCTTGGACACGGGGTTGATGTCGATGCTGCGGACGGAGTTCTTCGAGTCGCACTCGGAGGAGAAGTTCCAGATGCAGCATTCGCAGGTGGACAGCGCGATACGGACGCCGGGTGCGCTGTCGCCTCCGGGGCAGGCGCCACAGAAGCTGTCGTACAAGTGGAGCGAGACGCTGCCAGCGTTGCTGGACATGCTGCCGGAGCACAAGAGTCCGTTCGATGCGCGGGTGCTGGAGTACCGAGACCCGGCGACGGGTGGGTCAACTTTCCCGACGTTCTCGTGTTGGATACAGATGCTGGAGCCGGGAGAGGAGACGGCGGCGCACCGGCATACGGCTAATCATGTGTGCTATGCGTTTGAGGGGTCGGGGACGTCGGAGGTTGAGGGTGAGGAACTGGTGTGGGAGGAGGGCGACTTCTTTGTGGTGCCGAACTGGTCGTGGCACCGGCACCGGAACTCGTCGAACAGGGAGCGGTCGATCATCTTCTCTTGCACGGACCGGCCTCTGATGGAGGCGGTGGGGGTGTACCGGGAGCAGGCTCGCTAGTTGCTCGAACCATTGGGGGAAGGGGTATCGTCCGGGGTGATGCCCCTTTCCCTAGCTAGGCGTTCCAGTATCTCGTCCCACTTGTCGTCAGGCTGACCGCGGAAGGCTTCCAGGACCTCGATGTAGGCCTCGGCGCGACCTTCAGCACGACCTTCAGCGCGAGCCTGCTCTTCCCGAGCAGCCCTTTCGGCCCCCAATTTCTCCTGTCTAGCGAGTCTTTCTTCTCGCCACTTTTGACGCTGTTCCAATGCCCACCAGATCATGGCTATTCCCCTCTCCACTAACACGATGAACATACCATAGAGAACTGCTCCTAGGTCAACCAAGGAACCGGCCAAACGCAGGCCTTCCCTACTGGCCCACTGGTGTGGCTCGGCCAAGTAAGCAAGCAGGATAGTAGCTATGGTCACACCAAAGGGCGCAGCCATGGCATGGCGACGTAGCCATCTTCTCTCCAGCAAGTTGTCCACTGCGCGTAACTTAGCACATTGGCAGCAATAATGCGCTGCTCAACCGTTGCATGGCGCAGCTTTGGTTCTAGGTTAGCTCCGTTTGTCGATGCATTTGGGGAGCCGACTAGCCGGAGGCTCCCAATACCACCAATGCGACGCCTGCCACGGTGAGGGAGGTGCCTATTACTAGAGGGATGGTGACGGACTCGAGGCGGGTGAGGGTGAAGTGGGCTATGGCTAGGACGAAGAGGGACTGGGTGGCCAAGGTGGGGCTAACCACGGTGACAGGGGCGAGGCTGAGGGCTTGGAAGAGGGAGATGTTGGCGATGCCTTGGAATACACCGGCGAGGATGCACTTGGAGGTGTAACGGAAGGGGACGCCGCGGAAGCTGCGGATGGCACTAGGGAGGGTGATGGCCAAGAGCATGATGCTGCCGATGACGATGGTGTAGACGGAAGTCAAGAGAGGCGGAGCGATGCCGGATACGACATGGCGGCTTACGACATCGCGAGTGGAGAAAGAGGCGGCCGAGCCGAGGGCCACGAGGTAGCCGAGGAGGTGGGTGCGAGTGAAGCCTTGGGAGGGGTCGCGGGATGCGCGGGAAGTGAGGACCAAGGCTAGACCGGCCACTATCACCGGAGTGCCGACGGCAACCAGCAAACCGGGTTCTTCACTGAGGAAGAGGGTGCCCAAAGTGAAGGCGAAGATGGGTTGGGCTGACTGGAAGGGGGCGGCCCGGGACGCGCCAACCAGCTTAATGGAGACGTTGAAGAACAGGGTAGCTAGGGGGTAAGCGAGCAGGGCCATGATGACGAACCAGCCGTAGGCTTTCAGAGGCTGGGCCAGCATTTCGGAGTGGTGGAGGGCGATGGCGGGAGCCGCGGCTATGGGGATGCTGGTGAGGACTGTAAAGAGGGTAGCGGTGGGGGCCGGGATTCTCTGGGTGGCGAAACGCACGAAGACGGCACTAGTAGCAAAGCCGATGGCTGCTACGAAGGTCAGGAATATTGCCAGTGCCAGCGTCTGCTCCTGCTATTCGGCGGCGCCGAGGACCACCAAGGCCACGCCCACGACTGTGAGGGTGGTGCCGATGACGAGGGGGATGGTGACCGACTCCAAGCGGCTCAGGGTGAAGTGGGCTAAGGCGAGGACGAACAGGGAACTGGTGGCGAGGATGGGGCTGACGACGGTGACGGGGGCGCGGCTGAGGGCTTGAAAGAGGGCGATAACGGCGACACCCTGGGTCACGCCGGTGATGATGCACATGAGGATGTAGTAGGGGGGCACGGCGCGGAAGCTGCGTATGGCGCTGGGGAGGGTCATGGCCAAGAGCATGATACTGCCCATGGTCAGGGCATAAGCAGAGGTGACCAAGGGCGGGGCAACGTCGGATACCACGTGGCGGATCAGGGAGTCGCGGCTGGCAAAGGTGGCGGAGGAGGCGGTGGCGAGGAGGTAGCCGAGGAAGTCGGACCGGGTGAACCCTTGGTCTGCTCCGCGCTGGGCGCGGGATGTGAGGACCAAGGCCAAGCCGGCGACGATCACGGGGGTACCGACGGCTACTAGGAGTCCGGGTTCCTCGCCGAGCAGCAGGGTGCCTATGGCGAAGGCGAAGATGGGCTGGACTGAGCTGAAGGGGGCGGCCCGGGATGCGCCCACCAACTTGATGGCGATGTTGAGAAAGGTGAAGGCTAAGGGGTATCCGAGCAAGCCCATGAGGGCGAACCAGCCGTGGGCATCCAGAGGTTGGCTCACCATTTCGGAGCCGTGCCATACCCATGCGGGTATCATGGCGACGATGGCGCTGGAGATGACGGCGAACATGGTGGCCGTAGGCGCGGGTATGCGCTGGGTGGCTACGCGGATGAAGATGGAGCCCGAACCGAAGCCTATGGCGGCGATGAAAGTGAAGACGATGGCCAGGATGAGGGACGTGCTCATGCTGCGAGCCCGGCCGCCCGAGTTTCATTGGATGATGGTGCGCAGCAGGGATTGCACGGATGGGTCACGCGCGTGCCGTTCCGGTGCTGCCTACGGGGGCATTGCGGTCTGAGGGTGCCGCGCCTTGGAGGGCATCGATGAGGGCATTGGTGGTGGTTACGGTGCCGAAGCCGTACTCGATGGTGCGCAGGGTGCCATGGTGGCGCTCGATGTCGGTGGCGGCTACGGCGTCATGGGGAACCAGGATTCTGAAGTCGCGGAAGTAGGCATCGCGTATGGTGGAGTCGACGCAGATCTCGGTGGTGACACCGCAGACGATGAGGGTGTCCACCTGCAGGCCTCGGAGGATGACCTCTAGGTTGGTGTTGTAGAAGGAGCTATAGCGGGTCTTGTCGAGGATGTAGTCGGTATCCCGGACATCCATGCGGGGGTCGAGGTCAGCGTCCCACGAGCCGGCGACGAGAGAGCCGGAGGCGCAGGCTCCGGGGCGTCGCTCCTCGCGAAGGCCAGCGTCGGTGTAGTCGGCTCGGAGGACGTAGCGGGTGAAGATGATGGAGACGTTGGTGTCGTGGCAGGTTTGCACCAGCCGGGCGACGGGTGCGACGGTCTCTTTCATATAGGTTATGTCGAGTCCCATGGTGGCTACAGAGCCTTGGTCGTGGAGGAAGGCGTTCTGCATGTCGACCACGATCATGGCGGGCTTGCGATGGGTCAGAGCAACTGTTTGTCCGGCCTCAGAAGCCATTTGGACACCTCCAGAATCACTGAAGCCTGCCAAGAGCACTGGTATAGCGGGCATATAGTAGCATTCTTACAGGAGCAACATCGGAGGCAGTCAACGCAGGCAGCGTTTTATTGCCGGAGGAAGCTCAAGAGATTAAACTCATAGTCTTGGAAGCTATATCGAACGCTTAGTTTGCGGTCACCATTTCCGAGTTACGAGACGCAGAGGTGATTCTTGTCTCAACCACGTGTAAGCATGAGCGATTTCTTCAGCACCACTGCCGCTCGCGAAGCCAATCTCACAGACGAGTTCTGGTACGGCGCCTATGCCCAGTATCTTGATGCAATGGGCAAGGACATGGAACAGTCGTTCGATGCGTGGGAAAAGGAGTACACCGTTCGCGTTCCGTTCGAACAAGGCTACCTAGATGTGCTGGTCCGTATGCAGCCTGAGCCCCGGGAGCATCTCGCCGTGCGCCTTACCGCATTTCCCGCTGACGACGCAAGTGAGCCGCGGCAAATTCCCAGATGGTACCAGAATGACGAGACGAGACCTGTCATAGGAGAGGCCGCGCTGCTGGATTCCAATTTCAGTTGGTAGTGAGGCCGGAGCAGGTGGACGTCCCAAGATAGGCATAGTGGATGGGGATAGTGTCGGAGCGAGAACTGAAGCTGAGCGTGTTGGACCAGAGTCCTATGGCGGAGGATGAGACCGCCAGCGAGGCGTTGAACCATACGATTGAGCTGGCGCAGAAGACGGAGGAGTGGGGGTATCACCGGTTCTGGGTGGCGGAGCACCATGCTTCGAACAGGGTGATGGGGTCGTCGCCGGAGGTGCTGGTGTCGCATTTGCTGGCCAAGACCTCGCGGATACGGGTTGGCTCGGGCGGGGTGATGCTACAGCATTACAGCCCGTTCAAGGTGGCGGAGAACTTCAACGTGCTGGCGTCGCTGGCGCCGGGACGGGTTGATCTGGGAATTGGCCGGGGGCCTGGAGGGCATCCGCTGTCGACCAAGGCACTGCAACAGGACAGGGTGGCCGAGGCTACTCATATTGACGACAAGCTGGTGCAGTTGCGGCGGTTTCTGGAAGACTCGCTGGAGGAGGACCATCCCCTGTATGGGCTTCGTCCCAGTCCTGTGCCGCCACAGCCAGCCGGTTTGTATCTCCTTGGCACCACGGACGCGAGCGCGCATACGGCGGCTAGGATGGGGATGCCGTATGTGTTCGCGCTGTTCCTGAATAGCGATGATGAAATGATGGCGCGGGCGATGGAGGCCTATCACGAGGAGTTTGATAGGGGCCATGGCACAGAGCCCGAGGCGATGCTGGCACTGCCGGTGATCGTGGCGGAGACGGATGAGGAGGCGCAGGAGCTTGCCAGCGAGGTGAAGGTGGTGCGGATCCGGCTGGAGAGCGGGCGGACGCTGACAGTGGGGTCGGTGGAGGGCGGTGAGGAGTTTGGCAGGCAGTCGGGTGAGAAGTACGAAATCATGGTGAAGGATGCCAGCGTGGTGCATGGGTCGCCTGCCGTTGCACGGGAGAAGCTCTTGGCGTTGCAGGAGCAGCACCGGGCGGATGAGGTTGTGGCGGTGACGGCCATCAGGGAGTTCTCGAAGAGGCTCCGGTCGTATGAGTTGCTGGGACAGGCTTTCTCTGAGAATGGTGCATAGGTAGAACCGGTAGCAACCCTGATTTGGTGATGGGGGTGAAGGATGCCTAACGGACGAAAGATGCGCATCGGTGCGTTCCTTGCGGGCACCGGGGGCAATATGGCGTCGTGGCGTCACCCCAAGGCGGTGGCCGATGGGGCAATCAATCTGGAGTACTACCGGGGGCTGACGCGCAAGGCGGAGGCGGCGAAGCTGGACTTCGTATTCTTCGGGGATGGTCTTTACATCAGCGAGAAGTCGCACCCCAACTTCCTGAACCGGTTTGAGCCCCTGACCCTGCTGGCTGCTCTGGCGATGGACACGACGCATATCGGCTTGGCTGCCACTCTCTCAACCACTTACAGCGACCCCTATACGGTGGCGCGACAATTCGCATCCATCGACCACATCAGCGGGGGACGGGCGGCTTGGAACATCGTGACGTCGCCGTTGGAAGGCTCGGCCCTGAACTACAACAAGCCGGAGCACCCGCAGCATGATTTGCGGTATCGCATGGCTGACGAATATGTGGAAATCACGAAGGGGTTATGGGACTCGTGGGAGGATGATGCGTTTGTGCGGGACAAGGGGCGGGGAGTGTTCTTCGACCCAGAGAAGATGCACCGGGTGAACTACAAAGGGGAGTTCTACTCGGTGCAGGGGCCGCTGAATATATCGCGGTCGCCGCAAGGCCAGCCTGTCCTGATTCAGGCGGGGGCCTCGGAGGCAGGCAAGGAGTTTGCTGCGAAGCAGGCGGACCTGATCTTCACCACATCGGGCAACCTAGCCAGTGCGATGGGGTTCCGCGACGACGTAAAGGACAGGGCAGTGCGGTATGGGCGGAGTGCGGAAGAGATGTACATTCTGCCCAGTTGTTCTCCGGTTGTTGGACAGACTGAGGCTGACGCTGAAGCGAAGTACCAAGAGATATGCGACTTGGTCAGCATTGAGGACTCGCTGAACTACTTGGGGCGGTATTTCAATGACATCGATTTCACGCAGTTTGAGCTTGATGAGCAGTTCCCGGAGTTGGGTGACTTCGCGAGGAACGGCTGGGAGAGTTCAACCGACAGGCTGAAGCAGATGGCGCGGGAGGAGAAGCTGACGCTGCGGCAGATGGCCCACCGGGCCACCAATCCGAAGAGTGCTTTCATGGGGACGCCGGAACGGGTGGCCGACATCATGCAGGAGTGGTTCGAGTCGGGGGCGGCCGATGGGTTCATGCTGAACGGGGCGGTGCTGCCGCAAGTGTTTGATGATTTTATTGACCAGGTGCTGCCGATACTGAAGGAGCGGGGGCTGTTCCGGACGGAGTATGAGGCGAGCACGCTGCGGGGGAATTTGGGGTTGGCGGTGCCGGTGAACCGGTATGTGAGGGAGGTTGTGGGGTCTTCGGGGAGGGGGTAGCGGGCTGGGAGCGCCGGTTCGTTTCGGGGTGGCGCTTGCATAAATTGTCTGTACAATAAACCTTGGAATACGAATGGGATGAGGCCAAGCGTCTAGAGAATCTGGAGAAGCACAGAATCGATTTTGCTTCTATTGAGGGTTTTGACTGGGCTAGTGCCGACATCGTGCCAAGTCCACGACGTGGGGAGTCAAGGCAGGGAGCTTTGGGATATATCCAAGGGGAACTGCATTACGTGGTATTCGTAGACCGGGGTGCCCGAAGGCGAATCATAAGCCTGCGACCTCCCAGCCGGCGGGAGAGGAGTCTCTATGGAAAAGCCACATGAGGTAACGCAAGAAGAATGGGATGCCATTGTCGCGAGCGATATGACGTTCACAGAAATTGAAGCCAAGTGGGGCAAAGAGGTGGCTATAGAAGCGGGTATTGCCAGAGACCCGGACGCCCCGGAATTGACAGCAAAAGACTTTGCGCAGATGCGCCCTGCTATAGAGGTGGACCGAGAATGGGTGGAGCGCTGGAAGCGCAGCCGAGGGATGCAGAAGAAGCCAGTGAAACAGCGGGTGTCCATACGTTTGGACTCGGATGTCACGGAGCACTTTCGCGCGGGTGGGCCGGGGTGGCAGACGCGGTTGAATGAGACGCTGCGTAAGGCGGTGTTTGGTTCTTGACGCTTATATTGCCCCACCGTAGAGTGAGCGACATGGCTCAACTTCAAAGGAGTGGCGTTGTATGAACAACATTCATGATATGGGTGGGATGCACGGGTTTGGGACGGTGCACCGGGAGGAGAATGAGCCTGTTTTCCACGAGCCGTGGGAGGGAAGGCTTTTTGCGATGTCGGTGTCGGGGATGGTGCGTTTCTACCCCAGCACTGACGGGGGACGGCATGCCTTGGAGAAGTTCAGTCCTGCTGAGTATGTCAGTACGCCCTATTATGAGCGGTGGCTGCTTCGTACCCAGAGGCGGCTGGTGGAGTTGGGTATCGTGACGCAGGCGGAGCTGGATGACCGCATCCGCTATTACCAAGAGCACCCGGATGCGGAGGTGCCCCGCCGGGAGGACCCCGCTCTTGTGGAGCAGGTAGTGCATCGGGTGCGCAACCGGATGCCCACGCCGAGTGAGACGGGCAAGCCGGGCAGGTTCAAGGTTGGGGATGCGATTGTCACGAAGAACGAGCACCCCAAGGGGCACCACCGGCTGCCACGGTATGCACGGGGGCGCCATGGGGTCATCTCGGACTCATATGGGTATCATGACTTGGCTGATGATCTCGTGGATGGGACCCACAGTCCCGAGGCGCTGTATAGCGTGAAGTTCGACGCGTCGGAGCTTTGGGGAGATTCGGCGGAGGGCAGTGGGGCCGTGTATATCGATTTGTGGGACAGCTATCTGGAGCCTGCTTAGGCTGCCACGCGCCTCCCAAGATTCGTGAACTGATATCCGAATTGGAGCGAGCCGGATTCGTGAACCGAGTTTCAGAATGAAAGACAGCGCCCGGTACGTGAAGATTGTTGAATGGAATGAGGAAGACGGATGCTATGTGGGAAGCGCCCCGGGCCTGATATATGGCGGGTGTCATGGTGACGATGAACGCCGGGTGTTCGGAGAGCTTTGCAGGATAGTAGACGAGGCGGTTGAACTCTACCGGTTGGACGGCAAACCATTGCCAGCGGCTACCTGCGGGCGTGACCTCGCTAACAGCCTGAGTATGCTGAGCTAGGAACCTGAGAGGATTGAAAGATTTGGAGGTCGAACATGAGTGACGGACATCATGGTGTGGAGTCGTATGCATCGGCGCGTACCAAGGCAATCGAGTCGCTGCTGGTGGAGAAGGGGCTGATTGCCTCGGATGCCATTGACGCCATCGTGGAGACCTACGAGGAGGACATTGGGCCGATGAACGGGGCCAAGGTGGTGGCGCGGGCTTGGTCGGACGCTGAGTACAGGAAGAGACTGCTGGAGAATGGCACCGACGCCATTGCTGAGATGGGCTTCATCGGGTACCAGGGTGGGCAGATCATCGTGCTGGAGAACTCTGACGATGTGCACAACATGGTGGTGTGCACCCTCTGCTCCTGCTACCCATGGCCAGTGCTGGGTCTGCCGCCTGCTTGGTACAAGTCCTTCGCCTACCGGTCGCGGGCTGTGTCCGAGCCCCGTTCAGTGCTCAGTGACTTCGGGCTGGAACTGGCGGACTCGAAGGAGATACGGGTGTGGGACAGCACTGCCGAGGTGCGGTATATGGTTCTGCCACAGCGTCCGGCTGGGACTGAGGGGATGAGTGAGGAGGAACTGGCGGAGTTGGTGAGCCGGGACTCCATGGTGGGTGTGGCGCTTGTCACAGCCCCTGCGGTAGCGGTGGCGGGCGACTAGCATGAGCACGCAACCCGACCCTGAAATAAGCTCGATGCAGGGTGCGGAGGCTCTGCCACGTCTCAATGGCGAGCTTGTATTTGAGGAGCCGTGGGAGGGCAGGGCCTTTGGGATTGCCGTGGCTCTGAATAACCAGCGGGTGTACCCGTGGCGGGACTTCCGGGAGCACCTGGTGGGG
Organism: Dehalococcoidia bacterium; assembly: GCA_965204245.1. Classification (GTDB taxonomy): domain Bacteria; phylum Chloroflexota; class Dehalococcoidia; order Lucifugimonadales; family JAAXIE01; genus JAAXIE01. The sequence continues at coordinate 21,298 of CBDBED010000007.1, forward strand.
CAGATTTCGTCGGACGAAAGCCGGGGAATTGAAGGACGGTATTACGACCAGTGGCTACGGGCGATGGAGTCGCTGCTTCTGGAGCAGGGGCTGGTGACGACGGAGGAGTTGGAGCGGCGGACAGAGGAGTATGCGACGGGTGTGCGGGAAAACCATGAGCATGGGGATGGGGAGGATGGTGGGCATACTCATTAGGGCTTTCCCGCCTGGTTTGATGGGCGCCAGCGAAGCCCGGGGACAAACCGTGAAAGTACCTGTCGCCTTGGTCATGGTGACCGTTCTTGGAGTCCTCTTTCTGGGCCTGGGTGTGAAGCTGACGAGACGCGGCCTGAACCTGTCCAGCATCCAGTGTCCACCGATAGCCCGGAGATATTTGCGGTTGATGCTGAGAACTTATACTCCGCGTATGAGAGCAACGAGGTGGCGGCAGATTCACAGTACAAGGGCAAGTGGGTTGAGGTAACGGGACAGGTGCAGGGAGTCCGATGGCGTCAGACTCCGGGTTTGATCAAGACCTTGTGGCTAGATGTAGCAGATCCAAATGGGGCCCTGGCATGTGAATACGGTGACGCCGACACTTTGAAGGCATCAATGCTTTCGCCGGGCGATCAGGTAACCATAGTCGGGCGAGTGGAGGGCCATAGCTTCATAACCGTGCATTTGACTCCCTGTGAGATAGGAGACGTGTCGTCCAGCTGACCCATAGAGTGGCTACGGGCGATGGAGTTGCTGCTTCTGGAGCAGGGGCTGGTGACGACGGAGGAGTTGGAGCGGCGGACTGAGGAGTATGCGACGGGTGTTCGGGAGGACCATGAGCATGGGGACGGGGAAGATGGTGGGCATACTCATTAAGACGGAAGCTCGGGGACCATCGCCAAAAGCTCAAGTGCTCCCGACTTGGTGGAGGGGTGACGGATGCAAGGGAACGGTCTGAAAAGAGAACCTCTGGATATAGAAGCACTGCTGAAGAGCATAGAAGAGGACGGGGGCCTCGCGGCCGTCATGGCGGGACTGCGCAGGCACCAGGAAATATGCATGCGGCTGAGCAAGGAGTACAACGCATTGCTGGAGAAACACCCTGGATCATGGGTAGCCATGGGAGAGAGCGGCCTTATAGCAATGGGGCTAACTTTCGAGGAGGTGCTCGCTGTTGTCAGGGCACACGGCCTCGATACCTCGGAATTCGCGATAACATTTCTGGACCCCGACCCCGTGGCCATGGTCTTGTGATAGTAGGGTGGTTCGATGAGTTCGATCGACCGTTCGTAGAATGCTCGGTAGCCATTCCCCGGCTTCAAGTCAGAGGGACGGTCGAATTCCTATTTGACACGGGGGCCGAAGTCACCTCGCTCCACGAACGAGATATGGGTGGCATGGTTATCCCGTTCGCACAATTGAGCCTGCGCACACGCTCAGGTGGTGTGGGTGGGATATCCTCCTATTTCATCGAGCCGGCATTCCTTCTCTTCAATGACGGCGACCAAACCAGAATCTACGATATCGATTTGCGGATTGCTGAACCAAACCAAGGCAATCGGCTCTTGCCGTCATTGCTAGGACGGGATGTTATCAATCGATGGGACATCCAATACAACGCGGCCAGCCGACGGTTGGCCTGCTCGGTCCTCAGCGCAGACCACACCATCAGCTTCTAGGTCACGGGATATTGGGTGCCCTAGCCTCCCGGTCGTGCCGGTATCCCGGCGACTAACTTCCTCCTCATCTGCGACAAGCCTCCCTAACCCAACGGCCCAAAATCCGGTGGCGGTATCCGCCTGTTGGAGGCGGCTTGGTATGTGGAGGCGATGTGGATTAGGGTGTCCTCTTTGCCGGGTTCGGATCGGAATACTAGGGAGAAGGGGAGGCCGGGTTCGGGGAGGTAGGTGGGCTCAGTGACGGGGGTGGAGACGTAGCGGGTGCCGTCGGGGCTGAGGCTGTAGACGGGGTCGTAGGCTTCGGTGACGTAGCCTGCGGGGACTAGGACTTCGGTGAGGCCGGCATTGGGGCCGTTGAAGGACTCGGGGCGCAGGTTGGACTGGATGCCGTGCTGGTGGGGCCAGCCGATCTTGCCCGGGGGCCACGGGGTGTGGAGGCGCACCAAGGCGTCGAGGTGGTTCTCCAGAATCACCATCATATCGACCCGTCGCAGCAGTTCCCGTAGCATGATGCGCTCGTCGACTCCTTGGCGTCCGCCCAATGGGTTGCGCGGGTCGGTGACTTCCTCCCAATTCTTGAAGGCAGCGCGCTGGTCGTCGCCCCAGTACTTGGAGCGGGCGTTGAGGGCGGGGAAATCGACCATGGTCTCGGTGTAGCCGCGGGCCTGCCAGTCGGCAGCGCGGCGGGTGAGGTACTGGGGAATGTGGAAGCGGAAGGCCATGGCCATTTCCTGCTGCTGAATGGTGGCGATGTCGAGGTTGGAGGGTGCGGGGATGCGCTCGTCTGCCATCTGCACGAAATAGTCGATGGGCTGCATGTCGCCACTGCCGAAAACCTTTCCGGGGGCGAACTCGGTGGGGACGATGGCGGCGGCGAAGTCGGGGAAGACGGGCTGGCCGTCGGACCTGAGACGGAACAGGATGTCGGGCATGAAGACGGGTACGAGGCGGGCTAGTGCCTTGCGGAAGTCGGTCTTCATGACATCCATGTCGGGGTCGCGTTCCCAGAGTGGGTCCGTGGACTCCACGAGGGTTGCTCCAAGGGTACCGCCGAGGACCGACTTAATCTCTTGAGCGGCGGCATTGACGATGGGCACCTCCGCCATCGAGCCGGGAGGGTAGACCATGGACTCGCGGATGACGCCGAGGCGCACGCCTTCGAGGGCGCCTGCGCCACCTGACCGGCTGATATGAGAGGCGTAAGGAGTGCTCAATCGGGATGAGCGGGGGACGGTGGTGAAGGGGTCGCGGGGGTCGTAGTAGCCCTCTTCGGGGTCGGCCAAGGCGTCCAGCACCTTGGCGCAGTCGTTCAGTGTGCGACACACAGGATGCCAGTGCGGTCGCAATAGATGTCGGCACCGATGGCGCCGCCATCAAATCCGAGCAGGGCTTTGTGGGGAAGGATGAGGGATACTGCGTTGTGGTTGGATGGGCCGCGGCAGGAGGCGCGGGTCTCCTCGCCAAGGCTGGCCATCACGAGGTTGGTGCTGACGGATACCCCGGAGCCGGAGCTTGAGCCGAGGGATGCTGAGCGGGTGGTGTCGTAGGGGTTGGAAGGGTTGCCTGCCCAAGTGCTGCGCTGGTAGCCGAGGGTTGAGGGGAGAACCTTGTCGGGGTTGTTGCGGCCGCCGGGATCGCCGGCGCGGCCGTTGTATTCGGAGTTCAGGGCTTTGGCGAAGATGATGGCGCCCTTGTTGCGCAACTGCTCGACCAGCAGGTGGTCGCGGGCGGGGAAGTCGATGTCGTAGGCAGCGTCGCCCGCGCCAGTGGAGCGCATGTCCTTGGTGTCGAAGGGGTCCTTGAAGGAGAAGACGACGCCGTACATGGGCATGGCTTCCAGGTCGGGGTTTTGGCCGTAGGCGGCATCCAACTCGGCGGCGCGCTCCAAGGCATCGGGTTGGTGGCGGAACTCATCGCAGATGGGGGGTGCGCCTGGAGGCAGAGGGCCTTGGGACGGATGGCGGTCGTACTCGCCTGGGCAGGTCACGGAACGTTCGCCACGGATGTTCAGTGTGCCGAGGGCGTTCAGTTGTCCGGCGTTGGGGACTCCGACGATCATGCCGAACTGCTGCTCCACGTTGGGATCGGAGGCGGTGGACTCCATTCTGCCGTACTCAATGGGAGGCCCTTGGTACTTGTCCAGGTCGGGCAGGAGGTCGGAGGCGGGCACGGTCTCAGTGGGGAATCGCAGGGCCTCGCCAGCCCGCACCGTTCCCCGGGACTCGGGGATGGGCGCTCCGTCGGCGGTGACGAGCATGCTGCATACACCGTTGTAGGCCTTGGCGCGGTCGATGTAACGCTGGACGACCTCGACGCAGGTTATGTCGCCTGCTTTGATAGCGTCGTGGAGTTGTTCGATGGTTGCTTCTTCGAGTTGGAAGGGTTGGCGGTTGGTGGTCATGGTGTGTGCCTCCTGTTGGAGTACCGGAGTGGGATTTAGATGGCGAAGGTTCATGAGAGTCGCGTGGGGTGAAATTCGAGGGCAAGTGCCACCGTCATATCTTTTCACCGAATCGTCCAGCATGCCTTCGATCTGTAGGATTTGGGTGGCTCCTCGAAGATCGGTAAAGATCGTCCTCTAGGGTATATCGGCGAACGGCGCACCTGAGTCAGTACGGGAAGTCTTCTAGAGCTCCACCGTCCGTCTTACTTCATCCTGGACATAGTCGCTGCGCAGAATGAAGGTTTTCATGGTATATTCTCCTAACATTGTTTCTGGAGGCGACTCTTCGGTGAAGTAGTCGATATTGATCCGCACGACCTCCCATACGGCGTGATCTGTAGTAACGCCAATACCGTGCTCAATCATCAACTTAGCTAACTTGGGACCGTCGATTAAGAAAATCCGTCTCGCTCCATGCGCACTTGACGTATTCTCTGGCCTTAGCCGCGAAGGTGTGTTGCGTAGAAGATCATGATACAACGTGACGGACTTGTCATGAGTGTGACAGCGTTACCGGGGAAGCTTCTGTCCACCGTCGCTTTACCCAATGAGCTTTCACATCGTTTCACCTGTAGCCTCATATCATGTCTAGTCCGATATAGGCCGTGGCTGCGTCTTATAAGCCCACTCGAATGCTTCTTCGCCCGGTATACCCCCATGGCATTGCCAGCCTGCTCACGCGAAGCCGCCATCAATCCAAGCGCTAACCAGCGACCCAGTGACGAGTCGTTCGAACAACCCTAGCCTGCAAAGCTGATGTTATCAAGCAAGTCTTGACGAGAGGGCACCGTGTACCTTCTTGGTAGGCGGCGTCACAGGCGCTCTTCTGGGGCAACTTTGGGCTACACCTCCATCGTTGTCCACGACGCGAGGTAGTAGGTCGCCAATGTGCTCGGTGACTTGGTAGTAGCCTTGGGCAGGATTTTCTAGCTGCTGCGCTTTCTTGAGTCTTACTAATGCCGCATCAATGCGCACTCTTAGGACTGACCTACCATCCACAATACGGTACTGTTGTTCTTCGTCCGAGATTCTGAATCGTTCCACGAGAAAAGGTATTGAGTCGTATTTGTGCCAGCGGGTCCGGCTGTTCGCAAACTCTAAGAGAGCTTCTTGTATCGACCTGATGCTTGGCATTGGCATGTAAGTTCTCTCCGGGCCTGGGCGTCATAGAATGAAACTTACTCTAAGCGATATACAAGCGTCTTCACCGCACTAGCAGCCAGCTCTCTGACAGCGCAAGCGATGCGGAACTGCTGGGTTGGCCGTCGACGTCTTCGGGGTTGGGGCGGCCGCTGGCTTGCTGGCCGTTGATGGTGAGGCGGGCTTGGCGGGCGGGGATGAAGAGGCTGTAGACGCTGAGGCTGCCGCTTTCGTTGTTGCCTGTGGGACGGATGATGAAGGGCTCCATGAAATCGAACCATGTGAGGCTCACGTCGCCGTTTGCGCTCAGGATGTTCTCCGTCCAGAAGGTGGCGGGGTCGCCGATGCGCCCGAAGCTGGCCTCGGTGACGGGGATGGACTGGTCGCTGTTGGGGGCGTGTATGACGGTCTCGATTTCCTCTTGTAGCCAGCGGGCCAAGGGCGATGTTATCGGCGTAGATCTGCACCTGTCCGTTGGTCAGTTCGCTTTCGAGGAACAGGGCATGTCCTTGTCCGGCGGGTGAGAAGGAGACTCTCCAGAAGCTGGCGCGGCTGGTGTAGTCGCCACCCTCGCCCTGTACGAGGCGCAGGAATGAGTTCTCGCCCGTGAGGCGCACGTCATTGTTATCGACTGGTGTTACCAAGCTCCACCTCCTTGAGGGTCTATGCTCTTGAAGTTTAGCGGGGACAGGGACTATTGAGCGTATCGTAAACGGTAGGACGCGCTGGGTACAGTGGCATGGAGCCGGACGATGCACATTTGGCATAGGCGCGCTTTGATAAGGGTGCTACAATCGGCGCCAATACGCAGGGGCGCGATTTGGCAGTTGATGGAGGTCTGAAGTGGCAACAAGGTCTCAGGTAGGTGTTGGACTGATAGGGTGCGGAGCTATCGGGCGGGACATTGCCCGGGCCATACAAGGCGGGAGTGTGCCGGGAGCTGTGGTGGCGGCATTGTTTGACGTGGACGAGAGTCAAGGAAGGACGCTGGCCTCGGTCTTGGAGGGCGATATCCCGTTTTCCACCGACATCCATGAGTTCCTGAACACCGACGGGCTGACACTGGTGGTGGAGTGCGCTTCGCCTGTGGCAGTGCGGGCCCATGCCAAGGACTCCCTGCTGGCGAACAAGGACTTAATCGTGATGAGTACGGGGGCTCTGGTGGATGAGGAGTTGCTGGCGGAGCTTTCGGAGACGGCGCAGGCACAGGGGTGCCGGTTGATGGCGCCATCGGGGGCTATCGGGGGTATTGATGCCATCCGTGCTGCCGAGGATGGATTGGATGAGGTGACGCTGACCACGACCAAGCGTCCGGAAGGGCCTACGAGGTTCGCCGGGGTTCCGCGACTGGGAGGACCGGGAGATCACTGATCCGCAGGTGATCTATGACGGACCTGCCGTTGATGGAATCAAGCTGTTTCCCGCGAACGTCAATGTGGCTGCCACCCTCAGCTTGGCGGGCTTGGGTCCTCAGAAGACCAAGCTCAAGGTGGTGGCGGACCCTGATGCGCCGGGCAACGTGCACCAGATTGAGGCCCGGGGCGATTTCGGCATGATGCGGTTCACCTTTGAAAACCGTCCGCACCCGGACAATCCGCGCACCAGCTACCTGGCGATTCTGTCAGCAATCGAGTTGCTGCGCCAAGCGTGCGGTACTGGGCCGAGGATCGGGACGTAGGCCGGGCGGTTAACTGGCTGGGACGAACCTCATAGAGAGCGAGTTCACGCAGTGGCGGGTGTTGGTGGCGGTGAAGCGTTCGCCGACGAATACGTGCCCCAAGTGGCCGCCGCAACTGGCGCACTCGATTTCGGTGCGCATTCCGTCGGGATCAGGGAGGCGCTTCACAGCACCCGGGACCTCTTTGTCGAAGGCAGGCCAGCCGCAGTGGCCGTCGAACTTGTCATCCGAGCGGTATAGCTCGGCGTTGCAGCGGCGGCAGATGTATGTTCCGGTCTCGTAGAAGTCGTCGTACTCCCCGGTGAAGGGCCTCTCGGTGCCCTTGTGTTCTATGACGTACCGCTCTTCCGGAGTCAACGGGTTGTAGGTCGTTCTCTCTGTCTCGGCCATTGATCGCTCCTTTGTTGCACCTCAGGTCAATCCTACCGCGGCCCCGCACATGGTTATGGCTACTACTATGATAACAATGAGAACCACACATCCGCAGCATCCGCCCCAGCCGCTGCCAGCACTCCTCACGGTTACAGTGGTAGTGCCGGGGACATCGGTCCAATCGTAGTCCTCTTGAGGGGGCCGGCGGCGCCCTTGGGAACGGTTGGCTCGCTGTGCTTGTGGCCTTTGTTGCGACCTGGTCGCTTGGCGGCCTTGATCGTAGGCTGCACGGCGAACCGGGTCGCTCAACACATCGTAGGCGATGTTGATTTGAGTCATGCGGCGCGCCGCGTCGGGAGACCGGTTTCTGTCGGGGTGGTATAGCCTCGCCAAACTGCGATATGCCGCAGTGATGACCTCGGGCTCGGCGTCCGGGCTTACCTGCAGGACGGCATAGTGGTCTTGTTCAGAGGTCATGGTCAGCCGCGGTAGTTGTCAACGTCGTCCCAGCGGCCTACGGCTCCCCCGGCAGGGCAGGGGTCAGCGTGGGTGGCCGACGGTGCCCGGTGGCACGCTCATAGGCGTAGGCCAGTTTGACCATGGTGGCGTCGGTATAGGGCCGGCCAAGGAAAGTGATGCCAACGGGCAGCCCATCCGAGGTGAAGCCGGCAGGCACTGAGATGGACGGCACGTAGATGAGGAAGGTGTTGAGGTGGGTGGTGCCCCGCATATTGTAATAGGGCTCCCCTAGCCCTTCACTGATGAGAGTGGGCTGGTGCTCCACCGTCTTGTGGACGATGGCATCCACGTTGGCGTCGGCCATCAGCTTCATGACAGCGATCATCAGCTCGTCTTGGGCCTGCATGTGCTCGAGGAAGGCCTCGTCCGAGTAGGGCCGCTGGCCTGACCGGCGCTCCTGGTGTACTTGGGCATATTCGGGCGAGCGCAACATGGCCTCGAACGACTCGTGAGGCCTAGTGGAGTTGCGTCCGAAATATACTTCGTATGCCTCGGATGCGAGGTTGTCCAGAGTACGCTTCTCCAGAAGCTCGTTCAGATTGGGCAGTTCAGGCAACTCCACCACATCGGCACCCGCCTCCTGAAGGTCCAGAATGGCCCGGCTGTAAACCTCGGAGACCACACGAAAGTCGGCGCTATCCGTCTCGGACTGGAACCCCATGGACTGGGTCATGACGCCGACGCGCACACCGCGCAGCCCGGATGGGTCCAGCGACTGGGTGAAGCTCTCAGGCTTGTGTCCAACGCCGAGGGCGGTGATGGGGTCGTCGGAGTCGTAACCCACTATCACGTCCAGCACGGTAGCCAAGTCCTGTACGGAGCGGGTGAGGGGCCCCAATGACCCGTTTATCTGGGGCCATCCAGCCCAGACACCTGTCCGGCTGACCAGGCCAGCAGTCGGACGCATACCAACGATGCCGTTCCAAGCAGCGGGACGCCGGATGGAGGCGAACCCCTCTTGTCCGATGGCCACGGTGCCGAAATTGGCCGAGATGCTGGCGCCCGAACCGCCGGAGGAGCCGCCCACGGTGCGGTTTGGGTCGTAGGGATTGCGGGTGGAGCCGAACAGCGAGCCATGGGTGTCGCCACGGCCCATCTCACCCAGGGTGGCCTTGCCGACGATGATGGCTCCAGCGTTGCGCAGTTGCTCGGTGACAAAGGAGTCCCTGTCGGGGTAGTGGTCCTTGAACACCACTGAGCCTATGGTGGTGGGCATGCCCTTAGCATCCATCTGGTCCTTGAGGATAACCGGGATGCCGTGTAAAGGCCCGGTGAGTCCGCTAGCGGCATAGGCACTGTCAGCCTGCGCGGCCTCTTCCATGGCATTGGGGTTGACGGTGATGATGGAGTTGATTTGGGGGCCGGCGCGGTCATAGGCCTCAATGCGGTCGAGATATGCTTGGGTAAGCTGGCGAGCCGTAACCCGTCCGGCGGCGTATGCAGCGTGGATATCAGCGATGCTGGCTTCCAGCAGGTGGAACTCTTGGGCCATGAGACCTCCCTTTCAGGTGCCTTGGGGTCCGAGTCTAGGCAGTTACAGGTTGTAGAGGGCCTTGGGGTTGTGGTGCAAGATGCGCTCTTTGGACTCCTCTGAGATGTCCTGGTTCTGGCGGAAGATAGTTATGGCGTCGACCTCGCTGGACGGATCGAAGTGACCGTAATCGGTGCCGATGACCAAGCTGTGTTCGCCAGCATATCTCAGCACGTAGGGCAGGTCCTCGTCAGTCTGGCAGGTGACGTAGATGCCGAACTCGCGGAAGGCGTCGACTGGGAACGGTCGCCCTTCGCCAGCGAAGCGGCGGGAGGCTTCGCGGTATATCCAGGGAATCCACTCGCATGATGCTTCAATGAAACCCCAGCGCAGTGTAGGGAAGTCCTCGTGCATCCGGCTGAGGAGCAGCGTATGGCAGGCTACCACAGTTGGGCCACGGAACATGGCGAAGGAGCGGGCGGTGAGGCCTTCGGGGAACCCACGGTGCAACTCGCAGTTGGCGGGGTTTCCGTTGGCAATGTGAATAGCGATGGCCATGTTGAGATTGGAGGCTTCCTCGTAGATGGGGTAGAAGTATTGGTCAGTGAGAGAGCGGTTGCCCTCGATGGGGCGCATGCAGACGGCCACCGCGCCGTTCTCCTTGGCGAAGCGCATCTGGTCGACGGCGTCGGGCAGGGATGTGGTGGGCACGAGGCAGGACCAGCGCAGCCTTCCCTGGCCCTGCTTCCAGATATGGGCCAGCCAGCGGTTCCAACTGCCACAGAGAGCCACATCCAATGCTGGCTTGGTGGTCACTTGCTCAATCCAGAGAGTGTTGTGCAGCACTTGGATATCGATGCCGAGTTCGTCCATGTGCTTCAGGCGAAGGTCGACGTCGTCCATCTCGCGGGCAGCTTGGGGAGTGGCTACGTTGCGGCCTGCGAACTCGGAGAACTTCTCCAGATCGTAGTCACTGAGGTTGGGGAGGCGCAGGCCTGCAATCTTGTCCTCAATGACCCAATACGTCTTGGTGTGGTCGGCAGGCGTGGTGAACAGACGGGGCCGGTATTTTTCCTCCGAGGGGTCAAGGAAGTCCCAAGTACGTTCGCTTTCCACCACATGGGCGTCAGCGTCGATGGTCTGAAGCCGTGTCGTGGTAGTCATGCGTCCCTCCCTTATGTACCGGGTGTGGGAACTTGGAGCCTCGTGATGGTGGCTCCATCTGTTGGTCAGCAGGATATTAGCACGTCTGCCAAGTGGTCGGGCCAGCGGTCAGGGGGAGGCGGCAGCCTTCGCCACCTCTTCTTCCTGCTCGCCGGTCGCTCCGATGACGCCCACTGCGCCTATCGCCGAGCTTCGGTTACAGTCATAGCAGGTGGCATGGTTGCTACCGTACTGCCTTCACTTCGAATTGTATCCCTTCATGCTCCTGGATATGGCTGAGCATCTCGAACATGTTACGCGCTTGGGGGTTGCCCGTAGGACCAAGCATTCGCATTAGACTCTTGGGAGGCTTGTTCGTAAGAGTGCCTAATCGCGCAAAGCCGATAGTGGCGTTGATGTAATCTCGTAGAATAGTCTTGCCTACGTCGACGTCTCCGGAGATCAGACATTCAACAGCTTCACTCAGTAATTCCTCCCGAAAAGCGGAATCATGTTGTGCACGGGCTTGTATCGTTTCCTTAAAATCGCGAGTAAGTGGCATGATTACTATAGTTCTCCGATTTAGATATGGTTACACATCAGCTACTAGCTATGGTTTGGTAGCTAATCTACTTGCACCTCCTGTGTCTTGCGTCGCTTGTAGTCCTCCCAGCAGCGTTGTGCGTAGCGTATGTCGTTCTGCTGACGGGCCTTTGTGCCTCCTCCGAGTAATATGACGAGTTGTTCTCCATCTTTCGCCAGATAAATCCTGTACCCTGGGCCGAAATCGATGCGGCGTTCCAAGACTCCTTCTCCCACTCCCTTGAAGTCAGCCAGGTTGCCGGATTCAAGACGCGCTATCGCCATCCTCACCTTGGCCGCTGCCTTACTGTCGAGACCTTCGAACCAACGTCCAAATGGGCTGCGTCCATGGGTGTCCAAGTACTCCTTGACCTCAATCATCGGCTACAATGGTAACATATTAGTTACCTAACGATAAGCCCTAGGAAGACAAGGTGCAAAAAAGAGCCCGGGCCAATTGGCCCGGGCTCCTGTGGGCTTGCTACGCGATCCCTTACTAGCGGGGTTTGGCGTATTCCCAGTTGTTGAGCCACTCGATGTGCAGCGGGCTGACTTCCCACTCTGCAAGCTCGGGGCCCAACGGCCAAGTCGCATTTTCCTCATAAAGAGGGATGGTGACGATATTGTTGTGCAGCCACTTGGCGATGTCGGCGGAGAGGGCCCATCGCGCATCCGTGTCATAGGTCACGGTGGCCTCATCAATCATCGCCTGCAAGTCGGGGTGCTCGATACCGAAATTGAAGGTGTTGTTGGCCACGTAGAAGATGCTGTAGTAGAAGAGAGGCTCGATGCCAACACCCTGCTCATCCGGCCGTACGCCCTTGGCGGTGCGGGCTAGGATTGTGGGACGGAAGGAGGAATAAGGCTGCACCACGTGCTTGGCCTCAATCCCGATCTGGCGCCACATTCCGCTGAGAACCTCACCGCTGGTGTCGACGCCGACGCCGCCGGTGTTGGTCAGGTGAACCTCGATCTCAAACCCGTCGGGGTGACCTCCCTCGGCCATCAATTCCATGGCACGGGCTTGGTCAAAATCCCAGGTCAGTTGATCCAAGCCGTACTGCTGGGCGCGAGTGTCGTGCCCCATGAAGCCGAAGGTGTAGGCCGGAACTGCATCACCGAAGGCCAGGTTGTTAATCATAGCCTGGCGGTCAATGGCCAGGGTCATGGCCGTACGGATTTTCAGGGCTCGTGCCCACTCCTCGGAGTTGACGTCCCGGTCACAGGAGACCCATGCCTGGGTCTGACATGTGTCGGTGTAGGATGCGCCGTCTCCTAGGACGAACTCGGACTCGTGAGACGGGTGGTCGGGGTAGTAGTTCTGCGCATGGACGTGCACCCACCGCAGCCGGGCGCCGCGGAAGACCACGTACTGGTCCTCTGCACGGTCCTCGTTCTTGATGGCTTGAATGGAATCAGTGGAGAACTGGCCCGTGTCGATTTGGCCGGTCAGGTAGTTGGCCAGTCGGGTAGACTCCTCAGCGAGCTGGTGCCATGTGAACTCGGCGAACTCGGGAGTCTTGCGCCAGTGGTCCGCCACGGCCTCGGCCCTCTTGAAGTCGTCGGCGAGGGACTCCACCAATTGGTACGAGCCGGTGCCAACCGATTGTTTGCTTGCTTCCTCGTCGCCCGTGGCCTCGTAATGGCGTGCGCTGCGCATGGTGGTATTGCCCACCGGAGCAGTGTTCCACCATTCGATCTGGAAGGTGGGCTCGGGCCGGTTCAGCTTGACGGTGTAGTCGTCAATCTTCTCCATGGAGCAGCCATCGCAATGGAACAGGCCCCGGATTTTGCCTGAGTTGGTGTGGACGGAGCCCTCGGTGGCTACGTTGGTCATGGTGAAGATGAAATCGTCGGCGTTGAACTCGCCCCAATCGCCGTAGCGGTCGTGCCACTTGGCTCCATCCTGAAGGGTGAAGGTGCGGCTCCAAGTGCCATCGGCGTTCTCGGAGTCCTCGTAGCTCTTGACCAAGCGGGGGACTATGGCACCCGTGCCGTCGCTGCCCCACATGTGTTCGTGTGTGGTGCGACCATCGAAGACGGTGGCCTGATATGCTTGGTTGCCAAGCACGTATACCTCTGCTCCGACGTCGCCGACGCCAAAGTCGAGAGAACCCGAGGGCATCATTATGCCGTCACCCGTGTCGGGAGCGGGCGTGGCGGCGGGCTCCGCCGCAGGGGTTGCAGCAGCGGGGGTAGCGGCATCCGGTTGCGCAGCAGGCGCGTCCGTCTCCGCCGTTTCCTCGCCGCAGGCGATGATCAGGGCAAGAATGAGGATAAACGCCCCGATGAGGAAGGACTTACGTCTAACCAAGAGCTTCATAACCCAGCCTCCTTACTCGTCAAGATTTCCAGCGCAGCCGAATGAGGCATACAGCATGGGCACCGCCGGATGCGACAGTATAGCGACTGCCATCAACGAGCACAACTTCACCCGCCAATTGGCCTATGGCGGTCCGCATATGGCTCGGACGCAGGGTTGGCATGCACCGCCAAGTTGGTGATAATTGGCTGCGCCTTCGTCCCAAGAAAGCACCGATGGAAACCATCGGACCTAAACTGAGGAGAATGCCTGATGACGACATCGCAGTCCGCGTCTAGCTCATGGCAGGGAGTGCTTCCTGCGCCCAGTTTTCAACGAGCGGGAGACTTCATATACGTTTCCTCCATATATCCGCTGGACCAAGACGGAAACGTGGTGCAAGCCCAATCTGTTTCTCCCTACGTGGGTGAGAGTGACATAGGCGCTCAAACCCGTGCCTGCCTAGAGAAGTTGCGTGCGGTGCTGACAGAAGCAGGGACCTCTTTGGACCGGGTCCTGAAGGCTGAGGTCTATCTCATCGAGGCGGATGACTTCTATGAGTTCAAGCTGGTGTGGCAGGAGTATTTTCCCAATAATCCGCCTGCTCGCACGACGGCCGTGGTGGGGCATGACCAGCACATCATCAGGGGCGCCCGGCTCAACCTGCAGGCTGTGGCCCTCTCCGGCAGTTCTTCGCATAGGCCGCAGACCATCAATGCGCCGGATGCTCCGGACTCCATGGCGGCCGACCATGCGCCGCAGGCTGTCAGGGGAGGGCCTTTCGTCTTTCTTTCCGGCGTCACCGCCACCGACTATGAGACCGGGCTGGCAGTGAGGAAGCAGCCGGGGTTTCCCATTTACGGTTCAGACCCGGAGATGCAGGCCCGTTATGCCTTTGAGAACATGGGGAAGGTGTTGGCGGCGGCTGGCAGCGGCTTGGACCAGGGAATCAAGTCCCAGTTGTATGAGCCTGATCTGCTCAACTTCCACCAGATAGATGCCGTATGGGGGGAGTACATGCAGCCGCCTCCCAACCGCTCCTCGATGGGTATGAGAGAGTTGCTGGTGCCGGGCACTGTGTTCCTCGCCAACTTCATGTTCCTAGCTCCGGACGACCAACACCGGAAGCATGAGACTAGAGCGGGGATACGCTGGCACCCCGTGGACGTTCGCAGGGTGAATTTCACACCCGGCATCATGGTGCAGGACTGGCTCTTCATGGCTGGCCAAGTGCCCATCGACGACTTCGGCAAGACCGAGGTGCGCAGCGGGCTGCCGCAAACTGACGGAAGCGTACCGCAGATTGCCGAGGCGGCGATACGCCGCACGCCTCCGGGACTCCCGCACCATTTCTCCGACATTGAAGTGCAGACAGAGTTCACCATGGAGCTTTTGCAGGAGCAGTTGGACGGCAACGGATTCTCCCTGTCGGACGTAGTGGATGCGCGCATCTATCTGGTCAATGCTCCCCACGACTTCCGAGGCTTCTACCGGGCTTGGAGGCGGATATACGATCCCCTGGGGTACTGGCCTTCCATGAGCGTGATCCCGTCTCAAGAGGCCGACGGGAGCAGCGGCATCATGTTCCCCGGTCCCCTGATTGAGATTGACCTGACCGCCAAGAAGAGGGGATGAGCAAGAGTCCGCGATAAGGGCGTGACTTCTCCTCCGGTTTACGATGGCCCGGCGTGCGATGGCGTGGTGGTGGGGGCCGGACCCAACGGGTTGGCAGCCGCCATTACGCTGGCACGGCATGGGTGGCGGGTCAGGGTGCTGGAGGCCAAGGAGACTATTGGCGGCGGGGCCCGCTCCGCAGAACTTACGCTGCCTGGGTATACCCATGACGTTTGCTCGGCTATCCATGCTACGGCGGTAATCTCCCCTTTCTTCCAAGGGTTAGGACTGGAAGGGCGCGGTTTGGAGTGGGTCACTCCGCCGGTGTGCGTGGCCCATCCTCTGGACGACGGCACTGCCGTTGCCCTGCATTCTTCAGTCGAGGCTACCGGAGAATCGGCTGGCGGGAAGGACGCTGTGGCGTATGCCCGGCTGATGAGGCCGCTGGTTTCCGACTGGAGCCGTCTACAGGCGGATTTGCTGGGTCCAATGCGGTGGCCGCAACACCCACTGGCCATGGGCAGGTTTGCCAGGCGGGGTCTTCGCTCTGCGAAGGACTTGGCTTATCAGCTATTCGAAGGGGAACGGGCCCGCGCTCTATTCGCGGGGCTTGCGGCACACTCGCTGCTGCCATTGAACAAGCGTCCGTCGGCCGCCTTTGGTCTGGTGCTTGCCATTTTCGGTCATGTGGCAGGATGGCCCTTTCCACGGGGAGGGGCACAGCGCATCTCTGACGCGCTGGCATGTGAACTACGCTCCCTAGGCGGGGAGGTTATGACGGGCACTCCGGTGGGGTCGCTGGACGAACTTCCGCCAACACGGGCTACGCTGCTGGATTTGACCCCCAAGCAGGTGTTGGGAATTGCGTCTGAGGGTATGACGCGAGGCTACAGGGCAGGCTTGCAGCGTTACCGCTATGGGATGGGGGCCTTCAAGGTGGACTGGGCCTTGGACGCACCGATACCGTGGCGAGCCGCAGAGTGCGCACGGTCGGCCACGGTGCATGTTGGCGGCAGGTTTGCGGAAATCGCGGAGGCCGAGGAGACGGTGTGGCGGGGGGGCCACCCTGAGAGGCCCTTCGTGCTGCTGGCACAGCACACACTATTCGATCCGAGCCGGGCTCCAGAGGGCAAGCATACGGCTTGGGCGTACTGTCATGTGCCCCATGGGTCTACGGTGGATATGACCGACCGGATAGAATCGCAGATTGAGCGGTTTGCGCCGGGGTTTCGAGACCTGATTCTAGCTCGCAGCGTTATGTCGCCTGAGCGTTTGGAGGAGTACAACCCGAACTATATTGGGGGCGACATCAACGGCGGGGTGCAGGACTTGGGCCAGCTATTTGGGAGGCCAACTTGGCGGTGGGACCCCTACTCCACGCCCATGAAGGGCGTGTACATCTGCTCTTCGTCCACACCGCCTGGAGGGGGAGTCCACGGGATGTGCGGTTACAACGCCGCGCAGTCCGTGCTGCGGGCAAACGGGAAGGCAGTGCGCTAGTTATCGGCGTGGCCAGCTGGCGGGGAGTGGGTGTGGCGGTCTTGAGCAAGCACGCTGTTTATTCCTTCCTGTCGAGCCTGCTGGAGCCTTACCTCGTCAATCGTGCCGTTTTGAGCGCGAAGTTCCGTCCTGAGAGACTCGCCCTGCACATCAACCTTGGCGTCGAGGGCATCAATGCGGGAACCCAGCCCCCGCATCTGCCATAGCAGGGCAATTACCCCCAAGAATACGGTTATCTGTATGGCCACTAGGGCAACTACTTCACCCGATTCCATCTATCACACTGCCAGTTACATACTATAAGCATCATATCATAGGCCCAAGCCCTCGCAACGCCTGTAAGCGCGCGCTGCTACCAGCAAGACGGAACAAATGGGGAGACTCACCATTACGGCCGCTAGCTCACCTGCCTCTAGCTTATCTTCAGCAGGGCTTCCATGACCCGGTTGGGTGTCAGGGGCGTATCGACGCTTTTCACACCGGCCGAGGCCAAAGCGTTCATTACGGCGTTGGCCAGCACCACGGGTGTGGCAACGGTGGGC
The DNA here is from genome assembly GCA_965204245.1 of Dehalococcoidia bacterium. Classification (GTDB taxonomy): domain Bacteria; phylum Chloroflexota; class Dehalococcoidia; order Lucifugimonadales; family JAAXIE01; genus JAAXIE01. The sequence goes on from CBDBED010000007.1 coordinate 38,259, forward strand.
AATTCGCCGATGCCCTTGGCCCCATGGGGAGTCAGGGGCGAGGGCGTTTCCATAGTGTCCATCTGAAAGTCGGGCATGTCGGAGGCCACGGGCAGGGAGTAGTCCAAGAGGCTTCCCGTGACCAACTGGCCAGTGGAGTCGTACTGAATGCCCTCAACCATGGCTTGGCCCAGACCCTGTACGATGCCGCCGTGAAGCTGGGCCTCGACGATCATGGGGTTGATGATGTTGCCGCAATCGTGTACTGCGAAGTACCGGATGATACGGACGTCACCCGTGCCGGGGTCCACTTCCACCACGGCCACATGGGCTGCAAAAGCATAGGGGTTGTTGGGCAGGACGAAGTCGATGTTGAAGTCCAGCCCCAAGTCCTCTCCGGGAGGCAGGCGCTCCTCGTCGTAGGCTGCTGAGGCCACCTCTGCAAAGGTTGTGGCGCGAGATGGGTCGGACCTATGGATGACGCGCCGCTCTTGGAACTGCAAATCATCGGGGGCGCAGTCGAGGAGTTGGGCTGCGATGCGTCCCATCTTCTCCCGCGCCTGTTGCAGGGCCAGCACCATGGCCGAGCCGGAAACCACTGTGCCACGGCTGGCCGATGTGCCTCCGCCCTTGGCTACCACGCCGGTATCACTGTGGATTATGGTCAGGTCTTCGGGAATGAGGCCCAACTCATCGGCGGCCATCTGTGAGAAGGTGGTCTCGGTGCCCTGTCCGTGGGGTGAAGCTCCGATGTGGATAGTGACCTCTCCGGCTGCATCAATCATGACCCGGGAGCTATCCTCGCGCACCTCGCCATATGCGCCCGAAGCCTTGAGCACCGTGGCCAAGCCAACGCCCAGCAGGGGTTCACCGGGCTTATGTGGCTCGGCGGCACGGGCGCGCCATTGCTCGTACTCAGACATTGCTAGGGCACGGTCCAGACCAACCTCGTAGTTGCCGGAGTCGTATGTGATTCCGGTAGGAGTAGTGTAGGGAAGAGAATCAGGATGGATGAGGTTGATGCGGCGCACGTGGGCGGGATCCATCCCAAGCTCGTTAGCCACCAAGTCCATGGTGCGCTCCATGCAGAAGGCGGCTTCCGGCCCGCCCGCACCCCTGTAGGGGCCGGTGGGGGGCTTGTTGGTGATGACGCCTCGGACGTTCACGCGCATGGCGGAAGTGCGGTAGGGGCCGGCAATGCGATGGGCCGCCAGAAAGGGCACTGAAGGTGTGGTCACAAGGAAGAAAGCGCCAAGATCGGCCACGATGGATACCTTCAGTCCCAGAATTGTCCCGTCCTCGGCGATGGCTGCTTCCACATCGGAGTAATGACCTCGGGCGTGGAGGGCCACCATGTTTTCCTGGCGGTCTTCCACCCACTTGATGGGCTGTCCCAAGGTCATGGCCAAGTAGGGAATAAGTATGTCCTCGGGGAAGACGGTGTCCTTTTCTCCGAATCCTCCGCCGACGTCCGGGGCAATGACGCGGGTGGACTCGCGGGAGCGCTCCAAGACCCGGGCAACGCCGTCGCGGACGCGATGGGGGACTTGGGTGGAGTTCCACATCATCAACTGGTCTTCGGACGGGTCGTATTGGGCGACGATGCCCCTAGCCTCCATGGGTGCCGGGGCAAGGCGTTGCACGTGGAACCTGTCCGATACGACACGGTGGGCCTTGGCAAAAGCCTCGTCCACCTCGCCCCCCTCATGCTGCACCCGCATGGCTACGTTGGTGCCGACCTGCTCATGAAGGATATGGCTGTCCGCCGATGCCTCGTAGGGGTCGACGACGGGTTCGAGGGGTTGGTAGTCGATGTTCACCAGTTCGGCGCCGTCGAGGGCGGCATAGCGGGAGCGGGCGACCACAACAGCCACGGGCTGACCCACGTAGAAGGCTTTCTCAAAGGCAAGGACGGGGTGCTCCGGTGGGCGGATTTCGTCCACCGCCCAGCCGCGAGTCATGGAGCGCGTTGGGATGTTGCCCAGGGTCTCGTGCAGGTCGGCCCCGCTGAAGACGGCAACCACATCGGGGTGTGCAAGGGCAGCCGAGGGATCAACGCTACGAATTGCAGCGTGGGCATAAGGGCTGCGCATCACATGGGCGTATAGCTGGTTGGGCAGGGTGATGTCGTCCACAAAGGCCCCCTGACCTCTGAGCAGGCGCGGGTCCTCGAAGCGTTTCAGCGATTGTCCGAAATAGGTCATGGGCTGCCTCCATGGGAGTGTTTCTTGGTCTGACCGCGTCCAATGTCAGGGAAGGTCTGAAGAACAGGGTGATTGGGTGAAAGGGGCCGTGGGGATAGAGTTTCGCGGCTGGGGGAAAGAGGTGGGCCGGGCCAAAACTGGGTGCAGTATCGTGTTCTACGATAAACTGCCTGCGTATGGTCCGTAGCCTGAGGGGTGGAGACAAGTCGCAGATTGTAGCTGGTGTGCGACTCTCGTCGTAGCTGAAAGTGATTGATTCGTATCTGAAAGTAGTCGCATGCGTCGCATTGTCGTATCTGGGCCGTAGCTGACTCTTCAGTCGCAGAGGTGGGTGACCCTTGCCGGATGGGAGTATCCGGTTTCGTGATAGTGGCGCGGGGCAAGGAGGCAGTAGTAGAGGCGCCACCGGCGCGGGCGTGGGTATATGGGCGGGAGTCCATGGGGATATGATAGCGAGGAAGGGGGGCGGGTGTCGACAAGCGAATGTCATGGGGAATTCCCTGCCACTGCTATAATGCGGCGCCATACCACGATGGAGGGAGACATGGAGAACATAGGGCGGCGAATGACGGAGATCGCCCAAGCTGCCGTACCTTCGGTGTCTGCGCAGGATGTACATGCGAGACGCAATACTGGCGAGCAGCTAATCGTGCTGGACGTGCGTGAGCCTGACGAGTGGGCGCAGGGCCATATTGAAGGAGCGACGCTGCTGGCCCGTGGCCGCCTCGAAGGCCGGGTGGAGGAGACGATTCCCGACAAGGACGCGTGTATCGTGGCCCATTGAGGGGGCACTGCCCGATCTGCCCTGGCAGGGCAGACGCTGAAGGCCATGGGATACACCAATGTCTCCTATATGAATCCTGGGTTCTCGGGCTGGAAGGAAGCCGACCTTCCGTTCGTAGTTCCCCAGTCCAGCTAGCTATGGGTTGATCCGTCGAGGGAAACTTCATGACGACTAGAGCGCAGTTCCTCACCAAGAGCTATAGTGCCTACCATCACCGGGACGTGCCTCCCGAGGACGACCTGCTGACCCATGTAGGGCCGGGAACGCCCTGCGGAGAATACCTGAGGCGTTTCTGGAACCCGGTGGTGTTTGAGGACGAGCTCGACGATCTGCCGGTGCGGGTACGGGTCATGGGCGAGGACTTGGTGGTGTTCAAGGACCGGCAGGGCCAAGTGGGCGTGCTGCAACTGCATTGCTGCCATCGGGGGACTTCGCTGGAGTTCGGGATTGTTTCGGAGCGTGGCCTGAGGTGCTGCTATCACGGCTGGCTGTTCGACGTTGACGGCAAGGTGCTGGAGACGCCGGGCGAGCCTGACCGCAGCACCCTCAAAGACAGACTCTATCAGGGGGCGTACCCAACCCACACTTGTCACGGCATTGTGTTCGTCTACATGGGGCCGCCCGACAGAAAGCCTCCCTTTCCGGTGTTCGACACCTACGTGATGCCGGGTTACCGGGCGCGGGTGGGCGTTCGGCACGAGATGCCGGCCAACTGGCTGCAAATCAAAGAGAACTGCATGGACCCGGCCCATCTCGATTTCCTGCACACTATCGACGGCAGCCAGGGGTTTACTGCCGACCTGCACAACCGCGCCGACTGGGAGTACATGGAGACGCCGGTGGGGATGGTGTTCGTCGCTTCAAGACGGGTGGGCGACGCGGTCTGGGTGCGCATGACCGATTTCATTGCACCCAACATCCACCAGTGGTCGGCCACGGGGGATGATGTGGAGAGGCGCCGTCCAGTGGCGCGACCTTGGATGACCCAGTGGTCGGTGCCGGTGGACGACACTCGCACGATGAATTTCCGGGTGCGCCATGTGAAGGACGACTACCCCATTGAAGTCGATGCCGAACAGGTGATGGAGTTCGGGCAGGATGATGCCCGCCCCTATGAGGAGAGGCAACGCGTGCCCGGCGACTTCGATGCCCAAGTGGGCCAGCGTCCCATTGCCATCCATGCTTTGGAGCACTTGGCCACCACTGACCGTGGCATCATCATGGTGCGACGCATCCTCCGCGAGGGGATCGAGGCGGTACGCCAGGGACGCGATCCCAAGGGGATCATGCGGGATGCGGCAGGGCCTATCCCCACCTATGGGAATGACACCATCGTCCGGGATGTTCCACCCGCCAACACGCCGGAGGAGGACAAGCGCCTTCAGATGGAGGTGGGCCGCAGGGTGGCGGAGGAGTATATCAGTGATCCTGGGGTGTTGGCGGAGCGGGGGACTTAGTTGGGCTAGGGCCTTCGAGGTGCGAGCCTCTCGCTGGCCAACCGGTTCATGCTCACCCCAGCTTCGGCTGCCTCTAAAGCCAAGGCCCGATGGGTTTCGGGTGGGACCCGTATCGTGAGGGTTCCGCTGTAGTTCTTGGTTGTGATTGGTTCTGGTACCGGCTCACCTTCTTCCTGTAGGATTTCCACCGCCCCCGCCACCACTTGCCTTATCTCCGCAAAGGCTTCTTCCGGGGTATCACCCAGCCCGCTTAGAAGCGAAAACTCCGCGCAAAGACCCACATACTGGTCGTCTTCTTCAGACCAGATTACCCGGTAGGTATAGCGATCACTCATCCTCTCTCCTCCAGCATCGCTATCGCTCTCAGCACTTGATGCACTTGGTAAACTTTGGCCATACCCCTTCTCGGCTGTATGTTGACCAGAGGCGTACCCCGCCATGGTGTTTTGTAGTACAGATGACTGCCTCTTCGGCGTGGCTCACCAAAGTAGTGGTCGCATAGCTTAACGAGGTCACTGAACCGAACATTTCGTGGATTGCGGCCTATCTCTTCCAGTAAATCGTCCACTACAACGATGATAGCATTAATGGTGTCAGAATTGAAAGCCTTACCCCTTACCATGCTTTTGGTACAAGCCGTGCTGCGGTTTTACAAGGGCGTGTTCTAAGGCGATAATCCTGATACCAAGACAAGGTGGCACTACATGCTATTCCTGAACAACGACGACGTACGCTCGGTACTCACCATGGACATGGCGGTGGGGGCCATACGGCAGGCCTATCGGGAGATCGTGGATGGCGAGGGGGTTTGCCGGCCTCGGATGGATATACGCATGCCCACCAAGGACCCGAACAAGGTGTACCGATGGGCCAGCATGGAGGGCGGGTCGGCCAACACCGGGTATTTCGGCATCAGGTTCCACTCCAACGTGCTGCACCAAGCTGAGTACGAGGGTGTCCAGACCCATGAGATGGTGGCCGTGCGTCCGGGGATGGTCATGGGGATGGTGCTGCTGATTGATACCAACAACGCCGAGCCTCTGGCCCTGATTAACGACGGGTTCCTGCAGCGGATGCGGGTCGGAGCCGACTCCGCCATCGGCGCGGAGTTGATGGCGCGGGAGGACGCGCAGGTGGTGGGCATTCTGGGCTCAGGCGGGATGGCGCGGTCGCATATACGGGCCTTCTGCGCGGTGCGTCCAATCAGGCGTATGCAGGTGTACAGCCCGACCCCGGCGAACCGCGAGCAGTTCGCCCGCGAGGTGGCCCAGGAATTCGAAATCGAGACGGTGGTCTGCGACAACCCTGCCGACGTATACCGGGGTGCTGACATTTTCGCGGCCTGCACCGACGGGGGTTTTCAGGAGAATCCGGGCGAATACAAAAGCGCCCACTTGGGGAGGTACTTGGAGCCGGGGACGCATATCACCAGCATCTGGGGCCGCTTGGACGACGATACTACCCAGAAGATTGACGTGGCGCTGGTGCTGGGCACTGCGCCGGCTCCTCAAGGCTACCCGGAACTCAAGGTGCATGACACTCTGTTCGCGTGGTCCGTGCCTCCTGATACGCCCAAGTTTGCGGAACACCATTATCACCAGAAATCGGCCAACTACAGCGTTAAGCAGGGGAACACATATCCCGTCGAGGAGAAGACGGTGTACATGGAGGAGTTGCTGTCCGGCCTGAAACAGGGGCGCACGGGGGCTGAGCAAATCACCTTCTCCGACAGGGGCAACCTGCAGGGGGCGCAGTTCCACTCAGTGGCTGGCCGCGTGTATGAAGCGGCGCGGGCCAAGGGTCTGGGTCGGGAAATACCGACGGAATGGTTCCTGCAAAGTGAGCGGGACTAGAAATGACGTTTGAAACCATTCTCATCGTGATACTGGGCGTTGGTCTAGGGTTTGCAATCACAACACTATTCCGGCGATTTACCAAGCGGAGGGACTAGGATTTCTGGGCGAACTGTTGTCGGTATTGGAGGCCATTGAGGTGGTTAACTTCAAGAGAGAGTTACGTCGAGCACTGAAACAGAGGCCCACCGAGGCTAAAGAAGTGCGCAAGGCCTTCAAGCAGGAAGGAAAACGGAGATTGGCCATTGGCTTGCTGATTGATAATGGCCATTTGCTACCTGATTCAGAGCAAGAGTTCGTGAAGAGTCTGGCGAGTCAGTACCAACAAAAGGGCCATTTGTCCGACAAACAGTGGCCTTACGTGATGGAGTTCGCCAGTCGTCTCCGAATAAAGTTGAATATCCCTACGAAAGCTAACACTCGAGGCGGCCCTTGTAAGATATATGCGATAGAACGGGAAAGTGAGATAAAGATCGGGATCAGTAAAGACCCGTCGAAGAGAATTCGTGGTCTGCAAACTGGAAACGCTTCTCGTCTGTCCCTAATATGGGAAGTGGACGTTACGAGCCGGGTCAAAGCCAAGAACATTGAGACACGCATCCACAGGGAATTTTCAGAATGGGCGTTGAACGGCGAGTGGTTTGAATCCACCATATCTAGTTCAGCTAGACATATGGCAGAAGCAATGGCATCAACTCGAGGAAACAAAGCCCGATGGCCGTTAGGAACAGGACCTGATTAGCAAGTCCATGATGCGCCTAGAAGGGAACGAGGAACGATGAGCGCTGGACCCATGGAACGACTGGAGTGGAAGGCCAAAATCGGACTGATCGTGGTCAGCAGCTCCACCGTGGCGGAGACGCGATACCCGCGCGTCACGCCGCCGGATGTGGGCTTCTTCACCAGCAGGATGATGCTCCGACCGGGCGGTGAGATCGAGGCACTGGTGGAGATGGAAGCCAGCTCCGGCCGCGCCGTGGAGGAACTGGCCAGTGCGCACGTGGACTCCATCGCCTACTGCTGCACGGTCAGTGGTGCCCTGCGCGGCCCGGAGAAGGATGCCGAGTTCTGCCGGGAGATGGAGGAGCAGTGGGGCGTTGCCACCACATCCACCATGCTGGCCTGCACGGAGGCACTGCACCACATGGGGATGAAGAAGGTGGTGGTGACGTCGCCCTATCCCGACAGTCATCATGTGGCGGAGCAGGCGTATCTGGAGGCATCAGGGATAACACCCCTGGTCATGAAAGGCATGGGCCTGCACGGAGGACAAGCCTACGGGGCGGTCACTCCGCAGGAGGTATACGACTTCTCACTTGCGGCATGGGGACCGTACGGGGATGAGGCGGATGGCCTATTCGTAAGCTGCATGAACTTGGACGCCATGCCTGCCATCGAGGCCTTGGAAGAGGCTACGGGCAAGCCAGTGGTGACCTCTCACTCAGCTACACTGTGGCGGGCGCTTTCGCTCGCTGGGTATGAGGAGCCGCTCGTGGGTTATGGGCTGCTGCTCGGGCAGCGTCGGGAAGTTGGCATCCACCCGTAACCACCTGTCATGTCACCATGACATTTTCCCGTTGACGCCCGCCCCTTCCCATCCTTAACCTTAATACGCGAGCGCAGGCTAGGGCGTGACTCCACAGGGCCCCTAAGGGTAGCTCTGCCTTTCTTGTCGGCCCACGCGGGAAGATGCACAGAACACGCAAATGCGGCCACCCTCGCAAAGCTGATTCAGATACGAAGATGAGACCAATGAGACCGCTTGCAGAGGCAAAAATTCGAGTCACAGCTACGGATGACGCCCCATTCCGGTTGCAAAATCGCGCCCGTGGCGTCCTGGTCCAGCTACAAAAAATGCCCTCGTGCGGCCACCTTGCCAAAGCTGGTTCAGATACGACGATGCGGCCATGAGACCACTCTCAGATACGAAAAAGTTGCTCTCAGATACGGAAGTGGCCGCATCCCTAGCTGGAGAGGCCCCATCCGTGGCCGGAGCCCATACCCAAGAAATGCGTCAATGCGGCCACTCCCGCAAAGCTGCCTCGGATACAATCATAAGACCACCAAGACCAGACCCGTTGGCACTTCACGACCCCTCGGCTATGATGGTGGCCTTAACCTTGTTCAGCACCAGTCGATGAGAAGTCCCAGTTGATGAGCCCAAGTTGACGAGAGAGAGGGGGAGCGTTGCTACGTCCCTTTAGATTGCACGAACCGGAGACTGTCGCTGACGCGGTTGGCCTGCTCGGTCAGTATGGCGAGGAAGCCAGCGTTTATGCCGGGGGCACCGAGTTGCTTCTGGCCATGAAAGAAGGACTGCTGCGGTATAGGCACTTGGTCAACGTCAAGACCGTGCCGGGCTTGGCTGACCTGCGGTATGACGAGGCTGCAGGGGTGCTCCATATCGGGTCCGGAGTGACCCATCGTACGCTGGAGCGGTCAGCCATCCTGGCTGCTGATTTCCCCCTCATCGCGCAGACTGAGGCTGGGGTGGCCAACGTGCGGGTGCGCAACGTGGGCACCATCGGGGGCAACCTCTGCTTCGCCGAACCCCACTCCGACCCCGGAGCATTGTTCCTCCTTTATGACGCCACGGTCACCGCTCAGTCGGCTTCGGGGAATCGAACGATACCCCTTTCGGAGTTTGCTGTCGGTGCCTTTGAGACCTCTCTGGAAGAGGGCGAGGTCCTGACCGAGATAACGGTGCCACGGCTTCCGGGAGGAATGACGGGGGCGTACCAGAAGTTTGGGTACCACGCCCGCCCCACGGTTGGCGTGGGCGTCGCCCTCCGGGTTGATGATCGACGGGGGGTTGTAGAAGCACGGGTCTCGGTTGGGTCTGCGGGTCCCAGGCCAGTGAGGGTACCCCAAGCCGAGGAGATTATGACGGGCAAGACGGTAGCAGACGTGTCTTCCGCGGCCGTGTTGCGCCCAGCCGCGCGAGCCGCGGCCCAGGAAGCAGACCCCATCGACGACTTCCATGGCTCTGCGGAGTACAAGGAGCACTTGATTGGTGTGCTGCTGGCCCGCGCGGTGCGCACGGCCATAGGAGTGGCGTAGGCCCGACCTACTGCAAGACCGAAAAGGAGAAGGCATCTTGGAAGTCTCTTCGCAAAACCAAGCGGGGCCTACGATACCCATAACCATGACAGTAAACGGTCGCTCCACCTCCGTGGAGATAGAGCCTCATCTGACGCTGCTCGATTTCCTGCGCGACCGGCTCACCCTGAAAGGGGCCAAGAGGTCCTGCGACTTGCAGGTGTGTGGGGCCTGCACGGTGCTCCTGAACGGCCATGCCGTCAGCGCATGCACGCTTCTGGCATATGAAGCCCGGGATGCCGAGGTGGTGACCATCGAAGGGCTGGCCGACGGCGACCGGCTACACCCCTTGCAGCAGGCGTTCATCGACCATGCAGCATTCCAGTGCGGTTTCTGCACACCGGGCATGATTATGACGGCCAAGTCGCTTCTGGATGACAACAGCCGTCCCACCGAGGAACAGATCAAGTCCTATATGAACGGGAACATCTGCCGTTGCACAGGCTACAAGAAGATCGTGGAGGCCATCGTGGCCGCCAGCGGTCAGGGTTAGGGGGAAGCATGGACGCTGTAGGTGTATCGGTACCTAGAATCGACGGCATGGACAAGGTCACGGGGCGTGCCACCTATGTGGGCGACCTTGAAGTGGCTGGCATGTTGCACGGCAAGATACTGCGCAGCCCGCTGCCGCACGCAGTCATCGAGAGCATCGACACCAGCGAGGCTCTCAAGCTGCCCGGCGTGAAGGCGGTGCTGACCCGCGAGGACGTGCGGGACATGGACCCTTATTTCGGGGCCATGGTGCGAGACCGTCCCTTGGTGGCCACGGAGAAGGTGCGCTATGAAGGCGAGCCGGTGGCTGCGGTGGCGGCCTCCGATGCACTTACGGCCGAGCGGGCTTTGGAGTTGATCCGGGTGGAATACAGCGCGTTGCCCGCAGTGGACAACGTGGTGGATGCGCTGGAGTCGAGCTCAGATTTCGTGCATGCCTCCAACATGTGCCACCGCGAGGATGCGATTTGGGGTGACGTGGATGAGGCGTTCTCCAGGGCTGACCGGATTTTCGAGGACATCTTCACCTTCCCCATGGTGTACCACTATGCCCTCGAACCTCACACCGTTATTGCCGACTACAACCCGCATAACGGGATCACAGTGTGGTCCACGGCGCAGCACCCGTTTCTGGTCAGGGAAGACCTGTCGCGCATGTTTGGGTTCCCGCTGCACCAAGTCCGCATCATTGTGCCCTACTTGGGCGGAGGTTTTGGAAGCAAGTCCTATTCCAAGCTGGAGCCCCTGACCGTAGCGTTGAGCAAGGTCGCGGATGCGCCGGTTCGAGTTGCCCTCTCGGTGGAGGATGCTTTCAAGACGATACGCCGCCACGGCGCGCGGTGCATTGTGAAGACGGGCGTGATGAACAACGGCCAATTCGTTGGCCGGGAGTGCATGATTTATCTCGATACCGGTGCCTATGCGGACAATGGGCCGATGGTGGCGGACAAGGCGGCGCAACGCATAATGGGGGCCTACAAATGGCCAAGCGCTAGGATAACCGCCCACGCCGTTTATACGAACACTGGGCCTGCAGGCTCGTTCCGTTCCATAGGAGGGCCCCAAGCAGCTTGGGCAGGGGAGTCCCAAGTGGACATCATCGCCCATGAACTGGGGATTGACCCGCTGGAGCTGCGCCTGATGAACATGCTGGAGCGCGGGGATGAGATCCGTCCCGGCGAGAGGCCACTGGACGGCGACCCACAACACGGGCTGCGGATGGCAGCCCAAGCAGTGGGCATTCCCTTGGACAGCCCGCCAGAGCCTATGGGCGGCCGAGGAACCATCAAGGTAGGCCGTGGCGTCGGGTGTAATCTATCGGGTGTGGGGGCGTCGCCGACTTCGACGGCAATCTGTCGCCTGCACGTGGATGGGAGCGCAACGATTTTTGCCGGGACTACTGAGATTGGGCAGGGATCCCGCGGAGCCTTCGCCCAGATTGTGGCACAGGAACTCCAGATTCCGGTAGAGCGGGTAGCCCCGCTCTTGTCTGACACTGGTATTGTGCCCTATGACCGTTCCACTGGCTCCAGCCGTTCCACGACACTGATGGGACTGGCGGTGCAGGGAGCGGCACAGGAAGTCCGTGACCAACTCCTCGACTTGGCGGTGCTGCACTTCGACTGCCCCAAGTCAGAACTCAGTGTCAACGACGGACAGGTATGGCGCGGCTCGGAAGGGGTTACGTACGGGGAATTGATCCAAGAGGAGTTTGGTGCGCCTGCGGGCGAATTGATCGGTCGCGGCTATGTGACTCCCCGCAGGGACAATGCGCGTCTGGCTACGCCTCCCGCCTTCTGGGAAGTGGGTATAGCTGCCTCGCGCATTGAGGTGGATACGGAGACGGGCCAGATACGGATTCCGCATTATGTCTCTGTGGCAGACGTGGGTGTGGCCATCAACCCGCAGCAGTGTGAGGGACAAGATGAAGGCGCCTCCATGCAGGGCCTGGGGCACACCCTGTTCGAGGAGATGGTGTATGAGGATGGTCAGCTGCTGAACCCCAACATGATTGACTATCGTGTACCTGGCTTCGAGGATGTCCCGGAACAGCTTGATACGGTGCTTATCGAGAACCATGATGGCCCAGGACCTTACGGGGCCAAGGGCTTGGGCGAGGGGGGCATCGTGTCTTGTGCCCCTTCGGTAGCCAACGCGCTGTATGAGGCCACAGGGGTGCGCATGAGGGACTTGCCGTTGACGCCGGAACGGGTGTGGCGCGCCCTGCGCGATGCCGGCGTCCCTGGGGCGGCCCCGGGCGAGGGCTAGGGACACCGCCTAGGAACGACCGTGCGTCATCAAGGAGGACCAGATGAAAATCTCCGATAGCTTGGAAGTGGACCATCCGATACAGCAGGTGTGGGACTTGCTACAGCAACCCCAGTTCTTCCTGTCGGCGATGCCCGGCGTGCAGTCGTGGGAGGCAGTGAGCGAGACCACCTTCGATACTCTGGTTGTGCAGCGGGTTGGCCCGTTCAGAGTCCAATTCCAAGTGCAGATGACGCTGGATGAAGTCGATCCTCCGCGACGGCTGGTGGCATCTGGACAGGGCAAGGAATCTTCGGGGAGCATGCTCAGCATTCCATCGGCGGTGCTGGAGTTGGAGGAGTTGGGTGAGGACAAGACCAGATTGTCCTTCGAAATTGACTTTAGCTTGACAGGTAAGCTGGGTTCTCTGGGGTCAATGATGATCCGGCGCAAAGCATCGGAGATGTCGAGGGACTTCGCCAAGAATCTGGAGGCGGCGGCTAGAGGCGCAGCTAGCTAACGGGAACGACACTCAGTCTGAAGACGCCTTCATTGAGAGCGCGTCTTAAGTAGAGGCCTGTTGCGAACAAGGTACCCTTATGTCTAGCGAGCAGTTGTCCCCGGACGGCGGACTGTTAGTGAGCGCAAACAGGTAGACGACAGTGCCGCATACATCAAGTTCAGGCTAGTACCCGGTGAAAGGAGCCTATTGGTACCAAGAGAGTTAGATGTCGCGGGCAAGACGGTGGTGGTGACAGGGGCCGCCCGCGGAATAGGGAAGGGCATTGTGAGGGTGCTGGCGGAGAGCGGAGCCAAGGTGCTGGCGACATCCCTGACCGACCGTTACTTGGAGCCCCTGCGACAGGAGATGGAAGCAGCGGGATATCCGATTGAGATTCTGACGGCAGATGCTACCAAGTCGGAAGATATGGACCGGACGGTGCAGCATGCCATTGACCTCTGGGGGCACGTTGATGTGTTTATCAACAACGTGGGTGATGCCATCAGTAAGCCAATGGTGCCATTGCCCGGCGTTGAAGGCACCACACCAGTGTCGGATGACGAGTGGCGCTTCGTAGTTGACGTTAACCTTACCCAAGCCTTTCTGGGTTGCCGTGCCGTAGGACCCCACATGTTGGCGCGAGGCAAGGGCAAGGTAATCAACATCACGTCGTTTGCCGAGAGCAAGCCGGGGGCCAATCGCACAGGCTATGCCGCAGGGAAGGCAGGCCTTGGACAACTGGCCAAGTCGCTGGCCCTTGAGTGGGCGCCTTATGGCGTCACGGTGAACAACATTGCGCCGGGACAGTTCCCCGACCCCGACAATCTCTCTCCGGAAGACCTGCATCGTTTTCAAGAACGCGCTGCGGCTGGTGTGCCCCTAGGCAGGGCGGGCGAACTGCGGGAGGTGGGCTTGATGGCCCTATACATGTCCTCCGAGGCGTCGGACTATATGACCGGGACGACGGTATATGTGGATGGGGGACTGACTATTTCATAGACAGGAACTCATGCGGCTGGCTCCTCCACTCTCACAAACATGTCATCTATTGGGGTAGGAACTGGCAGCAGGCCTTGCTCGACCAGATAATTCATGAGGGTCTCGAGGTTGGTGCGGTTGGCTTCCAAGCCGTTGGGCCACGGGTCGGGGCCGAAGACTCTGTCAACTTCCTGTAGGTCGGTGAGGCCCCATGGGGCCATGGCACCGGGGGTTCCTGCTGACCGTAAGCCATCCCACTGCTGTGTCTTTGCAGCTACGGCAGCCTCGTACAGGCTTTGGGCCAACCAGGGATGCTCTTGGTGAAGGTCTTCTCGTAGCACCATGGTGTGCATGATGGGGTAGAGGCCTGTGCGTTGGTAGTAGTCGCGCTCGACTTCGACGTAATTGGGGAAGAGGCGTTGCACGTGATCAGCGACGCCAAAACAGGCAGGCCTCCCGGCACCCACCAGAGCGTCGAGGTCGCCACGCTCCAGCATGTCGTTCAGAGTCTCGGTTTCGGGGATGAACTCCAAGGAGATGGGACCGGCTGGCGCGATGTCCATTTCGTCGCGTGGGCGGGGCTCATTGTAGCCGCCCTCGAACCAACTGATGGTGCTGAGGCCGACCCCGTATTCGTGCTGGAGGATACCCTTAATCCATACGGAGGCAGTCTGCCGGTACTCCGGGAGACCCACCCGTTTGCCCTGAAGGTCGGAAGGCTCTCGTATCCCGGAGTTGGTGTTGATGAAGATATTGCTGTGGCGGAAGGCGCGGGATGGGAACATGGGAATCGCCACGTAAGGGAACTGGCCTTGGGCCCTGGCTGTGAAGTACAGGGCTAGGAACATTTCTGAGGCTTGGAACTCCTGCCCTTTGACCATGCGGTCTACCAGAGCTGTAACCGGGTCTACGGTGTGGTAGGTGAGGTTGATCCCGTTTGGCCGGACCAAGCCGTCTCTCAGCGGTTCCAGATGCTCATTGGTGCCACAGGCTAGGCTCAGGGGCAACTGTTCCATGGCGGCTCCTCTAACACGGGCGGGGACGGGGGTTCCACAGCATTGTACACGGCGGGCGGGATGGATATGTGCGGATGGAGGGAGCGGCGATTATGGTATCCTACTACTACCTGAAGACAGGGGGACAGCATGGGAGACATCAAGATTGAGGGCGTTACCCACTGGTCAATACCGGTGAACGACATTGAGGAGTCGGAAAAATTCTACGGTGAGGTCCTGGGCTTGGACTTCAAGGCACGGTTGGGCAACTCGATAATGACGTGCTTCAATGTTGGCGACCACAACATACTCCTGTGCGAGGTTGCGGAGCCGATGGAGGTGTTGCCCGATAATGATGTGCGGGCGCACCACTCCTTCACCGTCAGCCCGGAGAGCTTTGACCGCGCTTGCAAAGTGTTCAAGGAAGAGGACGTCACCGTGCTTGGCATTACCTACAGGGCACGGGGTGTGTTCTGCGGGCGGGAGATGTATTTTTTGGACCCCAGCGGGAACAGGCTGGAACTGCGGGACCCGACGTGGGTCGAGGGGATGCCTGAGCCGAGTTTTGAGGAGTTGGTGAACGCGTAAGCGCATTGAGTGCCAAGAGATGACATGGGTACATTCAGCGTAGATATTGGCGTCGGGCGAGAAGGAGAGTATGACGGAGTCGGGATCGTCGTCCAAGCTCTGGTGGATACGGGGGCGACGCACACCACTCTTCCCTCGTCGCTTCTGGATGAGATAGCCATCGAACGCAAAGAACCGGTGCGACTTGCGCTGGGCGATGACAGAGCAGTGGAATGGTGGCTAGGTGTGGCCCTCTTGACTTATGACAACCGTCGTTGGCCCTGCCCAGTCGTATTTGGACAGGAAGGCGTATACGTGATGGGGGTTACGACCTTGGAGATATTCGGCTTGTCAGTGGACCCGGTGCACCTGCGATTGACGCCGACCGAATACCGGGCAGATTTGCGGATACGACCTATCTGACGTTTACTCAGGGATGAATACAAGGAAGGTGGTGAAAGGTGTCTCAAGTAGAGGATAAACTGGCTGAACTAGGACTGGAGTTGCCTACGCCCAATGCTCCCGCTCCGGGGCGCGCCGGTGCAGTGCAGATTGGCAACATCCTGTTTGTCGGGGGCCACACGCCCGGCAACCTGCACAATGGCAAGCTGGGTAGTGAAGTCACGGTAGAGCAGGGTTACGAGGCCGCCCGGCAGGCCTGCCTCAACTGCTTGGCAGATGTGAAGGTTGCCATCGGTGATCTGGACAGGGTGAAGCGGGTGGCCAAGCTGCTATGCATGGTCAACTCCGCACCTGATTTCGGTCAGCAGCCTCTCGTGGCCAACGGGGCCACTGATCTGTTGGCGCAGCTTTATGGAGAACGTGGCGCCCACGCCCGGTCTGCTGTGGGCATGGGCGGTCTGCCCAACCAGCAGTGCATCGAAATCGAGATGATCCTCGAGATCGAGTAGGTTAGCGCCGGCTCTCGTGTAGGGCTTGCCATACTCTCTCCGGTGTTAGCGGGGCATCGAGGTGCTCCACTCCAGCACTGGCGAGGGCATCGACCAAGGCGTTGGCCACCGCTACCGGTGATGCCACCGTGGGTAATTCGCCCCCGCCTTTCACCCCAAGGGGGTTAATGGGCGAGGGTGTTTCCATGGTATGGGCCGTGAGGGTAGGCATGTCCGATGCCGTTGGCATGGAATAGTCGGCAAAGGTGGCCGTCAGCGGTTGCCCGTCCTGCCCGTACTGTATAGCCTCCATCAGGCCTTGGCCCAAGCCTTGTGCCAGCGCACCGTGTATCTGCCCCTCGAGGAGCTTGGGGTTGATGATGCGCCCGCAGTCGTGGACGGCTGCGTATTTGAGGAAGCTGATTTCGCCGGTGTCGGGGTCAACTTGTATTACTACGACGTGCGCCCCGAACCCGAAGGCATTGCCCGGCAGGGTGAAGGACTGATTGAAGGTGAAGTCGGGAGCCTCCTCTGTCTCGTAGGCAGCCCGGCAGAGTTCTTGGAAGGTAACATTCTGTTGTGGGTTGTTGGCGTTGGAGACCCTGCCGTCTTGGAAGGTGACAGCCTCCGCATCGCATTCCAAAAGTTCTCCGGCTATGGATGCCAGCTTCTCGCGGGCCTGCTCAACCCCGAGGTAGACGGCGGAGCCTCCGATGGTGAGTCCCCGGCTGGCGAACGTGCCTTGCCCCGTGGGGAAGACGCTGCTGTCGCCGTGCAGGACCCGTACCTGCTCAGGGGTGATGCCGAGTTGGTCGGCGATTATCTGGGCAAAGACGGTTTCCGTGCCTTGGCCGTGGGGTGAGACTTCTGTATGGACGGTCACTTCACCTGTGGGCTCGATGGTGACGATGGCACTGCTGTCGCGCATTTCTCCGACGCCACCGGCTGCCTTCACGACAGTGGCGATGCCAACACCTATAAAGGGGTCACCGGGGCGGCGGTTTCGTTGCTGGCGGCGGTAACGGTCGTATTCGCCGAGTTCCAGGGCCCTGTTGAATGCGGGATGGAAGTCGCCAGAGTCGTAGGTGAGGCCGGTGGCTGTGGTGTAAGGAAATTCGGAGGGGGATACGAAGTTGCGGCGTCGCACTTCACTGGGGTCCATGTTCAGTTCTTTGGCAATCATGTCGATGGTGCGCTCCATCATGAATGCGCTTTCGGGGCCGCCCGCGCCGCGGTAGGGGCCGGTTGGTGGCTTGTTGGTTACTACGCCGAGGACTTCCACGCTCATGTCGTGGATGGAGTAGGGGCCGGCGACTCGCTGGCCAGTGGTGCGGGCTACGCGAGAGGTGGAGGTGAGGAAGTAGCCCCCAAGGTCGCCGACCATGCGCATACGCATGGCTAGGATAGTCCCGTTGTCGTCGACACCGGCTTCGATTTCACCGTGGTAGCCACGAGCTTGGTAGGCTAGGGTGTTCTCCCAGCGCTCTTCTACCCACTTAACAGGGCGCTCAAGTTCTATAGCTAGGTGACACAAGGCAACCTCTTCGGGCCAGGTCTCCACCTTCTGGCCGAACCCTCCGCCGACATCGGGGGCTATCACGCGGATGTTCAGTTCCGGTCGTCCGAGCAATCCCGCGAGGAAGGTGCGGACTTTGTGGGGCACTTGGGTGGAGGTCCACATGGTGAGGCTGTTCGCTGCGGAGTCGTACTGGACTATGAGGCCCCGGCCCTCCATGGGTGCGGGAGCCAAGCGCGGAACATAGTAGGTGCCCTTGACCACATGGGGAGCGTTGGCGATGGCGGCGTCGGGGTCGCCACGCAGCATCAGATGGCGCACAGCGAGGTTGGAGCTGGTCCCGGGGTGTATGGGATGGGATGCGGGGTCAAGGGCTTGCATAGGGTCTATGATGGCAGGGAGCACCTCGTATTCGACACGGATGGCTTCCAAGGCATCGCGGGCGGCTTCACGCGTTTCAGCCACCACTACGGCGACGGGCTGACCGACGTAGGCAGCCTTGTCTCTGGCTAACACAGGGTGCTCAGGGGCAGCTTGTACGAGCTCGGTGTCTACCTGATTGGCAGGAATGTCACCGATCAGTCCGGCGATCTCCGAGTCTGTCAGGGTGGCTATGACCCCGGGGAGGTTGCGGGCTGGCTGGGTATCGATGGAGATTATGCGGGCGTGGGCATGGGGGCTACGGAGGAAAGCGCCGAAAAGGACGCCGGTAGGCAGCATGTCGTCCACGTAGGAGCCCTTGCCCTGAACCAAGCGGGGGTCTTCGAATCGGCGCATACTGGCACCAGCGTAAGTGGTCATGTCGCTCCCTTGTCAGTCCGAATGGAAGGCCGCGTGGCAGGTTCAGGGATTATATCGCTGATTGACCCTTACGAGGCAGATTGCTGAGAACTGGACCGGCCAGCTTCAATCGGCTGGCGGCTGGCCGAGGAACCATCACCGGGAGGAGCACTGCCGTTACTGCCGCTGGGGGTACCACCACCGTCGGGCTTGCCGCCGTGATCATCGTCGGGTTTGTTGTCATCCCTGGTCACTTGCTGGGTGACGACGGGCTGACTGGTGCGAATGGAGCGGACTCGACTCGTGAAGAGGGCCATGAAGAGGGCAAACCCAATCACCAAGGCTCCTCCCATAGCAACAGCGACCCTAGGATCCGCCGCGTGGCTCACTTGGGAAAGGGGGATGGTCCCAAGGGGAATGGAGCCGTAGCAGATGGTGTAGATGCCCATGACGCGCCCACGAAGAACGTCGGGCACTTGCATTTGTAAAGTGGTCATGACGCTGGTGAGGTAGATGGAGTTACACACACCGGCCATGAGCACCATGGCCAAGGACAACGGGTACCAAGGCGATAGACCGAAGAGGATGATGAAGGCGCCGAAACCCACAGCTCCGCCGATGATGATCAAGCCCCGGCGTTCGGCTTGGGCAAGGACCATTGAAACGATAAGGCCGACAATGGAGCCGAGTCCAGCAAACATCAGGAAGGTGCCCACCATGTCCTGCTCGCCGTTGAATACTTCGGGGACGAACACTGGCATGAACATCAGATAGGACATGCCGAACACGGCGGTGAAGATGCTGAAAAGGACTAAGTAAAGGAAGATGCGATACTCGTATATGAACTGGACGCCGGTGACCATCTCTCGGAGGACACTACGGCTGGCGCGTTCTATAGGAGAGAGGGTCAGGGTCTGACACATGATGGCCATGAGCAAGAAGCCGGCTGCTGCTGCGAAGACGATGGGAGATACTCCAGCGGTGCCTACACCTGCTTTGGCTGCGATGTAACCGGCAGCGAAGGGGGCTATGGAGCGGGTGGTGGGCCAGACTATAGAGTTGAGGGGAACGACCAGGGCCATGTCGCGACGTTCGATCAAGCGAGCGTATAGGGAAGCGCGGGCAGCCTCGCTGAAGGCTTGGCCTGTGCCGAAAAGGCCTCCGGCTAGGATGACATGCCAGGCTTCCACCGTTTCGGAGATAGTGAGGATTCCGAGGCCTGCGACCACAATGGCAGTCAGGCCCTCGACCACTCCCATCAAGCGACGAGGGTCCAGCTTGTCGGCGAACACACCACCCAGCAGATTCAGTAGCACATTAGGAACGGCTAGGGCCATCATCATGTAACCGAGGTAGCGGCCGTCGCCTGTAATGTGGTAGATGAGGACGCCAAGGCTGAAGTCGACTATCATGCGATAGCCGAAGACTGATGCAGTCAGGCCGATGTAGTAACGGCGGAAGCTGGGGTACCTGCTGAAGACGGAGAGGATGGCGGGGCGGCGTCTGGTAGGGGGACGGAATGCGGTCTGTGTCACCTGTTAAAACAAGCCTCGTTCCAGATTGCGCCGGGCCCTCTCCGTTCCGGTTGCCAGACGAGGCGCGTATTTTCGGCAGTGTGCGGTTAGTAACGGCTGATTGGCCGTGAAAGTCAGTGTCATGAAACGCCTAGAGGATACCACGTCAGGCCAGAAGCGGCACGGCTTTATCTGAACAGGCTTTGACGTAGTGGGGCTCAAGGAGCAGGTTACTAACTTTCGGCGGCGGGGCGGACTTCGGGTTCGACTTCCATGGGAGCGGGGCCTACGACGAGTTCCCATGGGCGGTGGGACTCGACGAATGCCTTGGCCTCTTCCATGGAGTCGATGCCTCGTTGGGCACGACTGGGGTCGTAGGTATTGGTTGTGGCGAAGGCGTCGAAGCCTCGCTTTGTTTCCCGAACGGCCCCCATTTCATAGGACTCGCCCTCGTCAGTCTCGATGACGAGCCTCTGGCCGCCTTTACGCTCCATCCAGTATAGCTTCACGGTGCTTATACCCCCATCACAACCTTCCCACACAGGCGGGAAGGGGTTGCTTGATATCGTTGGGTGCTACTTGAAGTTGGGGACTACTTTTTCGGCGAAGAGTTTCATTGAGTTGACGATGAGGTCGTGGGGAATCTGGCCGCCGGGGTTAAAGTCGAGGGAGAAGCCGGTGGCGCCGAGTTCGTCGATGTACATCTGAAGGCGTTCCACGACGGCTTCGGGGGTGCCGTAGGCTGTGCGGTCGAGGACGCGCTCGTAGGGGACTTCGGAGAGGGCTTTCAGGCGCTCGTAGGCCTCCTCGTCGGCGGTCTCGTTGATGGCTTCAAGGACCAAGCGGCGGCCACGCATGGTGCTGGCTTGGGGGTCTTCGAAGGCTCGCTCTGCGGTCTCGGCGACGTAGGTAGGTATTTGCACTATGACGTCGTTGGGGCCTTCGAAGCCAGCGGTCTCCCGGGTCTCTTGGTATTCGCCGAGGAGGTCCTGGAGTTCGGAGATGCTCATCTGGTGGCGGATGAAGATGGGGTAGCCACTGGAGCCAATCATGCGGAAGGTGTCGCGGCTTTCGACGGCTACGCGGATGGGAGGATGGGGTTTCTGGAAGGGCTTGGGGACGACGTTGACGTTGTGGAAGCTGTAGAACTCGCCTTCGAAGGAGAAGGAGTCTTCGGTCCAGCCGCGGAGGATGATTTCAAGGGCTTCGAAATAGCGGGCGCGGCTTTCGCCGTAGTCGATGTTGTAGCCCTGATAGGACTCGAGGAAGGAGCTGCGGCCGACGCCGAAGACGAGGCGACCCTCGCTCATGTGGTCGATCATGGCGGCTTCCTCGGCGACGCGGACGGGGTTGGCGAGGGGGAGGACTTGAACGGCGATGCCGACGTTGATGCGGCTGGTGCGGGCGGATACGGCACCGGCAACGACCAAGGGAGAGGCAAGGACGGCACGCTGGGGGCGGAAGTGGGTCTCGCCGAGCCAGACGGAGTCGAGGCCGATATCTTCGGCGAGTTCGATGAGGGTCATCCACTCGCGGAAGGCCTCGATCTGGGGGGCGTTCTCGCGGACCATGTACATGGTGAACATGCCGAAATCCATAGCTACCTCGCGGGGGTTGCTTGGGTGGCACTGTAGCATATTGGGTGCGGGTGCGTCATGGCAGGGCGGAATGGCGGGATGTCACAATGTCACAGTTTTCGTAGCTAAAAACGCGTTTTCGTAGCTGGGAAGTGTGACATTTGTGACATTTTCCTAGCTGGCCAGCTACGAAAAAGTGTGACATGATTTTCGTATCTGGGGATGTCACAGGTGTCACACTTTTGTGGCATGTGTGACATTTTCGTATCTGGCCGAAGGCCACAGTGTGACATTTTGGAGGGCTCCCCTGAATGGGGTGTTTTTGGGCGAGGGAGGACGGTCGTGGGCAGACCCGTCGAGACGGCGGGCGGTGCGCTGTGGTTGTTGGGTTGGGTCTGCATGGGCGGCGGCTCCCTGGAGTTTTTGGGCGAAAATTGTGCGCAGGGGTGGGCTATAGTGGTCAGTCCGCTGCGCGCACGATGGATGTAGTTTAGAACGGATGTGTGGTGATTGTCAAGGGAGCGGTGTTACCTTAATACAAATATTTAATACCATTTTAGCGTCGACTTACTCTGTGTTGGAGGCCGATATGAGGAACAAGCGGGACTGGGCCAACGGCTAAATCTCCTTACTCGGTATCGTGGACACCATTAAGCCATTAAGGAATCAGCATTCCCGCTCCAAGGAAGCTCTTAGGCGAGATGCACATCCGGTTTCATTGGGGGCCAATACATGCGACACTTATCTTCGTTCTATGACAACTGGCATGAATTCAGAAATCGAAATGTCATTAGTGTCTAGATTGCGGACTTCAACAGCAAATAACATCCTTGTTGGCTCTCGGTCTCTTATCGAAAACCCAAAAGACCTCATTTCATCTGCAGCGATTTCAAAGCGGGGGTTCTGTACGGAAGTGAACTCGACGCTTGGGCCTGTGGAAAAACCTCTCAAGTGTTCTAAAGCAGAAGTAATATACCTTCTTTGAAGATCGGGCACCAAGTCCTTAAGTTCGAAAGATAGAACCTCACGAGAGAGGTTTAGTAATCTGTTGCCTCGTGCTTCAGGGGTAAGAACAACAAGTTCGACCCCAGGATCTTCGGGAGCAATGACAGACCCTTCTAGAACATACTCGAAGGAGTCACTATAGTTGAAGAGAGTGCCTTTAGCATACTTTGTTTCCAAACCGTTCTGCCCGAACGGTACCATAAGTTCTGGATTTATGATCCCCGATCTCCGCCTTGCGGACTGCCAGCGAAAGGTAGGTGTGTTCGAGACGGTTAGTATTCCTGATGAACTCCCATTGCCATCAAGGAAGAAATAATCCGATGAAGAAGGTGATAGAGAGATCTCAGCGGCTTGCCAATGACCTCGACTTCTTAATACCCCATTGCCAAGGTCGACTGTGGGAACATCAATAACATAGGTTGCTAACAGGCTTTTGGTAAATCCAGGAATTCTAGAGAACAATGTCCTACGGCGAATTTGGAATGGGGTGGGTTGTCGAACATTCTCCGCGTGGAGCCAGACCTCCTTGTTGGTCGGCACGCCGTTCAATATATCGCTCCCACGCTCATCAGATGACCACCATAGAATCGGTCTAGGCATGCGTTTCATCTTTCAACCTCTGGACTATCGGTGGATAGCCGCCTACCAGGCATGTAATACCATTCCGGATGGTAATAAGTATCTTAGCATGGCAGGCCACAGCCGTTTGGTCGGTGGAGATTTGGTAGCGGGGATAGCCACTTGGTAGTTGTTATCGCATTCGCAGGGCAAGCGAGCACAACTCACTCCTTAGCCGTAAGATTGGAGGCTTTCTACCCGGTATGAGGGAGACTTTCATACATTGGACCGTACAGGTCCGCGTTCGCGATTTTGGGCAAGTGATAGGTGGGACACAAGGTCAGGAGAATCCTGTAGTCATCGGAATAGCCGAGTTACTCGTGCGATGAAGCGCATTCGCTAAGAAGGTCTAATGGCCTAATAGCGGAATCGGTCTACGGAGTGGGGGGGCGTTTGAGTGGGGGGAGGGCTAGGAGGGCGGCGGTGGCGGAGATGGCTGGGAGGATGAGGATGATGAAGAAGGCGCTGTTGTAGGAGCCGGCGATGTCGAGGAGGAGGCTGAAGGGGAGGGGGCCCATGGCGGCGAAGGCTACCATGCCGACTTGGCTGGCGCCGCGGATTGCGCCGAGGTGGCCGCGGCCGAAGTAGTTGGCCCAGATGACGGCGGAGGTGGTCATGCTGGCGCCTCCGCCGGTGCCGAGAACGGCGCCGTAGAGGAATGCCTGCCAGGTGTGGTCGACGGTGAGGGCCAGGGTGAGGGCGACGGCAAGGAATATCTGGCTGGCGGCGAGGATGTAGCGGTTGGGGATGATGTCGGCGAGGAAGCCCGCGATGAGAGAGCCGGCGAGGACGGAGGGGGCGATGATGCTGAGGACATTGGCGGCCATGCCAGCGTCGATGCCACGGCTGTCCATGAGGGAGATGTGGTGGAACATGAGGGCGGTGCTGACGATGGATGGGGAGGACATGGCGACAAGGAGGAGCCAGAAAGCGCGGGTGCGGACAGCTTCGTTGAGTTGCCAGCTTATTTCGGAGGTGCCTGAGCCGGTGTCCCCTCGGGAGATGCCGGGGTGTTTGGAGCCGTCGGGGAGGAGGCCGACGGACTCGGGGGAGCGGCGGATGAGAAGCAGGGATGGTAGTAGCAGGAGGGCGCAGACGAGGATGCTGAGGACTATCCATGCTTGACGCCAGTCGGAGGCGGAGATGAGCCAGTGGATGAGGGGCGGAAAGGCGGCGGTGCTGGCACCCATGCCGAGGGTGGTGAGGGCAGTGGCGCGGCCGCGGAGGCGTATGAACCAGATGGCGACGAGGGTGGTGGGGATGAGAGTGAGGGAGCCTTGGCCCAGGGTGCGTATGCCGGCAAAACCGAGGTAGAGGTGGACGGGATGGCTGATGAGGCTCATGCAGGCGACGACGATGCTGAAGAGGACGACGACGAAGCAGAGCATGACGCGAGCGCCATAGCGGTCGAGGAGGCGGCCTACGAGAATCATGACGAGGGCGGCGGTCAGGGAGCCAGCAGTGTAGAGGCCGGATAGGGTGGTGCGGGACCAGCCGAGGTCGTTGATGATGGGGTCGACGAATATGGAGACGGAGTAGGTCTGGCCGGGGCCGGAGCAGAAGATGGCGAGACCGGCGACGCTAAGGACGACCCAGCCATAGTAGAAGGGGAGGCGTCCGAACAGACTGGCCGTGGTAGTATGGGCTGCCATTGGTCAGAGGGCTGGCATGGGCTAGAGGATTGGGGACAGCTTATTGGAAATAGGCATAGTTTTTGCCTTTAGCGCGGCCCTTGGATTTGGCTTCAACCAGATACTCGTTCGCATAGCCACCCAACGGGTGCCTGCGCCGGCCGCGGCGCTTCTCTCGGCCAGCACGGGGCTGGTGATGGCGGGGACGCTGGCCTTGGTGTTCCACCGAGAGGCTTTCGGAGAAGTGCCTCTCAGTGCCATCCCTTGGTACCTTCTTCTGGCGACGCTGCACCATCCGCTGGCGCGGACACTGAACTTCACGGCCATATCGATGGTGGGGGCATCGCGGGCGGTGCCGTTCAATTCGGTGTCACCTCTGTTTGCTGCGGTGCTGGCCATACTGATCCTGGGGGAGCGTCCGAGTCCGATTCTCTATGCAGGGACCCTGGTGGTGGTGCTGGGCATGACGCTGGTGGTCACTGGAGGCAGGGTAGCACCTCAACCGGAGTCGCAGACAAGGTACAACAGGCTCGGATATGTGTTGGCTGTTGCAGCGGGCTGCGGTTTTGGAGCAGTTTCCATTGTAGCCAGCTATATCAACGCGAACTTCTCGCCAGCGCTGGTGACAGTGACGTTCAGCCAGTTGCTGGGGTCGCTGCTGCTGGGGCTGGGAGCGCACCGTCCCTTGATAACGACTTTCCGGCAGGAGGAGCGGCGGGCTAGGGTGCCTGTTGCCATCCTGGCTGGGGCGTGCGCAGGGGCGGGAGCGATATGCTTTTTTTCGGCGCTGGCCCATGCGCCGGTGACGGTGGTGGTGCCGATCAGTTTCGCGTCACCGCTGGTGACGTTCACGATATCGGCGGTATTTCTGAGGCGATTGGAGAACGTGAACGGGGTGATTGCTTTAGGGACCGCGTCGGTGGTGGCCGGGGTTGTGCTGGTGGTGTTGGGGCGGGCTTAGGAGAGTGGGGTTGGTCTTGGTCCTTCGACTTCGTGGTGCGGTCAACTCAATCTCCGCGTTCAGCCACTTGGAGACTGAGTTGACCGCACCACTTCGCTCAGGACGAACGGAGAGGAACCCCCAACCCGGGGAAGGGTTAGGCTCGATAAACGGAAAGGCTCAGCCAGTTGGAGACTGAGTTGACTGCGCCACTTCGCTCAGGACGAACGGAGAGGAACCCCCAATCCGGGCAGGGTTAGGCTCGATAAACGGCGAGGCTCAGCCAGTTGGAAACTGAGTTGACCGCACCTCTTCGCTCAGGGCGAACGGAGAGGAACCCCAGCCGGGACAGGGTTAGGCTCGATAAACGGCGAGGCTCAGCCACTTGGAGACTGAGTTGACCGCACCTCTTTGCTCAGGACGAACGGGAGAGGAACCCCAGCCGGGACAGGGTTAGGCTCGATAAACGTCGAGGCTCGGCCACATGGAGACTGAGTTGACCGCACCACTTCGCTCAGGGCGAACGGAGAGGAACCCCAGCCGGGACAGGGTTAGGCTCGGTAGACGGGTTGGCCTCCGATGTAGGTGGTGAGGACTCTGATGTTGCGAATGTTGTTTTCGGGGACGGTCATTAGGTCGTCGGAGAGGACGAGCATGTCGGCGAGCTTGCCGGGTTCGATGGAGCCTTTGATGTCTTCCTCGAAGGTGCCGTAGGCGCCGTTGATGGTGTAGATGCGCAGGGCTTCCTCGAGGGTGATGGCCTCGGAGGGGTCCATGGGCTCGTCAGCCATATTCTTGCGGGTTATGTAAGTCCAGAGGCCGAGGATGGGGTCGAAGGGGCCGACATCGGAGCCGCCCTTGACCACGACGCCGGCATCCATCCAAGTGCGGTTGGGCTTCATGTTGCTGCCGCGACTCTCGCCCCAGAAGCGTCGGGTCGTGGCGCCCACGGCCCAGCCCATGGCTTGCTGGGTGGAGACTACGATGCCCATGCGCCGGGCCTGTTCAAGGTTGCGGGGTGTGGGGTGGATGCCGCCGTGCTCTAGGGTCCAGCGGCGTCCGGTGATGGACTTCTCTTGGTCCACGGTGTCCATGACGTCGAGGACTTGGTCGAGGGCGGCGTCGCCGAGTTCGTGGATGAAGACGCCGCAGTTGGTGTCGCGGGCGGCGCGGAGGACGGTGGTGAGGGACTCGTCATCCCACATCTTGATGCCGCGCCAGCCGGGACCGAACTCGTCTTCCATGAAGGGCTCGCGCATGTATGCACCCTCGAACCCGCCGTCGGCGATGATCTTGAGGCCGCCGATGCGGAGCCATTCGTCGCCAAAGCCGTTGGCGGGGCCGAGGCCACGGAGCATGTCCACGACTTCGTCGTAGGGCTTGTTGGCGTACCGGCTGGGGACCACCCAGTAGAGGGTGTTCCAGCGGACGGTCATTTCCTTGCGGCGCCAGAGTTCCTCAAGGGCTGCGACGTTGTCACGGTCCTCGCCGGGGTTGAGGAGGCTGGTGATGCCGAGGCTGGCGTAGATGTCGTTCATCTCGCGGGCGGCTTGAATTTTGTCTTCCATGGTGTAGTCGGGGATGAGGCTGAGGAAGGGCTGGAAGGCGGGACGCTCCAGCATGAGGCCGGTGGGCTCGTTAGTGTCGGGGTGGCGGTAGTATTTACCGCCTTCGGGGTCGGGTGTGTTGCGGTCGATGCCGGTGAGTTCGAGGGCGCGGGAGTTCACGACGCCAAGGTGTCCCTGCATCATGAGGTAGAAGGGGTGGTCGCCGGTCACCGTGTCGAGTTCCCAGCGGTCAGGGAGGCGGCCTTCGGCGATGAAGTCGAGGGCGTGGGGGCCGCGGGATACGATCCATTCGCCGGGAGGAGTTATGTCGGCCCGGGTCTTGATTTCATCGAGCATGCTCTGAAGGGTGAGGTTGTGATAGTCGGCGAATACGAGTTGCTTGGTGCGGCGTATGGCGATGCCGAAGGCGTGTATGTGGGAGTCGATGAGGCCGGGGATGACGGTCTTGCCTCCGAGGTCTTCGTAGTGGGTGTTGCGGCCAGCGAGGGCGCGCATTTCGGAGTCGGAGCCGACGGCTAGGATGCGGGAGTTCTTGATGGCTACGGCTTGGGCGATGCTGAATTGGCTGTCGACGGTGACGACCTTGCCGCTGTGGAGGATGAGGTCGGGTGCGATTTCGTCGGGCAGGAAGGTGGTAGCCATGGCGGGCCTCCTCTTCGTGGTGTTGGCTTGGGTTTGTGGCGTTAGCCTTGGGTGGAGATGCGGCGCGGAGCGCCGTGGGTCAAAGGAGTGATTGTTGAGGGGAGTATAGCGTCGGCGGGGGCGGTTGTGTATGGGCGGGGATTCACTGGGATAGGGAGAGGTGCTAGAGTTAGGCTAATTGACAGACAGCCGTTGGGGGCTGGATGGCTGGCGGAGGTTGACGGATGAAGGCGTCGTATCTAGGGGCGATGGGTTATTCGGGGAAGCACAATTTTCCGGCTACGTGGCCTGTGCCTCCGGCGTATGATGATCCGGCAACCTCGGTGGCGAGCTACCAAGAGGGGATTGAGGAGTGTGAGTTTGCGGAGGAGGTGGGGTTCGAGTGGGTGAGCTTCTCGGAGCACCATTATTCGGGGAGGATTGCGACGGGGGTGCCTGCGGTGATGGCGGCATCGGTGGCGGAGCGGTGCAAGCGGGTGAAGATTGCGTTGCTGGGGCATGTGCTGCCACTGAACAACCCGGTGCGGGTGGCTGAGGAGCTAGGGCTGCTGGATAACCTGAGCAACGGACGATTGATCATTGGTTTCCTGCGGGGCACTGCTACGGAGGACCAGACGTATACGATGGACCCCTCGGAGGGCCGGGGACGGCTGATGGAGGGGATGGACTTGGTGTTAAAGGCGCTGACGGAGCCGCAGCCGTTTGGTTGGGAGGGACGGTATTACAACTTCCGGACGGTGGCGGTGTGGCCGCGGCCGGTGCAACAGCCGCTGCCGCCGGTAATCGTGGCGACGCGGAGCGACGACTCGGCCAAGTATGCGGCTAGGAACAAGCTGGGGCTGGGGGTGTCTTTCGTGCCGGCAGAGATGATGGGTGAGTTGACTAGCAAGTATTTCAGGTGGTGCGAGGATGCGGGGTGGACGCCGACTCCCGACGAGGTGGTGTTCAGGGGGAACATATACTTGGGGGAGACGGACAAGCAGGCCGAGGAGTGGATGGAGCGGGCGAAGAATGCTGTGAAAGCCCGGATCGGGTCGGCGCCGGCTCTCAATATCGCCAAGGCAGCGCAAGCCGCTAGGTCGGGAGAGCAGTTTGATTTGCGGAATGTGATTGCGGGCGGGCCGTCGGGGGATGTGGCGGGGGTCGCGTCGCGGATGAATTTCTTCGGCGGGCCGGATACCGTGGCGCGCCAGATAAAGGAGTACCGGGAGCAGTGCGGAGTGGGGGTTGTTGATCTGTTCTTCCAGCAGCCGCATGTGACACACAAGGAAGTGATGCAGGAAATCGATTTGTTTGGCAGGGAAGTGCTGCCTCGAATCAAGGAACTGTAGGCGGCGGGGAGTGGCAGCGCAGAGCTTTGGTGAGAAACACCTAGAGGTAGGCGGCCTACGGATTAGTTGCGTGGAGGCAGGCACCGGGGAGGCAGTGGTGATTTTGGATTGCTGGCGGGGCGGGTTATCCGACCTCCAAGTCGCTCTGGCCACAGAGTACCGGACACTGGCTTTCAACCTAGACCAATCGCTCGATGCCACAAGGGATTTCGCCGGACACATGGCGGACGCTATTGCCCGTCTAGTGGACGGCAACTATACCCTGGTCGGCACCTCGCGAGGCGCTGATGTAGCGGCTTGGATAGCGACGCAGGTGGGGGACAGGCTGAACGCGCTGGTTCTGCTGGCACCGCTGGCAATCCGGCCCCGGATGCTGGATGCGGTGCATGACGAGGGGCTGGAGGGAAGGTTGGGGGATATTCAGTGTCCGACCTTGGTGGCGTTCGGGACGGATGACCGGTTGGTACACCGGGAGGCCGCGAGGGTGTATGCCGAGCGCATTCCCGTGGTGAATGTGTCGCTGGTCTATGATGCAGGGCATGTGATGTGCGCTGACAGGCCGGAGGCGCTGGCGCGGCTGGTGGCGGACTATGTGGAAAGGCGGGATACGTTTGTGGTGGGGAGGGGTGGGAGCGGGAATGCGTTGTAGGGCGCGAAAGCAGTTTTGTGCTCAGGCTTGTTCGCCCCGCAGGCGGCGCAGTTCGGCTTCCAGTTCCATGACACGCGCCTCGGCAGCGAGTCTGCCCGCGTGCTCCTCTTCCTGATTCAGCAGCCACTGGCTTGCAATTGGGTCCCAGATGTGGAGGCGGCCGTCGTCCCAGCAGAGGTCTAGTCCCAACGTTGGGCTGTGGGCCCAAACCATGCCGTCGGGTTCGTGGTTCAACTCGAAACGGTGGTATTCGCCTTCCCCCAAGTATTCACCGACCAAGGGCTCGCGGTAGAAATCGCCGCCACTCTTGTCGTAGCGCCAGTATTCCCCTATGCCCAGCCGGGCATAGAGTTCTCGCTTGTCGACCAAGTCGGTCTGCGCGGTACTGGGGGAGCCGATTTCCAGGACGAAGACGGGTGGCCCGCCCATTTCCCACAGCAGGCAGGTGTTGTTGCGGTCAATGGACTCGCGGTTTGCCTCAAAGATAATGTAGCAGTCCGGGGCCATGCGGCGCTGGGGATTGCCTTCCTCGTAGTAGATAAAGGTGTTGCCACTGACGAGGGTGTTGGGGCGGTCCTTGAAGCGAGTGGCCAAGGTAGACACGATTTCGCGATATATGAGGCTTTGGTACTCTGGATCGGGCATGGGCATACCGTCCTCTTCCGGGTAGAAGACGGCGGTCGTGTGGGTGGTTCTTGAGGTCATTAAACGCCCTCCCCTTTGAAGTCGATTCTATCATGGCCCCACAGAGGCGATGGCGAGTAAGTCGTGGGGACTTCCTGATCGTCGGCTATAAACGCAGTAGCTTTTCCACGTTGCCGTGGAGGATTTTTGCCTTGTCCTGGGCTGACAGGGGGATGTGGGGTATCCAGTCGGTGGCGGGCTTGTTCATGACGAAGGGGTAGTCGACGGAGAACATGATGCGGTCGACGCCCATCTCCTGGACGCAGCAGAGGAGGGCGGGGTTGGAGAAGAAGCCGCTGGTGGTAATCCAGAAGTGTTCGCAGAAGTAGTCGCGGAATGAGAATGAGGTGTCACGGTTGCCCCTGCGGGAGAGGGCTTGGTCGATGCGCCAGACCAAGAAGGGAAGCCCCTCGCCCAAGTGACCGAGGATAATCTTGAGGTTGGGGTACTCGTCGAAGACTCCTGACAGTACCAGCCGAATTCCCTGGGTAGCGGTTTCCACGGTGAAGCCCCAAGCGGCGGTGAGGAGGCTGGGGAAGTCCTCGATGTAGTCCTTGTAGTAGGCGTCGACGACTGCTTGGTCGGGCTGTGCGGGGTGCATGTAGAGAGGGACGTCCAAGGCTTGGGCCCGCTCGAAGATAGGCCAGAAGCGTTTGTCGTCGAGGAAGAGTCCGTTGGTAAGGCCGTGGACCATGGCACCCTTGAACCCGAACTCGGTGACGCACCTGTCCAACTCGGCTGCAGAGGCAGCAGGGTCGGGGGTGGGCAGGGTGGCAAAGGCGGCGAAGCGGTCGGGATGGGCTGATACGATTTGGGCCAAGCGATCGTTGGCACCACGGGCAAGGCGGACAGAGGTCTCGGCGTCTCCACGCTGGGTGGCGGGTGCGCCGTGGGAGAGGACTTGGAAGTCGATGCCTGCCTCGTCCATCTCAGCGATGCGGAGTTCGCCGTAATCGAAGAGGCGCTCCTCTATGCCGGAAGCGCGGCGCATGGGGTCCATCGCGCCGAAAGTGGCGGCGACCTCGCGGTCCCAGTAGTGTTCTTCGAGGGCGATTATTCGCTGGTTGCCAGTTGATGCCATGACTAGCAGTTCTCCCAACTGTCGCTGGACATGAGTTGGGCCCAGCGCTGGTAGAAGGCGCGGTGGTTGGTCTCGCTGATGCGGTACTCGCTGGCGCGGGCCATGAGTTCTTCGTTGAAGTCGTCGTGGCCTTGACCCATGGCGATGTGGGAGGGGATGCGGCGGCTCATGGGGCCGCGGGCCGTGCGGGTGACCTCTTCCCAGTTGTCCATGTCGTCCTGCTCGAAGGTGCCGGCCATGCTGAAGCTGCGGAGACTGTTGAGGCGGGTCAGTTCCTTGATATTGGGCGGGGCGGCTTTGTCGTAGTAGCCCATGACCCAGATTTCGCAGGTGTCGGGGCCGCGGGGGTGCCATATACGAATGGTGTGGGCGGGGCCGATGTTGAAAGAGAAGTTGGGGAAGCAGGTGCCGAAGAGGGGCTGGATGCGGTTTACGCGCTCGCCCAAGCGGGAGACGACTTCGGGGCGGACCTGCTGCTCGTACTCAATGATCTCAGGGATGGGGACCTCGACCTCGTCGCCGGGGCCGAGGGCAACGATGCCGTGGCCGTTACCGGGGGTCAGGACGCTGCCGGTCCAAGCTGCGCGGCGGGTGGATGGGGCGGCGAAGCTGGTGAGGATGGCGGAGAGGTGGCTCCATGGGGCGTGGTAGGCATCGCCGGTGAAGTTCTCGGCGGGGGCTTTCCAGTTGCACTTCACTGTCCATTTCTGGACACCGCCGTAGACCTCGATGCCTCCTTCACGGCGGTCAAAGAAGTTGTCGAGGTACCAAGTCATCTCGCCCAAGTATTCCAAGAGGGGAGGGGCGGTGGGATCGAAGGTGGCGAAGACCAGACCGCGATAGGTGTCGAGTTGGGCCACTGGGACAAGGCCCCACTTGCTCGTGTCTAATTCGTCGTAGTAAGCCTCTTTGAGGCTGGGAACGGCGACGAGCTTGCCATCGGTGCCGTATGTCCAGCCATGGTAGGCGCAGATGAAGGCGTTGGAGTTGCCGGAGTCGGCGCGGCAGACGCGGTTGCCACGGTGGCGGCAGACGTTGAGAAAGGCGCGGATTACACCGTCCTGACCACGGGTGACGAGGACGGGGTCTTCTCCCATGTAGGTGGAGAGGAAGTCGCCGGGGTTGGGTATCTGAGTCTCGTGGCAGAGGAGGAGCCAGCAACGGGCGAATATCCGCTCCAGTTCCTGCTGGTAGATATCAGGATCGTTGAAGATGCTGCGGTCCACCATTCCTGCGTCTACATCAACCAATCGCCTAGCGTCGGTAAGCACGTTGACCTCCCGCGGCGTATTTGGGGCACGGCGTGTTTGGGGCGAGTATAACCCGAGACGGGGCGTCTGCGCACATGCAAGGGGCGTGTGAGAAGGATGGTGTAGAATGACCCGAACACCCAGACTCTTGGAGGATTCTCTACGTGCTTGAAGAACTTGTGCAGACCCTTGAAGCTCTACAGAAGCGTATCAAAGAACACAGGCACCACATTGAAAGCTATGAGAGCCGCACTCGTGTGACTCTGATAGACCCCATGCTATGTGCTCTGGGTTGGAAGGTGTCTGACCCAACGATGGTGGAGATAGAGCCCAGAGTGTCGAACATGGGTTGGGCCGATTATGCTTTGCTGGGCAGCAATGGCAAACCGGTTGCGTTTGTTGAGGCCAAGAAACTCGCGGACAAAGACTCTCCCATTGCCCAACTTGTCGGTTATGTCGTCACAGAGAACTTGGAAAACGGATCGAACGTGCGCTATGGAGTGTCCACAAACGGTGACACGTGGGTGGTTTGCGACGTGTGGGCGCAGAAGCCTGTCATGAATTGTTCTATCGCCAAAGAGGATGCGTCCAAATGCGCTCTGCAACTTCTTGGCCTTTGGAGGCGCAGTCTGTCAGACGGGTCCTTCGACCTACCTATAGAACCAATCATAGACCCTCAAAAGGACTTGGAGTATGAGCCACCTGAGCCACCTCCGCCTTCGCCGGAGTGGACTCCTCTAAACTCTGAATTCCCGACTACAAACTGTCCCCCACCTAAGGCAATAAGACTCCCTGACGGTAGCGAGATAGGCACTAAATATTGGCGGGACATTCTTGTAGAGACGTCCCGATGGCTATGGAAGACTTCACGGCTGACACCGGAGAACTGCCAAATACAGGTCAGCAAGAAACTGGTACTTTTCAGTGCCGACGGAACCCACCCGGAGGGCAAGGCATTCTTCAACCCTGCCACCATGCCTGGGGGAATAGTGCTCGAAACTAGTTTCTCAGCCAGGGATATTGTTCGCCATACACGCCGCCTCCTGCAAGAGGTTAATCTAGAGCCTTCTACCGCCTTCCTCGATTTCCGATCTTAACCCTCTGATCGCCACCTAGCACCATAGTGCTGCTCTGTGTCTGCGGGCTCCGTGCTAAACTGGCACGGGTCATTTTCCAGAGGTATGGGAGTCGAGGGAGTATGCGAACAGGGAATCACTACCGGGAGAGCCTGCGGGACGGGCGCAAGGTGTGGGTGCTGGGCATGGGGGACGTGGGAGACGTCACGACGCACCCGGCCACCGCAGGAATGGTGGAGGAATATGCGGCTTGGTATGACCGGCACCTCGATCCCGAATGGCAGGAGAGGCTTCTAGCACCAGCCGACAGCAAGCATGCCGGGGTACCTGTGGCATTCATTCCGCCGGGGAGCGCGGACGACCTGCGCAAGCTGGGCAAGGCAATCAATGCGGTGCATTTCGAGACAGGTGGGTACATCACTCATACGCCTTGTTACGGGGCGCTGATTGCGTTGGGGCTGCAGGAGGTGGTGACGCGTCTGGGGCAGCACCCGGAGGAGATAGCTGCGGCCCGGAAATACCGGGATGAGATTGCGAAGACGGGGCGGTTCCTGACGTTCGCGTCGGGTGGGACGGTTATAGGGTACCGGATGCGGGAGGACCCGGCGCAGCGGGCTGCGCTGCGCATTGAGGAAGAGACTGAGGAGGGGATGGTCATCAGCGGGAAGCTGGCGCTTCACACGTCTTCTCCGTATGCCGAGGACGTGCTGATTACGAGCCGGGAGGAGTTGCCGCCGGGAAGCGGGCGGTATCTGTGGTTCATCGTTCCGGTGAACGATCCGGGAGTGCGGATAATCGCACGATCGCCCTCGGCCAGGCACCCGAACAAGTTCCTCTCACCCTTGAGCAGCAGGTTCGATGAACTGGACGCGCAGATGTGGCTGGACAAGGTGTTCGTGCCGCGGAACAGGGTTTTCAACGCAGAGCCTTTGTTCAACTTGAATAGCCGGCATGGTCTGGGGGCGTGGCTGTACTGGCACCAAGTATATGGCTGGCTGGGCAAGGCGGAGGTGACGTTGGGTTTGGCTCTGGCGGTGACTGAGGTGATGGGGCTGAAGGAGAACCAAGGGGCAATCGAGTTGCTGACGGACATTTTGGTGGAGGTGCAGATGCTGCGCAGTTGCATCACCGCTGCGGAGTTGGAGCCGGAGATTTCCTTCAGCGGGTATGCCGTGCCCAATATGCTCCATGTCGCGTCGGCGAGCGTGCATGCGCTGAAGGTGCGGCAGCATTTGTCGGAAGTGCTGCGCACTATTCCGGGGTCTTCGCTGGTGAATGCGCCGGTTGATACTGACCTGATGGACGAGGAGATGGCGTCGGGGATTGAGGAGTCGTATGGTGGCGGCGGGTACACGGCGTTGCAGCGGTCGGCGTTGCTGCAACTGACTTGGGACCACATCGGGTCGTCGATGGATGCGCGGGAAGCGGCTTATGAGCTTCACAGCAATGCGGGTCTGACTGCTTGGAGGGGACGCATTCGCATCTGGTTTGAGGAGTACAACAAGCTGGCGAATGGGGTACATCATTTTTTGAATACGGATATGCCGGAAATGGATCTGGATGTGCTGCGGCGCATGGGGCTGACGCCTCAGAGGGTGGTGACGCCACCGCCAGCGGTGAAGCGCGAGGAAAAGGCCGGGTCGAGCTAGGCAGAAAGCTACGGTCTGCGAATAGGGAGGGAGAGCGATGCTGGTTGTTGATGCGCAGGTGCATATATGGACTGGGCACTTGCCGGCGAATGCGGTGCACAGGCAGGTACCGGACTATACGGCGGATGATGTGTTGAGGGAGATGGATGAGGGGGGAGTGGATGCTGCGGTGATTCACCCGCCGAGTTGGGACCCGAACTCTGGGGCGCTGGCATTGGAGGCGGCGCGGCAGCACCCGAACCGGCTGTCGATTCTGGGCAACTTCCCGTTGGACAAGCCGCAGAGCCGGGATTTGATTGATGGGTGGAAGGACCAGCCGGGCATGCTGGGACTGCGGTTCACGTTCCTGCAGGAACATCAGGCGACATGGTTGACGGATGGGACGATGGACTGGCTATGGCCCGCTGCGGAGAAGGCGAAGATTCCGGTGGCGCTAATGGCTGGGAACTCGTTGCCTGTGGTGGGACAGGTGGCAGAGAGGCATCCTGGGCTCAAGCTGATTATCGACCACCTTGGCAGGTCCGGGCGGGCTACGGACGAGGAGGCTTGGGCGAATCTTGGCGAGTTGCTGGCACTGGCGAAGCATCCCAATGTGGCGGTGAAGGCCACTGGAGCGCCGAGCTACTCCAGCCACCCATACCCCTTCAGCAACATTCACCAGTACCTGCGGCAGCTTTATGATGCCTTTGGCCCGGACAGGCTGTTCTGGGGGACTGACATCACCCGTATGCCGTGTTCTTGGAGCCAGTGCGTGACCATGTTCACCGAGGAACTTCCCTGGCTCTCAGAGCGGGACAAGGAGTTCATCATGGGACGGGCCCTGTGCAACTGGCTGGGTTGGGACTTGGAGGGTTAGGGCCGCGCTCTCGGGGGGGCTACTCGTGGCCGAAATGGCTGGTGACTGGCTGGTGGCCTCCATGTTCGATGTAGGGCTCCTCGCGGTAGAGGGAGAGGGCTTTCATGACGGGGATGTCCTGGATGGAGAAGAGGACGGCTTCCTGGTCGCCTTCGCACGCGTGCTCGTGCCAAGCCCATGAGGGCAGGACGAAGAAGTCGCCCTCGTTCCAGTCGAAACGCTGGCCGTCGATGATGCTGTAGCCGGAACCCTTGAAGACTTGGTAGACCTTGCTGCTGGTGTGACGGTGGGCCTTGGTGTGGACACCGGGGCGTATCATCTGGATCCAGCAGGCCATGGTGCGGAGAACGGGGCCACCAGTCACGGGGTCGCTGTATTCCATGGCGACGTCGTCGTGGGGGTCGCAGGGCATATCGGCCATGCCAGAGAGGGCTTCGTAGGTGCGGTCCCACTTATAGTGCCAGAGGGAGGAGTAGGGGACCTGGGGGTCCTCCCAAGTGGGGCGCAGGGCACCGGCGGCGTATTTGCGGGCCGAGGTGCCGGTGCCCTCGATGGGTTGGACATCTTCGGGGAACTGCTCGTAGAAGTTGGCCTTGAGGTAGCGCACCAAGGGGATGTCGAGGCCGTCCATCCAAATCATGGGCTCGTTGCCCTCGTTGGAGTGGTCGTGCCATGTCCATGAGGGAGTAAGTACGAGGTCGCCGGGTTCCATCCAGCATTTGTCGCCGTTCACCGTGGTGTAGGCGCCGGTGCCCTTGAGTATCCAGCGGATGGCGGTGGGGGTGTGGCGATGAGCTGGGGCCGTCTCGCCGGGGAGGAGCAACTGGATGGCGGTGTGGAGGGTCTGGGTGGAGCCGCGGGCTAGGCCGGGGGTAGTAAGGCGCATGGTGCGACGCTGGACGTCGGCGCCGGGAGCGACGATGGAGCCGCTTTTGAGCACCAAGGGCTCGACCTCGGACCAGCGCCAGAGGAAGGGCTTGATATCCGGGGGCTTCTGTCCCTCGCCGTCCACCCAGCCGGGGACAAGGCTGATTCCCTCGGCGGTATCGTAGTAGGCTTGCAACTCTTCCGACGTGAGCCTGTCTTGAATTGCCATGGTCGCGCTCCTGAAGAGGGGGTTGGTGGTGATTGTATCAGATTGGCCAATCACTTCCGCTACGACGGGGCTTCGTTGGCTTGCGTCTGCCGTTATAATGGGAGTAACAAATCTGGCTTCAGGGGGAAGATGATGATCAAACCGACACGTTTGGGGCACGCAGTGCTGCGGGTCAGGGACTTGGAGCGCTCGGAGGAGTTCTATACGAAGTTTTTGGGACTGGATGTGAAGGGACGGGGTGGCGACAGGATGGTCTTCTTCCGCAGCAATGAGGATGTGGACCACGATCTGGCAATCTTACGCCTCGGGGATGATGCGCCTGGGCCCGAGCAGGACAGGGTGGGGCTGTACCACCTCGCCTTCGAATTTGACTCCTTCGATAAGGTGCGTGAGGCCTATCGCATGGCTAAGGAGATGGGCGTCCGCATCGCTGGTTTCGGCGACCATGGGGAGATAAAGGGGCTCTATGTGCTGGACCCGGACGGGATTGAGATCGAACTGTATGCGGAGGCGCCTGAGCTAAAGGACACGCCCCTGGAAGAGGTGCTGGTCGGGGCGGCCGCTTAAGGTCACGATCATCTGCAAAAAGGAGACGCCCTCTCATGATGTGAGAGGGCGTCTTGCTTTGTGACTGAGGGCTGTCCGGGTGTTTTAGTCGTCGGCCACTCCCAAGGGATGGGCGGCCTCCTGACGCTGGTCATCGACTAGATCCTGGGCTTCGGCGCTGCCATCGAGCATGTCCCAGCTACGCATCCAGTCGTAGGTGCGCTGCAGTTCGTCTTGGGGGATGGGGGCTGGTTCCACGACCTGCAGGCGGCTGGTGTTGAAGTCGTCGACGGTGAGGGCTGCGACGTCGGGGTCGGCACGATGGTGGTCGATGAAGTACTGCATGTACTTGCGCTTGTCGGCGTTGATGTGCTGCACCGCGGTGGTGACGGCGCGATTGAAGGCGGCGTAGGTGTCGGCGTCGACGTTGGGGGTGGCTACTTCAGTGCCGTGGAAGGGGGCCATCACCATGACACGGCAGCCCATCTTTTCGGCTACGGTTATGTAGGGCTCGGTAAGGGTGGTGGCGTCGATTTCGCCCTTCATGATGGAGGCGAGGCGGGCGCGGGAAGAGTTGGCTGCTAGGCAGGTGCGAATCATGTCGCGGGGGATGAACCCTTCCAGCAAGAGGAGGGCGAGGTAGTGGGTGCCGGCAAAGTAGGGCACACCGACGACCTTGCCTGCCAACTGCTGCGGAGTGTAGGCCGAGGACCACGGGGGCACCACGATGGCGCCGTAGGCGATGATGGCGCGGCGTCCGACCTGACGGGCTTCAACGGAGCTATCCTGCACGCGGCGGTAGTTGCCCCACTCGCAGGCGTTGTACATCCCGGCTTGGCCGGTCTCGAAACTGCTGGCGTGGCTGCCGAAGGGGTTTCCGGTGTTGGCGACGGTCATAGAGGTATCGGTGGACATGGGGGCATTCTGGCCTCGCTCGATCCATTCGATTTCCAAGCCCTCGGCTTCGAAGAGGCCTTCTTTGTAGGCGACCAATTCGGGAAGTCCTTGGAAGGGAGCAGTTGTTTCCAGCAGCAACTTCTTGGCCATAGCTGTGGCGTCACCTCGTTTACTGAATTCGTCGCAAGATAACATGCATCGTCCTATTGCGTCCAGAGAGTGCGGACAAGGCTTGGGACGACTTGGTCGTAGAAGACATGAGTGGAGAGGAGACCTATGTCGCGAGCGAAAGCGTTCATGTTGTCTACGACCTGCGGGGAGATCGTTGGGTCGTAGTAGGGGAGGTCGCGGGTGACCAAGTCAGCGATAAGGGCTGCCTCGGAGGCAGGGAAGAGGCGTTCTCCGACCTCGGTGGCGCGTTGTGGGTTGGCCTTCAGTTCGTTCTGTACCTTGACTATCGCCCGGACTGCGGCCGCCACGGTATCCGGTTCCTGGGCTATGGTGCTGTCCTTGGTGACCAGGGCGGGGAAGGTGTAGTAGTGGGATGCGGGTGGGCCATCGCCGCGGCGGACATCGAGGACCACGGAGCCGACTCCGTTGCGCACGGCAACCTCGCTGGCCATGGCGTTGGCCCAGAAACCATCGATGACGCCCTCCTTCAGGGCTTGGGCGGCGTGGACGCCGAAGGAGACGCCGGGGGCGGAGGCACCGGGCACGAGGCCGACCTCTATGTTGTCGCGTTCGGGGTCCAGTCCAGCTTCCACCAGCAGGCGGCGGAAGGTCAGGTCGGGGCCGGGGGCGGCGCCGATGCGCTTGCCCTTAAGAGGTTCGAGGTCGCCACGGGCGATGCCAAGGTCGGTGCGCATTATCAAGAGCCAGTAGGTGCGCTGGGCAAGAGCCGCGATGAGTTTCGCGCCATTCCAGTCTTCGAAGGCTTGAAGGGTCGCGTGGGCCGAGCCAGCGACGAAATCGAGTTCGCCGTCTCGCAGGGCTTCCATGCAGCGGGGGACGGGGTAGACGAGGGACAGTTCGGCATCGAGTCCTTCGGCCTCGAAGAAACCGAGTTCGACGGCGGCCACGGCGGGGAAGTAGGAGTTGGAGATAAGGTCGGGCACGGCGATGCGCATGGGTAGGTCTCCTTCCGGTCATGGATCCGCTGCGCCTCTGGAGAGAGACCAGCGAACCTAACTTGGATACCGTGCCTCAGATGGGCAGGACGGGTTCGGTCATGTCGTCGGGGAGGTCGATAGTGAAGGCGTTGGCGTTGAGGGCGAGCATGCGGTAGTAGCCCATGAAGGTAGTGAACTCGGTGAGTCCTTGGGCACCGAGGACGTTTATGGCCGCTTGGAAGGTGTTCTGGCTGACTTGGTTGCTGGTGGTCAGTTCGACCCCGTAGTTGACCACGGCTGCGTCCTCGGGAGCCATGGAGGGCAGGGGCTTGCGGTCCCGGAGGGCGTCAACGAGGTCGTCGGGTAGTCCGGCGCGGCGACCGGCGGCGCAGTGGGCGTTCCATACGAACTGGCAATCCATGGAACGGGCACCGATGAGGCCGGCTAGACGTCGCACTTTCTCGGAGAGGGTGCTCTGCTCGCCGAGGTACTCGGAGAGGCGGTTGGCGCGTACGGCCATTTCGGGGCTGTTGATCATGACGGAGGTGGGGCCGACAGTGGGGGGGCGTCCGCGTATGGCGGTGATTTCGTCGTAGGCTGCTTGGTGTTCGGGAGCGACTTGGTCGCGAGTGACTATGGGGGTTCGTCTTGGCATGTTATGCCGCCTTTCAGGGTGAGTGGGGTTATTCCCAAGCCCGGTTGTCGACTACCGATTCGTAGGTTGCTCCGGGGGCCACCAAGTCGGGGTAGCCCTGCATCCACTGGTAGGTGCGATCGAAGCGTTGGCGACTGTAGGGAGCGGGAGCGGCGTAGAGGAGGCGCCAAGTCTGCAACTCGTGGGGTTCGAGGAGGCCGCCTGCTTCTTGGGAGATGTGGTGGGCGTAGTGAGCGGGGTTGGCAGCGATGAGGGCGGCGGCCTTGCCTTGGGCTCGGAACATGGCGGCCAAGGTGGGACCGTCGGTGTCGTCACCGGCGGCTTCGCTGCGAGTGGAGTGGCTCTCGGTGATGATGCGGTAGCCGAGTTTCTGGGCGACGCTAATCCACGGCTCGTTGAAGGTGGCGGCTGCTATGTCGCCCCGGCCAACTGCGTCGAAGCGTTCGCGCATGGTGCCGGAGTTAGTGACGCGGATTTCGTCCTTACGGAGGAAGCCCTCGAGCATCTTGAGGGTGGTGAAATGGGAGCCGTTGAAGATGGTGACGGCGACCTCGGTGTCGGCAAGCTGCTCGGGTTCGTAGATGTCGCTGTTCGGGCCGACGACGATGGCGAACTTGGACATGGCAGAGCCGAGGGCCACGATCTTGGCTTCACGCTGACCGGACTGGCCGCCATCTACGGAACGCTTGACCACTCCCCATTCGCACAGGCGGAACTGGTCAACGCCGCCGGAGTTGTAGAGGGACTCCAAGGGGCGGTCGAAGATGGCCTCTCGGACATCCTGGGCTTGGGTGGTGACTTGGGCAGAGCCTGGGGTGCGGACGAGTTCCACGTCGAGGCCCTGCTCCTCGAAGAGGCCTTCCTGATGGGCTACTATGACGGAGAGGGAGTGGACGGCGTTGCTGACGGACAGCTTGACTTTCTTGAGGCTGACATCGGTGGTCATCGGATACGCTCCATTGCGGCGTGAGAGTTAGGGAGGATGAAGGCGGAATCGGATGGGAACATATCATTGGGGGAGGGTAGCGTCAAGAAAGGGAGGGTGTGGGGGTAAGGTGACGGCAAAGGGTTCAATCGGGCTGTGTGTAGACCAGTTGGATGTGACCCACGTAACGACGGAAGTCGGATGTGTTGAATGTGAGAAGCCGGTGCTCTCCATGCGCGAGCATGGTGGCTACGATGTTGGCGTCGTGGATTTGGCGTCCTCCAACGGGGATCTCGCGACAGAGGGCTATCAACTGCTGGGTCACTGTGGGCCCGTCTTCCAGCACAACCAGTCTATCGTTGAACCGTTGTATGTCATCAAGCGCGTCCGCTAATGTGATTCTGATCTGCCAAGGTTGCGGTCGAGTGAGGACCGCTAGGTACTCACGCAAGACCTGACGGCTGACCTTGATGTCCTGAGAGTCCCGAGCACGAATTAACTGCTCTCTAGCTATGTCGTGATGCGGGGCCCTAGCGATGCGAGCGCTTACGAGAATATTTGTGTCCACGAACACTAGAAGACACTTAGACTCTATCTTCGCAGAGGTCTTCGCGCCGTAGGCTCAGACCCTTGGGCCACTCAACATCCAACACCGGCAGCAGTTCATCCAAGTCTAAGCGGCTTGGAATATCCCGTCTGCTCCGTCTGAATGTCAGTGTCTCAGCAACCATATCAACTTCTGCCGTCTCCCATCCGGCCGCCCTCCAAGCGGCGGAGTAGCTATGCCCCAAGGCAGGGCTCTGATTAGCCCACCAAGCTCTGTGTTCACGGGCTGACGCAGGCAAATCGAAGCCAATGATGGCTTCAACTTCTGAAAATGTCGTCGGCCACTCCTGTTTGTTCATCGCGCACAGATGCCTATACAGGCGCTGATATTTGCCGCGCTCTGCCATCCTCCGGTACCTCTGTTCTTGGTCGAGGGCCATCGCACATCTCCTGAGACTGGCCAGATTCTTACTTCTGAATTACTGTATTACCTACTTAATTACCAGTCAAACCAAGCGATGTTTCTGCAGATTGAAACAGCTGTGGACAAACGGAGATAGCCACCTTAGGATTCCCAGTACGACCAAGGGACAAAGCTAGGACTGGAGATACGGCCTCTATGCAGATTGGAATCCAGTTGCATCT
The DNA here is from genome assembly GCA_965204245.1 of Dehalococcoidia bacterium. Taxonomy (GTDB): domain Bacteria; phylum Chloroflexota; class Dehalococcoidia; order Lucifugimonadales; family JAAXIE01; genus JAAXIE01. Next base: position 81,092 of record CBDBED010000007.1, read on the forward strand.
GCCCACTTACCGGGCGCTGACCATGCCGGAGTTGGTGGAGTTGGGGCGAGTGGCGGAGGCCGGGGGAGTGGGGCAGATATGGGTTACGGACAATCTGCAGAGCCGGAACGCGTTTGTGGTGCTGACGGCTTTGGCCTCGAATGTGGCAGTGGACTTGGGGACGGCGGTGACGGTGCAGTATTTCCGCAACCCTGTGGATGTGGCGGATGCTGCGGCTGCCATCACTGAGGTTATGGATGGGCGGGAACTGGCCATCGGGTTGGGCAGGGGGAATGCGCGGACGCCGAATCTGGTGGCGTCGCCGAGACCGGTGCGGATGCTGAGGGAGACGGCGCAGTGTCTGAGCAGGCTGTTTTCAGGGGAGGTCGTGACCTTTAGCGAGTACCCCAATTTGGCATCGCAGTTCAATATGATGCCGGAGCACAGATTCCAGATGAACTTCCGCCCAGCGAGCCCCATACCACTGTATTGCGGGGCGAATGGTCCGAGGGGCCTGAAGGTGGGTGGGGAGTGCATGGACGGGTTAATTTTCGGGGGCGAGTTCAAGGCGGTCACGGGCACGGGGCGGATGCCGGAGTTGCTGCGGACGTTCGATGAGGCAGCGGCGGGAGCAGGGAAGACGGAGATGAAGTCGAAGGTGGCGGAGATCAAGCTCTCTGTTTCAGCAGACCGGGAGAAGGCGCGGGCTTTTGCGCGGGGGAACGCGGGAAGCAGGATGCTGAATCTGTACCGCCGCAGCTATACGGACGAAGACTTGGAGCGGTTGGGTGTGGGGGCGGAGTCGATGGCCCTTCTGGACCGGGCGACGCGGGAGGGGGCGTCACGGCAACAGGTGATGGAATTGACGACAGATGCCATGGTGGACGCGGTCTATGTGGCAGGAGACCCGGTGGAATGCCGCGAGCGCATGATTGAGGTGAACGAGACGGCCCAAACATTTGGCTTCGGTCAATTGATGTTTTCTGAGCTTGGGCCAGATGCAGATGAAAGTCTACGTCTCCTCTGCGATGAAATAATTCCGGGGCTGTAGGGTGCTGCGCTGCGTTTGCCGGGACTAACGAATGCCGTCATTGAGGAGGTGTCGGAAGTGGGATTGCCTCCCGACAGGATAGAGTACAGCCCCATCATCAACAGGCCAAAAATCAGATGGCCGAACGATGCGCGTGTGGCTTTCTGGGTAGCGCCGAACATCGAGCATTATGAGTACCTGCCACCATTGGACGGGGTACGCAACCCGTGGCCGCGTATGCCACACCCCGATGTGCAGCAATGCTCGAATACGGAATACGGTAACCGGGTAGGGTTCTGGCGGTTGCTGGAGGTGCTGGACAAGCACAAAGTCCGATGCTCGACGACATTGAGCATTGGGGTGTTGCAGCATTTCCCGGAGATTGCGGAGGCGATGCTGGCGCGGGACTGGACGTTCGTAAACCATGGCTTCTACAACACGCGGTACTCGACCACGTATGACGAGGACGAGGAAAGGCAGTTTCTCTTGGACTGCCGTGAGACTTTCAGGCAACTGACGGGTCGCGAGATCAAGGGTTACTCGGGGCCGGCGGCCTCGAATACAGAGAGGACGCCAGATTTGCTGGCAGAGACGGGCTTTCTGTACCAGACGGACTGGAAAATCGATGACCAGCCTGTGCCGGTGAAGGTGAAGGAGGGGAGGCTGGTGTGCGTGCCCTATACGTCGGAGTTGAACGACGCGCCTCTTTATCGCCATCACTATGAGGCGGACTACTATGCAGAGATTTGCAAGGCGCAGTTCGACCAACTGTATGAGGAGGGAGCGGAGAATGGCCGGGTGATGTGCATCGCGTTTCATCCGTATGCCACTGGACGTCCTCATCGCGCCAAGCATCTGGATGACATCCTCACGCACGTTATGTCACATCCGGGGGTGTGGCAGGCGACGACTGATGAAATCGCCGAATATTACATAGCCAACTATTACGACCAAGAGGTGGCTTATCTTGCCTCTGTTGCAGAACAGGGGACGGGGCAGGGAGGGTGAACATGGCGGAACCCGGATATGTGCGCCCGCAACTGTATCGCGGGATGGACCACGGTCATCATGACTACTACCCGCTGAACAGCAACCGGCCCGCCCTACGCTGGCCCAATGATTGCCGAATGGCGCTGTGCGTGGTGGTGAGCCTCGACGTCATGGAGTGGGTCACGCCGACAGACGGCTACCAGTTGCCCAGCTTGGCGGGAAGCTACGGGCCGTCACCGTTTCCCGATGTCACCCGATGGTCGCACAGGGAGTACGGACATAGGGTGGGCGTGTTCCGCCTGCTGGAAGCCCTGCAGAGACATGGCATCAAGGCGACGGTAGCAATGGATGTGTTGACGGCGGAGAACTACCCGTTCCTGGTGCAGCACTGCAAGTCGTTGGGGTGCGAAATTATCGCGCACGGGATCTCGGCCAGCCGAGTGATCAGCAGCCAGATGAATGAGGAGGATGAGCATGCATACATCGCCTCGTCGCTGGAGCGGCTGTCGCGAGTTACCGGCGAAACGGCGCGTGGATGGCTGGGGCAGGAGTATGGGGAGTCGGAGCGGACACCACAATTGCTGGCCGATGCGGGGCTGGAGTATGTGTGCGACTGGGTAAACGACGATCAGCCCTATACCATGAACGCAGGTGAGGGAAGTCTGTGCGCCTTGCCGATAACGCTGCCCTTGGATGACGTGGCGTCGTTGTGGGAGCGGCGGATACCGGTGAGCCGTTATGTGCAGATGGTGAAAGAGACGTTCGACGCATTGTACGAGGAGGGTGCCAAGAACGGGACGATGATTGTTTTGAACCTGCGTCCCTGGCTGTCGGGGCAGCCGTTCCGGGTACGCTATCTGAACGAGGCGCTCTCGTACATGTTGGGGCATGAGGGCGTGTGGTGCGCCACGGGGTCGGAGATTGTTGACTGGTATAGGGAGAACAGGCCTAGTGCCTAGACTCAGGGGGCTGCATGAACAAGAAAAGAGCCCGGCCGCGCTGGCCGGGCTCTTTTCTTTACTGACGGCGTATGGTCTGGCTCCTAGTCCATGCGCATGCCGATGCGGCCGCGGTGGTAGCTGTCGACTGTCTTTTCGGGGTCCCAGTCGGCTGGGACCTCGTGGGCCCAAGTGGGCAGGGGGTCGTCGAGGTCGAAGATGAAGTCGCGGTCGCCGCGGCCACGCTCGAAGAGTTCCTTGGATGTGGGGTACTCGAAGTAGATTTCGATGCGGTTGCCGTCGGGGTCGGCGAAGTACATGCTGCGCTGGTTGACGTGCTCAATCATGCGGTCGATGGTGACGCCATTTGCCAGCAGGTGCTCGTAGGCACCCTTGAGGTCGTCGTGGGTGTCGACTTTGAGGGCGATGTGGGCTATGCCGATGGAGTTCCGGTCGGGGGCAGGGCTGGCGGAGTCGGGGCTCTCCACTTGGACGATGTCGAGGACGTGGCCGTCGGCTTGGCGACCGAGGCTCATGAAAACGTCGTCGCCATGTTCGATGTCCTGTTCCATCACGGTGAAACCGAGAACGTCGGAGTACCAGTTCTTGGAACGCTCCAAGTCGGATACCCGCATGGCAACATGACCGATGCGCGAAAGGTTGATGGGCATTGCTCCTCCTGAGGATGGTGTCGATTTCGGATATAGTCTATGCGCAAGGCAACGGTAGCGTCAATCACGCGTTGTTGGACGGCGGGTCTACAATGGGCAGGAAGTGAATCGGAGGGACGAGGGACGGCATGGAGCAGGACTTGCGCAGCTTCATCAGAGAATTCGAGGGCTCCTACCCGCAGGACGTGGTTAGGGTATCGGAACCTGTGGACTTGGAGTACCAGATGATGGCCCTTGTGCTTGAGTACGAGCGACGGGGGCGCTACCCGATAATTATCTTTGAGAACGTGCAGGGGCATGAGATGCCCGTGGTGTGCAACGTGATGGCGGGACGCAGGACTCTGGCGAAGGCGTTGGGTGTGCCGGAGTCGCAACTTTCGGAAGAGTATGCGCGCAGACTAGAGGACTACATCGAGCCGGTGATGGTGGAGGACCCACCTTTTCGCCGGTTTGTGCGGACCGGCGGTGACGCAGACTTGGGCCAACTGCCTATCCCGACGTATTTCCCGGGTGACGGCGGGCCATACCTCACAGCAGGAATGCTCGTGGCCAAGCACCCGGATACCGGGGTGGTTACGGAGGGATACCACCGGCTGCAGGTGAAGGGTGCGCGGAAGATGGGGTGCAGTCTTCATTCGCGCCGGAGGATGTTCGAATACCAGAGGCGATATGAGGAGAAGGGCGAGGACATGCCCGCCGCGATATGCCTTGGGCTGCATCCCCTGATTGGCATGGGGTCGCTGTCGTACCCGCCAGCGGGCGTGAGCAAATATGAGGCCTGCGGAGGGCTGTTCCGGGAGCCGATGCAGGTGGCGCGATGCTCGGTTATTGATTTGGAGGTGCCGGCTTGGAGCGAGATCGTCATTGAAGGGCGGATTCTGGCAGGCACGAGGGAGCCGGAGGGACCGTTCGGGGAATTCACGGGATATTTTTCGGGACGGGGCACCGAGCATGTGTTTGAGGTGGACGCGATCTCCATGCGGGATGACGCCTGGTTCCAGAGCATTGCTTCGGGCAGGTCTGCTGATCATGTGAGCACCCTGTCGGCAGTGCGGGAAGCGGAGGTGACGCGGGCACTGCGACGCACCATACCGGGTGTGCGGGCGGTGAGCATACCGACGGCTGGAGCGAGTGCCTTCGTAGCGTTCGTGTCGCTGCGGCAGACGCGGCCCGGTGAGGCTAAACATGTGATATCGATTGCCTTGGGAGTGGACCACTATATCAAGCTGGTGGTCGTGGTGGACGATGACGTGGATGTGTATGACGAGGCCGAGGTGGTGTGGGCGATGGCCACGCGCTTCCAAGCGAACCGGGACTTGGTGGTAATTGAGGGCTCGATGGGGACTGTGCTCGACCCGTCGGCGGATGATGCCGGAATCACGTCGAAGATGGGGATTGATGCGACGCGGCCGTTTGGGACGCCTTTCGCCGACAAGCTGGTGATGGATGAGGGGGTCGCGGAGTGGGCGAGGAGGTTGGTGGATGGGATTTAGGTTCTATTCCTGGGACAGGAACTCCAAAACGCGTTCACTCATTGGCTCTGTGTCGTAGAGGTTGTATAGCAGAACGGAGTTCTGGAGGGTGTTGCCACCGAAGTAGCGCTCGTAGAGGACTTGCCGGGTGCCGAAAGCGCTGCAGCAGGTGTCCCATGCCAAGCGGAAGAGGCGGACGCGCTCTTCCGCTGAGGCGGTATCGGTATCGAGGTAGGTGGTGATGTGGTCGGCTAGCGGCCCGTTGAAGTCCGCCTCGGTAGGGATGGCCATGAGACTGCTGGAGCCAAGCTGGTGGAGTATCTCGGCCATACGCGGGTACATGCGGATGAACTGGTTCCGGGCCACCATGAGAGGAAAGCGGGCGGGGCACATGACGCCCCATTCATCGATGGCGGCGTCGGCCTCGGCTGCCCGCAGGCAGGCCTTGATGACTTCGAGGTTCTCGATGAGCTCGGCCATCATCTGCTGCACTTGGGGCATCTTGCCGGAGCCGAGGGTGCGCACCATGAGATTGGCCAGGCCTAGGACGAATTCGCATTTGGCGACCTGCTTGGTGACGACTTGGTGACCAGCGTGAATGGAGCGATTGGTGGTCACTGGGAGGTCGTTGCACATCTGGACGTCACCTAGCAGGAACACGCGCTCCCAAGGGACGAAGACGTCGTCGAAGAAGACTATGGCGTCCATCTCCTCGAAGCGAGAGCCGAGGGGATGGTCAAAGTGGGAGCGTCCCACGTCGAAACTCTCGCGGCAGAGGAAGCTGAGGCCGGGGGTGTTGCAGGGGATGGAGAAGGCGAAGGAGTAGTCCTTCTGGGCATCAAGGGATAGCTGGTGGTTGAGGGCGGGATAGACAGCGATTTCGTCGGCTAGGGGTCCCAAGGTGGCAAGGACGCGCGGGCCTCTCACCACCATGCCTGATTCGGACTGCTTGACTACCTTGAGAGCGACGTCGGTGCGGTCGACCAAGGGTGTGGCCATGGGGGAACGGTTACGCTGGAGATTGACCAGTGTGTGGGTGAGGGTGAGGTCGTTCTCGCGGATGTATTCGTAGTAATTCTGGACGTTGTCTTTGAATTCGGGTCTGTTCTGGGCGAAGAAGTCGCTGGCAGCGGCCATGGCCATGAAGGTGACGTTCATGAAGTCGGGGCTGCGGCCCATCATGCCGCAACTGGCTTGGGCCCAGTGGGCCATCATTGTGTGGCGCCGTTCGAGGTCGTCGTGAGTGCGCGGAGTGATGAAGGAGAGGCCCACGGGATTGCCGGATGTGGGGGAGGTGTAGGTCATCTCGTCGCGCAGAGAGTCCTGATATTGCATGTCGTAGAGGACGGCGACACTGGCCGCGCCGTTGCGCAGGGAAGGGTGGGAGGTGACGTCCTCTACGCGTTTGCCGGAGATGTATACCTCGGCGGCCCGTTCGCGGAGGCCTGAAAGGTATTGCTGGCCGGTCCTAGCTGGCATTGGCGGTCCTCCCTTTTAGAGGATTGGGACAGGGTGACGGGAACTTTAGAGCAGGCGCAGCACTCGCTCGGAGTTGCCGTACATGTGCTTCCGGAGGGCTTGGTCGCCGAGTTCCTGCCAGATGGGCCAGTCGATAATCATGCTGGCGGTTTCGGGGAAGGCGGCTTCCTTGTGGGGGTAGTCGGACTGGAAGGACCAGCACTCCTCACCGAGGAGGTCGTAGCAAGCTTTGGTCATTTCAGGGCCCTCGAAGTGCTCGCAGGGGCAGAGAAAGCGGCCCATCTTCACGTACTCGGCGGCTTTGTATTCCAAGGCGGGGACGGTGTCGGAGGCCACGTAGTCAATCATGGCGTCGAGGCGGGTGACCCAGTGGGGGAGCCAGCCGTGGCCGACCTCGGCAACGGCGGCGTTGAGGTTGGGAAAGCGGTCGAACACGCGCCCTATGATGAGATATGTAAGCCAGCGGGCAGCACGCCATGGATGGGAGGCTGTGCGGACCATGACGGGGTTGTCCCATACGTCGCGGTAGCCGGGCCAGAAGGGCGGCTCGGAGGTGAAGCTGTGGTCGAGGATGGGCAGGCGGTATTCGTTGAGGATGTCGTAGAGGGGGTCAAGGTCGGGGTCGTCAATGGGCATGTCCTCGGGAAGCATGAGCCATACGCCAGCAAGCCATTTTTCTTCCAGCAGTGAACGCAGCTCGGCGACGGACCATGGGATGTCGCCACAAGGGAGTAGGGCCATGCTCTTCAGGCGGCTGGGGTCGGCGCTGCAGAACTCCTGGATGTAACGATGGAAGGCGCCATAAAGGGCCTGCTGCAGCACTGGGTCGAGGGTGACGAGGGGCGGGGCCCAGTTGCCGGGGTACATGAGGTCGATGTCGCGCCCCTCACGGTCCATGTCCAGCAGGCGGGCTTGGGAGTCCTTGTCTTCGACGCCCGGCCTTGGGTCGGCGCGATGGTAGCCCCCGGTGCCTCGGCTCTGCCTCCGCCAGCCCGTTTCGCCACCGGCCACGATGTCGGGTTTTTCGTGGGGTTTCTGGCCGGCGTATCGCGTCCACTGGTAAGGGGCGACGGCAATGTTGCGACCGTTGGCCTGCCGGTACTGGTCCATCTCGGCCACCCGCTCGCGGAGACTGGGGTCCACGTACTCGCATAGCACATCGAAGTTGGGGCCGATATGAGTGTCCATGTCGATGACCTTGTATCCCTTGTGCATGAAGAACCCTCCCGATGGGTGGGGGTGGCAGGCCCTATGACGACTAATCTGTACGGGCCTTGGCTAGCTGCGATTATAGTGGATTGGGCTACAGGGCGTAACGGCGCGCAGTGTGATAAGGTGCGGTGAGCACAGCAAGCCGGGTGGACCATCCGGCGCGAGGAGAAGTATGCAATGGCTACCGACGTAAGGGGAATGGTCAGTGCTGATGGAGGTCTGGTAGACCGGCAGATTTTCTCCGACCGGGAGATATACGAGCAGGAGATGGAGAACATCTTCGGCCACTGCTGGCTCTTCCTGTGCCATGAGAGCCAAGTGGCCCAGCCGGGCGACTTCTTCTCCACCTACATGGGTGAGGACCCAGTGCTGGTGACACGTGATGGAGACGGGAAGGTGCATGCTTTTTTGAACGTGTGCCGTCACCGGGGCAACCGGGTGTGCCGCGCCGACTTGGGGAATGCCTCGGCGTTTGTTTGCGCCTACCACGGTTGGACGTATGGGAACGACGGGAAGCTCATCGCGGTTCCGTCACTGAAAGAGGCCTACTACGACGCGCTTGACAGCTCCAAGTGGGGTTTGGCGCCGGTGGCGCAACTGGACAGCTATAAGGGGTTCTATTTCGCCACCTTCGACCCTGATGCACCGCGCTTGCTGGACTACTTGGGTGAGATGGCTTGGTATCTGGACACATTCATCGACCGGTGTGAAGGCGGCATCGAAGTGGTCGGCGGGGTGCACAAGTGGATTATTCCGTGCAACTGGAAGTTCTCGGCGGAGAACTCGGGGGCTGATTCCTATCATGTGCCGTGGACGCATCTTTCGGGGGTTACGGCAGGGTTCACGCGGACGCCCACCGCACAGAAGGTGGCGGAGGGCACGATGGTATCGCCTGGGAACGGCCATGGGTTGCTGACCATCGCGCCGGGCCAGTCGGCAGAGCCTCCCGTGCCAGCCATCGATGAATACGAAGACAGCATCCGTGATGGGGTGGAAGCGCGCTTGGGCCCGCGCTCCAAACTGGTGCAACCCATCGTATGCACCGTGTTCCCCAACTTTGCGGTGGCGCGTGCCAGTGCTAGGGCCTTTCGAGTATGGCACCCCCGCGGACCAGACAAGATTGAAGCGTGGTCGTGGTCTTATGCGGACAAGGCTGCGCCAGCGGAGGTGAAGGAGGCGCTCCGGGTCTCAGGTTTGAGGGGCACTGGGCCATCGGGGGCTTTCGAGCAGGATGATATGGACAACTGGCAGGAGTGCACGCTGACAAGTCGCGGCTATATGTCCAAGCGGGTGCCGGTGAACAACCTGATGGGTCTGGGGCACGAACGGTTCGATGAAGAGTTGATGGCTGGGGCCAGCGACTACAGATACAGCGAGATCAACCATCGGGCTTTCTACAATCGCTGGGCGGAGTTAATGGAGAGAGGCAGGGGAAGGACGAACTAGTCACCGGGTTGTTCGGCGGAGTCAGGTCGACTTGTCCCAGGTGGAGTGCGCAGGGCATTGCGAAGCCTGCGCCACAAACGGTTGAGTTCCGCAAGACGCTGTCCCGCGATGGACGCGCCACCGTAACGGGCTGCTACGTAGGCAGTGGTTATGGCATCCAACTCCTCTGAGGCAGGTCCCGCTGTAGACGCGAGCCTCACTTGGTACTCATACGGTGTTTCCGGTGGACGCCGTGACACGCCCGCCATTTGTCCCTCCCACAAGAGACCCCGGTATATCTCCTGAATGGAGAAAAGCTGCGGGGCATCGTCGGGCACTATCGCCGCCGAGGGAGGAGACATCAGTGGGGCGGATGTGCTGCGCCGTCGCAGGATACGCCGCAGAATGGCATTCAAGATGGCAAGCAGGTCGTTCTTCAGGGCGTGCCACGACCAGAAGTATTCGCTGAATTCCTCGACATCGTCGGCCTCAGTGGTCGAGCGTCTTTGTCGGAAAAGGGCGAAGGCCAGCAGGGCGGCGGCGATGATGATGCCCAAGGCCAACAAACCCCATTTGAGGGCCAGCACGGCGGCTCGGGGGAAGCCTGTGCCCGAATCGTTCCTGATGCCAGTCTCGATGTCTTGGAACAGAGTGAAGTCTGGAGGAGGGGGAGGTTCCCCCGATCCTATCCAACTGAACGCGAAATCGAAAAGCCATATAAGTCCGCTGGCAAGATAAGTGATGGGCATGATCAGGCCGTAGAGCACGGCCGTGAGCAGGGCATCAGCTATCGTTCCTATCAGGCTGACAAGGAACTGGACCACCTGCAACGAGAAGGCACTGGCTACGCCTAGAGCCAGCAGGGCGATGACCAGCACCGCACCCACGAGGGTGATTACCCAGCGCCGGTCGAGGAGGTTGAAGGTCTCGCCGCTACGGGAGGCGCGCCCGCTTATGAGGTGCAGGTTGGCCACGCCCATGGCCAGGAGCCCAGTGGCAAAGAAGCCCAGGACGTAGATACCAACCACAGAGAACACGCGCTTCATTTCACCCTCGGTGGCGACCGCGCCCCAAAGGAGTCCTAGGAATATCAAGCTGATCAGTCCGATGGTGAAGCGGCCGTACAATCCATCGAACAGCGTAGGATCGCGGCCCACGGAGATGCCGCGCCACATAAGGAGCACCCCAAACCCGAGGCCGCCGAGGAGGGCGGAAACATTGGCCCCAGTGTTTTCCAGCCAACTTCCGGACCAGAAGGCCAGCCCGCTACCAATTTCGAAAAAGGTGATCAGGAGGAGCAGCAGAGCCAGGGCGGGAAGGACCATGGTGCGAACGGTGTTCAGGGTCCAGTTGCCAGCTAGGCCCAACGCGGATACAGCTTGGGCGACCAACGCCAATGCAAGAGCAGCCCCCAAGCTGAGGGGCGGGCCATCCCATTGCAGAGTGTCCCACCGGGTGGCGAAGAGCACCCACGGATACACCCACAGCGTCTCCATCAATGTGGTCAGACAAGGGAGCAACTGGCGCAGAGCCAACACGCGGACAATGGTGAGAGTTGACGGGGCGGTTGGAGTGGTCATGGCTGGCCCGCTGGAGCGGGTGTGGATGAAGCCGGGGTTGCTCCGGCTGGCTGAGCGGCTTTGAGCCGTATGGACTCCAAGTCCTCCCACGGAACCTCATCGGATACGTTGTAGGTTGGCATGCTGCTGCCGTTTCGCGGTGGTGACTCGCCGCCTATGACTACCAAGGCAACACGACGTCCCGCCCTGCGGTATCGGTGTACGGCAGACAGCAAGGGTTCGTCGGGAACGGCGGTTATGAGAACAAGGGTGGCGTCCCATGGAAGGGTGCGGGCTTCCCGCTCCAGCAACTGGGCCATGGACTGGAATGGAAATCCGCGAATGTGGGCTAGGAGTTCCAGCATGTGTTGTAGCTGATCGGGGTGTTGTGAGGGGGGCAGCCTGATGAGCTTGTCATCATTATGCATGGGTTCGTTGGCCAACAAGCCTATGCGATAGCCGTTGGTGGAGGCGTAGTGGGCCACTGAGGCGGTAGTGATCACTGCCATCTCCAGAAGCTGGTGAATGCGTCCAAGATGGGCCACCTGCATAGTTCGGGTATCGAGGAAGAGCACCATATCGATGCTGGTGGTGCGGTCAAAGGTGCGGGTCTGGAGACGGTCCATGCGGGCAGAACTCTTCCAATGTATCCGTCTCAAGGGGTCTCCGGCCATGTAGTCGCGTGTGGCTGCCACACGCACAGGGTCTTCGAAGAGGTGGCGTCGTACTTGGAGATCCCCGAAGGGATCGCGTGAAGGTATGCCCAGTTCTTCCAGTGGGACGAGAGGTGGATACACCACCAGACGGTCCGTGCTGTCGTCCCAAGTCTCGTTCCGAAAGAAACCAAAGAGGTCCCCGGACTGGATGAGGGTAGGGCCGAAGGAAAAGACGCCGCGGGTAAGGCACTGCATTGGATAGCGGCGGCTGCGTCGGTGATACCAGCCAAGGGACAAAGTGGTGGTGAGGGAGTTGCGCCCTGCCTTGGCCCCAACCTCGATGGTCCCTGCCAAAGCATCCAACTCCATGGGCAACTCTTCATTCACATGAACCCAAGGCAGTGGGAGCATCTTTTCATTGGCTAGAGTTATGTCAAAGTTCACGGTATCGCCCCAAAAGACCTTGGAACTTCCGAGACGGCGTGAGTAGCTGAGATGGTACAGGGAGTAGCGGGCCCACAAACGGGCGGTGCCCGATGTCAGGAAAAAGAGCAGTGCAATCAGGAGCAGGGGCGTTTGTTTCAGCAGGCCCGCGAGGATAATCAGGACCACGGTAATCAGCAGCCAGTAGCCGCCTAGCACGGCGAATTGCTCCCGCTTGGGACACCCTCCTCCATGCCGGAAGGGTGGTTAGACGCGCTTGCAGAGGACTCGACAGGGGCGGGCACTGAGTCCAACACCTCACGCAGCACTTCTGCGGTGGCCAGACCGCGCAGGTGGCTCTGGGTGCGCAACAGTATGCGGTGTTCCAAAACGTGTGGGGCGAGGTATTTCACGTAGTCGGGCAGCACGTAGCTGGAGCCTCGGACATACGCTAAGGCCTGGGATGCCCGGAACAGGGCGAGCATGGCCCGAGGACTGCCTCCAAGTTCCACCTGCGCGTGGTCGCGGGTAGCATGAACGAGGGCAATGATGTAATCCCGCACGCTGTCTTCCACATGGACCCTGCGGCACTCCTGCTGTAGCTTCAGCAGTTCAGCAGTCTCGAAGACCGCAGGCAACTCGTCCAGCGGACTGGCCTCAGCAAAGCGGTCCAGGATCAGGCGGTCGTCCTCTTCCGTGGGGTAACCCATGCTCACCCGCAGCAGGAACCGGTCAAGCTGGGCCTCGGGCAGGGGGAAAGTGCCTTCGAGCTCGATGGGGTTCTGAGTAGCCAAAACCACAAAGGGACGGGGCAAGGGGCGGGTGTCGCCTTCGGCGGTGACCTGCCGTTCCTCCATGGCTTCCAGCAGGGCAGACTGGGTGCGGGGGGTGGCGCGATTGATTTCATCGGCTAATAGCACTTGGGTGAAGATGGGGCCGGGACGGAATTCAAAGTCGGAGGTCCGCTGGTTGTAGATGTAGGTGCCTGTGATATCGGCAGGCAGGAGGTCGGGCGTGCACTGAACACGGCGGAAGGTGCAGTCGAGAGAGCGGGCGATGGAACGGGCCAGCATGGTCTTGCCGATGCCGGGGACATCTTCAATCAGCACATGCCCCTCACACAGAAGGGCAACCAGCATCAACTCCACCACTTCGCCCTTACCCACGATGACGCGCTCAACATTTTCCACGACGCGGCGAGCGGTTGGGGTAAAGGATTGGGGGGGTGGGGTCGTCATGGAGGCCAAGGCTCCCGACGCCCTATCCCTCGGCAGCGGTCGATAAGGGTCTTGGTTGGCATCGAAACCCCATGAGTTCAGGATTGCCATTGTTGACAATAGTCGCTCAATTGGTCGACGAACACCCTCAGTGACCTATCGAGCCGCATTGCAGCGTCTATGTCCATCTCTTGCACGATGTCTGCAGCATATTCTATGCCTCCAAGGATCGGCTCGACGCCGGCACTTCGGACTGCTGCTGCAAGAAGACGCTTATAGTGGCCGCGTTCACATTTGTAATCCGGCGCATCGCAGCCCCGGCCAACTACGCTTCTAAAAGGAGCGCCATCTAGGAGGAGCCAACGCTCGACGTGTGGGTCGGGAATGGCAGGCACAATGGGGCGCGGAAGGATGTGGTCAGGAAGGTCATGGATTTCTCGCACGCGGTCATTCAGGCCACTACAGTTGGCGTCCGTGGCGACTATGACCAAGTCGAGCAAATGTTCACTGTGTCTTGCCGAGTCCCTAAGATAGTTGCGAAACTCCTGAATGACCCTACCGTGTCCTCCGGTAGCACTTCGCCAATCGAGTTCAACGTCGATCCTGAATGCGTTGGTAACACGCTGTACCAAGGCGCCGATTACTTGCTGGTGTGCATAGTCTTCGACAAACAGACCTATCTCACGCATCAAAGTCCCCGCGAAGAATACGCTCAGATACTGGAAGCGGGTCCCCTAAGTCAACGAATGTGTCGTCTATTTCCTTCTTACGCCACAGTGGTCCCCATGTCGAAAAAGGGCTAATTTGAGTACGTTGTCCCTTTCGCTGCACTGGGAACAAGCAATCCCTCGACAGCATATCAGCCAGAATCGGAGAGTGTGTAGTTACTATGTATTGCGCCGTGTCTGCGGTTGAGCGAGTCTTCAGCAGCTCAGCGATTAGCTGAATGCGTCGGGGATGTACACCGTTTTCCGGTTCTTCAAAGCCTACGAGAGAGGGCGCCCCAGCTCCAGTCAGTGCGAGTAGCCCCAGCATGCGAAGGGTGCCTTCCGAAAGCACACGTGCAGGGATTGGGACACCGCTTTCCTTGAGGCGAAGTTCAACTTCACCGATATCACTCACTTCAATCTCAATCCCGTCCATGTCCGGCATGATTGCGTTAAGGGCCTTTTCGACTGCCTTGAACTGTCTGGGTTCGTGGGCCTTGAGAGTATTTAGGTAAGGAGCAAGTTCTTCACCCATAAGCCCTATGTGCCGCACTTCTTTGATAGGGCTCGCAGCCCGCATACGTTCACGTGGTTCAAAGTAAAAGAACAGCCAACTTTCCAGCTCACGTCGCGCTGCCACGAGATGTGGATAGTGGGGAGGGTAGTGCGGCATAGAAAGAATCGTGCGGTCAAGATAACGTTCATATCGAGTGGGATGGGCCTGTCCTTCCAAACGCAGGTGAATCTTCTCTCCTTGCCGCTCGACAAAAGCCTTGCGCTTCCCAGTGGGCTCCCCTTTGGAGTTCAAGGCCGCAAGGTACTCATCCGCCACACGTAGGAAGCCAGACCTAGGTAACATTTCGATCTCTAGGCGGTAGCGGAGTTCTCGTTCGCGTACACGCGCTGCTCCGCTCCCAGAAGACTCCGTGTGTCGATCACCGCTGGGCCGACGCATCTCCTGTACTTGCCGATTGACAGCTTCAACCACCGGATCTGAGAGATGCAGATCGGCCTCTATAGAAAAACCGAGCCGCTCTTGCTCTAGCAATCCTTTGATTCCATTTTCGCCAAGGGTGAACGATTCGAGAGGCTTACCTCTATATGGAGGGTCGAAAGCTTCGTTCAGTGTCTGGCTAGTAGCCAGCTTCGACAGAAGTTGAAGTGAATCGAGAAAGTTGCTCTTGCCCGAAGCGTTTGGCCCAAATAGCAGAGTAAGAGGGGATAGTTTCACCTCGACGTCGTGTAGCGACTTATATCCCTTGATATGGACTCGGGTGAGCATATTTAACTCTCCCACTGGATATGCTGGGGACGAGCTAATCGACAGCACTGGTTTTCTGAGACGCGGGCATGGGCATTGGAGAGCCGGTACATCTATGATCTTCCGACGGCTAGCCTACCATGGAGATTATGGTGTCGCAATCTCAGCAGTCTACGCCAGTCATGCCAAATAGTGGCTGATCACACGTTCGCTAGCTGGGTTTCTTGTACCCCACTCAGAATCTGCTGATAGTGCCGGGCGGCATGCTCTTGAACGGTCGAGAGGTCTTCCTCAAGCAGATAGCCTTCGGCGACCATTCTCTCGGCCTCCGCTCGCATTTGTATCAGATATGAGTCCATTGAGTCGTAGCGTTCCTCTATGGAAGGTCGCGGGTCGGCCATGGCCTCGCGCTCGGCCTTCGTGGAGGCGAACGGGATGATGGAGCCGATGAGGGTTCCTCCTGTACCACCACCCGTTGAAAGTATGTGGCCCTCTCCGCCTATGGCGGCATGCCGGGTGTTCCAGCCGGTATAGGTGGCCAAAGGCACAGCCGATTGAGGCATGATGATGCCACAGGTCTCATTGCCGTCTTGGTCGACGGCTGGGACGAGGTTGGGGTATGGCTTGCCTATCTTGGGTGGGTGATTTGTGGCGACGCCCGGCTGCGGGCCGAAGTCCAGCCTGGTGAATTGCCGGAATGCACTGGGGAAGGCGACGCCGGGTATGGAGCCAAAGGTTGGGGCGATCTGCTGAGGCAGAACGGCGGTCCCGTTATCGAGGCGCGGGTGTTTGCTGGGAGGGGCGGGTTCGCCTGTGGTCACCCACTTGTCCAATGCAACCAGAGCAGCCCGGAGTAGCGGGCGATAGTCTATGTTGTTGAAATAGTGTTGCCCTTGAGCCCCGTTGACCGGGTCCGAATAGCGTAGCTCCGGCGAGGGCAGGGGGTGCTGCACACGACCGAACTGGTAGATGCGAACGTTGTCGGGGACCTCTAAGTCACGCTTGCCTTCAAGGTCTACATGCACGAGGCAGCCGCCTCCTCCCCAATACTCCGAGGAGGTGTAGGTGTAGACCACCTTGGGGAGAGCGTTGCGTTCAGCCAGCCGGGCGAGTACTCCGTCGGTGAGCCCTGTTTCGGGGTCAGTCTGGGGCAGGTCGCTGTAGGGAAAGACGTTATTGGGGCTGCGGCTGGCTTGGCTGGATGGCTGCGCAAATCGGTGGTTGAATTCGCCGTGCTTGGCCCCGGCAACATGGGGTATCAAGCCATCGAAAACCGTGCGGCCCTGCTCGTCGCGGTTTAGACCCAAGTGGAGGAGGTCACGCAGGAACCGGCCACTTTGTGAAGAGCCGAAAGCGTAGGCGTACTCGAAGCCCTCGGCGCAGGGGTTTCCTTGTGCGGCCGATGCGTACCTCAGGAACGATGCACAGTCGCGAGTGGCCAACAGACCGAGACCGCCAATGGGCGCTCCGGTGGTGGAGTAGACCAGTTGGTAGACCTTGCCCGGCGTGAACCCCGAAGACATGTAGATGTAACAAGGGTCAGGCACGAGCCGACCGTCCTCCAGTTTGGTAAAGGACCACTCGCTGCGGGGGACGACCCTCTCTGGGCCGTCTTCGTAATCCTGCACAGTAAGGAAGGCATCGGGGTCGGTGAGGTCGTTGGTTGGGTATGCCATGTGAATGCGGTCGGCCAGATATTGCACTTGGCCGGGAGCGTTGTTCTGGAAGGTGACCATGAGACGGCCACTGACCCGCTGTCCATTTGAAAGGGCCTGTGGAGCATTCAGGCGCAGAACTCCGGGAGCATCGGGTAAATCGTGCTGCCAGCCGCAGCAGATGACGGTGTAGCCTTGGCGCATCAGGAAGCCGTTACCCGGCTGCGGGGGCGCTTCGGCCGCGACGTCGGGAGCGTCGTTGAAGTTACGGAGGATTGGGCCTCGCCCCCGGTTCGGCACGTCCAGCAGAAGACGGCGGTTGCTTCTTGAGGGGTCGACGGGCCTCGAGAGGCGAAAGTTGGAACTGAAAGCAACATGCCCTGAGGGACCGCGAGGGGCCAACTCGATATCGGTGATGAGCGCGTTATCGGGATGGTCGGGGTCGACAGCAAACTCGATTGTGCCACTCAGAAGCTCGTAGGGGCCTACGTCGCCAAACGTTTGGCCTTCTGCAAAGGGCACACGGGAATCAATAGTCATCCGGGTTACTGCCATCAGGCCTCCTCACGCCTTCGCTAGTCAGCTAGATTATCAACTCAGGCACCGGGAAGCTCAAGTGTCACCTATGGTTCCCTTCATCTTGACATCCTGCTGTTGCGCCAGTAGCGTGCTGCCGTACACTCCTCTGGGAGGTTTGCCATGGCTGATGCGTTCTCCGGACAGGACGACTTTTTCAGGCAGGTCTGGGAGTTTCCCTTGGGGGAGGCGCTGACCGGACGGCGGGCGCGCCGTTTTGCCATGGGCATGGAGGTGCCCGGGGGACCGCTGGCCTTCAAATCGGAGCATGAGCCACTGCCTCTTTCGGAGACGGAGCAGGCCATACTGATCTGCGCCGCCACGGGAGTCACGGGCTGGCATTTTGGCGTACCCTTTTCAACTTCGTCTCCCAATGCTTATCCGAGCTATACGCTGCGGTTCAGCGGGCATACCTATCCCACCCGCGTGGGCAGCCTGCAACTCTTCTATACCAACGACGACGGCATCTACATGGTGAGCGCCGCCGACCTGCCACCCGCCGTAAGCCAGCCCTCACAAGACATGGGAGACCTCAGGACCATTACCCAGCAGCTACGCGATGCCACCGCCAAGATTTCGGACAAGAGGCTGGAGCTTCCGCGCGAGGCCCCGCACCTGCATGAACACAATCTGTGGAACGCCAACTTTCCCGGATCGACGCTGCTGATGCCGGTGGCCGACCTCTCCGAGTACTTCCTGCAAATCCTGACCCTCAGCCTGATGAACCACTACCAGATATATGACGACATCAAGGGTCGCCCCGCTGGCAACCTTGAGCCCTACGTCCAGTCAGGGATGCTGTGGGAGAACAGGCAAGCGTCTATTTCGTCTCTGGAACACAACCTGTCTTTGGCGGCCAACACCTCGACGGCCATCATGGGCCACAACGCGGTGCTGTCGATGCAGGCCATAGGGCTGGGCGGCTGGCTTTACACTGGGATAAACGGACTTAGTGCCATGGGCGCGTTTGCTGACGAGGGCGTGCCCGGCATGGGGTTCCGGTTCGTCACTGATGACCGTTACGCTGGCCCTAATCCCGTGGGACTGGATGGCTATTTCGAGACCATGTGCCCGCCACGATACCCCGACATGCGCACGGCCGCCCGTGAACTGGTGGAAAAGATGTTTGGCGAGGGCGGGACTTACGACCCCAAGACCGAAGGGGCATTCGCCCGCACTGATGAAGTCAAGGGCAGTGTGGTGCGCTACAGCGAAGAGTTCATCGAGTGCTTGGGCGAGGTCGCCCAGTACGTCTACGACACTTATGGCCGCTTCCCGGGCACCATACCCACCATGATGGCTGGCCCCTATGTGCAGGCCCAGCACATCGATCTAGAGTTCTATGACACCCACTTCCAGCCGGGAGCCTACTTGGAGACCCACCGCCAGCACATGGCGCGCTGGCACGAGATGGCATAGAACTCCTGCACCAGAAACCGAGAAGTCGCCAGCGCGACAGCACGAGCGAAGAGGCCTGCTCAGTGGGCCAGTACGGGCTGGGCACTACGTGGGCCGGTGTATTCCTCTACGATCTCCACGGGGGTGTTGCGGGCTACTATCATTTCGACGGGTTCGTCGCCGTCATTGACGGGCTGGTGCAATGACCACTGAGGCACGTAGATAAAGTCGCCAGCCTGAAAGGGTATGGCAGTCGACAGTTCGTCGCCCACTAAGAAGCGGCCCCGTCCCTTGGTGACGTAGATGGCCGATTCGCAGTTGGTGTGGTGGTGGGGACTGGAACTGCAACCTGCAGGTATAGTGGCAATGGCCAGATGGATGCCCGTTGCTCCGCCAAGAGCAGCGGAAACGCCCGCGAGACGGGTCATGGCACACGATGCTATCTCTACTTCTAGTTCCTCAGGCTTGACGACGCGTACCGCAGACAATTTGGGCCTCCTTGCCCGCCGGTCCATCCCGGCACAATCTATTTCGGCGCGAATTGCGCATAGAGAGGCGCCCTGACTGTTCAGGGCGCCTCTCCTATAGAATACCAGATACCGGTCCATGACGGCTAGTGAGGGTCACTGCCGGTGCGGGACGTATTCGAAGTTGCTGAGCCAGTCGTAGGTACCGGCCATCGGGGCCCATGGGTCGATTTCGGGGCCCACAGGGAAGACGTTGTTGGCACTGTAGGTAACGATTGTCATGGCATGCTCGTAGAGCCACCGCGACATATCGGCCTGCTTCTCCCAACGGGCATCCTCGTCCACCGTGGCCAAGGCATCGTCCATCAGTGCCTGCCATTCGGGGTGCTCCAAGCCGAAGTTGATGGAGTTGGTGGAGTTGAACAGGATTTGCATAGTGCGCAACGGCTCGAAGGTAGAGACGCTGGCTTGAGTGTTTGCGCCCTTGGCTGCCCGGCTCACCAGAGTCGGGCGGAATTCAGAGAAGGGACGGTTGGCGATCTTGCACTCTATGCCGACCTCCAACCACATGGTGCAGACAGCCTCTCCATTCTCCACGGCACCCGGGGAGGGCCGAACTGTGAGGGCCATGTCGATTTCGAACCCATCCGCGTAACCGGCCTCTTCCAGCAATTGCCTAGCCAAGGCAGGATCGTATTCGAAGGTCAGGTCGGCCATTCCGTTCTGCTGCATACGGGCATCATGGGCGTTCCACCACTGGTGGTATTCAGGCTGTCCCTCTCCGAATGCAAGGTTGTTCACCAGTTTCTGGCGGTCAATGGCGTGATTCATGGCACGCCGCACCTTACGCGCTATGTCCCATTCCTCGCTGGAAGTATCGCGGTCGCAGGATACCCAAGCGAAGGAGCAATCGTGGGCGTTCTCGACAATGGGAATCCTGATATCCCCGTTGGAGTCAGGGTGGTGGTGGGGATGGTCAGTGTAATACTGCTGCCCCAACAGGTTGATGTACACACCCACAGCACCAGGGAAACTCATGTACTTGATGTCGTCCCGGTTCTCATCCTTAATGGCCTGAATGGACTCCAGGGTGAAGGACCCGGTGTCGATCTTACCCACTAGGAAGTTGCTCAACCGGGTAGACTCCTCGCGTATCTCGTGCCAAATCATTTCGGCAAATTCAGGAGTCTTGTTCCAGTGGTCCTCCACTGCCTTGAACCGGCGGTCCACGCCACTGGTGGCAGAGGTGAGTATCCAAGGTCCAGTGCCCACCGATTCCAGGTTCGCCTGTTCTACGCCCCTAGCGTCATAGTGCTTCTTGCTGTGCATGGACAGTGAAGCCCCTACGGGCATACGGCTGTGCCAAGTGACTTGGATAGTAGGTGTGGGCCGGGTGAGCTGCACGGTGTAGTCGTCCAGCTTCACCATCTCACAGCCTTCGCAGGTGAACGTGCGGCGGGAGCCGCCAGCGATGGGGTGAGGCGCTCCCGGTACGGCAACGTCCTGCCAAGTGAAAATGAAGTCGTCGGCGTTGAAATTCCCCCAATCGCCGAGATGGTCGTGCCATGGCACTCCTTGGCGCAGATGAAAGGTGTATATCAGGCCAGTGGGGTCAATGTCCCACTCAGTCACAAGGCGGGGGACGACTACGTTGCTGTCGGTGGCTGTACCGAACATGGCCTCGTGAGTGGTGACACCGTCGGTCTTCTGGGGCTGGTAGTCCTGTATGGACAGCCCGAAGTTGGGCGGCCCCATCTCAGGCACTGAGTGGTCGAAGGTGCCCGTCACCTCCACCATGGCTGGGGCAGGCGTTGCGGCCGGGGTAGGGGCAGCCGTAGGCGTCGCTGCTGGAGCAGCCGTGGCTGCTACTGCGGGTGTTGCGGTAGCAGCCGCTGGGGCTTGAGTTACCGCCGCTGCGGGAGCGGCTGTGGCAGGAGCCGGGGCTGCTGTCGGTGGAGGAGCAGTGGTGGCAGCGGGGGCGGTCGTCGCTGTAGCCTCCTCTCCGCAGGCCACGATCAATGCAAGGAGGATGAGAAGGAGTCCTGGGATGATAGCTTGGGACTTCAGGCGTCTGAGCATTCCGAGACCTCCTATAGCTTAGTTGTGAACTGCTAGTAGATGAGGTTCGAAGTCGAGGCCCGTGTTAGTTGCGCCTTTATAGCACAGGCTTCAGACCTTGCCAACACGAACCGGCATGGATTCCCCGGGTATTCAGCCGGCATCTTCCCCAAACCAGAGACGCCCCGGCTTGCACCGGGGCGTCTCTGGTCAAGAACTGGGGCTTACGTGCAGCGACTTAGTTGCGATGTGGCACGTACTCGAAGTTGCTGAGCCAGTCGAGGGTAATGGCCATGGGCTCCCACGGGTCGATTTCGGGACCCACTGGGAAGACCTGGTTGGCTTCGTAGGTCACGATGGTCAACGCGTGTTCGTATAGCCACTTGGCCATGTCGGCCTGCTTCCTCCACCTCTCCTCTTCATCGATGGTGTTCAGGGCATCCTCAAGCATTGCCTGCCATTCGGGGTGCTCGAGACCGAAATTGATGGAGTTAGTGGAGTTGAATAGAATCTGCATGGTGCGCAGGGGCTCGAAAGTGGCAATGGTCGCCTGCGTGCTGGTGCCCTTTGCGGCACGGCTTACCAGCGTAGGGCGGAACTCGGAATAGGGCCTAGGCTTCTGGTTGCACTCGATGTTGATCTCCAGCCACATGGTGCAGATAGCCTGGCCATTCTCTACGGCTCCGGGAGACGGGCGAGTCGTGAGGGCCATGTCAATTTCGAAGCCATCGGCGTATCCGGACTCTTCCATCAATTGCTTGGCCAAATCCAAATCGAACTCGAAGGTCAACTCGTCGAGGCCAAACTGCTTCATGCGGCCGGTGTGGCCATTGAACCAAGTGTGGTACAGGGGCTGACCTTCACCGAAGGCCAAGTTGTTGATGAGCTTCTGCCGGTCGATGGAGTGGTTCATCGCGAGGCGCACCTTGCGCGCCTTGTCCCATTCCGCGCTATTGACGTCGGCGTCGCAGGATACCCATGCGAAGGAGCAGTCGTGCGCGTTCTCATCGATGGGTACGCGGACTTTTCCTTCAGCGTCCGGCAGGTGGTCGGGGTGGTCGGTGTAGTACTGCTGACCCAGAAGGTTCAGGTACAGGCTTACGGCTCCGGGGAAGCTCATGAATTTGATGTCATCCCTGCCTTCATCCTTGATGGCTTGGATGGATTCTAAGGTAAAGGAGCCGGTATCGATGTCGCCGACCAGGAAGTTACCCAAGCGGGTCGACTCTTCTTGAATCTCGTGCCAGACCATCTCAGCGAAGTCGGGTGCCTTGTTCCAGTGTTCCTCCACGGCTTCAAAGCGCCTTGACACGCCCGTCTTGGCATCCACCAATATCCAAGGGCCTGTGCCAACCGATTGGCGATTTGCTTCCTCCACTCCCAAGGCATCCTGGTGTTTCTTGCTATGCATGGAGAGGGAGGAACTGAGGGGCATACGGCTGTGCCATGTGATTTCGATGGTGGGCGTAGGCCGGGTCAACTGCACGGTGTGCGAGTCTATCTTGGTCAACTCGCAGCCGTCACAGGTAAAGGTGCGTCGGGACCCGCCAGCGATGGGATGGGGCGCTCCGGGGGTAGCGACTTCCCTCCACGAGAATATGAAGTCGTCGGCGTCGAAGTTCCCCCAGTCGCCATGGTTGGTGTGCCAAGGCACGCCTTCACGCAGATGGAAGGTGTAGACCAAGCCAGCGGGGTCCGCCTCCCATGACGTGACCAAACGAGGCACTGTCAGCCCGTCGGGGCTGGTGGCGAACATTGCCTCGTGGGTGGTTATGTTATCGGTCTTTTGGGGCTGAAAGTCCTGTATGGAGAGGCCGAAATTGGGAGGCCCCATCTCGGGGACTGAGAAATCGAATGTCCCGGTCTGCTCCATCATGGCAGGGGTTGGCGGAGCAGCAGGAGCAGGTGTAGCAGCGGGAGTTGCGGCAGGGGCTGTGGTCGCCGCCGGTGCTTGGGTAGCAGCAGGGGCGGCGGTAGCAGTGGCGGCCGGGGCAGCAGTTGCCGTCGGAATTGGAGCGACCACGGTAGGGGCAGGGGCTTGGGTGGCGGCGGGTGCCGGTGTATCCGTCACCTCCTCACCACAGGCGACAATCATTGCGAGGATGATAATCAGGACTCCAGGGAAGATGATACCGGACTTAAGACGCCTTGGCATTCCGAGACCTCCTACGTTTTGGCTAAGTCACCAGCGATGGAAGGTTCGAAGGTGCCGCCTCTAGAGCGGATTCGCCCTTATATCACACGTCTTGGCTCTGCGCCACTATACCTTGGATACTCTTCACGGAATGGGGTGGATTGACCTATCGGAGGGCGGCACCTTCGGCGGGGTGCGCTCCGGGCCAAACTCGGCTAAACTGCGCAGGTAACAATGCAGCTTGGGGGCAGCTTGGGGCAATAGGGAGCCTCAGGAAACGCTGGGGAGTGGAGCATGGAATTCGGACTGTTCGTGGAGTTTCCGTATGCAGGAGGGCTCAGCGATCAGGAGGCCTTCGCCCAGTCTTTCGCCTTGGTGGATGAGGCGGAGAGCTTGGGTGTCGACTCGGTGTGGCTACCGGAATACCACTTTTCTCCTGTCAGCGTTCTTTCGTCGCCGATCACGGTAGCAGCGGCCATCGCCGCTCGGACTCAACGGGTGCGCATCGGCATGGGAGTCATTTGTCTTCCTTTGGGGAACCCGTTGCGATTTGCCGAGGACGGGGCGACTCTGGACCATATCAGTCAAGGCAGGCTCGACTTTGGCATCGGCAGAGGTACCTTCCCCGACCACCACGATGCCTTCAATTCCCCATTTCAGGAAAGCCGAGGACGGTTCGAGGAGTATTTAGAGGTCATCATTAAATCGTGGACACTGGATGAATTCTCCTTTGAGGGAGAGCACTACCAGTGCGATACCCTGCGTGTGACCCCCAAGCCCTTCCAAAAGCCGCACCCGCCCATCAGCATCGGGGCCACCTCGGCTGAGACCTTCTCGATCGTCGGAAGGATGGGGTATCCGCTGATCGTCAACCCGTCACGGGCCTTTGCCCTGCGAGAACTTGCCCCGTACATGAAGGACTACCGCCGAGCATGGAAGGAAGCGGGACACGAGGGGGAAGGCTCAATAGGTCTCCGTGTGCCGGTCTATGTAGCGGAAACGGCGGAAGAGGCCTACAACGAGCCCATGGAAAGCACGGCCAGCTCCATCGTGCGGCTGGGGGAGCGCGTGGCCGGAAGTGCCTCCAGACAAGGCACCACGGGCAACTGGCGTGAAGAAGCGGCCCAAATCATGTCCATGACCTACGACGACTGGCTGCGAGACAAGGTCATCTATGGCACTCCCGAGTCGGTCGTGGAGCGGCTACAGCAACTCACGGAAGAGTTGGGCCTGAGCAAGGTAGTGTATGAAATCAACTTTGGGCGGCGCATACCCTACGAGCACCAGTTGAAGTGTTTGCGCCTGCTCACTGAGCGGGTGCTGGTCCACTTCAAGTAGGCCGTGTCCTCCTAACCAATCGCCTCTAGTCGTCCGCCGTTTGCAGGTTCTTCATCTGAGACCGCAGTTCCCCGGTGCTTCGTTGGTCCACGTTGCCACCATCGTCTAGGACAACCCCATAGTTGTCCCTGGCCGAATCCAGCGATATGTACTCCAACCGCACATCTTCGGCTACCTTCTCAGCAGGCCTGTCCAAGGGGTCGCCGAAGCCTCCCCCGCCACCGCTATCGATGACATAGACCTCGCCTGCTTCGAGTTGCATACCGAATATCTTCCCGTTGTCGGGTTGAATGGTCTCCCCGTCAGCTTTGTGTACGATTATCCCGTTGGGCAGGGCATCTTTCCCTCCCTGCAGACCCCAAGGGGC
The DNA here is from genome assembly GCA_965204245.1 of Dehalococcoidia bacterium. Taxonomy (GTDB): domain Bacteria; phylum Chloroflexota; class Dehalococcoidia; order Lucifugimonadales; family JAAXIE01; genus JAAXIE01. The sequence continues at coordinate 106,104 of CBDBED010000007.1, forward strand.
GCAGTGGGTGCGCTCAATCTGGGTGTTCAACGTGATGGGGGCCTGCGTTTCAATTGATCGACGCAGCCCGAGTCCCCCACGCTGCCTGCCTGCCCCGCCGGAGTCCTGGCGCAGCAGATAATCGCGCACAATGAAGGGCGACTTGGCCTCACTGGCCTCCACGGGCCCATTGTGGGTGTCGCCATCGTTGATGCAGATGGTGGCGCTCATGCCATCTTCGTTGTGCTTGGCGCCGAATCCGCCGCCCGCCGGGCCGATGAATCCAAAGAAGAACCGTCCGTTGCGCGGGTCGGTGCCATAGGTGTTGGCGGAGACCAGGTCCGCATGATGTCCGGCTATGGTACGCTCGGGCACTGCCTGCTCCATGGCTTTGAAGATGGTGTCCACGACGGTCATGGGTATGGTCATCCACCAGCGGGTGGCAGCGGGCTTGGTGGCGCTGATGACACGGCCTGGAGGCAGCACCACGTTGAGAGGGCGGAAGGAGCCGTAGTTGATGGGCATCCACAGGGGGCTGGTGATGCACTTGAAGGCCACCTCAGCAGCCGAGCGGCCAGCAGTTGCGCCCGAGTTGTAGAAGCCGCCCACTTGGCGGCTCACGTCGCTGAGGTCGATGGTCATGTCCTCGCCGTCCACCACGATGCGCACCTTGATGGGGATGGTTCTCCCCACCGACACACCGTCATCGTCCATGAAGGACTCGGCCTCATAGGTGCCGTCGGGTATGGTGGCGACGCTGGAGCGGGCAAGGCGTTCGCTCTGGTCGTAGATGCGGTCGATGCTGCCGAGCACTGCTTCCTTGCCGTATCGCTGGAGCAACTCGGTGAAGCGGCGCTCTCCAGTCTTGATGGAGGCGACTTGGGCGCGGAAGTCACCCATGGCCAAGTCGGGGAAGCGCACGTTGGAGCGGATGATGTCGGTAAGCTCGCGGTCCTGCTGGCCCTCTTTGAAAATCTTGACGATGGGGAGTTGCAGGCCCTCGGAGTAGATGTCGCGGGTGGCACCACCCAGCACTCCTCCGACGTCCTGCCAGTGGGCCATGGAAGCGGAGAAGGCTACGATTTCGCCCTTCCAGAATATGGGCACGGTGAAAATCATGTGGTTCAGGTGACTGCCCATGATGTAGGAGTCGTTGGTGAGCAGGATGTCGCCGGGGTGGATGCCGTCGGGGCCATAGAACTCCAGCTTGGCCTTGATGGCATCGGACAACCCACGGATGAACATGGGCAGGCCGAGACCGATGGAGATTGTGTTGCCCTTGGCGTCGAACAGGCCTACGGTGAAATCCAGGGCCTCGTACACAATCATGTTGTAGGCGGTGCGCATGAGGTTGGTCTTCATCTCGTCGGTGATAGCGACCACGCCGTTGCGGACGATTTCTGCGGTGATGGCATCGACGCGTGTGGTCGTAGCTGCGCTGGTACTCATTCTGCCCCCAAATCGATTACAAGATGGCCGTATTCGTTCACTGTGGCCCGGTCAGTGGGGCCTAGGAATGTGGATGACGCGGGTTCTTCAATGATGGCTGGCCCTTGGATGACGTTGCCTGACAACAGGGCCATGCGGTCGAACACCGGGCAGTCGGTTGGACGCTCGTCCTCGTCCACTATCACCGGGCGGGATGGCCGTTGCGCCCCGGCGGGCGGGGTTGCCGCGCCCTGGGGTATGCGCGGCAGGGGTGGCTTGGACATATGCCCCAGCACCGATACGCGCAGGCTCACCAACTGGCCGGGTTCCTCGGGAGCGCTGTGGCTGAAGCGCAGGTCATGGGCTTGGTCGAAAGCGTCTTTTACGACCTGTCTCGCTTCCTCGTTGCTGAGGTCAGCGGGTACGGAGACAGCCACGGCGTGTTCCTGGCCGACATAGCGCATGTCGGCAGCCCGCTCAAAGACCATCTGGTTGGCTGGGATGCCTATGGCTTCCAGTTCACGGATCCCTTCCTGTTCCAACTCCCTGTACATTCCCTCGAGGTCTTCCATGACTATGTCGGCGAGAAGCTGGAAATGGGTCTGGACGTAGTCACGGCGCACATCGGCGAGCAACATCCCGAAGGCGGAGAAGTGGGCCGGGGAGCCGGGGATAATCACGCGGCCCACGGCAAGCTCGCGGGCAACGGCCACTGCATGGGGAGGCCCGCCGCCACCATAGGCGATCAGGCTGAAGTCACGGGGGTCGAGTCCCCGCTCGGTGGTTACCGCCCTCACGGCGTTGGCCATGGAGGCTACGGCGATGGCGATGATGCCTGAGGCTGCCCTTTCCACTGTCAAGCCAAGGGGGTCGGCCACTTGGAGGCGCAGGGCCTGATGGGCAGCTTGGCCGTCCAAGTCCATTTCGCCGCCGAGGAACTGTTCGGGGGAGATGCGTCCGAGAACCACATCGGCATCTGTCACGGTGGCTTGGTCGCCGCCACGTCCGTAGCAGGCCGGACCCGGCTCGGCACCCGCGCTCTGGGGACCGACGTGCAGGGCACCGCCCTGATCGATGTAGGCGATGCTACCGCCGCCGGTGCCCACTTCTTTTATGTCCAGCACCGGTATGCGGATGGCGAGACCCTCGTTATATCCGCCCACAAAGTAGTCGGGCGACAGGTCCGGGGAGCCACGGCGTATGACGCATGCCTTGGCGGTGGTGCCGCCCATGTCAAAGCTGATGGCGTCGTTGAGGGACAGGGCATCACACAGGGCCATTGAGCCCACCACGCCTCCGGCAGGGCCTGACTCCATCATCTGCACACACTGTCGGCGGGCGGTGTTGACGTCACATAGCCCACCGCTGGACTGCATAATCATCAGGTTGCCCTTGAAGCCTCCGGAGGCGAGCCGGTCTTCCAGATTGCCCAGATAGCGACTGACCATGGGGCCAACGTAGGCGTTGGCCGCCGTGGTGGAGGTCCGCTCATATTCGCGGTATTCGCGGGACAGTTCATGGGATGCGGTGACGAAAAGAGCGGGGGCCACGTCCTGCATGATTTCGCGCATGCGCGTTTCGTGGTCGGGCACTCTATAGGAGTGGAGGAACAGGATTGCCACTGCCTCAAAGCCCAGTTCCCTGATGCGGTGGGCGGTCTGCAGGGCAGCCTTCTCATCCAGAGGTTGCTCTATTGTTCCATCGGCTAGGACACGCTCCGGCACCTCGAAAATCATGTCGCGCGGGATGAGAGGGCGGTGCTTGCGGAAGAAGAGGTTGAAGGACTCGGGACGGTTGATGCGCCCGATCTCGTAAACGTCGCGGAAGCCCTTGGTGGTGATGAGGGCGGTCTTGGCCCCCTGCCTCTGGATGATGGAGTTGATGACGACGGTGGAGCCGTGAATCATCAGGTCGATGGTCGCGGGGGAGTCGGTGGTGCGCCCCATGGCGCTCATGATGCCGTCGACCAAGTCGGAGGGTGTGCTGAGGGCCTTGCCTGGGGTTACCGTTCCCTGGGTCTCGTCGAAAAGGGCTACGTCGGTGAAGGTGCCTCCAATGTCTACCGCTATTCTCATTCTGTCGGTGCCCTCATGCTGCCAAGACTCTCCTTACAGATGTGGTTCGTCACAATATACATCATCCCCCACAGTGCGGCGCGAGACGCGGGAGAACGGGCCGGCAGTGCTGGCTGACGAGAAGCGTTTGGAAGGAGTTCGTGTTTCGCCGCGCTGGTTGGGCTGGATGGGACGGGAATCTGGGTGAGGGACGGTCGCGCGCCAGATAGGGCGTGCGACCGTCTTCGTAGCTGAAGCGACTTTTCCCGTATCTGGAGGAGTCGCATTCGTCGCATGGTGGTATCTGGGCCGTAGCTGACGAATGAGTCGCACGGGGGAGGATTTCGGGGGCGGGACGGGGTTGGCGGATTTCGTCGTGGTTGAGGGAAGGGATGTTGGACGGATGGGCGCGACGCTCAGATAGGGGCATGCTACACTTTTCGTATCTGGGGAAGAGCGATTTGTATCTGAGGAGCGTAGCATTAGTAGCATGGTCGTATCTGCGTCGTAGCTGACACATGCGTAGCGCAGGCTCCGGATGGCGGGAATTGGAGAGAAGGACGAGAGTGACGAATTTCGTGGAGTTGACGGCATAGGGGAGTGCCATGCGCAGGAGGGCACTAAAGGGGTGGATGGTTTTGTATCTGCACTGGCAGACTTTTCGTAGCTGCGGCGAGTAATTTTGTAGCTATTTTTTCTGCCAGTACTGCCACTGCCATAGCTGGTTTGTAGCTGAAAAGCGTCTGCCAGTGCTTGTGTCCGGGCTGTTCTGGTGGAGGATTGGGCGGCGTGATGCGTCGGGTGCGGGGGTGTGACAAAATCAGGTTGCCGTTGTCTGACGTATTTTCTTATCATGGCGTCCTCTCGTCTCGTCCCCTAGGAAGCGGGGCGAAAGAGAAAGGCAGGGGGACCCTGAGGGGTCTGTCCCCTGCCTGCTCACTGGGTTGAGGGTAGCAGAGACCGGGGATTGGGGACAAGCGGAAAATGTCATGGGCTACCTGCTTCACGACATTGACCGTACGCTTGGGCTTTCATATATTTGGGCACAGTTATATGGCCTCAGTTTCCATGGTGCGCGAATGACGGAAGCAGCGAGCGAACAACTGGCAGAGCAGGTCTTGGAGACGCTGGGCAGGCGGGAGCCACGGGCTGCCTTTGTCACGGAGGTGGCGGCGTCCATCCGTCCCACGCCAGCCAAAGAGGCAATGGAAGAGGCGCTGCGGGAACTGGGGAGCGAGGGCAGAGTGCTGGTCTCGGACTATGCGTCGCCCGACCCCCATCTCGACACGACGGACTTGCGGGTAGTGGCTTCAGTGCCTGAAAGGGACGAGTCGGCCGCCTTGGAGGCCGCCGAGGCCCACTGGAACAACTGGCTGAGGGCCTTCCTGCGGACGCATCGCTGCCAGTAGCGGGCTTTGCCCGTCGAAGGCCTTGTCCGAGAGTGATTTTGAGAGAGTGATTCAGAAGAGGAGAGAAGCATGGCGACCGAGACGAGTCTGAGGAAAATACGAATATCCATGATGAATGCGGTGCATGATTTGGCGGTGATGGTGGCACGCGATGAGGGCCTGTTCCGCGATGAGGGCTTGGATGTGGAGGTCATCGATACGGGGGGGACGGCGCGGGTGAACCCGGAAGGGGCCGCCCTGACAGAGCGCATTTTCGACCGCAGTCTGGAAGCCCTGTATAACGAGGGCGGGCTGGACCAGTACCGGATGTGCGAATGGGGGGTGGTGAAGCGCACGGTGGAATCGCTCCAGTCGGACCAGCGGGATGCGCGCATCGTGGCGCTGGGCTCGGCGATGACACGGCAGGCCATCATCACCTCACCCAACTCCGGCATCACGGAGCCGGAGCAGTTCAAGGATGTTCCGGTGGCGGTCAGCCCCTATAACGGGTCGCATTTCACCACGCTGAAGATGCTTGAGGGGTTCGTGGCCAAGGAGCACATCGCGGTGACCCACGCGGGCACGATGAGGGAGAGGCTTGGCGCGGTGCAGCGGGGGGAGGTGATGGGGGCGAACGTGATGGAGCCTTGGATAAGCTCGGCGCAGAAGATGGGGCTGCGGGTAATTATGGAGAGCAACTCGACTAGGGCCGAGGCGGCGCGGGATGATTTGGACGGGGCGACGCTGGCCGCGATGTTCCGGGCTCAAGGGCGGGCTGCGGAGATGATCAATGACGACCCGCGGCGATTCGAGCATTATTTCGTGACCGAGTCGGGCGGTCTGCTGGAGCCGGGTGAGTTGCAGGTGGGGCGGTTGCTGTATGCGGCTCCCAAGCCCTATACGCGGGAGCGGTTTGAGGACACGTATAACTGGATGCTGGGGTATCCGGATCTGGTGGCTGCAAATGCTACGTATGAGAATGCGGTGGACAACCGGGCTTGGGGGTAGGGAGTGCTACTGGCATATTCGCAAAGGACCCAGCCAAGGGTGTAAGCAGTCCCACCAAAATGTAGCAACTGAGAGGCCGTATGTTTCAGACCCACCCTATTCCGCTGAAGACTCTTCTTACCGACATCAAAGACGGCAAGATTCAGTTGCCTGACTTTCAACGCGGATGGGTCTGGGACGACGATCGCATCAAGGGACTATTGGTAAGCATCTCCCGCTCTTTTCCAATAGGGGCGCTCATGACCTTGTCCGCTGACGGAGAAGTTCAGTTCCAAAAAAGGCCCATTGAGGGCGTGTTGGCTAATGTGGACGATGCCTTGGACCGTTACTTGCTCGATGGTCAGCAGCGTCTCACGTCTCTCTACCAGACATTGCAGTACGAAGGACCGGTGGCGACGAGGGATCGACCCGGCGGTAAGACCGTCATAAACCGATGGTACTACGTAGACATGCAGAAGGCTTTGAACCCGGACGCGGAACCAGAGGAGAGAATCATCAGCGTCCCTGAGAACCGCATCGAAACCCGTGATTTTGGCAGGCAAACGGTCATCGACCTGTCCCATCCCGAGAAGGAGTTCCACCAACACATGATCCCCACCGAGCGGATCATGGATAACACATCATGGGGGTTTGAATACGCCCGATATTGGGACAGTTGTGGTGAACAGCACCCACGTGGCAATGCTTTCCAGTACTTCATGGAGTTTCAAAATGCCGTGCTAAACAACTTCACACAATATCAGTTGCCCGTGATCAACCTCGACAAGGACACTTCAAAAGAGGCCGTGTGCACCGTGTTCGAAAAGGTAAACACCGGGGGTGTGGTCCTCACAGTGTTTGAACTATTGACCGCATCCTTGGCGGCCAATGGCTTTTCCTTGCGTGACGACTGGGAAGCTCGACGCAGGCGACTCCACCAGAGATACAGCGTCCTTCGCGGCATCCTCGGCACCAATTTCCTGCAGGTAATCAGCTTGCTGGCAACACAAAAGCGGCAACGACAAGTTCAGGCTGGTCAAGGCCGGCCTCCCATAGGCTGCCGAAGGGCGGAGATCCTGAGTGTCACTCTAGATGAATATCGAGAATGGGCTGACAAGGTAGAGCAAGGCTTTGAGGCGGCCGCCAAATTCCTGCATGCCCAATATGTGTTTACCGAATGGAACGTTCCCTATCACACTCAGCTAGTGCCTTTAGCTGCTATCTTTGTCGAGTTGGGGCATGAAGGTGAACGGGCCAATACCCAAGCATTACTGGAGCGCTGGTACTGGTCGGGCGTATTTGGCGAGATGTATGGCAGTGCCGTTGAGACTCAATTTGCCCGCGACCTTGCAGAGGTGCCCGAATACGTCCGTAGGAACGCGCAGCCTACATCCTTGAGGGACGCTAATTTCGACCCCAATCGCCTCATCACATTACGGACACGCCTAAGTGCCGCCTACAAGGGCCTGTATGCTCTTCAGATGAAGAGCGGGGCGTCCGATTGGCTGACTGGCCGTCGCCTGACCTTGGACGACTGGGACGGACAGAACATTGATATTCATCACATATTCCCTAAACGGTGGTGTGAATCTGAGGCGACTCCCCGGATTCCGCAGGGCCTCTACAACTCAATCATTAACAAGACGCCGATTGACGCTCGCACCAACAGGGTCATCGGTGGTGATGCGCCTTCGCGCTATCTGCCGAGGCTTATGCAGCACAACAACGAGATGGAGACCGTTCTCAAGTCACACTGGTTAAATCCGGAACTTCTCCAGGCTGACCGCTTCTCTGACTGCTTTGTCGAGCGGGGTGAGGCGATGCTGCACCTTATCTATGGAGCGATGGGCAAGCCAGTGACAGACGGTCAACAGGCCTTTTGGTCTGTGCTCCATTCAGCGGGGGTCGCCGATGAACCCAGAGTGAAGGTCTTCCAAGAAACGGACCCGTCTATGGACGAAATGGATGACGACGAGGAATTCGACTACGTCGGCGAAGCAGCGGCAATCGGCATCTAGTAGCCACTATTTCTCCCGAAATGAATTGTTAGATTGACGGTAAGAGAAAAATCCATACGGGAGTACCGAGCAGACCATCTGGCGAGCTTCCTCCGGCCTGCGGCGGTCAGGGAGGCCCGCACGGCCTTCAATGAGGGGCGTATCGGGGCCTCCGAGTTGGCCCAAGCCGAGGACGGGGCTATCCGGCAAGCCCTTGAGAGGCAACGACAGATTGGCTTGGATGTCTACTCCGATGGCGAGTTGAGGCGCACCAGCTTCCAGAACGACTTCATGGAGTCGGTCGAGGGCTATGTGCCTGCCGAAAGCCCTCCCGTCGTTCGTATATGGCAAGGGCCTGGGGACGCTCCCGCAGAGCAGGGCATCAGTCATGTGGTGGGAGCGAAGCTGAAGCAAGTGAGGCGCCTTACCGAGTCACAAGTCGCCTTCCTGAAGGGCCACGCTCCCGGCCCCTTCAAGATGACCGTGCCCAGTCCCAACCAGTTCCCCCAACTCAGCTTCCAGAGCGGGGTCACCGACCCTCACTATGCTGACCGCTCGGAATTGCTATGGGGCATCGCGGCCATCATCAAGGCGGAACTGCAAGCGTTGGTGAATGAGGGAGTCCCCTACGTGCAAGTCGATGCGCCCCGCTATAGCTATTATGTCGACCCCACATGGCGTGAACACCTGCGCGGCTTGGGCCAAGACCCGGATGCTGCGTTCCGGGAGGCAGTGCAAGCCGACATCTCCTGCTTTGAGGGGCTTCGAGGCGAGGGCGTCACCGTGGCCCTACATATCTGCCGAGGCAACAACCAGAGCAAGTGGTATGCGCAAGGGGGCTATGAGCCCATCGCCGAGACGCTGTTCAACAGTCTGCCAGTGGACCGGTTCCTGCTGGAATACGACACCGAGCGGGCAGGCACCTTCGAACCGCTGCGCCACATGCCGGCAGACAAGATGGTGGTACTGGGGCTCATCAGCACCAAGGACCCGGCAATGGAGGACCAGAACGACCTCTTGCGTCGCATCGAAGAAGCATCGCGCTACGTGCCACTGGAGCGGCTAGCACTCAGCCCACAGTGCGGTTTTGCCTCGACCCAAGCTGGCAACCTGCTGACCGAGGACCAACAGTGGCGGAAGCTGGAGTTGGTGGTGGATACCGCCCGCAAGGTGTGGGGTTAGCGGACCTACACGTCTCCGACGGGCGGCCTGAGGGTGTGCCAGCGGGTGTTCTGCTCGTAGGCGTGGGCTGCTTGGAAGACGGCCTCTTCGTCGTAGCGCTTGGCCATTATCTGTAGCCCGATGGGGAGTCCGTGCTCGCCAAGGCCGCCCTCTGGACTGAACCCGCACGGGATGGAGATGGCGGGGACTCCCGCGATGGCGGCGGGGGAGGAGAAGGAGTAGTGGCGCAACTCCCTGCGAGCGTCGTCAAGGGATTCGAGGGGCCGCTTGGTGGCCTCAATGGTGGGCGGGGGTGTGGGCTGGCAGGGTGACAGCACCACATCAAAGCGGTCGCAGGCATCCAGCATCTGCTGGCGCAGCAGGCTGCGGAGTTGCATCACCCGCTGATAGATTCCCGCAGGGACAATGCCCGGCAGCAGGTTGTAGCGTCGGGTGGCTACGTCATACTGGTGGGCGCGCTGGGTCAGGTGCTCCCATTGCAGGGCAGTGCGGTCTGAGCCGGTGGCGCTGCCGATGACCCCTGTGAGTTCTATGAGCGGGATGGAGACCTCTTCGATTGTTGCTCCCAACCTCTCGAATACACGAGCCGCCTCTTGGACGGCAGCCTTCACGTCAGGATGGAGGTGGGAGGCATCCATCATCTCCTTGACCAGGCCGATGCGCATTCCCGACACATCGCCGTGGAGGGTTGTGGTGTAGTCCGGCACGGGCAGGTTGGCGGTGTTGATGTCATTGGGGTCGTAGCCTGCGATCAGGTTCATCAGAAGGGCGCAGTCGGCCACGGTGCGTGTCAGAGGGCCTGCGGTGTCCTGGGCCCATACTGCGGGAATGACGCCATACATGCTGACGCGCCCCCAGGACGGGCGGAGGCCGACGCAACTGTTGTGGGAGGCAGGACGCCGTATGGAGCCACCAGTGTCCTCGCCCAGGGTGCCGGCACACAAGGCGGCTGCGGTGGCGATGCCGGACCCGGTGCTGGAGCCTCCGGCGTCGTACTGGAGGTCCCACGGGTTGGCAGGTTGTCCGTAATAGAACTCCAGAGTAAGGGGGGTGGCCCATTCGGTCATGTTCAGCTTGCCCAGCATGATGGCCCCGGCATCGTGCAGGCGGGCGACGGCGGTGGCATCGAAATCGGGCACGAACTCGGACAGGATGGGTGAGGCGCAGGTGGTGCGGACTCCGTTAGTGTAGAACTCGTCCTTGTAGGCGAGGGGCACGCCATGCAGTGGGCCCAAGGGCTGGCCTGACGCGACGCGGGCTTCTGCGTCGGCAGCCTCACGGCGCGCTATCTCACTGGTGACAGTGATGTAGGACTTCAAGGCCCCGTCGTGCTCGCCGATGCGCTGAAGGTAGAGGTCGGTCAGTTCGACGGGGGAGACTTGCCCGCTTGCGACTAGACGGGCTAGTTCCGTGATGGGCTTGTATGGCAGGGGCGCATCGGTCTCCGTGACCAACGGTGGGGCTTGGCGGCTAGGACGTCCGACGGAGGGAAGCTGGTGTGGATGGGGAAGGGAAGGGAGGGCTGGGATGTCGACGATGGGATGTCTGCCCAACTCCTCCATCGCTTCCAACATTGCATTGAAGCGGAGGGTGAGGGGTTCGATGTCCTCATCGGGTATGGGAATAGACGCGATACGGGCCAGTGCCAGCAACTCGCCTTGGGTCAAGTCGGCCATTCTTGTTGCCTCCCGGTGTTGGTATCGCATAAAAATCAAGAGGGGGCGACTTTCGCCCCCTCTTGAGGTGCTTGGTATTTCTTCTTACCAGCTGGTGCGTGCGCCGCCGGTGCGACGCTTGGAGAAGCAGTCGCTGCAATAGACGGGACGGTCGTTGCTGGGCCGGAAGGGAACCATGGTGTCGATACCGCACTCGGCGCAGACTGCGGGGTGCATCTCGCGTGGGGCTTGGTTGTAGCCGCCGTTTCGCTCGTTACGCCGGGCCTGACGACAGGGGGCGCAGCGCTTGGGCTCGTTCATGAAACCTTTGGAAGCGTGGAACGACTGGTCGTCGGCGGTAAACACAAATCCCTGACCACAGTCCTGGCAAGTGAGTGTCTTATCCTGGTAGTCCATCGGGGCTCCTTTCTAGTACACGGTTGGCGCGAGTCGGGTCAGCCATGCAAAGGACGCGCGAGACCACCAGGTGGACACAGAGAACACCGTATGGGTCCGATGGGCCACTGAGGCTATCACGGTTCCGGGGCTGGGACATGAAACGCTACCACCTAAAGGCCAGTATACCACATTCACCCCGATAGCTACAGTGGCTGCTTATCAATTCGATTGGTATCCGGGCAGTCGTTCAGCCTGTAGGTTGCTGCGCTATAAAACGGAGCGCACCAAGCCTCCGTCCACGCGAATGGTGACTCCCGTGATGTAGCTTGCTTTCTCCGATGCAAGGAAGGCCACCAAGTTCGCCAATTCCTCGGGGCGTCCCAATCTGCCCAGTGAGGCTTCGTTGGCTCGCTCCTCGAGAGCCTGCTCCAGCGGGATTCCCAAGCGCTCGGCCCGGGACTGGACGTTGCCAACCATGCGTTCACTGGTGATGGAGCCGGGGCATACGTTATTGACGAGGATGCCGTCCCGCCCGACCTCTTCCGACAGGCTCTTCATGAAAGCCACAACCCCGGCGCGGGTCGCGCCCGACAGGGACAGATTGTCGATGGGCTGGTATACAGTGCTGGCCAGTATGTTGATGATGCGGCCGCCGCCCTGCTTCTTCATGTGGGGAATGCCCTCGCGGCACATCCGGCTGAAGAAGAGCAGCGAGCGTTGAACCGCCACGTCCCACTGCTCTTCGGTCACGACCTCGGCCCGTCCCAAGGGAGGCCCGCCAGAATTGTTCACTAGAATGTCCAACTGGCCGTAGGTGTCGACCGTGCGAGCGACCAGGTCGGCAATCGTCTCGCTGCTTTCCAGGTCTCCCGCGATAGCCAGCACCTCTGCACCGGTAGAATCCCGTATCTCAGCGGCGGCCTGCTCCAGTTCAGATGATGTGCGACTGCACACGGTCAAGCGGGCCCCCTCTTCGGCTAGACTCTGAGCGCAAGCCCTCCCCAGTCCCTTGCTGGCACCGCCGACGATTGCAACCTTTCCCTGTAGCTCCAGTTCCATGTTGAGACTCCTTTGTTGTCGCAATTGGTGTCGTCGCAATTGGGACGCGTTGGGGTGCGTCAGGCTGCTTCAAGGTCGGCAGCGAGTTGGTTCAAGGTGGAGCGCAAGAGGGTGTGTATGGAGCCTTCGGACGGCCCGCACTCGGTGCCAAGGGCCAGATTATCCAAGGCGGCGGACGTGCAGCCGCCCTCAATGACCTGCTCCACGACGCCATTGGCCCCGCTCTCGAGGCTGCCATCCTCCGACGCGGGGAGGCCAATCAGAGCGGCCCTTGAGTCGTGATGGGAGCGGAAGAGGACGAGCGAAGGAATCTGGTCTTCAGAGACGCCGAGTCCTTGGGCAATGAGTCGCCCGGCACGGGATACGCCGTGCTGACCGAAGATGGTCAGGGAGTGGAAGGGTGAAGACGCATCTTCATACACCTGGCGGAAACGCCGGAACACATCGTGAGCGTGCTCATGCTCTCTGGTGACGAGGAACATGGCATGAAGGGCGTCGTGGGTATCCGTCTCCGCTGAGAGGTCCTGCAACATGCGGTCCAGCTTGTTCCTGTCATGGGCATCGACGCGAGACTCCTCGGCCATGGCGGTGGTCTCCTCGGAATTTGGAGTTGTGCTCCCTAGCATACCATTCTTGGTCGGGCCCCTACCCGCACGCCTATAACTTATAATCTAGCCCAAGAGCCACCACGAAAAAGGGAGGCATGGATGGCAGACTGGCCTGTGACAAGTCAGCGCATACACAGCATCAGCATGAGAAATCTGCTCTCCTTTGGGCCAGATGGCATGTGCCTGGATCTTCCGTCCCTTACGACCCTCATCGGCCCCAACGGCTCAGGAAAGTCTAACCTGTTGGACGGTATCGAACTGCTGAAAGCCTCTCCAAACCAGCTTGCGGGCCCCATTCGGTCCGGAGGTGGTATTCGCAATTGGATTTGGGGCAGGCGTCTAGGACCCACTGCAGTCGTTGAGGCTATCGTCAACAACCCCTACGGGCGGCAACCTCTGCGCCACAGAATCGAGTTTACGGAGTCATCGCAGAGCTTTCGACTTGTGGACGAGCGCGTCGAATACGAGGAGCCAGACCCAGGTCACAACGAACCATATTTCTTTTACCGCTTTCAGGGTGGTCGTCCGGCCTTGTCAGTAAAGGGCGAGAACAATCGAAGAATGCTGCAACGTGAGGATGTGGCTTCTGACGAATCCATACTGTCCCAGCGCAAAGACCCTGACCAGTTCCCTGAACTCGCTTATTTGAACAGCGTCTATACCAGTATCGGGCTGTACCGTGAATGGGGGTTCGGAAGGAAGGCAGCCTTCAGGCAGCCTCAGAGTACCGATGTCCGTGCAAGTCCCCTTATGGAGGACTTTAGCAATCTAGGCATGTTTCTGAGCCGATTGAGACAAGACCCTAGAACTAAAGCCCGGCTAATTGAATGCCTCTCGGACAATTACGAAGGCCTTAATGACTTCGAATTGAATTTCGAGGGTGGCTCAGTTCAGGTGTTCTTCACTGAAGGCGAGCTTGCGGTGCCAGCATCACGCCTATCCGATGGCAGCCTAAAGTACCTTTGTCTGCTGGCCATCCTGTTGGATCCAGACCCGCCTAACCTCGTCTGTATAGAGGAGCCGGAGACTGGAATGCATCCCGACCTCATACCTAAGATAACGGACCTCCTGATAGACGCATCCCAAAGGTGTCAGTTGGTAGTAACAACGCACTCCGACATACTAGTGGGTGCACTCTCTGAGCGTGCGAACGCCGTAGTCGTGTGCGAAAAGCACGATGGCCAGACCACCATGTCCCGCCTTGCCTCAGATGACCTTGTGAATTGGCTGAAGAGGTATAGCCTTGGAGACTTATGGACTAGAGGAGAGTTGGGCGGAGTCCGGTGGTAAAGGCCCACATTTACTTAGAGGGCGGTGGTGACTCCAAGGATGGCAAGTCTCGTTGCCGCGAAGGTTTCCGCAAACTCTTGCAGAAGTGCGGTTTTGCGGGGCGAATGCCGAAGCTAATCGCCTGCGGTGGCCGCGATGCAGCTTATGATGACTTCAAGACACGCCACCTTGAATCGGGTGATGTGAAGTTCATCGCCCTCCTTGTAGATAGTGAGGATACGGTTCAAGACAAAAGTAGGCCGTGGGACCATCTCTCCCAGAGGGACAATTGGATCCAACCTCCAAGAGCTTCCGACGACCAGGTTTTTCTCATGACCACCTGCATGGAAACGTGGATTGCCTCTGACCGCAATACTTTATTGGGACATTTCGGTCACTGTCTCCAATCCAATGCCCTTCCCCCTCTGCACAACCTCGAAGGACGCCTAAGGCAGGATGTCGAGCGTCAGTTGCGCCACGCTACACGCGAATGCGATGCACCCTATGAGAAGGGCCCGAAATCCTTCGACTTATTGGGCAAGCTAGACCCAACTGCCATGCAGCCCAATCTCCCTAGTTTTGTGCGGATGAGAGAGATACTGGATGGCAAGCTATGATCGAGCGGAGTGTCTTGACGCTCCGGTCTGTCCAGTGTATGACTACCCCAAGCGCCCGCGCTGGCGCGATAGTCCCCCTGAATACTGCTACTCAAAAGGTACTCCAACCCAGAAATAGAGGAGGACGGGGCAATGATGGTAATGGGTTATGACGAAGAGCGTTTGTTGCTGGTTCTTCAAATCGACCACTCGCGGGTGGCCGGGCTACTCGCTGCGCACTGGGGCAACGACCAGTTCGACCGGCCCCGCCCATACTCGTCCATGGTCTTGGCGGCGCAGGAACACGACAACGGCTGGTATGACTGGGAGATTCGACCGACCCTCAGCCGCGAAGGACACCCACTGGACTACATCGGCAGCATGGGGCACATGGGCAGCATATGGCTGGACTTCCAGCGTGGCGGCATCGAGCGGGTTGCCGCGCAAGACCCTTATGCAGGGTACATCGCTTCGATGCACATATCGGGACTGCTGAACCAAGGCATGGGGCTTCTGCCATATATGCCCGACTACACGGGCAACCAGGATGTGGAGACCTATCTGGAGCAGCAGACACAATACCGGCATGGGCTTCTGCAGGACATCAGAAGCACGGATGAGACTGCGGAGGAGGCCACCGACGACCACCTCTGGAACAACTTCAAACTGATGGAAGTCTACGACCAGATGGCCCAGTTCATCTGCAACCGCTATCCGTTCAACAACACCGAGCGCAAGAACGGGCCCTCGCCTGCACTCAGCGGCACCCCGGCCCCCACAAAGGTGGGCTTAGAAGACGTTGGGATGGCCTTAGAGATACAGGATGAGAACCACGCCATCGTGCGCCCCTATCCCTTCGACGTCGACCCGCTGGAGATAACATTCCAAGGGCGCTTGGTCCCGCGTGGCCCCTATGCCAGCCGTGACGACTTCCTAGCCGAGTTCTACATCGGCGAGCGGATCGGCATCAGCTACACGCTGACTTCCGGATAATGGCATCCGGATAGTAGCGCCCACCTAAAGCGAGGCTATTTCAAAAGCAGATTGGCGGTCTTCTCCAGCTCCTCGCCCATTGCCTCATCGGTGTGATGGGTCGGGGGGCTGATAATCACGCGGTCTGCTCCAGCGTTCAGGAAGCCTTGCACCAAGTCGGCATCGGCGGGCTGGCCGAACACCGAGATGTTGATGGAGGCGGGGTCTCGTCCCATCTCCCCAGCCAGCACGTCGATCTCCCGCCGGGCCTCCTCGATGCGGGCTGCCGTCACACGGTTGGGCATCCAGCCGTCGGCCCAACCGACGACGCGTTTCAGCACATTGGAGGCCATGCCTCCCAGATACACGGGTGGGTGCGGCTTCTGCATCGGCTTGGGGTAGACCTTCACTGGCGGGAAGTCGTAGTACCGCCCGTGATATTCCGCCTCATCCTTCGTCCAGAGTTCCTTCAGGGCGGCGATGGAGTCGCGGGCCTGCGTCCAGCGATGGTCGAAATCCCCGCCCATCAACTGGGTCTCTTCCCGTAGCCAGCCCGTCCCGATGCCGAAGATGAAGCGCCCCTTGCTGAACACATCCAGCGTGGAGATCTCTTTCGCCATCAGCAATGGGTTGCGCTCGGTGATAAGGGTGATGCTCGTGCCGAGCTTGATGTTTGTCGTGGCTCCCGACGCCCTCGCCAAGGCAATAAACGGGTCGACGAAATGAGCATACACCTCGGGTATCTCGCCACTCTCGTTGCCGGGGAACCGGCTGGTGGTATGCACAGGCATGATCGGATGCTCGGCGCACCAGATGGACTCAAACCCCAATTCCTCGGCCTTTCGCGCTATGAAGGCAGGGTCGACGTAGTAGGCCGGTATGGGCATATACACGCCAATGCTCATGTTCTCTCTCCTTCTTTAGCGAGGGCTCCATCTTTAGCAAGGGCTCCATCCCAGGGCAAAACCTCTTGTTGCGAAGGACCTAAGTCCATGGACCAAGCACTCTCAGGATAAGAGCCGTGAGACCGACGGCTGCAGTCAGACCCCCGATCACTGCACCGACCGTCCATCGAATGAGATCTGCCTTCATGTGGGCCATATCGGCGCGCATATGGGCCATATCGGCGCGCATGTTGCCCATCTCCGTTTGCATGTCGGACCTTAAGTTCGCGACGTCTTCCTTAGTGGCCAAGTGCTCGTAAGTAGCCTCTAGACGAGTGACTCTGGCGTTAAGGTCATCAGTTGTCATTCACCTTTCTCCCAGTGCCGGGGGTCATAGTCTCAGTCTCAACAGTGTATACCATCCCAAACTCGCATTCGCCACCTCCATACAATCGATTTCTTGACTGGGAACATGGCGGACTATAGGATTCGGCCTACCGCCTCATACACATGCCACCTACTTAGGAGTATTCAAATGGCAGAGATAGTGCTGGGAATCGGGACATCCCACAGTCCCACCCTGAGCCTCACACCGGACTTGCTGCCGGTGTACGCGGAGCGCGACCGCACCAACCCCATGCTCTCGGCTCCGCCCGACGGCAAGGTCCTAACCTACGAGGAACTGCTGGAGGTGGCCGACCCGTCCATTTCAGACCGGGTCAACGATGACCTATTCCGCCAGCACCATGAGGTCATACAGCGGGACATCGCTGAGTTGGGCCGGACCTTGGAAGAAGCCAACCCCGACACCGTCATTATCGTCGGAGACGACCAGGAGGAGCTTTTCTTCGATGACAACATGCCCAGCCTCTCCATCTACTGGGGGGAGAACATACGACTGATCCCTCGTGGGGCCAACGCCCCGGACCCGGCTATCAGGGCCTGCTCTTGGGGTTATGGCGATGTCGAGATGGACGTGCCGGTTGACGCCGAGCTTGGGCTGCACCTCATCAATTCCCTCATCGACGCCGACTTCGACGTCGGGCACTGCCGTTACCTAAAGGAGGAATCCGGAGGCCATGTGGGCGCCTCCGGCTACCTGCCCAACTTTAACCGCACCACTGAGCCCCGGCGTCAAGGCATGCCCCACGCCTATGCCTTCGTGGTCAAGCGCCTCATGAACAACAACCCCAAGCCCATCGTGCCCATCATCCAGAACACTTTCTATCCGCCCAACATCGTCACCCCCCGCCGCTGTTACAACCTTGGCCAAGCCATAAAGAACGCCGTCGAGGCTTGGGACAGCGACAAGCAGGTGGCAATCGTCGGGTCCGGCGGCCTCAGCCACTTTGTGGTGGATGAGGAAATCGACTGGATGGCCCTTGATGCCATGAAGAACAAGGACGCGGATGCACTGCGCTCTCTGCCCCGCAACCGCCTCTGGGGTGGAAACTCGGAGACCATGAACTGGGTGGCTGCCGCTGGCGCGGTTGAACATCTGGAGTTCGAGTTGCTGGATTACGTGCCCGTCTACCGGACACCGGCAGGGACCGGCGGAGGCTGGGGTTTCGCCCGCTGGGCCTAGCCCATGTGCCCTGATGACAAGCGATCAGTCGAAGGAGTAGCAAGATATGGGTTGGCTTGATGGAAGAGTAGCTTTGGTCACTGGCGGCGGCTCGGGCATAGGCCGGGCAGTGGTGCAACGGTACATTGAGGAAGGCGCGCGGGTGGCAGTCCTTGAGAAAGTGGCCGACCGCCTCGACCAATTGAAGAATGACTTCGGTGAATCGGTCTACCCCATCCAGGGAGATGTCACCCTTCTTGAAGACAATCAGCGGGCCGCAGATGACACCGCTAGGGCATTCGGCAAGCTGGATATCTTCGTGGGCAATGCCGGCGTGGTGGACGGTTTCGTCTCCTTCGTGGACATACCCAACGAGCGCTTGAACGACGCGTTCGACGAGCAGTTCGCCGTCAACGTGAAGGGGGCCTTTTTCGGGGCCAAGGCGACCATCCCGCACCTGATGGACAGCGAAGGTTGCATGGTGTTCACCGCCTCCGGGGCTGGCTTCCAGTCAGCAGGGGGCGGAGCCCTGTACACCGCCACCAAGCACGCTGTGGTTGGATTGATCCGCCAATTGGCGGTGGAGCTTGCTCCCCAGATCAGGGTCAACGGGGTCGCCCCCGGCGGCACCATGACCGACCTGCGTGGGTTGGAAACCTTGGGACAGCACCAAGAGTCCTCTTTCTCCCGACCCGGCGCCGCTGACCGGATTGCGGCGAACTCGCCGCTGCAGATGGCCATCGACCCGTGGGATTTGTCAGCCACCTATCTGCTGCTGGCCTCCAAGGAAAACGCCCGGGCCATCACCGGTACCATCATAGGTGTGGACACCGGTACGCTACTGCGCCCATGGAACCGCAGCCGGGCGTAGAGCCCGCAAGAATTTGGACAAACCGCCTCAGCTTAATCAAGACCAGAAAAGGGAGAAACATGCCAGACTTGGAATCAATGGCCACCTCCGTAGCAGCAGCCCTCAGGGAGCGCCAGCACACGGTATCGGTCTCCGAGTCTTCGGGAGGCGGTCTTATTTCGGCGTGCCTCGTGGCGATTGCCGGGGCATCCGACTATTACGTGGGCGGGGTCGTGTCCTACACCCGGGCAGCACAGAAGGGGTTCATGCACGTACCGGACGAGGCGATGCAGGGCATCCGCGCCAGCACCGAGGCATACGCCCTGCTCAACGCCCGCGCCCTGCTGGACGCAGTGGGCACCACATGGGCCCTGAGCGAGACAGGGGCCAGCGGCCCCACCGGCAACCGCTACGGGGACTCCGCAGGCCACGCCTGCATCGCAGTTTCCGGCCCCGTGGAGAAGAGCATCACCATAGAGACGGGCGACGACAACCGCGAGGCGAATATGTGGGTCTTCGCCCGTCATGCCCTGGATTTGCTGGAGCAGTGCATCCGGGAAGCACCGTAGCCCGATATCTCCTCTAAGAGGAAGAGGCAATCCTCCCTGAAGGGCAGGGCCTTACTCGACCCGTGCTATACTCGTTTCACAGCCCCATGTGTAGCCTCCGGAGGCTTTCTCATGACTACCCCTAATCACGGGATGTCGCCTGCTTCCACGGTCGAAATCCCTTGGTACGACCTGATAGGCGACCCTGAACCACCGGAAGACGGTTTGCAACAAGAAGAGACGATTCTCAATCTCATGTCCATTCTAAAGGTGCGCTACGAGGGCGACCCCACCGTCCTATGCGTTAATCAGACCTTCGTCATCTACGACTCCAACGTGCCAGGCTCGTTCCTCGCCCCCGACGGCTTCATCGTCTTTGGCGTCGAGGACGCCAAGCACATCCAGCGAATCCGCAACAGCTACCGGATAGACGAATGGGGCCCCTCACCTTCATTCGTTTTCGAAGTCGCGTCGCCGAGTACTGCACGACGAGACCTCGATGAGAAGCGGCAAACCTATGCCCGGATGAACGCCCAAGAATATTGGCGTCTCGACCGCGACGGCGAATACTATGGTGAGCCTTTAGTTGGGGAGCGATTAGTCAACGGAGAATACCAGCGCTTCCAGTTGAACACCGACGCCAATGGCGATCTGTGGTCACGCAGCGAGGTACTCGGAGTGGACTTCGTTTATCGCATGGAAGACGGAATGGGGAGGTTCCTGCTGCGAGACAGCGTTACCGGTGAATGGCTGAACACGCTGGGTGAGGAGCGCGCCGCCAGACAGGAGGCGGAAGAGCAGGCACACCGCGAAGCACAACTACGTGAGGAAGCGGAGATTCGGCTGCGCGAACTAGAAGCTGAGATAGAGCGCCTGCGCAGCCAGCAGACCTGATGCCTAGTGCCTGCGTCTCTGCCAGACGAACCGCTGCTTCAACCCAGCGGACTTACCCTGCTCCCGGTTGACTCTGTTCACGAAGTCCTCAGCAGACTCCTCTGGCTTTTCCTTCTTGGGCTTCTTCTTCACCATGGATGACATCCTTCCAGCCCGGTGCGTTGGCCCCGTAGCTCATGCACACGACGTTTATCGTCGCCCATTATAGTACAAACTCAACGGGAAGCGCGATTCGTTGACACCACCCTTAGCGCGGTCATACGCTTGGCCCGGCGAGAACGTGGACTGCCAGCCCAGTAGCCCAGCCCAGAATAGGAGGCCACCGTGCTCACAGCCGAAGAAAACGAGATGATCACCAAGGTCGGCCCTGATACCCCTATGGGCAAGGTGATGCGGGAGCACTGGGTTCCTGCCTTCATGAGCTCGGAACTGGACGGGCCGGACGGCTCCCCTCTCCGGGTGCGTCTATTGGGCGAGAATCTCATCGCCTTTCGCAGCACCTCGGGCAAGATTGGCCTGCTGGCCCACAACTGCCCCCATCGCGGTGCCTCCCTGTATTTCGGGCGCAACGAGGAAGAGGGCCTGCGCTGCGTTTATCACGGCTGGAAGTTTGACGTGGAGGGACGCTGTCTCGACATGCCGGCTGAGCCGCCTGAGAGCGACTTCAAGGACAAGGTGCGGGCCACGGCGTACCCCACTCGCGAGCGCAATGGAGTCGTGTGGGCGTACATGGGACCACGTGCTGAGCCTCCACTCCTGCCCGACCTCGAACCCAACATGCTGGATGGCGAGGCCTATATCTGGACGGCCCTGCGAGAGTGCAATTGGGTACAAGCCTTGGAGGGGGATATCGACCACGCCCATGTGGCTTTCATGCACCTTGGCAAGGTGTCGCCCGAGGATGTGGAAGCAGGGAGCTTCGACTACTACACGGTGCAAGACCGGCAGCCTCGATACAAGGTCATGGATACCGAAGCGGGCACCTCGTACGCGGCCTACCGGCCTGCCGACAACGACCAGTATTATTGGCGCATGGCCCACTTCCTGTTCCCCTTCTACACCTACATACCCACCGGCATTCTGGGCGTACAGATACTGGTGCAGATCTGGGTACCCGTGGACGACAACCACACCATGTTCTGGCACATCTCCAAGCCGGTTGACCGAGACACCGCCGAACAGACGGGCAGCACCACCTTGGTGGGCAGCAGCAACATCGTAGGCAGTTCAGGCGGTCCGCGCTTCCTTCCCAACACCACGGGATGGCTGGGACGGTGGCGACTGGCCGACAACTTCGGAAACGACTACCACATCGACCGCGAGACTCAGAAAAGCAGCAGCTTCACCGGGATCGACGGCGTCAACCTACAGGACCAAGCCATCACTGAGAGCATGGGCAGCATCGTGGACCGCACCAATGAGAACCTGGGCACCGGCGACCTGATGATCGCCCGCACCCGCCGTCGGATGCTCCAAGCGTGCCGGGACATGATGGAAGGCGCTCCGCCTCCCACGGTGGACAAGCCGGAGCTATACCGCACCCGCTCCGGGGGAATACTTCTGCCTCGCTCCGTCGACTGGTGGGAGGGTACTGCCCACTTGCGCGAGGCTTTCGTCGAGCACCCTGAACTGGCCGGGCTTAGCGACGAACTGATATTCCTGACAGGCACGGGGTTTGGTCCATCGCGGGGATAACGGGAGATCGGCCTTCCTAAGCTATCAGCCCTTCCCAAGCCATCAGAAGGAGAGCGCCAATGCTCACAGCGGAAGAAAATGAGATGCTCACCAAGGTCGGGCCCGGCACTCCCATGGGCAAGCTTATGCGGGAGCACTGGATACCAGCCTTCATGTCCTCGGAGTTGGACGGGCCAGACGGCCCGCCGCTTCGTGTCAGGCTTCTAGGTGAGAATCTCATCGCCTTCCGCGCCAGTTCGGGCAAGATCGGACTGCTGGCCCACAATTGCCCCCATCGCGGCGCTTCCCTCTTTTTCGGGCGCAACGAGGACGAGGGCTTGCGCTGCGTTTATCACGGGTGGAAGTTCGATATCGAAGGGCGTTGCCTCGATATGCCCGCCGAGCCACCCGAGAGCGACTTCAAGGACAAGGTGCGGGCCACGGCCTACCCCACGCGAGAGCGCAATGGCCTCGTCTGGGCCTACATGGGGCCGCGCTCTGAACCCCCTCCTCTACCCGACCTTGAGCCCAACATGCAGGACGGAGGTGAGAGCCAAATATGGACGGCCCTGCGCGAATGCAACTGGCTACAGGGTCTGGAAGGCGACATCGACACGTCACACTTGGCCATCCTGCACTTGGGTGGGGCCTCTGAAGAGGACCTGGTTCCCGGCAGTTTCGACTACTACACCGTTCGCGACTGGCAACCCCGTTACCGGGTCATCGACACCGATGCTGGCACGTCCTATGGCGCCTACCGCCCCGTTGAGGACGACCAGTATTACTGGAGGCTAGCCCATTTTCTATTCCCCTGCTTCACCTTCATCCCCACTGGCGTGCTGGGTGTCCAAGTGATGGTGCGCATGTGGGTGCCCGTGGACGACGACCACACCATGTTCTGGCACATCTCCAACCCTGTCAGCCGGAGGATGGTGGAAAGGTCGGGGAACATCACGTCGGCGGGCAACAGCGGCATCACCGGGACCACCAGCCGTCCACGCTACCTGCCCAACAACACTGGCTGGCTGGGCCGCTGGCGCTTGGCCGACGATTTCAACAACGACTACAGCATTGACCGCGAGGTGCAGAAAAACGGCAGCTTCACCGGCATCGACGGCATCCACTTGCAGGACCAAGCCATCACCGAGAGCATGGGCAGCACCATCGACCGCACCAAGGAAAACCTAGGCAACAGCGACCTCATGATCGCACGCACCCGCCGACGCATGCTCCAAGCCTGCCGCGACATGATGGAGGGCGTCACCCCCGCCACGGTGGATGATCCCGCCTTATACCGCACGCGGGCAGGAGGCGTACTGCTTCCGCGGGATAGGGACTGGCTGGAGGGAACCGCCGAACTGCGCAAGGCCTTTGTCGACCACCCGGAGCTTACGGCCCATATGTAGCGCCCGCCGGGCGAATAGACAGGACTTACTGCGGATTGTCCCGCAGCCAGTCGATGTACTCCCGGATACCAGCCGCGATGTCATACTCAGGCTCGTACCCGGTATCGCCATTAGTGCGCGAGATGTCCATCGCAGGGTTGCGGTCAACTCCGCCCGGCGTCAGGGCTGAGCAGCGAGCCTCTGGGATAACACCTCTCACCGCATCGAATATCTGGCGGTTGTTCGTGGCCTGTCCGCTGCCCACGTTATAGGTGCGGTGGTTGAGTGTCTCCGCCGTATGTAGCATCTGAATCCCGCGGGCCGCATCCTTCACGTAAGTCCAGTCGCTGGCATCGGACTCCAACAGGGAACCATTCGGTCTGTCGCTGAAGTCCGGCTCCTCGTCCCTGAGGGCGGCATGGCACATCCGGCTGGCTGGGTTGAACATGCTGTAATACAGCGGCCCATAGATGCTTCCGATCCTCAGTGAGACCACGTTCAGGTTGGCGCGGGACGCGTAGTAGAAAGCATGGGTCTCCATGGCCTTCTTGAAGGCCTCCACCATGGTGCGGGACTCGATAGGCAAGGGTGCGTCCTCGTGAAAGGGGCCCTGAGGCAGACCGGCATAGACCGAACCCGAACTGCCGAGGCACACCCGCTTCACGTCAAAAGTCCGCGCTGCCTCCAGCACATTTTGCAGACCCACGGTGTAGAGACGGTAGTCCGCCGCGGGCGTGGTCGCACGGGCTGGCGGGGCCATCAGATTGATGATGCTATCGATCTCGCGACGGCGCATTACGTCGAACAGGTTGTATGCGTCTGTAACGTCAAGTTGCTCGACGAACACGTCCTTCTCAAGATGGGGCTCCAGCGCTGCGGGCACGCGGCGGGTCGCGAACTGTGTATTCACCGCGGGATAACCTGCTTCCACCAGCCGTAGAGTCGTATGCAGGCCGATAAAGCCCATTCCTCCAATGAGAAGAATCATCGCAAGACCTCCGGCCCGGGTGGGGCATTCGAATAAAGCAGTAGGGGCAACCTCAACGGTTGCCCCTACATCATAGTCGCTTGGGAACCTGTCGCTCTAGCGGATGGTCGCCGCCGGCGTGCTCGGGTACATGTCATCCATCAGCTCTTCATGCCAGTCCACGCCGGGAGCGAACAAATCTTCCGCAGCCCTGATGTGGTAGTAGCTGGCACCCACACCGGGCGGGTCGCCCCCGTCTTCCACCGTCTTCGTGGCCTCTTCCAAGAGCTTACGCGCCTGCACGATGGCAATGTCGGCAGGCCCCAGGAACTCCTTGCTGCGGTCGACGACAGGGCCCATGCACTCCTGGACCGCCCTGTCCTGGGTGTTGATGCCCTTGATGCCGGAGAAGGTCTCGTGCTTCTGCACCTCGCGGTCAATGAGCCAGTTGTTGCCCTTGTTACGGATGGAGCGGAAGCCATTCTCAATGATAACGTCGGTGCCGAAGTTGTTGCCCGAGCCACGCTCGTAGCTCTCGTCCGGGCTCAGCGGCTGCTCGGCGAAGCTGTAACCGAAGTTCCACACCATCACATTGTGGTCGTCGATTGGCACCCAGAAATGTCCGTCCACCATGTGGGGAGCGCCCGTGCTGGGGCGCAACTGGGTAAAGGGCATCACATAGTGGTATGCGCGCACGTAGGTGCTCTCATCCTCCATGGGGCGGACCCCGTAGTAGCGATAGCCGTAGTCGGTGTT
Source organism: Dehalococcoidia bacterium (assembly GCA_965204245.1). Taxonomy (GTDB): domain Bacteria; phylum Chloroflexota; class Dehalococcoidia; order Lucifugimonadales; family JAAXIE01; genus JAAXIE01. The sequence continues at coordinate 131,199 of CBDBED010000007.1, forward strand.
CTCCACCTGTAGCTTGGGAGCGCGCCCCTGCACGAAAGCGGAGTTCAGGGGAATACCCGGCTGCTCGGTGTCGGCACTGATGCGGCGGTGGAGGATCGGAGCATGAGAGGTATCGATGCCGCCTTCCAGCCCTTGCAGCCAGTTGCACTCTTGCAAGACCTTGGTGGTATACCGGTGGGAGGCTGGCACCTGAGTCCACTCGAACCGTGGCACCGGGGGCTTCTTGTCGGCAGGCCCCATGTACGCCCAGACCACGTCGCCCATCTCCACGGTGGGATAGGCCTTGATCTGCACCTTGTCGGCGAAGCTGACTGGTTCGTTCATCTGGTCGGTGCAGTTCCCGTCCACGTCATACTTCCAGCCATGGAACACGCACCGCAGACCGCACTCCTCGTTTCGTCCCAGCCACAGCGAGGCGCGCCGGTGCGGGCAGAACTCGTCCAGCAGGCCGATGCGTCCATTGGTGTCGCGGAATGCAATCAAATCCTCGCCCAGCAACCTCACACGGACGGGAGGGCAGTCGGGCTCGCCCACTTCAAAGGAAAGGAGCGCCGGTATCCAGTAACGCCGGATGGTGTCGCCCATTGGAGTGCCCGGCCCGATTTCAGTGAGGGTCTTATTCAGCTCCTTTGTTACCACGCGATACCTCCTCTAATCTGCAACTCCGCTGGAGTATCCCGGCTACCAGCGGCAGAGGGTTTTGGTCGCGAATCATACTAGGGATGGCAGGTTTGGATGTCAACCTGAATGGATATAGTAGATATGTAAAGTTGCAACCTGCGCCACTTGCGCCTAAAGTATGCACCAACTCACCTAAGGAGGAGAGCCATGGAGCGACCCAGGATTCGACACATTGCCATCAACGCCCAGGACCGCGAGGCCGAGGCCACCTACTACAAGTCCGTTTTCGGCTTGGAAGAAAAGGAACGCGGCCCCAACGGCACCATCTACCTCTCCGACGGCCATATCGGCGTCGCCATCATCAACGTGCCCACCCAGCCCTATGGCGTGAACCACTTCGGCTTCCATGTCGATAGCGTCGACACCATTGAGGAACGCGCCGACACCACCGCCGAACGCAACACTCCCGGCGCAGTGGGCGAGTGCTGGATACGCGACGGCGAGGGCTATCGCGTGGACGTCTCCGAAGTCAGCTGGCCCATCTAACTCAGCCGGCTTCCGATATCACCCCCATTTCCCCTGACCTGTGGTATGCCTGCGCCTTCGTCCGAGGGCTAGGGTAAAGACTCCCGTGCCAGGGGAATGGGGGTGCGAGCTTCAATCGAGAATTAACCCTAGTTACACGAGGCAGGTGCAACGGTGACAACCTATGTGGGCATGAGCATGAAGCGGTTCGAGGACCCGCAACTTCTGCAGGGCGTCGGCACCTATGTTGAGGATGTCCAACTGCCCAATATGCTCCACGGGGCGGTCCTCCACAGCCCCCATGCCCATGCCCGCATCCGTTCCATTGACATCACCGAGGCCATCAACGCTCCGGGCGTCCTCAGGGTGGTCACTGCCAGCGACCTGCCGGGGGCCAACAACTCCCTGCGTGTGGCCCCCAACCTTCCCGACGTTCTAGGGCCCGATAAGACGACTCCAGCCCACCCCATCCTGGCAACGGACCGCGTGCGTTATGTCGGCGAACCCGTGGCCGTCGTCGTGGCAGAAACCCGCTATCAGGCCCGTGATGCCCTCGACCTGATCCGCGTCGACTACGAGCCTCTTCCGGTGGTGGTTGACCCCGATGATGCCATCAAGGACGAGGTCATTCTCCACGAGGATTTGGGCAGCAACATCCTCCTCCGCGTAGACGAACCCCACGATGACCTCACCGAGGCATTCGCTCAAGCCGACCGCATTCTGAAGGGCAGCTTCGAGTCCAAGCGGGTCACTCCCGCAGCCATGGAAAACAGGGGTGTGGTCGCGGCCTATGACCGCGAGTCCGATGTTCTCACGGTCTGGAGTTCCACCCAGTCACCTCACAACGACAAGGGCCAACTGGCCTATATGCTCAACCGCCAACCGAACACCATACGGGTCATCGCGCCCGATGTCGGTGGTGGTTTCGGCGGCAAGAACCTGCGTCCCGACATGGGGGCGATATGCTACTTGGCAGTGGAGCTTGGGCGTCCCATCAAGTGCATTGAAGACCGCAGCGAGAACATGACCTTCTATCACTCTCGTGGGGCCACCTGCGACGCTGAGGTCGCCGTTAAGAACGACGGCACCATACTGGGCGTCCGCTACAACATGGTCTGGGACATTGGGGCCTACTTCGTGGGCTCCACTGCCGTGTCGCCCTACAATTTGGCACACCGCATGGCAGGTCCCTACAAAACTCCTCTGATGGATGTGCACCTCCTGGGAGTAGCCACCAACAAGCCCACCACTGGCCCTTACCGGAGCGCTGGCGGAGCCGAGGCCGGCTATTTCTGCGAGCGCACCATGGACATGGTGGCCACCGAACTGGGCATCAGCACGGTGGATGTGCGCCGCCGGAACATGGTCCCCGAGGAAGCGATGCCATATCGCACGCCCACCGGTTATCTGTACGACAGCGGCGACTACAGCAAGATGCTCGACGACGCGGTCCAGTTGTCCGACTACCAGCAACTACTGCGGGAGCAGGAGCAAGCCCGACGGCAGGGCCGGCTTGTCGGCATCGGAGTCGCCACCTACATCAAGTCATCCGGTGGCGATGGGCCCCTGCGCGACAGCAACTCTCGCGTCGAAATCGAACGCGACGGCCATGTGAAAATCTGGACCGAGGCCTCACCCCACGGGCAGGGCAGCGAGACTACCTTTGCCCAGTTCGCAGCGGATGTCCTCGGCATCGTCCCTGAGCAGATAAGCGTCCTTCACGGGGACACCGACATGCTGGAAACAGGGGCAGGCACCGCCGCCAGCCGAGCCGTCGTGGTCAGCGGTAACGCCGTTTACCTCGCATTGCAGCAGGCCCGCGAGAAAATGGCCCAGATCGGGGCCGACCTGTTCGGCTGCGCCCCCGACCAAGTGCAAATGCGGGATGGCAACCTGCATGCAGCAGGCTCCCCGGAACGCAGCGTCTCCTTTGCCGATGCTGCGCAACGCGCCTTCAGCGAGGAAACACTGCCCCCCGGAATGACCCCAGGTCTGGAGTTCACCAGCGAGTACACACTAGTCGACGCTGCCTTCCCTTACGGCGGTCAGATAATCATGGTGGAAGTGGACGAGGACACTGGCGACGTGAAGCTGCTGAAGCACTTTGGCGTTCACGATTGCGGCGTGATGATCAATCCCAAGCTCATCATCGGCCAGCACCATGGCGGCCTTGCCCAAGGCATAGGCCAAGCCATGAGCGAGGGCATCGACTACACGCCCGACGGCCAGCCCCTGAACAGCACCTTCCTCGACTATGGCCTTCCTCTGGCCGAGGACATGCCGGAGCCTGTGCTTCTGGACACCGAGACGCCCTCTCCCACGAACCCCATGCAGGTGAAGGGCGCGGGCGAAATCACCACCACCGGCACGGCGGTGGTGATCGTCAGTGCCGTTCTCGATGCATTGTCTCCCTTGGGGGTAAAGGACATCAATATGCCCTTGACTCCTTCCAGGGTCTGGCAGGCCATCCACGAGAGCAACTCATAGCGGGTAAGGCGGGGTTCCATGGCTAGACTGCACTTGACCCTCGCATGCGGCCTCTATGACCGTACCATTCCCCTGTTGCTCGGCACCGTCGTCCCCGAGGGGATTGAACTCAACTTCCTCCCCATGAGTCCCGGCGAGCTCTTCCGCCGCCAAGGCAGGCATGCCGAGTTTGATGTGGCCGAATTCTCCATGTCCACCCTCTCTCACCTGCGCGACGAGGGCGACCAGCGCTTGGTGGCGATCCCCGTTTTCCCTTCCCGCCGCTTCCGTCACTGCGACATGTTCATCAACACCAACTCGGGCATCAACGGCCCTGCCGACTTGGCGGGCAAGCGCATCGGGGCTATGGAATACCAGCAGACCGCTGCTGTCTGGCAGAGGGGCATGCTCCAGCACGAGCACGGCGTCAGCCCCGACAAGATGGAGTGGTTCTTTGGCGGCTACAACGAGGCGGAGGTGTGGGAGGACCGCGTGCCTCTCACGCTGCCCTCCAATGTCAGCCACCAAGTCATTCCCGAGGACAGGTCGCTGAACGATATGCTGGAGAGGGGCGAAATCCAAGCCCTCATCGGCGCAACCCCGCCCAAGGCTCTACAGCAGGGTTCGCCCAACGTAGCGCGCCTCTTCCCAAAGTATTGGGAAGCAGAGGCCGAGTACTACAAGCGCACGGGTATCTTCCCCATCATGCACACGTTGGTGGTGAAGCGCGAGATTTACGAAAAGCACCCATGGGTTGCCATGAGTTTGTACAAGGCCTTCCTGCAGGCCAAGACCGTTGGCAGGAGGGGCTTGCCGGGCTCCGGTACCCTCTTCTGCATGCTCCCTTGGCTGGCACAGCATCTGGATGACGTACAGGAACTCATGGGCGACGACCCCTTTGCCTACGGCATAAGCGCCAACCGCATGGTGCTGGACACCTTCTACGCCTACGCCTTGGAGCAGGGCATGATCAGGAAAGCGACAACACCAGAGGAGATATTCGCCCCGGAAACCCACGCAGCCCCGTCTACCCTCTAGGGCAATGTGTAACAGGGGCCTCATGGATACCACCACAGAATCTGGAGGTGATGCATGACTACGGTAGGTTCCAGGATATCGCTGAACCGTATCGACCATGTGGTGCTCCACGTCAAGGACTTGGAGCGTTCCAAGCGCTTCTACATGGATTTGCTGGGCATGCGCGTCGAGCACGAGAGTTCGTGGCAGAGCTTCCTCTACCTTGGCCCCGACACCACCCAGATGGTCGCCCTGTTCGAGATCAAGGAAGGTGAGTTCGAGGGCCCCCGCGACATGAACCACATGGCCATGGTGTCCAGTCAAGGCGACTACGAGAGCATCAAGGCTACCCTGGAGGAGGCTGGTGTCCAAGTATCCGGGCGACCCGGCGACCCCAATTGCATATACTTCAACGACCCTGACGATCACCGCTTGCAAATCATATATCCCGGAGAACACCACTAGAGCCTTGTAATCCCACAAGCGACTTGGCCCATAAGAGAGCGATGCCCTTATTGATAATGCCGCGTTATGTTGAGAGGAACAGATAAGGTGAGGTTCGGCCATTTCTTCTACCCCATGACCCTGGATACCGGAGACGACGGACAAGCCATTGACGACTGCATCTATGAGACCGAGCTGGTCGAGGACCTCGGCTTGGATGCCATTTGGCTTGCGGAGCACCACTTCATAGGCGAGGTCGCCTATGGCGACCCGATGGTGTTCGCGGGCGTCGTCGCCGCCCACACCAAGCGCGTGGATATCGGCTTCGGCATCATCGAGATGGCTCTCCACCATCCCGTCCGCTTGGCAGTGCAGACGGCCCTTTTGGACCACCTGACCCGAGGCCGCTTGATAGTGGGCACTGGGCGTGGCTCCAACTTCAACGCCTTCGAATACACCGGCTTCGGCTCCACCGTGGACGCTGGCCCGGAAATGCTGAATGAAGCGGAAGACCTGCTGCTAAAGGCTTGGACTACCGAAAATGTAGACCACAAGGGTACCTACTGGCAGGCTTCCTTCCCATCCATCCGCCCACGTCCATACCAGAAACCCCACCCGCGGCTTGCCCGGGCCTGCATCAATCTCGATTCCGTTGTGGAGATGGCCCGCATCGGACGCCCAATTCTCATGAGCAACCGCTCCACATCCGCCGCTGCCCATGCTCTTGCCCTTTACCGCGACACCATGGTCGAGTCGGGCTTCAGTGAGCAGCAGGTCGAACAGGCCATGGACCAGGTATGGATCTGGCGCGAATGTTACATCGCCGAGACCGACGACCAAGCCTTTGAAGAATGGCTCAGCCCCTTCGAACGGGCCAGCGCATACGTCGCCGAGAAACGGGTGTCTCTCAAGCCGCCCGATGTCTACGTGCCCACGCCCCCGCCACCACTATCCAAGGAGTCCTATGGCGAGGTCCCCAACCCTGACGCCAACGAACTCTTCGTCGGCTCGCCCAAGCGCGTCTCCGAACTCATTGCCATGCTGCGCGACGTAGGCGGCCGCAACCTCATGCTCACCCACCGCGGCCTACCCAACCGCCAGCAGTCCACGAAGTACCTCAAGCTACTCAGCGAAAAAGTAATGCCCCTCTTCCGCTAAAAGAGGGGCCTATTCTCCCCTATCCATCGTTCGCCAAGGGCGCTATAGGAGGCGTCCCATGAGTCTCCTTATGCCCAATCAGGTATCCTGTTTCCTTCCGTCGCTGGCTCCATTGAGAGACGGCGGCGGCTCAGTGAACTCCTCACCTGCAGCTTGAGCCTCCCGGTACCTTTCCAGCCATGCAGTCCACTTGGCTTGGGTTTCCTGGCTCCCTTCCGCTCGCCCTTCCCTTCGGTACTTCCTGATGGCAGCCGGTATCAACAGCACGGCCCTACCTCTCAATCGATTAGCCGGTCCGCCTGACCTTACCCCATATCTGGGTAGCCAAGCGGTCCATAGCCTCTTTGGCAGTGTTGTTCCCGTTGTAGACGAGGAATGTCACCACTGAGATACCCACTATCACCAAGACGGGTATCTGAGTGAAGAACCACTCGATTCCCTCCGTGACCACCGCGGCCCCATCACCTAGGTAGTCGTTGATGGACACCTTGTTGGTTTGTGGCAATCCTAGAGCGGCATAGGTCTCGTCAATGCCCCGGAGGGAGGTTAGCCAATCCTCCAGCCGTGACATCAGAATTCCATCAAGATTCTCAGACAAAGGAATATTGAGGCGCGCGTCGAACACGCCATCGAAGAATATCCACCCCACTACGCCGGCAGTGATTGCTATAAACCAACTTTCACGCCCTGCAATCTTAGTGTACAGAAAGATTGCTAGAGGTACCGTGACCATCCAGCCGATGAGCCAGATACCAATGAAGAAACCCACTATCCAGCCAATGATGATGATTGTACGGCGCACTTCCACAGCGGGTTCGATTTGGATTTCTTCTTCCAATTCAAACTCCACCGGCGCGGCGGCGACTTCGATTGAAGGACCACTACGCTCCCTGCGGGTTATCTCACGGAAGGTCGCGAGGGCTGCTAGAACGATTGCCGGTATCAGGATGGCTTTGGGAAAGGACGCTGCGCTCGGGTTTTCGGCTCCATATCCAAAGAACGCTTCCCACGTCATCCACGAAAACAGGCCGAGAAAGAACAATGAAAATATCAACCGGATTAGCCGCCCTCGCCAACGCCCACCACCCCATGTCTCCTTGAGCAGGGCCGCGGGGCCGGAAAGCACACTGGGCGCCCGACCGGGACTAGGCTCCACCGTCGCCCCCATCCCCTCCATCGTCGGAGCCTGCTTGCGATGCAGTAGCTTGCGCAGTAGTCCCCACTGCTGCTGCTTCAGCAGCCCGTTGCTCCAACCGCTTTGCCTGTTTGCGGTCCTGCCACAGTGGGTAGAGTATCGACGCCAGCATGAGGATGAAAATTATGATTACCCCCGGCTCGTCAAGCCAGCCATAGGTACCGAAAGCCTGCGTCGAAACCCTGAGGTTGCTCTCGGCTATGGGCGCCAGTACCAAGCCCAAGAGCATTGGGGGCCGGGGCCAGTCGAATTTGACCATCACCCATCCCAGAAGGCCAAAGATGATGACCAGCATCAGGTCTTGGGAGCGGTTCTCCACCGTAAACCCGCCAAGGTATACCAGCAGCATGATAATGGGAATAATCAGTGAACCGCGTATCTCGGTGATACGGGCCAGCCATTTGAGGAACAGGAAGCATACCGCCACCGTGATGACGTTGGAGACAATGAGCACCCATACGAAGGAGAAGGTCAATTCCAGTCCCGACGGTACCCACTCTCCCAAAGCAGCCGCGTCCGGGCGTATTGGCAGATTGGGGTCCAAGAGGTTGGGGCCAGGCACAAGCCCTTGGATGATGAAAGCCCCTAACAGGATAGCCATCGAAAGGCTGCCAGGGATGCCGAAGGCGATGGTCGGGATGAGCGAACCGCCCTCCTTGGAATTGTTCGCAGCGCCAGGTCCCAGTACCCCTTCCACACGTCCCTGCCCGAAGTCGTCTTTGTTGTCCGCACTCTGCACGGCATGGGCATACGACATCCACTGAGCGGGTCCTCCGCCCAACCCGGGCACGATGCCTATGTAGGCCCCCAGCGCACTGCACCGGAAGACAAGGAACCAGTGCCGGAACGTGTCCCGCACTCCTTGCGCCACGCCTCCTATCCTGCCCGCCGACCGTTCCGCAATGCCCGTGCCCTTGACCGCTAGGTCAATTATTTCGGGAATGGCGAAGAGTCCCACTGTGATCGCTACGAAGTTCACCCCATCCCAGAGGAACAGAGACTCCGACCCCAGAATCGGTTCCAAGGTATATCGAGGCATGGCCGTAACTGGTTCGAGACGGATCATAGCCATAGCCAGACCAAAAGCCCCCACGGTGAGGCCTTTGATCATGTTGCCACCGCTCAGCGTGGCCACGAACGTAATCCCAAGTAGCGACAGCATGAAAAACTCGGGAGACCCTATGGCCAGAACTATCGGCCGCACCACAGGGATCGCTGCCGCAAGCACTATGGCTCCGAACACTGCACCGATGAGAGAGCTCATCAGGACGGCCCCAAGGGCTCGTCCCGCTTCGCCTCGCTTGGCCATCGGATGGCCATCCACTATGACAGCCGCGCTTATGCCCTCACCGGGCACACCGAAGAGCACCGAGGTGATGTCTCCGGTCGTCGCCACCACTGCGTTGGCCCCCAATAGGAAGGCGAACGCCTGCGTGGCATCCATGTCGAAGGTGAAGGGCAGCATCAGGGCTAGGGTTACGGCCCCTCCCAAACCCGGAAGGATGCCGACAATGAAGCCAATGACGATGCCCAAAAGCATCGCCTCAAATGCATCTATCCCATGCCCTGATAGCGGGAGGACATCTGTCAGCCCTGTGAGCAAGGCATCGAAATAATCCCTGACGGCTTCCACTAGCTCCTACTTATGTCCAAGGGGCCGCATCCCTGTATCTAAGAATACGGCCCCTTACGCTCTCCCAACACTATCTCTTTGGGGGGTCTCTATTGGCACGCTATTGCAGGGGGGCCTCCCAAGGGAGGCCCCTTTGTGCTCAACCTATCCCTCGTCCACTGTCACCATGAACTGCAGAGCCTCCTTTTGCTCTGGAGTTATCTGAAGTATCTCCGAGACCCACTGTTCGATGTCTTCGCCGGTCTGCGGATTCAGATAGAGACCCGAAGCCTCGGCATCGGCGATGAACTCAGGGTCTGCCATGGTGTCGTCGAATGCCCTCCGCAATACATTGATCAACTCCGGAGCGGTATTGCGCGGAGTGGTCCACGGGCGCTGGAAACGGTAGCCCACCGCCCACAGATCATAAAGGGCCTTGTCGTCTGGGTCATCTATGAAATCACCTAGCAGGGGCAGGTCTGCAATCTCGGGGTCGCTGCTCTCAAACACCATTGCGTAGGGGATGAACTTGTCATCTCCCTCGGCGTCCAGCATGGACCGGGCAGTCACACCCATGGACTCCCAGCCCCAGCATGCTGCGTCGACTTCTTTGCCTTGCAGACCCAAGCGCACGCGGGCTGTTCCCCGGTAACCGGAGACGATCTCATGGTCGGTGCCCACAAACTCGTTGGTGATACGCGGGATGTCGCTCAAGGAGCCACCGACCGCAGCAGTGGAGCCGTGGGCAATCCTTTCATCCTCGTGGTTCCTAGCCCCCGGGGCCAGAATATCGCTCGCCTCAGTCAGACCTGCGAAGCCCATGATAGCGCAAACGGGGTTCCCGTCGCTGGGCGCTCCCAACCAGCCGAACCCGTTGCCGTCAAACCGTATTTGCCCTTGTGTTGCTGGGTCATCGTATACCGACTGGAGAAACACGTGGTTGGAGTTCCACAGACCTATAGTCAGTCCATCGGCCTCAGTATCGTTGTACAGCTGGTTCGCCAGCACTAAGCTGCCGCCACCAGTCACGTTCTCAACCACTACTTCCGGGTTTCCAGGTATGTGCTTGCCTATATGACGGGCGATTGCTCGGCCATAGGTGTCATATCCACCGCCAGCGGAGAAGCCTACCAGCAGGCGGACCGTCTGGCCCGAGAAGAAGCTGGCATATATCTGCTGAAGGCGCTCTTCCTCAGCCTTCATGGCCATCATGGCGGCCTCTTCTTCAGCCATCATGGCAGCCATTGCCGCCTCTTCAGCCGCCATGGCGAGGGCCATGCGGATCGCCGTCTCAACCTCTGCCGGTGTAAGGTCGTCCGCCTCGGCGCTGGTCACCACATCAGATATAACGCTCTGCACTTCGTCCAGCGTCAAGTCATCAGTTTCGGCTTCAGCAACGATGCTGGAAACTTGATCTGCAGTCAGGGTGCCCTCCATAGCGGCGCCGATTAGGTTCTCCACGTCGCTTGCGGACAGGCTGCCCTCTTCAACAATGCGGGCTACGTCCTCCTCGGTAAGCCCCTCGGGGATTTCAATCGCTCCCACGGCACCGGTCACTATTCGCTCTACATCTTCTTCAGTGATGCCTTCTTCCCCACCACAGGCGACCAATACCAAGGGCACTATCAAAAGTAGCGGGACAATAATCCACGGGATGCGTCGCCTCAACCGGTTCATCTACCAATACCTCCTGGCATCTTAGTGCGCTGTTTCTTAACCCGGCGTCAACTTATTGTTGATGGGCGCAACTATAGCTGGGTGCTTGGGGGAGTCTAGCCGTCCGTTTTCCCCTTTGTCAAGATAGAAAGACAGCCAAATCGCTGGCTGGGCGAACTTTCCCCGAACCGCAGATGCTACAATGACTGGTAGCACGGCCTCGGTCTCACCCCATGATGATGGGTTATAGGTCGCTTAGCGGACGAGCAAAACGCGCACCATCAGGAGGAGCCCATGAGCACCCACTCCCCGACCACTTATATAGGCGCTCGCATGAAGAGGTTTGAGGACCCTCGCTTCATCGAAGGACGGGCCACCTTCATCGACGACATTCAACTGCCGGGAATGCTCCACGCTGCCGTCGTCCGCAGCCCCCACGCCCATGCCAAAATCACTTACATAGACACTACTTCTGCCGAGGCCTCCCCGGGCGTCACGGCAGTGATAACATCCCAACATCTCGACTCCACCACGGGTCACGTCCCCGTGCAATTCACCCCCCGCAATCCCGGCGAGGAACCCCCGCCCCATCCCCTGCTGGCCACGGACAGGGTCCGCTACGTTGGCGAGGCTGTAGCCCTGATAGTCGCCGAGACACGGGCCGCCGCCGTCGATGCAGCAGAAATGGTGCGGGTCCAATACGACCCCCTTCCCGTGGTGGTGGACCCCCACGATGCCCTCAAAAACGAGACCCTCCTACACCCCGAACTAGGCACCAACATACTCTTCAGCACTGATGACAGGGGCGGAGACCTTGATGACGCCTTCCGCCGTGCCGACCGCATCGTCGAAGGGACGTACCGCAGCCAACGCATCTGCCCCGCCCCCATGGAGACCCGCGGCGTCGTCGCTGCCTATGATTCTTCCGGCGACATGCTCACCGTCTGGAGTGCCACCCAGTCCGTCCATCACGACCGCGACCTCTTGGCCTACGTCCTGCACCGCGATCCTGCCACCATTCGCGTAATCGCCCCGGACATGGGAGGCGGCTTCGGCGGCAAGGATCTCCGCACCGACGTTGCCGCCGTCTGCCACATGGCCGTCCGCTTGGGGCGCCCCATCAAGTGGATTGAAGACCGCGGCGAGAACATGACCTCCTATCATGGCCGTGGCATGGAGTGCCGCGCCGAGGCCGCTGTCCTCAACGACGGCACCATTCTCGGCATACGCTTCCACGCCATCGCCGACATCGGCGCATATTTCATACGCTCCACGTCCACCCCATCCCACCACTTGGCCCGGCGCATCGCGGGCCCCTACAAGACTCCCGTCATTCACATGCAGATGAACGCCGTGGCCACCAACAAGCCCACCACGGGTCCCTTCCGTGGCTCGGGGGCTCCCGAAGCAGCCTATTTCATGGAGCGCACCATCGACCTCATCGCCAACGAGCTTGGCATGGACCCTCTCGCCGTTCGACAGCAAAACCTCATCCCCTCCGAAGAACTGCCCTTCACCACCCCTACCGGCCTCACCTACGACAGCGGCGACTACCTCCAAGCCCTTGAGCGCGCCCTTGAACTGGCCGACTACGACGGCCTGCGACGCCAGCAACAGCAGGCAAGGGCCGAGGGCAGACTCGTTGGCCTCGGCATCGCCAGCTTCCTCAAGAGCCAGGGAGGCGGAGGCGAACTCATGGACAGCACCGCCCGCGTGGAGATTGACCGCCACGGCGCCATCAACATCTATACCGAGGCATCCCCCCACGGCCAAGGCACCGACACCAGCTTCGCTCAGATAGCCGCCGACACCCTTGGCGTTCACCCCGAAGATGTGGCCATTCTCCACGGCGACACCGATGTGGTGGAGGAGGGGGTGGGCACCATGGCCAGCCGCGCCCTCACCGTCAGTGGCTCCGCAGTCTACGATGCCTTGGAGAACGCCCGCGCCAAGCTGTCCAAGGTCGCAGCCCATCTCTTGGGCTGCCAGGAGTCCCAGGTGCAGTTCGGCGGCGGCAGGGCTTGGGCCCTCAACCGCATCGGCGACAGCCTCTCCTTCTCCGACATCGCCGCCGCGGCCTTCAACGAAGAGACCCTTCCACCCGGCATGACCCCCGGCCTGGACTTTGAAGGGACCTTCCACCTCCCCGACTACGTCTTCCCCTCCGGTGCGCAGTTGGCTCTCGTGGAGGTCGATCGGGATACCGGCGAGGTAAACCTGCTCCGTTGCGTCGGCGTCCATGATTGCGGACGCATCATCAATCCCGTGGTGGTTGAGGGACAGACCCACGGCGGCCTCGCCCAAGGCATCGGCCAAGCCATGACCGAAGACGTCCTCTACACCGCGGACGGCCAGCCTCTAATGGGCACCTTCCTCGACTATGCCATGCCCCACGCAGAGGACATGCCCGAGATGGTCATGGAACACATGGAGACCCCGTCACCCCTCAGCCCTTTGGGAGCCAAGGGCATGGGCTCCCTCGTAACCGTCGGCCCACCCGCCGCCGTCTCCAACGCCGTGGCCGACGCCCTAGCCCCCTTGGGCATCACCCATGTGGACACCCCCTATACCGCCCACCGCATCTGGCAGGTCCTGAACGCGTCGCACCATTGACGAAGCCCGACCTGGAGAGCCCAGTACGGCGAGCCCGGAACGGAGAGAAAGAGCCACGCCTAAGCTACATCACGTCCCTATTGCGGCGTGACATTCTCATAGCCAGTCGTCCCCCACGTCTTTGCAGACCTCCGGGTAGTCCGCTGGCTGGCTGCAAGGTCTTTCCGGCAACGGCTCCGGCGTTGGAGCCGGAGCTGGCTCCATGGGCGGCTGGGGTGTGGGAGTGGGAGTGGGCTCTATGCGCGGCTGGGGTGTGGGAGTCGGGGCTCCTGTCGCCTGGGGAGCCGGGGTTGCTGGCCGAGGAGTCGGCGTGGGGTCTGGGTCGGACGTGGCGGGGAATTGAGGCTGAGGGTCCGGGCTGCTGGTACTCTGGGAGGAGACCGGAACGGGCCGGGGAGCAGGGGCGGGAGCAGCCTTCCGCTGGGGCTGCCTAGCCTCTACTACTGCCCCGTCTGGGTGTGGAGAGACGCAATGAGGCTGGTGGGTTTGGTAAACGTACATCGGGTCGTCCAGAAAGTGCCCATGCACTTTATCGCAAAGCCAGTGGCCATCCTTGTGCGTCAGGTCCCGTTGGGCAGAGACAAGCGTGGCCCACAAAATGCCGGTCAAGGCCAGCCCCATGACAACGAGGATTGCAATAAGCCTCATTCGGACATGGATGCCTTTCGTATAATTCAAGCGCACCTCCACTCCCTTCATCAATAGTATCATGCACACCGATACCGATAATAGCCAAACAGGAAGGATGGATGCCGGTAATAGCAAAGAACCCGGTAACAGCAAGGAAGATAGGGGACCAGCGTTCCGATTTCGGCCCCGGCCTTCCGATTTTGACACCAGACAAGAGCGAGCCTAGACTCTCCACACGCCCGACGATTTTCATGGAGGACCAGCCTTGACCACCACCCAGCAGCAATGGAGTTTCAAGGGAGACTATTTCGAGGCCTGCAACTGCGAGGTGAACTGCGCCTGCGTGTTCGGCTCCCCCTCCCACTACGACGACTGCCAAGTGTCCCTAGCTTGGCACATCGACACCGGGACCTACGGCAACGTCGCCCTCGACGGCCTTAATTTCGCCTTGGTGGCCCGCACCCCGAAGATGATGTCCGACGGCAACTGGACCGCCGTCATCTACCTTGATGACCGCGCCACCGACGACCAGCGCCAAGCCCTCCATGCCATCGTCTCAGGCGATGCCGGCGGCGGATTCGGACGCCGCAAGGCCATGATTACCAACCTCCTAGGGGCCAAGTCCGTCCCCATCACCTACGAAATCAAAAACCGCGGCCGCAAGGTCTCCATCCAGGGAAGCCTCGAACTCGAGGTGGAAGGCGTCCGCGGCAATAACCCCGACGAGGATGTCCAACTTGTCAACGACCCCCGCGCCGCCGAGCGAGGCGGTAACCCCCGCACCGTCGCCCGCTCCACCGTCTACCGGCACACCCAGCAGGGCCTCACTTGGGACAACACCGGCAAGACCGGCTACTACGCTCCTGTCGAAATGTCCGGCCCATAAACCCGTTGCCCCATTGCCTCAGAACTGATCGCTCACTAGGAGGAAGCAAATGCCCCACGCAGACATCGACGGCGTGAAAATCTACTACGAGTCCCACGGCCAAGGCTTCCCCTTAGTCCTTTGCCACGGGATCAGTGGGGACACTGAAGCATGGGTCAACCAAGTCCCTGCCTTCTCCCGGCGTTACCAAGTGATCACTTGGGACGCCCGAGCCCACGGACGCTCCGACAGCCCCGCTGACCCCAACGCCTACGGCCTGACCCGCTTCGCCGATGACCTGAAGGGCCTCCTCGACCACCTAGGATTGGAGCAGGTCTACCTCCTTGGCCACTCCATGGGCGGAGGCGTCGCTGTCCGTTTCACCACCACCTACCCCGAAAGGGTCAAGGCCGTCATCGTCACCGACTCCTTCACTGGCTCCGGGCTGCCCGTGCCTCCCGACATCCGCGCCATGCGTGAGAAGAGCATTGAGCTTGCCCTCACCCAAGGCATGATGGCCGTCGCCGACCAAGCTCTCAAGGAGAACCCCAACGTGATGGGACGCGTACGCGGCGATGCCGAAGTCGAGCGCGCCATGCGCATCCGCTATGCCAAGATCGACCCCAACGGCTACGCCGGAAGCGTCCGGACCATCCTCGACAACGAGTTTCCCGACGAGTGGTGGGGCCGCATTACCATGCCTACTCTCGTCATGGTGGGCGCCAACGACCACGCATCCATCGCTGGCTCCGAGCACACCCATGCCAAAATACCCGGCTCCGAATACATCGTCATCCCCGACGCCGCCCACATGGCCTACCTCGACCAGCCCCAAGCCTTCACCGACCATGTGCTGGGCTTCTTATCCAAGGTTGAGGCCCAGGTGGCGGCGTAAGTCCGGTCCACTACAACTCACCGGAGTCGTGCATCACCCGCCCTCCCACCATGGTGAGGAGGGAGCGCATGTTCGACATCTCCTCCATGGGCATCTCCAGATAATCATCCGAGAGGACAGCCAAGTCCGCGAGCTTCCCCGGCTCAAGCGACCCCCGCTCCCCCTCATCGAAGGAGAAATAGGCCCCGCCTTGTGTGAACGCGCGCAACGCCTCCATGCGCGTCAAGCACTCACTGGGATCAAGGGCCTCCCCGCTGTGCGCCTCGGTGCGCGATATGGCAGCCCACAGCGTCTGGAAGGGGTTATAGGGCTTGTTGTCAGTCCCGAAACTGTAGGGGATGTCGTACTTCATGTAAGTCCGGTGCGCATCCGCCGCCCCCTCACCCGACTGAGCCGCGGGCAAGGCATGTCCCCGCAACCACAAATCCGTCAGTGGTATCGTCTCCAGCACCAGCCCCAGCCGTTTCATCCGACGCATCTGGTCATCCGTGGCCCTGAGGATATGCACCAGCACCCACCGGTTGTCAGCAATCGGCGTCTCCCGGTCCACCTCCTCGAACACCTGCAGCACATCTTCCAAGCAACCCCGCACCAGCGTATTCACCCGCAGGTTATGTAACGCTGCCTCCCGCACCAGACCACGAAACATCTCCGGCGGGTGATAGCTCTCCGCAAACCCGGCCCAGCCCGTATATGGCAACTCCGCCGAACGCGCCCTCGCCAGATAAGGACTACGCCCATACTGGATGTAATAGCCGCTAATCTTCAGCATGTCATCGCCATAGCCCGTCCCCGACGCGCTATGGCCCCATTTCTCCATCTCCGCCGACGCATCCTCCACCGAGGCCCATGATGGACTGAGCGTGAGGTGCACCCGCTGCTTGTTCTCTCCCGCATCCCACACCTCCTTGTATACCCTCAACACCTCCGGTGCGATGCCATGCCCCTCATACGTCCCTGTAGTACCCACGGAACTGTATATCTGCATCGACTCCTTCAGAGCCTCCACCCGCTGCGCGTGGGTGAATCGCGGGACAACCCGCATCAACGTGAACTCCACCGAGGGGTAGCCGTTGGAGTCGCTGAACACCCCTGTCGGCTCGCCGTCAGCATCGCGGTCAATGACCACCGTCTCATCCGGCGATGGAGTATTCCGGTCAATACCCGCCACCTGCAGGGCCACGCTATTCGCCACCGACACCGACGGCGGCATGTTCCAAGGCGTCCAGATGCCCCGCAGATATACCGGGTTGTCCGGCGACACTTGGTCGAGGTCATGACGAGTCGGATACCTCCCCTCGGCCAGCCCTTGGGGCATGTTGGTGTAGTTGGGCGGGTCGCCAACGGGCATGGTTACCACCCATTCGCCCGGAGCCTTGGAAGCCACCTCCCGGCGCACTACGTCAAGGATATCGGCGATGGAGCGGGCCCCCGCCAGTGAGGGATAGTCGTTCTTCAGCCCCTCCCGGTCCATATGCGCATGGATATCCACGATCCCGGGGATGAGCGTGCGTCCTCGCAAATCCACCCGCTGCGTCCCAGGCCCGGCGAGTGCCAACACCTCGCTATCGGAGCCTACGGCAAGCACGCGCTCCCCCTGCACCGCCACAGCCTGTTGCACCGAATCATCGGCTACAGGCAGCACCTTGCCGTTATGGAAGATGGTGTCAGCTTGCGGGAGATTGCGCTGCATAGTTCACGTCCTTAAGAGCAGATGCCGTTTGGGAGCAGGCATAGGACTGGTCAAGTTTCTTGTAGCTGAATGAAGTATGAGTGTCAATCGGAAATTAGAGAAGTGAGATTGGAGCAGTCTGTTGACAGGCCCCCCAAGACCCCAATAGCATCAATAGACCCATGGCATAGGGCACTCTGGAAGTTGTACCTTCCTCCAGCAGGGACGAATTGACTACTAACGGGGAACAGGCCCCCTCCACCGAAACACAAGGCGTTATCATCCTCACCTCCGTGGTAGAGCAAGAGGGAGACCAATTCGTGTCGGTCTGCACCGAGTTGGGTACCGCAAGTTGTGGCGACACCATCCAAGAGGCCTTGGACAACTTGCAGGAGGCCATCTGGGTCCACCTGAATGCATTGGAGGAGACCGGGGAGCGTGCCCGCGTATTTCAAGAGAAGGGTATCAACATCCTTTCACCACCCATCGTCGATCCCATTCACGTAGAAATACCTGTAGGCACGGTGGTGAAGGCCACGCAGCACCCGGTCCCCACCACAGCTTGACCCTGCGTGTCCTTCCGGGACATTCCGCTCTGCTCCAGCCGTGAGGTCGTCTCAGCACTGCTGCGGCTTGGCGCCTACCCCGGCAGAGCCACCAAGGGAAGTCACGCCTCTTACCACAGGCGTCGGCAAGACGGTCGTATCCTGACCGGCGTAGTGGTACTCAACAAGCGTGTGGTGCCCAAAGGCACTCTACGCCAGATTCTCCAGAACCTCGAAATTTCAATTGAGGATTTTCGGGCCGCCCTTTAGAAACTCTGATCCCACGGCCCGAAGCCAGCCCGGACACTCCTTCTTCTGCCCACCGCCCCAAACCGCTATACTTACCCCGCCATTGGGAGGTGAACCATGGACCGTGCCGAGATTCCTTTCCTGACCGCCGTCGAACTGGGCGACCTCATCCGCAGGCGAGAGCTATCCCCCGTTGAGGCCACCGAAGCCTACCTCGCCCGCATCGAAGAAATCGAACCCAAGACCAACGCCTACATCACCGTATGCGGCGACGAAGCCTTGGCAGCAGCCCGGCAGGCTGAGACTGAAATCGCAGCCGGCAACCACCGGGGTGCCATGCACGGCATTCCCATCGGCATCAAGGACCAGATACACACCAAGGGCATCCGCACCACCATCGCCTCCCGCATGCGCAGCGAGCACATCTCCGACCGGGATGCCACCGTCGTCACTAACCTCAAAGAGGCGGGCGCCGTCATTCTCGGCAAGCTCAACATGGCTGAGATGGCCTTGGGCGATCCCATGAACTCCGCCTTTGGCCCAGCCCACAATCCATGGGACCTCACCCGCAACCCCGGCACCTCCAGCACAGGTTCCGGCGCCGCCACTGCCGCCTTCCTTTGCGCCACCTCCCTCGGGGAAGACACTGCAGGCTCCATTCGTCACCCCGCCGCCAGTTGCGGCCTAGTCGGCCTGCGCCCCTCTTGGGGCAGGGTCAGCCGCTACGCCGTCGACGGGGCCTCTTGGTCCGTAGACACCATCGGACCCATCTCCCGCTGCGTGGCCGACTGTGCCATCACCATACGCGCCATCGCTGGCCACGACCCCAAGGACCCCCTCACCCGAAACGTCCCCGTGCCCGACTACCAGCGAGCACTCACCGGCGACATCCGCGGCCTGAAAGTCGGCATCCCCCGCGAATGCTTTGACCCTGAAGCCGTTGGCGTGACCCAGGAGACCGCCGACAGCGTTCGCGCGGCCATAGAAGTCCTCAAGCAACTGGGCGCCGAAATCCGCGAGGTCTCCATACCCATGACCCGCCATGCTGGGGCCATCATCAGGGGCATCACCCACACCGAGCGGGTCAGCATTCATCCAGAATGGCTGCGCGACCGGGGCGACGAGTACCACTACAACACCCGCGTCGCCTTTATGACCGGCAACATCATCCCCGGCGAGTTCTACTACAAGGCCCAGAAGGCCCGTGTCATCCTGCGCCAGCAGATACTGGATACCTTCCAAGAGGTCGACATACTGGCCCAACCCTGTTCCACCGCTCCCGCTGCGGTCATGGACCCCAACGCCCACGTCGAAAGCAAGGAGCAGGCCAGCAGGGCCTTGGTCGAAGCAAACCTTCGCAGCATGTTCAGTCTCGCAGGGACCCCCGCCCTGTCCATCCTCTGCGGGTTCACCTCCGACGGCCCCGGCGGCCTCCCGCAAGCCCTGCAGTTGGTGGCAAAACCCTTCGACGAGGAGACGGTGCTTCGCACCGCCCACGCCTACGAGCAGAACACGGAATGGCACCTGAGGCGGCCTCCGATATAGGGGACTGGCGTCTTCAAAACGAACCGGCCGACTAGGAGGAGAGATGACTGACAAGCGAATCGGCGTGGCAGCAATGGGCGGTGACGCCAAAGCGGTGATAGCCCGCATCCAGCAGATGGAGCGAATGGGCGTGCCCGCCGCTTGGCTCACCACGGGTGGGGCCGGCTTGGACGGCCTGACCATCTTCTCCGCGGCCGCCGTCCAGACGGAAAGCATCCTCCTCGGCACCTGCATCACACCCACTTGGCCCCGTCATCCCGTTGCCGCCGTTCAGCAGGTTCAGGTCATCGCCAACCTCGCTCCCGGCCGCTTCCGCTTCGGCGTCGGACCCAGCCACAGCGGTGGCATGCAGACCGTCTTCGGGGCCGATTTCCGCGCTCCTCTGACCAACGTGCGCGAATACGTCCACGTCGTGAAGAGCCTGCTGGGCACAGGCGAGGTGGACTTTGATGGCAAACAGTACCATGCCCACGCCCGTATTGCCGAGCCGTCTCCCGATGTGCCGGTGATGTCGGCGGCCCTCAGGCGTCGCTCCTTCGAGTTCTGCGGTGCCGAGGCTGACGGGGCCATCAGTTGGGTCTGCCCCGGAACATACCTGCGGGATGTCGCCGTCCCGGCCATGGAGGCCGGAGCCCACGGCGCAGGGCGCGAGACCCCTCCCCTCATCACCCATGCCCCGGTCTGTGTCCATGACAACCCCGCCGAAGCCCGGGCCGCCTTCCGCCAACAGATGGGTTTCTACCCCCAAGCTCCCTTTTATGCCCGCATGTTTGCCGAGGCTGGCTTCCCCGAAGCCGAGGAGACCCACGAGTGGAGTGACGGGATGCTGGAGGCGGTGTTGATTTCCGGCGACGAGGAGACAGTCGCCTCCGGCCTGCGTCGCCTCTTCGACTGGGGGTCCGGAGAAGTGCTGGTGTCGGTAGTGACCGCTGGCAATGACACCGAGGCCTCGTGGCGGCGCACCGTCGAAACCCTCGTACAGGTGCAGAAGGGTCTCTAGCGCGACTGGGGCGCTCTCGCAAAGGACTGAGGAGCTAGCGCGATGCGATTCCCATGGGCAAACGTCGCGCTCATCTTTCTGTTCATCTTTGAACTGCTGACAGGCTACTTGGGGCTCACCCACTCCAACCCCGAGTGGATTGCCTCGATGCACCTGCACCGCATCGCAGGATTCTCCATCCTTGCCCTCTTCATCTGGAAGTCGCGCAACATCCTCAGTTCCTTCACCGTCCGTCGCAACTGGCAGCGCTCGCCAGAGACCATGGTCCTCTCCACTGTCCTCCTAGTGGGGCTCCTCACAGTCCTGGGATTGGGACTGGCTTGGAGCCACCTAGGCTCCTATAGCTGGATGGGATTCTCCGGCACCACTATCCACATGACCCTCGCCATCGGCCTTCTCCCCTTGCTCCTATGGCACACTCTCCGCCACCGCATCAGCCTGCGCAGTCGTTATGTCGCTGACCGCCGCAATTTCCTCCGACTAGGCCTGCTAGGCGTAGCTGGCCTCCTGGTATGGCAGGCATCGGAAAGCCTGCTATCAGTGTCCAAGGCACCGGGGGCTGAACGCCGTTTCACCGGGTCATACCCCGAGGACGGCCCCACGTTTCCGGTGACAATGTGGCTAAACGACCGCACTCCCACGGTCAATCCCGATTCATGGCGGCTGAACATATCGGGCCATGTGTTCAACTCCTACGAACTGACCTTGGAAGACCTCCAAAAATGGCAGGACGAACTGACGGCCACCCTCGACTGCACCGGAGGCTGGTACACCACCCGAACGTGGCGAGGCGCACCCCTGCCCGACCTGTTGGCACTGGCAAATCCCAAGCCGGGCGCCTCCAGCATCACCATCACCTCCCGCACCGGCTATTTCAGGCGCTACTCAATGGATGAAGCGCAGCGAGCCATGCTGGCAACCGCAGTGGACGACAAGCCCCTCACCGCTGGTCATGGCTTCCCCGCGCGCATGGTGGAACCCCACAAGCGGGGCTACGACTGGATCAAGTGGGTGGACTCCATCACAGTCAACGACACCGGCAAGTTGTGGCAGCCCCCTCTGCCCCTCACGTAAGCGCCCTCCGCATCACCCCAACCCCATCACCTGCACCAACTCATCAAGACAGTGGACTTCCAAGTCGGGAACCGCATCCGACCCTCTCGTTGCCCCACCATGGTTTGCATGCCCTCGATTGACCCACACCGACGCAACGCCCAGTTGGTTCGCTGGCCCTATGTCGTGGTACAAACTCTCCGCAATATGCAGCCAGCCCGCCTTCTCCACCCTCATCCGTTCCATGGCGATGTGGAAGTTGTTGAGGTTGGGCTTGTAACTGCCACACTGCTGCGAGGTAATCACGGCGTCCAACTCCACGCCCAAAGTACGGGCCGCAGGCGCGAACAGGTCGTCGTCCACGTTAGTGATAATCGCCAGCTTATAGCGGGACTTCATCAGCCTCAGAGCCTCAATCGTATCGGGAAAAACGGGCCACGCCCCAATCGTATCAACCAAGCAGGCTTCCTCCTGCTCCGTGAGCCGCACGCCAAGCCTCTCCCCCATAAGCTGCATCACCCGCCGAAGGACTTGGCGGTACTCCATGAACTCCCCGCCCTGCTGTACTACCGGCTCCACAGCTGCAAAGAGAGCAAGCACTTCCGGTTTGGACACGCTGACTCCATGCGATTTCAGCGCACCAGCAACGGCATCCGAAATCCCCGTCTCCCAATCAACCAGCGTCCCATAGCAGTCAAAGCTCAGCCATTCAAAGCGGTCGAAATCCAAGGCTCGCATTCCCATGATCAACCCCAGACAGCTTGGGCTGTCCGCGCCACCAACTCCAGCTTGCGCCGCTGGTCGTCCGAGGATATGGCGTTTCCTGCGTCCACCGATGCAAAACCGCATTGCGGGCTGATCGCCAGATCTTCCATCGGCACATATTGGGCAGCCTCGTCGATGCGCCGCCGCAACCCGTCCATCGACTCCATATAGCCCTGCTTCGTGGTGATGAGGCCCAGCACCACCGTCTTGCCTCTGGGGACAAATCTCAACGGCTCAAACCCTCCAGAGCGCTCGTTGTCGTATTCCAGAAGGAATGCGTCCACATCCAGCGCATTGAACAATCGCTCGGCAATCGCCTCATAGCTGCCTTCACTCAGCCAGTGGCTGCGGTTATTGCCCCGGCACAGGTGTACACCCAAGGTCAGGCCCTCGCGCCTGAGCCCTTGGAACGTCGAGCCGTCCGCTTCTACGATTTCCGAGAAAAGCGCATCGGGGTCGTCCCCATTGGCCCGCATCTGCTCCCGCTGAACGGTGTCGACGTAAGCGGTGTATCCCGGCGCATCAAGCTGAATATAGGAAACACCCTCGTCGATAAGGGCGATGATTTCCTCCCGCACGATGCCCGCCATGTCGCGCACCGCATCGGGCATAGTGGCATAGTGCTGGTCCGAAACTCCCTTGCGGTAGCAGCGCGACCCCATGAACCCCGGCGACGGCATGGTCACCTTGCAGGGGCCATTGGCGTTCTCCAGAAGGAAACCCGACTCGTGCGCGGTGATGCGATGTCGACGCCGAAGAGGTCCGCCAATTACCCAGACCGGCGGCGAGGCAACGCCCCCTCCCGAAGCAACATCCGTAGGCTGAGGCCCGCGCCAACTCAGCGGCACATCTCCGGGATCCATCCCGTCCAAGGCATTGGCCAATTCAGTCCTGAAATCGCCCCGGCGATGCTCACCATCGCTGAAGACTTGGACACCGCACCCACGCTGTAACTCCAAGGCCTGAAGGATGCAACGGTCCTCCAGTTCTTTCAGTTGCTCCGCCGAGATGCGACCCGCAGCATGTGCGGTCCTGGCATCAAGCAGTTCACGGGGCCGCAGCAAGCTGCCAATGTGATCAGCGCGATAAGTGGCAGGCATCAGCGCTTCCTCCTTGTACGGCCTCAGGCAGAAGCCGGGTAGGACTATACATTAAGGGCACCCGTAACGGATGCCCTCACGTTCAAGAATCTGACCCGATGGTCACTGCCGGCTTAACTACGCCCACCGCGCGAACGTCCATCCACCGCCCGTACCCGCAGGCGTCCGGTAGACCGGCACGTACTCCAAGAAGTCGATGTCCTTGTCTTCCAAGGCACCGGCAGCAGCCACCCAGTTGCGTATCTCCGAACTGGCCGAGTTCAAGCGGTGACGGGGCAGGTTGCAGAGAAGCTCTACGTCCTTCTCCTTCAGCCCCTTGATGGTCATGCGGTCAATCTCCTCATCAACCACGAAGTGGCTCAAGCCTCCCGATGCGATGAGGCACACCCGCTTGTCGCTGTCCCAAGCGTCGATCGCCTTGCGCAGTGCTTGACCGAAAGCATAGGAACGGCGCGGCGTGGGCTGGTTCGGAGGGTACACGTTCTGGAATATTGGCACGATGGGCATGGGCGCGTTGTCCATCAGCCGCTTCACTATGAAGCTCCAGCCATGGGGCAACCCGAAGGGGCGCTCCTCCGTCACCCGCACGTACTTGCTCTCCCCGTCCAGCGTGGGGTAGCGACGCGCGATGGCTCCGCCCGACTGGGGGCGGATGTACTTGGAGTGGGCCATGTCGAACTCGGACTCAATCATGTACTCAATGATGTGACGCCCCAGTTCCGTCTCCACGGGCACATCCAAGGGAACATCACCCCATCCGTTGGCCAAAGCCCAAGGCACAGGGCCTGAGTTCTCATCCGCTGGATAAGGGACCAAGGGGAACGTGTCACCCCAGTAGACCGAGAAGGCGGGCATCATGTCCTCAAACAAAAGCTCGTCCTGGTCGTCGCTGATAATCACCGTGACGTCGGGCTTGACCTCAGCCAGCGTCTGCTTGAGGGTCTTGATGGCGCTCTGTATCTGATTGTGCTGCGCTTCGAACTTCTCCGGAGTGATGCCTTGAGCAACGGCAGGATCGGTCCGCTCCACCAATTCCTCATAGGAAAAGACCAACCCGTCCGGCGGCGCAACCAGCTCAGGATTCCGCTTGTCGCCCTCGGCATAGGTGAGCCAGTCTTTGTGGTCCAGCGTCAGCATCGGGCTATGGGACGTACCCAGACCCACCACTACTTCGGCCATCGTATCCTCCTAATGGGCATGCCTTCATCCGCCGGATTTCCGGCGAGTTTGTTCCCTTGGCAACAGTTAATCACGCAGCTGCGCGGCCATGCAAATCGCGCCGGGGTCAAGGCGCAAGTCAGGCCAGCCGCACCTTCTTGGTGAAGTCATAGTCCGGCGCAATGTCCGAGCGGAAGCTCCATATTGTCCGGCCAGCAGGAAATGCCCCACAGCCGACCCGCTCTAGGAAGTCGATGATCATGCCCCATGCCTTTTCTGATTCGTCAGGCCGGTAGCGTCCCGGCATTGTCGAGTTCATCCAACCATGGGGCATATACGGAAAAAGCGTGAACTCGTAGCTCTTGCGGTAATCCTCCAGCACGCCCCGCAGCCGCCGCATGTCCTCCACCGACACCACGAAATCATCCTCGCCGAAGATGCCCACCACCGGTGCCGTGACCCGTGCAATAATATCTTCGTAAGGCTCTTGGCGGGCCTTACCCAGTTCCCACACCGCCGCCTGCGCCCCGCCATACACCACCACATTCGCGCATATCTCCCCACGGGCACTGTTCAAGACCAGCGGATACTCCCCGCTCTGGCACACGCCCATCGCTGCGATGCGCCGCGAGTCCACCTGCGGGTGCTCCAGCAGGTAGTCAAGACTGGCCCCCATGTACGAGCGGATGTCGTCGTCGCAGATGGGCACCATGATGTCGCCCCGGTTCAGGGCCTCCTTGTCCCCCTCCCAGCGCGAATACATATCCGGCGCAATGCCCACGTACCCGGATGCGGCCAGCTTGGCGGTCAGATCAAGAGTGTGCTGCACAAGCCCATACCGCTCATGCCCCAGAATCACGGCCCCAAAAGGACCCGTGCCCTGCTCGGGAATAGCCAGAAACGCGCTAACCCTGTCGCCAAAGGTCACCCATGAAGTTGAGGCACCGGGGTAGGACTGCGTCATGATGTCACCCCGCGTTGTTTTGGAGCTTGGCCCGCAATTGCAGCTTCAGCCCTTGGTCTTCTGTTCAGCGCCCCAAGCAGCCATCCACTCGATTACCTCGGCCAAGGGCAACACGTCCGCATATTTCTGGTTCATGTCAAACAGGTTAATCGCGTGCGAAGCCTCATGCCGGTCGAACACGCACTCCTCAACCACCACCATCCGATAGCGGTTGGTGCAGCCGTCCACCACGCTGGAGCGCACGCACCCGCTGGTGCTCTCCCCGCACACGATGATGGTGTCGGCATCCAGATAGTTCAGGTGCCCCGCCAGCGGCGTGCCCCAGAACGCACTGGGCGACGACTTCTTCAGCACCGTCTCCCCCTCAACCGGGGCCACCTCATCAATGATGTCATACCGCCGGTAACGCCTGTCAGCGGCCTCATCCGATAGCTGCGGAGGCTTCTCCGGCTGACGTCGCACTATCCAGTCCTCCACTCCCGCATGGTCCAGCCCAGTCACATGCACCACCGGGATGCCGTTGTCCCTCGCCGTATGCAATAGCGTCTGTATATGGGGGATGGAGTCCCAAGCAGCCAACCCACAACTTCCCGGCCAGTCCTTGATGGACTCCAGCAAAGGCTGGGGCTCATCTCCAAACACCCAGCGGTACAGGTCGATTAGAAGCAGCACCGGCCTCTCCCCAAACCCCATCTTGCGGTGAGTGCTGGCAGCCAGATGCGCCTTGTCCTGTTCAGTAAGGAAGGAATCCCATACACGAGAGGTCATCATGCGCCTCCATAGTCTTGTGGTCTGTATTCGACTATTCCAGGAACTGCCGCCAAACCTGGCCGTCACCGCAACAGCGGTATGACCTCCTCACACAGCCTCTGCAACTGCCCTCTCCCCTTGGTGACCATCGAAAAAATCAGCGTCTCCACGCCAGCATCAAGGAAAGACTGCGCCCGCTCGGCACATTGCGCGGGTGTGCCGTGCAATGTGGACCGGTTCACGTCATAGGGAAAATCATAATATCGTGGCATCCGCGCACTAAGCACCGCCCGCGCCGCTGCCGCGTCATCATCTACGTGGATGTAGCAGAACTTGGCTGGCATAAGTTCCCTAATGGGCCTGCCTGCCGCTGACGCCTCTTCCCGCACCCGGGCCCATCCCCGCGCGAACTCTTCCGCGTCAGTCGTGCTGGAGGCCAGCCACCCATCACCCACCGTTGCCACCCGCTTGTACACCGGGTCTGCCCTGCCTCCGATCCAGACGGGCATGCGCTGCATTGGCCTTGGCTTCATCGTCCGCGCGTTTGGCGGTGGGAAGTCCTCCCCTTGGCCCCAAAAGTTCCGCATGGTCTGCAGCGTACCCATAAACTGGCTCACCCGCCTGCGCATCGGCGCGCCTATGGCGTCGTACTCATCCGGTCGCCCGCCGAGCGATGCGCCAACGATGAGCCTGCCGTTGGAGAGGTAGTCCAAGGTCGAGATAGTCTTGGCCAAGGACAAGGGATTACGCAGGTTGGCGCACAAAACGCTGGTGCCCAGCTTGATGGTATTGGTGCGGGCCGCCGCGAAAGACAACACCGTAAGGGCTTCCAGCATGTCTATTCGCCCGTGCAATAGCCGGTCCTCGACCCACACCGAGTGAAGCCCGAGGTCCTCGGCGGCCACGATATAGTCCGCCAGTTGTGCGGGGGTGGGAAGGTCGTCCCAGCCTACGTTGGGAAGATACACTCCGAACTGCGCCATGGCGCTCTCCTACAGGTATGAAGACTCGTGCATCGAGTTTGACAAAGACCAGCCGATGATACACTATTCTCGACAATCGGCGGCATGAGTTGTCCCCCCAAACCTTTAAGCTCTGGCCAGCTTTTGTCTGCACCCGGGAGGCATGGAAGTATGCAGGTATTCGGTTTCGACCTTCTCCCCTACCCGGAGCATCTCGACCACCTCAAACAGGACGGCGAACTGCCCTTCCCCTTCCCCAAGGAGCACTTCGTGCCCGAGGTGGCCGTTAAGAATTACGAGGACCACCTTGAGGCTTGGAGCCTCATGGACGAGTTGGGGTTCGACGGCGTGGGGTTCAACGAACACCACGGCTCTCCCTACGGCATGATGACCTCCCCCAATATCATGGCCGCAGCAGCCTCCCAGCGCCTCAAAAAGGCCAAGATCCTGATCTACGGCAACCTTCTCCCTATTCACGAACCCCTCCGCTTGGCTGAGGAACTCTCCATGCTCGACTGCCTCACCGGCGGGCGTCTCATCTCCGGCTTTGCTCGAGGTATCCCCCGCGAGCACATGGTCTTCAACGTGGACATGGGCGAGTCCCGCGCCCGTTTCGAAGAGGCTTGGCAAATCATCAAGCGGGCATGGACTGAAGAGGTCTTCTCCTATGAGGGCAATTTCTGGTCCTACAACGACGTCGCAATCTGGCCCCGCCCGGTGCAGCAACCCCACCCGCCCGTATGGGTGCCCGTCACCGTCAGCAAGGAGACTATCGAGTGGGCCGCCCGCGAGAACATACCCATCACTCCCGGTGCCATAGGCTCCCTTGAAGTGCGGCGCGACATGATCCGCTACTACGCCCGGCACCTCGACGAAAACGGCCACGAACTCACCCCCGGCCACATTGTCTGCGCCGCCAACGTGCACATTGCCGACAGTCGCGAAGAGGCCCTGAAAACAGCGGGCCCCTACATGCTCTACTTCTTCCGCACCCTCTTCAGCCACGGCAACATCTACCAAGTCAATCGCCAGCAGGCCAGCGGTTACATCAGCCAGACCAACCTCGACTGGCTGGCCCCGGAGCGTCGTGAAGGGTTCCTCAAAGCCCTGCAGGGCTTCCGAGCCATTACCATGGAAGACATCGAACGTAACGACCGCCTCTGTTGGGGGTCGCCCGACGATGTCGCCGGTTCCATCATCGAGTTGGCCGATGCCCTAGGTGCAGGCACCATCAACCTCATGTTCAACCAAGGCGCCATGCCCCACGACATGTACATGGGCCAAGTGGAGCGCTTCGGCCGCGAGGTGCTCCCTCAAATCCAAGCCCACCAAGTGAAAACGGCAATCGACTACTAGCCAAGCGGTTAACCACTGGTCGAACGTATCAAGGAGGCTCTAAACCCACGAGCCTCCTGCCCGCCCAAATCTATTTTAGGAGGAGCTTATGTCAACTCTGGTGCGACCCGGCCCCGTAATCATCCTTCTCTGTCTGTTATTGGTTGGAATCATCGTAGCCTGTGGCGAGGAGGCGACCCCAACAGCCGCCCCTGCTACTGACGCGCCTGCTGCCACTCAGGCTCAAGCCCCTGCCACCGCTGCCCCGGCAGCCACTGCAGCAGCCCAGACCGCCGCCCCGGCAGCCACTCAAGCTCCAGCGGCAGTGACCGCCACCCCCACGGCAGCACCCGCGCCCGCGCCCGCCGGTACTCCGGTTCCCACTGTGGGACCCACAGGCACCCTCAATGTGGCTGTAGAAGACTTTGCCCAACCCATCTTCGTCCTTCACAGCCAGCCTTTCGTTGAGGCAAGGTACGACAACATCATCACCCACGAAAGCATGTTCGCTAACGACCCCGACGGCAATGTGGTGCCTCTACTGGTAACCGATTGGAGCCTCAGCCCCGATGCCTTGGTGGCCACCTTCAACCTTCGCCAAGGCGTGCCTTGGCACGACCAGTATGGGGACTGGGGCGAATTCAATGCCGACGACTTGATTTGGTCCTTGGAGGACATCACCCAGCCAGCTACACCCCACCCTGCATCCGGCAACATCCGCCGCGTGTTCATGTGTGAGGAATGTTCTCTCGCCAAGCTGGACGACTATACCGTCCAACTCACCCGTTCCACCCCTACCTTCGAGATCGACTGGTATAGCAGGGCCCCTAATCCCACCAGCATGGCCATCCACAGCAAAGTGCACTACGACACGGTAGGCGAGGACACGGCTACAACCTTCCAGTCCGTGGGCACTGGCCCTTGGCAACTCGTGGAAATCAGGCCTGGAGATATCAAGCGCGCAGAGGCTGTCCCAAACCACTGGCGCAAGACCCCTGAGTTCGCCGAGTTGGTATGGCACGAGTTCACCGAGCAGTCCACCATGCTGGCCAACTTCCTCACCGACAAGTTGGATGCCGCCCAGTTCGAGTTGGACAGTATCCAAGCCGTGCGCCTCGAGGACAATCCCGACCACAAATTCATGGTCTTCCCCGGTGGCAGCCAGGTCACCATGCACCTGCTGGGCCAGCACTACAACAACGACCACCCAGCCCACAACCCCGATGCGGAAGGCAACATCAAAGTTCCCCTAGGCGACGACCCTTTCGACTGCACGTACGCCTGGGTTGCCTGCAACCGCGATGTCAACTCCCCTGAGTGGGAACAGGCCAGAAAGGTGCGCTTGGCGATGAGCCTAGCCATCGACCGCCAAAAGCTGGTCAACAACGTTGCCCTAGGCGAAGGCGAACCCCACCACGTGCGCGAGTTCTTGGGCTACGACGCCCGGCAGAAGCAGTTTGGCCTGGACAAGTTGAAGGTGGAATTCGACTTGGACCGCGCCCGTGAGCTTATGGCCGAGGCCGGCTTCCCTGATGGCTTTGAGACTAACGCCACCCTCACTGCTGGCACCAGCGCAACAGTTACCCAAGCTGTGGCCACCATGTGGGAGGAAATCGGAATCACGACTTCCCAGAACACGCTCCCTTATTCTGCTTTCCGCCCCAACTTGGTCAACCGTACAGCCAAGGGTGTCTGGACCCAAGCTTTCCCGCCCTCGGACCCCGAGCCCATAGTCGGGTACAACATCCTCCACAGCTCTGAGGGCGCCCTCACCTTCAGCTTCGAGCATCCAGACTTCCAAGCCATGCTCGACGAGGCCAACACCCTCATCGACCCCGATGCGCGCTGGGGAAAGCAGGCTGAGATGGCTAAGTGGATTTTCGATCACACCATACTCATCATGCTCTACGGTGAGAACATCGTCTGGCCCCTCGGCCCCAAGGTCGACCCTTGGCGGCCGCTTGCTGGCAACAGGAACTGGCTCAGCAACTGGGAATACGCTCCCCATCGCCAGTAACCCGCTTCCCGCGCGAAGTGAAAGAGGGGTGTCCCGAAAATGGGACACCCCTCTTCTTCTCAGCAACCCACGGAGCCCGCTAGTCCAGCGACGGTGGTCTCACATGGTGCCAAGGCTTCGCCTGCTCAAAAGCAGCCGAAGCCCGCAGCACCGTAGCTTCATCCCCTCGACGCCCGATAATATGCAGGCCAATCGGCAACCCATCCGACGAGAATCCACAAGGTACAGTGGCAGCAGGCTGACCCGTGAGATTGAAGGCCACCGTCAGGTTGGGGAATATCCACTGGGGGTGCACCTCTTTCCCGCCGACCATGGTCGGCGGTTGCCCCACGGGTGGCGCGACCATCCCCATCGTTGGCGTCAGCAGCAGGTCGTACTCATCCAGCAGGTCGTCCAACTGCGTACGCATTACCTCCACCGCTCGCAGGGCCCGCGAGAAATCGGCCCCAGTGGTGTTATAGCCATGGTCCAAAGCCTGGTTCACGTAGTCCATAAGCTCGTCCCTATGGTCGTCCAGCACCCCTTCATAAGCAGCCACCATACTGGGACGTGAGATATCGAGATAGGCAGCCATCGGGTGCTCCAACCTCAAACCGCACTCCGTCACGCTCGCCCCCAACTCTTGAAACAGGTAGGCGGCAGCACTGGAAGCCTGTAACACCTCCTCGTCTACTGCCCCAAACCCCATATCAGCACTCCAAGCGAACCTCAAGCCTCTAGCCCCCTGTTCCAGCCCGGCAGAAAAATCAGGTGGAGTTTCCCGCAGCGAGGTAGGATCTCCGGCATCGCGTCCCGACATCACCTGCAACAACGCAGCCGCATCAGCCACATAGCGGGTGATTGGCCCCGACTGTGCTGTAATATGCGGACTGGGGCGGTCTGGGCTCCCAACGAACGGCACCCGCCCTTGGGTGGGCTTAATCCCGTAGATGCCACACAGACTCGCCGGTATCCGTATCGACCCTGCTCCATCCGAGCCAATGGCGATGGGCGCCAGCCCAGCAGCCACCGCCGAGGCAGACCCACCGCTCGACCCACCCGGCGTGCGACTCGTATCCCAAGGATTCCGACACGAATCACCCAGCTTGTTGGTGGTCGTCCCCGACGGCCCGAATTCCGGCGTGTTGGTCTTCCCCAAGATAACGGCCCCGGCTTCCCTGACCCGGCCCACACCAACGGCATCGCGGGCAGGCACATGGTCCTTGAACACCAGTGACCCCCAGGTAGTGCGTATCCCCGCCGTCGCCTCGAGGTCCTTGATGGCAATGGGCATACCCAGCAACGGCCCTCGCTCACCCCGCCCGATGGCCTCCTCCGCGCGCCGGGCCGACTCTATAGCGTAGTCCCCCGTAACGGTAAGAAAGGCGTTTAGTCTCGGGTTCAACGCCTCAATGCGCCTCAGATAAAGCTCCGCCAGCTCCACAGGAGACAGCTTCCCTGCATCCATCATTTCCCGCAGTTCCACCGCCGAAGAATACGCTAGCTCCGCATCCGCCATTTCAATCCCTCCTCCATCAGGTTCGTTATTACTAAAAGCGCGACCCCTCCACCGGCATCACCTGTGGAGGGGTCGTCCATTTCTCAGGTTCTATACTGGAGTCTTAAGCGTTTCGCGCTAGGAACTCCCGCACCGCTTGCGTGAACCCCGTCGGGTTCTCCTCCATCACCATGTGGTGCGCCGCCTCCACCTCAGCCAACTCCCCCTTGGGTAGCGCCTCCACCATCTGGGCAGCGACCGCCGGTGGCAGCGCATCCGTCTCCATCCCTCTCACCACCAAGGTAGGGCAGGGGATACGAGGCAAAGCTGGCCACAAGTCCACGTTTTCTTGGGTGCGTCCCTGACGCCATTGCGCCCGCACCTCGGGATCGTAACGCCAGCCCAGCTTGCCGTTTGGCAGTTCCATGGTCTGGTACTTCAACCGGTTGCGCAGCACAGCTTCCGGAGGCCGGGTGTTCTCCTTGCGCATGTAGGTATACAGGGCCTCGAAGTCATCAAACTCTTCCGGCACCTTGGCCAACTCCTGCGCGATTCGCGGCCCATCCTCAGTCCTCCCCGGCGGCAGGTCTACCAACACCAGCCGGCTCACCGTATCGGGGTACGTGCTCGCGTACATCATGCTGTTCTTGGAGCCCATGGAATGGCCCACAAGGATGAAGTTGGTCAGGCCAAGGTTATGAGTGATCCCCCGTATGTCGGCGGCCATACTGTGGATTGAATAATCGCCGTCGGGAGCCCAATCGGTGAAGCACCTGCCCCGCTGGTCGACGCAAATCAGGTGATAATCGTCGACCATTCCCTCGGCAAAGGCGTCCCATGTATGCCCATGACCACGCAGCCCGTGAAGGCACACTATGGTCGGCGCGGCTGGGTTACCCCACTCCAGATAATGGAAGTTCAGGCCGTTGGCCTTCACGTAAGCATCCGTGTACCTAGCACTGGTCGTTGCCATGTAGCCCTCCGCTGGATGATTGCCTGTCCGGAACAGGACCCTACCCGGTGCGTTCCAGCCACTCCTTCACCACTTGGGTGAACTTGTCCGGGTTCTCCTCCATCACCATGTGGGCCGCCCTCTCCACCTCCACCACCTCGGCTTGCGCCATAACCTGCGTCATACGCTCCGCCACGGCCATCGGCAGAATATCCGTCTCCGTCCCCCGCACGATGAGCGTAGGACAAGGTATGTTGGCAACAAAGGGCCACAAGTCCTCCGCAACTGGCCTGCGGTCCTCCCGCCACTGCTGGCGCACCTCAAGGTCATACCGCCAGCCAATCTTCCCATTGGGCAGAACCTTGCTCTGATAGGTGGTGCGGCGCCGCAGCACATCCTCCGGGCACAGAGGGTTCGACCTCTTCTGCGCCTCGATAAGCTCCTCAAAGGAGTCATACTCCTCTTTCGCGTTGATCATCTCTTGCCGTATCCGGGCGCCCCCTCGCGGGTCTCCCTCCGGCCCAATGTCCACCAGTATCAGCTTGCGCACCTTCTCAGGATGCGTTCCCGCGTACAGCATGCTGTTGCGTCCGCCCATGGAGTGACCCATGAGCACGAAGTTGTCCAGCCCCAGGCCGTCAATGGCTCCTTCTATGTCCGCCAGAAACGCAGCCCCCGTGTAGTTGCCGTCTGGCGCCCAGTCGCTGTCCCCGCGTCCTCGCTGGCTGAATGAATAGATGTGGTACTGGGACGACATGGGCTCAGAGAAGCTATCCCAAGTATGCGCATGTCCCCTCAACCCATGCAGGGCCACCAAGGGCGGTGCCGATGGGTCGCCCCACTCGATATAGTGCAACTTGATGCCATTGGTGTTGACGGTGCGGTCGAGGAACTTCACCTGAGTGGTCATGGAAGCCTCCTTGCTCTCTTCATCGGTGCCCGCTGGCTTTGAGCAGCGCCTACCTGCTAGCCGTCCCCTCCCTGTTCTCCAATCGTGTCCCAGGGTTCACGACTCTTTGGAGGTCGCCGTTCCGTTGAATCTGGTCAATGTCCCAGACCTCGCCGAAATTCAGTGAGCGCGGGCAGTGCCCATACGCTTCCTCCACCTCTACCAAAAGCCCCTGAATCACCATTGTCCGGTCATCAGGATTGAAGACATCGGCATCGATCTGCATCTTCTTCACCTCGTCCGCATCCAGAATGCGGACCTTGCCGTTCACCCGCGCCACATCGGCGCAGCCGGGGATGAAGAACACAATCCCGATATGAGGGTTGTCGATGATATTCAGATAGGACTGGAACAGCTTGTTGCCCGCAATGTCCGGTATCAGCAGGTGGCTGTCATCCAGAATCTTGACGAACCCAGGCTTCCCCCCCTTGGGTGAGGCGTCGCAATGCCCCTCACCGTTTGAAGTTGCAATGACGACGAACGGCGACTCCACGATGAAGTTACGCACAAGCTCAGGCAGTTCATCCTTCACCTTGTTGGCCGCCCGCTCAGCAGGCATCCCAAACTTCGCATTCAACGGGTTGTCCAGATTCGGTTGTACAGTCGTCATACGCTTCTACTCCCTGGATGTATTTTGGGCCAAGGAAACCAACTGGTCGACGAAGTCACGCACTAGCGGCGCGTCCTCATCCAACTGGTACTCTTGCATGAACCCGTGGTAGAAATTGGCATGGAATTTCTCCGCCAACCCAAAAGCGAGTCGGAGCGACCGGTCATTGTATTCATCCGCAAGCTGTCTCACGGACGACTTCAACAAATAGTGACTCCCACACTTCCAGTCGCGGATAAGCGCATTAGCCATGACAGCATGACTCGCAGCCCCCCACAGCTTCTCCGAGCCTTGCAAAGAATCGCCGGACGCCAACTCTTGCCGCGACTGCTCCAAGAAAAGCAGGGCAGTCGCGATGTGCTCCTCTGCTGTCATATCCAGTGCCGTATCAAAGTCCGCCGTAGTCACAGCAAAGCGCTCTCAAGGGAATGGTACTAAGGGGCATCGGCCGCACACTAGCAGATATCCCCCTATTTGACAATGGAACACTCGCCGATGTCGGGTTCCCATCATGCACCCCGTCCCCGTCACCTCGTCATCGACGGCGCACCCGCCACCGGCAACTCATGGGCGGACCACCGGCCAGCCTCCACCGCAGTCAGAAAGTCCAGCACGACCCGGTTGTACAGGTCAGGCTCCTCCAGATTGATGGTATGCCCCGACTGCGGCAGCACCGAAAGCCCAGCCGTCGGTATGTTCCGCTTCATAAACACCGCGGCGTCTACGCAAGGCTCATCCTCATCCCCAATCATGATCAGGGTCGGCACCGTCAGCCTGTTCATCCGCTCTTTCAAATCGAAGATGGACGGCCTCTTGATCTGCACGCCCCGGAACGTGTTCGCAGCCCCGATGGAAGAGTGCTCCGCCAGCGCATCCCGAAACTCCTGCCAGCCCATCGGGTCCTTCCTCTGGAACTGTATCCGTGCCGGCCCCGTCGCATAATCGTCCGCCACCACGTTCATCCCCTCACTCTCGAACCGCTTGGCATTGGCCTCCGCCTCCGCCTTCCAAGCCTCCGAGTTCACCGACCCGCTACCCGCAGCCGCCACAATCAATGAACGGCACATCTCCGGATGAGTCAACCCAAAGTGCAGCGCAAGGCTCCCCCCCATCGACAACCCGCCTATGTGTCCCTGCTGAACCCCCAAGTGCGCCAGCAACGCCCGCAGGTCCTCCACCGCTTGCTCCTGCGTATACGCCGAAACGTCCTCAGGAACATCTGACGGCGGATATCCACGGGCATTGTAGGTGATCACTTGGTAGCGACGCGCGAAGAACCGCACTTGCGACTCCCAGCTACGATAGTCCCCCGCAAATTCATGCGCCCATACCAACGGATACCCCTCGCCTGTCACCTCGTAATACAGCTTGACACCATCCACGGACACATAGGGCATGTTGCTCTCCACACCGTTCAGATTTGCCCCGATTATACCTTACCCGTTTCCGCGGATGATAAGCTGTCATCGATACACAGGCTGGGGGACGACATGGCAGCGCGGGAAAAGAAGCAAAAGACCTTCGAATACCACTGGGGCAGCGGCTACATCGCGGAAGAAGCCCAGGTCGAAACGCCCTGGGACATACCCACACTGCAACTCATGAAATACACCGACGGAGATGCTGCGGGGCAAGTGGTCGTGCGCTTCTGTCACTACAGCTACGAAGGGCGCTTCCGCAGATCACCCCTGATGTTATCGGAAGAGGCTATAGACGACATGCGCCTCGCGCTGCGGACAACTCCCGAACTGCGTGAGCTTCTCCGCCGCATGCTCGACGACCCTGAGTACGACCCAATGATGGGGGTCGAAGCAGAACCGCAAAGCTAGGCCGCTACCATCGACTCTTCGTCCGAGTCCTCGCCTGCCGCCCCTCGGTCCAGTTTGCGCACCGGAATGTTCGACACCAGCATGATGCTGTCGCCTTCGCGGCGCACCTGCAGTTCCATGGAGTCGGGATCCACCTGCAAATAGTTGGAGACCACCGCAACGATCTCGTTGCGCATATCCTCCATATACCGCGGAGCCAGCCCCACGCGGTCCATGACCAGCACCATGCTCAAGCGCCTCTTGGCCGTGCCGCTGGTCTTCTCCTGCTGCCGCAGGAGCTGCATCAGCTGCTTAAGCATGGTACCCGTTCCCGTTCTTGCCGTTGGTACCGAAGATGTTCATGAGGCGGGACACCATCCCCTTCTTCTCATCCAAGTCGAGGAAGGGGACCTCCTCCCCATCGAGGCGGGCCGCTATTCGCCGGAAAGCCTCGCCGGACAGTGATTTGTTGTCGTGGACTACCGGCAACCCTTTGTTGGTAGCGACTATCACCTGCGAATCGTCCGGGACGACACCAATAACGCGCACCGAGAGCAGGCTCAGCACATCTTCCTTGTCCATCATGTCGCCCTCGGAGACCATCTTGGGCCTGACCCGGTTAATCACCAGGTCAGGCGTGCCGATGGACGAAGCTTCCAGCAGGCCAATCACCCTGTCCGCATCCCGCACCGCTGACACCTCGGGCGTCGTGACCACTATGGCAGCGTCAGACGCAGCCACGGCATTCTGGAAGCCTCGTTCAATACCGGCAGGACAATCGACTATTACGTAGTCGAAGTCCTCCTTCAAACGGTTGCACAGTTCCCTCAACTGCTCCGGCTCTAGTGAGTTCTTATCCCTCGTCTGAGCAGCAGGTATCAGGTACAACTCCTTGGCATGCTTGTCGCGGATCATGGCTTGGTGCATCTTGCATGTCCCCTCCACCACATCCACCAAGTCATACACAATCCTGTTCTCCAGCCCCATCACCACATCCAGATTGCGCAGACCAATATCGGTATCTATAACGACCACTTTGTTATCGCGGAGAGCCAGGGCAGTCCCTAGGTTCGCCGTAGCTGTCGTCTTTCCTACCCCTCCCTTCCCCGAGGTCACAACAATGGTCTTTCCCATCACTTACCCTCCATTGCCCTGAAGCTTCATTCCCTTGAATTTCCATGCTGCTGCGTCAAAAGGCTCTACAACAATCTGCCCGTTTACCAGCCTCGCCATCTGAGGCTCCTCGCCACGACGAGACTTCTTGCGCCCTAGCTCCACGGCTGTACGCCTGCTTATTCGTATCTGGCTGGCCTTTAGCGAAAGGGCAGCAATCACCGCCCCCTCATCCCCTCGTGACCCGGCTGCAGCCACACCCTTGAGCGCCCCGAACACCACCACGTCTCCCGACGCCGTCACCTGCGCTCCAGGATTCACATCGCCCAGCACCACTATGTCGCCGTCGTGGTGCAGGTCCGATCCCGAATGGCAGTTCCCTCGCAGCACCAGCGTCCGTTCCCGGGACGGAGCAGTCTCCGGCGGCAGGATGACGGCCCTAGCCCCCAAGTACCCGGTCAAGCCCTCTTCCATGGCCTCATGGGTGGTGCGCCACTCCGACACCTGCAGCAGGTACTCCTGCTCCAGCACAACCCTGATGCGCTCTATCTCCTCCGCGTTGGCCATCCTGTGCCCGACATCCACACTGACCTCGGCCCCCAGAAAGAATCCGGACGTTTCGTCCAGATAGTTCTTCATCTGGCGCTCCAACTGCTCGATCGGACACTCATCGTCCAGATCAAAGTTGGCATGGCGCCCACGACCGCCTACCTTTATTGCCGGGGATATCGATTCTTGTTTCAGCATGTGAACCGCCTGAAGTGCAGGCTTTCTTCGCGTGCCACCGCGAGACAATTTCCCTAAAAAGAACACGGCTCCATGCGCTAATGTAGTAGCAGGAGCCGTGGAAATGCCTATGAGTTGTGGTGCGAGTTCACACCATTTTTATGACAACTTACCCTGTTCGCTCTCCTCCGTTAGTCTGGCCGGGCAAGACCTTCGCCACATCCCTATCTAGCAAAGGCATACGAATCGCGACGAGGGTCCGCTCCACCGCTCAACATACCCCGCTCACGGTCCACCACGATGGCGCTCAGGCTCCCCATGCGCCCCGTGAAGTCGTCCCACACCTGCACCTTGTGCCCGCGTCGCGCCAACTCGTCCGACACGGCCGGGGAGATGCGCCCCTCCACTCCCACCATTGCGGGCAGGTATGTATGGGGCCAGAACGAGTTCGGGAAGCTCCATGTCGCAAACCGCGGTGCCTCCACCGCCTGTTGCGGGTCCATCCCGTGCTCCACAACGTTCAGGAACAACTGCACCATCGACTGGCACTGCACGTCACCGCCCGGCGTCCCAAACGTCATCCAAGGCTTCCCGTCCCGCATCGCCATTGCCGGGTTGGGCGTCAGTCTCGGCCTCTTCCCCGGCGCAAGGGAGGACGGATGGTCCTCATCCAGCCAGGACTGCGACCCGCGCGACGACAGGATGAAGCCCAACCCCGGAACAACCGGCGAAGTCGGCAACGTATCGCTGGGCGTAGCCGAGAAGGCATTCCCCCAGCGGTCAATCACGCACGTATAGCTCGTATCTCCAGCCCCGCCATCCCCCGTAGGCACCAACTCGCCCTGGGGTATCTCCCGGTAGGTGCGCATCAGACGCGGGTCACCCGGCTCCGGCATTCCGGGGAACGCCGACCGCGGGTCAATCGCTTGACTCCGAATGGACGCATACCTCCTCGACATCAAGCCATCCATTGGCACATCCACGAAGTCCGGGTCGCCATAGTAAGCATGCCTGTCCGAGTACGCCAGCTTCAGGGCCTCAATCACATGATGGGCATAGTCCGCACCGTTATATTCCATCGAGGCTAGGTCAACGGCCTCCAGCATCTGCAAGGCCTGAATCACCACCGGTCCTTGACACCACGGCCCGCAGGTCAGCACATCAATACCCTTGTAGCTACCTGCCGCCGGGGCCTCCACCTTCACGCTGAACTCCGCCAAGTCCTCCATCGACAGCAGCCCGCCCTGCTCTTGGCAGAACCGCACCATATCCTCAGCAATGTCACCCTTATAGAAAAGGTCCCGCGCAGCCTGTATCGCTCCCTCGCGCCCCAGAGGACTCGCCCTCCGCTCCGCATCAATCATCCGCTGGAACGTGTTCGCCAAGTCCTGCTGTATCAGCACATCACCCGTGTTCAAGGGCTTCCCGTTGGGGAAGAACAGGCTGTTGGTGGATGTCCACCCTTCCATCGCGTCCATGTCGGCGCTCAGGTAGTCCAGCCGTCCATCCAAAGCCTCGGCCAAAGTGTACGAGATGGGGAACCCCTTCGCTGCGATCTCCAGCGACGGCCCCGCCACCTGCTCGAAACTCATCGTCCCATACAACCGCAAGGCCGTCAGCCAAGCATCCACCGCCGATGGGACGACGGTTCGCATGATGCCTTCCGGCATGTCCCCGCCATACCGCTGCCGGAACAACTCAATGCTGGCAGCCTTGGGCCAGCCGCCCAGCCCGCTTATGGTGACTGTCTCATTCTTCTCCGCATGGTGCAGGATGATCGGCGCCACCCCGCCAAAGCTGGTGTACTGCGGCAGCACAGTGTTGATCGCGATGCCCGACGCCACACCTGCATCTATGGCATTACCCCCCTCCTCCAGAATCCGGAACCCGGCTTGGGCCGCCAACTGGTGCCCCGATGACACCACATGGGTCACACCGCTGGCTGGGGGTCGGTAGCTCGGTATCCCTAGTGCCATCTCTCGCCTCCTGAAGTCCTTCTCTAATCGATTACGCCGCCAATGGGTCGATTGCGCTGCCACTGGGCCTACTTGGCCGGCATGTGCTTCCCATACCAGTGGAGGGAGTGCGTCATCACCTCCTCGAAAGCAGGCCCCTCATACACCTCATAGTGGCTGTAGTCCTTGAGTACCACCAGTTCCTTGGGCTCTCCCGCCTTGGCATACATCTCCTCCGACTCCTCCGGCAGCACCAAGCGGTCATTGTCCGTCGTTATGAACATGATTGGCGTTGGAGCCACCTTGTCCACCACCCACTCGGGATTGAACCCCAATGTATCGTCCACATACTCCAAGGGCACTTCACTGACGGCCGATGGATTGTTTGCCCGCTGCGCCGCCGCCAGTTCCGCTGAATGCCGGTCGGCCAGCAGCACGGAACCACGGTCAACAAACTCCGACTCCCCCGTCATCACCCGCCGCTCCCTGTCCTTCTTCGACATCTTCTGCAAGTCATGCCATTCATCCGGCCGTCGCACCCGGCTCATCCACCGCTCGCCGTTCCCCACGCCCACCACGCTCACTATGCAGCGTGCCCGTCGGTCAATCGCCCCCACCCAGGTAACCGTGGACCCGCCATAGCTGGTGCCAAACAACCCAATCCGCTCCGGATCGACCTCCGGCTGCAACGTCAGAAACGTCATCGCCGCCTGCACATCCGCCACCCGGCTGTATGGCGCCAATCGTGTCCGCGGCCCCTCGCTCTCCCCCCATCCCTTGTAGTCGAATGTCATCGCCACATAACCCGCCCGGTTCAGCGCCTCGGCATTGGACGGCAGGTAGAGGTTCTTGACCCCCGTGTACCCATGACACAAGAGTACGGCCGCCCGTCTCTCCCCCGCCTTCCGGTCATCGGGCAGATACAGGTCGGCATCGAGTTTGTACCCTTCACTGTAAAAGCAGACTGATCGTTTCATGATGGTGTTCCGTCGAAGAAAATGATGTTTTGGACGGCGTTTCGCCCAAGTTTGACTAGCATCGGACTATATCTGAAAATGCACTACCCGTCAAAAACTCCATCGCGAGCGCACGCCCCCGCTAACCCCCATCCCGTCACCGAGGAACGCATTGAACGCTGAGATTGTCGCCATAGGATCAGAACTCCTCTTAGGCCAGATCGTAGACACCAACTCCGCTTGGATGGCCCAGCAACTCGCCCCCCTCGGGGTCAACCTCCTCTACAAGACCGTCGTTGGCGACAACCCCGGCCGCATGCGCGAGGTCCTCTCTCGCGCCATGGAACGCTCCGATGCCGTCATCACCTCCGGCGGCATAGGCCCCACCCAAGACGACCTCACCCGCGAGATCGTCGCCGAAATCACCAACCGCGAACTCATCCGCGACCCCAACCTCGTCGCCCAGATCGAAGAGCGCTTCCACCGCCGCAACCTCATCACCACCCCCAACAACCTCAAGCAGGCCGACATCCCCGCCGGTGCCATCCCTGTCGAAAACCCCAATGGCACAGCCCCCTCCTTCATCGTCGAACAGTCCAACTCAGTAATCATCTGCCTCCCCGGCGTCCCCTTCGAGATGAAATGGCTCTTCGATAACGAGGTCATCCCCTACCTCCGCCAGCGTTTCGGCCTCAACGAGGTCATCCTCTCCCGCGTCCTCAAGGTCTCCGACCTCGGCGAAAGCTCCGTCGACGACCGCATAGGCCACCTCATGGCCGACCTCTCCAACCCCACCGTCGGCGTCCTTGCCCACCCCGGCCAAGTCGACGTCCGCATCACCGCCAAGGCCGCCAACGACGACGAAGCCCGCACCCTCATCGACCCCGTAGAATCCGAAGTCCGCGACCTCCTCGGCCGCCACATCTTCGCCACCGACGACCAGACCATGGAGGACGCAGTAGGCCACCTCCTCCGCCAGAAAGGCGCCACAGTCGCCGTCTACGAAGACGTAACCGCAGGCATGGTCGCCGAGCGCATCCTCCGCGCCGCCAACGACCTCTTCATCGAAGGCACCGTTGCCAACGGCACATCATCCCTCAAACGAGTCCTCGACCCCAACCTCGAAGCCCACCAACTCGCCTACCTCCTACGCGACCGCTCCCTCCTCACCCCCGAACTCGCCCGCTCCGCCATGGCCCGCTCCGAGGCCGACATCGGCATCGCCGTCCACGTAGTCCCCGAAGGCGACCCCCTCGTCGAAAACCTCGGCACCGGCAAGACCTTCATGTCCGTCGCCACCTCCTCCGGCATCCGCAACCGC
Source organism: Dehalococcoidia bacterium (assembly GCA_965204245.1). GTDB lineage: Bacteria > Chloroflexota > Dehalococcoidia > Lucifugimonadales > JAAXIE01 > JAAXIE01. Next base: position 173,878 of record CBDBED010000007.1, read on the forward strand.
GTCTACCAGACCGCAGGCCGCGGCATCCCCGACCGCACCCGCGCCTCCCTCAACGCCCTCGACCTCCTCCGCACCACCCTCCTCGAGGAGTAGGGAACATCGAATAGGCCGGTTTCAGAGCCCATTCCACTGCCCTAGGAAGCCACCCACATTGATATACTGTCCTGATGAGCCAACAACACACATTCCACTCAGTCGGTGGCCCTAGCCAAGTGACGGCAATCAGCCCCAGGCTGGCCCAACGCCTTGATCAATTCCAAAACGGCTACCCGGACCGGGAGCAGGTGTCGGAATCTACACGAGCCGCAATCCACGAACTCGTTTGCTGGCTCCACAACCAGTCAGAGACTATATCCGCCACTGTGTCCGATGACGGTCTGCTTACCCTAGCCGCCGTCTTCCCCCAAGACGTGCGCGTGTACATCGAAGTCGAGAGAGACGGTAGCACCGAAGCTGCAGTGACCCGGAAGCGCCGTTACGCTCGTGACATTGCCGCCGGAAGCATTAGCGACGTCACCCCGGAGGTAGTCCTTGCAGCCGTCTCAAGTATCGGTTGAAGAATGGATTTGCCGGTTCATCCTCCCAGGAGATTGGGATGATGTACTCCAGCAACCTACACCGCGAGCGTTCAGGGCCAGTGACCGTCAGTTGTCCATCTTCCATCCCACGACTGTCGAAGGAAGCGGCTCCTCTCTCCGGGACTTATGCATCGAGTACCTCAGAGGGGCCGGAGAAGCCCATCTTCAGGTAGCATCTTGCATCCAGCTAGGTCAGGGCATCTCAGACCAGTTTGATCCCAAGGTCTACTGGAGGCCGGAGACAGTCCGCGAGCCTTGGCAACAGTGGAAGGATGCCCATGCCCAGATCGAGTCACAGGGCGGCAATACTTCCTTCCCTGCTTCATATAGGTCCCTTCTGGCCGAGAATTCTACTCACCTAAGACCCCCAGACTAACCATCCCAACTCTTTGTCTGGAGCCGGCTCATCCGACCCGCCCTACCCGCGATTGCTACCCTGCGCCCCAGTCAAGTAGACTGGGGTTCAACTCGCCCGCCGCGGAGGGCTCCCCATGACAACACCCCAACACATCGAGGCACAGCCCCTCGACGAACCCGAAATCCCCTGGTACGACCTGATACCCGAGGTCCCCGAACCCCCGGAGGACGGCATGCAGCAGGAGCCCCTCATACACTATGTGTCGGTCATCCTCCGGACTCGCTACTGGCACGACCCCTCCGTACTCGTGGCAGGCCCCCAAACCCAGGTCGTCTACAATTCCGCTGTACCTGGCTCCTACTTGGCTCCCGACTGCCTTGTCGTGTTCGGGGTCGACGCAGCAAAGCTGCTGCGGGAGCGTCGCATCTATCGTATCGATGAATGGGGACGGCCTCCGTCCTTCGTGCTGGAAGTCGCCTCCGAGAGCACCAGAAACAACGACCTGACTACCAAGCGCCGCATTTACGCCCAGATGGCTGCCCAGGAATACTGGCGTCTTGACGACAGGCTGGGCGAGCACTACGGCGAACCCTTGGTCGGAGAGACCCTAGTGGACGGCGAGTACCAGCGAATTGAACTCCACCGCGAAGCCAACGGCGACGTCTGGTCCCGCAGCAATGTCCTCGGAGTCGACTTCTACCATCAAGCGGAAAACGGCTTCGGACATTTCCGGCTCCGCGACAGCGCCACAGGCGAGTGGCTCAATTACCTACCCGAAGAGCGCGAAGCCCGCCTCGCCGCCGAAGCCATGGCCCGAGACGCCGAAGCCCGTAACCTCGAACTCCAAGCGGAATTGGACCTCCTGCGCCGCCAACAGCCCGGTGACACTCCAACCAGAAGCTAAGAGTAGCCTGGCATCCCACACCGGCTACGCCGAGACCACCCTCCAACGGCCCGAGTAAGGAAGCATCGCCCATCGTCCGCCTAGAACCCAGCCCCGCCCTATTGCCCTCCCGCCCCCACTATTGCCCCCCTACCCCCTCTCAAGTAGACTATCTCCACTTTACTCCTGAGTATTAGGCCACCCCACGGAGGACTCCCATCCAGAACCCCGACACCACAACTTGGGGCGAAACAGACTGGGGCATCGCAGCCGCCAAGCTCGCAAGCGACGGCCTCAAGCTCGACGACCTCCTATTGGGAGCCTACGCCGAAATCCCGCAGGAAGCTCCTCCCGACCACGGCCTCGCCCCCCGCGGCGCCGTCGTCGAACCCAACATGCCCGACTTCGGCTTCCGCGTCACCCGCAAGCAGGACTGCTGGTGCGACGAGGTCCCCGAACTCTACGAACGCGCCAAGGGAGAGCAGTGGGACGCCACCCACGACATCCCCTGGCACAAGCTCCCCGAACTCCCCGAAGACATCGAGCGCGCCGTCTGCCAGATCATGACCTTCCTCGTCGAAAACGAATATGTCGCCCTCGCCATCCCCGCCAAGTTCATCCCCCAGATCGACCCTCACTACACCGAGGTCTCCCTTCTCCTCGCCACCCAGGTGAAGGACGAGGCCCGCCACATAGAGGTCTACACCAAGCGCGCCCTCGCCAACGGCGGCGGCCTCCAGTACGTCTCCTCCACCACCCAGTGGGCCCTCAAGAGCCTCCACTCCCAGAACAACTACCTCAAGTCATCCTTCCTCCTCCACCTCCTCGGCGAGGGCACCTTCCTCGAACTCCTCAAGTTCATCGAGGACATCGCCCCCGACCCCGTGACCCGCGAAATCCTCGTCCGCACCCGCCAAGACGAGGCCCGCCACGTGGCCTACGGCGTAGCCCACGCCCGCCAACTCCTGAACGAAGATCCCTCTATGGCCGAGGTCCTTCAGGAAGCCGCCGAGGAGCGCTCCTCATTCCTCCGCGCCACCTCCGGCATCAACCCCTTTGTCCAGCGCGCCCTCGGCATCCTTGCCGGCGGCGGCACCAGCGAAGAGCAGTTCCAAGCCGGCCTCGAACGCGTACGCGACTTCTATCGCCGCCTCCACCAGACCCGTGTCAACCGCCTCATGGTCGCCGGTCTCCCCGAACCCACCGCCCGCCGCATCTCTGAACTCCACGGCGTCGGCGGCCAAGCCTACATGTAACGCACTCCCCAAGCCTCAACAGCACATATCAGGAGGACAACCATGGCCCAAGTCAGGCTCAACAATCTCGATATCGAGAAAATCCAAGCCCTCGTCAAGGAGATGCAGGAAAACCCGCAACTCTACCAAGACATGGCCAACTCCGGCTGGAACACCCGCGTCCAGTGGCAGGGGGGCTTCCAGCACTCCGTCTTCGCCCGCGAACTCGCCCCCACCACCTTCGATGAACCCGCCGAAGTCGCCGGTGGCGACCGCGGCCTCAGTCCCCACGAGGCTGTCATGAGCGCTGTCGGAGCCTGCGTGGCCACCGGCTTCGTGGCCCAAGCCACCTCCCGTGGCGTCAAAGTCGAGTCACTCGAGGTGCAGGTCGACGGCAAGCTCAACCTCCCCGTCTTCTTCGGCCTCGCCGAGGGCAACCCCGGCTACGACGAGATGGACGTCACCGTCTACGCCCAGACCGACGCCGCCCCCGACGTACTCCAAGAGATTTACGACAAGGCCGTCGGCCTCTCCCCCGTCCTGAACACCGTCCAGCGCGGCGCCAAAATAACCACCACCCTCCGAAGTTCCAGCTAGCCCTCCCCTTTTCCCTGAGGGAGAGGGCTGCGGTGAGGGTGAAAAACTAAAGCAAGAATCGCCCCCCTTAACGAATCGAGGTACATCGTGAACGGTCTGCCACTGTTCCCCGTCACCGTAGTAGGAAGCTGGGCCCGCCCTCCTTGGCTCTTGGACGCCCTCCGCCAGCGCCAAGCCGGGCGCATCACCTTTGCCGAGTTCAACGAGGTCGCCGACAAAGCCGTCCTCGAATGCCTCAAGTATCAGGAGGACGCCGGCGTCGACATCGTCAGCGATGGCGAGCAGCGCCGCGACAACTTCTACTCCTTCGTCGTGGAAAAGCTCGACGGTGCCCAGTTGATGAGCCTCGCCGAACTCATGAACCACGTACAAGACAAGGAGAGCTTCGACGCCATCCTCCGCAGCATGGACGCCCCCGCCTTCGCCATCCACAACACAACCGTCGTCGACAAGGTCACCCGCCGCGAACCCCTCGCCCTCGACGAATACCTCTTCCTCAAGGAACACACCGACCGTCCCATCAAGATCGCCCTCCCCGGCCCCTATCTCCTCACCCGCTCCATGTGGGTCAAGGGCGTCTCCGACACCGCTTACCCCACCATGGTCAGCCTCGCCGCCGACCTCGTCGACATCCTCCGCGAAGAACTCATCGCCCTCCGCGACGCTGGCTGCGAGTTCGTCCAGTTCGACGAACCCGTCCTCACCGACGTCATGTTCCGCCCCGAAGTCAAGGAGCGCACCTTCATGTGCGCCTCCATGGCCGCCGCCTCTGGTGACCCCAAGGCCGAAATGGTCCGCGCCCTCCGCCTCATGAACGATGTCACCCGAGGCATCGATGGCGTCAAGACCGGCGTCCACATCTGCCGTGGCAACTGGAGCCGCAAGGAAGAAGCCCTCCTCAACGGTGCCTATACCGCCCTCCTCCCCTACGTCACCAACTACGAGATTGACCAGCTAGTCCTCGAATACGCCACCCCCCGCGCAGGCGAGGTCGAGTCCTTCCCCGCCTCCAATCGCGTCCAGGAAATCGGCCTCGGCGTCGTCAACCCCCGCATCGACGAAATGGAAAGCGTCGACTACGTGGTCGGCAAGGTCGAAGACGCCCTCCATCACTTCGCGCCCGAAAACATCTACCTCAACCCCGACTGCGGCTTCGGCACCTTCGCCGAACGCCCCATGAACCCCCCCGAAATAGCCTTCCAAAAACTCCAAGTAATCTCCCAAGCCGCCGAAACCCTCCGCACGAAATACGGCTAAATGGAAGAGCCGTGCGGTATAACGAACGGGGCGCTCAGTCGGAGCGCTCAAAGTGTGCGCATCCCCTATAGTGCAAACGTGTGACCATCGAAGCAGGAGGGGAAACATGGTATAAGTCCGACCACGTTCGGGACAACCATCCCGACGTGCTCGACTACCACCTAGCTTATGTTCTAGACAACTGGATGGTGGCAGGAGACCGCTTCAGCAAGAGGCACCAGCGATGGCAGCGCCATTACATGTCCATCTTACCTAACGACACGGAGGCGGGCCACATGGTACGAGTAGTCACCGAGACTGCTCAGGTCGAGGGAAGCGAGCGGAAAAGGATCGTGACCGCATTCAGGGATACCATGAGTAGAAGGCACTGGAGCAGCGGCAACATAGCCTACTTTACGGCGAGATACCGAGATTTGGAGCTACGAGATGCCTGACCAGCAACTGCGCGTCTCATACGACACCGATGTGCACATACTGAACATTAGGACAGAGAACCGTGGCGTAACATCCACATCACTAGAGCACGACTTTGACGTGGTTGCCGACCTCGACAGCGAGGACTGTCCCTGCAAAGTAGTTGCATTAGAGTTTCTGAATCCCAGCGACTACCTGCCCCTCGGTGTTTCGCGGGTATGACGAGCAAAACGATACCCTCCTCATCGGCTTGAAGGAAGGTGCATCCTCAGTGGAAGCCAACGGCGACCTACTGGCCTACTGGGAACCGGACTCCTACCACCCTGAAGACTATACTCTGCTCGGTGTAGAAGTGCTCTCGGCCCGCAAGTGGCTTACCAGTATCCCCAATGCGCCCCAGCCGCTGCGCACCACTTAGGAGTTATCGCGGGAGCCAAACCATACCCACCCCAACCCCAAACTAAGCGGCATCACCCCCCTGACTGCTAGGGGACCTCGCTGCCTGCCAGCCTATGGCCCAACCCCCCGTTTGCCAACTACATCGAAAGCCACTTATGATGGTGCAACCTCACGGGAGAGGACCCATCACCATGGCAAAGAAGGCGGAGGAAGAGGGCGTCCACTTCTTCATCACCGACGACGGCAAGCCCCGCTACTTCATCCGCCTGACCCTCCAGATTTACCGGGAGAAGGGCCAGTGGGCTGGCATGTGTCCTGAGCTGAACACCGGCACGTCCTACTGCGACACCACAGACGAGACCCGTGAGCAACTTCTGGCCCTTGTCAAACTATGGCTGGACGGAACAGCAGACAAGGAAAATCTGCCCGACTGGCTGACCCGACAAGGGGTGGCACTCTATCCGATACCCGAGTCGCTCCATTTGGAGAACGACGAGACGGTTGCCCTAGCCGAACCCGAACCAGTCGCCATAAGTGCCTAGAACTTGGCAATCTCTGGGCGCGACCTCATACGCCTTCTCGTTACCTATGACGGCTGGACAGTCGAGCGTCGTGTCACCCATGGGCCTTCACCCATGGCCCTTCAACCATGGCCCTTCAACCATGGCCCTTCAACCATGGCCCTTCAACCATGGCCCTTCAACCATGGCCCTTCAACCATGGCCCTTCAACCATGGCCCTTCAACCATGGCCCTTCAACCATGGCCCTTCAACCATGGCCCTTCAACCATGGCCCTTCAACCATGGCCCTTCAACCATGGCCCTTCAACCATGGCCCTTCAACCATGGCCCTTCAACCATGGCCCTTCAACCATGGCCCTTCAACCATGGCCCTTCAACCATGGCCCTTCAACCATGGCCCTTCAACCATGGCCCTTCAACCATGGCCCTTCAACCATGGCCCTTCAACCATGGCCCTTCAACCATGGCCCTTCAACCATGGCCCTTCAACCATGGCCCTTCAACCATGGCCCTTCAACCATGGCCCTTCAACCATGGCCCTTCAACCATGGCCCTTCAACCATGGATTGTGACTAACCAAGTGGGACGACGCCCTCGGTGCCGAGCGCAGGACAGTCGTCCCCGACAATACCAGAGATCTAGCAAGGGGCACCTTGGCCGCAATCCTCAGCCCCACCCAGACAGGCCTCGGTGCCCAAGGACTCCGGCGCCTCCAACAAAACCGCTGACCGCAACAAGGACCAACCAACCATGACCCCCCACTCGTTTGCCAACCGCACCGGCTGCCACTTATGATGGTGCAACCCCCCGCGAAAGGGCCTATCACCATGCCAAAGAAGGTGGAAGAACAGGGTGTCCACTTCTTCATCACCGAGGACGGCAAGCCCCGCTACTTCATCCGCCTGACCCTCCGCTATAAGAGGAATAGCGACGACTCATGGTCGGGATGGTGCGTTGAGTTGACCACCGCTACCGACGCCGATACTCTGCCCGAACTCCAAGTGGCACTGTTGGACCTAGTGCAGTTGCATCTTGATGGTACGGCAGACGTGATGGACCTTAACGACTGGCTCACTAGCCGGGGGGTCGTGATTTGCCCCATCCCTGAGTTCATCCGATTGGACAACAACGGCACGGCCGCCTTAGCGGAACCCCTTTCAGTCAGCGCAGTTCTCGCATAGCAAACGCCCATGGCAATAACGGGACGCGATCTCATCGCCCTCCTTGTTGCCGACGGCTGGACGGTGGTGCGGCGGGCCAATCACGGACTTTTCATGGTGAAATGGGATCCCTCCATCAACGCCCAGCGCACGACCATCGCACCGGACAACACGCAAGACCTGAAGCCCGGCACCTTGGCCGCAATCCTCAGCCCCACCCAGACAGGCCCCCGTGCCACGGCACTCAAGCGCCCAAGGACTACGGCGCCTCCAACAAAACCGCGGCTGACCGCGACAAGGACAAATGCACCATGACCACCCCCAACCCCCAGCTAAACGGCATCAACCTCCCAGACCTCCAGTCCGCCCTCGACGAAATCGCCCAGCAACCCGAAGCCCGTCATGCCGGGAAGCGCTCTCGCATCCAGTGGCTCGGCGGCTTCCGCTTCAACTCCTTCGTACGCAACAACACTTTCATCGTCGAAGAACCCGCCTCCGCCACCGCACCCGATAACGCCCCCAATGCCATGGAATACGTCCTCGGCGCTCTCGGCTCCTGCCTCGCCACTGGCTTCGTCCTCAACGCCACCCGCCAGAACATCCCCATCATCAACCTCGAAGTCGCCCTCGACTCCACCCAGGACAACGTCTTCACCTTCTTCGGCCTCAGCGACGACGGCCACCCCGGATTCGCCGAAGTCCGCGCCAAGCTCTACGTCCAAGCCGACGCCGACCAAGCCACCCTCCAGCAAATCTGGGAACAGTCCGTCGCCACCTCCCCCGTGGGCAACTCCCTAGCCCGCAACGTCACCATCACCCCCGAAATCTCCATCGTCGACTAACCCACATCCCCCCCGTAATTCCTGCACCCCACCCCGTCATTCCTGCGCAGGCAGGAACCCACGTAACCCCAACTGCCCCACCCAACTATGCGGGCTGCCACCTGAGAAGCCCGGAGTCGTCCAGCACCGAAGGGTTCACGCATGACATGGGCCAGCGCCCCCTCAGCACCAGCCCAATCTCCCTCCCTACCCTCGTCCTGGCCCCCTCCGCAAATCTGCCCGACGCCGACGCCACATGCGCGCTCAACGTCACGTTCTCCAGACCAAGAAGCGGGTTGCCCGGGTCCGGCGGCTCCGTTTCCATCACGTCCAAGGCAGCGTGACTGATCCACCCCTCTTCCAAGGCTCTTGCCAAGGCAGCCTCGTCCACGGTGGAGCCCCTGCCCGTGTTGACGAAGATGGACAGCGGCTTCATCATCCTGAACTGCTCCTCCCCGATCATCCTCCTCGTGCCGCCGGTGCCGGGGAGATGGTTTGACACGATATCCGACCGTTGGAGCAACTCCGCCAGTCCCACCGGCTCCACCCCGAATTGGACCATCACCGTCTCCCTGACGAAGGGATCGTGGGCCAGAATTCGGACTCCGAAGGGCTTCATCAAAGGCACTACCGCCCTAGCGATGTTCCCGAACGAGATTAGCCCCAGCGTCTGGCCCAACAGCCGGGGGAACTGGTACAAGTGGGGCCGCCCTTCCGCCCAGCGTCCCTCCCGCACCATTCTATCCACCACCAGCAGCCGCCGGTGTGCCCCCAAGATCAGCGCCACCGTATGCTCGGCCACCTCTTGCACGAAGGTGTCCGGGCAGTTGGTTACCGGGATGCCCTTGGCCGTAGCCGCCGGCACATCCACCAAGTCGGTGCCCACGCTGTCCAGCGCAATGATCCTGCACTTCTCCAATCCGTTGACCACGTTCCGCGATAGGGGCATGTCCCTCGTGATGATGGCATCCGCGTCATGCGCCCCGGCCACAAACTCATCGTCCGACGCCGCCGGGACCTCGGTTATCTCATAATCCAGACCCTGCAGCCCCTCCATCTCGCGCCTGTAGTCGTCAACAAAGTCAGGACGCCCCTGAGCCACAATCTTAAAATCCGCCATGTCGGTCCCCCTGCTTCACTTGGTTTCTGATGGTCTGCGCTGCCGGTACCTCAACACATCTCGGTTAACGCAACAACACGGTCAGGGTGTATGAACCAGTGCCCCAACCTGACACCCCAACATAGTAGTCGCCCGAATTCGGGGCCTCCCAGACGATGCGAGATGCCAGAGTATCTCCAAAGTCGTCGTTGTATGCCACTTCCCATCCGTCGGAGTCCAGAAGTTCAGCCACCGAGTCCTCCAGTGTGCCCAAAGCCACGTCTATCTGGTAGGCCTGCCCGGCTTCCGCACTGAATTGGAAGAAGTCGGTGTCGCCCTCGTGTCCCAGGATCCCCTTGGCCTCCTCTCCCACCTCAACAGCCGTTGCTCTGTCCGTATCGTTCCCGTGATCGTCCGTAATGTCGGTAAGAGAGACCGTCAGGGTGTATGAACCAGTGCCCCAACCTGACACCCCAACATAGTAGTCGCCCGAATTCGGGGCCTCCCAGACGATGCGGGATGCCAGAGTGTCTCCAAAATCGTCGTTGTATGCCACTTCCCATCCGTCGGAGTCCAGAAGTTCAGCCACCGAGTCCTCCAGTGTGCCCAAAGCCACGTCTATCTGGTAGGCCTGCCCAGTCTCCCCTTCAAAGGCAAAGCAATCTACTTCACCGTCGTGGTCGATGTTGCCTTGCGTAGGTTCGTCAAGTATCAGTCCAGACAATGCGTCGACCATCCGGGTGCAGTTTGCGCGATCTGCTGATACGGCTGCGGGTATGGGTACGGTCGCGGGCATGGCCGGCTCAGGTCCGGCCGTTTGGACAGACGGAGCAAGCGTCGCCATGGGAGCAGACGCTGGAGCATCTGCCACGTTCCTTGCCGGCCTGTCCGTCGGTGTTGCGAACGTGATCACGGCACTGATGGTAACCAGACTTTCATCGACGGCAGCGCCCAGGAGGAACCCTTCTAGAGGGGCCACAAAGGGTTCTGCCGTTTCTCCATATTCCTCCAACTCTGTTTGGTCTAACTGATCAAGCGCCTCTTGCACGATCCGCCTGATGTTGGCGAACGCCACCAAGTCGGTCGAGCCGCCCACCGCTTCCAGCGGACGGCTGAAGGCGGAGCTTTCCCGCAATGACGGGATGTCTCTCTTTTCCGTTAAGACGGCCTTCCGCAGGGACGTCAAAGTCGTGCCGATGACGACGTAATCGTCCAGCACGACATACCCCGGCATGAAGTTGGACGTCTCTAGCTCGTCGCCCACGTCCGCGACCACGGCTTCATTCCCCTCGATATCGACGTCGTCAAACTCGACGCCCTCGTCCTCCAAGGCGCTCCGGATACTCTCCATCCCGGAAAGAGCCTTGGCCCTGTCGTCGAACTCCAAGTACGCGTTGGCGTGAATCTCATCGGTGCTGAAGGGGGCACCATCCGGCAAGAGTAAGGAGAAGGCCATCTCCCCTGTCATCCAGTCGAGGGCGTCCCGCTCTATGTCGATGCCAGTTTCGGCTTCAATCTCGTCCAACGTCTCGTCGAGTTCCAGGTCGGGGAGGTCGGCCAACTCATCTCTGAGTCTCTCCCAAGCTTCCTGTACACCCACAAAGGAGACCAGCGCAACGGTGTCCTCGGACGCCAGTCCGGCAGAGCCCACGTCATTGGCAACTGCGGGGACAAATAGCTGGTCCTGAACAGGGTAGCCGAAGGAGGTCGAAAGCAGTATTCCGTTGTCTATGAAGGACGAAGAGGCCACGATGAAGTCGGGCAGTTGGTCGCTGAATTCCTGCACGCTCCCAACTATCTCTTCGCCAAGAGCTTCCTCTCCCGATTGGTCGATGATTCCGGCGACGTCGATGTACATGAGTCCGAACCGAGGACTCTCGGCGGCTTCCCGGGCCTCCTGAAACCCAGGGTCGTCGAACAGAGAGGGGTGGTCCTGCCCGGAATCAATCCTGTCGAAGGTCGAGTCCAGCATCCCGGCTCCGGTGGCAACGATGATGTAGTCGTCCGCAAGGGCGATATGAATGCTGAGGTCATCGGACGGGTCGACCACAAAGGTCAAGCGGCCGCGGGTGAGGGTTTCCTCGTACTCTGTTTCGCCGGACTCTTCGCCATAGGCCAGCAGCTTGCGAAGGAAGGACTCGGCCGCAGCCTTGTCAGTGTGCCCGATGAACGCAACGACTTCCGGCGTCTCTTCTATCCCCTCGAAGCTGGGAATCGCAAAAGCGATCTCGGGGCCCACCCAGGGAAACAACTCCTGCTCGACATCAATGTCCGTCTCCTCCTCCAAGTCCTCGTAGAGCTCGTCCAGCCTCTCCTGGAACTTGGGGTTCTCCTTGAACAGGTCCACGATGTCCCGGACCTTCGTAAGCTGCCCCACCCCAGGACGGAGGTTCATGGAAGCATAGAGGGATGTCTCCACAGGCACGAACTTGGCTGTCTCCTCGGGTGAATGCGACAGGGACTGGAACTGGATGTAAATGTAAGCCCCCACGGCCCCGGCCCCGCCGAGAACCACCACCAGTAGACCGACTATGACCTTTAACATTCCCTTCTCCTCGGTTCACAGCGAATCGCCCGCGATCGCGCCCACGCTAGCCTTCCACATGACGCACCACAAGGTTCATTCGTACCTGATTCGAAGGGTATTCTTGTACCTTAACAGACAGGCACAGGAGTATTTTGCCACCCTCACCTTTGAGCTGCCACATAGGCAGCGTTGAGCCGTGGGCTGGAGCCAGGCGTGGGTCGCATAATATGATTTCTTACGTAAATCAGTTTTGTATCTAACCACCACCCCATCACACCCACAACCTCACACCCCCAGTCCCCCTCAAAAAAGCCAGCATCAAAGCATCCGCCTTGTCCGGCGAAGCCAGCCCCCGCGCTCGCATCTCACCCTTCCGCTCAATGAAAAGCTGCCCCCGGCTATTCTGCCCCGGCTTCAAAGACGCTAGCTGTCCCGCCAGTTCCGGATCGTTGGGTATGGCTATTGCCCCTTGGTTGAACATCTCAAACAGACCCCAGTACCCTTCGGCCCGCAGGTTGGCAAACAGCTTCCTCTGGCGGGCGGGCCGTCCCACGTTGATGCCCCTCACCGGCAGGTTTAGCTCCTTCAGCCGGTCCACCACCCCCGCACCGACACCAATCTCGTCCACCACGATCCGCTCCGGCCTCCACCGGCGGTGCGCCTCCACGATCCTCCCCGTCAGTTCCATCGTATCCAGACCCCGGTACGCCTTCATCTCCAGCACCGTGTCCGAGTTGGCCGCCACCAGCACGCTCTGGTCTCCCCCGAACCGCGCCACATCCACCGCCAGAACCGTGGCTGCCTCCCCCTCCTCCTCTTCCTCCGCCAGCCCTTTGGAGTCACGCCCCTCGGCATAGCGCGCAATCGCCTGTTCGATCTTGCTCAACGGTATCAGGCTGTCCTGTGGATGGTCGCTGAACCTCCCCAGCACCCTCGCTTGATACATCGGGCTATCCTCACCCCACAGAACCGCCCGCTCCGCCACCCATTCCGTCGTCGTCAGGCCCGGCACTACCACCCGCTGTTGCTCCACGTTGGGGGACTCCAGCGCCGATATGGTGATGGTATGGAACACGCCCCGGTCTTCATAAAACGCCCGCCGGAACGCCCCCGAATCGCTGGTGGGGTTCCCGATGAGCAGCAGCTTGCAGTTGCTCGCCGTCATCACCGCGTCGATGGCCTCATAGATTTCCTCGCTCACACCCTCCGCCTCGTCCACCACGATTAGCATGTTCGGAGAATGGAACCCCTGGAACTGGTCCGCCTCGTCCGTCGACAGCCCCAGCGCAAACCGGTCATGCGCAATCTCCAAGCGCGTGCTGAACATGTTGCCCCCCAGAGGTCGCGCCGCATTCCCGTGCAGTCGCCCAATCTCCCGCCACAGCACATGCCGCACTTGCCGCGCCGTCGGCGCCGTCGTCAGCACGATGGCCGGTGCATGGCACGACAGGAACCACAGCACGGCCACCGCCGCTGTAAACCCTTTCCCCAGTCCGTTCCCCGCCTTCACCGCAACCCGCCTGTTGTCCCGCACCGCCTTCAGCACCTCTTCCTGCTTGCTCCACAGCCGCACCCCCAGATAGGCTCGCGCAAACCCCACCGGCGACTCCCTCAAGGCCTCTGCTATCTCTTCCGGTGTCGGGTTCCCGCCCGCCCCATCGGCCCCCTCATCGGAATAGCCCCCACTCGCCTCACCTGAATCGTCCCCGCCGGAATAGTCATCAAACAACGCACCCCAATGCACCCCCTCTCCAGCAGTTTGCCAAGTCGCCCCCGCCCCTTCCCCTATTTGCATTCCCGCAACCTCTCCACAAGCTCCGCTAGATTCTCGTCCTTGCCTCCCTCGGACTCAGCCTGCCGTTGCCTGTTCCTCGCCTGCCGTAGGAGCTGGTTATACGTCACCGGCTTGTACGACTTCAGAAGGAACATCAGCAGCCGGTCATTCCCCCCGAACGCCCGCTTGTACGCCTCCATTTCCAAGTCTTCCACCAGCCCATCACGCGCCTCCCGCCACGCCTTCGCAAACTCTGGGTCACTGTCCCGCCACCGGTAGATTGTCCGGCGATCAACCCCAGCCACCATGGCGGCCTTCACCACTGAATTTCCCAGCATGTGCGACGCCAGAAACTTCTCCTTCGCTAACCGCGTTTCACGCTCCTTCTCGCTGCGCCGCCCTTTTTTCTTCCTCCCATCATCCCTCTCCACAGTCTCCTCCCTCTCCTCTTCGCTGCCATCCGCATAGCCATTCCCTCTGGTCACCTCTTGCTCAAACTCCATGGGTCTCCTTCCTCTCGGCCCTTTCGGGTAAATTTAGGAGGCCCAAGCCCTGTCCAAAAAAAGACGCACCGGGGCCAACCTTTTTGGGGTCAGTCCCCAGCGCGCTCAACAACCTGTTAGAGCAGCTACCCGGGTGATGGCCAAGACCCTCAGTCCCCGGCGCGCTCATAACTCAGTGCAAGACTATGCTAGAACACTCGTTTGCCTCTTGTCAAGAGTCCTATTGACAATCCGCGTACATGAGTTCTATGATTCATTCATGGCAACCACATCTGTCAACTCTTTTGCGCCGAAAAATCCGCCCGAAAGGAGGTCGCCCAAAATGTCACACTGTGGCCTCCGTCCAGATACGAAAATGTCACACACGCCACAAAAGTGTGACATCTGTGACATCCTCAGATACGAAAATCATGTCACACTTTTTCGTATCTGGCCAGCTAGCAAAATGTCACAAATGTCACAACTTCCAGATACGAAAAAAATATTTTAGCTATAATCCGTGTGACATTGTGACGTTCCTGCTAAGCGTCAACCCCATCCCAGGGCCCCATCAAGCCCAACCGATTAGGAGGACCCCATGAACTTCGGCTTCTTCATGATGCCCGTCCACCATCCCTCCAAGGACCTGCAGCGCACCATCAAGGAGGACATGCAGACCGTCATCACTGCCGACCAACTCGGCTACCACGAGGGCTGGATTGGCGAGCACTACACCATCCCTTGGGAGAACCTGCCCGCCCCCGACCTCTTCATCGCCCAAGCCTTCGCCAAGACCCGGAACATCAGGCTGGGCACCGGCGTCGTCCTCCTCCAACTCCACGACCCCAAGATGCTGGCCCACCGCCTAGCCATGCTCGACCACCTATCCGAGGGCCGCTTCTACCTCGGCGTCGGCACGGGCGGCGTCCCCACCGAGTTCGAACTCTTCGAGGTCGAGGAGGACAAGCGCCATGCCCGGGCTGCCGAGGTCCTCGATGTCGTCCTCAAGCTATGGGAAGCCGACGGCCCCTTTGAGTACAACGGCGAGTTCTACCAAGTGAAGCCCACCTCCCCCTTCCCCGACATCGGCCTCGGCCTCTGGCTCAAGCCCTACCAGAAACCCCACCCGCCCATCGGCGTGGCCGGCGTCAGCAAGAACTCCTCCACCATCGAGTGGGCTGGCGAACACGGCTGGATTCCCCTCACCACCGACATCCTCCCTATCCAGCACCTCCACACCCACTGGGAGGCCTACCAGCGAGGGGCCGCCAAGGGAGGCCATATCGCCGACAAGCGGGAATGGCGCGTCTGCCTCGACATCCATGTCGCCGAGACCACCGAGGAAGCCCGCAACGATGTCCTCAACCACGGCATGGGCCGCAGCTTCAACGACTACTTCTTCCCCCTCTTCAGCCGCATGGGGATGTTCGACCTCATGAAGGACGACGAGTCCATGGCCGACGACGCCCTCACGGTGCCCTATCTCATGGACAACCGCTGGGTCGTCGGCGACCCCGACCACTGCCTCAAAGCCATTCGCAACGTCTACGACCAAGTCGGCGGCTTCGGCACCCTCCTCCAACTCACCCAAGACTGGGACCCGCCGGAAAAAGGATGGAAGTCCCTGGAACTCTTCATGAAGCACGTAGCGCCCGGGCTTCGCGATCTATTGCCGTCCCCGCCGGGGTGACCGGGGTTCGCGTGTATAATTGAGCACCAAAGTAAGAGGAATCCGAGATGGCAATCCATACAAGCAAATCAGCCGACCAAGGGCCTCTGTCCGATAAAGACGCCCTCAAGCAAGAAATATCGCGCCTCCTTGAAGATTGCGCACTCGAAAACTGGGATGGCGAAGGCGCCTTGCCCGTGTCCACCGAAGCCGTAGACATAGCCCTGAAGCTGGTCGACTTCTTCCCCGAATACATGGGTGCCCCTTACGTCAGCGCATCACCTCAAGGGGAGGTCGAATTTGACTGGGCTGGGGCCGATTCCGGCATGCTCACTGTTGGCGTGTGCCCCACACGGGAGGTTGCTTTCGCGGCTCTGTTCCACGACTCCCGTGTGAGTGGAAGTCAGCTATGGGATGGAAAGATGTCTCCGCTCATTGAATGCTGCTTCCAACGCATGCGCCACTTGATTCACCAGTGACCACAGAATCCCCAAGCCTGCTTGCCAGATTCGCCCTCAACCGTAGAGACCTGACACGGGCCGGAATACGAAGAGCATTCCGGCCTGACCGGAACTTGAAATTGTCCGTGTTCTACATTGATTCCCTGAACTTTCAAGAGGTGCAAGACTTAGGCCTTGAAGTCGTGAGGCTTCGGCCCGACGCGGTCGAACTTCACGGGTGGCTGGAGTTCGACCAATCGTGTGTGTACGAAATCGGACTGTTAGTACAACGAGATGACAATCCCCCAAGACACGCCAACATCATTGGTTGGCCCCACGACGTTGCTGAGCGATGGCTAAAGGCACAGCAATTGTCGGAGGGCGCGACCTTGGTGACCCTCAATCCTCCAGCCGTACTGGACGGAGCATAAGGCCCTACATATCCCACCCAAGGAGGTGCAGAATGGTAATGTCCCCTACGGATCCCAACGAGGTACGTCTTACCGGCGAGAACTCCTTCATCCGCCTCTCCCAAGGCGGTGACGACTTCACCACCCGCGCCAGCCACTGGAGGATATGGTTCTCCCCAGCCGGCATGGGCCACGTCCTCCTCTTGCAGAGTGAACTCACTGGCGGCGAGGTCCGCATCTACTCCGACAACATCGCCTTGGCCCGCTGGCTACAGGAAGAGATTGAGTCCGGGATCAACGCCACCAACGCCGACCCCAATATCCCCGTCGTTGAGGCCACCTTCTCCAGGGCAGGCGACTCCAGTTCCTACTGGACTGAGTACATCAGCTCCGACGACACCGAAATTTCCATGACCTGGTACGACTTCATCGACCCCTTCGTAGTGCGCGTCGAAGCAGGCACCCGCCCCGCAGGTCCCCACGGTCTCTATAGCTGCTTCATCCCGGCCAACGGTGCCCGCCTAGTCGTCAACGGGCAGCAGGCCTCGGGCAAACCCCAGTCCATCGAGCGCGACGGCCACCCCTCCACCACAGCAGCCCTAGCCCTGTCGGAGACTTGGGTCCGTCCATAGAGAGCCCTTCCCATAGGCCCTGACCCCCATCTGAAGCGCACTCCCGCCGCTGCCCTATAATGGGCAGCGGTATGGAGACTGCATTCCCGTCTGCACAGGTCGCGCCTCCCTTCTCGGACGAACTCCAACCTGCTGCTACCCTGCCATCATTGCGCCAACGCGCCCTCCTCCTAGTCCGGCAGCACTGGCTCCTCTGGCTCATCATCCTGCTGGCCTTCGTCACCCGCTTCTGGCGCCTATGGGAGCCCGACCAGATTGTGTTCGACGAACTCCATTTCGGGGGCTTCGCCAGCCGCTATTTCACCGGCGAGTACTTCTTCGACATCCACCCGCCATTGGGCAAAATGCTCATCGCCCTAGCAGCTTGGATTGGTGGCTTCGAACCCGGCTTTGCCTTCGAGAACATCGGCGACCCCTATGGCGACACTGCCTACCTGCCCATGCGCGCCGTGCCCGCCCTCTTCGGTGCACTCATGGTGCCCGTCGCCTATGTCCTCGTCCGCCAACTGGGCGGGGGACGCCCCGCCGCCTATCTGGCCTCCGCAGTGATACTCCTCGACGGGGCCCTGCTGGTCGAGTCCCGCTTCATCCTCATCGACAGCATGCTGCTCTTCTCCGGAATGCTGTCCCTCTCCCTGTTCCTAGCCATGAGGCGCAAGCCTCTCGGCTCATGGCGCTGGCTGGGCCTGCTGCTCCTGACGGGAGTTGCCTTGGGATCAACCGTCAGCGTGAAGTGGACCGGATTTGGCATCTTTGGACTGGTGGGTCTCGCCGCCTTGGTCGACCTCATACTGGGACTTCCCGGATGGCGCAGGCTCATCTTCCGCCTAGCAGCCTATGCCCTGTTTCTCCTTCTCCTGCCTGGGGTCATCTATTTCTACCTGTGGGTGCTCCACTTCGAACTGCTCCCCAAGTCTGGCCCCGGCGACGCCTTCATGTCCCCAGAGTTTCGCCTGTCCCTTGAAGGGGCCACCCATCAGGGGGACCGCGAACTCAACGACGTGGAAAAGGTGTGGGAACTCAACCGCACGATGTACACCGCCAACTCCGGCATCCGCGCTGACCACCCATGGCAGACCCCTTGGTGGAGTTGGCCCTTCAGGCCCCGCGGCCTCAGCTTCTGGCAGGAAACTGTGGACGGCACAACTTCCCGCATCTACCTTTTGGGCATGCCTTATGTCTGGTGGCTGGTAATCCTGGGCGTGTTCGCTTTCCTCTACATGATGGCCCGGCGCATCTGGGCTTGGCGAAGACTGTATGACGACGACCGGCGCATCCTGCTGGCAGGCGCTCTGCTCGTGATAGGCATCCTGGCCAATTGGCTGCCCTTCGCTCCCATCGAAAGGCCGATATTCGTCTACCACTACTTCCTGCCGTTTATACTGTCGGTCCTGCTGGCAGCCCTGGCCTTCGACCGCGTACTGGCCTGTGTCGGTCACGTCCGTCGCACACGCATCGTCTCAGCCGCTGGCATCACCCTGCTCGTCCTCGGGTTCCTGCTCTTCTCGCCGCTGGCCTACGGCTACGGCCTGCCGTCCGGACTAAGTGGCTTGTTGGTCTAGAGGTCTGTCCCTGACGGTGGTTGCGAACAATCCCTGTTTCCGGTGCCTGTCCCACACCATTCATACACAGTAAACGAGGCCGCCCCACGGAAGTGGTGCGCCGTCATGAACCGCTCGAATCGCCCGAGGTCTGCGTCCGGGTACGTGTTACGCTCCCTAGGCCCCACAGCCACATACCGCACCCGGTGCTTTGCCAGCAGTCCCTCCACCTCCCGGTCATCCCCACTGGAATAGATGTTGTCCACGTCATCGCGAAGTCCACGCTGCGGTCGCAACCCTCCGCGCCAGTGCTCTTCATGGGTGGGCCATCCCAGCAACGTCGGATACCCCGTATGCGACGATACCCGTGAGTATTCGCTATAGTCAGGACCCACCGCCTCAACCACTCGCCCCCATTCCGCCTCCTCGCGCAGCCACTCAATAGCATCGCGTTCAGCAGGCGATTGCCACTCCAGGAACGCAAGCCCATCCAGAGTCGCAGGCTCATCGGAAACCCTGGCCCTGTCCAACGCCGAGCCAATCGGATAGTAGAGAGATGCTGCCAACAGGATTGCGACCAAGCCACCCAGACCCGCCAGCGACACACGCACCCCCAGGGCCGGGCGCTCCCGAAACCACCCCCACAGGTAATAGAGCCCAAACGCCGATGCCACCCCCAGCAGCAGCCATGCTTGGAAATAGGCCTTAAACACAGTATTCAGCCGTATGAAAAAGAGGTCGTCCAAGTAGAACAACTCCACGCCCATCAGCAAAGAAAGCCCCACCCCCACGATGAGCAGAGCGAATACCAGCCCCCTCCCAGACTCAGACGCAGCGCGCACCAAAGCCCCATAGAACGCAGCACCCACCAACAGGAATAGAGGCACCAGTGCCCCCAACCGCCTCAGCACATCCACCGCTCCATCCGACACTCCGCCATCGAAGGGGCTCACGACCATCCTCGCCATAGCCCACACAAGAAACGGCCCCATAGCAACCACGGCGGCAATGGCCGGCACACCCCAGCCGCCAAGCCTCTCGCTCATCCTGCGACGCGACGGCATGCGCCAGAACTGGGCCAGCAGGAAGGCACCGCACACCACGAGAAACAGACCCCAGATCAGGGCGAATATCAGCGGTCGCGTACTCACGTCACGCAACGGCAGAATAAGGGGTATTCGCCCCTCCACACTCAGGTAGAAGGGCAGGTAGAGCAGCACTGCCAACACCACCACTGGCACGATGGTGCGAGCAGTGGAAGCCAAGGCCAGCATGATAGCCCCGCGATGGTCTCCGAAAGCCTTCACCAGCATCACCGCACCGAGGATTCCTGCAAATACAGGAAAGTCCCAAAGGTTGATGAACGCCAGCGACCCCAACACGACCGCGGTCACAACCGGCTCCCACCAGCGGCGCCGACGCCAGTATCGGTCCAAGTGAGATGGAGCAAGGAACAGGCTGAGAGCCAATCCCAAGTTCAGCACGAGGAAAGGCAACGACATGGCATGGGCATGCAGGTCCCCCAGCAGGAATATGAAGAAGGGGAACTCGGTTATAGCGGCATCAATCTGCATTCCATCCGAGAAGGTGGTCAGGATGCGGGACGCCCGCCACCACCACAGCCACTCATCCGGGAAGAACCCTCCCCCACCGCTGCCATCCAACCCCGGAATCGCCACCGCCTTCCAGAACCCCGCCGACCCCCAGCCACGGGCATGGAAAAGCTCAAGCACACCCTCCAGACTGCCGATGAACACCACCAGCAGCGGGGCGAACAATGCGAATACAATCCCTGCCTTCGCGCCACCTCCAGCCAAGCGCACGAGGTTATAGACAAGGCTGAAGACCCCAGCAGCCGTCATGGCCGCCACCAGCGGAGGGCCAAGGTTGAAAGTGAAAGCCGAGGAGATGCCCGTGAGCTTGGTCAGGAACCCGACCATCAGGTGACCGAAGTAGTAGTAGCTAATGGGATGCCCGGCCAGCCACGGGTCCTCCGGAGGAAACGTATCCGCCTGCAAGATCGCATTGAGGAACCCGAAGTCCATCGGTTTCTCAGTGTTAGTGATGGCCGGTGACTGGGCGACAATAACCAGCCAGATCCCATAGGCCGCCAAAAACACGATCTCACCCACCAGCAACACACGCCAGTGCTTCCGCACCCACGGGATAATTTCATCCCCATGGCGGTGCATCAGAAACACAAACAGAGCGGCCAGCACCCCCACAATCGCAAACACCGTCACCCGCGACCCAGCCACGCCCCCAATATGCCCCAGCATCCAGAACAGGTAGGCGCACAGCAGCAACACCAGCGGTTTGGCCAGCATCGCCCCACGGTCGGGCAACCTGCTGAACAGGCCGAACACGATAGGAAACGCAAACAACCCCATCGCTTGGATGGCAAGCAGGAAAATCAGAGGTTCATACATGTGCGACCATAGTAGCAACCCGGATGAGGCTACTGGTGCCGGTACCCATCGACCTCAGTGAAAGGCGGTCTGATGGGTAGAGAACATGGTCAGCAGGCGGCCCGAAACCCTCTACCCCGATGGGGCTAGCAGGGCGTCGACGAATTGCTCGGCGTCGAAGGGGGCTATGTCTTGGGAGTGTTCCCCGGTGCCAATGAAGAGAATCGGGAGACCGAGTTCCCGCCGGATAGCAAGGACGATGCCTCCCCGGGCTGTGCCATCGAGCTTGGCCAGGAATATCCCGGTGCAGTTGACTGCTTCCATAAACTGTCGCGCTTGGGTAAGCCCGTTTTGGCCTGTGGTAGCGTCCAGCGTCAACAGCACCTCATGAGGGGCCGTGGGTTCAAGGCGTCCCAAGACCCGCCGTATCTTGCTTAGTTCATCCATCAGGTTGGACTTGGTATGCAGGCGCCCCGCCGTATCGATGATAAGCACATCCGCGCCCCGGGCACGGGCTGCCTCGAAAGCGTCATAGACCACCGCGCCGGGGTCGCCCCCCTGTTGGTGAGCTATCACGTCCGCTCCGACCATCCGGCCCCATACCTGAAGCTGGTCGATAGCGCCAGCCCGGAAGGTGTCCCCCGCTCCCAGCACCACCTTGCTGCCTTGGTCCCTGAAATGCTGGGCCAGCTTCGCGATGCTGGTGGTCTTGCCCACGCCGTTGACCCCCACCATAAGGATTGTTGTGGGCAGGATTGTGGTGGGGGCAGTTGGTGTCGACGCCTCGGGGGCTTCGCCACCGTCATCCAGCATGGCGATAAGCTCCCGTCGCAGGGCCTGCCATACGTGGTCAGGTTCGTTCAGGTCGCCTTGATTGGCTTGCTGCTTGAGCTTTTCCACCAGCGCAAGGGAGGTATCTACACCGACATCGGCAGATATGAGCACCTCTTCCAGTTCGTCCCAGACCGCATCATCAAGATGGGAGCCCGAAAGGAGAGAGCGGAGGCGGCCAAACCAAGTCTGGCGGCTCTTCTCCACCGCCTGCCGGGTCTTCTCCACATCAAGTGTACGGCCATCGTCTGTGGAGCGGTCACGTCTCAAAAAGCGGAGCATTCAACCTCCACCAGCACCCTCACACTAGCCTCGCACACCCAGGCTTCTCAGTCCCTGGCGGGCTGCCCTGCTTTCGGCTTCCGACTTGCGTGGACCAGTGCCGTGGCCTATTACCTTGCCCTTGACCTCAACCTCCACCCGGAACAACCTCGCATGGCTCGGCCCAAACGTCTTCACAGTGTGATACTGGGGCCGGCCCCAGCCCTTCCGTTGGGTCTCCTTCTGCAATAGGGACTTGGGGTCATCGGGCACGCCGCCTTCAATCTGGTCGGAGAGAAAGCCCTCCATGACTCGCAGAACGAACTTCCGCGACTCGTCGTACCCCCGGTCCACAAATACGGCCCCCACCAAGGACTCGAAGGATGCAGCAAGAATGGAGTCCCGGTCCCGGCCGCCATTGGACTCCTCCCCCTTGCCAAGGTGCAGGTGATTGCCCAGCCCAATACTGCGGGCGACCGTGGCCAGACTGGTGCCCTTGACCAGATTCGAACGGAGCCGGGTAAGCTGGCCCTCGTCCTTTTCAGGCAAAAAATGGTGCAACTCGCGCGTTATCACGAGTTGCACCACTGCATCACCCAAGAACTCCAACCGCTCATACGAACCCAGTGTGAAATCCGGGTTCTCGTTCTGGTACGAGGGATGAGCTAGTGCCTCTTCCAGCAAACGACGGTCCTTGAAGCGGATATCCAAACTCCGCTCAAGGGCCGTCGCTTGAGGACGCCTAAATCTCAGACTAGAAAACACCCTGAGGCCAGGGCGGCTGCGGCCGCTTCATCTCCCCTACGTACTTCCAGTTCTCCATCACCTTCCACAGGGAGTCATACATCTCCACCGCCTCTTCATTCGTGGGCGGGGCATAGGACTTCAGGAAGGTGCTGGCGCCGTTGGGGAACACGAAGGTAGGAACGCCGAAAGCACCGTGCTCTTCCACAGCCTTGGTGTGGCTGGCGCCGATGATCTCGTACAGTTCGTTATCGGCTAGGTCTTCGCGGAAGCGGGCCATATCCAGCCCGGAATCGGCTGCAACTTCGAGGACCGTCTCTTCTTCCTCCAGATTGCGCCTGTCCTCGTGGCGGGCCTTCAGCATGTTCATAAAGAACACCTTGAAGACTTCCTCACCTTGACGGCGGGCGGCCTCGCCAGCCCTGAGTGCCAGCAACATGCCGGGTTGCTCCCAGGCCTTCCACTCGGGACCTTCCTTGCTGTTGGCTTGGTCCAGGGCGAAGGGTTGCCAATCAATGGGCGGCTCATCGCCGGACCCTTCTTCTACTTTCGCCAGCCACACGGCTGCGTTGTAGACGTATGGTCAACGATAGTCGTAATAGGTGGTCACCTTGGCTTCTTCCATGCGTGGCACCTCCTTGTAGCCCAAATTCTAGTCGCACACCTAGCAGAAGTCAAAGGGATAACCCACTTTAGAGGCCTGAAAACCTCTTGTGCTACAATGGCTGGTAGTCGGCCTCTTAGGATTACTCACCTGCTACACCCTTTCTACACCGCCCTTCCATCCGCAGCCGCCGAAAAACTGGAGGCCACCTGCGCATTGGCACGGCGTCTTTCCGTGTCCCTCTACTTGGTAGGCGGGTCCGTGCGGGACCTCCTTCTGGGCAAAAGCATCCACGACCTGGACTTGGTCACCGAGGGCGCGGCCAATAGGCTGGCCTCCTCTCTAGCGGAGGAGTTGGGCGGCAGTTTGAAAATCCACGGCCGGTTCGGCACTGCTACAGTGGAACTCGACGGCCTGCGACTGGATTTCTCCACAGCGCGACGGGAGACCTATCCCCATCCTGGGGCCCTTCCCCAAGTCGAACCCTCCGGAATGGAAGACGACCTCTGGCGGCGGGACTTCTCAATCAACGCCATGGCGTTGTGCCTCACTGGGGATTACGAGAACTCTCTCCTAGACCCCACCGGCGGCAAGACAGACCTGGAACACCGCATCGTCCGGGTGCTGCACCCTGCCAGCTTTGCGGACGACCCTACCCGCATGTTCCGCGCGGTACGCTACGAGCAGCGTCTGGGATTCACCATCGCACCAGATACCCGAGACCATCTCCACGGAGCTCTGGACGGGAATGCCTTATCAACCGTCAGCGGGGACCGCATCCGCCGCGAATTGGAGCTTCTCCTGCTGGAGGACCACCCCATCCCGGCATTACAACGGGCCGAGTCACTGGGCCTGTTGCGGGCCGTCCAACCCGGACTAACGGCCCGTGCTCTCACTTCCCTTGACCACGCCGGCCCCCATTCACCGATGGTCTACTTGGGAGCCCTGGTCTGCTCTCTGTCACTACAGCAGGCAGACGCCCTCGTCGCTCGCCTCAACATGCCCAACGAGTGGGCCTCGGTGGTGCGGGACACGGTCGCTATCTTGGAATCGCTAGATGCATTGGACTCAGAGCACTGCAAACCCAGCGATGTGGTGGAGATGCTCAAAGCACTGCATCCCTGCGCCCTAGAAGCAGTCCAGCATACCTGTGGTCGCCAGCGTGCTGCGCACCACATCGGACGCTACCTTTCGGAATGGCGCCACACTACTCCGCATTTGAACGGCGGAGACCTGCAGAGACTCGGCATTCCGCCCGGCCCGGACACAGGCCGGATACTGAAGGAGTTGGGACGCGCTCGCTTGGACGGGCTCGTTTCCAGCCAAGAAGAGGAGATTGCCTTGGTACGAGGGATGATGGAGGGCGTTGGTGGAGCAGCATGACCTAGACGTGGATACCTGCGTGGTATGCAACGAACCCCTAGACGACTACCATGTGGCCTCGTGCCAGATGTGCGGCGGAAAGTTCCATCAGCCATGGAGCAGCACCGCCGATGTCTCCCAGTGCGGACGAGTCACCAGTCATCAGGAAGCCCTGGCTATCGTCTTCTTGTGCCAGGATTGCTTCGAAGGCCTACAGGAACCATAGGAAGGGATTTGAAATGGCGACTGCCAAGCCGCAATTGCTGACCGCAGATGATCTCATGCGCCTATCCAGTCAAGGTGTGCGACGCGAGCTTGTCCGGGGGGTGCTATACGAGACCATTCCAACAGGACGACAGCACGGCAGGGTATTGGCGAATCTTGCGAGCGAGTTGAGAAACTTCGCCAAACCCCGTGGGCTGGGTAGCGTGGAGGGAGGGGATGTTGGCGTCTGGCTGGAACGCGACCCCGATACCGTTCGCGCCCCCGACATAGCATTCTTCTCGACGCGGAAGGCCCCACTACGCGAAATCGCCGCGGGCTACGCCGAAGTAGTTCCCGACCTGCTGGCTGAAATCGTCTCCCCCAATGATACGCTGCGTGAGGTGAGGGAAAAGGCTAGCATGTGGCTGAGTTTCGGTGTGGGTCTGGTGTGGGTGATCGATCCCGGCTCACGTACGGTGGAGGTGCACCGTAGAGGACACCCTGTATCCACCCTTTCAGAACAAGACTCCCTGGATGGATTAGATGTTCTTCCTGGTTTCACATGTCCCTTGAGGGATATTCTCGACATCTAGACCCTTGGGCAAGTGCAAGGAGCATCAGATGAAAGCGGTATATATCGAAGAGCATGGCGGTCCGGAGGTCCTCACCTACGGCGACCTGCCCGAACCTGAACTCGTGCCACAACACGTAAAGGTGCGCGTGAGGGCTTCGGCCCTGAACCGTCTCGACACCTACGTCCGCGCCGGGCAGCGTGGCCAGCGCCGCTCATTTCCCCCGCCACACATCCCAGGCGGCGACTCGGCAGGCGACGTAATCGAGGTAGGTGAAGGAGTGGTCGGACTGAGCGCAGGCGACCGCGTTGTGATCAATCCCCGCCAAAGCTGCGGACAGTGTTCCCTGTGCCTGGCGGGCGACGATGACCTCTGTCCCCGCACCACCTTCATGGGTTCTAACCTCGCAGGCAGCTATGCTGAGTGCGTGGTGGTGCCAGCAGCCAATGCACACAGGATCGCTGACCACGTCAGCTACGAAGCGGCAGCCGCTGCTCCAACGACCTTCCTCCCGTCCTGGAACATTCTCGTGCGCAAGGCACAGTTGAAGCCCTGGGAAACGGTGCTGGTGCTATCCGCCTCGGCAGGGGTCGGCACGGCAGCCATTCAGGTGGCTAACAACGTAGTGGGAGCCCGCGTCATCGCCACCACCAGCACCCCCGAAAAAGCCCAGATGGCCCGTGACCTAGGTGCCAGCGAGGTCATCAACTACAACGAAGAAGACGTCACTGAGCGGGTCAAGGAGCTTACCGGCGACCGCGGAGTGGACGTCGTCCTCGACCACGTAGGCGCAGAGTTCTTCGACCGCGCCTTCAACTCCATGGCTCCAGGCGGCCGCTACGGCATCTGTGGTGTCACTGCCGGGTTCCGCGCAGAGTTGAACATGGGCGCCCTTTTCACCCGCCAGCAGCAGGTGTTCGGCGTGTTCATGGGTTCCAAGGAGGACATGCGCCAGATTGTTGAGATGCTGGACCGTGGAGTCATCCAGCCCACGGTTGACCGCGTATTCCCGCTCTCCGAGGCAGCACAAGCTCACACCGTGATGGAAGAACGAGGCTTCTTCGGAAAGCTGGTACTGCAGCCCTAGCTCCCGCTCTTGCGGTCCCGCAATCTGCGGCCATGAAACAGGTATTGCTGGGAGTACGCGCCATACCGGCCGAAATAGTCTTGCGACCAACTCAGCAAATCCCTGTCACTCATCTTTGTCCCCGGCGGGAAATACCACTCCAGTAGCGCCCGTCGCACCCATACATCAATGGGGAATGCGTTCATCTTCTCCAGCGAAAATGCCAGCACGCAGTCGGCTATCTTTGAGCCCACCCCGGCCAACTGCATCAAACGCGCTTTGGCATCCTCGTAAGGGGTCACCTTCAATGGCTCCAAATCCAGCTCCCCGCCTGCAACCTCCTCGGTAGCAAGAGCCACATAGCGTGCCCGGAAACCCAGCCCCAACTGGCGCAGCACGGTTTCGCCTCCCCATGCCAGTTGATGCGGCGCAGGGAAAGTGCATCGGGTCTCATCGTTCAGCGTGAATGGCGTACCGAAGCTGCCAGCCATCGATTCCATGTTGGCGGCAATGCGCGGTATATTCGACGTGGCCGAGCATATAAACGCCACTAAACACTCCCAAGGCTCCTGCCGCAACACTCTTAACCCAGGATACAGGCCCACCATCTCCGCCACCCGTGAGTCGCCGTTGATTTCTTCATAGATGGCCTCGATGTCATCGTCCAAGCGAAAATAGCTACGCAGCAGTGGCTCCAACTCCTCTTCCGTTGCCGGCGTGCATTGGTATTCGACACCGAACAGGTCCTGCCGGATGTGCACCAAGTTGCCGTAAATCACACCCGAATACCAATCTCCGCAGGGACGCCAGCGGTGGGCCTGACCGCTCATGAGGCTGGAAGCCAAGTCGAAGGGCTGCTCTATATGCAGTTCCATACCATCTCTTTAGCCCTGACCATCTCTTTAGCCCTGACCACGGGCAACCCACCGAGCGGCCTCTGCCGGTACCGCCGACAAGGGCACTCGTGCTTCAGTACACGGCGGCAAGGACTGCAGGAATGCCCTGCCATAAGCACGCCCGGTGACCCGCTTGTCCAACACCACTATGGCCCCCCGGTCGTCGCTGCCACGGATGAGGCGCCCTATGCCCTGCCGGAACCGTAGCACTGCTTGTGGCAGGGCATACTGGCCAAACGAGTCATCAAACAACTCTGACCGTGCCGCAAAAATCGGCTCCGTCGGCACATGGAATGGCAGTCGCGCCAGCACCACGGCCCGCAACTGTCCTCCGCCGATGTCGACCCCTTCCCAGAAGCTTGCAGTGCCCAGCAGCACACAGTTGGAGTCCTCTGCAAACTCTTGGAGCAGGCGACGTGCAGAGCCATCGACTCCTTGGGCCAGCACCCTGATGCCCATGGCTTCCAAAGCCGGACGCACCACCCGCGCCACCCCGCGGAGGGATGCGTGCGAAGTGAACAACGCGAGAGTATGTCCCTGCAGAGACTCTCCCAATCCCACCAGCACTTGGCACAGGGCATCCTGGTAGTCCCAGTGGTTGGGTTCCGGCATCGTTTCCGGCAGCACTAGCAGGGCGGCGTTCTTGTAGTCGAAAGGCGACCCAACCATCAATTCCGGGCACTCCGGCACTCCCACGCGGTCACGTATGTAGTCAAAGCTCCCCTGCGTGCTGAGGGTGGCGCTGGTCAGAATGACGCATTTCTTCTCAAAGAAAAGCCCCTCACGTAACTGCGTCGAGGGGTTCAGCGGGGCAGAGTTCAGTATCAAGCGGCCATCATCGCCCGGCTGCCGGTTGAGCCAGTCAATGCGCTCGCCAAGGGGTGCCGACATCAGAATCGCCAAGCGGGAGCGGGTCTCGTCCAGTTCATGCTGCCACGATTCCACCTGCATCCTGGTAGACTCGTGCAGGTTCGTTACTTCGGCCCCCACCGCATCAGCAGGGGATACCTGTTCCAAGAAGTTCAACACCCCTTCCGCAAGTCCTACAGCCGTCCCCAAAGCCCCATCCACACCCTCCCAAGCAATCTCAAGCTCTGACCATAAAGGTTGCGCCCGGGCCGACCTGTCCAGCGACACCTGTGGTCGATCATCTCCAGAGGCGGCATGTTGCCGCAGGAATGTTTCCCCTAGGTTCCAGAAATTCCGCCAAGTCTCACGGCAATGAGGCACCCCCGACTCCAGCAAGTCCAGACGCTGCTCACCTGTCCGGGTTTGGTCGGGTGTAAGCTGCGATGTCCGCAGCAGCACACGGCACTCGGTGACGATTCGTCCCAAGCCGTCCAGCATATTTTGCAGTGCTTCTTCCGGTACCTCAAAACCCAACTGTCTGGTGGCCTCTTCCTCCAGATGGTGGGCCTCGTCCACGATGAGGTGCTGATACTCCGGCAGAACGCCGCCCCCGCGAGCCAAGTCCGACAACAGCAGGGAATGGTTTACCACTACCACATGGGCCGAGTCGGCCGCTTCGCGGGCAGCCCTCAGGAAGCACGGCCCCTCGCGGCTGCCTATCCCTGGGCAATCGCCCCGGTCCCCTGCGGATATGCGGTGCCAGAGAGCCCCGTCACGCCCTGCCAAGTTCAACTCAGCACGGTCTCCGGTTACCGTATCCTGTAGCCAGACCAGAGACTTGCTCAGCAATCGGGCTTCATCAGCAGTGAGGTTGTCGCTGCGGGATAGATGTCCGTGGCGTCTCACGCAGAGATAATTGGTGCGACCCTTCAGGGCTGCCACTCGGAGTTCGCCTTCGGGCACCAAGCCCGTCTGTTCCAGCATCCCCACCAAGGCCGGCAAGTCCTTTTGCAGCAACTGTTCCTGCAGGTTGATGGTATTGGTCGAGACCAGCACCCGCCTCCCCGTCCGGTAGGCATAGACCAACGCCGGCAGAAGATACGCCAGCGACTTCCCCACCCCCGTGCCCGCCTCGGCAAGCAGGTGCGTTTCCTCGTTGAAGGCCCTAGCCACCGCTTGGAGCATCTCCACCTGTTGCGGACGGTGCTCAAAGCCCGGAATAATCGAGGCAAAGGGACCAGTGGGACTGAGCAGGCCCACCAACCTCTCCTCGTTTAGTTTCGCGTCGTCTTGGGACGCCCTCAGTCGAGTGCGATGAGGCAACCTCTCCGAAAGGGCCGCAGGGTCAATACCTCCAATGCCCATCGTCGACGTCGCGCCAGTGCCGGGTGCAGCAGCGGGCATGGCGAACAACGCCCCGGTCGTCCATCGCCCTTGCACTCCCAGCCGTTGGATTGACGACGCCACACCCGGATTCAAGTCCAAAACATGCTGCATCAGTGCCATCAAAACGGCATGCGTCGCTTCAGCGTCTGGAAGAGCCCGGTGCGGCCGGCGGTGCTCCACGCCAAGGAACCGGGCCAGCCTTGGAAGGGAGTACTCCGTGCAACTGGGCAGGATAGTCGCCGCCAAGTCCCATGTGTCGTATGACTGGCCGCTCAGCCTGATCCCTTGCCTCGACAAGAAACCGGTGTCAAACGCTACGTTGTGTCCCACAATCGGCGCCGCGCCGATGAACTCCGAAATCTGGTCGGCAATGGCATTGAAGGAAGGAGCGGCGTCCAGTTCCCGTTGGGTAATCCCTGTCAAACGCTGAACGAACGGTGGGAGCGGCTGGTAGGGGTTTACCAAGGACTGGAAGGTATCAACAACTTCAACGCCCCGGAATTTGACCGCTCCCACCTCGATGATGGCGTCACGCTGCGAGTCCAGCCCCGTGGTCTCCAAATCGAGGGCAACGCAGGTCTGCCCCAAGGGGCCGTCCAGGATTTTTTGCGGGTCAAACTGGGGAGACTGCAAGAGCCGATTTAGCGCGTGAAGGGCACCAAGCGTCCTTCGGACAGCCCGGTGGCGGGATAGTATTGGCCCTCTTTCAACGCCTTGAGGAACTCGGCTTCGCTGTTGATTTCGTCGCTGAAGACCGTAACGCAGCGCCCAAGCCCGTTCACCGAGTGGGCATCGCTGCCTCCAGTGCAGTGCATGCCGAGATGCTCTGCTACTTCGACCGCAAACCTGTTCTCCGAGTCCACTGTGCCCCCGTTCGCCACTTCCACGGCATTGGCAATACGAAAGACGGGGTGAGCAGCCGCATCCTCTATCGTGGCGGGCAACTCCTCCCCTCCCTTGTACAGCAATGGCCGGGCAATGGCGCGGTGATTGTGGATGCCACGGAAGGGGTGGGCTGTGATCATGAATCCTCCCACCTCATCCACATGACGCCGTATCTCTTGTGCCCGTTCCATGCCCGGCAGATATCGGTCTACCCCGAAGGCCAAGACATGCCCCATGTCCGTCTCGGCCTCCATGGCGCGTATCAGCACGAGATTCCGCTCACGGGCAAAGGCTTCGAACTCGTGACGGTCCCAAGGACCGCTGTGTTCGGTCAGGCAGAGGCCCTTCAAGCCCAGCCGTTCTGCCTCTTGGACCATTTCTTCCGGGGAGAGATTGCTGTCGCCGCTACCCTTGGTGGTGTGTATATGCAGGTCGAATACTTTAGCCATATCGGGGCAATTCTAGGGCTGCCTCTCCATAGCGTCAACGGCGAAACTTTGGTCAAAGTTCAAAAATTCGCCTCTTTCCGCGCCGATACCGCAATGCGAGGTTTAGATTCCATTGCTAGCATCTTGCCGGGTCATGAGCAGAAAGGGAACTAGATGTATGACGAGGTGGAGTCTTTCCTGAACTACCTGGTGGTGGAACGGGGAGGCCCAAGCAACACGTTGGGAGCCTATCAGAACGACCTGAGGCAGTTTATCGAGTTTGCCGAACAGAAGATAGGGAACGGCAACGGGAACGGGAACGGAAAGAAGGGCAAAGTCAAACACGGCTGGCAAAAGATCGATCTCGACCTGTTGACCGAATACGTGTCTCACCTGCGCAACAATCAGGGTTACCGCGACAGCACCACCGCCCGCAAGGTCGCCGCCTTGAAGTCGTTCTTCAGCTTCATGGTGGACGAGGGTACACTCAAGGACAACCCCGCTGAGTTCCTTGTTTCTCCCCGCGTCGGGCGCACCCTCCCCAAGCATCTCACTGAAGAGGAAACCGAACGCCTGCTGGACCAGCCAGCCAAGCGCGGCACCGTCGAGGGCCAGCGGGACCTGGCCATGCTGGAATTGCTATACGCTACAGGGCTGCGGGTCACTGAGCTGACATCCCTGAATCTTGAAGACGTAAATCTCCAAGAGGGGTACATTCGTTGCCTGGGCAAGGGCGGTAAAGAGCGCCTTGTGTACATGCACCCTCACGCTACGGAAGTCGTCGGAGACTACTTGGACAATTCGCGTCCCACTCTGCTCAGCGGAAAGGACGAGGATGCAGTCTTCCTGAATCGCAGAGGCGAGCGCCTCACGCGCCAGTGGGTGTGGACCGCCATTAAAGGCTACGCCAGAGACGGCGGCATCGAGAAAGACATCACGCCCCACACCCTTCGCCACAGTTTCGCCACCCACATGCTCCGAGGCGGGGCCAGCCTGCGTCACGTCCAGACGCTGCTTGGACACGCCAGCATGGCCACCACCCAGGTCTACACCCACCTCACCGACGAGCATGTGCACGAGGAGTTTGAGAAAAGCCACCCCCGCGCCTGAGTATTCACCAACCACTGCACCGTCCCGCCATCGTCCACAAGACCGTTCCGGGTGTTAGAATTGCCCAAGTGTCTTGCTTGGGGGCTTAATGAAGCTGGCCATAGGCAGCGATGAACGGACGCCGGTGGCTGAAGGAGTGGTGCAACTCCTGTCAGTCCGGGGCATGGACGTGGAACTCCATGGCGCACTAAGACCGGGCGACGCCACCCAATGGGCTGGCGTCGCCCTGCGCTTGGCACACCGCGTGGCATCCGGCGATTGCGACCAAGGCGTGCTCTTCTGTTGGACAGGCACCGGCGTCAGCATCGCAGCCAACAAGATACCCGGGGTCCGGGCTGCTCTCTGCGTCGATGCCGAGACAGCGCGGGGCGCACGGCGTTACAATGATGCCAATGTGCTATGCCTTAGCCTCCGCCTCACCTCCGAGGCCATGGCCCAAGAGATACTCGATGCATGGTTCGGTGCCACCGAGGTCGACGAGGAAGAGCTGGAAAGCATAGCACTGGTAAACGACGCAGACCGACAACGAGAGGCCGAAAACGCCCAGAGGGGAAGGGAGGCACATGCCGGGCAGAGGGCATAAAGTAGCATCACGGCAAGCCCAGCTTGGACAGCGGAGGCGCAGGCAGATCCGCACCTCAGCCGCCGCAACTACCCGGCCCCATCCAGCCGGTGCAAGCCCTGCCGCAATTGAGCCCGATGAATCCGCACCTCAGACAGCCGTGGCCACCGCACCCGCAGCCTCGCCCGTCCGCGGGGCCCCACGGCCTCAACCTCAGTATCACCCCTCCGTGCTTGACCACATCGGGCCGGAACTGCGCCGTATCGGGGCCATGGGGCTGACTGCCCTTGGTGTACTGGTGGTCTTGAGCATCCTGGTGCTCTAGCCCCCATCATTCACCCTGAATACCACAGCCGGAAAACCCTGCACCGAAAGCGAACACCCCTGAACTGCGGACCACACCTCCAAAGAGGGCTACACCCCCCAAAACTGATAGCAGATGGCCCTCGACCTGATAGCAGATGGCCCTCAAGCTGATAACAGATGGATAGAACCGCCTTCGACCATCGGCTCGCCACCACCCCGGAAACGCCCGGCGTCTACCTCATGAAAGACACCCGCGACCGGGTTCTCTATGTGGGCAAGGCCAGCAACCTTCGCAACCGCGTCAGCTACTACTTCGGTTCCCCCTACAACCTTCCCCTCAAAGTCCGCACCATGGCCTCCCGCATCGCCGACTACGAGTTCATAATCACCCACTCGTCGGCAGAGGCCCTGATACTCGAAAACACCCTCATCAAGAAGCACAAACCGCCATTCAATGCGCGTCTCAAGGACGACAAGACCTACCCCTACCTCAAGATCGACCTAGCTGAAGACTTTCCCCAGATATACATCACCCGCCGCGTCCACAAGGACGGCGCGCGCTATTTCGGCCCCTTCGCAACTGCGGGGAGCGTGCGCAAGACCATGGACCTCCTCAAGCGCCTCTTCCCCTACAGGTCCTGCACCAAGACCATCACCGGCACCGACCCCCGTCCCTGCTTGGAGTACTACATCAACCGCTGCAACGCTCCCTGCATCGGCGCGGTGAACAAGGACGGGTACGGCGAGGTCATCCAGCAGGTCATCGCCTTCATGGAGGGCAAGACCGAAATGGTGGTGGACGACCTCAAGCACCGCATGGAGCAGGCCTCCGAGAAGCTGGAGTTCGAACGGGCTGCGGTTCTGCGCGACCAGATGCGCAGCGTACACCGCGTCTCCGAGGAGCAGCGCATCAAGGTCGACACCACCGCCACCTACGATGCCGATGTCGTCGCCATGGCCGGGGCCGAGGACGAGACCCGTATGGAGGTCTTCTTCATTCGCCACGGGCGCCTCATGGGCCGCGACCACTTCATCATGGAGGGCACCCAGGACTCCGACCCCTCCCACGTCATGGGCCAGTTCATCAAGCAGTTCTACCAATCGGCCTCCACCATCCCCCCTCGCATCCTCATCCAGCACCCCTTGGAAGAACAGGACCAGATCGAACAGTGGCTGCGCCAAGAGCGGGGCAAGGCGGTAACCCTCCTCTGTCCCCAGCGTGGCAGATACCACCATCTGGTGCAAATGGCTGCTGAAAACGCCAAGCAGGGCCTCTCCCAGAGCAGGGCCAAGTGGCTCTCCAACGCCGATGCCACCCACCAAGCCCTCATCGAGCTACAGGAAGAACTGCACCTGCCCAACCCTCCCCATCGTATGGAGTGCTACGACATCTCCAACATACAGGGCAGCAATTCCGTGGGCAGCATGGTCACTTTCGAGGAGGGGGCTCCCAAGACCGCCCACTACCGCCGCTTCCGCATCAAGAAAGTGGAGGGCGTGGACGACTACTCCAGCATGCAGGAAGTGCTGCGCCGCCGCTTCAAGCGCCTCTCAGACCTCAAGGGCAAGGCAGGCCCCCAGCCCACCGACGAGCCCCATCGCACTGGCGACGAAAGCTGGGGACTCGTCCCCGACCTCGTTCTCATCGATGGTGGCAAGGGCCATCTCTCCGCAGCCTTGGAAGTCTTCCTCGAAATGGGCATCGACTTCATCCCATTGGCGTCCCTAGCCAAGGAAAATGAGTGGATTTTCCTGCCCCACACCCCCGAGCCTGTCGTCCTCCCCCGCAATTCCCAAGCCCTGTACATGGTGCAGCGCATACGCGACGAGGCCCATCGTTTTGCCATCACCTACCACCGCAACCTCCGCAGCAAGCGCTCCACCCTGTCGCCCATAGACCACGTCACCGGCATCGGCCCCAAGCGCAAGCGCATGCTCATGCGACGTTTTGGGACACTGAAGGGCATCAAAGAAGCCCCCGTCGAGGAAATCGCTGCGGTCCCCGGAATGACCCGCTCCCTCGCCACACGCCTCAAAGAGTCCCTCTAGCCTACTACGCTTTTTCGGTCACCCTCGTTCCCATTCTCATTGCTATTCCTTTGGCCGCCATGCTAGCTTACCTGCAACCACGCCCGGAGGCGTAGCATGCTCCTGCGTGTCACCGTACATCCAAGCAATCAACCTGAATACACCCTCGAGTTCTTCGACCACGACCTCGCTCGGGAGATGATGCGCTTGATCGCATCGGGAGCAGTCTCAGTCACTGGCTCTGCCAACACTCCCTCCCCAGCCTCCACCCAAGCACCCGGCCCAACCGCCCCCCTCGACTCTCCCGTCGATGACCCGGAGGCTATCGAACCCACTAACGTCAACACTCTTAACGCCGACCCAGCCGACTATCAACGGGCCGCCGAATACTGCCGCAGCGTGAATCCCCTAGGCGACATGCGCCGCGTCGTCGTAGCCACCTACGCAGCCGAACTCCACATGGGTGCCGAGGGCGTCTCCGCCACCGAACTCTCAAACATCTTCGATGCCACAGGCTGGCCCCAGCCCACCGATTTTGTGCAGGCCATCCGAAACGCAGCCCGTGAAAAATTCGGCTGGTTGGAGCGCGTGGGCAACCCCGGCTACTACAAGGTCACCGCCACGGGACGCGCCGCTGTCCTCGGCGACACCATCGCCGAACAGCCAGCTACGTCCTCCCTCCCATTCGATCAGACGCAGACTAACGGCATATACGAGACCAGCGCTCCCTAACCCCAGCCCCCAGCCCCTCATCAGTCCCCATCACCTGCTTCAAAGCTCGTTCCCGACCTTTGCTCCGCCCCCTGTTTCCCAGACCACGCTACTGCGTTAGAATCTCCCTGTTCAACAAGGAGGATTACCAATGAGCACTACCGCCAACAAGAAGGACACTGGAGTCTGGGGCGAGACTTGCCCCGTAGCTCTCTTTCGTACCCGCAAGCCCGACTGGAACGCCTTTGCCGATGCCACCGTGCCCGGCTACAAACGTGCCCAGCACCGCTTTATCGGCACTGGGGCCTCAGGAAAGGCCGATCCCCTCTCCATACCCCCCGGCAACTTCACCCTCAGCATCATGTACGTCCCCGTCGGTGAGGGAAACGCTCCCCACACCCACGAGGTCGAAGAGGTCTTCTTCGTCCTACAAGGCCACATGCAGGTCTTCTGGGATGACGAGAACGGCGAGCGCCACGAGACCCGTCTCGGCCCATGGGACTGCGTCCTATGCCCTCCCAACGTCGTCCACGGCTTCCACAACGACAGCCTCGAGCCTTGCTATATGCAGGTGATGCTCGGCAAGCCTGCCCCCGACCTGATGACCTATGCCGACCAAGGTTTGCAGGACATACGGGACTCCCATCTGACGCGCTAGCTCGCGTCTTATGTCACTTTCCGGGTTTCGGAAAGAGCCCGGATTCAGGTAGCAGCCCGGATTGAAGGAGAAGCTTCTATGAAGCTCGGAGTTGTTTTCCCGCAGACTGAAATCGGCGCCGACCCCGGCGGCGTCCGCGAGTACTTCCAAGCCGCCGAGCAGTTGGGCTACAGCCACGTATCCGTCTTCGACCACGTCCTCGGCGCTGACCTCACCAACCGCCCCGACTGGCAGGGCGCATATAACAGCAAAGACATGTTCCACGAGCCCATGGTGCTCTACGGCTATGCCGCCGCCATCACCCAGAACCTCGAACTTGTCACCTCCGTCTTGGTTCTCGGCCAGCGCCAGACATCCCTGGTTGCCAAGCAGGCTGCCGAAATCGACATCCTCACCAATGGAAAGTTTCGCCTAGGCGTGGGCGTCGGCTGGAACCAAGTCGAATACGAGGCCCTGAACGAGGCCTTCGGCAATCGCGGGCGTCGCGAGGAAGAGCAGATGGATGTCCTCCGCGCCCTCTGGACCAACGAGGTTGTCACCTACCACGGTCGCTACCACAATATCACCGAGGCCGGCCTCAACCCCCTGCCCGTTCAGCGCCCCATCCCCATCTGGCTCGGAGGCCGCGACGAACGACTTCTCCGACGCGTAGCCAAAATGGGCGACGGCTGGTTCCCCATGGTCCCCGCCAGCGACGAGGGCCGCGCCGTGGTCGACCAACTCCGCGGGTACGCAGAAGAGGCAGGCCGCGACCCCGCCTCCATCGGCATTGAAGCTCGCATCAACATCAACCAAGCGGGCAACAACCCCGAGGCATGGGTCGAGGAAGCCAGCTTCTGGAGCGACATCGGCGCCAGCCACCTCTCCTTTAACACCATGCGTGGCAACCTTGAAGGCCCCGGCCCCCACATCGACGCCATACGCCGGTTCAAGGAAGCCATTCCTGCAACTTTGTAGACCCTCAACACACACTTAGAGGACAAACATGATTAACCTCGACGAGAACATTGCCCAACACATAGACGGCGCATTCATCCCCGAAGGCAACGTCTGCTGGATTGCCACCGCCAACAAGGACGGAGAGCCCGACATCGGCCCCAAGGGAAGCATGATGGTCTTCGACGACCAGTCCCTCGCCTATTGGGAACGCAGCCACCGTCTGACTCTTCAGAATATCCAGGAAAACCCCAACGTCGCCGTCGTCTATCGCAACGCCGAGGAGCGTCTCCAGTGGCGCTTCCACGGTGTCGCCACGGTCCACGCCGATGGCGAAATCCGCGATCAGGTCATGGCCAAGACCATACCCCAAGAGTTGGAGCGCGATCCCGAGCGCAAGGGCGTCGCCGTGGTCATTCGCGTGGACAAGGTAATGACCTTTGCCGGCGAAGTTCTCCAACAACGGGACTGATGCCTACCCCCTTCTTTCGGACCCTCCCTCCAATGCGGCAACAGGAGCCTCCGGAATGACCCGGTGGCTCCTGCTTTTCTTTGCCTCTGTCACCGCGCTGCTCATTGCCTGCGACGGCGATGCGCCATCTCCCACTCCTAACCCCTTGGAACGCGGCATCGCGGCCATGCAGGTCACCAGCCCTGCCTTCACCGACGGTCAGCCAATCCCCACCCAATACACCTGCGAGGGAGAGGACGTCTCGCCTCCCATTCAAGTGGAAGCAGTCCCCCCTCATACCCGCTCTCTAGCCCTCATCATGGACGACCCCGACGCCCCGAATGGCCCCTTCGTCCACTGGCTGGCCTTCAATTTCGAACCCGGCCGACGCGAGTTGAAAGAGGGATTGGGTAAACAGGGTGACGATGTCGCTGAAGGCCGACACGGGCTGAATGACTTCGGCATACACGGCTACGGAGGCCCCTGCCCGCCTGCTGGCTCAGCCCACACCTACCGCTTCATGCTCCATGCCTTGGACCGCGAGCTTGACTTGGAAGCTGGGGCAACGGTTACGGACCTGCTCACAGCCATGCGCGGCAACGTCCTGGGCTTGGGGATACTGGAAGGGACTTTCGCTAGAGGGGAGTAAATGCCCGCGCATGTGATGCGCGGACAGCAGGCTTAAGGCTAGCCCGATTACTCCGGCAGCACGATAGGCAACGGTTCGATGGCATCCAACCCCGGTTCGTTGATGTCATCAAGTGCCTGCAACAGAGCATTGATGTTATAGGTGACCTCTGTCAGTTCAGGGTCCTGTATGTTCAGACCCACCGCGCGCCCCAGCGCCGTCACCTGCTCCTTGGTCAAGTCATCCATATGTTGTTCTCCAAGTCACCCTAGGATTCCAACGAGGGCAACTAGAATGGCCAAAGCAGTGAAACCTAACCCCATAGTCCAGCGGAGGGAAGGGACTTCTCCCCTCAAGGCGGCCAAGTCCACCTTCACGTCGCCGATTTCCTGCTGGAGGTCGGCCTTGGTCGCTTGGAGGTCGGCCTTGGTAGCCACATGCTCGTATGTGGCCTCCAGACGTGTCACGCGCTCTTCTGTCCGCTGCTCTGCCAACGGACCTCCCTGCATCTGTATCCGGGACAGACCCTCTG